>NZ_JBVJDL010000002.1:360907-729971 GCF_055582305.1 Streptomyces sp. NPDC042102
GGTTAGGGCGACGCCGGCCGCCCCCGCTGGGCGCCAAGCGGGGGGGGGGCGCGGGGGCCCCCCCCCCCCCCGGGCCCCCCCCGGGGGGGGGGCCCGGCCGGGCGGGGGGGGGCCCCCGCGCCGCCCCGGGGCCCCGCCCCCGCCTCCAGCAGCGCCCGGTCCTGCCCGGTGCCGAGCACCAGGCTGTGGGTGCCGTGCACCACCGTGACCGGGCCCTGGTCCCAGGGCTGGGCCGGCGCGCCGGGCGCCGGGCGCTCCGCGGTGACCCGCCAGGCCCCGCCGGCCGAGGTCAGCTCGACCTCGCGGGCCGAGGTGGCGGGCGCCCCGTCGTACCCGGCGAGCCGGTAGCGCAGCTCGGCGGCGGCCACGGCCCGGTCGCCGTCACGGCGTACGGAGGTGACCTCGTAGCCGAAGGAGTCGAAGGGGATCCCGGCCGGAGGCTGCGGCCACGCGGCCACCGCGCGCCGGACGTCCCGCTCGGCGCCGTCCGCCGGCGCGGGCGCGGAGCACCCCGCCGCCGCGCAGAGGAGCAGCGCCACGAGCGCGCGCAGGAGGACCCGGACCATCCGCCGATCGTACGTCCGTGCGGCCGCGGCGTTGCCGACCGCTGGGCGTCAGGGGCGGGTGACCGACGAGACCGGCATCATGCCCACCGGGTCGTAGCGCACCCGGGCTCCGGGGTACGGCGCGTGCACCACCTGGCCGTTGCCGACGTACATGCCGACGTGGCTGGCGTCCGAGCGGTACGTCACCAGGTCGCCCGGCCGTGCCTCGGAGAGCGGGACCTGGCGGCCCGCGAACCGCTGGGCCTGCGAGGTGCGCGGCAGCGAGACCCCGGCCTGCCGGTAGGACCACACCATCAGCCCGGAGCAGTCGAATCCGGAGGGCCCGGTGGACCCCCAGATGTACGGCCGGCCGATGGCCGCCCGGGCGGCCATCACTGCGGCGGCGGCCCGGCCCGAGGAGGGGCCGAGGGAGGAGAGCTCCGGCAGTCCGTCGGCGCGGCCGCCGGAGCGCGAGGCCCGTTCGAACGCGGCCCGCTCCTCGGTGGGCATCGCGCTCAGCAGCCGCCGGGCGGCGGCGAGCTTGGCGGTGACGGAGCGCTTGTGCCGCGCCACGTCGGAGCGCAGGCCCTCCAGTTCGGCGAGCTTGCCGGAGGCCTCGTGGCGCTGCTGGGCGAGCCGGCGCCGTTCCTCGTGCAGTTCGGCGAGCGCCTGCGTCTGACGGCCGGTCAGCCGGCTGAGGGCGGCGGCCTTGTCGAGGTAGGCGTCGGGGTCCTCGGAGAGCATCAGCGCGACGGCCGGGTCGAGGCCGCCGGAGCGGTACTGGGCCCCGGCGAAGGCGCCGAGCACGCCCCGCATGGTGTTGATGTGGTCCTGGCCGCGGGCGACGGCGTCCTGGATGCGGCGGACCTCCTCGCGCAGCTTCGCGGCCCGCTCCCCCGCCTCGTTGAAGCGTTCGGTGGCCTGTTCGGCCTCCTCGAAGAGCCGGTCGACCTGGGCCCGGACGGTGGAGGCCGGGTCCTGCGGGGCGGCGGGGGCCGCGAGGGCCGGGGTGCCCGTGAGGGCGGCCGCGGCGGCCGCCGCGGCGGCGGTCAGGGCGGTGACCCTGGTGTTCCGGTCGAGGCCGGGGCCCGTGGCCGCGGACCGGCGATGGGACGCCACGTGGAGCCGCTCCCTTCCGCTGCGTGGCCCGGGTCCGCCCCCCGTGGACGGCCTTGTACCGGGCTCCGCGCGGGCCGACAGTAACCGCGCGACCACACACCGGCCAACGACCGCCGCCCGTCCGCGCGACGGGGCGCCCCGCTCAAGGCGCAGGTCACCGGCGCGGGGCGGGGTCGCGGGCGGGCCGCGCAATTCGCCCGGATGGGCGGTGTACGGCGCGCCGCACCGCGTTCAGCGTCAAGAGGGCCGGCCGGGGCCGGCCGGGGTCAGACGCGGACGCCGAACTGGAACGGCATGTTGTTGATCGACTCGTACTTGACGCCGCCGCGCGGGTTGGAGGCGTGCAGCACCGTGCCGTTGCCCGCGTACAGGCCGATGTGGTGCAGGTCCGAGTAGAACAGCACCAGGTCGCCGGGCTGGAGCTCGCTCCGGCCGATCCGCCGGCCGTCGTTGGCCTGGGTGTAGGTGGTGCGCGAGAGGGAGACCCCGGCCTGCTTGTAGGCCCACTGGACCAGCCCCGAGCAGTCGAAGGCGTTGGGGCCCTCGTAGCCGGAGATGTACGCGCTGCCGACCTTGGTCTTGGCGGCGGCGAGCGCGGCGGCGGCGCGGCCGCTGCCCTTCTCGTTGCCGAGGTCGACGCGGTCGCCGTCGGCGCGACTGGCGCGGGCCTCCTCGTCCTTGAGCTGCGCGCGCTCCCCCGCGGTGAGGGTGTTGAGGAGCTTCTGGGCCTCGGCGAGCTTGCCCTGGGAGGTCTTCTTCTTCTCGGCCAGCTCCTTGCGGGTGGCGTCGAGGTCGGCGAGCTTGCCGGAGGCCTCCTGGCGCTGCTGCGCGAGGCTGCGCTGCTTGGCCTGGATCTTCTGGACGGCCTCGACCTGCTTGCCGCTCAACTGGTCCAGCGTGGAGGCCTTCTGGAGGTATTCGTCCGGATCGTCCGCGAGCAGGAGGGCGAGGGAGGGGTCGATCCCGCCGGAACGGTACTGCGCGGTGGCCATCGTGCCGAGCCTGCCGCGGACCTCGTTGAGCTCGGCCTGCCCCCGGGCCACCTGGTCCTGGAGCCGGCTGATCTCCTTCTCCAGCTTCTCCTGGCGCGCCTTGGCCCCGTTGGCCTTCTCGGTGGCCTGCTCGGCCTCCTCGTAGAGCTTCTCCACCTGGGCCTTGACCTCGTCCTTGCCGGGCTTGGCCGGGGCGGCGGAGGCTCCATGGGCGGAGAGCGCGACGGCCGCGGCGGCGGTCGCGGTGAGGACGGTGACGCGCGCGCGGTTCGGCTGCCTGGGTCGACGGTGGGACGCCACGGGGGCGCTCTCCTTCCTCCGGCCGCCGGGGCACACACGGCGGCTCCTCCGCCGGCACCCCTAATGAGTGACCTACCGCACGAAGGTTTGGCCAGACCCTAGTGAGGGCGCCGTGATCACTTCAAACCCTGCGGACAAAAATTCACGCCCCCACCAGCTTCTTTACCTTCAGCGCACACTGCGTGGCGGCCACTTGACCCTACGTTCCGCGCGGCCGCTGCCAATTCGGGCATGACGGCCCTGTGTTACGAGACGCGCGAAAGCCGCTTGAGGAGCAAAGCGGACGCTACGGGCCGCGCCCCCGCCTTGGCCACGCCGTCGGCCACCTCGCGGTCGGTGGAGACCACGACCACCGGACGGCCCGGCGGTTCGGCCCGCACCAGCTGGCGGATCAGCTCGTCCGCCGTCACGCCCGGCTTGGAGAACAGCACCCGTACGCCGCGCGGCGGCGCGAGCAGCACCGGGGCCGCCAGCTCCGCGCCGTCGAAGACGCACGTCATCTCGGCGCCGGTCTGCGCGGCCAGCATCGACAGCCCGCCCAGCAGCCGCAGCCGCTGCTTCTCCAGCGGCATCGTGGGGTAGCCGGTCTTGGTGACGTTGTAGCCGTCGACGACCAGGTGCGCCTGCGGCAGCGCCAGCAGCTGGTCCAGCAGCGCCGGATCGGTCTCCGACAGCGCGCGGTTGGCGATGTCCTTGGGCGTCATCCGGCCCGGCTCCACCGCGTCCACGGTGTCGGCGGGACGGGTCGAGACCGGCGGCAGGGCCAGCTCCCGGCGCAGCCCCTGGGCCGCGTCGAGCACCGTGTCCAGCAGCAGCCGCAGCCGCATGTCCTCGATGCTGCGCCCCTCGCGGGTGGCCCGGCGCGAGGCCTCCAGCGCCGCCTCGGCCTCCGCCAGCCGGGACTTCAGCCGCCGCGACTCGCTCTCGGCGGCGGCGACCTGACCGGCGGCCTCCGCCCGGATGCCGTCGGTCTCCGCGGTGACCTTCCGCAGGGCGGCCTCGCCCCGCTTCACGTCGTTCAAGGCGCTGCGGAGCTTGCGCTGAAGCGATTCCGCTTCCTTGCGCACGGCCTCCAGCTCGGTCCGCAGCTGCTCGCCACCGGTGCGCTGCTGCTCCCGTACGTGGGCCAGCTCCTCGCGCAGCCGCTCCAGCTCGCGCTGGGTCTCCTCGCCCACCCGCTCGGCGTCGGCGCGCTGCGCCTCCTCGCCCGCGGCGGCCACCAGCTTGACCCAGCCGACCGGCCGCAGGACGTACGCGGCGGCCGCCACGTCGAGCGGGTCCGCGGCGGCCGGCGGCGCACCGGTCTCCAGGGCCCCGGCGAGGTCGGGCTGGGCCTCGCGGAGCTTCTCGGCGACGCGCGAACGGAAGACGGCGTCCGTCTCCACGGCGGCGGCCATGGCGTTCCCGGCGAACTTGGCCCGCCGGGTGGGGGTGAACCGGGCGTACTGGCGCAGCTGCGCCGGCAGATCGGCGACGGTCAGCCCGCCGAACGCCTCCGAGACGAGCGCGACGACCCGGCGCCGTACGCCTTCGGGCAGCGGGCGGTCGAGCACCTCGGCGGCGTCGCCGGCCGCGTCGGCAGGCTCAGCGCCGCTTGCTGGCTCCACGATCCGTCACCCCTACCGTCAGCTTCTTACCTTCGGGCGCCGGCTCCGTCAGGAGTCCGCGCCCGGCCTGTCCACGAGTTCGATCCGGTCCACCGCGTCGCACCAGCGGCAGCGCACCGATTCGATGGTCTCATTGACCACCTCGCGCTCCTCGACCTTGGCCTCCCCGGCGAGGTCCAGGTGGACGTACTCGACGACCTTCGACGAGCGGGTGACGTCGAACCGTGTGAGGTTGCCGCACAAGGTGCAGCGCCACCGGGTGGTGGCGGTCGGCAGGGGAACCGTCATCGGCCGTCCTCACTCCTTCGTCGCTCGTTCAATTAAAACCTCGATGGTGTGGCAGCACGTAACCCTACGGCCTGCGGGCATGGCGGGTGGGGCCCCTCCCGGATCCGGGACGGCGGCGAGGCGAGCTGACCGCCTCCGCCCGGTGCGCCATGCTCTGTCCCATGATCGTAAGACCCGCCGGCGTCACCGTGACCCACGTGCTGATCGCCGCCTGCTGCGTGGTCTTCCTCCTCGGACCGGCCTCGGGCCTGAACCCCTCCTACGGGACGGGCGAGCAGCTCCTGGCCTCGGGCACGGCGTACTTCCGCCGCTGGGGGGTGGTCCCGGCCGAGCTCTTCCCCCCGGAGGCGCGGAGCCTGCTCACCCCGCTGACCGCCCTGTTCGTCCACGGCAGCTGGCTGCACCTGCTGGGCAACATGCTCTTCCTCTACGTCTTCGGCACGATGGCGGAGGAGCGGATGGGCCGGACGGTCTTCCTCGGCTTCTACGTGGTCACCGGCTATCTCGCGCTGGTGGCGTACGCGGCCGCGCACGCCGCCTCCCCGGAGACGCTGGTGGGCGCCTCGGGCGCGATCTCGGCGGTGCTCGGCGCCTTCCTCTGCCTCTTCCCGCGCGCCCGGGTGACGACGCTGTTCCCGTTCCTGCTCTTCCTGCCGCTGCGCTTCCCGGCGTGGCTCGTGCTGCTGGCCTGGTTCGCCCTGCAGTGGCTGGCGGCGCACCGCGCGGGCAGCGGGCCGGGCGTGGCGTACCTCGCGCACGTGGTGGGGTTCTCGCTGGGATTCCTGGGGGCGTGGGCGCGCTACCGGCGTACGACTAGAGTGAAGCGACCAGCGACGGCCACCGAGGGAGACAGCCAGCCGTGATCACCGCGATCGTGCTCATCAAGACCAGCGTGGACCGCATCCCCGAGATCGCCGAGTCGATCGCCGCGCTGGACAGCGTCAGTGAGGTCTACTCCGTCACCGGTACGTACGACCTGATCGCCCTCGTGCGCGTGGCCCGCCACGAGAACCTGGCGGACATCATCCCGGGCCGCATCAGCAAGATCCCGGGCGTGGAGGCCACCGACACGCACGTGGCGTTCCGTACGTACTCCCAGCACGACCTGGAAGCGGCGTTCGCGATCGGCCTCGACGCGTAGCCCCTGGCCGGGGAGGGACGGCAGCGGCCCGGCGCCCGGCCGACGGACGGGCCCGGGTCCGCCGTCGCGGCCGTCACAGCGCCGGGAGGCTCTCGCCGGGCAGCGCCGCACGGCCCACTCCCGCACCCGGCCGCGCTCGCGCCGCCAGTCGCGGACCAGCTCTGCCGGCCCCCGGTGCCCACTGCGGCAGCGGCCTGCCGACCGCCTCCCTGAACGTCGGTACCGGATCCCAGTAGGTCATGCGGCGCAGCGTACGCCGAGCGGTGCGAGGGTCCGTCAGGAGACGGGGACGCAGCGGCCCTCCTGCGTGCGGTACTGCCACTTCGCGCCGTCCGTGACCAGTTCCTTCACCGCGCCCACGAACCGCTCCACGTGCTCGTCCGGGGTGCCCGCGCCGAAGCTGACGCGGATGGCGTTCAGGGACCTCCCGTCCGGGGCCGCCTCCGGGGCGCCGCACTCGCCCGGCTCCTGCGGGGCGCCGCCCAGCAGCGTGCGCACCAGGGGGTGGGCGCAGAAGAGGCCGTCGCGGACGCCGATGCCGTACTCGGCGGAGAGCGCGGCGGCGAAGTGCGAGCTGTTCCAGCCGTCCACCACGAAGGAGATGACGCCGACCCGCGGCGCGTCGTCACCGAACAGGGACAGCACGCGGACCTCGGGCACCTCGGCCAGCCCGGCGCGGACCGCGGCGATCAGCCGCTCCTCGCGGGCGACGAGCGAGTCGAAGCCGGCCTCGGTGAGCGCCTTGCAGGCGGAGGCGATGGAGTAGACGCCGATGACGTTGGGCGAACCGGCCTCGTGGCGGGCCGCGGTGGTGTGCCACTCCACGTCGACCCCGCCGTCCGTACGGCGCGAGACCGTGCGCGAGGCACCGCCGCCGGCCAGGTACGGCTCGGCCCGCTGGAGCCAGTCGGCGCGGCCGGCCAGGACGCCGGAGCCGAAGGGCGCGTACAGCTTGTGCCCGGAGAACGCGACCCAGTCCACGTCCAGTTCGGTCACCGAGACCGGGTGGTGCGGGGCGAGCTGGGCGGCGTCCAGGACGATCCGCGCGCCGTGGGCGTGCGCCGCGGCGGCGAGCTCCTTGACGGGCCACAGTTCACCGGTGACATTGCTGGCACCGGTGACACAGACCAGCGCGGGGCCGTACCCCCCTTCCGTTGTCGCGGTGCGGGCGGCCAGCGCCCGCTCCAGGGTCTCGACGGCCTGCGCCGGGGTCCGCGGGGCGTCGAGGCAGGTGACCTGCGCGTCGCCCCACGGCAGCAGGGAGGCGTGGTGCTCGGTCTCGAAGACGAAGACCCGGCAGCCCGCGGGGAGCGCCCGCGCCAGGAGGTTGAGCGAGTCCGTGGTGGACCGGGTGAAGACCACCTGGTCGGTGGAGCGGCAGCCGAGGAACTCGGCGACGGTGGCGCGGCTGGCCTCGAACAGGTCGGTGGACAGCTGCGAGAGGTAGCCGGCCCCCCGGTGCACGCTGCCGTAGTACGGGGCGTAGCCGGCGACGTCGTCCCAGACCCGCTGGAGGGCGGGGGCGCTGGCGGCGTAGTCGAGCGCGGCGTACGTGACCTCGCCCCCGGTGACCAGCGGCACGGTGACGTCCCGGCCGAGGACGGGCAGCGGCTCGGCACAGCCGGTGCCGGCGGTGGCGTGGGTGGCGTGGGTGGCAGCGGACATGGCGGAATCTCCCGGCGGCAGGGCTGAATGGCTTCGACGGATCGCCCGTACGCGGGTACGGCGCGGAGGCCGTCCGGGGTACGGGATGCCTCGGAGCACGGGGGGCGTCGAGCGGGCACGTCCGTACACCGGTGAGTGGGTACGTGGGTACGCCGAAGTGGCCCGGATCCGAGGGGGGAAGAAGGGGCGGGAGCCGCCCTATCGCATTCGCTTGCTCACGGAAAACGCTCCTCGAGAGACCAGGACCCCTGGTGTCGAGGGATCCGCGCTTGCCGCAGGCCTTGCTGCCTGCGACCTGGTCATCACCCGGGGCACCCCGCCACGGAAGGAGGGTTGCCGGACAGCGAGCCGGGGCCTTGACGCTGTCACTCGTGACCTGGTGAGCATCCTGCCATACGCACGCGGAACGGCAAGACCCCGGTCCGCATGCTGGACCGGGGTCACCCGTTTCGAGCCGTCACGCCGTCGGGAGGCTACGCGTTGCTGACGTTCACCCAGCGCTCCAGGGCCGCCCTGGCCGCGCCCGAGTCCACCGACTCGGCCGCCCGCTCGATACCGGCCCGCAGCTGCTCCTCCAGGGTGCCCGGGCCCGGGTCCAGGGCCACCAGGGCCGCCGCCGAGTTCAGCAGCACCGCGTCGCGCACCGGGCCCGTCTCGCCGGCCAGCAGCCGGCGGGCCACGTCCGCGTTGTACGAGGGGTCCCCGCCGGCCAGGGCGGAGACGTCGACCAGGGAGATGCCCACGTCACGCGGGTCGAAGGGCTGCTCGGTGACCTTGCCGTCGCGGACCCACCACACCCGCGAGGTCGCCGTCGTGGTCAGCTCGTCCAGGCCGTCGTCACCGCGGAAGACCAGCGCCGAGGAGCCGCGCTCGGCCAGCACGCCCGCGACGATCGGGGCCATCCGGGGGTCGGCGACACCCGTCGCCTGGGAGCGCACCTTGGCCGGATTCGTCAGCGGGCCCAGGACGTTGAACGTGGTGCGGATGCCCAGCTCCCGGCGGGCGGCCGCCACGTGCCGCAGGGCCGGGTGGAACTTCACGGCGAAGCACATGGTGATGCCGGCTTCCTCGGCGACCGCCACGACCCGCTGGGGGGACAGGTCCAGGTTGACGCCGAGCTTCTCCAGCACGTCCGAGGCCCCGCTCGACGAGGAGGCGGCCCGGTTGCCGTGCTTGACCACCTTGGCACCCGTACCGGCGACCACGACGGCCGACATCGTCGAGATGTTGACGGTCTTGGCGCCGTCGCCGCCGGTGCCGACGATGTCCACCGTCCGGCCCGGCACCTCGATGAGATTGGCGTGTTCGTACATGGTGCGCACGAGGCCGTTGATCTCGTCCACCGTCTCCCCCTTGGCCCGCAGGGCCACCAGGAAACCGGCGATCTGGGCGTCCGTCGCCTCACCGCGCATGATCTTGTCCATCGCCCAGGCCGTGTCGTCCACGGCCAGGTTCCGGCCGGCGAGCAGCGCGTCCAGGAGGCCCGGCCAGGAAGGGGCCGCCACGCTGTCGCCGCCTGCCGGGGTCACAACGTTCATGGTCCGCTCCAGGGTCCACAGATGCCGATGGGAAGGGTCCCAGCCTATCCAGCTCCACGGACGGCGAAGAGCCCCGTCCAGACACTGGACGGGGCTCTTGCCGTGGCGATCAGTTTTCGGCCGGATCAGTCGGCCGGACCGGGCGGCCGGAGATCAGTGGTGGCCGTGGCCGCTCTGGATCTCCTTGTACTCCTCCACCGTGGGCTTCGGAATCTGGTTGCCCTCCGCGTAGAAGCCCTTGCTGAGCTTCGCGCGGAGCTTCTCCATGGCGCCGACCTTGCGCTCGACACCGTTCTCGTCGACCGTCGGGCCGATCTCGAGCGGCTTGTACTGCTCGTGCGCGGTCAGCGTGTGCAGCTGGCCCTGCGGCAGCGGCTCGTGGATCTCGACGAACTCACCGTGCGGCAGACGCTTGATGATGCCGGTCTCGCGACCGTGCAGCACCTTGTCGTGGTCCCGGCGCTGGAGGCCGAGGCAGATCCGCTTGGTGACGATGAACGCGAGGACCGGGACGACGAAGAAGCCGATCCGGACGAACCAGGTGATCGCGTTGATCGAGAGGTGGAAGTACTGCGCGAACATGTCGTTGCCACCGCCGATCAGGAGCACGATGTACTCCGCGATCCAGGCGACACCGAAGGCCGTACGCGTCGGGGCGTTGCGCGGGCGGTCCAGGATGTGGTGCTCGCGCTTGTCGCCGGTGACCCAGGACTCGATGAACGGCCACACCGCGATCGAGCCGAGGACCAGCGGGAAGAGGATCAGCGGGATGAACACGCCGAGCACCAGCGTGTGACCCCAGAGGTTGATCTCCCAGCCGGGCATGGCACGGATGAGGCCTTCCGGCATACCCATGTACCAGTCGGGCTGCGCACCGGTGGACACGTGGTCCGGGCGGTACGGGCCGAGCGCCCAGATCGGGTTGATCGAGGCGATCGCCGAGATGGCCGCGATGACACCGAAGACCAGGAAGAAGAAGCCTCCGGCCTTGGCCATGTAGACCGGCAGCAGCGGCATGCCGACGACGTTGTTGTTCGTGCGGCCGGGGCCCGCGAACTGGGTGTGCTTGTGGTAGAAGACCAGGATCAGGTGGGCCACCAGCAGGCCCATCATGATGCCGGGCAGCAGCAGGATGTGGACCGAGTAGAACCGGGCGACGAAGTCGCCGCCGGGGAACTCGCCGCCGAACAGGAAGAACGACAGGTACGTGCCGACGACCGGCACGGACAGGATCGCGCCCTGCATGAAGCGGACACCGGTGCCCGAGAGCAGGTCGTCCGGCAGGGAGTAACCGGTGAAGCCGGTGAACATGCCGAGGACCAGCAGCAGGAAGCCGAAGATCCAGTTGATCTCGCGCGGCTTGCGGAACGCGCCGGTGAAGAAGACGCGCATCATGTGCACGATCATCGCCGCGACGAAGATCAGGGCCGACCAGTGGTGGATCTGGCGGATCAGCAGACCACCGCGGACGTCGAAGCTGATGTCGAGCGTCGAGGCGAAGGCCTCGGACATCAGCACGCCCTGCATCGGCACGTACGAGCCGTGGTACTCGACCTCGTTCATGCTCGGGTGGAAGAACAGCGTCAGGTACACACCCGTGAGGATGATGATGATGAAGCTGTAGAGGCAGATCTCACCCAGCATGAAGGACCAGTGGTCCGGGAAGATCTTGCGCATGTTGGCCTTGGCGAGGCTGTAGATGCCCAGGCGGCCGTCCGCCCAGTCGGCTACGCGCTCCCCGGCCGGCGCTTTGCGCTTCGTATCGGTGGCAGTGCTCATCCGCGCTCCCAGAATGCAGGACCGACGGGCTCTTCGAAGTCGCCGAGCGCCTCGAGGAAGCCTTCTTGGTTCACGCCGATCCGCAGCTGCGGAAGCGCGTGACCGGCCGGGCCGAAGATGACACGGGCGCCGTCGGAGAGGTCGAAGGTGGACTGGTGGCACGGGCAGAGCACGTGGTGGGTCTGCTGCTCGTACAGGCTGATCGGGCAGCCGACGTGGGTGCAGATCTTGGAGTAGGCCACGATGCCGTCGTGGGACCACTCCAGTTCCTGCTTGTCCTTGATGTTCTCCGGCTGGATACGGACGATCATCAGGGCGGCCTTGGCGATCTGCGTCTGGAAGTCGTGCTGGTGCTCGTCCAGGCCCTCGGGCATGGCGAAGGTCAGCGAACCGACGGCGACGTCCTCGGGACGCAGCGGCTCCATCGTGTTCTGGTTGATGAGCAGCTTGCCCTTGGCCCAGAGGGTCTTGCGCAGCTTCTCCTCGGGCAGCGGGCCCAGGTCGCGCAGCAGCACGACGCCGGCGAGCGGCACCATGGCCAGCGCGCCGAGCATGGTGTTGCGGATCAGCGGGCGACGGCCGATGGCGGACTCCGCCGCACCGTCGGCGAAGTCCTGCAGGACCTTGGCCTTGACCTCCGGCGAAGCGGCGATCGGGTGGCGATCGTCGGCGACCTCGACGTCGGACATCAGGGTGCGGGCCCAGTGGACCGCGCCCGCGCCGATGCAGAAGAGGGCGATGCCCAGCGTCATGCCCAGGGCGAAGTTGAGCGCGCTCACCTTGCCGAGGGGCCAGATGAACACGATCTTGTCGACCGGGATGATCACGTACGCGGCGATGAAGCCGATCGTGGCCAGCATCGACAGCGTGAACAGCATCGCCACGGTGCGCTCGGACCGCTTGGCGGCCCGCTCGTCGATGTCCTGGATGCGCGGCTTGTGGGCCGGCATGCCGGGGTCGGCGAACGGGTCGTCCGCGACGGCTACACCACCGTGGTGCGCGTTGCCCTGCTCGCTCGGCAGGTTCTCTTCGGGAATGTCTTGGCTACTCATGACTTCTTGGCCTTAGCGGTGTGGGCCGCGACCCAGACGGCGACAGCGATCAGCGCACCCAGACCGAAGATCCAGCCGAACAGACCCTCGGAGACGGGGCCGAGGCCACCGAGCTTGAGGCCGCCGGGGTTGACCGACTTCTCGCCGTTCACGTTCTGGAGGTACGCGATGATGTCCTTCTTCTCCTTCTCCGGCATCGTGCTGTCCGGGAAGGAGGGCATGTTCTGCGGGCCGGTGAGCATGGCCTCGTAGATGTGCTTCGGCGAGACGTCCTCGAGGTTCGGGGCGTACTTGCCGTGCGTGAGCGCACCGCCCTCACCGGTGAAGTTGTGGCACTGCGCGCAGTTGTTGCGGAACAGCTCGCCACCCTTGGCGATGTCGGCACCCGCCGGGTCGTACTGCTTGGCGGTCGGCGTGATCGGGCCGGCGCCGAGGGAGGCGATGTACGCGGCCAGCTGGTCGATCTGCGCCTGGGTGTAGATCACGGGCTTCTTCGGCACCTGGGCGCCGGGCTGCTGGGCGGGCATGCGGCCCGTGCTCACCTGGAAGTCGACGGCGGCAGAGCCGACGCCCACCAGGCTCGGGCCGTCAGAGGAACCCTGACCGCCGGTTCCGTGGCAGCTTGCGCAGCCCACGGCGTAGAGCTTCTTGCCCTCCTCGATGGCGAGGGACTGGGCGGTTTCATCGGCCTGCGCCTTGCCCGCGGGCGCGAAGGCGGCGTACAGCCCCCCAGTGGCCGCCAGCGCGAGGAGTAGAACGACGACCGCCGCCAGCGGATGGCGTCGTCGTGCGGAGAGCTTTTTCACGGATTACCCCGGTGTCAGGATCTTCTGCGTCGGTGTTTCTGGATGGTGTGCCGGGCCGTACCCGGCCACGTGTTCGCTACTTGATCAGGTAGATCGTGGCGAAGAGGCCGATCCAGACGACATCGACGAAGTGCCAGTAGTAGGACACGACGATGGCCGACGTGGCCTGTTCGTGGGTGAACCTCTTGGCCGCGTACGTCCGGCCGAGGACCAGCAGGAAGGCGATGAGACCGCCCGTCACGTGCAGTCCGTGGAAGCCGGTGGTCAGGTAGAAGACCGAGCCGTACGGACCGGACGAGAGGCTCATGCCCTCGTGCTTGACCAGCTCGGTGTACTCGAACACCTGGCCGCCAATGAAGATCGCACCCATGACGAACGTGATGATGAACCACGTCCGGAGCTTCTTCACGTCACCGCGCTCGGCGGCGAAGACGCCGAGCTGGCAGGTGAGGGAGGAAAGCACCAGGATCGTCGTGTTCGTCGCCGAGAACGGGAGGTTCAGGGTGTCCGCCTGAGCCGTCCAGTACTCGGAGCCCGTCACCGATCGCAGGGTGAAGTACATCGCGAAGAGGGCCGCGAAGAACATCAGCTCGGAACTCAACCAGATGATGGTTCCGACGCTGACGAGGTTCGGCCTGTTGACCGTCGGGTGCGCGTGCCCGGTATCTACTGTCGTTGCTGTCGCCACGACCGACATTATGTCGGTCGCTTATCCCGCCCTCACCCCGGGGGGTGCCGTTCGGAGTGTCCGAGGGGTGTGCACTGCCCGAACGGCCCATCAGATGGGCTATCGACGTCCGGGCGCGAGGGCGCGCGAACCGATGTTGACAGCGCGTTGGACGGAGTAGCATCCCGCGCAGGATTTCCTGACGCGTGGAGGAAACAATGCGGGCGACTGCAAGGGTTCTGGTCTACAGCGACGACGCGGGGACCCGGGAGCAGGTGCGGCTGGCGTCCGGGCGCAGGCCGGCCGCGGACCTCCCGCCGGTGGAGTTCGTCGAGTGCGCGACGCTCCCGGCCGTGCTCAAGGAACTGGACGCCGGCGGGATCGACCTGTGCGTGCTGGACGGTGAGGCGGTGCCCGCGGGCGGGATGGGCGTGTGCCGGCAGCTGAAGGACGAGATCTTCCGGTGTCCGCCGGTGCTGCTGCTGATCGGGCGCCCGCAGGACGCCTGGCTGGCCACGTGGAGCCGCGCGGACGCGGCGGTGACCCTTCCGGTGGATCCGGTGGAGTTCCCGGACCGGCTGGCGGCCCTGCTGCGCACCAGGCTCTCCGTGGAGGCCTGAGGGCCGCAGGGCCGTCCGGTACGGCCGTTTTACACCTGGGGCCGCAGTCGCGCCTTGTCGATGGGGCTGCGGCCTTCCTGGGTGTCCTTGAGCAGCGCGCTGCCGTCGCGCCAGTCCTTCCAGTCCAGGTTCCAGTCGCCGTACCCGTTGCCGAACGGGTCCATCTCCTCGCCGATACTGTTGATGACCGTGACGAGGTCGCCCTCGGTGATGTTCTCGTAGAACCAGGCGGCGTTGCCGGTGCTCATGCCGGTGCAGCCGTGGCTGACGTTGGCGTAGCCGTGGGAATCGATGGACCACGGGGCGGCGTGCACGTATTCACCACTCCAGGTGACACGGGTGGCGTAGTAGACGGGCAGGTTGTAGTACTCGCTGCCGCCGATGCCGACGGTGTCGCCGCGCATCCGGACGTAGTACTGCTTGCCGAGCACCACCTTGATGCCGTTGCGGGTGGAGAAGCCCGGCTTTCCGGTGGTGATCGGAATGGAATTGATCACTTCTCCGTTGCGCTTGAACGTCATCCAGTGCGACGAGGCGTCGGTGATGACCTCGACCCGGTCGCCGATCTCCAGCTTCAGCGGCTTCGAGGCGGCCCCGTAGACCCCGTTGCCGATCTTGACGCCCTCCAGGTTGCTCCGTACGGAGACGGTGGAGTGGGCGGGCCAGTAGTCCTTGGGGCGGAAGTGCAGCCGGGAGTCGTCCACCCAGTGCCAGGAGCCCTCCACGGGCTTGGGCTTGGCCTCCACCACCAGGGCCCGCTCCACGAGGGCGCGGGAGGCCTTGTCGTGGACGGGCTCGTTGAGCTCGGCGATGAGGGGCTGCCCGACGCCGTACTTGCCCTCCTCCGGGCCGAATTCGACCTGGAGGACCTTGTGGGCCGGTGCGGTGTCGAACGTCATGGTGCGCTGTCCCGGGGCGCCCCGTTGGTCCTCCGTGCTGACGGTGACGGTGTAGCGCACGCCGGCGGACAGGGGCGTGGTGCTGTGCCAGCGGTCGCCCTTGGCCGACAGCTCGCCCGCCAGGCGGCGGCCGTGGGTGTCCACGACGGTGACGTCGGTGATCCGGCCGTCGGCGCCCTTGGAGGTGACTTCCAGCGGCCGGTCGGGGTCGACGGGGCGGCTGCCCGCGGCCTGGTTGAAGGCGACCTGACCGGCCGCGTCGTAGGGGCGCGCGGACAGCGGGTGGTCGCCGGACCCGCCGCACGCGGTGGCGCCGGCCCCGAGGGACGCGACCAGCATGGCGCAGCTGACTACCGTCCAAAGACGCGGTGTGTGGCTCATGGAGCCAACGCTATGAAGGTATGACCATCAGTGCGCGCGGGGTGACTGCAAACGAGGGGCCCGGACTCCTCCGAAGAGGTGTCCGGGCCCCAGGCAGGTCATGCGGAACGCGTACTACTGGTTCTGGTTCTCACCGCGGTAGTACTCGTACACCCAGCCCCACAGGCCGATCACGATGATCGGGGCGGAGAAGTACATCAGCCACCAGCCGAAGATGACGCCCATGAAGGCGAGCGCGCCACCGATGGCCAGGGAGAGCGGCTGCCAGCTGTGCGGGGAGAAGAACCCCAGCTCGCCGGCCTCGTCCGCGACGTCCGCCTCCAGGTTGTCCTGGGCCATCTCGTCCACGCGCCGGGCCGTGAAGGCCAGGTAGTAGCCGATCATGGCGCTCAGGCCGAAGGCGAGGGCGAGCGCGGTGGTTCCTACGGGCTCCTTCGACCAGACGCCGTACACGACGGTCATGATCAGGATGAAGAGGGCGAGCCAGAGGAACATCTTGCCCTGGATCTTCACTTGCCGGCCTCCTTGCCACCGGTGACGGCCTTGGTGCCGGCGCTGTGGTCCTCAAGGTGCTCGAGGGCCGCGATCTCCGGGTGGTGCAGGTCGAACGCCGGGGATTCGGAGCGGATCCGCGGCAGGGTGACGAAGTTGTGGCGCGGCGGCGGGCAGGAGGTCGCCCACTCGAGCGAACGGCCGTAGCCCCACGGGTCGTCGACCTCGATCTTCTTGCCGTACTTGGCGGTCTTCCACACGTTGTACATGAACGGAAGCATCGACAGGCCGAGCAGGAAGGAGCTGATCGTCGAGATCGTGTTCAGGGTGGTGAAGCCGTCGGCGGCGAGGTAGTCCGCGTAACGGCGCGGCATGCCCTCGGCACCCAGCCAGTGCTGCACCAGGAACGTGCCGTGGAAGCCCACGAACAGCGTCCAGAACGTGATCTTGCCGAGGCGCTCGTCCAGCATCTTGCCCGTGAACTTCGGCCACCAGAAGTGGAAGCCGGAGAACATCGCGAAGACCACGGTGCCGAAGATGACGTAGTGGAAGTGCGCGACGACGAAGTACGAGTCGGAGACGTGGAAGTCCATCGGGGGCGAGGCCAGGATGACGCCGGTCAGACCACCGAAGGTGAAGGTGATCAGGAAGCCGACGGCCCAGAGCATCGGGGTCTCGAAGGACAGCGAGCCCTTCCACATGGTGCCGATCCAGTTGAAGAACTTCACACCGGTCGGTACCGCGATCAGGAAGGTCATGAAGGAGAAGAACGGCAGCAATACGCCGCCGGTGACGTACATGTGGTGCGCCCACACGGTCACCGAGAGGCCGGCGATCGCGATCGTCGCGCCGATCAGGCCGATGTAACCGAACATCGGCTTGCGGGAGAAGACCGGGATGACCTCGGAGATGATTCCGAAGAACGGCAGCGCGATGATGTACACCTCTGGGTGTCCGAAGAACCAGAAGAGGTGCTGCCAGAGCAGTGCGCCACCGTTGGCCGAGTCGAAGATGTGGCTGCCGAACTTGCGGTCGGACTCCAGCGCGAAGAGCGCGGCGGCCAGCACCGGGAAGGCGAGCAGGACCAGGACACCGGTCAGCAGCACGTTCCAGGTGAAGATCGGCATGCGGAACATCGTCATGCCGGGGGCGCGCATGCAGATGATCGTGGTGATGAAGTTGACCGAACCGAGGATCGTGCCGAAGCCGGAGAAGGCCAGACCCATGATCCACATGTCGGCGCCGATGCCCGGCGAGCGGACCGCGTCGGACAGCGGGGAGTAGGCGAACCAGCCGAAGTCGGCGGCGCCGTTCGGCGTGACGAAGCCGGCCACCGCGATGGTCGAGCCGAAGAGGTAGAGCCAGTACGCGAACATGTTCAGCCGCGGGAACGCCACGTCGGGCGCGCCGATCTGCAGCGGCATGATCCAGTTGGCGAATCCGGCGAACAGCGGCGTCGCGAACATCAGCAGCATGATCGTGCCGTGCATCGTGAACGCCTGGTTGAACTGCTCGTTCGACATGATCTGCGTGCCCGGACGGGCCAGCTCGGCACGCATGGCCAGGGCCAGGATGCCGCCGATGATGAAGAACACGAACGAGGTGACCAGGTAGAGCGTACCGATGGTCTTGTGGTCGGTCGTGGTCAGCCACTTGACGACCACGGATCCCGGGCGCTTGCGCCGTACCGGCAGCTCGTTCTCGTACGAGTCTTCAGCTGCCGCGGCACCCTGAGGTTCGTTGAGGATGCTCACAGTTTGTTCGTCTCCGAGTTCCGGGCCGGGTCGGTCTGCTTGATGCCGGCCGGGAGGAAGCCGGTCTGCCCCTTCTCAGCCAGTTCCTTGAGGTGCTTCTTGTACTCCTCGGGAGAGACGACCTTGACGTTGAAGAGCATCCGGGAGTGGTCGACGCCGCAGAGCTCGGCGCACTTGCCCATGAAGACGCCCTCTTCGTTCGGCGTGACCTCGAAGACGTTGGTGTGACCCGGGATGACGTCCTGCTTGAACAGGAAGGGGACGACCCAGAAGGAGTGGATGACGTCGTTGGACGACAGGATGAAGCGGACCTTCTCGCCCTTGGGCAGGTAGAGGGTCGGGCCCGGCCAGCCCTTCTCCGCGTTCACATCGGCCGGCGTGCCCTTCTCGTAGACGCCCTCGGCGCCCGCCGGGAAGTCCTTGGTGTACCGGTCCGGGATGGAGGCGAGCTCCTTCGGAACGGCGCCCGCCTTCGGCGTCGCGGCATCCCCATCGACGTTCTCGATGTAGTTGAAGCCCCAGCTCCACTGGAAGCCGACCACGTTGATGGTGTGCGGCGGCTTGGCGGTGAGCTCGAGGAGCTTGGACTCGTCACGCGCGGTGAAGTAGAAGAGCACCGAGACGATGATGAGCGGAACCACGGTGTACAGCGCCTCGATGGGCATGTTGTACCGGGTCTGCGGCGGAACCTCGATCTTGGTGCGGCTGCGCCGGTGGAAGATGACGCTCCACAGGATCAGACCCCACACCAGGATGCCGGTGATGAGGGCGGCGGCCCATGAACCCTGCCACAGCGAGAGGATGCGCGGCGCCTCCTCGGTGACCGGGTCGGGCATTCCGAGGGTGGGGAAGTCTTTATATGTGCAACCAGTGGCGGTCGCCAGAACCGCGCCCGCAGTCAGCGCCTGCAGCAGCTTCCGCCGCATCGGGCGCCGCGGCGAGCGGTCGGAGCCGTAGGGACTCACGTAGCGCCTTCCCGAGAGTCTCGGCCCGCGCGACCGGCTGCGGCCGTCTCGCGGGTCGGTCGCCGGCCCTGACGCGGGCAGGGGTTTGGATGTTTATGCGGACCAAACCCTACTGGACGCTATTTGGGGTCGCGCGGGGAGGGTGCCCAACGCGCCGCTACAGCCCCCGAAGGGGTGGGTCGGCCGTCCGGGGGACGGGCCGGACACCCCGGAACGGGGCTCTCCGGAAGCCATCTGACGGTCCCTGACCTGGTGAAGCCCGGGCCTTGGCCTACGGTGGCGCAATGCCGTACTTCGACGCCGCGTCCGCCGCTCCCCTCCACCCGGTCGCCCGGCAGGCCCTGCTGGCCGCGCTGGACGAGGGCTGGGCCGACCCCGTACGCCTCTACCGCGAGGGCCGGCGGGCCCGGCTGCTGCTGGACGCGGCGCGCGAGGCGGCGGCGGAGGCCGTGGGCTGCCGCCCCGACGAGCTGGCGTTCACTCCTTCGGGGACGCACGCGGTTCACGCGGGTCTGGCGGGGGCGCTGGCGGGCCGCCGGCGGGTGGGCAGCCACCTGGTCGTATCGGCGGTCGAGCACAGTTCCGTGCTGCACGCGGCGGAGGCCCATGAGGCGGGCGGCGGTTCGGTGACGCGGGTGGCGGTCTCGCGCGTGGGCGCGGTGGACGCCGACGCCTACGCGGGGGCGCTGCGCGCGGACACGGCGCTGGCCTGCCTGCAGTCGGCCAACCACGAGGTGGGCACGGTACAGCCGGTGGCCGAGGTGGCGCAGTCCTGCGCGGCGGCGGGCGTGCCGCTGCTGGTGGACGCGGCGCAGTCGCTGCCGTGGGAGCGGCCGCCGGCGGGCTGGTCGCTGCTGACGGCGAGCGCGCACAAATGGGGCGGGCCGCCGGGGGTCGGCCTGCTGGCCGTCCGCAAGGGGGTGCGGTACGCGCCCCAAGGCCCCGCCGACGAACGGGAGTCGGGCCGCTCGCCCGGCTACCCGAACCTGCCGGCGGTCGTGGCGGCGGCGGCGTCGCTGCGGGCGGTGCGGGCGGAGGCGGAGGCCGAGGGGCGGCGGCTGCGGGTGCTGGTGGACCGGATCCGGCGGCGGGTCGCCCGGCTGGTGCCGGACGTGGAGGTGGTGGGCGACGCGGACCGGCGGCTGCCGCACCTGGTGACGTTCTCCTGCCTGTACGTCGACGGCGAGACGCTGCTGCACGAGCTGGACCGGGCGGGCTTCTCGGTGTCGTCGGGCTCCTCCTGCACGAGCTCCACGCTGACGCCGAGCCATGTGCTGCGGGCGATGGGGGTGCTGTCGGAGGGGAACGTGCGGGTGTCGCTGCCGGTGGGGACGACGGCGGAGTCGGTGAACGCGTTCCTGGAGGTCCTGCCGGGGGTGGTGGCGGACGTCCGCGCCCGCCTGGGCGCGACCCCGCCGCCGCCGGAGCCGTCGGTGTCCACGCCCTCGGTGGAGGTGGACACCCTGGGCCTGCGCTGCCCGCAGCCGGTGATCGAGCTGGCGCGGGCGATCGGCACGGTGGCGGTGGGCGGGACGGTCACGGTCCTGTCGGACGACGAGGTGGCCCGCCTGGACATCCCGGCGTGGTGCACGTTGCGCGGCCACGACTACCTGGGCGAGTCCCCCCACCCGAAGGGCACGTCGTACAAGGTCCGCCGCACCCACTGACCCCGGGGCCCCGCCCCACTCCCCCGCGCCTCAAACGCCGGCGAGGCTGGAAAGGTGCCCGTGCCGGAGCCGGAGCCCGCTCGTCGGACCACCCCCGCGGGGGCTCCGCCCCCACACCCCCGCGCCTCAAACGCCGGCGAGGCTGGGTTGGTGTCGCCGCGCGGCTGAGAAGTGCGGCGCGCGGCACTTCCAGCCCGCGCGGCGTTTGAGCGCACGGGCGCGCAGCGCCCGTATCGGCCCCGGGCGGGGTCTCGGGGCGGAGCCCCGGTTTCGGGAAGGGGCGGGGTGGGGGAACGAGCCCCGCAGGGCCCGACCCCCACCGCGCAGGGCCCAGGGGGCGGTGGTCGGCCGGCCCAGGTCGGACCCGGAGGGCCGGGCGGGACGTGGGTCCCGGCCCCGGCCGGTGGGGCGGGTCGGGCCCGGCGGCCCGGCCGGGCGGCCCGGGATGCGGGTCGGACCCGGGGCCGGCGAGCGTGGGCCCGGGGGCCCGGTGTCAGGACAGGTGGGCGCGGACTTCCGCGGCGGCCGTGTCGCCGTACGCCTTGGTGAAGCGCTCCATGAAGTGGGCACGGGCCAGCGTGTACTCCTGGGTGCCCAGCGTCTCGATGACCAGCGTCGCCAGCATGCAGCCGACCTGCGCGGCCCGCTCCAGGCCCACGCCCCAGCCCAGCCCCGTCAGGAAGCCCGCGCGGAACGCGTCGCCGACACCCGTCGGGTCGACCTTCGCGGTCTCCTCCGGGCAGCCCACGACGATCGGGGCCTCGCCGGTCCGCTCGATCTTCACGCCCCGCGAGCCCAGCGTGGTCACGCGCGTGCCGACCTTGCCGAGGATCTCCTCGTCGCTCCAGCCGGACTTCGACTCGATGAGGCCCTTCTCGTACTCGTTCGAGAAGAGGTACGTCGCGCCCTCCATCAGCGTGCGGATGTTGTCGCCGTCCATCCGCGCGATCTGCTGCGAGAAGTCCGCCGCGAACGGGATGCCCCGCGTCCGGCACTCCTCCGTGTGGCGCAGCATCGCCTCCGGGTCGTCCGCGCCGATCAGGACCAGGTCCAGGCCGCCCACGCGGTCGGCGACGGCCTTCAGCTCGATCAGCCGGGCCTCGCTCATCGCACCCGTGTAGAAGGAGCCGATCTGGTTGTGGTCGGAGTCCGTCGTGCAGACGAAGCGCGCGGTGTGCAGCACCTCGGAGATACGGACGGACTGCGTGTCGACGCCGTGCCGGTCCAGCCAGGCGCGGTACTCGTCGAAGTCGTAGCCGGCCGCGCCGACCAGGATCGGCCGGGTGCCGAGCTGACCCATGCCGAAGCAGATGTTCGGGCCCACACCGCCCCGGCGCACGTCGAGGTTGTCGACGAGGAAGGAGAGGGAGACCGTGTGCAGCTGGTCCGCGACCAGCTGGTCGGCGAAGCGGCCGGGGAAGGTCATGAGGTGGTCGGTGGCGATGGAGCCGGTGACTGCGATACGCACGGCGTTGATGCTCCTGCGTGGGCGAGGGGCGACAGAGGACAGTCAACGCTACCCGGTCCCGGCCGTTCGGCCGAATGCCCGAAACTACCCCGTAGTAGGTCTTTCTCCGCGCGGCCCGCCGTGCCTACCGTGCCCCCATGACGTCTACCGATGGTTACGGGCACCCCGAAGGCCTCGCTCAGCTCCTCGGCGACTGCGCCCGGATGGCCCCGCACTGGACGGTCCCGGCCGAGCCGCACCCCGCGCGCGTGGCCCCCTCCCAGATCCACGGGATCAGCGTGCCCCCGTCCTCGGCCCGCCTGATCGCCGCCACCGCCCAGTACGGCGAGTAGGCCAGTAGGCCGGCAGGCGCGTAGGGGAACCGGAACGGACGGCGTCGCGTCACACCCGCATCAGCCACACGGCGAAGGAGCGATGCGGTGACCAGCGACCAGCAGCACACCACCCCTCACCCCCACCGACGGCGGCGGCACTGGGCGGTCGGCTCGATCGCGGCGGCCGTGCTGCTGGCGGGCGGCGGTACGGCGTACTGGGCGACGACGGCCCAGGGCAGCAGCAGCGAACGCGCCGATACGGCGGACGCCGCGGCCTCCCTGCGGACGGCGCCCCGCCCGGCCGCCTCCACGCCCGGCATCGCGCCCGGTGAGCCCGACCCGTCCGGCGGCGGGGTGACGTACGAGGCCACCGGACCGCTGCCGCAGGGGCCCGCGTCCGCGCCCGCGTTCAAGGCGGACGGCGAGGTGTCCAAGGAGGAGGTGGCCCGGCTGGCGGCGGCGCTCGGGATCGAGGGCGAGCCCCGGCTGTCGGGCGAGGTGTGGCAGGCCGGCACGGTCCGGGACTCCTCCGGCCCGCGGCTCCAGGTGACCCGCAAGGCGCCGGGCTCCTGGACGTACACGCACGCCCAGCTGGGCGGCGGGGACAACTGCCAGAAGGGCAAGGACACCTGCGGTCCGGTGCCGCCCGCCGAGGGGAACCCGGGCAAGGCGGTGCCCGAGGAGGCGGCGAAGACGGCCGCGGCCGCGGTGCTGACGGCGGTCGGGCAGAGCGGCGCGCGGCTGGACGCCCGGCTCACCCAGGGCGCCGTGCGCGTGGTCAGCGCCGACCCGGTGATCGGCGGGCTGCCCACGCAGGGCTGGGCCACCAAGGTGAACGTGGGCGCGGACGGCCAGGTGGTGGGCGGCAGCGGTGAGCTGAAGGCCCCCGTGAAGACCGCCGACCGGCCGGTGATCGGGGCCGAGGAGGCACTGAAGCGGCTCAACGGACGTTCGGGCCCGGTGCGGAACCCGGATCCGAGCGGCTGCGCCACGTCGGTGCCGCTGGAGCCGGACGCCCCGGTGTCCTCCGACGGCCCGCTGCCCTGCAACCCCGAGCCGCGGCCGATGAAGCCGCCGCGGACGGAGCAGGTGGCCAAGGCGGTGCTGGGGCTGGCCCCGGGCACGGTGGACGGCGGCCGGGGCCTGGTGCCGGCCTGGCTGTTCGAGGTGGCCGGCCAGGGCACCGCGGCCGGGCACACGGTGGCGCAGCCGGCCGCCGCGGAGGCACCGGCGGACGGCGGCGGCGGTAACGGCGGTGGCCAGACGGTGCCCGGATTCTCGTACAGCGAGAGCGACCGGAAGCTGACGGTGCACTTCTGGGGCGGGGTGTGCAGCGACTACGCCCTCGAGGCGCGCGAGAGCGCGGCGTCCGTGCTGGTCAAGATCACCGATACGCCGCGGGAGCCGGGCCGTGCGTGCATCCTGATCGCGGAGGAGATGTCCCGGTCGGTGACGCTCCAGGAGCCGCTCGGGAACCGGAAGGTGATCGACGCGAAGACCGCCAAGGAGCTGCCGCGCGCCTCCTGAGCGCGGACACCGGCCCGCGGCCATGCGCGAGGGGCCTCGACGGCATACGCGAGGGGCCTGGCGGCATACGCGAGGGGCCCCGCCGGACGATTCCGGCGGGGCCCCTCGCGTACCGCTACAGGCGCGGCTCACGCACGGCTGAGCCTTAGCTGAAGGAGTCGCCGCAGGCGCAGGAGCCCGTGGCGTTCGGGTTGTCGATCGTGAAGCCCTGCTTCTCGATGGTGTCGACGAAGTCGATGGAGGCGCCGCCCAGGTACGGGGCGCTCATGCGGTCGGTGACGACCTTCACACCGTCGAAGTCCTTCACCACGTCACCGTCGAGCGAGCGCTCGTCGAAGAAGAGCTGGTAGCGCAGGCCCGAGCAGCCACCGGGCTGGACGGCGACGCGCAGTGCCAGGTCCTCCCGGCCTTCCTGGTCGAGCAGGGCCTTGACCTTGGCGGCGGCGGCGTCGGACAGGAGGATGCCGTCGCTCACAGTGGTCTTGTCGTCCTGAACGGACATCTGCATTCACTCCCGAAGTGGGGCGGCTCCCCGCCGGGGCAGGGAAACGTCGGACTCTTGCCGTCGGCTGCAACCGACGCGGCCGCGGATTCATTCCGGGCCTGACGCTTGTTTCAGACATTCATGCTCGCACACCCGGGCGGAGCGGTGGAGCCGCTCGCCCGGGGACGGCGAATTCGTCACATCGACACTATCGCCATCGTCAAAGTGACATGAAACGGCTATGATAGATAGCGTCAAATAGACGAGAAGTCGCATCTTCCTGGACCGGCCAGGACCGAGATCTCGTCGTCGCGGAACAGAAAGGGTGCGTGTCGTGACCACCGCCCAGCCTTTGGACGTCCAGCCGACGCCCCTCGCCCTGCTGCTGCTCGGCCGCGAGGCCGACCCCCGGAGCGAGCGGGGTGTCGAGTGCCCGGGCGACCTGCCCTCGCCGTCGGACCCGGACCTGGTGGCGCGCGCCCGCGCGGCCAAGGAGAAGCTCGGGAACAAGGTCTTCATCCTCGGCCACCACTACCAGCGCGACGAGGTCATCGAGTTCGCGGACGTCACCGGTGACTCCTTCAAGCTGGCCCGGGACGCGGCCGCCCGGCCGGAGGCCGAGTACATCGTCTTCTGCGGCGTGCACTTCATGGCGGAGTCGGCCGACATCCTGACCGGCGACGACCAGAAGGTGGTCCTCCCGGACCTGGCCGCCGGCTGCTCGATGGCCGACATGGCCACCGCCGAGCAGGTCGCCGAGTGCTGGGACGTGCTGACCGAGGCCGGTGTCGCCGACGTCACCGTGCCGGTGTCGTACATGAACTCCTCCGCCGACATCAAGGCCTTCACCGGCAAGCACGGCGGCACGATCTGTACGTCGTCCAACGCGAAGAAGGCCCTGGAGTGGGCGTTCGGGCAGGGCGAGAAGATCCTGTTCCTCCCCGACCAGCACCTGGGCCGCAACACCGCCGTCCGCGACATGGGCATGTCGCTGGAGGACTGCGTCGTCTACAACCCGCACAAGCCGGGCGGCGGTCTGACCGCCGAGCAGCTGCGCGCGGCGAAGATGATCCTGTGGCGGGGCCACTGCTCGGTGCACGGCCGGTTCTCGCTGGACTCGGTCAACGACGTGCGCGAGCGCATCCCGGGCGTGAACGTGCTGGTCCACCCCGAGTGCAAGCACGAGGTCGTGGCGGCCGCGGACCACGTCGGCTCGACGGAGTACATCATCAAGACCCTGGAGGCGGCCCCGGCCGGCTCGAAGTGGGCGATAGGCACCGAGCTGAACCTGGTCAAGCGCCTGGCGAATCGATTCGCCCCGGAGGGCAAGGACGTCGTCTTCCTCGACCGCACGGTCTGCTTCTGCTCGACGATGAACCGCATCGACCTGCCCCACCTGGTGTGGACCCTGGAATCCCTCGCCGAGGGCACGCTGGTCAACCAGATCCAGGTCGACAAGGAGACCGAGAGCTTCGCCAAGCTCGCGCTGGAGCGGATGCTGGCGCTGCCGTAACGCCCGGCCCGCCCCGCTGAACGCCCGAAGGGGCGCCCCCCGCACCGGGGGGGCGCCCCTTCGTCGTACTCCGGACCCCGAAGGGCCCTCGGCTCCGTCAGACCCGGACCGGGTCGTCGTCCGGCGAGGAGCCCGACGAGGTACCCGACGAGGCCGGCGTGTCCGCGGCCGGGACCACCGTCAGCCGGCCGGCCCGCTTCGCGGCCCGCTTCTGCCGGCGGCGCTCCTTGCGCAGCTCGACCATCGTGTAGAGGGTCGGCACCAGGAGCAGCGTGAGCAGGGTGGAGCTGATCAGGCCGCCGATCACGACCACCGCGAGCGGCTGGGAGATGAACCCGCCCTCGCCGGTGACGCCGAGCGCCATCGGCAGCAGGGCGAAGATCGTCGCCAGGGCCGTCATCAGGATGGGGCGCAGCCGGTGCCGGCCGCCCTCGACGACCGCCTCGACGACGCCCAGGCCCTGGGCGCGGTACTGGTTGACGAGGTCGATCAGGACGATCGCGTTGGTGACCACGATGCCGATGAGCATCAGCATGCCGATCATCGCCGGGACACCCATCGGGGTGCCGGTGACGATGAGCAGGCCGAGCGCGCCGGTGGCCGCGAACGGGATGGACACCAGCAGGATCAGCGGCTGGACCAGCGACTTGAAGGTCGCGACCAGCAGCATGAACACGATGGCGATGGCCGCGAACATGGCCAGCCCCAGCTGTGCGAACGCCTCGTCCTGGTCCTCGGAGACCCCGCCGATCGAGGCGGTGGCGCCGTCGGGCAGGTCCAGGGCCTTCAGCTTGGTCTGCAGGGCGGAGCTGACCGCGCCGGTGTTGTCGCCGGTCGGCTTGGCCGTGACGGTCGCGGCGCGGGCGCCGTCGATACGGGTCATGCCGACCGGACCGGGCACCTCCTCGACCTCGGCGACGTCACCGAGCCGGAGCGGGCCGACGGGCAGCGCCTGGAGCTCGGCCAGGGTCCTGGCGGGCTGCGCGGAGGTGATGACGATGTCCCGCTCGGTGTTGTCCAGGACGGCCTTGCCGGCCGGGATCCCGTGGACGGCCTGGGCGACGATGCCGCCCAGCATCGTCTGGTCCAGGCCCGCCTCGGCGGCCTTGGGGGTGGCGGTGACGGAGATCCGGGGCACCGACTGGGACAGGTCGCTCTGGACGTTGGTGACGTCCTTCAGGCCGGCCACCTCGGCGCGGACCTGCTCGGCGGCCTTCGCCAGCACCGCCGCGTCGGCGGCCTTGACGACCACGCTGAGGTCCTGGTTGCCGAAGGCCTCGCCGGCCACGACGTTGGTCTCGCCGATGCCGTCGAGGCCGGCCAGGCCCTTCTCGATGCGGCGGACGGTGTCCTCGGCGGAGGCCGAGTCCTTCAGGGTGATCTGGTACGAGGCCTGGTTGGAGCCCGTACCGCCGCCGAAGGCCGCGAGGAAGCCGGAGGAACCGACGGTGACCTGGTAGTCCTTGACGCCGTCGGTGTCGGCGAGGACCTTCTCGACCTTCTGGGCGGCCGCGTCGGAGGCGGCCAGCGAGGTGCCGGGGGCCAGCTCCTGCTTGAGGGTGAGGACCTTCTGCTCGCCCGGGTCGAAGAAGTTGGTCTTCAGCAGCGGGGTCATGCCGAAGGTGCCCAGGAGCACCACGACGGCGATGACCACACTGGTCAGGCGGCGCCGGGTGGCGAAGCCCAGCACCCGCACGTACAGGCGCTGGAGCCGGCTGCGGGCCTCCTTCTCCTCGGCCTCGCGGCGGGCCCGGGCCGGGTCCTCGGCGGTGCCCTTGGGGGCGCGCAGGAACCAGTACGCCAGCACCGGTACGACGGTCAGCGAGACCAGCAGGGACGCCAGCAGGGCGGCGGTGACGGTCAGCGAGAAGGAGCCGAAGAGCTCGCCGACCATGCCGCCGACCAGCCCGATGGGGAGGAAGACGGCGACGGTGGTCAGGGTGGAGGAGGTGACCGCGCCGGCGACCTCCTTGACGGCGGCGATGATCGCGCTCTCGCGCTCCTCGCCGTAGCCGAGGTGGCGCTTGATGTTCTCCAGGACCACGATCGAGTCGTCGACGACGCGGCCGATGGCGATGGTGAGCGCGCCGAGGGTGAGCATGTTCAGCGACAGGTCGCGGGTCCACAGCACGATGAGCGCGAGGACGACGGACAGCGGGATGGAGACCGCGGTGACCAGCGTCGAGCGCAGCGAGGCCAGGAAGACCAGGATCACGATCACCGCGAAGAGCAGGCCGAGCAGGCCCTCGGTGGTGAGGCTGGAGATGGCGGTGGCCACGGCCGGGCCCTGGTCGCTGACGACGGTCAGGGCGGCGCCGGAGCCGAGGTCCGCGCGCAGCCCGGGCAGCTTGGCGGTGACGGCGTCGGAGATGGCGACGGCGCTGCCGTCCTTGTCCATCGTCATGACGACGGCGAGGCTGGGCTTGCCGTTGGTGCGGGTCAGCGAGACCGCCTTGGCGGGCTGCTGGGTGACGGTGGCGACGTCGCCGAGCCGGACGGCGCCCTTGCCGGTGCCGGCGCTCAGCCGCAGGTCCTGGACCTGGGCCAGGGAGGTGTAGCCGCCGCCGACGCGGACGGTGCGGTTCTGGCCGGCCTCGTCGAGGGAGCCCGCCGGGACGGTCGCGCCGCCCGCCTTGAGGGCCTCGCCCAGCTTGCCGGCGTCGAGGCCGGCGGCGGCGAGCTTGGCGGTGTCGGGGGTGACGGCGACCTGGAGGTCCTGCACGCCGTCGACGGTGACCTGGCCGACGCCGTCGATGTCCTCCAGGGCCGGGACGACGGTGCGCTGAAGCTGGTCGGCGAGGGCCTGCTGGTCCTTGTCGGAGGTGACGGCGAGGACGACGGTGGGGATGTCGTCGGTCGAGCCGGCCACGACCTGCGGGTCGACGTCGGCGGGCAGCGTGGCGCGGACCCGGTTGACGGCCTGCTGGACGTCGGCGACGAGCTGCTTGGTGCCGGAGTCGCCGTAGTCGAAGGTGGCGCGGATCAGGGCGTTGCCCTCGGTCGCGGTGGAGGTGATGCCGGTGATCCCGTCGACGCCCTTGAGGGCGCCTTCGATCGGTTCGACGACCTGCTTCTCGACCACGTCGGGCGAGGCGCCCTGGTACGGCGCGAGCACGGAGACCATCGGGAGTTCGATGGAGGGCAGCAGCTGCTGCTTGAGCTGCGGGATGGCTATGACGCCGAAGAGGAGCGCGACGATCGACACGAGTCCGATCAGCGCGCGTTGGGCGAGGCTGAAGCGGGACAGCCAGGACATGGGTGGGATCTCTCTGCTGTGGCCGAAAGCTGGTCCCTCCCATCCCATCCCACCGGGTGGCACCGGGACCTCGGCCCCAGGTCGCGTCCTTATCTCACGCATACCGCGAACGCAGTACGCATCTCGGCGCCCGGCTACTCCGCGCGCGGGCGGACAAGTCCCGATTCGTACGCGATGACCACCAATTGCGCCCGGTCACGGGCACCGAGCTTGGCCATGGCCCGGTTGACGTGGGTCTTGACGGTGAGCGGGCTGACCTCCAGCCGTCCGGCGATCTCGTCGTTCGACAGCCCGGCCGCGACCAGGACGAGCACCTCGCGCTCGCGTCCGGTGAGCGCGGCCAGCCGCTGGGCGCGGGCGCCGTCGGGGACCCCGTCGGCGGGGCCGGAGCGGCCGCCCTGGGCGAGGAAGGTGGCGATCAGGCCCTTGGTGGCGGCCGGGGACAGCAGCGCCTCGCCGGCGTGGGCGATGCGGATGGCGTTCAGCAGTTCCTCGGGTTCGGCGCCCTTGCCGAGGAACCCGGACGCCCCCGCGCGCAGGGCCTGGACGACGTACTCGTCCACCTCGAAGGTCGTCAGCATCACCACGCGGACGTCCGCCAGCTCCGGGTCGGCGCTGATCGCGCGGGTGGCGGCGAGGCCGTCGGTGCCGGGCATCCGGATGTCCATGAGCACCACGTCGGCCTTCAGCTCCCGGGCGAGCGCGCAGGCCTGCGCGCCGTCGGAGGCCTCCCCCACGACGCGCATGCCGGGTTCGGAGTCGATGAGCACCTTGAAGGCGCTGCGCAGGAGCGCCTGGTCGTCGGCGAGCAGCACCCTGATGGGCGTCGCCGACGGGTCCGGGGACTGTTCTTCCGGCGGGGGCAGGGGGTGTTCCACGGACCAGAGCGTACGTCGCCCCGCCCGCCCGGGGGCGGTCAGCCCAGCGCGAGGACGACCAGGGCACAGGTCGTGGCGGTCTCCTCGACGGCGCCGAAGACGTCCCCGGTGACCCCGTCGAGGCGGCGGACGCAGCGCCGCAGCAGCAGTTCGGCGGCGGCCAGTCCCGCCAGGACCGCGCCCGCGTGCTGGACGGCGGCCGGCAGGCCGAGCGGCAGGGCGGCGGCGGCCGCGGCGAGCGCGGTGAGGACGGCGAGGGCCGCCGCGGCCGGGCCCGGGACCACACCGGCGACCGCGGCGCCCAGGCCGCCGGGCCGGGCCGCGGGGACGCCGGAGCGGGCGGCGAGGGTCAGGGCGAGGCGGGCGGTCACGGCGGCGGTCACGGCGGCCAGGGCGCCGGGCGCCCAGCCGCCGGCGTAGAGGTCGTACAGCGCGGCGACCTGGGTCAGGAGGACCAGGAGCAGGGTGATGACGCCGAAGGGGCCGATGTCGGACTGCTTCATGATCCGCAGGGCGGTCTCGGCGGGCTTGGCGCTGCCCAGGCCGTCGGCGGTGTCGGCCAGGCCGTCCAGGTGCAGCCCGCGGGTCAGGGCGGCGGGGACGGCGACGGTGGCGACGGCGGCCAGCAGCGGGCCCGCGGACAGCAGGACCAGGGCGGTGCCGAGGGCCGCGGCGCAGAGCCCGACGACCAGCCCGGCCAGCGGGGCGCACACCATGCCGGTGCGCGCCGCGGGCCGGTCCCACCGCGTGATGCGGGCGGGCAGCACGGTGAGCGTGCCGAAGGCGAAGCGGACGCCGTCGAGCAGCGAGGCGCGCTCCGGGGCCGGGGACGCGGGAGCGGGGGGCGGCGGGGGCGGGGATCCGGTCATCCCGGCGAACGCTACCTGTTCGAAGCAGCCGGTAAATTGCCCCTTACGCACCACATGGGGAGCTGGGCATGGGTCACTGGTGGTACCGGAACATCGTCGAACCGGGGAAGCTGCCGCTGCTGCTGGCGCTCGTCTCGTTCGTGATGTCGTTCCTGGTCACCCGGACCATCACCCGGCTGATCCGGGCCGGGCGGGGGCCGTTCAAGAACATCACCCCGGGCGGGCTGCACGTCCACCACGTGGTGCCCGGCGTGGTCCTGGTGATCATCGGCGGTTTCGGGGCGGTCGGCAGCACCGGGAACAGCTTCGGGGCGATGCTCTCCGCCGTGCTGTTCGGGCTGGGCGCGGGCCTGGTCCTGGACGAGTTCGCGCTGATCCTGCACCTCGACGACGTCTACTGGAGCGAGCAGGGCCGCAAGAGCGTGGAGATCGTCGTGCTGACCGCGGCGCTGGTGGCGCTGGTCCTCGGCGGTTTTCTGCCCTTCGGGGTCAACGAGCTGACCGCCGACGAGCGGCACAACCGCGGGCTGGTGGTCATGAACACCGCCCTGAACTTCTTCCTGGCCCTGGTCGCCCTGTGGAAGGGCAAGGCACGCACGGCGCTGGTGGGCACCGTGGTCCCGTTCGTCGCGCTGATCGGCGCGGTCCGGCTGGCCCGGCCCGGGTCCCCGTACGCGAACCGGTTCTACGCCAACCGGCCGCGCGCCCGGGCCAGGGCCGGGCTGCGCGCCTTCCACCACGACCGCCGCTGGGCGGGTCCGCGCCGCCGGTTCCAGGACTTCATCGGAGGCGCCCCGGACCCGGAGAAGACCCCGGACCCGGCTCCGGACCACGACCGTCCGGAGCCGCCGGGGATCAGCCGGGAATGAGCCCGTCGTCGCTGAGCATCTCCCGGACCTCGTCCAGCGTCGCGTCCGGCGCCGGCAGGATCAGCTCCGACGGCTCCAGCGCGTCGTCCGGCAGCGGGCTGCCGAGCCGGCGTACGGCGTCCAGCAAGGCCTCCAGCGTGCGCCGGAACCCCGCCTCGTCACCGGACTCCATCTCCTCCAGGAGCTCGTCGTCCAGCGCGTTCAGCTCCGCGACGTGTGCGTCGGCGAGCCTGACCTGCCCTTCCCCCATGATGCGGACAATCATGACGGGCCCCTGTCCTACTGCTTGTCGAACCGGTGCGGGCTCTGCTGCGACTGCTGCTGCGCGGCACCGGGGGTGCCGCCCTCGATGGCCTGCTGCTGCGCCGACGGGCCGCCCGCCAGCTCGGCCTTCATCCGCTGGAGCTCCAGCTCAACGTCCGTGCCGCCGGAGAGGCGGTCCAGCTCGGCCTGGATGTCGTCCTTGGAACCGAGGCCGGACTGGTCGTCCAGGGCGCCGGAGGCCAGCAGCTCGTCGATCGCGCCGGCCCGGGCCTGGAGCTGGGCGGTCTTGTCCTCCGCCCGCTGGATGGCCACGCCGACGTCGCTCATCTCCTCGGAGATGCCGGAGAAGGACTCCGCGATCCGGGTCTGGGCCTGGGCCGCGGTGTAGGTGGCCTTGATGGTCTCCTTCTTCGTACGGAAGGCGTCCACCTTGGCCTGGAGGCGCTGCGCCGCCAGCGTCAGCTTCTCCTCCTCGCCCTGGAGGGTCTGGTGCTGCACCTCCAGGTCGCTGACCTGCTGCTGGAGCGAGGCACGGCGGGAGAGGGCCTCGCGCGCCAGGTCCTCGCGGCCCAGGGCGAGGGCCTTGCGGCCCTGGTCCTCCAGCTTGGCCGACTGGCCCTGGAGCTGGTTCAGCTGCAGCTCCAGGCGCTTGCGGGAGGTCGCGACGTCGGCGACACCGCGGCGCACCTTCTGGAGCAGCTCCAGCTGCTTCTGGTACGAGTAGTCGAGGGTCTCGCGCGGGTCCTCGGCCCGGTCAAGGGCCTTGTTCGCCTTCGCGCGGAAGATCATCCCCATACGCTTCATCACACCGCTCATGGGCTTCGCGCGCCCCCTTCTGACGGACTTCGGCCTCAGGTCATCAACAGAACCCACAGTAAGGGCCCTGTCTCCATTACCGCACTGTTCGCGGGCGGATGCGCTCCTCCTCCAGGACGACTACACCACCGCCCATGTCAGGCGTAAGGAGTAGGTAGTCCCCCGAGAAGAACCGCGAGGAACGTGAGAAGCACTCCCGTCCCATCAAGGAAGACGCCCGCCGTTGCGGGATCGTTCCCCTCCGGGGTGGGGGTGCAACCCCGCGACCCCGTACCCTTGGGTTTTGTGTTTGGTAGCCGTTCGTCCAAGGAAGAGAAGGCAGCCGCCACCGACAAGGTGACCGCTGACCCCTCGCAGCCCCGTGACCCGCAGGCCCCCAAGGGCCGCCCGACGCCGAAGCGTGCTGTGGCCCAGTCGCAGCGCAAGGCGGTCGTGGCCTCGACCGGCAATCGCAAGGAGGACGCCAAGCGCGCCCGCGAACGCCGCCGCGTCGAGATGGCCAGGCAGCGGGAGGCGCTGGCCAACGGCGACGAGCGCTACCTGCCGGCCCGCGACAAGGGCCCGGTGCGCAGGTTCGTCCGCGACTACGTGGACTCCCGCTTCTCGGTGGCCGAGATGTTCCTGCCGCTCGCGGTGGTCATCCTCGTGCTCACCATGATCAAGGTCCCCTCGATCCAGACCATCGCGCTGACGCTGTGGCTCGGTGTGATCGCGCTGATCATCGTCGACTCGATCGCCCTGTTCATCCGCCTGCGCCGCGCGCTCAACGAGCGGTTCCCGGACGAGCCCAAGCGCGGCGCCGCCGCGTACGGCCTGATGCGCACCCTCCAGATGCGTCGGCTGCGACTGCCGAAGCCGCAGGTCAAGCGCGGGGAACGGCCCTGAGCGCAGCGGGGGGCCCGGACGCTTTCACCGGGGGTTCCCGGTTGTGGCTGGAGGGTCTGGGGGGTCTGCGCAACGCGGTCCGGCAAGAGCTCGTAGGGCGCCAGATCGAGGAGCAGATCGCACAGCGCTTCCCCGTGGGGCAGCGGCTGCGGGTCCTCGACGTGGGCATGGGCCAGGGCACGCAGGCGCTGCGGCTGGCCCGGGCCGGCCACCAGGTCACCGGGCTGGAGCAGGACCCCGGCATGCTCGACGTGGCGCGCGACGCGCTGGAGCGGGAGCCGGCCGGGATCCGGGAGCGGGTCCGGCTGCTGGAGGGCGACGGCCGGGAGACCGGCGCGCACTTCCTTCCGGGCAGCTTCGACGTCGTGCTGTGCCACGGGGTGCTGATGTACGTGCCCGAGCGGGACGGCATGCTCGCCGGGCTGGCGCGGATGCTGGCCCCGGGCGGTCTGCTGTCGCTGCTGGTCCGCAACGGGGACGCGCTGGCGATGCGGCCGGGGATGGCCGGCGACTGGGCCACGGCCCTGACCGCCTTCGACACGACCGCGTACACCAACCGGCTCGGGCTGGACGTCCGGGCGGACCGGCTGGGGGACCTGACGTCCACGCTGTCCGGGATCGGGGCGCCGCTGTCGGCGTGGTACGGGGTGCGGGTCTTCACCGACGGCACCGAGGCCGCCGAGCAGCTGCCGCCGGAGGCCGAGCTGGAGCGGCTGCTGACCGCCGAGGAGCGGGCCGGCCGTACCGACCCCTACCGAGGGGTGGCGGCGCTGCTCCACCTCTGCGGCGTCCGCGGCGGCTGACCTCCCGCTCCGGCTCCGACGGATTTCACGGACCCTCAGGGTCCGGCGTACGACGAAGGGGCGCCCCCCGGTGCGGGGGGCGCCCCTTCGGGCGTTCAGCGGGCCGCCGGTCATCGCAGCGGCTCCCAGCAGCGCACCGGATCGTGCGCGATCCCGAAGCCGGCCGAGCAGCGGGCGCAGTGGACGAAGGTGGAGCCGAACCGCCGTTGCAGAGCGCCCGGCCGCCGGCACGCGGGGCACGGCACGGTGACGGTGCGGCAGATGCCGCCCGGGTGGGCGGGGGAGGCGCGTGCCTCCAGCCCGAGACCCGTCACCAAGAGGTTCGCGGCCTCGGCCTCCATCCGGGCCAGGCTCCGCCACCCGCTCACGTGGCGGCCCGCACACAGGCGAGCGGGGCCTCGAACTCCCGGTGGTCCCGTCCCCGGATGTACGCCGTGAGGCCGCCGTCGTCGCCGGCCACGACGGCCCGCAGCTCGCCCTCCCTCAGCGACCGGGTGTCCACGACCCGCTGCCCGAGCAGCCGGTGCGGCACATGCCCGAACGTCGACATGCCGGTCTCACGGACTTCCATAACGGTGCTCCCTGCCGTCGTCAGCGGGTGGTGCGGCCCGATCTCGGCGCCGGGCATCGCGGGGTGTCGCCTGAAGCGGTCATGACCGTCAGGCGTCTGTGACCAGTCAACGGCCGTGAGCGGACGTGGGAGCATCTGCGATGCGGGATGCGCATACGGGTATGCGCGCAGCGGGTACGGGCATGTGCACGGAGCTGGTCGATCCCGAGGCTGGGGGGATGTTGAGCATTTCGCCGGCGGTCAGAGAAGCGTCCCGGGCGAAGGACTACGGGAAGGTCATCGAGCTGGTCCGGAAGGACGCCCGAATGACGCAGACCCAGTTGGGGCAGGCCTGCGGGCTGTCCCAGTCGGCCGTCTCCCGGTTGGAGAAGCGCGGCCCCGGGGCGTACACGACGGATGCCCTCGCGGCGATAGCCGTACACCTGGGCATCCCCGGGCCCCTCGTAGGTCTCGCGGACGCGGCAGTACGAGATGGGTTCGAGCACGTGGAACGACGGAACTTCCTCGGCGGAGCGGCTGCGGTCGTTGCCGCCCCAGCCCTGTCCGCCCTCCCCGACCCGGGCGAAGGCGCTGGTCAAGCAGCGACCCTGAGACTCGGCACCGCCTCCTACCGACGCCTGGACGGATCCACTCCCTCCCGCGAACTGGCCGAGGCGGTCAGATCCCACCTGCGGCTCGTACAGCACGTGAGCAGGGCGGCGGGCGACGAGCGGCAACGGTCCCGACTGGCAGCCGCGGGCAGCGAGGCGGCAAGCCTGGTCGGGTGGCTGTCCTGGGACATGGGCGACCACGGCTCGACCCGTACGTGGTACGGGTCGGCGATCAAAGCGGCTCGCGCGGCCGGTGACCCTCTGCTCACCGCCTACCAGGCCGGGAGCATGGCCCAGTTCGAGGCAGATGCGGGCAACGGGGTCCAGGCACTGAACTGGACGCGGGCGGCTCGCGGGTACCTCGATGAGCGAAGGCCCGCGGTGGCTGACGCGTGGTTGTCTTCGGTCGAGGCCACGGCCCACGCCGCTGCCGGGAATGAGCGGGCCGCGGACCGGGCGCTGACCGCGAGCAGGGCTCAGGTCGCGCGATTGGACACCGAGGAACCTCCGCCGTGGCCGTGGGTGTTCACCTTCGACGAGACCAAGGTGGCGGCAGCTCGTGTCACATGCGGGGCCCGGCTCGGGCTGCCGTCCTGGGTGCTGGAGGCGGACACCGAGGCGCTCGCGACCGGTCACGCCAAGCAGCGGGCCCTTCTGGTGCTCGACGTCGCCACCGGCCACCTGGCGGCAGGCCGCGTGGAGGCCGCGTTCGCGTTGGCGTCCCGCGCGCTGGAGACCGGACTCCAGTACCGTTCCGGAAGGATCGTCGACCGCGCTCGCGCGGTCCGACGCTCGTACCGGACCGCATCACCACCGAAGGTGGTCCGCGACTTCGACGAGCGGTTGCACGATGTCTACCTGTAGGGGAAATGCGCCATGCGTGTGGGAATCACCGGCCATCGGGGGCTGAGCACCGAGGTCGAGCAGAAGGTACGCAAACTCCTCGAAGCCGCGGTGACAGGTTACGGCGGCGCCGACCTGGTAGGCGTCTCCTGCATCGCAGACGGTCCCGATGCGTGGTTCGCCCAGTACGTACTCGCTCACGGCGGGCGCCTGGAGGTGGTGATTCCGGCGGAGGAGTACCGAGGGGGCCTTCCCGAGGAGCACTGGCCGGCGTACGACGAGTTGACGCGCCGCGCGTCCGAGATCCACCACACCGGCATGGCGGCCTCCGACCCGGCTGCGCACATGGCCGGCAGCGAGGTTCTCGTGGGCCTGGTCGATGAGCTGATCGCGGTCTGGGACGGCAGGCAGGCATGGGGGTACGGCGGCACCGCCGATGTCGTCGCGTACGCCGAACGGACCGGCGTTCCGGTGCGCGTCCTGTGGCCCGAGGGCGCGAGCCGCTGAATCGCCGCACACCGACACGGCCCCGCTCCGGTCCGTGGGCCGGAGCGGGGCCGTGTGCGTTCAGGTCACAGGGACCGGAGCGGGGCGGGGGGTCAGGCGTCGACCGCGTCGCGCAGGCTCATCGTGTAGAGCTCCGTGCCGGCGTCGTCCGACAGCTTCACCCGCTCGATGCCGCCGTCCAGCAGCTCCTTCCAGTACTCGCCGATCCAGGACTCCGCGTCCCCCTGCGTGGTGAACTCCTCCGGCTCCACCGCGGGCGCGCCCTCCGTACCGTCGGCCTTCTCGAACCGCCACGTCCACGCCATGTCCGCCTCCGTTGCCCGTCCGCTGCCCGTCCGCTCGCCGTCCGGGCTCCTGGTGAGTCTGCCCCGCAGACTAACCGGGCGCGCATCACGCGCGGCGACGCGGGAGGATCTTCTACGTGGAACTGACTCTGCTGGGCACCGGCACACCCGAAGGACTGCCCCGCCCCGGCTGTCCCTGCGCCGCGTGCGCGGTCTCCGTGGGCACCCGGGCGCGCGCCGCGACCGCCGTACTCGTCGACGGGGCGCTGCTGCTCGACCTGACGCCCGGGGCGGTGCTGGCCGCCGCGCGGGCCGGGCACTCGCTGGCCGGGGTACGGCAGGTGCTGCTGACGCACCCGCACGACGGGCCCGCCGTGGAGCTGCCGCCGGGGCTGCCGGCGGCCGGGCGGGTGCCGGACGGGCGGGAGCTCGCGGTGATCAGCGGGCACCGGGTGCGGGCGGTGCCGATGGACGCGCCGGGCACCGGGTACGAGGTCACCGGGCCGGACGGGGACCGGCTGCTGTACCTGCCGCCCGGCGGGGCCCCGGCCGGGGCGGACGCGGCGCCGGGCGCCCCGCCGTACGACATGGTGCTCGCCGACGTCCTGGGCCGCCCCGAGGCGCTGGCCCGGCTGCGGGCGGTCGGCGCGGTGGGCCCGGCCACCGATGTGATCGCCGTGCACCTCGACCACGGCACTCCGCCGGGGGCGGAGCTGGACCGGCGCTGCGCGGCCGCCGGGGCCCGGGCGGTGCCGGACGGGGCGACGGTGATCGTCGGCGAGTACCACGCGGTGCCGGACCTGCCGCGCCGCACGCTGGTGCTGGGCGGGGCGCGCTCGGGCAAGTCGTACGAGGCGGAACGCCGCCTGGAGACCTTCCCCGAGGTGCACTATGTGGCCACCGGCGGTACCCGTGACGGCGACGCGGAGTGGGCCCAGCGCGTGGGGCTGCACCGCGAGCGGCGGCCGGCCGGCTGGCGGACGCTGGAGACCTGCGAGCTGGTACCGCTGCTGACCGAGGGCGGGCCGCCGCTGCTGATCGACTGTCTGGCGCTGTGGCTGACGGACGCGATGGACCGGGCCGGGGCCTGGGACGACGAGACGTGGGCGGGCCCGGGGCAGAAGGAGCTGCGGGAGCGCACCGCCGAGCTGGTGGCGGCCTTCCGGGCCACCCGGCGCACGGCGGTCGTCGTGAGCAACGAGGTCGGCTCGGGCGTCGTGCCCGCCACCGCCTCCGGTCGGCGTTTCCGCGACGAGCTGGGGCGGCTGAACGCGGCGGTCGCCGGGGAGTGCGAGCACGTCCTGCTGGTGGTCGCCGGAACGGCCCTCGTTCTCAAGGAATAGGCCCGGGCGCGGCCCGCCGTTCAACTCCGGAGGACCGGGCTTGGGCAGGGCCTGACCGCCTGTACCCTTCGGCAGATGACCACGCTGAATCTCGACGACTTCTCCGATCTGATCGAGCGCCCCGACGGGGGCGTACGGCGGGACGCCGAGGACCGCCGTGAGCGGCTGGCCGTGCCGCCGGGGGCGCTGGGGCGGCTCGACGAGCTCGCCGAATGGCTGGCCGCCGCGCAGGGGCGGGTTCCTGTCACGCCGGTCGAGCGTCCCAAGGTGGTGCTGTTCGCCGCCGACCACGGGGTGGCCTCCCTCGGGGTGTCCGCGGGACCCGCGGGCGGCGCGCACGAGCTGGTACGGGCGGTGCTCGACGGGCGCAGCCCGGTGTCGATCCTGGCCCGCAGCTTCGGCATCGGGATCCGGGTGGTGGACGCGGGCCTGGACTGCGACCCCGAGCTGCTGCCCAAGGACGTCGTCGAGCACCGCGTACGGCGCGGCAGCGGGCGTATCGACATCGAGGACGCGCTGACGCCGGAGGAGACCGAGGCGGCGCTGCGCCTGGGCATGCGGATCGCCGACGAGGAGGCCGACTCCGGGACCGATCTGGTGGTGCTCGGCGACCTGAGCGTGGGCGGGACCACGGTGGCCGCGACCCTGGTCGCGGCCCTGTGCGGGACGGACGCCTCGGTGGTGACCGGGCGGGGCGGCACGCCCATCGACGACCTGGCGTGGATGCGCAAGTGCGCGGCGATCCGGGACGCGCTGCGCCGGGCCCGCCCGGCGCTGGGCGACCAGGTGGCGCTGCTGGGCGCGGTCGGCGGCGCGGACGTGGCCGCGATCACCGGTTTCCTGCTCCAGTGCGCGGTGCGCCGGACCCCGGTGATCCTGGACGGGATCGTTTCGGCGGCCTGCGGGCTGGTGGCCCAGCGGGCGGCGTTCCGGGCCCCGGACTGGTGGGTGGCCGGCCAGGCCAGCGGGGAGCCGGGTCAGGCCAAGGCACTTGACCGAATGGCACTCAACCCCGTGCTCGATCACGGCGTCACAGTAGGTGAAGGAACCGGGGCATTGCTGGCGCTTCCCCTGGTCCGGGCGGCCGCCGCACTCGCGGCGGAGCTCCCGGAGCGGGCGGAGGAGCCTTCGGAGTGAGCCGCGGTCGACCGCCGGCCTGACCAGTCGGCACGTCAACCGCCCCTCCTGTGGACTGCGATGACCCATATGATCGCTTTTCATGGGAGAGGTCCGTTTGGCCAGCGCAGAGACCGACCGCACGACCGACCGGACACCCCGGGCGGACGCGGGCGGCGCCACCAGAGGCAGCAGCAGCAACAGCAGCAGCACGGGGGACAACGGCAAGGGGGACGGCGCCGGACGGGGCGTCCGGTCGCGGCGCGCGGCCGCGTTCGCGGTCTGGTACCTGCGGGCGGTCACGTTCATCAACTTCCTGAGTGCGGTGTGGGTGTCGCTGGGGCAGGACCTGCGGGACCACAACACCGCCGACCTGTACACGCCGTACCTGCTGACGGCGGGCTTCGGCTCCGGCCTGTTCACCCTGCTGCTCGCCGTGACCATGGGCCGCCGCAAGCGGGCGGCCTGGATCCTGAACCTGGCGCTCAGCGGCCTGATGCTGGCGCTGCTGGTGGCGGCGTTCTGCCAGCCGGACTACCGGGAGATCCGCGCGCACGCCCAGAACTGGGTCTCGCTCGGCCTGACCGCCCTCTTCGTCGGCGCGCTGCTGCTGGGCCGCCGCGAGTTCTACGCCAAGGGCGACCGCTCCAACCCCAAGCTGGCCACCGCCGTCGCGGCCGTCGGCCTGCTGGTGACCTCGCTGGTCGCCGCCCTGCTGGTGGGCGCCACCAACAGCGCCCCGGCGCCCGAGGAGGCCTCCTTCCTGGCGCGCTGGCGCTACGGCGTGATGCGCCTGGTCACCCTGGCCACGGATGACACCGGCTACCACGGGATCGTCACCCCGCCGTGGGTGGACGTGTGCATCAACGTCATGTCGTTCCTGCTGCTCCTGGGGGTGCTGCTGGCCGCGTTCCGCTCGCGCCGCGCCGTGGACCCGCTGAGCGAGGAGGACGAGGAGCGGCTGCGGGCGCTGCTGGCCCGCCAGGGTGCCCGGGACTCGCTCGGCTACTTCGCGCTGCGCCGCGAGAAGAGCGTCATCTGGTCCCCCACCGGCAAGGCCGCCGTCACCTACCGGGTCGTGGGCGGTGTCTCGCTGGCCTCCGGCGACCCGATCGGCGACCCCGAGGCCTGGCCCGGCGCGATCGAGCCGTGGCTGGCCGAGGCCCGCGAGCACGGCTGGGTGCCCGCCGTGATGGGGGCGAGCGAGGAGGCCGGGCAGATCTACGCCCGGCACGGCCTGGACGCCCTGGAGCTGGGCGACGAGGCGATCGTGGAGACCGACGAGTTCACGCTGGAGGGGCGCGCCATGCGCACCGTCCGGCAGGCCTACAACCGGGTCAAGCGGGCCGGGTACGAGGTGCGGATCCGCCGGCACGCCGACATCCCGGCGGCCGAGATGGACGAGCTGCTGCGGCGCGCCGACGACTGGCGCGACGGGGCGACCGAGCGCGGCTTCTCGATGGCGCTGGGGCGGCTGGGCGACCCGGCCGACGGCCAGTGCGTGATGCTGGAGTGCACCGACGGCAACGGCGACCTGCGGGCCGTGCTGTCGTTCGTGCCGTGGGGCGCCAAGGGCCTGTCCCTGGATCTGATGCGCCGGGACCGGGACTCGGAGAACGGCCTGATGGAGTTCATGGTCATCGAACTCCTGGAGCGGTCGAAGGAGATCGGCGTCACCCAGGTGTCGCTGAACTTCGCCATGTTCCGGTCCGTCTTCGAGCGCGGCTCCCGGCTGGGCGCCGGCCCGGTGCTGCGGATGTGGCGTTCGCTGCTGAGCTTCTTCTCCCGGTGGTGGCAGATCGAGTCCCTCTACCGGGCCAACGCCAAATACCGGCCGATCTGGGAACCGCGGTTCATGCTCTTCGAGAAGAGCGCCGACCTGCTGCGGATCGGCATCGCGGCGGGCCGCGCGGAGGGCTTCCTCGAAGCGCCCGGGCTGCTGGGGGTCCCCCCGGACGGAGTCTGGGGGAGGCTGCACCGCAGACATCTGGAGAGCAAGCGTTGACGTCCTCGCCCGCCGTGCGGCGGTTCGCCCGCCGCGAATGGGGGCCGCTGTACCGGACCGTCCGGGACGCGCTGGCCACCAGGGCGTGGCGGGCGGTCCCGATGACGCTGGGCGCCGTCGCGCTGACCTCGGTCTTCCACATCGTGCAGCACCAGCGGCCGTGGGGCTTCCGGCTGGTGCAGGACCTGGGCTCGGTCCAGGCCGTCGACCCGTTCTGGCTGGCCCTGTTGCGCACGCCGCTGTCGCTGTTCGTGCCCGCCCTGGACCTGCCGGTCTGGGGAGCGCTCGCCCAGGTCCTGCTGGTGTTCGGGATCGCCGAGATCAGCATCGGCTGGTGGCGCACCCTGCTGGTCGGGTACGTCGCCACGCTCGCCGGTACGACGTACGCGCGGGCTGGGCTCGCGCTCGGCCCGGACCATCCGTTCGGCCTGCCGGTGTCGGACCGGATCGTCAACGACACCGGGCCGTCGGCCGCGGTGGTCGGGCTCGCGATGTACGTCTGCTGGCGCTACCGGGCGTACCTGACCGGGTTCCTGGTGGTCGCGGTGATGATCGTCGAGGTGCTGGTCAAGAACAACCTCGCGGGCAAGGAACACCTCGCCGCGATCGTCGCGGTCATGGCCGTGTGCGCGGCGCGGGCCGCGTGGGGACCCCGGCGCTCCCCGCGGCCCGTGGCCGACACGGGCCGGCCCCCGCCGCCGCCACCGCCACCGCCCGGGGAAGGCCTGCGCCGGGGCTGAGCGCGGGAGCTGAGCGCGGCGGCCGGCCCGTGTCGGGCGCGCGGGGCAGGCCGTACCGTATCCGGGTGACGACACACCTCGGGCGGCTCGCGCCCACCCGGAACTGGATGCGGGCGCATCCGCTGGGCACCGACGCCCTGCTCGCGGCCGGGGTGCTCGTCTGCATGATCGTCGGATCGTTCGCCGATCCGCACGGGCCGCACGGGCCGACCTTCGGGACCCGTACGCCGCACACGACGTCCCTGGTGCTGATGGTGCTCGGCGCGGCCGCGCTGGTCTTCCGGCGCCGCCGGCCGCTCGCCGTGCTGACCGCGACCGTGGCGCTGTCCCTGCTGGAGCTGGGCACCGGCGAGCCCCGGGCCCCGGTCGCCATGTGCACGGTGATCGCGCTGTACACGGTGGCCTCGCGCACCGACCGGCCCACGACCTGGCGGGTGGGCCTGCTCACCATGACCGTGCTGACCGGCGTGGCCATGCTGGCCGGGCCGCTGCCCTGGTACGCGCAGGAGAACCTGGGGATCTTCGCGTGGACCGGGATGGCGGCGGCGGCCGGGGACGCGGTGCGCAGCCGGCGGGCGTTCGTGGACGCCATCCGGGAGCGGGCCGAGCGGGCCGAGCGGACCCGGGAGGAGGAGGCCCGCCGCCGGGTCGCGGAGGAGCGGCTGCGGATCGCGCGCGATCTGCACGACGTGGTCGCCCACCACATCGCCCTGGTCAATGTGCAGGCCGGGGTGGCCTCGCACGTCATGGACAAGCGGCCGGACCAGGCCAAGGAGGCCCTGGCGCACGTACGGGAGGCCAGCCGGTCGGCGCTGAACGAACTGCGGGCGACGGTGGGGCTGCTGCGGCAGTCCGGCGACCCGGAGGCACCGACCGAGCCCGCGCCGGGGCTGGCCCGGCTCGACGAGCTGGTGGACACCTTCCGGCACGCCGGCCTGCCGGTGGACGTCGCGCTGAACGACTCCGGGGGACCGCTGCCGGCCGCCGTCGACCTGGCGGCGTACCGGGTCATCCAGGAGGCGCTGACCAACGTCCGCAAGCACGCCGGGCCGGGCGCCCGGGCGGAGGTCAGCGTGATCCGCGTGGGCCCCTCGGTCGAGGTCACCGTCCTGGACGACGGCGGCACGAGCGCGGACTCCTCCCCCGCCCCCGACGGGGGCGGCGGCCACGGCCTGCTGGGCATGCGCGAACGGGCGGGCGCCCTGGGCGGCTCCTGCTTCGCCGGTCCCCGCTACGGCGGCGGCTACCGGGTGCACGTGATCCTCCCCATGTAGCGGGGGGTCCGGCCGCTCCTCAGCACGGTCTGCGCCAGGCCCCCAGCTCGTACTTCTTCTCCAGCGAGCTGAGCCCGAGGCGGCGCGAGGTGGCGCAGAAGCGCTCCGTGCCCAGTTCGTACTCGACGTGGAAGACGGCCTTGCCCGCCGCGATGAACGGGGCGAGCTTGTCGCATTCGCCGTACTGGGCGCACTGTTCGTTGACCGCGAAGTCGAAGTCGCCCACCAGCTGCGGGATCTGGTCGAGGTCGTTCTTCAGGCCGACGGCCAGGCCTCGGTCGTGGGCGAGGCGGGCGATGAGCCGGTTGTAGCGCAGCTGGTCGTCGGCGCTCACGGGGAAGCCGGTGTTGTTGCGGTAGGCGTCCATGTTGTCGGGTTCGACGGCGTCGAAGCCCTTGTCCCGGCACATGTCCAGGCGCGCGGCCATCAGCGGCTCCAGCAGGTCGGTGCGCCGGATGTCGAGCCAGCGTTCGCCCTTCCAGCCGTTGCTCCGGCCGAGCAGCTCCTCGGGGAAGGCGTCCGCGTCCGGGCGGAAGTCCTCCCAGGCGCCGGTGGACAGGTAGCAGATGACGTCGCGGCCGGCCGCCTTCAGCTTCGCGACCTGTGCCCGGGTGGTGGTGAAGCCGTCCACGTCGTACACCGGCACCTTGACGGACAGGTCGAGCGGGCCGGAGAGCTGCCACTGCCAGGCGGTCCCCGGTCTGGGCTGCCAGCGCTCCCCCGGGGCCCGCGGGGAGGGGGTGGGTCCGGTCGGGTCGTCCCCCTCGCCGGGCCCGGCCGTGCACGCGGCGAGCAGGAGCAGGAGCACGGGCAGCAGCAGGAACGGGGCGGTGCGTGACCGTTTCATCGGGTGTCCTCCAGGGCGTACGGCAGGGTGCCCCACGGGTGCGCCCCGCCCCCGGGCACCGCGCAGTGCACGCCCGCCCGCCGCTCGGTGGCCAGCTCGGCGGCCGGGGCGCCGGGCGGGACGGCGTACACGAGGTGGCAGAACCGGTGGGCCGGGTACCCGGCGGTCCACGACGGAGCGGTGCCCGCCTCACGGTACGCGTCCCAGGGCCCCTCGAAGGTGACCAGCAGGTCGGCGATCTCGGCGTACCCGGGATGCGGGTGCGTCCCGGGGTTGAGGACCAGCGTGCCCGCTCCGGCGGCCCGCGCGGCGACGGCCAGCCGCCGGTAGTGGGGCAGCAGTTCGGGGCCGGCGGCCGTCTGGTCGAGGAAGGCGCCGTCGGTGCCGTACCAGTCGCGGTGGGACAGCAGGTCCCGGACGACCGACGCGTGCGGGCGCCGCCCGTAGTCGGTGTCGGCGTACCCGAGGACGGGCACGCCCGCGTCGCGCAGCCGCGCCGCGACGGCGGCGAACCGCTCGTCGCGCGCGGCCCCGGGTCCGCTGTCGGGGTTCAGCACGACCGAGTGCAGCCGCCCGGCGGAGCGGATCAGCGTCTCCCAGGCGTCGGGGCGGTCGGCGGGGTGCTCGTACAGGGGCACCAGCAGCATGGGTTCTCTCATGATCGGCGGGTCATCGGTGGGCGGTCGCCCGCCCGAGGAGGACGACGACGGTCCCGGCCAGCAGGACGGCCGCCGAGCCCGCCACGGCGAGCTGGACCATGCGGGGCCCGGCGAGGTCGAGCAGCAGCGCGAGGCTCTGGGCGACGGCGGCCCCGGCGCACACGGCCGCCGCGATCCGTACGGCGCCGAAGGACTGCAGGAGCAGCCCGGTCCACATCACCGCGCCGAGCAGCAGCAGCGCGGCGACGCGGACGCCGGTCAGGGACGGGGCTCCGGGCCACAGCAGGGTGCCGACGATGCCGAGGCAGAGCACCACCAGCAGGTAGGCGGACAGGCAGCGCAGCAGGGTGAGCAGCATCCGGCCCCAGAAGGCGCGCGGCGACCGCGCGGCCCGCAGCCCGGCCAGGCTGCCGCTGCGGAAGCGGTGCAGCAGCCATTCGGCGGGCCCCATGCTCAGGGTGAGCGCCACGGCGGACGGCGCCGCCACCGCCTCGGCGGGCCCGCCCGCGAGGACTTCGCCGAGCGCCGCGTACAGCACGAGCAGCCCGGTGCCGAGTCCGAAGACGCCGAACGGCACCGAGTCGGCGAGCCGGGGCCCGCACGGCGCGAACTCGTCCTCGGCGCCGCGCAGGGTCCGCCAGCGGACGGTGCCCTTCCTGGTGCCGCGGTCCTGGGGCCGGCGCAGTCGGCGCAGCCTGCGGGCCGCGCCCCGCAGGCCCGCGGCCAGGGGCAGTTCGCGTAAGCCCAGGGCGCACGCGGCGAGCAGGGACAGCGCGAGAAGCGCCTGCCGCACCGGGATCGGCAGGTCGACGCGCAGGGTGAGCAGGGCGCCGGCGGCCATGGGGGCGAGCGCGCACAGCAGCAGCCGTTCCCGGCCGAGCACCAGCAGGACGGTGGCGGCCCCGACGTACAGGGCCTGGCCCGCGGCGAAGGCGTAGGAGAAGGCGGGCCCGCCGGGTACGGCGAGCGCCGCGCCGATGCCCAGGAGGGCGCCGACGGGTGCGCCGACGAGCAGGGTCCGCCCGGCGGCGGCCCGGTCGCCCAGCCCCAGCCAGGAGTACGCCCGGTGGGACAGCGTCTGGTCCCAGACCCAGCCGATGAGCGCCCCGGCGAGCAGGGTGAGCGTGCCGGCGGGCAGCCCGAGCCGGTCGGGCGGCCCCTCCAGCAGGGGCGCGCCCAGCAGGTACGCGAGCCCGGGGAGCGCGAAGATCACGCCGCGCAGCAGGCAGGCGGTGAGCGGGACCCGCCACGGGTCGGGGGCCTCGGCGGGTTCGGGGAAGGCGCGCGGCACCCGGGCGTAGAGGTCCTCGGCCAGCCCGAAGGAGTCGGGCCGGCCGTAGGCCAGCCGGATGTGCTCGTCCGTCATGCCGTCGGACTCCAGGACGGCGGCGATCTCGTCGGGGTGGACGGCGGCCGCGACCAGCGTGTCCAGGCGGCCGGCCAGTTCCTCCATGGGGTCGGCGGCCGCCGGGCCCTCGCGGCGGCGGCGCGGGACGGCGGGCAGGGTGCCGCCGCCCCCGTCGGGGCCGGGCGGGGCGCCGGGGAACCGGCGGGCCGGGAGGCCCGCCGGTCCGGGCGCGCCGGCCGGTTTCAGCCAGAGGGAGCCGCTCACCACACGCTCCCGTCCGCCGCCAGTTCGCGGTACCAGGGATCGGCCGGCCAGTGCGCCCAGTCGGCGCCCGCGCGGACGGGCAGCACGGCCCGGTCGGTGTGCTGCTGGTGGGCCAGGCCCCGGTAGATGTGGCGGAAGCCGTCCACGGACTGGTGCAGGGTGAACTTCTCCACCACCCGGCGGCGGGCGAGCCGGCCCAGTTCGGCGCGGCGCACGGGGTCGCGCAGCAGGGCGAGGGTGGCGCGGGCCATCGTCTCCGGTTCGCGCGGCGGTACCACCAGGCCGGTGTCACCGACGGCCTCGCGGACCCCGCCGACGTCCGTGGAGACGGTGGTGCGGCCGCAGGACATGGCCTCGATGATGCTGAAGGGGAAGCCCTCGCTGATGCTGGAGAGCATCACGACGCTGCCCGCCGCGTACGCCCGGGCGACGTCGTCGATCCGGCCCTCGTACGTGACCCCGTCCGTGACGCCGAGGTCGGCGGCGAGCAGCTCCAGGCGCCGCCGGTACTCCTCGCAGCCGGCCGGGACCGGGCCGAACAGCCGCAGCCGCAGCGCGGGCAGTTCGGCGCGCATGAACGCGTAGGCGCGCAGGAGGGTTTCGAGGTCCTTGATGGGGTCGATCCGGCCGCACCAGCTCAGCGTGGGGATCTCCGGTTCGGGACCGGCCGCGGGAAAGGCGTGCGGGTCGACGCCGTTGTAGACGGTGCGGATCCGGTCGGCGGGGGCGCCCCCGCGCTCCTCCCAGCGGCGGTTGTACTGGTTGCACGGGGTGATCAGGTCGGCCTGCCGGTAGCCCTCGGAGTTGAGCTCCCGGTAGAAGCCGAGCAGCAGGGCCTTGACCGGCCAGCGGTGGGCGGCGGTGCGGTAGCCGAGGTAGCGCTCGCGCAGGTAGATGCCGTGCTCGGTGAGCAGGAACGGCACCCCGTCGAGGGACTTGGCGGCCAGCGCGGGCAGAGTGGCCAGGCCGCTGCTGACGGCGTGGGCGACGGAGTCGGGCGGGATGCGCACGGCCAGTGGGCGCAGCGCGTGTTCGAGCAGGTCGGTGGCGGTCAGCGCGTCGTGGACGGTGGGCGCGGCGGCCGCGGTGACCAGACCCGGGCGGGTCCATACGGCCATCAGCTGGCGGAGCACCGATTCGGAGCGCAGGGTGGCGGCGAGCCGGCCGGCCCGGGCGAGCCGGGCGAGTTCGCGCAGGGCCTCGGATAACCCGCCGTGCACGGGGGCGTCCCCGGCGGTGGCCGGCGGGGCGAGGAGGGCGAGGAGTAACTGCTCGTAGGTCTCGGCGAAGCGGCGGTGGGCCCTGCCGCGCAGGGCGGCCCGGCGGGCCCGGCCGCGGCCGGGCGGTGGTCCCCACAGCGGGACCGCGGTGTGCCGGTAGACGTTGCGGGGCAGTTCCCAGGTGACCGGCTCCCGGCCGGAGCCGGTCAGGGCTATGACGTTGAAATCGACCTCGGGCATCCCCCGGACGAGCTGGTCGCACCAGGTGCTGACGCCTCCGTGGACGTGCGGATAGGTGCCTTCGGTGAGCATGGTGACATGACGCCCATGGCTCATGCGTGTGTGTCCCCCCAGGACGGATAAGGGCCGGCGCCCACCGGATCGGTGGCGCGCCGGACTCGAGGTACTGCGTTCCCGCGGTCGCTGTCAGAGCAGCTTGAGGACGAGGGCGCTCTGGAGCAGCTCGGGCGCGGCCCAGGCGGAGCGCGCGCCGGCGTACGGGGAGCCGTACACCGCGGTGCCGAGCAGCATCTGCTTGCGGGTGCCCTCCGGCGCGGTAACCGGGGCGAGCACTCCGGAGGGCGCCTTGACGGTGACGTCCTTGCCGATCCGGTAGGCGGTGACCTTGCCGTCGGCCAGTGCCTTGTTCCAGGCGGCACGGCGCTGGAGCTCGGTGCCGGTGTCCTTCTGGCTCTGGTTCACGATCGGGGTGCTGGCGGCGTACAGGCCGCGGTAGGTGCCGAGGACCTCGTCGAGCACGGGGTAGAGGGTGCGGTCCTCGGCGAGGTTGGACTGGTGGACGTAGTGCGGGCGCGGGTCGTTGGCCAGCACGTGCCGCAGGGCGGTGCGGGCCTCCTGCGGGACGATGTGCGTCAGGTAGCCGGTGCTGACGTCGAGCGGGGCCGGCAGGCAGGTGGAGGTCCCGGGGTTGTCCTCGCAGACGCCGCTGCCGCCGTGCGCCCGGCTGGTGTAGATCCAGTTGTACTCGTCGGCCATCTCGGCGTTGGTGCCCGTGTTGTAGTACACGTTCATCGGGTGCCGGGGGACGGTCAGGGCGGAGCCGACGGGGCGCTGCGCGGGTTCGCGGGAGTTGTCGCTCGCGATCCACTTGACGCCGTTGTCGGCGAGCGCGGCCGCGAGGTTGGGGTTGTCCTGGTTCTGCTGCGGCAGGGTCTTCAGGCCCGAGTGCTCGCCGGTGACCAGTTCGGTGCGGTCCAGGGAGATGCCGCGGGCGGCCGCCCAGTTGTTGTTGTCGCGGATCTGGGCGGCGATGTCGGCGCGGCTCATCCACTGGACGGCGCCCTGGGCGTTCTTGGTGCAGGACCAGGGCACGGTGGCGACGTTCTGCACACAGCCCAGGAAGGGGTGGGTGTAGGTGTGGTTGATCCAGCGGTACTTGGCGCGGTCGGCGAGCAGCTGGGCGGTCATCGCGTCGGTGCCGCCGTTCTCGGCCTTCCACTCCTCTCCGGCGCCCCCGTTGAAGACCATGTCGAGCTTGAAGTTCTTCTGCTGCTGCCACTGGGCCGCGTACACGGCGTCGGCGGCCGTCATGCGGATGGTGCTCTCCTTGCCCTCGCCGCCCGCGCAGGCGTAGTCGCCGGGCGTGCAGTTGAGCTCCTTGTTCCAGCGGGCGTCGGGCGCGAACACGTCGTCGACGTGGACGGCGAAGTAGTTGCGGCTCTGGCCGAGGTGGACGCCCTGGGTGAGCCACTCGACGATGCCGCGGGCCAGCAGCCGGAACTGCCGCTGGTGCTGGTTGTAGCCGAAGGTGATGACGAGTTCGCGGCGGCCGTCGTGGGCGTACTCGCCGACCAGCGAGGCGCGGCCGCCGGCGGCGGGCGCGTCGACGTAGCTGGTGTAGCCGGTGCGCGGCTTGCCCAGGAAGCCGTAGCTCTCCTGGATCAGGGGCGAGTTGTCCTCGAAGGCGACCTGCCCGGCGAGGTAGCCGAACGGGCCGCTGGTGCCGGCGGCGGTGACGGCCGCCTGCGCGCCGTCGAGCGGGCCGCTGTAGCCGCCGTTGTCGGTGTACTCCAGGCCCACGCCCGGGTGCGCCCAGGTGTAGGCGTCGACCTGGGGGATCCCGTACGCCGTCTCGTACGCGACCAGGGCGGCCATCTCGGCGCTGCCCGCGCCGAAAGGATTCTCGTTGGGCAGCACGACGCCCTGGTACTTGGCGCGCGGCCGGCCGTCGACGGTGTCGGCGAGGAACGCCGCGTCGATGACCGGGCGGCCGCTCTCCCCCAGCGCGACCCGGGTGTACGGGACTCCGGTGTCCTTCAGTTCCGCGGTGATGGCGTCGACCGAGCTGCCGCCGTCGTCGACGACGAGCACCCTGAGGTCGACGCGCGGTGTCGCGGCGGCCGCCGAGGCGGTCGCGCCGGGCAGCGCCACGGACATCAGGGCGGCCACCGCGCACGCGGCGGCGACCCTGTTCATCCTGTTCTTCCTGACCATGCCGGCCTTTCCCCCCGCAGGCATCCCTGGACACGGCCCCAGGCGGTCGGCCGGGCCGGAGAGGCTCTGTGGAAATCATGCAAAGGAACCCCGCGTCCCCTTGCGAGAGTGGGCCCGAGTCTCGCGGACCTCGTCAGGTCGGCGAGGCAAACCCGGAACACAGTCCACAGATGGGTGAATCTGGACGGTTCGGGATCGAACACCTTGCCAAACTCTGGAGTGACGTACGGTCGAGTGCGGGCGCGTACGCTCTTTCCGGCGGCCGCCGGGCCGGAACTACGATCGCTGCACGGGACGGCCGGCGACCCCGAGCCGACCGCAGCTCCACATCACACATACGGAAGCGAGACTTCACCACCGTGACTGCTCTGACTCTCAGCACTGCCGGCGCTGCGACGCTGCGCGCCGACGCCCTCGTGGTCGGTGTGGCGAAGGGCCCCAAGGGTCCCGTCGTCGCGGCCGGCGCCGAGGCCGTGGACGAGGCGTTCGACGGCAAGCTGGCCGCCGTGCTCGACGCCCTGGGTGCCTCGGGCGCCGACGGCGAGGTCACCAAGCTGCCCGCGCCGGCCGGCCTGAAGGTCCCGGTCGTGCTGGCGGTCGGGCTCGGCTCCGTACCGGAGAAGGACGAGTCCTACGACGAGGAGGCGCTGCGCCGTGCCGCCGGTGCGGCCGCGCGGGCGCTGACCGGCACCAAGAAGGCCGCGTTCGCGCTGCCGCTGGAGGACGCCTCCGCCGTCACCGCGGTCGCCGAGGGCGCGCTGCTGGGCGCGTACGCCTTCACCGCGTACATGGGCGGCGAGAAGAACGGCAAGGGCAAGGACGCCGGCCCGAAGCAGCCGCTGGCCGAGGTGGCCCTGCTGGGCGCCAAGCCGCGCGACAAGGACCACAAGGCCGCCGCGGAGCGCGCGAAGGTCGTCGCCGCCGAGGTGAACATCGCCCGCGACCTGATCAACACCCCGCCGAACGACCTCACCCCCGAGGCCTTCGCCGCCGTCGCCCAGACGACCGGCAAGGAGAACGGGATCAAGGTCCAGGTGCTGGACGAGAAGGCGCTCGTCAAGGGCGGCTTCGGCGGCATCATGGGCGTCGGCAAGGGCTCCGAGAACCTGCCGCGCCTGGTGAAGCTGTCCTACACCCACGCCAAGGCGGAGAAGCACCTCGCCTTCGTCGGCAAGGGCATCACCTACGACTCGGGCGGCATCTCCCTGAAGCCGGCCGGCCACAACGAGACGATGAAGTGCGACATGTCCGGCGCCGCCGCCGTGTTCGCCGCCGTCGTCGCGGTGGCCAAGCTGGGCCTGGAGGTCAACGTCACCGGCTGGCTGGCGCTCGCGGAGAACATGCCGTCGGGCTCGGCCACCCGCCCCGGCGACGTGCTGCGCATGTACAGCGGCAAGACCGTCGAGGTCCTCAACACCGACGCCGAGGGCCGCCTGGTCCTGGCGGACGCGCTGACCAAGGCCTCCGAGGAGAACCCGGACGCGATCGTCGACGTCGCGACCCTGACCGGCGCGATGGTGCTGGCCCTGGGCAACCGCACCTTCGGGATCATGGCCAACGACGACGCGTTCCGCACGTCGATCCACGAGATCGCCGAGGAGGTCGGCGAGGCCTCCTGGCCGATGCCGCTCCCCGCCGACCTGCGCAAGGGCATGGACTCCCCGACCGCCGACATCGCCAACATGGGCGAGCGCATGGGCGGCGGCCTGGTGGCCGGCCTCTTCCTCCAGGAGTTCGTGGGCGAGGGCATCACCTGGGCGCACCTGGACATCGCGGGCCCGGCCTTCCACGAGGGCGCCCCGTACGGCTACACGCCCAAGGGCGGCACCGGCTCCGCCGTGCGCACCCTGGTGCGGCTGGCCGAGCGCACGGCCACGGGCGACCTCGGCTGACGCACGCTCCGCATCCCGCGGCGGCCCCGCCGCTGTGGTACGGATAACACGCGGCCCCGGACCTGCCTGGTCCGGGGCCGTTTCGTGTGGCGTGTCCATGGTCACGTGTTCACTCTCGACGAAATCCGTACGTTTCTACGCTCGGGTAACCCCTACTTCGGGCAGAACGACCTGCCACACCTCGGGCCCGGCGTCCCGCGTTCCCCCGACAAATGCGAAGATGGGTTCTCGGCAGGACAGGGCCCCCACCACAGGGCCGAAAAAAAGCGGCCGATTACCAGCCGCCGCCCGGTCACAGAGGACCGGTGCCCGGCGCACATGCATGGAGGACGTGACGTGGCGAACGACGCCAGCACCGTTTTCGACCTAGTGATCCTCGGCGGTGGCAGTGGCGGTTACGCCGCGGCGCTGCGCGCTTCCCAGCTGGGTCTGGACGTTGCCCTGATCGAGAAGAACAAGCTCGGTGGCACCTGCCTGCACAACGGCTGCATCCCCACGAAGGCTCTGCTGCACGCGGGCGAGGTCGCGGACCAGGCCCGCGAAGCCGCCCAGTTCGGCGTGAAGACCTCCTTCGAGGGCATCGACATCGCCGGTGTCCACAAGTACAAGGACGAGGTCATCGCCGGCCTGTACAAGGGTCTGCAGGGCCTGGTCGCCTCCCGCAAGGTGACCTACATCGAGGGTGAGGGCCGCCTCTCCTCCCCGACCTCCGTCGACGTCAACGGCCAGCGCATCCAGGGCCGCCACGTCCTGCTGGCGACCGGCTCCGTGCCGAAGTCGCTGCCGGGCCTGGAGATCGACGGCAACCGCATCATCTCCTCGGACCACGCGCTGGTCCTGGACCGCGTGCCCGAGTCCGCCATCGTCCTGGGCGGCGGCGTCATCGGCGTCGAGTTCGCCTCGGCGTGGAAGTCCTTCGGCTCCGACATCACCGTGATCGAGGGCCTCAAGCACCTCGTCCCGGTCGAGGACGAGAACAGCTCCAAGCTGCTGGAGCGCGCGTTCCGCAAGCGCGGCATCAAGTTCAACCTCGGCACCTTCTTCGACAAGGCCGAGTACACCGAGAACGGCGTCCGCGTCACGCTGGCCGACGGCAAGACCTTCGAGGCCGAGGTGCTGCTGGTCGCCGTCGGCCGCGGCCCGGTCTCGCAGGGCCTGGGCTACGAGGAGCAGGGCGTCGCGATGGACCGCGGCTACGTCCTGGTCGACGAGTACATGCAGACCAACGTGCCGACCATCTCGGCCGTCGGTGACCTCGTCCCCACCCTCCAGCTCGCGCACGTCGGCTTCGCCGAGGGCATCCTGGTGGCCGAGCGCCTGGCCGGTCTCAAGACCGTCCCGATCGACTACGACGGTGTGCCGCGGGTGACGTACTGCCACCCCGAGGTCGCCTCCGTCGGTATCACCGAGGCCAAGGCCAAGGAGATCTACGGCGCGGACAAGGTCGTCGCGCTCAAGTACAACCTGGCCGGCAACGGCAAGAGCAAGATCCTCAAGACCGCGGGCGAGATCAAGCTCGTCCAGGTCAAGGACGGTGCCGTCGTCGGCGTCCACATGGTCGGTGACCGGATGGGCGAGCAGGTCGGCGAGGCCCAGCTGATCTACAACTGGGAGGCCCTGCCGGCCGAGGTCGCGCAGCTCATCCACGCGCACCCGACCCAGAACGAGGCGATGGGCGAGGCCCACCTGGCCCTCGCCGGCAAGCCGCTGCACTCCCACGACTAGCAGTCACGGGCGCGACGACCACTTCCGCAATTCCGTTAGGAGCAACTGAAACCATGGCGGTTTCCGTAACCCTTCCGGCGCTCGGCGAGAGCGTCACCGAGGGCACTGTCACCCGCTGGCTGAAGGCCGAGGGCGAGCGCGTCGAGGCCGACGAGCCGCTGCTCGAGGTGTCGACCGACAAGGTCGACACCGAGATCCCCTCCCCTGTGTCCGGCATTCTGGCGTCCATCAAGGTCGCCGAGGACGAGACGGTCGAGGTCGGCGCCGAGCTGGCCGTCATCGACGACGGCACCGGTGCCCCGGTCGCCGCTCCGGCCCCGGCCGCCGAGCCGGTCGTGGCCGAGGCTCCGGCCGCCGCCCCGGCCCCGGTCGCCGCCGCCCCGGCCCCGGTCGCCGCCGCCCCGGCTCCGGTCGCCGAGGCCCCCGCGGCCGCTCCGGCCGCCGCCGCTCCGGCCGCCGGCACCGACGTCGTGCTGCCCGCCCTGGGCGAGTCCGTCACCGAGGGCACCGTCACCCGCTGGCTGAAGTCGGTCGGCGAGACGGTCGAGGCCGACGAGCCGCTGCTCGAGGTCTCCACCGACAAGGTCGACACCGAGATCCCGTCGCCGGTCTCCGGCACGCTGCTGGAGATCCTGGTCGGCGAGGACGAGACCGCCGAGGTCGGCGCGCGTCTGGCGGTCGTCGGTGCCGCCGGTGCCGCCCCCGCGGCCGCCCCGGCCCCCGCCGCCCCGGCTCCGGTCGCCGCTCCGGCTCCGGTCGCCCCGGCTGCCCCGGTCGCCGCTCCGGCTCCGGTCGCCCCGGCCGCTCCGGTCGCCGCCCCGGCTCCGGTCGTGGCCGCGCCCGCCGCCGCCGCTCCGGCCCCGGCTCCGGTCGCCGCTCCGGCCCCCGTGGCCGCCCCGGCCCCGGTCAGCCCGGCCGTCACCGGCGACGAGGGTGCGTACGTGACCCCGCTGGTGCGCAAGCTGGCCTCGGAGTCCGGCGTGAACCTGGCGCAGGTGCAGGGCACCGGCGTCGGTGGCCGGATCCGCAAGCAGGACGTCCTGGCCGCCGCCGAGGCCGCCAAGGCCGCCGCTGCCGCCCCGGTCGCCGCTGCCGCCCCGGCCGCCAAGGCTCCGGCCGCCGCGGTCTCGGAGCTGCGCGGCCAGACCGTCAAGATGACCCGCATGCGCAAGGTCATCGGCGACAACATGATGAAGGCGCTGCACTCGCAGGCGCAGCTCAGCTCCGTGGTCGAGGTGGACGTCACCAAGATCATGAAGCTGCGGGAGAAGGCCAAGGCGTCGTTCCTGGCCCGCGAGGGCGTCAAGCTCTCCCCGATGCCGTTCTTCGTCAAGGCCGCCGCCCAGGCGCTGAAGGCCCACGCGGTCGTCAACGCCCGGATCAACGACGACGAGGGCACCATCACCTACTTCGACTCGGAGAACATCGGCATCGCCGTGGACTCCGAGAAGGGCCTGATGACCCCGGTCATCAAGGGTGCCGGTGACCTCAACCTGGCCGGTATCTCCAAGGCGACCGCCGACCTGGCCGCCAAGGTCCGTGGCAACAAGATCACGCCGGACGAGCTGTCGGGCGCGACCTTCACCATCAGCAACACCGGCTCGCGCGGTGCGCTGTTCGACACGGTCATCGTGCCGCCGAACCAGGTCGCCATCCTGGGCATCGGTGCCACGGTCAAGCGCCCGGTGGTCATGGAGACCCCCGAGGGCACCGTCATCGGCGCCCGCGACATGACGTACCTGACCCTGTCGTACGACCACCGTCTGGTCGACGGCGCGGACGCCGCCCGCTACCTGAGCGCCGTCAAGGCGATCCTGGAAGCCGGCGAGTTCGAGGTCGAGCTCGGCCTGTAAGGGCTGTTGCGGGGCCTGCCTGTAACCAGCCTCACCGTCGGCGCCCCCGTCCGGGATACTCCCGGGCGGGGGCGCCGCCGTATTGTCTACGCATCAGTACTCTCATCCCGGCCCCTGCGCGACCCTCCAGGAGATGACGTCCCGATGATCACCCCACCCGTGGTGCACTCGCTCCGCGAGCAGATCCGCGAGCACATCGTGGAGGGCATCGTCAGCGGGCGCTGGAAGCCCGGTGAGCGCATCGTGGAGCGGCGGATCGCGGTGGAGCTGGAAGTCAGCCAGACGCCCGTGCGCGAGGCGCTGCGCGAGCTGGAGACGCTGCGGCTGATCGAGTCGGCGCCGAACAAGGGCGTACGGGTGCGCAACCTGACGGCGGCGGACCTGGAGGAGATCTACCCGGTCCGGGCCGGCCTGGAGCAGATCGCCGCCGAGCTGGCCGCCCCGCGCCTCGCGCTGGACTGCTCGAAGCTGGAACCGCACGTGGCGGCGCTGTGGGAGGCCGACCGCAGCGAGGACGGCACGGCGCAGGTACGGCACACGGTCGGGTTCCACCGGGAGATGGTGCGGGCCGCGGGCAACAGCGTGCTGCTGCACACCTGGGAGAGCCTGGGCATCGAGGTGTTCACGGCGCTGTCGATCCGCTGGCTGGGGACGGTCCAGAAGTCGTACGCGGAGGAGCACGAGGCGCTGGTGCAGGCGTTCCGGAACCAGGATCCGGAGATCGGGCTGCTCGTGAAGCGGCATGTGCTCGGCTGCGCGCCGCGCGCCTGACCGGGACCGTTTGTACCGTTTTGCCCGGCACTGCGTGCCTCTCGACACGGCACGCAGTGCCTACTTTTGGCTTTCGGCCATTTTTTCGACACTTTTCTTTGATCGATCATCGATCAGGGACTTACAGTCGTCGGCGGACCCCATCGGGTCCGTCGACCCTGTCCTGCCCGTCAGGGTTCCTTCTTCACCCCCCTCCTTAGTCCGGAAGGCGGCGCACACCGATGTCCGACCCCGTAGGAAAGCTTCCGAGCGAGCTCGACCAGCTCCCGGACCGCGACACCGAGGAGACCGCCGAATGGGCGCAGTCCCTCGACGCCGTCGCCAAGGCCGCCGGTACGCGCCGCGCCGAGTACCTGCTGCGTCGTACGCTCCACCACGCCGAGGCCGCCGGGCTCGCCCTGCCGAAGCTGCTGGAGACGGACTACGTCAACACCATCCCCACCTCCGCCGAGCCCGAGTTCCCGGGTGACGAGGAGATGGAGGCCCGGATCACCGCGTGGAACCGCTGGAACGCGGCCGCGATGGTGACCCGTGGCTCCAAGTACGGCGTCGGCGGCCACATCGCCACCTTCGCCTCGGCGGCCTGGCTCTACGAGACCGGCTTCCAGCACTTCTTCCGGGGCAAGGAGGCCGACGGGTCGGGCGACCAGCTCTACATCCAGGGCCACGCCTCCCCCGGCATCTACGCCCGCGCCTTCCTCGACGGGCGCATCTCCGAGCAGCAGCTGGACAACTTCCGCCAGGAGTCCGGCGGCAACGGCCTGCCCTCGTACCCGCACCCGCGGCGGCTGCCCTGGCTGTGGGAGTTCCCCACGGTCTCCATGGGCCTGGGCCCGCTCTCGGCGATCTACCAGGCGCGGTTCAACCGCTACCTGCAGAACCGGAACATCAAGGACACCGCCAACTCGCACGTCTGGGCCTTCCTGGGCGACGGCGAGATGGACGAGCCCGAGTCGACGGCCGCCCTCGCCCTCGCCTCCCGCGAGCGGCTCGACAACCTGACGTTCGTCATCAACTGCAACCTGCAGCGCCTCGACGGCCCGGTCCGCGCGAACTTCCGCGTGGTCCAGGAGCTGGAGGCCCAGTTCCGCGGGGCCGGCTGGAACGTCATCAAGTCGCTGTGGGGCTCCGCCTGGGACGAGCTGTTCCAGCTCGACACCACCGGCGCGCTGGTCCGCCGCCTGCGCGAGGTCCCGGACGCGCAGTTCCAGACGTACGCCACCCGCGACGTGGCCTACATCCGCGAGCACTTCTTCGGCGCCAACGCCGAGCTGGTGCAGCTGGCCGCCGTGCTGTCCGACGCGAAGATCGCGGAGTGCTTCCACTCCTCCCGCGGCGGCCACGAGCCCCGCAAGGTCTACGCCGCGTACAAGGCCGCCCTCGAGCACAAGGGTGCGCCGACGGTCATCCTGGCGCAGACGGTCAAGGGCTACACGCTGGGTGCCGGGTTCGAGTCGAAGAACGCGAACCACCAGATGAAGAAGCTGACGATCGACGAGTTCAAGAGCATGCGCGACAAGCTCGGACTCCCGATCCCGGACAGCGCCTTCGCCGACGGTGTCGTGCCCTACGGCCACCCGGGCGCCGACAGCCCCGAGGTCCGGTACCTGAACGAGCGCCGCGCGGCCCTCGGCGGCCCCGCCCCGGCCCGCAAGGTCCACCACGTGGCCCTGCCGGCCCCGGCCGACCGCTCCTTCGCCCCGCTGATCAAGGGCTCCGGCAAGCAGGAGATGGCCACCACCATGGCCTTCGTCCGGCTCGTCAAGGACCTGATGCGGGACAAGGAGACCGGCAAGCGCTGGGTGCCGATCGTCCCCGACGAGGCCCGTACCTTCGGTATGGAGTCCCTCTTCCCGTCGGCCGGCATCTACTCGCCGCTGGGCCAGACGTACGAGCCGGTCGACCGCGACCAGCTCATGTACTACAAGGAAGCCAAGGACGGCCAGATCCTCAACGAGGGGATCACCGAGGCCGGCGCCATGGCCGACTTCATCGCCGCCTGCACGTCGTACGCGACGCACGGCGAGCCGATGATCCCCTTCTACATCTTCTACTCGATGTTCGGCTGGCAGCGCACCGCCGACCAGATGTGGCAGCTCGCCGACCAGCTCGGCAAGGGCTTCATCGTCGGCGCCACGGCCGGCCGCACCACGCTGACCGGTGAGGGCCTGCAGCACGCGGACGGCCACTCGCACCTGATCGCGTCCACGAACCCGGCGTCGCTGAACTACGACCCGGCCTTCGCGTACGAGATCGCGGTGATCGTCAAGGACGGTCTGCGCCGCATGTACGGCGAGAAGCCCGAAGACGTCTTCTACTACCTGACGGTCTACAACGAGCCGAAGGTGCAGCCGGCCATGCCGGAGGGCGTGGAGGAGGGCATCCTCAAGGGCCTCTACCGCTTCAACGAGGCCTCCTCGCTGGAGAACGCCCCGGCGGCGGACGCCCCGAAGATCCAGCTGATGGCCTCGGGTACGGCGATCCACTGGATCCTGGAGGCGCAGGCGCTGCTGGCCGCCGACTGGAACGTGGCCGCCGACGTGTGGTCCGCGACCTCGTGGGGCGAGCTGCGCCGCGACGCGCTGGAGTGCGACGAGGCCCTGCTGCGCGGCGAGGACCGCACGCCGTACGTCACGCGCGTCCTGGACGGCGCCCCCGGCCCGGTGCTGGCGGTGTCCGACTGGATGCGCCAGGTGCCGGACCAGATCAGCCAGTGGGTGCCGCAGGACTACACCTCGCTGGGCACGGACGGCTTCGGCCTCTCCGACACCCGCGAGGGCGCCCGCCGCCACTTCGGCGTCGACGCCCAGTCCATCGTGGTCGCCGCCCTGGCCCAGCTCGCCCGCCGCGGCGAGGTCCCGGCCTCGGCGGTCAAGGAGGCCCGGGAGCGCTACGGCCTGTAGGCCGTCCGTACGCACCACCGACGCCCGTGAGGCGGCCCACCCCCGACGGGGGCGGGCCGCCTCGCGGCGTTTCGGGCGGCCTCAGGCCGTTTCGTGCGGCCTGGGCCGAACGGGGGGCCGTGCACCGGCCTTTGGCCGTATGAGCAGTGGCGGCGCGCACGCGCACCCCTGATGCTGGATCCCGTGATGGACGAGACGGAGTTCTGGGAGATCGTGGACCGCACCCGCGAGGCCGCCGAGGGCGACCCCGAGGAGCATGCCGACCTGCTCGTCGAGCGCCTGGCACAGCTCGATCCGGACTCCGTCCTGGACTTCGCCCGGCACTTCGAGGCGCGGTTCAACCGGGCGTACACCTGGGACCTGTGGGGCGCGGCGTACGTCCTGTTCAACGGGGCGAGCGATGACGCGTTCGACTACTTCCGCTGCTGGCTCATCGGCCAGGGGCGGGAGGTCTTCGAGGGCGGGGTGCACGATCCGGACGCGCTGGCCGAGCTGCTGGCCGAGTTCGACGAGGAGATCGACGGGGACGGCGAGGATCTGGGGTACGCCGCGGACGAGGCGTACGAGCAGCTGACCGGCTCGGTGGCGCCGGACCTGGGCATCCCGCTCCAGGCGGCCGAGCCGGAGGGCGCTCCGGTGGACTTCGAGAGCGAAGCCGCACTGGCGGAGCGCTACCCCCGGCTGTGGGAACGTTTCCGCGCGGCCTGAGCGCGCGGCCCCCGGGGCGTGGGCCGACGGGGCCTAGTAGTGGGTACCACCGTCGATACGGATCTCCGTACCGGTGATGAACGCGCCGTCCTCGGAGCCCAGCATCGCGACGACGCCCGCCACGGTCTGCGGGCCGGCGAAGCCCTGGCCGATGGCCGGGGCGAGCTTGGTGAACAGGCTCCAGTCGGTGTCCTCGGGCAGACCGGGGCCGGTGCCGGTGGTCATGCCGCTCTCGATCGAGCCGGGGGCGACGCAGACGACGCGCAGGCCCTGCTTGCTGTACTCGGCGGCGAGCGCGTGGCTCATCGACTGGATGCCGCCCTTGCTGGCCGCGTACGCGGACATGTAGGGGTGCGCGAAGGACGCCGAGGTGGAGCTGAAGTTGACGATGACCGGACGGTCACCCTCCAGCAGCGCCGGTATCGCCTCGCGGACCATCAGGAACGTGCCGGTCAGGTTGACCGAGATGATCTTGTTCCAGAAGTCCAGCGTGGTCTTGTGGGTGTGCTCCGAGCGCAGGATCCCGGCGGCGTTGACGAGGACGTCGAGCCCGCCGAGGGTCGCGACGGCGGCGGCGACGCCCTCCTGGACGGCGCTCTCGTCGGCGATGTCGAGGACCGCGGTGGTCAGGCGCTCCGCGACGCCGTCGGCGGCGGCGCGGTCGGCGGTGGCCTTGAGCCCGGCCTCGTCGACGTCCACCGTGTGGACCCGGCCGCCCTCGGCGAGGATGCGGTGGACGGTGGCCTGGCCGATGCCGGAGCCGCCGCCGGTGATGAGGACGCGACGTCCTTCGTAACGGTTCATGAGCCGAGCGTACCGAGCGGATGACACAGATTGCCACCCTGTCAATAAACGCAATTCGCTCTGCCTACCGAAAGGTACGCTGCGGTGGTGAAATCCCCTCGTCCGTACTCCCCCCAGAACGGTCCCCGCGCCCAGTCGCTGACCGAGCGGCGCAAGGCCGCGACCCAGCTCGACATCGCCCGCGCCGCCTGCGAGCTCTTCGCCGAGCACGGCCCCGACGGCACCACCGCCGAGGACATCGCCCACCGCGCGGGCGTGGCGCTGCGTACGTTCTACCGCTACTTCCGCAACAAGCAGGAGGCCGTGGCCCCGCTCCTGGCCGGCGGCGGCGACGAGTGGCGCGACCTGCTCGCCGAGGAGGAGCCCGGCACCCCGCTCGCCGAGGCCCTCGAACGCGCGGTCACCCGCTCCCTGACCGGCCCGGTGGCCGTCTCCGAGGGCCTGAACTGGACCCGTGGCCTGCTGCGCGCCTCCGAGGCCGACCCGGCCCTGCGCGCCGTCTGGTACCGCGTCAACCAGGACTCCGAGGAGCGCCTGGTCCCGGTGATCGCCCGGCTGGTCGGCCCCGGGGCCGACCCCCTGGCCGTCCGCCTCCTGGCGGCGGCGGCCACGGACGCGATCCGCGTCTCCCTGGAGGTCTGGTCCACGACGGACGCCCCGCCCCAGGGCCCGGGCTCCCCGTCGGAACTGGCGGTCCACGCCCTGCGGGAACTGACCCGCGGCATGACCCTCCTCGGCGGCGGGGACGCCTGACGACGCCGTACGACACGAAGGCCCCGCCGCTCTCCAGGGAGAGCGGCGGGGCCTTTCAGCGTGCGGCTTAGAGGTCGAAGTACAGCTCGAACTCGTGCGGGTGCGGGCGGAGCTGGATCGGGGCGATCTCGTGGGTCCGCTTGTAGTCGATCCACGTCTCGATCAGGTCGGACGTGAAGACGCCGCCGGCCTGGAGGTACTCGTTGTCGTTCTCCAGGGCCTGGAGGACCGACTCGAGGTTGGTCGGGACCTGCGGGACGCCCGCGTGCTCCTCGGGGGCCAGCTCGTAGAGGTCCTTGTCGATCGGCTCCATCGGCTCGATCTTGTTCTTGACGCCGTCGAGGCCCGCGAGGAGCAGGGCCGAGAAGGCCAGGTACGGGTTCGAGGACGGGTCCGGGGCGCGGAACTCGACGCGCTTGGCCTTCGGGTTCGAGCCCGTGATCGGGATGCGCATGGCCGCGGAGCGGTTGCGCTGCGAGTAGACCAGGTTGACCGGGGCCTCGAAGCCGGGGACCAGGCGGTGGTACGAGTTCACCGTCGGGTTGGTGAAGGCCAGCAGCGACGGGGCGTGCTTGAGGATGCCGCCGATGTAGTAGCGGGCGGTGTCCGACAGGCCCGCGTAGCCCGCCTCGTCGTAGAAGAGCGGGTCGCCGCCCTGCCACAGGGACTGGTGGACGTGCATGCCCGAGCCGTTGTCACCGAAGATCGGCTTCGGCATGAAGGTCGCGGTCTTGCCGTTGCGCCAGGCGACGTTCTTCACGATGTACTTGAAGAGCATCAGGTCGTCGGCCGCGGCCAGCAGCGTGTTGAACTTGTAGTTGATCTCGGCCTGGCCGCCGGTGCCGACCTCGTGGTGCTGGCGCTCGACCTGGAGGCCCTGGGCGTCGAGCTCCAGGGAGATCTCCGCGCGCAGGTCGGCGAAGTGGTCGACCGGGGCGACCGGGAAGTAGCCGCCCTTGTAGCGGACCTTGTAGCCGCGGTTGTTCTCCTCGGAGCCGGTGTTCCAGGCGCCGGCCTCGGAGTCGATGTGGTAGAAGCCCTCGTTCGCGGAGGTCGCGAAGCGCACGCTGTCGAACACGTAGAACTCGGCCTCGGGGCCGAAGTACGCGGTGTCGGCGATGCCGGTGGAGGCGAGGTACGCCTCGGCCTTCTTCGCGATGTTGCGCGGGTCGCGGCTGTACGCCTCACCCGTGATCGGGTCGTGGATGAAGAAGTTGACGTTCAGCGTCTTGTCGCGGCGGAACGGGTCCAGACGGGCGGTCGACAGGTCGGCGCGCAGCGCCATGTCCGACTCGTGGATCGCCTGGAAGCCGCGGATCGAGGAGCCGTCGAAGGCCAGCTCCTCGGACGGGTCGAACGCCTTCGCCGGGATGGTGAAGTGCTGCATCACACCCGGGAGGTCGCAGAACCGGACATCAACGAACTTGATGTCGTTGTCCGCGATGTACTTCTTCGCGTCGTCGGCGTTCTGGAACATCCAACTCCTCCTACTCCCGACCCCGGGGGAGGGTCGGGCTTATAGCCCGTGGTGCGTCAGTGCGGTGCCGCACGCTGACCCGACCATAAGCAGACGGGATTTCTCAAGCATGACCCATTTGTTTCGCACAAGTTAACCGGATCCCCGCGGAGGTGCTCTGGAGCGCCACAGGTACCGTGGTCGAGTGGACAACAGGGAAGCAATCGGATCGTGGCTCTCCGGCCCCCGCGCGGCGGTCGAGCAGATGGGCGTCGACTTGGGCTACCCGGGCCAGCGCCTCGGGCTGCCCCAGGCGGGACCCGGCTCCGCGGCCCGTTTCGGCCGCCGGCTGGGCGGTGTGGCCATCGACTGGCTGGGCTGCCAGCTGATCGCATTCGGCCTCATCACCGACCGTGACTGGGTCGCCGCCGGAAACTGGGCGCTGCCCCTGTTCCTCGCCCTGGTCCTGCTGACCGTCGGCACCGTGGGCTTCACCCCCGGCAAGCGGATCGTCGGGCTCCGGGTGATCGCGGAGGACGGTGGCCGGCTCGGCTTCTTCCGCGCCCTGCTGCGGACGGTGCTGCTCGCCCTGGTGATCCCGGCCCTGGTCTGGGACCGCGACGGCCGCGGCCTGCACGACCGGCTGGCCCGCGCCGTCCAGGTCCGGATCTGATTCCGGGCAACGGCGGACGAACGGCAGACGAACAAAAGCGCCCCGGAGCCATGCTCCGGGGCGCCCCCGTTTCGTATACGAGATGCTCAGCGCATCTTTCCGCCGCGCGGCATCCGCATGCCCTTGGGCATCGGGCCCTTCGGCAGCGGCATGTTGCTCATGAGGTCGCCCATGGCCCGCAGCTTGTCGTTGATCTGGGTGACCTGGGGGCCGGCCAGCACGCGCGGGAGCTTGAGCAGCGTCGTGCGCACCTTCTTGAGCGGCACCTCGCCCTCGCCGGTGCCGACGATGATGTCGTGGACCGGGACGTCCGGCATGATCCGGGCCATCTTCTTCTTCTCGGCCGCGAGCAGGATCTTCACCCGGTTCGGGTTGCCCTCGGCGACCAGCACGACGCCGGCCCTGCCGACCGCGCGGTGGACGATGTCCTGGTTGCGGTTCATCGCCACGGCCGGGGTCGTGGTCCAGCCACGGCCCACGTTGTCCAGTACGGCCGCGGCAGCGCCCGGCTGGCCCTCCATCTGCCCGAAGGCAGCCTGCTCGGCCCGGCGCCCGAAGACGATCGCCATCGCGAGGAACGCCACCAGGAAGCCCAGGATGCCCAGGTAGACCGGGTGGTCGATCAGGAAGCCGATCGCAAGGAAGACACCGAAGGTGACGATTCCCACGCCCGCGACGATGAGACCGACCTTGGGATCGGCCTTACGGGTCATCTTGTACGTCAGGGCGATCTGCTTCAGTCGCCCGGGGTTCGCAGCAGTGTCTGCGTTTGACTTCCTCGCCATGTAGCGAAGTTTACGTGGCTTACGACGTCCGGGTAGCCACGGCCTCGAGCGCGTGCTCGGTTTCGACCCGGTCCTTGGCCCTGCGACGGTCCTCCAGGACGGCCGTCCAGGCGTTGCGACGGGCGCCGCGGATGAGCATCGACTCGATGCCGCGGAGGGCGTCGGTGAAGGACGGGATGGCGATGGCGCGAACGGGCGCGGCCTGCATGGTGTCGATCCTTCTCTCGGAACTCACGTCAGGGTGGTTGCGGTGCGTGGATCCAGCATCACTGTTCGGTGTTACCAGGGCGTGACCCGGCGGTCAAACGATGATGAAACATTGACGCGGCCCGCCGGGCTCGTCCTGGAAAGAGCCTAGGGGCCGCGTCGATGCGGTGTTACTGATTAGTAATCATTTGTGCGTGAGTTCACACGGGTGGAGGTGTGAGGCACGCCTCACGAGGCCTCACGGCTCAGACCGCCGCGCGCTTCTCCATGGCCTGCTGGTAGAGCCGCCCGGCCCGGTACGACGAGCGGACCAGGGGGCCGGACATGACGCCCGAGAAGCCGATCTCCTCGGCCTCCTTCGCCAGCTCCACGAACTCGGCCGGCTTCACCCACCGCTCCACGGGGTGGTGGCGCGGCGAGGGCCGCAGGTACTGGGTGATGGTGATGAGCTCGCAGCCGGCCGCGTGCAGGTCGCGCAGCGCCTCGCTGACCTCCTCGCGCTCCTCGCCCATGCCCAGGATCAGGTTCGACTTGGTCACCAGGCCGTACTCGCGCGCCTTGGTGATCACGTCCAGCGAGCGCTCGTAGCGGAAGCCGGGGCGGATCCGCTTGAAGATGCGCGGCACCGTCTCGACGTTGTGCGCGAAGACCTCGGGGCGGGAGGCGAAGACCTCCTCCAGCAGCTCCGGCACGGCGTTGAAGTCGGGGGCCAGCAGCTCGACCTTCGTGTGGCCGGACTCACGGCCCGCGGTCTGCTGGTGGATCTGGCGCACCGTCTCCGCGTACAGCCAGGCACCGCCGTCCGGCAGGTCGTCGCGCGCGACGCCCGTGATGGTGGCGTAGTTCAGGTCCATCGTGACCACGGACTCGCCCACGCGGCGGGGCTCGTCGCGGTCCAGTGCCTGGGGCTTGCCCGTGTCGATCTGGCAGAAGTCACAGCGCCGGGTGCACTGGTCACCACCGATGAGGAAGGTGGCCTCGCGGTCCTCCCAGCATTCGTAGATGTTCGGACAGCCGGCTTCCTGGCACACGGTGTGCAGGCCCTCGCTCTTCACGAGGCTCTGCATCGCGGTGTACTCGGGGCCCATCTTCGCCCGGGTCTTGATCCACTCGGGCTTGCGCTCGATGGGGGTCTGGGCGTTACGGACCTCCAGGCGCAGCATCTTGCGTCCGTCGGGTGCGACTGCGGACACGACCGGCTCCCTGTGACTTTGATTCCTCGGCGCCCACCAGGGTACGCCCGTAATTCGTACGCTCTTACGTCCGGCCAACCTGCGGGAGCCCGGACGCATTCCCCGCCCCTCAGGCTCCGGCCGCGGCCTCGATCTCGCGCGGCCGCAGCTCGGCGTTCTCCAGCACGTCCTTCAGGTGCCCCTCGACCACCGGCAGCACCTCCCCGATCGTGACCTCGCGGCCCAGCTCGTACGAGAGCGAGGTCACACCGGCGTCCCGGATCCCGCACGGCACGATCCGGTCGAACCAGGTGTTGTCGGGGTTCACGTTGAACGAGAAGCCGTGCATGGTGACGCCCTTGGCCACGCGGATGCCTATCGCGGCGAGCTTGCGGTCCTCGCGGCGCTGGCCGGCGTTGGAGGGAGCGTACTCGGGACCGTTCAGGCGGGCGTCGAACTCGTCGTCGCCGATCCGCGGGTCGAAGTCCAACGAGAGCCCGCCGATCGCGGGGCGCTGCTCGACCGGGTCGCCGAGCACCCAGACGCCGGAGCGGCCCTCGATACGGGTGGTCTCCAGCCCGAAGTCGGCGGCGGTGCGGATCAGCGCCTCCTCCAGCCGGCGGACGTGCGCGACGACGTCGACCGGGCGGGGCAGCTTCATGATCGGGTAGCCGACCAGCTGGCCCGGGCCGTGCCAGGTGATCTTGCCGCCGCGGTCCACGTCGATGACGGGCGTGCCGTCGAGCGGCCGCTCGCTGTCGTCGGTACGCCGCCCGGCGGTGTAGACGGGCTGGTGCTCCAGCAGCAGGCAGGTGTCGCCGACGGCGTCCTCGAAGCGCTGGGCGTGGACCCGGCGCTGCTCCTCCCACGCCTCGGTGTACTCGACCGCGTCCGGGCCGAAGCCCAGACGGACAAACCGCAGCTCAGCCACCGCAGCGCCTCCTCGTTGAACCTGCTGTGTGCACATATCGCTCCAGCAAGGGTACGGCGGCGCGTCCGGGACCCGTCAGGAGGGCGACAGAAGGCCGTCAGGGCGCCGTCCCGGCCCCTTCCTCGGGCGGTCCGGGCGGCAGCTTGGGGAGCCGGCGCCCGCGCCGCGGCAGGTCCGGGTCCTCGTCCGCGCGCGGCAGCCGCCGGTGCCCCTCGGAGTGGTCGTTGACCCAGCCGCACACGCCGCACGCGTACCGCCCGTCCAGACCCGCGATGAGCGTGCCGCAGCGCCGGCACTCGGCCTCGGTGAGCTCGGGCGCGGGCAGCGGGGCGGTGCACTCGGCGACGACCGGCCCGGAGGCGGGCGCGGAGGCCGGTCCGGAGGCCGGTCCGGAAGCGGGCGCGGAGGCGGAATGCGGTCGGGGGGACCTGCGGGTCATGGCCGCAGCCTAGGGGGCACTGCCGTCAGCGGCCGTAAAGAGACCTCCCGGTTCTTCGCACGATCGGATGAATGTGGGGCAGAGCGGGCGGTGTGGGCGGAGTTCGCCGCTACATTCACGCCGTTCACAGGGCCGGGACCCCGGTCCGTCACGTCAGGAGACCGTGGAGCCGATGACGGAACGACCTGCCCAGCGCGTCCCCAACCGGCAGCTCGCGGCGCTGATCGCGGAAGCCGGGTTCTCCAACGCCGGGCTCGCCCGCCGTGTCGACCAGCTGGGCCTCGAACACGGTCTCGATCTGCGCTACGACAAGACCTCCGTCACCCGCTGGCTGCGCGGGCAGCAGCCGCGCGGCACCACCCCCGCACTGATCGCCGAGGTCTTCACCCGGCGCCTGGGGCGGCGGCTGTCGGCTCAGGACCTCGGCCTGGACGCCTGCGCCCCGGTCTACGCGGGCCTGGAGTTCGCGGCGACGCCCGAGGAGGCCGTCGACATCGCGAGCGGGCTGTGGCGCAAGGACTCCGGTTCGCACGCGGAACTGCGCAAGATCGCGTTCACGCCCGCCGGGCTGGTGGTGCCCAGCCGCGACTGGCTGATCGGCCGCGCCGACGAACGGGTCGGCCGCGGCACCGACCCGGCCGCCGCCGCCCGGGTGCCGGCGCAGGGCCGCGGGTCGGTGCCGCGCCAGCGGCAGATCGACCGGGGGCCGGGGCAGCGGGTGACGGGCGGGGACATCGCGGCGCTGCGGTCGGTGGGCGAGCTGTTCCGCACGCTCGACCAGGCGTACGGCGGCGGCCACGCCCGCCAGGCCCTGGTGCGCTACCTGGAGCACGAGGCCGAGCCGATGCTGCGCGGCACGTACGGGGAGACCACCGGGCGCCGGCTGTTCGCGGCGGCCGCGGACCTGACCCGGCTCGCGGGCTGGACCTCGTACGACATCGCGGCGCACGGGCTGGCCCAGCGGTACTTCGTGCAGGCGCTGCGGCTGGCGCAGGCGGCGGGCGACCGGCCGTACGGCTCGTACGTGCTCGTGACGATGAGCCGCCAGGCGGTCTACCTGGGGCACGGCCGGGAGGCGGTCCAGCTGGCGCGGGTGGCCCAGCAGGGCGTGGGCTCGGGGCCGCCGCCGGTGATGCAGGCGCTGCTGCACGCGGCGGAGGCGCGGGGGCACGCGGTCCTGGGCGAGGTACGGGCGGCCACCGCGTCGCTGGTCCGGGCCGAGCGGGCGCTGGGTGCTGCGCGGCCGGGGGACGACGTGCCGCACTGGGCGCGGTTCTTCGACGAGGCGCAGCTGGCGGACGAGTTCGGGCACAGCCACCGGGACCTCCAGCAGTACCGGGCGGCGGCGCAGCACGCGGAACGCTCGCTGCAGCTGCGCGCGCCGGCCTACGCCCGGTCCCGGCTGTTCTGCCGGGTCGTCCTGGCGACGGCGCGGCTGGGGCTGGGCGAACTGGACCAGGCGTGCGCGCTGGGGGCGGAGGCGGCGCAGCAGGCGATGGAGATGCGGTCGGTGCGGGCGGTGGAGTACGTACGGGATTTCGAACGGCGGCTGGAGCCGTACCGTGACGCGGCGGCGGTGCGGACGTATCGGGACCGGGTGGCGGCGCTGTCGTTCCCCTGACGGGGGGCGGGGGCGCTGCCCCCACTCCCTCCCCCAGACTCCGTCCGGGGGGACCCCCAGCGCCTCAAACGCCGGCGGGGCTGGGTGGGGTGCCCGGCGGCGCCGAACGGTCGCCCGGTGGGGCCGGCTTCGGGGGCTCCGCCCCCGCACCCCCGCGCCTCAAACGCCGGCGGGGCTGGATTGGGTGCCCAGCGGCGCTGGACGGTTGCCCGGTGGGGGCGGTTTCGGGGGCTCCGCCCCCGGACCCCCGCGCCTCAAACGCCGGCGAGGCTGGAATGGGGGCCCGGCGGCGCCGAACGGTTGCCCCTCGGGGGCTGGATGGGGTGCCCAGCGGCGCTGGGAGGTTGACCGCCGCGGGGCTGGGATGCCGCGCAGCGGCATTTCCAGCCCGCGCGGCGTTTGAGCGCACGGGCGCGGAGCGCACGTAGGGGGCCCGGGGGCGCAGCCCCCGATCTTTGAGCCCCGCCGGCGATTGAGGCGCGGGGCCCGGGGCGGAGCCCCGGTCGGCCAGCCCCGCCGGCGATTGAGGCGCGGGGCCTCGGGGCGGCGCCCCGCCCACGCGGCCCCGTACGCCTACGCCGCCGCCGGCACCAGTGGAGGCGTCGCCGGGCGGGGGATGCCGAAGTCGCGCAGGACGGCAGACGTGGCCCGCCGGGCCGACTGGAGCGCGCCCTGGACCGTGTTCGTGTCCCGGTGGTCCCCGCACACGTACAGCCCCGACAGCACCCGCACCGGCCGCCGCAGGTCGTGCGGCGGCGGCATCGCCGGGACCGCCTCCGGCGTGTGGTGCACCGCCAGGACCTCCCAGTCACGGGTGGACGTCTCGTACAGCCGCGCCAGCCGCGAGGCCACCGTCCGCAGCGCCGGCGGTGGGCCCAGCACCGTCGTGGTGACCAGCGACCGCCCGGCCGGCGCCCGCGTCGGGTCGACCGCGCTCATGACCGCCGTGTGGGCCACCGGCCACCGCGCGTCGCCGTCCAGCAGCAGCGAGCCGTCCGACGGCAGGCCGCCCGGCACCGCGTGGTGGATCGCGGTGACCTCGTGGAACCGCGGCACCCGCAGCCCCGGCAGCAGGTCCGCCGCCGCCCGCGCGCCGGTGGCCAGCAGGACCGAACGGCAGCCGAAGTCACCGTGTTCCTCGGTCGTCACCAGGTTCGTGGCCACCGAGCGGACCCGTACGCCGGTACGGACCGTGCCGGGCGGCAGGCTCGCCCCCAGCAGCTCGGGCAGGGCCGACGCCCCGCCCTCGGGCACGGCCAGCCTCCCCCGCGCGAACCCGCGCAGCGCGAGGTCGGCGACCCGGCTCGACGTGCCGAGCTCGGCGTCGCAGAGCAAGGTGGCCAGCAGGGGCCGCAGTGCCCCCGCGCCCCGCGAGCGCAGCGCGGCGGCCGCCGTGCGCTCCGGGCGGGCCAGGACCCGCTCCACCGGCAGCGCCGCCAGCCGGCCCAGCATCGCGCTGAGCCTGGCCTGCTCCAGCGAGCCGCTGGCCAGCGCGCGGGCCGGGGTGAGCGTGCCCACCCGCAGTACCTTGCCCTCGGTGTGCACCCGCACGCCGGGCGCGAACGGCCGGAGCACCAGGTCCCCCAGACCGGGCGTCAGGTCGAGCTCCGGGTACGAGGTACTGAGCAGCTGACCGATCCGGTCCAACCGGAATCCGTCGGTCAGCTCGGTGGCCATCCGCCCGCCCGGGCCGTCCGCGGCCTCCAGCACGATGACGCTGACCCCCGCTGCGATCAGGTGGTGCGCTGCCGCGAGTCCCGAGACTCCGGCTCCGACAATGACGACGTCCGCATGGTGTGCGCTGCTGAGCACGTGCCCCTCCCCGAGGTCGGCGCGGCTATGTCACGTCCTCCTTCCCCCAACCGGCCTGAGGAGAACCCAAGTCCGCTGCGGTATTCCGCACAACTTCGGTCGTGCTCCCGTCGTTTCACGGTCAAGTCACGGTCGTGTTCCGGTCGTATCGCGGCGGTAGCGCGGCCGTGTCCGTGTCGCGCGGCAGTGACGCGGTCTCAGTCCTCTGCCGCCAGCGCCGCCCGCAGGGCCTGCTCGATCAGCGGGTGGCGGAACACGAATCCGGACTCCAGCAGCCGGACCGGCCGGGCCCGCTGGCTGCCCAGCACGTCCTGCGCCATCTCCCCGAGCACGATCCGCAGGGCCGGCGCCGGTACGGGCAGCAGCGTCGGCCGGTGCAGCACCCGCCCCATCGCCGCCGTGATCTCCCGGTTGGTCAGCGGCTCCGGCGCGGTCAGGTTCACCGGCCCGGCCAGCGCGGGCGTGTCGATCAGGTGCCGCAGGGCCGCGACCTCGTCGTGCAGCGCGATGAACGGCCAGTACTGGCGGCCGTCGCCCATCCGCCCGCCGATGCCCGCCCGGAAGACGGGGAAGAGCCTGCCCCACGCGCCGCCCTTGCCCGCGACCACCAGCCCGGTCCGCGCGAAGACCGTCCGGACGCCCGCCGCGTGGGCGGGGGCCGCGGCCGCCTCCCACTCCACGCACACCGAGGGCAGGAAGCCCTCGCCGGCCGGGGAGTCCTCGTCCAGCACCCGGTCGCCCTGGTCGCCGTAGTAGCCGACGGCCGACCCGCTGACCAGCACCCGCGGCGGCTCGGCGAGCGAGGCGACCGCGCGCGCCAGCGCCGCCGTGCCCAGGACCCGGCTGTCGCGGATCTCCTTCTTGTACGCCGCACTCCACCGGTGGTCGCCGACCCCGGCCCCGGCCAGGTGGACGACGGCCGCGCAGCCCTCCAGGCCGGCCGGGTCGACGTACCCGCGCGGCGGGTCCCACGCCGCCTCGTCGGGGGCGGCGGGCGGGCGGCGCACCAGGCGCACCACCTCGTGTCCGTCCGCGCGCAGGGAGCGTACGAGCGCCTTGCCGATGAGCCCGGTCGAGCCGGTGACCGCGATCCGCATGGCCCTCATCCTGCCCGGTCAGCCCGCCCCGATCCACGTACCGACCGCGTAGGTGACGGTCATGGCGAGCGCGCCGCCCACGACGTTGCGGACGATCGCCCGCGCCACCCGCGCGCCGCCCAGCCGGGCGCTGACCCAGCCGCACAGGGTGAGCGTGGCGAGGACGGACACCACGGTGACCGGGACCCGCCGGGCGGGTTCGGGCAGCACGACGGCCAGCAGCGGCAGCAGCGCGCCGGCGGTGAAGGCGGCGAGGCTGGCGAGGGCCGCGTGCCAGGGATTGGCCAGTTCGCCGGGCTCGATGCCCAGCTCGACGCGGGCGTGGGCGCGCAGCGCGTCCCGCTCGGTGAGCTGGACGGCGGCCTCCCGGGCCACCTCGCGGGTCAGGCCGCGGGCGGCCAGCATGTCGGTGAGTTCCGCCAGCTCCGCCTCGGGCTCGTCGGCGAGCTCGCGGGCCTCGGTCTCCAGGGCGGCCTCCTCGGAGTCGCGCTGGGAACTGACGGATACGTACTCGCCGGCCGCCATGGACAGCGAACCGGCGAGCAGCCCGGCCACGCCCGCCGCCACGATGGCCGGGCGGGAGGTGGTGGCTCCGGCGACACCGACGACCAGGCCGGCGGTGGAGATGATCCCGTCGTTGGCGCCGAGCACGCCGGCGCGCAGCCAGTTCAGCCGGGTGCTGATCTCGGCGCTCCGGCCACCGGTCCCGGGATCGGGGTCGGCCCCGGGGTCGGGCTCGGGTCCGGGTCCGGGATCCCGTCCGGGCTGCGGCTCGCTCTGTGGCACGGGACCACTGTCGTGGGCCCGGCCCCCGGCGGCCACCCGAGGAGGTGGTCCGGGGTGCGCGGGCCCGGCCCGGGCACCAGGGTGGAAGGGTGAGACGCCGACGCCAGGAACCGGGCTGGTTGCAGGGGGCGCCGCCGCCACCCTGGGCCCGGATCGCGCCCGTGGTGGCTCTGGTGGTGCTGGTGTTCGCGCAACGGGCCACGCCCGGCACCGTGGAACTGGGTTTCTTCCTGGCCGGCCTGCCCCCGGTGGCGGCCTTCGCCTACGGTCCGCGCGGCACGGCGGTGTTCGCCGGGATCGTGCTGGTCCTGCTGGGCATCCCCCGGCTGGGGGTGGGACACGCTCGGGGCGCGGATCTGGCGACGGTGGCGGCGGTCGGCGTGCTCAGCGTGGTCATCGCGTGGGTACGGCAGCGCCGGGACGCCCAGCTGGTCAGCGTACGGACGGTGGCGGAGGCCGCGCAGCTGGCGGTGCTGCCGCCGTTGCCGGAACGGGTGGGGCGGCTGGGCTGCGCGGGGCTCTACCGGGCCGCACAGCGCGGCACGCTGGTCGGCGGCGACCTGTACGACGTACGGGCAGGTCCCTACGGCGTGCGCGCGGTGGTCGGGGACGTGCAGGGCCACGGCCTGGCGGCGGTCGGGACGGTGGCCGGCCTGCTCGGGGCGTTCCGCGAGGGGGTGCTGGACGACCCGGAGCTGGCGGGGGTGGCGGCGCGGCTGGACCGGCGGCTGGTGGCGGACTCGGCGGCGGTGGAGCACGCGGAGCTGTTCGCGACGGCGGTCCTGCTGGAGTTCCCGCCCGGCCTGGAACTCGTCCGGATCCTCTCGTACGGCCATCCGCCGCCCTTGCTGATGCGGGGCTTCACGGTGTCCGAGACGACGGTGGAGCCGGGCCCTCCGCTGGGCCTGGGGCTGGCCGGGGCGGCCGCGCCGGGCGTGGCGGGCACGCCGCTGCTGCCCGGCGACCGGCTGCTCGCGTACACGGACGGGGTCTCGGAGGCGCGGGACGCAGGAGGGGTCTTCTACCCCCTGGCGACGCGGGTCCCGGTCCTGGCGGCGAACCCGGCGGGGCTGCCGCGGGCGGTGTGGGAGGACCTGGTGGACTTCACGGGCGGCGGGCCGCGGGACGACGTGGCGCTGCTGCTGCTGTCCGTACCGGCGCGGACGGTCCCGGAACCGGAGCCGGTCTCGGAGCCGGGGCCGCGGACGTGACCGCGCCTGACGCGGGCTCCCGGGGGCGGTCCTCCCCCGGGAGCCGTTCGGTCGCCGGCTCGGTCAGTGGTGCGCTTCGTGGATCAGGGTGCGGACCATGCGGCAGGTGACGTTGGACGGACGGTGGATGCCGGTGCGGGCGGCCATCGTCCGGATCTTGCGGTTGGTGGCGCGTGCGGCGTCGTACGTACCGGAGTCGAGCAGCGATATCGCCAGCCGCATGGCCTTCAGACGGCGGTTGTGGCTCTCGTACCACTCCCGGGGCAGACCCGCGGGCAGCGGCTTCTTCTTCGGCGGGTCAATGATCGCGGCAGCGGCCATCCACAGCCTCCCAAAGGGTAGTTGGCGGTCCGTCGGTTCCTGTCGTGCTGTCTTCGATTTTACCGGGGACCACTGACAAAAGCCCCTGGCCAGACGCCATCGGGACGGCTCCGGCGCAGGCGTGCCGATAGGCTTCCCGGCCATGGAGATCTGGATCAATCCCGCCTGTTCGAAGTGCCGCAGCGCGCTGACCCTGCTGGACGCGGAAGGCGCCGAGTACACCGTCCGCCGCTACCTGGAGGACGTCCCCTCGGAGGCCGAGATCCGCGAGGTCCTGGGCCGCCTGGGCCTGGAGCCGTGGGACATCACGCGCACCTCGGACCCGCTGGCCCGGGAGACCGGCGTAGGGGACCTGCCGCGCGAGGGGACGGAGGAGGCCCGCGCCCGGTGGATCGCCCACCTCGCCGCGCACCCGAAGCTGATCCAGCGCCCGATCATCACGGCCGAGGACGGGACGGCCCTGGTGGCCCGTTCGGAGGAGGCGGTGCGGGAAGCGCTGTCCCGGAAGGCGTAGCGCCTGGCCGCAGCCACGTGGTGATCGCGGCGGCCCCCGCCAGCGGCAGCGCGTGGTGCCCGACCCCGGGCAGCACGCCGACCACCGCCCCGGGGAGCGCGGCGGCGGCCGACGCCGCGACCCGGTCCGCACGGTGGCAGCGGGCCCGCCCGGCGAACAGCGCGAGCACGGGCAGCGCGGGGCCGGCGCCCGGGCCGGGCCCGTGGGCGTACGGTTCGCGCAGCCGGCCGGTGGCGGGCCGGGGCCCGGAGACCGGGCGCACGGCGGGGAAGGCGGCGGTCGCCTCCTGCAACCGCAGCCAGGCGGCCCCGATCCCGTCGGCAGGAACCGGAACCGGCCCGTCCGCCGGCCGCGAGGTTCGCGGCTCGGACTCCCACGGGACCGACTCCCAGGCCAGGAAGGAGCGGATCCGCTCCGGCGTGGGCCGGGCCAGCATGGGCAGGGCCCGCAGCAGGTAGCCCGCGCGGAACCCGGCGAACACCCGGGTCGGGTCGAGCAGCACCAGCCGGCTCAGTCGCCGGGGTGCGTGGACGGCGTAGTGGGCGGCGATCCAGGCGCCGTACGAGTGGCCGACGAGTTCGACCGGCCCGCCCCCGAGTCCGTCGAGTACGGCGTCCAGCCAGCCCATGAGGTCGGCCACCGTCCGCGTCCGGACCCCGTCGGCGGGCACGCTGAGCCCCGGGTCCCCGACCAGGTCCACGGCGTACGCCCGGCGTCCCCGTCCGAGACCGGCGGCGAGGCAGCCGCCCCACACGGTGGAGGTGGCGCCGCCCCCGGGCAGCAGCACCAGCGGCGGCGGCCCTCCCTCTTCCCCTCCCCCGGTGCTGTTGATGTGGGTGAGCCCGTAGGGGGTGGGGAGGTCCAGGGCGTCAACGGGCCCGGGCCAGTGGTCGAGCACGGCGTCGTACGCGTCACGGAAAGCCGTCATCGGTGCCATGGAGCCGCTTCCAATCCCTCGATGGACGATAATCTCGCTCAACGAGAGATTACGACGGACGGAGACGAGACGCCATGCACGAGGGATCCCAGAACCCGGACCACCGGGACGCCGGCCACGACCCCCGCGAAGAACTGGTGCACCTCCTGCGCGCCGTGACCGTCGAGTTCGGTCTGCGGCAGGGCGAGTTCGCCGCCCGCAACGGCATGCACCCCACCGACGTCCGGGCCCTGATCTGCCTCCTGGACGCCGCCCGCGCCGGCGAACCCGCCACGGCGGGCCTGCTCGGCACCCGGCTCGCCCTCAACTCGGCGGGCACCACGGCCGTCATCGACCGGCTGGAACGCCTGGGCCACGTGGCCCGCGTACGCGACGCCGCCGACCGCCGCCGGGTGCTGCTCCGGGTCACCCCGGCGGCCATGGACCTGGGCCGGTCCTTCTTCGGCCCCTTCATCGACGCCCTCCTGACCCTCACCGACACCTTCGACACGGCCGAGCGGGCCACGGTCCACCGCTTCCTGACGGGGGCCCGGGACGCGTTCGGCGCCGACGGCCCGCGACCGCCCGCGCCGTAGGCTCGCCCCATGACCGCGGCCGACGACACTCCCGCGCCTCCGCCCCCGCCTCCGCCCCCACCCGGCACCGGCGGGAGCGACCTGCACCTCGACCTCCCCGCGCACGGCGCCCGCCGCACCGTGCTCGCGCAGGCCCTGCGCGACGCCGTGCGCAGCGGCCGGCTGGCGGGCGGGACCCGGCTGCCGCCCTACCGGACCCTGGCCGCCGACCTCGGCATGGCGCGGGGCGCGGTCGCCGACGCGTACGCCGAACTGGTCGCCGAGGGCTGGTTCACGGCCCGCCAGGGCTCGGGCACCCGGGTCGCCGAAGGGGTCGCGGCCGGCGCACCGGCCGCGCCCGGGCCGCCGGACCCCCAGGCCTCCGCCCCGCGCTTCGACCTGGTCCAGGGCAAGCCCGACCCGTCCGCCTTCCCCCGCGCCGCCTGGTCCACCAGCACCCGGCGGGCCCTGGCGGCGGCGCCGGCCGAGGCCTTCGGCCCCGGCGACCCGCAGGGGCGGCCGGAGCTGCGCCGGGCGCTGGCCGGGTACCTGACCCGCGCGCGCGGCGTCCGTACCGACGCCGACCACATCGTGATCGTCGCCGGCTTCGCGGGCGCCCTGCGGCTGCTGGCCGCCGTCCGCCCGCGCGACTGGGCGTTCGAGGCGTACGGGCTGCCCTTCCACCACGGGCTCCTCGCCTCGGCGGGCGTGCGCGCGCACGCCGTACCGGTCGACGACGACGGCGCCCGCACGGACCTGCTCCCCCGCCGGGCCCGCACCGCGCTGCTCACTCCGGCCCACCAGTTCCCGACGGGCGGGCCACTGCTGCCGTCCCGCCGCACGGCGGCGGTGGAGTGGGCGCGCGCCACGGGCGGCCTGATCGTCGAGGACGACTACGACGGCGAGTTCCGCTACGACCGCAAACCGGTCGGCGCCCTCCAGGGCCTGGCCCCGGACCACGTCGTCTACGGGGGCTCGCTCAGCAAGTCCCTCTCCCCCGCGATCCGGCTGGGCTGGCTCGTCGTGCCGGACGCGCTGCTCGGTCCGCTGCTGGCGGCCAAGGGCGTGCGCGAGCCGTGGTCCAGCTCCCTCGAACAGCTCACCCTGGCCGACTTCCTGGACTCCGGCGGGTACGACCGCCATGTACGCCGCATGCGCGCCCGCTACCGCGCGCGCCGCGACACCCTGACCGCCGCCCTCGCCCGGGCGGTCCCGCGGCTTCCGGTCACCGGCATCTCGGCGGGCCTGCACGCGGTCCTGACACTGCCCCCGGGCACGGAACGCACCACCCTCGCGGCGGCGGACGCGGCCGGGCTGGCCCTGGACCCGCTCTCGGCGTACCACCACCCCTCGGCCGGGGACCGGCCCCGCGAAGGCCTGGTGATCGGCTTCGCGGCCCTCCCGGACCACGCGTTCGCGCGGGCGGTGGGGGCGTTGACCGGCGTACTGGAGGACCTGGGCTTCGGCGGACGCACCGGGGACCTGCCCCCGGCCCCCGCCTTCACGTCGTTCCGGCGGGCTCCCTCGTAGGGTGGGCTGCGGAACAACACGGATGAATGCCGCATAAGGAACACCATGTCCCACCAGCCCACGACCCCGGCTCCGGCCACGACCACGGCTCCGGCCACCACCGCACCGACCCCACCCACCCCACCCACCACGACCCCGAACCCCGCCCCCGCGCCCCGGCGCGGCGCCGACTGGATGTTCGGCGGGGTCTACGGGACCGTGCTGGCCAGTGGCCTGCTGGCGGCCCTCGACCAGGCGGGCGGGGAGTACACCCCGTTCCACGACGCCAGCTGGGTGCTGGTGACGGCGGGCGCCGCCGGGCTGGCGCACGGGTACGCGCATCACATGGCCACCCAGCACGTGGGGTCCGCCCGGTACCGGTGGCGGGTCCTGGGGCGGGCCCTGTGGAACGAGTGGCCGATGATCGCGGCCACCCTGCCCACCGTGCTGCTGCTGGTCCTGGCGGGGTTCGCGCGGTGGGACGCGCCCGGCGTGACCGCCGTGGGACTGGGCCTGAACACCGCGCTGCTGTTCGGGTGGGGTTCCTTCGTGGCGCTGCGCGTCGGCCACCGGCTGACCTCCGCGCTCGCGATGGGCGTGGCGGACGCCACGATCGGGCTGGCCATCATCGTGGCGAACGCAGTCATCAAGTAGCCGGGACGGGCGACCCCTTCCGGGACGGGCGGCCCGCCCCGGAAGGGCCAGGGCCGCCGCCCCCGTCCGCTATGCCTCCAGCCGCTCCTCCGCCTCCGCCAGGATCTCCGTCAGCCGCGCCCCGAACGCCGCGTCCCGCGGGTCCGGGACGCCCGTACGGGCCGCTGTCAGCAGGGCGTCGACCGCGCGGCCGTAGGCGCCCGGGACGTCGCTCCAGTTCGGGAGCGAGAAGACGCCCTCGGCGCCGCGCAGTTCCAGCCCCACCCCGGCCGCCGCCTGCGGCGCGCTCAGGCTGAGGACGGCCGTGCTCGCCGCGCCCGACGCGTGCCGCAGCGCCAGCTGGACCACGTCGCCCGGGCCGCGGGCAGCGGTCACCCCGACCACGTCGCCCAGGACCGGGATCAGGACCGACAGGGCGTGCGGGCCCACGTCCCACAGGCCGCCCTTGGCGCGCCGCCACGGCGAGTCGGCGTACGCGCTGGGCGCGCCGTCGGGCGGGTAGACGGCGCCGAGCCAGTGGGCGGCGGCCGTGAACCAGCCGGAACGCGCGGACTGTTCCCGGACCCAGCCGGCGGCCGGTTCGGCGAAGCGGAGGGTGAGGAAGACGACCGAGGCGACGCCATGGCGCCGTACCGCGTCGGCGACGGCGCGGGCGCCCTCCGGTGTCGTCGCGACCGGTTTGTCGAGCAGCAGGTGGCAGCCGGCCGCGGCCGCGCGCACGGCGAGCGGGGCCTGGACGTCCGGCGGCAGGGCGAACGCCACGGCGTCACAGTCCGCGAACAGCGCGTCGGGGTCTTCGTACACCTTCACGCCGTACGCGGCGGCCAGCTCGGCCGCGGCCTCGGGCCTGCGGCCCCAGACGCCGACGAAGTCGGAGCCGGCGTGCGCGGCGAGGGCGGGGGCGTGGGTGCGGTGGGCCCAGGGGCCGGTGCCGAGCAGTCCGATGCGGGGACGGGGGCCGGCGGCGGGACCGTTCGGGGAGGTCAAATCGTACGAAATGCTCACGTGCTTAGTCTGCCCCACCGGGACGGGCGCACCTCCACCAACCCGCACGAGGCGCCCGACCTGCGGCTGAAACCCCGGTAACACGGGGTTCACACACGGGCAACGGAAGAGAAATCGCGAGCGGGCACGCTGCGGACATCACCGCAGCGAACCGCAGCACCCGCAGAGTCTGAGGATGGGGCCCGTGACCTTCAAGGCTGAGTACATCTGGATCGACGGCACCGAGCCGACGGCGAAGCTTCGCTCCAAGACGAAGATCCTCGACGACGGCGCCGAGCTGCCGATCTGGGGCTTCGACGGGTCGAGCACCAACCAGGCCGAGGGCCACGCCTCCGACCGCGTGCTGCAGCCGGTGTTCTCCTGCCCGGACCCGATCCGCGGCGGCGACAACGTCCTCGTGCTGTGCGAGGTCCTGAACATCGACATGACCCCGCACGAGTCGAACACCCGCGCCCTGCTGCGCCCGGTCGCCGAGAAGTTCGCCGCGCAGGAGCCGATCTTCGGCATCGAGCAGGAGTACACCTTCTTCGACGGCATCCGGCCGCTCGGCTTCCCGGTGGGCGGCTACCCGGCGGCCCAGGGCGGCTACTACTGCGGCGTCGGCTCGGACGAGATCTTCGGCCGCGAGATCGTCGAGAAGCACCTGGACCACTGCCTCGCCGCCGGCCTGGGCATCTCGGGCATCAACGCCGAGGTCATGCCGGGCCAGTGGGAGTTCCAGGTGGGCCCGCTGGCCCCGCTGGAGGTCGCGGACCAGCTGTGGATCGCGCGCTGGCTGCTCTACCGCACGGCCGAGGACTTCAACGTCTCCGCCACCCTCAACCCGAAGCCGGTCAAGGGCGACTGGAACGGCGCGGGCGCGCACACCAACTTCTCCACCAAGGCGATGCGCGAGGACTACCGCGCGATCGTCGCCGCGTGCGAGGCGCTGGGCGAGGGCAGCAAGCCGCTGGACCACGTGAAGAACTACGGCGCGGGCATCGACGAGCGTCTGACGGGTCTGCACGAGACCGCCCCGTGGAACGAGTTCAGCTACGGCGTCTCCGACCGCGGCGCCTCGGTGCGCATCCCGTGGCAGGTGGAGAAGGACGGCAAGGGCTACATCGAGGACCGCCGTCCGAACGCGAACGTCGACCCGTACGTCGTCACCCGCCTGATCGTGGACACCTGCTGCACCGGCCTGGACAAGGCCGGCCTGGTCTGACGCCGGCCCGTCCGCCTTCCACCGACGCCCGTCGCGCTGCCGCAGCGCGACGGGCGTCGTCCGTCATCCGCCGCCGTCCGGGCGTGGGACGGATCTGCCCGGCATGCGATACGAACGGCCGGTCACGAGGGGAGGGCGGGGGCGGCCGCTTGAGGGTTTGTCAGGTTTTGGTGGCGGAATGTGAGATTCCGCTCCAGCAGGTGAGATACGGTCTGCCCCGCGCCTTCGGCATCTGCTTGAATGGGCGCATGGCCAGCCATTCGCACACCTCGACCGGTCGCAGCGACCTCGAGCCGTTCTGGCCCTCCCGTCAGGATCACGATTTCGACCGGGTGTGTTGCCGCGCGAAGAACGCGCCGGCCCTCTAACGCCTTCCGGAACGCTCCACCAGACCTTCCCGAAGGCCTTCGGTCTGCGCGGCACGACGACCGACCGACGTCTCCTGCCGACCTCTCCGCGTGAAAGAGCTGACCACTCATGGCGAACACCCGTTCCATCACCTCTGCCGCGACCGCTGCGACCGCGACCGCCCCGCTCCCCTTCCCGCCCCATCACGGACCGCGCCATCGACTGCGGGCCGTGGACCGCGACGAGGCGGCCCGCGTGGTGGACCTCCTGCCGCCCGGCGCCACCTGGCTCCCGGCCCCCCAGCACACCGTGCCCGCGCTCCCGGGCCAGCCGCCGATGATCGGCTACCTGGTCCTCGTACCCGCCGACCAGCAGCCCCTGGTGGCGCCGGCGGCGCAGCCCCGGCCCCTCGCCCCGCAGGCGGCGGCCGGCCTCCGGCCCGGCACCGGCGCCGCCACCGGCCCGGCCACCGGGCCGGGCACCGCCGGCGACGCGCTCGTACGCATCGACGCGGCGCGGCGCACCGCGGAGGTGGACGGCCGGGTCCTGGACCTGACGTACCTGGAGTTCGAGCTGCTGGCCCACCTGGTGGCGCACCCGCACCGGGTGCACAGCCGGGACCAGCTGGTGACCACCGTGTGGGGCTACGGCCACGTCGGCGACGGCCGCACGGTGGACGTCCACATCGCCCGCCTGCGCCGCAAGCTGGGCGCCGCCCACCGGGGTGCGATCCAGACCGTGCGCCGGGTGGGCTACAAGTACGCGCCCTGAGCGCCCCGGAAGCCCCGCACACGCGACGGGCCCGTGCTCCGAGGAGGGAGCACGGGCCCGTCGGCCGTCAGCGGCCGGAGGTGATCAGCCGTCAGTGGTTACGCCGCGGCCGCCCGCCGCCGGCCCACGAAGCCGGCCAGCACGTCGACGACCAGGAACGCCAGCAGGCTGATCCCCAGCATCGGGACGAACCACCCGACCACGGCCACCACCGCGGCCAGCGGCAGCAGGGCCGTGACCGGCAGCTTCCGCCACGCTCCGCGCGGCTGCGGCCGCCCGAAGGACAGCGCCCGGTCCTTGGTCGGCCGACGCAGCCACCACATCCGGTAGCCCCAGAAGACGAGGGCCATGACGGCGACCGCGAGCAGCGCGAGCGCGAGCTGGTTGACCAGCCCGAAGGTCGTGCCCATGTGGAGGTCGATGCCGAAGCGGGTGAGCTTGGCCAGGACCGGGTACTCCGCGAACGGCAGCTCGTCCATGACCCGGCCGTCGGCCGGGTCGACGGCGACGGCGTCCAGGTTGACCGGAACCGTGCGGTCCTTCTCCTTGATGACGTAGCCCTTGCCCGGCACGGGCATCGTCACCTGAAGGCTCTCGGTGACCCCGGCGGCGCGGGCGGCCTCGACCGCCCGGTCGATGCCGACGTCGGCCTTCGCGGGCATGTCCGGCATCGTCTCGCCGGGGCCCATGGTGTGGCCCGCGTGCTCGTCGCCGCCGGCCGCCGCGCCCGCGCCGCCCTTGAGGGAGGCGGAGACGGACGGGGTGGCGCCGCCGAGGCCGTCCTGCACCCGGCCGATGTTCTCACCGGCGTACTTCGACCAGGTCAGACCGGTCACGGAGAGCACGACGAGACCGGCCACGGCCCAGAGTCCGACGGTGCCGTGCCAGGACAGCGTCCTGCGCCGCCCGGTCGCCTTGCGGTCGGGTACGACGAGCTGCGCGCGCCGGGTGCGGCGGCGGCCGATCCACAGCGCGAGCCCGCCCAGGGCGACCACCCACAGCCAGCTGGCGGCCAGCTCGCTGTAGTTGCGGCCGAACTCGCCGAGCTGGAGGGAACTGTGGAACTCGCTCAGCCAGGCCCGCAGCGGGAGCGCGTCGCCGACGGTGGTCAGCTGACCGCGCACGTGGGCGGTGTAGGGGTCGACGAAGACGGTGAGGGTCTCACCCTCCTCGGCGGACGGGCTCTCCATGATCACGCGGGTGGTGGCGTCCGCCTCGGGCGCCGGCCACACGGAGAGGACCTTGCCCTCCGGGGCGGCGATCCGCGCGGCGTCGACCTGCGCGCTCAGCGGCAGGGCGCTCTGACCGACGGTGTCGACGGTCAGTTCGTCCGAATAGATGATCTTCTCGGCCTGGAAGGACAGGGCGTACAGGAACCCGGTGGTGGCGGCCACGAAGAGCAGCGGGGCGATGAGCAGTCCCGCGTAGAAGTGCATGCGCAGCAGCAGCGGGCGCAGCGCGGCCCAGGTGCCGCCGCGCCGCGACGCGGAGCCGCCGGCACCTCCACCGGCGTCGGTGCCGGTGTCGGTGCCGGTGTCCGTGCCCGTATCGGTGTCGGTACCGGTGTCGGTATCTCTGGTGGGGGCGTCGCTGGTGGCGGTCCCGGCGCGGGTGTCCGGGACGTCGTCGATGGCCATGGAGGTCCTAGGTGTCGGCGAAGGCAGGGGGAAACAGCCCCCAGGACTCGCCGGTTCGCCGGTCAGGCGCAGGCAGGACGGCCGGGGGCCGAGGCTCGGACGGACACCCCGCCGGGCGGGCCCCGCCGTACGACGGCGTAGGCGTGCACCGCGCCGCGCAGGGCGCGCGGGGGTGCGCAGGACCACCGGCCGGACGGCAGCGGCCGCTCGGGCGCCGGCAGGTGCGGCCGTACGAGGGCCACCACGACCCGGGCCCCGAGCGCGCGCAGCGCGCGGGCCAGCCGGAAGACGGCGTCCTCGCCCCGGGCGAGCCAGATCCCGCAGATCAGCGCGGCCAGGAGGTGCGCGGCGAGCATCCCGGCGCCACCGGTCCCGGCCATCGCGGCCAGATCCGCCAGGCCGGCCGTGTCCGCCACCCCGCCCGTGCCCGCCATCCCGCCCGCGTCGGCCATCGCGGCCGCGTCGGCCATCGCGGCCGCGTCGGCCACCGTGGCCGGGTCCGCCGGCGCCGGGACTCCCGCGGACGGCTGCGCGTGGTGGTGGCCGGGCGGCATGCCCCGCACCCCGCCCGGGGCCGGCGCGTGGCCGCTCCCGGCGAAGACGAGGTGCAGCGCGCCCTGCACGGCGAGCAGCGCGGCCGAGATGGACACCGGACCGCGCTGGCGGCCGGCCGCGAGCCACGCCAGGGCGCCCGTCAGCCCGAAGGCGGCGAGCAGCCCGGTGGCGGGGATGTCGTGGCCGGACGTGTACGCGTGCCCGACCCCGCCCAGAGCGGTGCACAGAGCCGCGAACACCGCGGCGCGTGCGACGCGCATCGGCGCGGGTTCGGTAGTCATGTTCAGGCCATGCTCCCATCCCGGCCCGCCGCCCCCAAGAGCGGCCCCATCAGGTTTCCCAATGGACGACGTGGGGGGGGGCGCCCCGGCTGTCCGTGGCCGGAAGCCGTGCCCGATCATGAACGGGTGAAGCCATTGCTACTGGCCCCCCTCTACACCGGCGGTGTGCAGCTCGGGGCGTACGTGCTGGAGCGGATGGGGGACGGCAGGCGGGAGCAGGTGCTGCGCTCCTGGTCGACGAATGTCGACAACCTCGCGGCCGGGCGCTGGGAGACGCTGGCCGGCAGCGCCCTCGTCGTCGAGGAGCCGATGCCGCTGCCGTACGCGCTGCTGCTGCTCGCCGTGCTCGGGTACGCCGAGTACGCGTACGGCGTGTGGTGGACCGCCGCGGTCTTCCTGCTCGGCCACACCGCGGCCACGCTGCTGGTCTACGGGGCGCTGCGCGCCGGGCGGCCCGCGGCCGAGACCCGGCGGGCGGTGGACGTGGGCACCAGCTACGGGTTCAACGCGGTGCTGGGCGCCCTGACCTCGGCGCTGCCGCGCGGGCCCGTGCGGGGCGCGGCCCGGGGCGGGCTGCTGGCGCTCGCCGCGTGGCCGGTGGTGCGGCGCGGTCGGACGTTCACGGACGCCGGGCACCTGGTGGCGCTGGGGATAGGCGTCGGGCTGTCGGTGGCCGTCGATTACCTTTCCCCGGCAAATCGTCGGAAAATCGCATAGACCGTTACCAGAGGAGCCGCCGCAATGACCGCCACCGCCACCCCGTCCACCACCGTCGCCAACCTCCGCGACCTCGGAGGCACCGTGCTGGCCGACGGCCGCACCGTGCGCCGGGGGCTGGTGCTGCGGTCCGGCCAGCTCGACCGGCTCGACCTCGGCGCCGACCCGGCGGTGGCCGCCCTGGGGCTGCGGACGATCATCGACTTCCGTACCGACGGCGAGCGCGCGGCCCACCCCGACCGGGTGCCGGACGGGGCCCGCGCGCTGGTGCGCGACGTCCTGGCCGACAAGATGAACGCGAGCCGGGTACCGGTCGCCACCCAGCTCAAGGACCTGCTGTCCGACCCGGTGGCGGCGGAGCGGGAGCTCGGCGGCGGGCGGGCGCAGGCGCTGTTCACCGAGACGTATCGTTCCTTCGTCCACTCCGGCTCCGGCCGGGCCGCCTACCGCACGCTGCTCACCGAGCTCGCCGCGCCCGACGCCGGCCCGCTGCTCTTCCACTGCACGGCCGGCAAGGACCGCACCGGCTGGGGCGCGACCGTCGTCCTGGCGCTGCTCGGCGCGGACGAGGAGACCCAGATGGCCGAGTACCTGTCGGTGAACCCGGCGGTGCGGCAGGCCTTCGCCCCGATGATCGAGGGCTTCACGGCCGCCGGCGGCGATCCGGACATCGCGCTGGCGCTGATCGGTGTGTTCCCGGAGTACCTGGAGGCGGCCCTGGACGAGGTCGCGGCGCGGTACGGCTCGATGGAGACGTACGTGCGCGAGGGGCTCGGGGTCGCGGACGGGACCGTCGACGCGCTGCGGGCCCGCCTGATCGCCTGACGCCCTCCCGCCCGATCGCCGGACGCGCGACCCGGGGGCGGGTGACCGTCCGGCGGTTCGCTCGTTCTGCTGAACGTGACTGCTCCGGATACCGCCACCCGCCCCCTCGACGTCGAACAGGCCGAGGCGGCGATCGTCGAGCACTACCCCCGGCTGGTGCGGATCGCCTATCTGGTGCTGCCGCCCTCCCTGGGGCGCAACCGCCGCGTGCTCACCGCCCACGCGCTGGTCCAGCGCGCCCTGCCGCGCGGCCGCGAGGCCGGGCCGCAGGGCCGCGTGCCGACGCAGCGCGGCAGCGCGGCCGATCCCGGGTACGCGTACGTCCGGCTGCGGGTCCTGCGCAGCGCGCTGCAGGCCGGGCTGCCGCTGACCTTCCGGTCCCTGCCGCGGCGCGCGCAACTGCCGCCGGGGCTCCCCCAGGTGTGGGGGCTGCGGCTGTTCCCGCGCGCCGGCGGGGCCGAGGAGCTGGCCCTGGACCAGTGGCTGACCACCCTCGACGGCCCCGGCCGGGCCGCGTGCGTGCTGCGCGCGCTGGAGCAGCTGCCCGAGGCCGAGGTGGTCCAGGTGCTGGCCGAGGCCGGCGTCGCCGATCCGGCGGCCGCGGTCGCGGAGTCGGGGGATCCCGCGAACGACGTGCTCTTCACCTCCCCCGAGTTCGACCCGTGCGTGCTCCAGGCCCGGCCCACCGATCTGCTGCGCCGCCGCCGGCACGTGCGGGCCGCGCTCGCGGCCGGGGCGGCGCTGCTGGTGTGCGGGGCGCTGCTCGCGCTGCCCGGCGGCGGCTGGGGCGCCGACGGGGCGGCCGCGCCGCCGTACGCGCGCAACGCCGCCGCCGAGCAGGCCCTGGACCCCGGGCAGCTCACCCGGGTCGCGCCCGCCGCCTGGCGGACGTCCTCCCGTACCGACTTCTCCGTCTGGCCCGCGCGCGGGGACCGGGTGGGCGACGCCGCGCTGCTGCGGCGGGCGCTGGCCGTCTGGGCGCGGCCCGGGCCGACGGTGGTCGTCTCGGCGACCCCGGGGACGCAGTCCGGCCCGCCGATGGGGCCGCCGCAGCTGCTGTTCGCGGGCACGGTCGACCAGGCGGTGGTCGTGCTGCTGTACGACGGCCTGCGCGTGGCGCGGTACGCCGAGCCGGTCTCCGGCACGGCGGGCGCGGCCCTGGACTTCGCCCGGACCGACGGGGCCTCGGCCGACACCGCGAACGCCCTGGTCGTCAGCCGGGTGGACGGCAACGTGCGGTACCTGACGGCGCCGTGGGTGACGGCGGCGGCCGTACGGGACCTGGTCAAGTCCGGTGAGGAGGCGGTCCCGCTGAAGCTGACGCCGGAGGGGATCACCGCGCCGGCGCCGAGCCCGCCGGCGGCCGGGGCGTGCACCACCTGGAACGCGATGGAGCTGAAGTCCGCGTCCGGGACCCGGCTGGTGACCGACCTGGGCGAGCTGACCCCGGTCCGGCTCACCTCGGGCACGCCGGGCACGGAGGCGGATCCGGCGCTCGCCGACTGGTCGAAGTCGGCGTGCCTGCTGGCCTCGGTGCGCTCGCACGGCGTGCGCAGCGTGAACCTGTGGGCGTACGCGAAGCAGCCGCTGCCGGAGGGCAAGGGGTCGGCGGCCTGGCTGTGTTCACGGGCGGAGACCTGGCGGGGCGCCGCGGAGCGGGTGCAGGGCCAGTTCCTGGCGCCGGGTGCGCCGGCGGCGGCGCAGACGGCGACCGCGGAGGGCTCACCGGCGTGCGGGGTACGTGAACCGCGGGCGCTGGCGGGTGTGCTGTGGAAGGCGCCGGGCGGGCAGTGGTACGTCCTGGCCGCCGGCAGCGCGCAGTTCACGTCGCTGTCGGTGACGGGGGGCGCGACCGGCTCCGCGACCGGCAACCGGCTGGCCGTGAAGGCCAAGGAGGGCGCGCAGGCCGAGCTGTCGGGGACGCTCCAGGACGGCACGAAGGCGGGCGTCCTTCGGTAGCGGACGTCCTGCGGGAGCCGGCGTCCTGCGGTAGTCGGCGGCCGGGCGGGAAACCTTGGTGCACGGGGGTGTTGCGGCGCGCGTACCCATCAGTACATTGACGCCATGTCTAATACGCCGCTCGCCCCCGTCTCCGTCCCCGTGGCGTCGTCCGAACCCGTCGAACTCCGGCCCCGGAACGTGGCGTTCTCCTGGCAGGACACCCCGCTCCACTGGCTGCCGGGCGACCCGTTCGCCACCCACACCATCAACGTGCTGCACCTGCTGCTGCCCGCGGGCGAGCGGTGGTTCGTGCACGTGTACAAGCAGGTGCTGCCGTACATCAAGGACGAGCGGCTGCGGGCGGACGTGATCGGCTTCATCGGCCAGGAGGCCATGCACGCGGCCGCGCACGACGACGTCCTCCCCCACCTCAAGGCCCTCGGTCTCGACCCGACCCCCTACACCGCGCAGGTCGACTGGCTCTTCGAGAAGCTGCTGGGCGACCGCACGCTGCCGCCCGGCCGGGCGAGCCGCTGGTGGCTCATGGAGCGGGTGGCGATGATCGCGGCGATCGAGCACTACACGGCGTTCCTCGGCGACTGGGTGCTCAACGCGGACGAGCTGGACCGGCGCGGCGCCGACCCGGTGATGCTCGATCTGCTGCGCTGGCACGGCGCGGAGGAGGTCGAACACCGCTCGGTGGCCTTCGACCTCTTCATGCACGTCGATGGCGGCTACCGGCGGCGCGCCCGCACCTGGGCGACGGCCTTCACCGCGCTGGTGTTCCTCTGGCAGCGCGGCGCCCGCTTCTTCATGGAGAACGACCCGACGCTGAAGGACGGCAGGGCGTCGGTGGGCCAGTTCCTGCGGGCGGGCCGGCAGGGCACCCTGCCCTCGGCCCCGGCGATGCTGCGCTCGATCCCCACCTACCTCTCGCGTACGTACCACCCCTCGCAGGAGGGCTCCACCGCGCAGGCGGTGGCGTACCTGGCGACCTCCCCCGGCGCGAACGGCGGTGCGGCCCGATGACCCCGCGCCCGCCGGTCCCGCGCCCGCTGGCGGTCGCCGCCGTGGCCGGGACGGCCTGGCTGGCCCGGCGCGCCCTGCGGCGGCGGATCCGCCGCTCGCCCCTGTGGCCGCTGCCCGCCCTGGAGACCCCCGTCTCGGGGTACTCCCCGCGCCGCCGGCTGCGCGCGCTGATCGTCTCGCGCACCGAGCCCGCCGAGGGCGTGGTCCAGCTCACCCTGGAGGCGGGCGACCTGCCGCCCTGGACGCCGGGCGCGCACGTCGACGTGGTGCTGCCCTCGGGGCTGACCCGGCAGTACTCGCTGTGCGGGGACCCGGCCCGGACGGGTACGTACACCATCGCCGTGCGCCGGATCGAGGACGGCCGCGGCGGTTCCCGCGAGGTCCACGAGCAGCTGGTGGAGGGCGCCGAGCTGGAACTGCGCCCGCCGCGCAACCGCTTCGAGCTGGTCCCGGCCGCCTCCTACGTCTTCGTCGCGGGCGGGATCGGCATCACCCCCGTCCTGCCGATGCTGCGCGCGGCCACGGCCGCCGGCGCCGCCTGGACCCTGCTCTACGGCGGCCGTTCGCGCGCCTCGATGCCCTTCCTCCCCGAACTCGCGGCGTACGGCGACCGCGTCAGCGTCCTGCCGCAGGACGAGGTGGGGCTGCCGGACCTGGCGCCGCTGGCCGCGCTGGCCCCGGACACCCTGGTCTACGCCTGCGGCCCGGAGCCGCTGATGAGCGCGGTCACGGCGGCGGTCCCGCCGGGCGTCGCCGTGCACCTGGAACGCTTCGCGCCGGCCGGCGGCGGGGCCGGAGCCACCGCCGAGGACCGGCCGTTCACCGTCCGTCTGGAGCGTTCGGGTCGCACGGTCGAGGTCCCGGCGGACCGCACCGCGCTGGCCGCGATCCGCGAGGAGCTCCCCGCCACCCCGTACTCCTGCGAGCAGGGCTTCTGCGGCACCTGCCAACACCGGGTGCTGGCGGGCGAGGTGGACCACCGCGACACCCTCCTCACCGATGCCGAACGCGCGGACTCGATGCTGCTGTGCGTCTCCCGCGCCCGCGGCGAGGAGCTGGTCATAGACCTTTGACCGGCCCGCGGGCGGGGCGGATTCGGCGGGCGGCGCGGACGGCCGTACGAAGTAGGGTGTCCGCATGACAACCGGGGTACGACGCAGGATGGGTGTCGAGGAGCGGCGGCAGCAGCTGATCGGTGTGGCGCTGGAGCTGTTCAGCCACCGGTCGCCCGACGATGTGTCGATCGACGAGATCGCGGCCGCGGCCGGGATATCGCGGCCGCTGGTCTACCACTACTTCCCGGGCAAGCTCAGCCTCTACGAGGCGGCGCTGCGACGGGCTGCCGACGAGCTGGCGCAGCGGTTCGTCGAGCCGCACGAGGGTCCGCTGGGGGCCCGCCTGCTGCGGGTCATGGGGCGGTACTTCGCGTTCGTCGACGAACACGGGCCGGGGTTCTCGGCCCTGATGCGCGGCGGGCCCGCGGCCGGGTCCAGCCGGACCAACGCCCTGATCGACGAGGTCCGGCAGGCCGCGTACGAGCAGATCCTGGCGCACCTGATGGTGGAGGGGACGCCGCCCGCCCGGCTGGAGCTGGTGGTGCGGTCGTGGGTGTCGCTGGCCGAGTCCACCGCGCTGATCTGGCTGGAGGGCAAGCGGATCCCGCGCGCCGAGCTGGAGCTGCAGCTGGTGCACGACTTCGCGGCGCTGGCCGCCGTGAGTGCCGCGTACGACGCGGAGATGGCCTCGATCCTGATGCGGATGCTCGCCGACGAACCCGCGGACGGGCCGTTCGGCGAGCTGGTCGCGCGGCTGGCGGCCCTCGCCCCCACGCCCGGCCCCGGCTCCGGGTCGGACGGCGCGTGATAATGCCCGCGTGATCATTGACGACGGATTGCTGTTCCGGCGGGCCGCGGAGAAGGACGCCGGGACCCTGACGGCCCTGTACGACCGGGCCGCGCGGTGGATGCGGGACAACGGCATCGAGCAGTGGAAGCCCGGGGAGAAGGACGCCGCGCACTTCACGGCGATCATGCGCGAGGGCGAGGTCTGGCTGGCCGGCGATCCCGACGGGCGGATCTGCGGGGCGTACGAGCTGTGGTGGTCCGACGAGGAGGCCTGGGGCATACAGCCGCCGGTCGCCGGATACGTGCACCGGCTGATGGCCGACCGCGGGGTCGCGCCCGCCGGGGCCGGCCGGCGGCTGCTCGAGCACGCCGAGCGGCGCATCGCCAGGACCGGCCGCGAACGGGCGCGACTGGACTGCGTCTCCACCAACCCCCGGCTGCTCGCGTACTACCAGGGTGCGGGCTACCGGGTGGTCGGGGAGCTGCCCGACAAGCAGGGTGCCGACGGGCGGGTGTACGGGGTGATCCTGCTGGAGAAGCGGCTGGATCAGCTCACCGTCGTGTGAAGACCGCCACCGTACGGGCCGGGACGGTGAAATCGCCCGTCGCGGACTCGTACGACGCCTGCTTGACCGCCGCGTCGGCCCCCTGCGCCTGGACCGGGTGCAGGGCGTACCGCTGTCCGGCGAGCGCGGGGACGCGCTGGTGCTGGGCGGCGGGCGTGGCATTGAGGACGACGACGAGGTCCCCCAGGGTCATGGTGATGACGCCGGGGGTCTCCGCCGGGCCCGACAGCGGGAAGGCCAGGGCGCGTTGGACGGCGTCGGCGGTGGTCAGGGAGAAGACCGGCTCGCTCGTACGGATCCGCAGCAGGTCCCGGTACGCGGCCGAGGCGCCCTCGGTCTGCGCGCAGGAGGGGGCCGTGACCCCGGCCAGCAGGGGCTTGGCGTAGACCCACTTGGAGCCGTTGTCGGCGGCCGGGGGCAGACCGCGGCCGAAGCCGTTGCCCTGGCCGTCGCGGCAGTCCCAGTGGATGGCGTTGAACCAGTCGCCGCTGTCGTAGGAGTTGCGGTCCAGCGACTTGGAGCGCAGCCGGTCGGTGCCGGCCTGGGAGAGGGCCGGCCCCTGGGAGAGCGCGGCCGCGGCCATGGCCAGGACCTGCATACGGGCCCGGTCGGCCGGTGCGGTGGCGGCCGGCAGCTTGTACGTCAGGGCGTCGGCCAGGGTCTCGTTGTCGTGGGCGTCGGCGTAGGCGAGCGCGTCGCCGGGCGCGGCGGCGTAACCGGCCGGGCTGCCGTTGTAGTCGACCTCGGAGCCCTTGACGCGGCGGCCGGCGGTGTCGGTGAAGGTGTAGGCGGCGAGGTTGCCGGACAGGCCCACCTTGATCAGGTCCTGGGCGTGCAGGAGCCGGGCCCGCTGCTGTTCGGGGGTGCCGTTGGCGGGCGAGCCGTTGGGCTCGGTGAACAGGCCGGAGGCGAAGCCCTGCACGCGCGGGTCCTCGTCGAAGGGGCCGCCGCCGCGGACGGCGTCGCGGGCCCGGTCGGAGAAGGTCGCGATGCCGGTACCGGCCATGTTCTTCTGGGTGGCCTGGACGAAGCGGGCGTCGTCGGCGATCTCACCGAAGTTCCAGCCTTCGCCGTAGAGGACGATCGCCTTGCCGTCGACGCCGTCCTTGGCCACGGTGAGGGCGTCCAGGGCCTGGCGCACGGCCAGGATGTTGGCCTTCGGGTGGTGGCCCATGAGGTCGAAGCGGAAGCCGTCGACCTTGTACTCCTTGGCCCAGGTGACGACCGAGTCGACGACCAGGCGGCCCATCATGGCGTTCTCGGGGGCGGTGTTGGCGCAGCAGGTGGAGGTGGCGACGGAACCGTCGGCGAGGAGGCGCTGGTAGTAGCCGGGCACGATGCGGTCGAGGACCGACTTGTCCGACTGCCCGGCGGCGACGGTGTGGTTGTAGACGACGTCCATGACGGTGCGCAGCCCGGCGCCGTTCAGGGACTGGACCATCCTGCGGAACTCGACGGTGCGGGCCGTGCCGTTCGGGTCGCTCGCGTAGGAGCCCTCGGGGACGGTGTAGTGCAGCGGGTCGTAGCCCCAGTTGTAGGCGTCCTTGGCGGCCGCGGCGGCCACGCAGGCCTGCTGCTGCTCGGAGTCCGGGGCGTAGACCTTGAGGTCGCAGGCCGGTTCGGTGCGGTCGGCGGCCTTCTCCGGGATGGTGCCGATGTCGAAGGCCGGCAGCAGGTGGACGTACGAGGTGCCGGCGGCGGCCAGGTCGCGCAGGTGGCGCATGCCCGCTGAGGAGGTGTCGGTGAAGGCCAGGTACCGGCCGGGGTGGCGGGAGGTGCGGTCGGCGACGGAGAAGTCGCGGATGTGCAGTTCCTGGATCTGGGCGGCGGTGAAGGGGACGGGGGCGGGCTTGCGCAGGTCCCGCCAGCCGGGCGGGGCGAGCCCGGGGTCGGCCAGGTCCACGGCGAGGCTGTGGGTGGAGTCCGTGGTCAGGGCGGTGGAGTAGGGGTCGGTGACGAGGTTGCGGACCACCTGGCGGGTGCTGGGGGCCCAGACGGTGACGGCGTAGCGGTACGGCTTGCCGGTCCAGGAGCGCTCGCCGCGCACCGACCAGACGCCGGTGGTGTCGTCACGGCGCATGGCGACGCTGCGGCCGTCGAGTTCGAGGGTCACCTGCTGGGCGGTGGGGGCCCAGACGGAGAGGGTGGGCCTGCCGTCCTTGAAGACCGGGCCGAGGGCCGCGGTCGTGGCGTACAGGTCGTCGAGGACCCCGGCGAGCTGGACGCCGGTCGCGGCGAGGACGGCGCCGCCCGCGGCGCGGGCGCTCGCGACGAGCTGGCCGCGCAGCGCCTCGCGGACGCGGTCCCGGTCGCGCGGGTCCACGGTGAAGGCGGGGTACGCGGCGAGGTGCGGGAACTTCTGCTTCTGGGCGGCGGTCAGCTCGGAGCGGTTCAACCGCAGCCACTGCGCCGTACCGGTCAGGGTGCCGTTCTCGGCCTTGACGGCGCCGTCGCGGGAGGCGAGCAGCTGGGCGGAGGCGGCCGCCGCGGGGGCGTTCCAGGCGAGGGTGTCGCGGTCGATCCAGACCGCCTGGGACTTGGTGAGGTCCAGGGCGGCGGCGGAGCCGGCGGGCTGGGGAAGGAGGTGCTTGTCCTGGCCGGCGAGCAGCCACACCTCGTGGCCGGCGGCCTTCAGGTCCAGGGACTGGTCGGAGGGGAGGTCCTTCTCGTCGCCCTTGTGGAGGATGTAGCTGAGGCTGGTGGCACCGGGGGCGAGGGGGACCTCGTAGACGGCGCCGTAGGCGTCGAAGCGGGCGGGCGGCAGCGGCTTGGACCAGTCGGTGGGGGTGGCGGCGCCGGTCCACACGTGCAGGCCCCAGCCGTCGTACGCGCCGTCGGCGCGGCGGTGGTGGAGGACGGCCTTGGAGGTGTCCTGCGGCGGGTGGGCGGGACGGTCGGTACGGGCGGGCTCCTGGCCCTGCTCCAGCCAGATCTCGCCGGTCCTCGTCACGTCGATGGTGCGGTCGGCGGCGACGTCCTTGTTGCCGTCCTTGTCGATGACGAGGTAGCCGACGGAGCTCGCGCCGGGCTTCAGGCGTACGTACGCGAAGGCGCCGTAGGCGTCGCGGCCGACGAAGTCGTGACCGGTCGGCCAGGGCGTGGCCTCGCCCTCGGCGATGTCCCCCCAGGCGTACAGCCGCCAGTTGGTGTAGTCGCCGTCGGGGCGGTGGTAGTGGACGACGGCGTAGTCGCGCTGGGTGGCGGTGGGTACCTCGGCGGGCGGCACCTGGCCGGCGACGGAGGCGGCCTGCGCGCTCGCGGTGCGGCCGGAGGCGTCGACGACGACCGCCTTGTAGCGCAGGGCGGTGCCGGCGGGCGCGGTCACGTGCTGGGTGACCTTGTACGGGGCGTGGTCGGCGGAGCCGAGAACCTCCCACTTCCCGTTGCCGGTCTGGGCGGCGAAGACGACCCGGTTCAGGCCGCCGCCGGTGACGTCGGCGGTGAGTTCGACGGTGCCGGTGGCGCCGGGGGCCGGGGGCGTGAGGATGATCGACGGCCTGATGGCGGGGGCGGGGAGGGGCGCGGTGCCCTGGAGGACGACCGAGCCGAGGGCGGGGACGGAGACGGTGACCTTGCCTGCGGAGGAGGCCCAGACGGTGGTGGTGCCCCCGCCGCCGTACAGCACGTGGTAGGCGGCGCCGGCCGGGGCGTCGAGCTCGACGGTGCGGGCGGCCGTGGCGTTGTTGGCGGCGACCAGGTACTCGGTGCGGGCCTTGGCGTCGGTGCGGGCGAAGGCGTAGACGGAGCCGTCGGCGAGGCGCTCGCTCTGGATGCCGTCGCGCAGGGCCGGGTGGGCCTTGGTCAGCTTCGAGAGAGCACTGATCTGCTGGTAGAGCGGGTGTCCCGGATCGTAGGCATCGCTCGCGTGGGTGCGCGCTGTTCCGAGCTGGTCGTCGTCGAGGTAGTCGGCGGTCCTGGACGCGAACAGCGACTGGCGGGCGTCCTTGTCGCCGCCGGCGCCGGTGAAGCCCTGCTCGTCGCCGTAGTAGACGACGGGGTTGCCGCGGCTGAAGAACATCAGTTCATTCGCCAGCCGGTAGCGGTCCAGCAGCTCCTGCTCGCCCGCGCCCGCCCGGTCCTGCTTGAGGAAGGCCCCGAAGCGGCCCATGTCGTGGTTGCCGAGGAAGGTCACCTGCTCGTAGGCGTTGGCCTTGTCGGTGGTGTACCGGTAGTCGTCACCGAGCACCCCGGCCAGCCGGCCCGCGCCGGCGCCCTGGGAGGCGTACGCGCGGATGGCGTCCTGGAGCGGGAAGTCGAGGGTGGCGTCCAGCCGTCCGCGCGTGACGTACGGGGAGGTGACGGCGGTGTCGGCGGAGTAGACCTCGCCGAACATGAAGAAGTCCGGCCGGCCGCGCTTGGCGGCGTACGTGTCGAGGGCGGTGGCCCACTGGGTCCAGAACTCGGTGTTGACGTGCTTGACCGTGTCGATGCGGAAGCCGTCGATCTCGAAGTCGCGGACCCACTTCTCGTAGATCTTCTCCATGCCGCTGACGACCTCGGGACGCTCGGTCCACAGGTCGTCGAGACCGAAGAAGTCGCCCTGGCCGCTGGATTCGCCCGCGAAGGTGGAGTCGCCGCGGTTGTGGTACATCTGCGGGTCGTTGAGCCAGGCCGGCACCTTCAGGTCCTTCTTGGCCGGGGGCACGACGGGAGTGCGTGGGAAGGAATCCCGATCGGTGGCGGGGAACTTGCCCTTCCCGTCGGCGTACTGGGCGTCGTCGAAGGGCACCCCGTCCTTGGTCAGATAGGGGAAGGCCCCCTTGGACAGATAGGAGTAGGACTTCTCCTCGTAGTCGACGACATCGGCGGTGTGGTTGGTGATGACGTCGAAGAAGACCTTCATGCCCTTGGAGTGGGCCTTGTCGATCAGCTTCTCCAGGTCGGCGTTGGTGCCGAAGTGCGGGTCGACCTGGGTGAAGTCGGTGATCCAGTAGCCGTGGTACCCGGCGGAGACGTCCTCGCCCTTGCCCTGCACCGGCTGGTTCTTGAAGATCGGCGCCATCCAGATGGCGGTGGTGCCCAGGCCCTTGATGTAGTCGAGCCGGTCGGTCAGCCCCTTGAGGTCACCGCCCTGGTAGAAGCCCTTGTCGGCCGGGTCCAGGCCGGTCTCCAGCCGGGTGCCGGTCAGCCCGCCCCGGTCGTTGCGCGGGTCGCCGTTGGCGAACCGGTCCGGGAGCACGAAGTAGAACTGCTCCCGGGTCAGGTCGTGACGGGCCGGCTCGGCGGCCAGTTTCGCGTCCGAGGGCGGGGCGGGCGGCCGGGCGGCGGCGCCGGCGGCCGCGGCGGGCAGCGCGGGCACGAGCGTCACCGCCAGGGCGGCGGCGGCCACGCCCGCGGCGGTGCGCAGGGCTGGGCGTATCACGGCAGGACTCCTTGCACTGGGCTGTTCTGGGCAGGAAAAAGGGCCGCAGCCGGGCGGTGGCGGGTTCTTGGGTGCCCGGCGGCGGCCCTCGTCAGGGGGGCGCGGTCAGTTGCGCCAGGTGTCGGTCAGGGTGACCCGGCCGTTCGCGGGCACGGTGGCGGTGCGGTTGGCGCCGCTCTCCCAGGTGACGTTGCCGGCGGCGTCCTTGCGGACGTACTTGTACTGGAACGCCGTACCGGCCGGCAGGTTCACGTCGAGCTTCCAGACCGGGTAGGCGGCCGGGTCCAGCTTGAGGGCGGCACCGGTGTTCCAGCCGCCGAGCGCGGCGTGGTCGCCGGTGACGTGGACGTTCTGGCCGGGCACGGTGGTGGCGTTCACCCCGAAGGCGGCACCGGTACCGGCCGGCGGCGGGGTGCCGCAGGAGCGGGCGCCCGCGTGCAGGGCGAGGGCGGTGCCGGGGGCGACGGTGGCGGTGAACTGGCCGGAGCCGTTCACGCCGACGGTGCGCCCGCTCTGCACGTCGCAGTAGTCCCCGGCGGGCAGGGAGGTCTGGAAGGTACGGGTGAGGGCCGCGCCCTCGTGGTTGATCGCGACGTACGCCTTGGTGCCGCGCCCGAAGGCGATCTGGTCGGCGCCGTTGTCCCACCAGTTCGTGACGCCCTGACCGCGGGCCACGTTCCGGAAGGCCACCATCGAGGAGATCTCGCGCCAGGCGTGCTGGCACTTCCACCCGTCGGCGTAACAGGCATTCACCGCACCGCCATTGGGCGGGCCCGCGTCCTTGTCGGTCCACTCGTAACCCGAGTGGACGTCGGGCGAACCGTAGGGCCAGGCGAGCATGAAGACGCCGGCGAGGGTGTAGGCGGAGCCGGACTTGTAGCTGAGGGTGTCGCCGACGCGCTCGGTGTCGTGGTTGTCGACGAACACACCGGCCTTACCCGAAGCCATGTGCCCCCAGCCCTCCCCGAAGTTCTTCAGGTAGGCGAGGTTCTCGCCCTCGAAGACCCGCTTGAGGTCGCGTGCGTACCGGAACTCCTGCACGTCACCGCTGCCGAGGTATTCGGAAGGGTCCACGGCCTCCCCGGCCCCGTGGATGGCCTCCTGCTTCCAGTAGGCGTCGGGCTTGGTCAGGCGGGACTTGATGTTCGCGAGGTCGGCGGCCGGCATGTGCTTGGCGGCGTCGATCCGGAAGCCGTCCACGCCCAGCGACAGCAGGTCGTTGAGGTACCCGGCGATGCGCCCGCGCACGTACTCCTCGCCGGTGTCGAGGTCGGCGAGCTGGACGAGCTCGCAGTTCTGGACGTTGCCCCTGTCCCGGTAGTTGGAGATCTCGGCCCGGCAGTCGTCCATGTCGGCGCCGGAGTAGATACCGGGGTAGCCGTACTTCGTGTACGAGGACCCGCCGGTCCCGACCCCGTCGCCGGCGGCCATGTGATTGATGACGGAGTCGACGACGACCTTCACCCCGGCGGAGTGGCAGGCGTTGACCATGTTCGTGAACGCGGTGCGGTCACCGAGCCGCCCGGCGATCTTGTAGCTGACGGGCTGGTACGAGGTCCACCACTGGCCGCCCTGGATGTGCTCCTGGGGCGGGGACACCTGGACGTACCCGTACCCGGCGGGCCCGAGGGTGTCGGTGCACGCCTTGGCGACGGAGTCGAAGCGCCACTCGAAGAGGACGGCGGTGACGTCCTTCTCGCCCGGCGGGACCGCGAGGGCGGGCCCGGTGGCCGTCGCGGTGGCGGACACGGTCGCGGCGACGAGGGTCGCGGTCGCGACCAGGGCTCTGGCACTGCGACGGGCGGGGCGGGTGGGTCGCATGGGGGGCTCCTCCTGGCGGAGAGGTGGGGATTGTGGCGACCGTAGGGGCGCACCCCAAGGTGTTGCAAGACCTTGCGCAAGAGATTGCAGAATTGTTTCCGGACGGTGTTGTGCGGCCTGTACCCGTTCCTGCCCGAAACCGGTCGACCGGCCGCCGGATGCGGTCCACCCGCTACCCGGGAGCGGTCAGATGCAGCGGTGTTCGATGACCACCTCGGGTGAGGAAGATCGCGCGACGCCGCCGGCGGGGACGATGGTGCTGCCCATGCAGACGCCGGCCGCGATGGCCGAGTGTCGGCCCACGGCGATGCCGGGGCCGAGGGTGATCATGCTGCCGGTCTGGACGTGGTCGCCGATCAGGCCCCCGAACCGGGACGTCGCGCACCGGTAGGGCGGTTCATCGCCGGGGCCGTGCAGGACGATCTCCCTGACGGGTACGCGCATGTCGAAGTTCCACAGGCTGATCGCCGCGATGACGAGGTTGGCGGACAGGTGGGCGTCGGTCCCGATGATGGAGTGGCCGGCGCCGACCTGGTGGCCGAGGACGGAGTTCTCGCCGATGAAGGAGTGTGTGACTTCGCATCCGAAGCCGACCGAGACTCCGGCGGCGAGGACGGAGCGTTTGCGGACGGTCGAGAACTCGTGGACGCGGACGCCGGGGCCGATGATGACGTCTTCGCCGATGATCGCGGTGGGGTGGATCTGGGCGGTGGGGTGGATCCGCTCGGGCATCACCTGGAGGGCGTCGTCGTGGAGGCTGTCCCAGCGGGTGAGGAAGTCGGACAGCTCGAACTCGCTGATCTTCATGTAGCCGGTGGCGTCCAGGCCGGACGCTGCGGGGCTGCGCACGTAGTCACCGATACGGATGAACTCGGGCACCTGGCTTGCTCCTGGTCGTCGTCGTGGCGGGGGTGGACGGGTCAGGTCAGGCGGCTTCGACGGCCTCGCGGCGCAGGAAGTCGGGCAGGGCGGCGGGGGTGTTGTCGAGCCATGCGACGTAGCGGGCCACGCCTTCGGCCACCGTGATCCGGGGTTCCCACTCCAGGGCGGCGGCCATACGGGCCGTGCCGGCCGTCCCGCCGAGCGGGTCGCCTTCGGGCAGCGGCCGGTCCTGGAACTCGGCGTCGGGGTAGTGGTTGCGGATGAGGTGGGCCACGTCGGCGATGGACGTGGCCTGGCCGGTGCCGATGTTGAGGGTCTGCCGGTCGGCGCCGGGGGCGAGCATGGCGCGGATGGTGGCTTCGGCGATGTCTTCGACGTGGACGAAGTCGCGGACCTGTCGGCCGCCGCCGTTCAGGTGCATCGGCAGGCCGAGCTTCGCGCGCATCGCCATCCAGGCGACCACCCAGGAGTGCGAGCCCTCCTTGACGGTCTGGGGCTCGCCGTAGACGGAGAAATAGCGGACCGCGGTGTGGGAGACGTCGGCCTTGCCCAGCACGAGCGCGGTCTGCGCCTCCCCCCACGCCTTCGTGTTGGCGTAGACCGACAGCGGGGCCAGGGGCTGGTCCTCGTGCCAGGTCTGCACGTCGTGGCGCTTGGGGTCGCCGTTGCCGTAGACGGCCGCGGAGGAGACGAAGACGAACCGGCGTACGCGGGTGTTGCAGCGGCGGACCGCGTCCAGGAGGACCTGTGTGCCGGTGACGTTGGTCTGGATCGCGGCCATGGGGTTGCGGGTGCAGGCGGCCACGTCGGCGACGGCGGCGGCATGGACGACGTAATCGGCTTCCCGGACGACATGGTCCATCAGCATCGCGTCGGCGATGTCGCCCACGATGGTGTCCCGGTCGGTGGTGTGCACGCCGAACAGGTCGGCGTAGACGGTGGCGGGGTACGCGTCGAGCTTGCCCACGGCGATCACGCGGGCCCCGGCCGCGCGAAGGCGGGCGGTGATGCGGGAGCCGACCAGGCCTCCGCCCCCGGTGACCACCACGGTCGAACCGGAGAGGGCGCAAGACAGGTCGGCGTCGGGCAGCGGCACGGCGGTTCTCCTCGGACTCGGCGGGAGGGGAAGGGTGGCGGGGAGGCTGCGACCGGGCCTGCCCGGGACCGCCTCCCCGCCCCCCGGCAGGGACCGCCCGGGGCAGGGGTGGGCTCCCTCGGAAGGAGCGCTGGAGCGGCCCCGGGCGGCCTGATGAACAGTGAACTCGCCCGGGCCGCAGCTGAGTACGGTGGGGAAGAGGGAAAGCCGTTCAACCCGTTCAAGACCATGTGCAAGGGGGCCGACGTTGGCAGGGGACCGGACGCCGAACAGCGCGTTAGCGGACGTGATCGCCGAGTCCGGGGCCACGTACTACGCGCTGGCCAGGGAGATCCGCTCCGTGGCTGCCGAGGCCGGCCGGCGATTGAGCACCGGGCCGTCGGCCGTCGCCTACTGGGTCGCCGGGGGGACACCGTCCGGCCAGACGCCGTTCTACATCGCCGAGGCCCTGACGAGACGGACCAAGCGGCGGGTGACGGTCGCCGAGATCGGTCTAGGCTGCGAAGGCGGCGGGGCCATGGAAGCCGATCCACTGGCCGCCATCGCCGATCTCGGGAGGTCCGTCATGCAACGTCGCCGCGACTTCCTCGGCGCCGCGTTCACCGCCGCCGCCGTCGGCCTGCCGCTGGCCTACGACCACGAAGCGGTCGCCGCCACGCTCCAGGCCTCCGAGACCGGCGGCAGCGTCGGCCCGGCCGAGGTGACGACCGTCCGGCAGTTGACCGAGACGTTCCGCAGCGCGGACGAGCGGCTGGGCGGCGGTCACGGCCTGACCACCGTCACCGCCTACCTGACCGACACCGTCGCACCGATGCTGACCGCCCGGTTCCCGTCCGCCACGGTCCGCTCCGAGGCGTTCGGGGCGGCGGCCCAGCTGGCCTGCCTGGTCGGCTGGAAACACCACGACCTCGGCCGGGAGGGCGCCGCCCAGCGGTACTACCTGCTGGGCTACCAGCTCGCGTGTGAGGCCGACCCGAACGGCCATGCCGCGTGGATGATGCGGGCCCTGACCCATCAAGCCCTTGACCTGGGCCACCCCGGCTCATGTCCCGAGCTCGCCGAAGCGGCCCTGGGCAGGGCAGCGGGGAAAGTCGACCGGCAGACCGAGGCCCTGCTGCTGGTGACGTGCGCCCGGGCGTACGGGGCCGGCGGGCAGAACGCCAGGGCGGCGCGGGCGCTGCTGGCCGCCGAGGACGCTGTGACGGACACCCGGGACCCGGTCCCCGACTACGCCGCCGCCTCCGGGCCGGTGGCGGCCACCGTCGCCTCGCACATGGGCAAGACCCTGACCGCGATGAAGGACCACGCGGCGGCCGAACGGCACTACCGGCGAGCCCTGGCGGGCCGTACGCCAGGCACGTACCAGCTCAAGCACGGGCTGACCCTGGCCAACCTGGGGCGGTCGGTGGCCGGACAGCACCGGCACGAGGAAGCCGTACGCCTGTGGGCCCGGTCCCTGGACTTCATGGGCGGCGTGGTCTCCGACCGCAACCGGCAGGCGGTACGAGAGATCCAGGCGGTGGCAGCCCGGTACCGCCGCCGCGGTGTGACCGACGCGGCGAGCCTGAACCAGCGCGCCACCGATCTGCTCAACAACCAGGCGTGAAAGGAACGGGCAACGGACATGCCGAAGATCGGGGTTGTGGTCCTGACCATGGGCGACCGGCCCGCGGAACTGGGGGCCCTGCTGGCCTCGGTGACCGCTCAGGAAGGCGATCCGGCGACCGTCGTCGTCCTCGGCCAGGGCGTCAAGCTCCCGCCCCTCCCGGACGGCGTGGACGGGGTGGAACTCCCGGAGAACCTGGGGATCCCCGGCGGCCGCAACGCCGGCGTGCGGTGGCTCCGCGAACGGGGCGGCGCCGACATCGTCGTGGTCCTGGACGACGACGGCCTGCTCCCCCGCACCGACACCTTCCGGCTGATCCAGGAAGCGTTCGCCGGCAGACCCCGCCTGGGCATCGCCGGCTTCCGCATCGCGGACGAGACCGGGGCGAGCCAGCGCCGACACGTCCCCCGCCTGGGCGGCAAGAACCCCATGGTCTCCGGGCCGGTGACCACGTTCCTCGGCGGCGGCCACGCCATCCGCATGACCGTGATCGACCAGGTCGGCGACTTCCCCGCCCCCTTCTTCTACGCCCACGAGGAAACGGACTTCGCCTGGCGGGCACTCGACGCCGGCTGGGACATCGACTACCGGGCCGACATGATCCTGCAACACCCCCGCACCGAGGCCTCCCGGCACGCGGTCTACTACCGCAACACCGGCCGCAACCGCGTCTGGCTGGCCAAACGGCACCTGCCCGCCGTCCTGCTCCCGATCTACCTCGCCACCTGGGCGGCGTACACGATCGCGCAGCGACCCCCGCTGTCCGGCCTTGCCGCCTGGTGGGCCGGCTTCTTCGAAGGCGTACGAGTGCCGTGCCCGCCCAGGCGGCCCATGCGGTGGCGGACGGTATGGCGGATGACCAGGCTGGGCCGCCCCCCGGTCATCTGACGCCCTGACCACCGGGGCGTCCCGACCCGGCCTGCTCGATGCCCTACGCCCCTCACGCCACGGCCGAGTCACCCGGGGTGCAGTCGCGGCAGTGGCCGGGGCGTGGGGCGCGGAAGGCGCGTCCGCAGTCCTCGCAGTTCACGAACGGGTGAATCACCCGGTCCCCCGGCGGCGGCGCCTCCGGCACCGGTGGCGGGGCGAGCCGGGCCGGGATCATCTCCCGCAGCCGGTACGCCACCAGGGCGGCGGGCGCGCGGATGGGGGCTACGGGCAGGTTCCCGGCCAGCGCGCTGCCGATGACGGAGGGCCTGATCCCCCGCTCCAGCCAGGCCGCCATGGCGGGTGCGAGCCGGTGCACGTCCCGCTCCGAGAGCAGCAGCCGCGGATCCCTCAGCCGGAGCCGGGTCAGTACGCCCCTTGCGGCGTCGAGCGTTTCGGGGGTGGCAGGGGCAGCGGGCTCGGGTGGTTCCGCCTCCGTCACTGCCTCTTCGGCGGGCTCGGGCGCGGGGTCCGGAGCGGGCGGCTCCGGCGGGGTCGGGTCGTCGTCCTCGGTGGGGGCCATGGCCGCAGGAACGTTGTAGGACACGACGTGGCTGACGACCGTGCCCGCCGCCGTCCGCTCCGAGTAGCGGGCCAGGTAGCCGTGCTCCTCCAACTCCCGCAGCGCGGCGGCGATCCGCACCTCGCCCTCCGGGAACCGCTCGGCCAGCGACTTGATCGTCACCTTCGTACCGGCTGGCAGCGACTGGATGTGCGTCGAGAGCCCGATCGCGGTGATGCTCAGCTCGCGGTGCTGGGCGAGCAGGTTGCTGATCTTGACGTATCGGCAACGCAGGACACGGTTGTTGTGCCGGATGCCGTACGCGGCGCGCCTGGGCGCGCTAAGGTGCTGGTCAGCCATAGGGAAGGTCTTGCTTCCTCTGCGGCGAGGCCCTCGCTCGGGATGCCAGTCCCGTACGAGGGCCGTTCGCATGTCTGGGGTGTTGTCGGAATCGAGACTGCACCCTCAATTGGCTTTTGCGCCAGCCCGGTTCCCCCTTTTCACCCGAGCGAGTGACGGAGGGGAGGGGGGAGGTTGGTAAGGTCATTTCCCCCGGTTATTTAGTCCTTATGCGTCGTGCCCGACCGAGACGCGGCCGACCGGGTCGCGGAAACCTCGATCCGGTGAAATGGGACATGGCAGGTCGATTTCCGCCCACACGGTTTTGAGGGGCGGAAGCCCCTTGTCCGTTCCCCACCGCGAGGCCAGGACCGAGACGAGGAACAGGCCTCGACCCGATTCCCCCTCCAGGGCGGGGATTCCGGCACTTTCGGGCGGCAGGGCGTCGGACCGGGTATCGGTCACCTCGATACGGAGCGTAGGGCCGGAACGCGTCGCCAGCGCGAGGCGAAAGCCTCGGCCGCGTACTTTCCCATGTGACACAGCATTGGCGGCGAGCTCCGCGACGATCTGTGCGGCATCGGCGAACGGGAGCTCTTGCCTGGCCAGTTGGGCCACGGCCAGCTCTCGGGCGAGGCGGGCGCCGCGCGGAGTGGCGGGCAGCGTGGCGTCGAAGGAGATTTCCTGATTCACGTCACTCAGCGTCGCCATCCATGCGTAACCTGAAAAGAGCCCGGGGCCCTGTGTACGGCCCTTGTCCAGGGCGGCCTCGCCCTGTCCCGCCGGTCCCCATGCGGAGGTGGAAGTGAGTACGGACAGCACGGACGAGTCGAGCTGGGAACTCGATCCTGAGGATGAATCCGGGGCGGTGATCGCCACGGTCGGACGCCAGTTGAAAATGTGGCGGGAGGCAGGCGGATTCGACCGGCCGCGGTTCGCTACGCGGATGGGATACAGCGCTGAACTGATCTACAAGATCGAGCGTGGAACCCGCATTCCCCGCCCAGAGTATCTGGACAAGGCGGATGAGATTCTCGGAGCCGGGGGGAAAATCTCGGCGATGAAGGTGGACGTGCAGAAGGCCCGGTACCCCAAGCAGGTCAGGGATCTGGCCAAGTGGGAGTCGAGCGCGGTTGAGCTCAACGCCTACGGGAACCACAACATGCACGGCCTGCTCCAGACCGAGGCGTACGCACGGGCGCTGTACGAGATGCGGCGACCGGCGTTCACCCCGGACGAGGTCGAGCGCTACGTGGCAGGGCGCATGGCCCGGCAAGAGGTCCTCCACCGGCAGCCCTCGCCCACGATCACGTTCGTGCTGGAGCAGGTGTTGCTGGAGCGGCCTATAGGAGGTCGAGAAGTACTGCGCGGACAGTTGGAACGTCTGCTCGACGTCGGCAGAATGCGTAACGTCGAGGTCCAGGTGATGCCGACGGACTGCGAGGACCACGCCGGGATGGCCGGGCAGATCGACGTCCTGAAGCTTGCAGACGGCTCCGCGATCAGCTACGTCGAAGGCCAGCTGTCGACTCGTCTGATCACGGAGCCCAAAAGCATCCAGCTTCTGGAACTGCGGTATGGGATCCTGCGGTCGCAGGCTCTCAACCCACGAGAGTCGCTGGCCTTCATCGAGAAAGCGCTGGGGGAGACATGAGCATCGAACCGTCCCACGGAGACTTCACCGCGCTGAAGTGGTTCAAGAGCAGCTACAGCCCGGGCAGCAGCAACGACTGCGTCGAAGTGGCGTGGGCCAAGAGCAGCTACAGCCCCAGCGACAGCAACGACTGCGTGGAGGTGGGGAGGGCCCCCGACAGGGTCCTCGTCCGTGACTCCAAGCGGCCGGCGCGTGCCCACCTCGCCCTCACCCCCGCCGCCTGGTCCGGCTTCGTCGGGTACGCCGCCGGGCAGCGGGGGTAGGGCCTGCCGTCAGGGGGCCGACGGGGCCTGGGACGTCGAGCCCCGGACCACCAGTTCCGGCTGGAAGACGAACTCCGTGCGCTGGACCGGCGTGCCCGAGACCGCCTCCAGCAGGGCTCCGACGGCCGCCGTCGCCATCGGGCGCACCGGCTGGCGGACCGTCGTCAGCGGCGGGTCCGTGAACGCGATCAGCGGCGAGTCGTCGAAGCCGACGACCGACACGTCCTGCGGCACCCGCAGCCCCCGTTCCCGCGCCGCCCGTATCGCGCCGAGCGCCATCGGGTCGCTGCCGCAGACGATGCCCGTCACGCCCCGGTCCAGCAGCGCGCCCCCCGCCGCGTGGCCGCCCTCGACCGTGAACAGGGTGCGCTGGATGTACGGTTCGGCGTCCGGCGTGCCCAGTTCGGCCAGCGCCGAGCGGAAGCCCTCCGCCTTGCGGGCCGAGGGCACGTACCGGGTCGGGCCGATCGCCAGGCCGATCCGCTCGTGTCCGAGGTCGGCGAGGTGGCGGACCGCCATGCGGGCCGCCGCCCGGTCGTCCGGGGAGACGAACGGCGCGTTGACGTGCTCGTTGAAGCCGTTGATCAGGACGAACGGCAGGCCCCGTGCCGCCAGCCGCTGGTAGCGGGCGGGGTCCGCGGCCGAGTCGGCGTGCAGGCCGGACAGGAAGACGATGCCGGTGACGCCCCGCTCCTCCAGCTGCTCCACCAGCTCGTCCTCGGTGGCCCCGCCCGGCGTCTGCGTGCACAGCACCGGCGTGTACCCGTGCCCCGCCAGCGCCTGCTCGATGACCTGGGCGAAGGCGGGGAAGATCGGGTTGGTCAGCTCGGGGATGATCAGCCCCACCAGGCCGTTGCTGCGTCTGCGCAGCCGTACGGGCCGCTCGTAGCCCAGCACGTCGAGCGCGGCCAGCACCTTGTGCCGGGTGCCGGCCGCCACGCCCGCCTTGCCGTTGAGGACACGGCTGACGGTCGCCTCGCTGACCTGGGCCTGCGCGGCGATGTCCGTCAGCCGGAGGGGGGAGGTCACCCCGACGTCACCTGCCACCACACCGTGGTGTCCGCCGGCAGCTCGCCCGCGGCCGCGAGCGGACCGCTGGCCAGCAGCAGCTCGCCCTGCGCGGGCATCCGTACCGGCCGCTGCGTGGTGTTGGCCGTGCAGACGAAGTCCCCCCGGCGGAAGGCGAGGACGCCCTCGGGGGCGTCGAGCCACTGCACCGCGTCGCCCGCGCCCAGCGCCGGGTGGGCCCGCCGCAGCCGCAGGGCGGCGCGGTAGAGCTCCAGCGTGGAGGACGGGTCGCCGCTCTGCGCCTCGACGCTCAGGGACGCCCACTCCTGCGGCTGCGGCAGCCAGCTGCCGCCGGTGCCGAAGCCGTACGGCGCCTGGGTGCCCGACCACGGGATCGGGACCCGGCAGCCGTCGCGCAGGCCGTCCTGGCCGTTCTCCTTGAAGAAGGACGGGTCCTGGCGCACCTCGTCCGGCAGGTCGGTGACCTCCGGCAGGCCCAGCTCCTCGCCCTGGTAGACGTACGCCGATCCGGGCAGCGCCAGCATCAGCAGGCCCGCCGCGCGCGCCCGGTCCAGGCTGTCGCCGAAGCGGGTGCGGTGGCGGACCACGTCGTGGTTGGACAGCACCCAGGTGGTGGGGGCGCCGACGGGGCGCATGGCGTCGAGCGAGTCGTCGATGGAGGCGCGCAGGTCGGCCGCGTCCCAGCCGGTGCCCAGGTAGTGGAAGTTGAACGCCTGGTGCAGCTCGTCGGGGCGCAGGTACAGCGCGGTGCGGTCGGCGCTGGGCGTCCAGGCCTCGGCGACGCCGATGCGGTCGCCGTCGTACTCGTCGAGGACCTTGCGCCAGGAGCGGTAGATCTCGTGGACCCCGTCCTGGTCGAAGAACGGCAGCACCTGGTTGCCCAGCAGCTTCAGCTGCTCGTCGCGGCCGAGGTCGGGCAGGCCCGGGGCCTTGACCAGGCCGTGCGCGACGTCGATGCGGAAGCCGTCGGTGCCCAGGTCCAGCCAGAACCGCAGGATGGAGCGGAACTCGTCGTGGACGGCCGGGTGCTCCCAGTTGAAGTCCGGCTGCTCGGGGGCGAAGAGGTGCAGGTACCACTCGCCCGGGGTGCCGTCGGGGTTCTCGCTCCGCGTCCAGGCCGGGCCGCCGAAGATGGACTCCCAGTCGTTGGGCGGCAGGGCGCCGTCCGCGCCCCGGCCCGGGCGGAAGTGGAAGCGCTCGCGCAGCGGCGTGCCGGGGCCCTCGCGCAGCGCCTGCTTGAACCATTCGTGCTGGTCGGAGCAGTGGTTGGGGACGAGGTCCACGATGATCCGCAGGCCCAGCGCGTGGGCCTCGCGGATCACCGCGTCGGCGTCGTGCAGGGTGCCGAACATGGGGTCGATGGCCCGGTAGTCGGCGACGTCGTAGCCGGCGTCGGCCTGCGGGGAGGCGTAGAACGGGCTGAGCCAGACGGCGTCGACGCCCAGTTCCTTGAGGTAGGGCAGCCGGCTCCGTATGCCTTCGAGGTCGCCCATGCCGTCACCGTTGGAGTCGGCGAAGCTGCGCGGATAGACCTGGTAGATCACCGCGTCTCTCCACCAGCCCCCCGGCTGGGTCCCGGTCGGGGCGGAGGAGGTCTCGGCGAGGTGCTGGGTCATGTCGTCCTTGGAGAGGTCGGGCCGGTCGTACGGAGGGCGGGGCGCCTGTGCAACGGGGTGGTCAGCCCTTGGTCGCGCCCGCCGTCATCCCGGCGACGAGGTGGCGCTGGGCGAAGACGAAGAAGATGGCCGCGGGGATCGCGATGAGGACCGACGCGGCCGTCATCGGGCCCCAGTTGGCGGTGTACTGGGTGACGAAGGTCTGCAGGCCGCCGGCCAGCGTCAGGTTCTCTTCACCGACCATGAAGGCGGAGGCGTAGGCGACCTCGCCCCAGGCGGTGATGAAGGAGTAGAAGGCGGTGACGGCCAGGCCCGGGCGGGCCAGCGGCAGGATGAGCCGCCAGAAGGTGCCGAAGGGGTTGAGCCCGTCCACGCGGCCGGACTCGTCGATCTCCACCGGGATGGTGTCGAAGAAGCCCTTCATCATCCAGGCGCAGAACGGCACCGCGATGGTGAGGTACGTGATGATCAGGCCGAGCGGCTGGTTGAGCAGCCCCAGCTGTCCCATCAGGTTGTAGAGCGGGACGATGAGGATGGCCATCGGGAACATCTGGGTCACCAGCAAGGTCCACATCAGCGGGCGCATGCCGGGGAACTTGAAGCGGCTGACGGCGTACCCGGTGGTGGCCGCGATGAAGACGCCGAGGACGGTGGTGACGCCGGCGACCAGCACGGAGTTGCCGAACCAGGTGAAGAAGGAGGTCGACTCCACCAGGTACCGGTAGTTCTCCAGGGTCGGGTCCTTCACGAAGTCCGTGCTGACGGCCTGCCCGGCGGGCTTGAGCGAGGTCAGCAGCACCCACAGCACCGGGAAGACGGCGATGACGGCGGCGACGGCGAGGGTCGCGTGCAGGCCGAAGGAGGCCAGCGGGGAGCGCTCCCCGCGCCGCCGTACGGCCTTGGCGGGCGCGGCGGCCGCGGCGGGGGTCTGCGTGGTGGTCTCGGCGGTGGTCATCGTCACCACACCTCTCCCTGCTTGCGCAGCGAACGCCGGTAGACCAGCGCGAAGATCATGAGGAGGGCGAGGATCAGCACGCCCCAGGTCGCGGAGCCGGCGAAGTCGCGCGGGCTGGAGATGAAGGCCTCGCGGAAGGCCTGGGTCACCAGGATCTCGGTGGAGTCGCCCGGTCCGCCCCGGGTGAGCAGGAAGATCACCGGGAACATGTTGAACGTCCAGATGGTGGAGAGCAGGATCACCGTCATGCTCACCGCGCGCAGCCCCGGCAGGGTGATGTGCCGGAAGCGCTGCCAGGCGCTGGCGCCGTCCATCTCGGCGGCCTCGTACAGCTCGCCGGGGATGGACTGCAGGCCGCCCAGCAGGGCGACCATCATGAAGGGCACGCCCAGCCACACGTTGACGGTGATGACCGAGAGCTTGGCCCAGGTCGGGTCGTCGAGCCACGGGATCGCCGCGATGCCGCCGCCGTCGAGGAGCTTGTTGAGGATGCCGTTGTCGCGGTTGAAGAGGAACCGCCAGGCGAAGACGGAGACGAAGCCGGGGACGGCCCAGGGCAGGATGAGCGCCATCCGGTAGAAGCCGCGGCCCCGGAAGTTCCGGTTGAGCATGTTCGCGAGGGCCAGTCCGAGCGCGAAGGTGACGGACACGCACACGACGGTCCAGATCACCGTCCACACCAGCCGCTGCCAGAAGACCGGGTCGCCGAGCACGTCCGCGTAGTTGCCGAGCCCGACGAACTCGTACGACGCCTCGATGGTGTTGGCGCCGATCGTCCGGGCGACGTTGCGCTCGTTGGCGTCGGTCAACGACAGGTAGACGCCGCGCACCAGCGGCCATCCGATGATCACACCGAGGACGAGCACGACGGGGGCGATCATCGCCCAGGCGTACCAGTGGGTGGCGAGCGCGTGCTTGAGGCCACGGCGGCTCCGGCCGCGGGCGACATCGTCACCCGCGGCCTTCGCCACCGACCGGCTGGTGTGGACAGCCATCGTCGTCCTTACTTCCAGCCCTTGAGGATCTTGCGGAACTCGGTGCCGGCCGCCTTGGCCGCGTCCTCCGGGCTGGAGGCGCCGGTGACCGCCTTGGTGTACTCGACCTTCAGCGGGTCGAAGAGGGCGCCGTTCTCCGGGATCCAGGCGCGCTCGACGGCCTTGTCGACGGCCGGCTTGAAGAACTGGACCATCTCGTTGGCCTTGACGTCGCTCTGCTCGTAGGCGGCGGTGCGGGTCGGCAGGAGGCTGAGCTCCTTGGCGGCCTGGACCTGCACCTCCTGCGAGGTCATGTACGCGGTGAAGGCGTGCGCGGCGGCGCGGTTCTTCGAGCCGGCGTAGACGGCGAGGTCGTGGCCGCCCTGCGGGCCACCGGCGCGGGCGGAGCCGGCCGGGACCGCGGCGATGCCGAGGTTGGCCTTGTCCTTGAACTGGTCACCCTCGTAGGTGTCCTTGATCGCCCACGGGCCGTTGATCATCATGGCGACCTGGCCGGTCTTGAAGGCGTTCTGCATGTTGGTGTAGCCGTCGGTGGCGTTGGTGACGGCGGCACCGGAGGAGACCAGGTCACGGGCGGCCTTGAAGGCCTTGACGCCGGCCTCGTTGTCGACGGTGACCGTCTTGGTCTTGGCGTCGACGAGGTCGCCGCCCTCGCCGTAGATCAGCGGCAGGAACCAGTAGGAGTCGTCGCCGCGCAGGTACAGACCGCTCTTGCCGGTCTTCTCCTTGATCTTGGCGGCCGCCGTCTTGACCTCCTCGAAGGTGGTCGGCGGCTGCACGCCGGCGTCGGCCAGCATCTTCTTGTTGTAGAAGAGACCGAGGGAGTCGATCACCTGCGGGACGGCGTACATCTGGCCGTCGAACTTGCCGCTGGCCGCCGCCTTGGGCAGGAACTCCGTGTCGACCTGCTTGGCGGTGTCGGCCGGGACCTTGTCCAGGTAGCCGAGGGAGGCGAAGTCGGCGACCCAGCCGACGTCGGCGCGGATCACGTCGGGGGCGTCGGCGCCGCTGCTGAAGGCGTTCTTGACCTTGTTCTGGGCGTCGCCGTACGGGACGTTGACGTACTTGACGGTGACCTTGGGGTGCTTGGCCGTGAAGCTTTCGGCGATCTTCTGGAAGGTGGCCTTCTCCGCGTCGTTGGAGGTGTCCCACCAGGTGACCGTGCCGGAGAGTTCGCCGCCGGCGCCGGTGTCGGTGCCGCCGTCGTTCTTGTCACCGCTGCAAGCCGTCGCCGCGAGCGCCAGGGCCGCGACCAGCGCGGTGGCCGCTATGCCACGCCGCATATGAACTCCTTCGATGATCCCGGCCGCTCCCTCGCGGTCCCGAGTTGCCGAGAACGTAACAAGGCTGAAAGCCATCCGAAAGACCTTGCGGCAATTTTCTGCAAGCGGAGGGGATCGTTACATCTGCGTGTCCGGACGGTTGCCGCAGCTTGCTGTTAGTTCGAATGGTCTTCGAGTGAACGGGCCCGCAACCAGGGGTCGGGTCGTCGCGTTGACCCCGGTATGACCCATGAGCTCACCGCCTCCCGCCTTGCAAGCTCTTCCAGCAACCCGACCGCAAGCGGTGCCGGCGGGGCTGCTGGCGCGGAGGGCGGTACGGGCGGCTGGTGGCGCGATGCCGTCATCTACCAGGTGTACGTCCGCTCCTTCGCCGACAGCGACGGGGACGGGATCGGCGACCTGCGCGGGGTGCGCTCGCGCCTGCCGCACCTGGCCCGGCTGGGGGTGGACGCGGTCTGGCTCACCCCCTTCTACGTCTCCCCGCAGGCGGACGGCGGCTACGACGTCGCCGACTACCGGGCGGTGGACCCGCTCTTCGGCACCCTCTCGGACGCCGACGACCTGGTCCGGGCGGCGCACGAGCTGGGCCTGCGGGTGATCGTCGACGTGGTGCCCAACCACACCTCCGACCGGCACGTGTGGTTCCAGGAGGCCCTGGCCGACCCCGCCCGGCGCGAGCGCTACCACTTCCGCCCCGGGCGGGGGGCGGACGGCTCGCTGCCGCCCAACGACTGGGAGTCGGTCTTCGGGGGGCCGGCCTGGACGCGGGTCGCGGACGGCGACTGGTACCTGCACCTGTTCGCGCCCGAGCAGCCGGACCTGAACTGGGAGCACGAGGAGGTACGGGAGGAGTTCGCCTCCGTCCTGCGCTTCTGGCTGGACCTGGGCGTGGACGGCTTCCGGATCGACGTCGCGCACGGCATGGTCAAGGCGCCGGGCCTGCCGGACATCGGGCGCGGGGCCCAGGCCACCCTGATCGGCACGCAGCCGCTCCCCTTCTTCGACCAGGACGGGGTGCACGAGATCCACCGCGCCTGGCGGCGCCTGCTGGACTCGTACGAGGGCCCGCGCATCGGGGTCGCGGAGGCGTGGGCGCCGTCCTCGGACCGGCTCGCGCTGTACGTCCGCCCCGACGAGCTGCACCAGGCGTTCAACTTCCGCTTCCTGGAGTGCCCGTGGGACGCGGTGGCCATGCGGACGGTGATCGACGAGTCCCTGGCGGCGACGGCGTCCGTGGGGGCGCCGACCACGTGGGTGCTGTCCAACCACGACGTGGTGCGCCACCGCACCCGCTACGGCGGCGGCCCCCGTGGCCTGGCCCGCGCCCGCGCGGCGGCCCTGCTGATGCTGGCCCTCCCCGGCTCGGCGTACCTCTACCAGGGCGAGGAACTGGGCCTCCCCGAGGTCTGCGACCTCCCCCCGACCGCCCGCCGCGACCCGGCGTTCCGCCGGGGGTCCGGGGGCGCGGGTGGCGGGGGTGCCGGGGACGGAGCGGCCCCGGGGGCGGCCGGGGCCGGCGAGGCCGCGGGGCAGGACGGGTTGCGGGACGGGTGCCGGGTGCCGATCCCGTGGTCGGGCGCCGAGCCGCCGTACGGCTTCGGGCCCGGGGGCAGCTGGCTGCCGCAGCCCGACGGGTGGGGCGCCTTCAGCGTCGCCGCGCAGACCGGCGACCCGCACTCCACGCTGGAGCTCTACCGGGCGGCCCTCGAACTGCGCCGCGCAATGCCCGGCCTCGGCGCCCCGGAGGCGGGCCGCCCCGACGCAGCGGCCGCCGGGCGCATCCCCGCCCCGGCCGGCGCGGCCGCCGCGCGCCCGGACGCCCCCGCGGTCCCGGCCCGGACACACGCGGCGGACCCCGCCGGAACCGGGACGGCCGGGGGTCCGGGCAGTTCCGCCGGGCTGGCGCCCCTGGAGCCCGGGACCCTGGCCCCGAGGCTCGGGGCGGAGCCCCGGGAGGGCGACACCAGCGCGGGCCGGACCCCGGAGACCGGGGCCGGGATCTCCGGGATCGGGGCGCAGGTCCCGCGCGCCGGGGCGGCAGCCCCCGGGATCGGGGCGCAAGCCCACGGGGCCGGGGCGGAAGCCCGGGAGCTGCGGGTGGAAGCACTGGGGATCGGGGGGCGGCCCACCGGGATCGAGTGGCTGGCGGCGCCCGAGGGGGTGCTGCTCTTCTCTCGGCCCGGATTCGCGTGCACCGTCAACACCACCTCCGACCGGGTCGAACTGCCCGCGCCCGGCCGCCCCGTACTCTCCAGCGCGCCCGTCGAGACCGACGGCCGCACCGTCCTGCTTCCCCCCGATTCGTGCACCTGGTGGGCAATGTGACGTGCGACCGGTACAGTCCAATCCCGTGACCGCACGGCTAGCCGACATCGCAGCCCAGGCGGGGGTCAGCGAAGCCACAGTCAGCCGCGTGCTCAACGGCAAGCCCGGTGTGGCCGCGGGCACCCGTGAATCCGTGCTGGCCGCCCTCGACGTCCTCGGCTACGAGCGCCCGGTGCGCCTGCGCCAGCGCAGCGCCGGACTCGTCGGCCTGATAACCCCCGAACTCGACAACCCCATCTTCCCGGCGCTCGCCCAGGTCATCGGCCAGGCGCTGACCCGGCAGGGGTACACCCCCGTGCTGGCCACGCAGACGCCCGGCGGCTCCACCGAGGACGAGCTGACCGAGATGCTCGTCGACCGCGGGGTCTCCGGCATCATCTACGTGTCCGGGCTGCACGCCGACACCACCGCCGACACCACGCGCTACGACCAGCTGCGCGCCCAGGGCGTCCCGCACGTCCTCATCAACGGCTTCTCCGACAAGGTGCAGGCCCCCTTCGTCTCCCCCGACGACCGCGCCGCCATGCACCTGGCCGTGACGCACCTCACGGCGCTGGGCCACACCCGGATCGGGCTCGCGCTCGGCCCGAAGCGGTTCGTCCCCGTGCTCCGCAAGATCGAGGGCTTCCGCGCCGCCATGCGCGAACGGCTGGGCCTGGCCGAGGCCGAGACCGACGAGCTGATCCAGCACTCCCTCTACTCCCTGGAGGGCGGCCAGGCCGCCGCCGCCGCGCTCATCGCGCGCGGCTGCACCGCCGTGGTGTGCGCGAGCGACATGATGGCCCTGGGCGCGATCCGCGCCGCACGCCAACAGGACCTGCGCGTCCCCCAGGACGTCTCGGTGGTCGGCTTCGACGACTCCCCCCTCATAGCGTTCACGGACCCGCCGCTGACCACCATCCGCCAGCCCGTCCAGGCCATGGGCCAGGCCGCGGTGCGCACGCTGCTGGAGGAGATCGGGGGTACGCCGGCCCCGCACAGCGAGTTCGTCTTCCTCCCCGAACTCGTCGTCCGCGGCTCGACGGCCTCCGGTCCCGCGCGCCGGTAGCACCCCCGTCCCGCCCCCGCCCCACCTGCGGGACGACCCTGCCGGGCCGGTGTCGTTCCTGCGGTGGACGCCCGGGGGGCGAAGACCGTACCGAGGGATGATCGGGTGCGCGGAGGCATCTGGCAGACTCTCTCCCCATGGGTGAAGCGAGCGTGAAGACACTGGAAACCAGGACGGACGTCTCGTCACCCATCGTGACCGGGACCGAGCCCCGTCCGGAGTCCAGGCGCACCCTGCTCGACCGGATGCGCGCCCCGCGCCGGCCCCGGATCTGGTTCGAGGTCCTGCTGATCGCGATCAGCTACTGGACGTACTCCCTCATCCGCAACGCCGTGCCCGAGCAGAAGGCGGCCGCCCTGGCGAACGCCGACTGGATCTGGGAGATCGAGGGCCGCCTCGGCATCGCCGTGGAGCTGACCGTCAACCACGCCGTCAATTCCGTGACGTGGCTGATCGTCGGCATGAACTACTACTACGCCACGCTCCACTTCATCGTGACGATCGGCGTCCTGGTGTGGATCTACCGGTTCCATCCGGGCCGGTACGCCGCCACCCGCATGGTGCTGTTCGCCACCACCGGCGTGGCCCTGGTCGGCTACTACCTGTACCCGCTCGCGCCGCCCCGGTTGATGAACGGGCAGGACTTCATCGACACCGTGCTGGTCCATCACACCTGGGGCTCGATGGCCTCGGGCAACCTCAAGCACATGTCGAACCAGTACGCCGCCATGCCCTCGATGCACATAGGGTGGTCGCTCTGGTGCGGGCTGACGATCTTCGCCGTCGCCTCGGCACCCTGGGCCCGGATCCTGGGCCTGCTCTACCCGGCGGCCACCCTGGTGGTCATCGTGGCCACCGCCAACCACTTCTGGCTCGACGCGGTCGGCGGCCTGCTCTGCCTCGCGTTCGGCTACGCCGTCTCCCGCACCTGGTACGGCACCCTCCCCCACCACCTCCCCCGCCACCCCCGCGCCGAGGACCGCCACCCGGCCGCCGAGGCCCTGCTGAACCGGTTCCGTACGCTGCGCGCTTAGGGCCTGCCCGGCGGATCAGGACCGGATCGGCCGGATGGGCCGGATGGGCCCTAAGCGCCGTAGAAGAGTTCGTCCACCACCGCTCGGGCCCGGCGCGTGATGCGGCGGTAGTCGTCGAGCATCTCGCCGCCCCGGCCGGGGCCGTAGCCGAGGTAGCGGCCGACCGCGGCCAGTTCGCGGGCGTCGGAGGGGAAGGTGTCCCCGGCCCGGCCGCGGACCAGCATGACCGCGTTGCGCACCCGGGTGGCCAGGACCCAGGCCTCGTCCAGGATCTGCGCCTCCTCGGTGGGGATCAGCCCGGCCGCCCGCGCGGCGGCCAGGGCCGGACGGGTGCGGGTGGTGCGCAGGCCCGGTTCCGCCCAGGCGTGCCGCAGCTGGAGCAGCTGGACCGTCCACTCCACGTCGCTCAGGCCGCCGCGGCCGAGCTTGGTGTGCAGGGTGGGGTCGGCGCCGCGGGGCAGGCGTTCGGACTCCATCCGGGCCTTGAGCCGGCGGATCTCGCGGACGGCGTCCTCGCCGAGCCCCTCCATGGGGTAGCGCAGCGGGTCGATCAGCTCGATGAAGCGGGCGCCGAGGTCGGCGTCGCCCGCGACGGGCTGGGCGCGCAGCAGGGCCTGGCTCTCCCAGACCAGCGACCAGCGGCGGTAGTAGGCGGCGTAGGAGGAGAGCGTACGGACCAGCGGGCCGGAGCGGCCCTCGGGGCGCAGGTCGGCGTCGATGAGCAGCGGCGGGTCGGCGGTGGGCAGCTGGAGCAGCCGGCGCATCTCGGCGATGACGGTCTGGGCGGCCTTGGCGGCCTCCTGTTCGTCGACGCCCTCGCGGGGCTCGTGGACGAAGAGGACGTCGGCGTCGGAGCCGTAGCCCAGTTCGTTGCCGCCGAAGCGGCCCATGCCGATGACGGCGAAGCGGGTGGGCAGGATGTCGCCGAAGTGGGACCGGACGGCGGCGCGCAGGGCGCCCGCGACGGTGGCCGCGGTGAGGTCGGTGACGGCGCCGCCGACGCGGTCGACGAGGGCTCCGTGGTCCTCCTCGGCCGGGCTGTCCTCCGTGCCGTACGAGCCGATGATGTCGGCGGCGGTGGTGCGGAACAGCTCGCGGCGGCGCACCCCGCGGGCGGCGGCGACGGCGATCTCGGGGGTCTCGGCGCGGCCGACGGCGGCGAGGACCTCCTGTTCGAGGGCCTCGTGGCCGCGCGGGAGGAGCCCTTCGGGGTCGCCGAGGAGGGCGACGGCCTCGGGGGCGCGCATGAGCAGGTCGGGGGCCAGGCGGCCGGCGGACAGGACGCGGGCGAGGTTCTCGGCGGCCGCGCCCTCGTCGCGCAGCAGCCGCAGGTACCAGGGGGTCTTGCCGAGGGCGTCGGAGACCTTGCGGAAGTTCAGCAGGCCGGCGTCGGGGTCGGCCGAGTCGGCGAACCAGCCGAGCAGGACGGGCAGCAGGGTGCGCTGGATGGCGGCCTTGCGGGTGACGCCGGAGGCGAGGGCTTCGAGGTGGCGCAGGGCGGCGGCCGGGTCGGCGTACCCGAGGGCCTCCAGGCGCTGGCCGGCGGCGCGCGGGGAGAGCCGGGTCTCGCCGGGCGTGAGCTGGGCGACGGCGTCGAGCAGCGGCCGGTAGAAGAGCTTCTCGTGCAGGCGGCGTACGACGGAGGCGTGCCGGCGCCAGGCCTTGTTGAGCTCGGCGACGGGTTCGGTGCGCAGGCCCATGGAGCGGCCCAGGCGCCGCAGGTCGGCCTCGTCCTCGGGGACGAGGTGGGTGCGGCGCAGCCGGTGGAGCTGGATGCGGTGTTCCATGGCGCGCAGGAACCGGTACGCGTCGCCGAGCTGGGCGGCGTCGGTGCGGCCGACGTAGCCGCCGGCGGCGAGGGCCTGCAGGGCGTCGAGGGTGGTGCCGGAGTGCAGGGTGTGGTCGCCGCGGCCGTGGACGAGCTGGAGGAGCTGGACGGCGAACTCGACGTCGCGCAGGCCGCCGGGGCCGAGCTTGAGCTCGCGGTCGACCTGGGCGGCGGGGATGTTGTCGACGACGCGGCGGCGCATCTTCTGCACGTCGGCGACGAAGTTCTCGCGTTCGGCGGCCTGCCAGACCAGCGGCGTTATGGCCTCGATGTACTGGGCGCCGAGGTCGGGGTCGCCGGCGACGGCGCGGGCCTTGAGGAGGGCCTGGAACTCCCAGGTCTTGGCCCAGCGCTGGTAGTAGGCCATGTGGGAGGCGAGCGTGCGCACGAGCGGGCCGTTGCGGCCCTCGGGGCGCAGGTTGGCGTCGACGGGCCAGATGGTGCCCTCGACGGTGGTCTCGGAGCAGATCCGCATGAGGTGGGAGGCGAGGCGGGTGGCGGCCTGGAGGGCCTTGCCCTCGTCGGTGCCGGCGGCCGCGTCGCCGACGAAGATGACGTCGACGTCGGAGACGTAATTGAGCTCGTTGCCGCCGCACTTGCCCATGGCGATGACGGCGAGCCGGCAGGCGGCGGCGTCCTCGGGGGCGGCGGCGCTCGCGATGCGCAGGGCGGCGCGCAGGGTGGCGGTGGCGAGGTCGGCGAGCTCGGCGGCGGTCTGGGCGACGTCGGTGGTGCCGCAGACGTCGCGGGCGGCGATGGAGAGCAGGCAGCGGCGGTAGGCGACGCGCAGCGAGACGGGGTCGTGGGCGTCGGCGAGGCCGGCCTCGAACTCGGCGAGCCCGGGGTGGAGGTCGGCGGCCTCGTAGGTGACCAGGGCGTGCCAGTCCCGCGGGTGCCGGGCGAGGTGGTCGCCGAGGGCCTCGGAGGCGCCGAGGACGCCGAGCAGCCGGTCGCGCAGCGGCTTGGCGCTGACGAGGGTGGACAGCAGGGTGGGGCGCGCCTCGTCGTCCTGGGCCTCGGCCAGCCGTACGAGGGCGCGCAGGGCCTGGTCGGGGTCGGCGGTGGCGCCGAAGGCGTCCAGGAGCACGGGGTCGGTGCGGACGGGGGCCAGTGCGTCGGCGTCGAGGAGCCGGGCCGCGGCGGAGGGGTCGGTGAAACCGCTGCGCAGCAGTTGGATGAACGTGCTGCTCCTGCGTCCGGGGACCGTCATCCCGTCGCCTCCGCTTCCGCTTCCGCTGCCGCTGCCGCTGCCCTGGTCGGTTCGTCTGCCCGAGCACGCTGCCGCGCCGTCCGCCGCGGCGGCCGCGACGGTTGTCCGCGTCGTCCGCCCGCGGCCTGCCGGCGTCGCGCTCGCGTCGTGCTTGCATCGTGCTCGCGGTCGAGCCTAGTACTGCCGCCGCGCGGCGCCGTGATGTGCGTAACAGCGGGACCGGTAAATCCTCTCCAAGTGGGAGATCCGGGCGGAACGGTACGCGGTGCGGCCAAGTGATCGGCGCCCGCGGTGAACCAAGTCGCCCGTCACCGCCTCTATCTGACCGAGGAGTGGATTTTCCGCACGGATGGACCTGGGGGGGCCGACCGATGGCCGTTGCGCGCCGACACATCAACTTCGCCGTCCTGGTCACCGTGCTCGCCGCGGGGACGGCCGGTGTGCTGACCGTCGCCCAGGGCCAGGAATCCGCGGCGGAGACCGGACCCGCCCAGCCTCCGGCGGCCGGGCGGGGCGCCAGCTCCACCGCCGGGTCGGTGCTGCAGATCGTCGCCCACCCCGACGACGACCTGTTCTTCATGAACCCCGACCTCAGCCGCGCCCTGCTGGCCGGGATCACGGTCACGACCGCGTACCTCACCTCCGGCGAGGCCGACGGCGTCAACCAGGCCGGCGGCCACCTGCGCGACCCCAAGCAGCCCGCCGACCACGCCCGCTACGCCGAGGCCCGCCAGAACGGCATACGGTCCGCGTACGCCCAGATGGCCACCGGCGACCGCACCAGCCCCTGGAAGCGGACGACCGTACCCACCGCCGGCGGCGGCTTCGCCGAGGTGGACATACTGCAGGCCCAGCCCGAGGTGAACCTGGTCTGGCTCCAGCTGACCGAGGCCCGCTCGATCGCCGGCGAACGGCCCGAGAGCCTGCGCGGCCTGTGGAACGGTCAGATACAGGCGCTGCCCTCGCAGCTCACCGCGGGCACCCCGGTCAAGGACCGCTTCACGTACACCAAGGACCAGGCGATACGCACGATCGCCGGGATCATGGAGCAGTACCGGCCGACGACGATACGCATGCAGGATCCGACACCGGGCCGGTCAGCCAAGGACGGCAAGGTCACCGACCACCAGGACCACATGTACGGCGCGCGCTTCGTCCAGGCCGCCGCCGAGCGGTACGCGTCGCAGGTCACCGACCGCCCGCACTTCTCGGTGCAGAACTACCTCGGCTACCTCAACAGCGCCCTGCCGCACTCGCTCGACCCCAAGACCTTCGACACCAAGCTCGGCTACCTCAAGACGTACGCCTGGGTGGACCGCGTCGACCACTGCGGCAGCCCGTCGGGCTGCGGCGACCGCAAGGTCGCGGCCCGGCCCGCCGGCCGCGACTGGGCGCAGAGCATGCGCTACTCCCGCGGCGACCACACCTCCTGGCTGGCCGAGGGCCGCGCGGGCCGGCTGTGGGCCTTCTCGGTGCTGGACGGCCGGATGGCGTTCTGGACCCGTACCGGCCCCGAGGCCGAGTGGGCCGGCCCCACCCTGATGCCGGGCGGCGGTATGGACCCGGGGGCCACGGCGGCCGCCCTGCCCGACGGCCGGGTCGCCGTCCTCGGCATCCGCACGACGCTGGGCGAGCGGGCGCGGGACTACCGTCGCGAGGTCGTGTACGCCGTCCAGGACGCCCCCGACGGCCCGTTCGGCCCGTGGCAGTCGCTGGGCACCCCGGAGACCGCCGACGAGCACGGCACCTCGGCGATCAGTGCCCCCTCGGTCTCCGTCGGCGCCGACGGCCAGGTGACCGTCTACCTGAGGGACTCCGCCCGTTCCCTGCGGGCCAGCGAGGCCCAGCCGGACGGCGGCTTCGGGCCGTGGCTGCGGCTCGGCGGCGAGGACCTGCACAGCGACCCGGTGACGGCGACCGACGCCGCCGGGCGCCGGCACGTCTACGCCTCCACCGCCGGTACCGTGCTGGCCTGGATCCAGCCCTCCCCCGACGCCCCGCTCCAGGGCCCGCTGCCGACCGACCTGCCGCCGACGACGGTTCCGCTGACGGCCACCGCCGAGGGCGACGGCGTACGGCTGTGGTTCCGCCGCCCCGACGCGGGCACCGTGCGCACCGCCCTGGTCACGGCCGACGGGGCGAGGCCTCGGGTCTCCGACGTCACCGAGGCCGGCGGCCGGGCGGGGTACGGCGCGGTCAGCGTCGCGGGCCGCCTGGTGTCGGGCCGCGCCGACTCCGGCACCGTCGGGACCGCGGTCATCGGCGGCCCGACCGCGTGGACGGAGTCCCACGTGCTCTACGCCGGCGCCCCGGCCAGCATCCTCGAACCCGCCGGGGCCACGACGACGGCGGTCCTGGGCCTCGACGCCCGGCTCCACGTGACGACGACCCTCCCCCCGGGCAACGACCCCACCCGCGCCACCCGCCCCACCTGGCGCCCGGCGGTCAGCCCGTAGAGCGTCGCCGGGGGATCCCGGTAGTCCGTCCGTAGGCCGTCCGGCCGATCGGTGTGCCGTCACCGGATGCGCGGTGGCCTGCGGCACCGCACGCTGGGCATGCAACGCTTCGATTTCTCGCAGAGAGGTCGATCGGTCATGCCCGCCATCGGCAGCCCGTCAGTTCCCGCGCTCGCGCCCGGGGCAGAGGTCCTCGATCGGATCGCACACCATGATCACCTGATACGGGTCTCCCCGCGTCTCCGGACCGGCTGAGTCGCTGCCGTGCCGCAGGAACCGCCACTGCGAGGCCTTGGCGTGCTCCGTCCGTCCGGCGTTCTCGACATGAGCGTGCAAGGTGCGGGCCCTGGGATCGTTCGTCTCCACCAGGACCTCACCCGGGCCGAGCGGGAAGTGGTCGTGCAGGAGGCACAGACCGAAACGGTCGAGGTTTCCGTGCTTGTCCAGTACGGCGACCAGATCGCGGACGAATGCGGCGTCCTGCGGCCCCAGGCCTTCGGCTTCCTCGAACGAGGGGAGCGGCGCCCTGGAGGCGGGAGGCTCGGTGGTCTCGGTCATTCCCTGCTCCTCCCGTTGCACGCGCGTCGCTCCTCCCCGCCCTTGAACGCGCGTCGGCATCCCTTACGAACATGATCGGCCCGATATTGTGATTTCGCCATCCGGAATTCCCTGGTGGCGGCGATGGCGTGTGCGGCTGAGGACGCGGGCGCTGTCGCTGTCGCTGTCGCTGTCGGCCGGTGCCTGTCTGCTGGCGGTGCTGCTCCTCGTCTTCGGGTGGCGGACGCTGACCTCCGGTGAGGGCGACACCGTCCCGCGCGTCGACTGCCAGATGAATGCGCTGACGACGGCGCACGTCAAGACCGCGAAGCTGGGTTTCGACCACCGTGGCCGGACGCACACCCAGGTGCGGTCGGACATGACCGTCACAGTTCCGGACACCTGGCTCCACGCGAAGGATCTGACCCTGGGCGAGGAATCCCGTGGGTACCAGGTCGCGATGCGCTGCCTCCTGCGCGGGGATGCGCTCGGACCCTCGCCCACCGCCTCCGAGAAGGCGCAGCACGAGGAGGAGACCGCTGCCCGCCGTGCCGAGTGGCGCTACGAGACGCCGCGGGTCACCGCAGAGGGCGACCAGATCACCGTGGAGTACCGGGCGTTCGCCTCGATCAAGGACAAGGGAGCCATCCGTATCGGGCCGTGGGAGATCGACGTGGGCCACAAGGCCTGGCAGGTCGCTCTCAGGCCACCGGGCACCCTGAAGGGCGCCCAGTGGGAGTGCGTCGGGATCCAGCTGGGCGACCTCGACTTCTCCAAGGTCTCACCTGAGCCCAAGTCCATCGACAAGGGTGAGCTGGTCTGGGTGCGGAAACACGAGCAGCATTCGGTGGATCTGGAGGTCGCGGTCGATGTGGAGCCGCCCTGGCAGCGGTATTTCACCTGGTCCAACACCTGGGTGTGGCTGAGTACGGCCAGCGTGGTCACGTGGTGGCTGTCCGCCTCCGTCGTGCTGGCGGTGGCAGCGTTCCGCGCCCTGCCGCGGACGCCGTCCGCCGCGGCGCGGCAGCCAGGGCGCGCCCCCGTACCGGCCCGCCGCCGGGTCCTCGGCAGGTTCTGGGGGACGTACGACGAGGGCCTCCAGCAGGCGGTCCTGCACTTCGCCGTGCTGAGCTCGGCAGTCGTCCTGACCCTCCTCCTGCTCCAGAAGGCGATCGGACGGCCTCCGCTGGAGCAGGCTCTCGTCGGCATGGCGGCGGGGCTGGCGCTGGTCCTGGTCGCCCGCCCGTGGTCCTGTCCCGGGCCGGCCGACGCGTGCGATCCCCGTGCCGAGCCCGGCGGCCCGCCCGATCCCCGGCCCCGTCAGGCCCGTGCCGTGACGGTGGCCGCGAGCGCGGTGGCCGGGCTCGGTGTGCTCGCGGTCGTCGTTCTCAGCGGCCTCGGCCAGTGGTCGCTCGCGCCGTCGCCGCACCACAGCCGTGGTCACTTCTGGCTGGTACTGCTGGGGCTGACGACGCTGTGGCTGGGGTTGGCGGCGATGACGGCCTGGGCGTGGCGCTTCGCACGGGAAGGTGGGCTGGCGCGGAAAGGCCTGGTGACCGGGTGGAACAAGGCGCCGGTCCGGTGGGTCGCGACCGTCTCGACGCTGCTGGCGGCGGCCGCCGCGGTCATTCTGAGCTGCTTCTGGTGGGCGAAACGCCGCGACTGGAGGCGCGAGGCCTGGCCCGGTGAAAGGGCCGAGGTCTCCCAGGAGGAGCTCGTCGGCTACCTGGGCCCGCTTCCCGTCGCAGGCCTCAGGTGGATGTACAGCTACTCCTGGGTCCTGGCCGTCATCGCCCTCGTCGCCCTGCTCTGCATCCGCATCGACGCGCGGCGGAGGGAGGCGCACGGCGGGCGAAGGGTCGCCCTGGGCCCGGAGGGGCCGGATTTCCTGCTGCTGGCCGCGATCTTCGCCTTCGTGGTGGGGCTGCGGCAGGTCGAGTTCGCCCGCTCGAACGTCCTCTACATCGTATGGTTCCTGCTGCTCATGTTCTCGTTCTACGCGGTCAGCGCGGTGGGCCGGCGCTGGTCGGTGCTGAGCGGGGCGGACGCCTATTTCCTCAGCCGGGTGTTCGGCACGGACCAACGGCGCGACGAACTGCTGAGGAAGGCCCATGATTTCCGGAACTGGCACCATGAGATCTACTTGATCGAGCACGGCCGGGCGAACGGCGACATCAAGCGCGAAAAACTGGAAGAGGACCTGACCGCACAGGCCGGCTGGCTCTCGGGGCGGAGCCGGGGCACGCACCGTCCGGCGGAGCACTACTCGGTCGTGGACCTGGCCCTCGCCTGGGGGCCGGAATTCAACTGGTGGGACAACGCGCGGCACGCCGCCAGGCTCGCCTTCCTCTTCGGCATTCCGGCGACCGTTTCCCTGGTCTGGCTGGACCGTATCCCGGACTACCGGCACTGGCTGTCCGTTCTGCACGAGCAGAGCGGGCTGCTGGAGATCGCGGCGAAGCTCTGTGCGTGGCAGCTCGCCTGGGCCGGTGCCGGGATGGCCCTGGGGGCGCTCTGGCGCGTACTGCCGGGGCGGCACAGCCCGTTCCGTGCGCTGAGCCTGACCCTGGCGTACGCCCTGCCGGTCGGGGTGGGCGCCCTGCTCAGCCGGATCGCCGACATCGAAGCCACTTACGCGCTCCTGCACGTCCTGCTCATGCTGACGGTCCTGACGCTCACCAGCCTCTGGATGGACATGGCGACCTTCAGCGGAGAGAGAAAGTTCTGGCCCACCCGCTTCGGCCTGCTGCTGTCGATCTACCAGATGCGGGGCATCTCGGTTCAGATCGCCTACGTCGTGGCCCAGATCGCCGCGGCCGCGGCGATCTGGCGCGATCTGGCGGGCAGCTGAGACCTGCCCGCCACATGACCAGGCACGCGCCGGGGCCGGCGACCCACGGCCGCCGGCCCCGACGCGCGACTACAGGACCGGGAGGTTCTTGCGGAGTTCGAAGGCGGTGACCTCCGAGCGGTATTCCTCCCACTCCTGCTTCTTGTTGCGCAGGAAGAAGTCGAAGACGTGCTCGCCGAGGGTCTCGGCGACCAGTTCGCTGCGCTCCATCAGGGAGATGGCCTCGCCCAGGTTCTGCGGGAGGGGCTCGATGCCCATCGCGCGGCGTTCGGAGTCCGACAGGGCCCAGACGTCGTCGTCCGCGCCCGCGGGGAGCTCGTAGCCCTCCTCGATGCCCTTGAGGCCGGCGGCCAGCAGGACGGCGTACGTCAGGTAGGGGTTGGCGCCGGAGTCGATGGAGCGGACCTCGACGCGGGAGGAGCCGGTCTTGCCCGGCTTGTACATCGGGACGCGGATCAGGGCCGAGCGGTTGTTGTGGCCCCAGCAGATGTACGAGGGGGCCTCACCGCCGGAGCCGGCGGTGCGGGAGGAGCCGCCCCAGATGCGCTTGTAGCTGTTGACCCACTGGTTGGTGACCGCGGAGGTCTCGCCCGCGTGGCGCAGCAGGCCCGCGATGAAGGAGCGGCCGACCTTGGAGAGCTGGTACTCGGCGCCCGACTCGTAGAAGGCGTTGCGGTCGCCCTCGAAGAGGGAGAGGTGGGTGTGCATGCCCGAGCCGGGGTATTCGGAGAAGGGCTTCGGCATGAAGGTGGCCTGGACGCCCTGCTCCAGGGCGACCTGCTTCATGACCAGGCGGAACGTCATGATGTTGTCGGCCGTGGAGAGCGCGTCGGCGTACCGCAGGTCGATCTCCTGCTGGCCCGGGGCGCCCTCGTGGTGGCTGAACTCGACCGAGATGCCCATGGATTCGAGCATGGTGATCGCCTGGCGGCGGAAGTCCATGCCCACGTTCTGCGGGGTGTGGTCGAAATAGCCGGAGTTGTCCGCCGGGACCGGGCGGCTGCCGTCCAGCGGCTTGTCCTTCAGCAGGAAGAACTCGATCTCCGGGTGGGTGTAGAAGGTGAAGCCCAGGTCGGAGGTCTTGGCCAGGATCCGCTTCAGGACGTAACGGGGGTCGGCGAAGGAGGGGGACCCGTCCGGCATCAGGATGTCGCAGAACATACGGGCGGTGCCGGGAGCCTCGGCGCGCCACGGCAGTATCTGGAAGGTCCCCGGATCGGGCTTGGCGATCATGTCGGACTCGTAGACCCGCGCGAAGCCCTCGATCGCGGAGCCGTCGAAGCCGATGCCCTCGTCAAAGGCCTGTTCGAGTTCCGCGGGAGCGACCGCGACGGACTTCAGGAAGCCCAGTACGTCGGTGAACCACAGGCGCACGAAGCGGATGTCGCGCTCCTCGAGCGTCCGGAGGACGAATTCCTGCTGCTTGTCCATGCCTTCATCCTCGCAGTTCAGACGGGCTGTCCACCACCTGCCGAGCCCAGTATCGCGGTCAGTGGTTTCCGCCACATTACGCACCCTCGGAAGGTCGCGGCACCCCCGCACTGACCGCGGGGCCGTCATGAGCATTACCATCTGCGCCCATGGGGGGCCGGCAGCACACGCAGCATGGACGCCACGGGTGCACCGTGGCCCGTCGTGCTGCCCTGCTCTGCGTGCTGGGCACCCTCCTGGGGGCCCTGATCCTGTGCGGGCGCGCGGGAGGCGGTACGGAGGCCGGCCCCGGGCCGGTGTCCGGTACGGGCGCGGCGGTGCACACCGCCGCCGGGTACCGGCATGCCGGCCACGCCGCGTACGTCTGTCCCGGTGACCTGCCGGGCTGCTCCCCCTTCGCGCACGCGACCCCGGGCGTGCTGCCCGTACCGCCGCCCGCCGCGCTGCCCGTGGCGGGCGAGCCGGCCCCGGCCGCCGCGGCGGACCCGGACGGCCGGATCCGGCCGCCGCGGGCCCTGGCGCGGGCCCCCGATCTCCATGTCCTTCAAGTGCTGCGGACCTGACGGTTCCGGAGCGGTGCGACATCCGGTCACCGACCGGTCTTCCACAGATCCTCAGACCTTCCACAGGTCTTCCGATCTTCAGATCTTCCTCAGCCGAAGGACTCACACGACATGGCCCGCAACCCGCACGACAACTCCCGCCAGGCGCGCATAGCCGAGATGCGCCGCGCCGACCGGGCGCGCGACCGCCGCAACAAGTTCCTCGCGATCGGGGTGTCCACCGCCGTCGTCGCCGGCCTCGTCGGCTTCGGCTCCTGGATCCTGATCAAGGAGAACCAGGAGAAGGAGGACCGCGCGAAGGCGGTCGCCGCGGCCAAGAAGAACCCGGTCACGGGCGAGCAGACGTGGGACGCGAAGGCGCTGGGCCGCAACCACGTCGAGACGCCCGTCAAGTACGAGATGGCCCCGCCGGTCGGCGGCGACCACCACCCGCGCTGGATGAACTGCAACGGCGACGTCTACAAGAACCCGATCCCCGAGACGAACGCCGTCCACTCGCTGGAGCACGGCGCGGTCTGGGTGACGTACAGCGACAAGGCCGACAAGGCCGAGGTCGACAAGCTCGCGGCGAAGGTCGGCAAGACCCCGTACACGCTGATGAGCCCGGTCAAGGAGCAGGCCGGCGCGATCATGCTGTCCGCGTGGGGCAAGCAGGTGACGGTGGACAACGCCGCCGACCCGCGGGTGGACCAGTTCTTCACCAAGTACGTGCAGGGCCCGCAGACGCCCGAGCCGGGCGCGGCGTGCACGATGGGCGTGGCGGAGAAGTGAGCTCGCGCAACGGCCGTACGTACGGCGCGGCGGTCGCCGCCGTCGGGCTCGCGGCGCTCTTCGCGGCGGGCGCCACCTTCGCGGTCGCGAGCGGACCGTCGTCCGGCTCCGGTTCGCACGGGGACACGCCGGGGATCGCCTCGGCGGACGCCGGCTTCGCCCGGGACATGTCGGTGCACCACCAGCAGGCGGTGGAGATGTCCTTCATCGTCCGCGACCGCACCCAGGACGAGGCGGTGCGCACCCTGGCGTACGACATCGCCAACACCCAGGCCAACCAGCGGGGCATGATGCTGGGCTGGCTGGACCTGTGGGGGCTGCCGAAGGTGGCGGCCGACCGGGAGCCGATGGCGTGGATGACCGGGAGCGGGCCGGGCGGTTCCGGTGATGGTGCCGGTGCCGGTGCCGGTGCCGGGCATTCCGGGCACGGCACCGGGGACGGGAAGGGCTCGGGGCACGGCTCCGGGTCCGGTGCCGGGGCCGGGGCCGGTGACGGGCACGGGATGGGCGGGGTCGCGGCCAAGCCCGGTGCGCTGATGCCGGGCATGGCCACCAAGGAGGATCTCGCCCAGCTCGGCGCCGCCGAGGGGCGGGCGGCCGAGGTGCTGTTCCTCCAGCTGATGACCGACCACCACAAGGGCGGCGTCGCGATGGCGCAGGGCTGCGTGGACCTGTGCACGACCCCGGTCGAGCGGGAGCTCGCCCGGGGCATGGTCGAGGGGCAGCAGTCGGAACTCGCCCTGATGGCGGACATGCTCAAGCAGCGCGGGGCGGCCCCGCGTCAGTGAGCGGCGCCGGGAGCACGCCCGTACGGTGGAAGGAGGACGCCCTCTCATCCGTACGGGCGTGTGCTCCAGGAGGTTGACTCGATGACGACAGCCGCAGACATCATGCACCCCGGGGCCCAGTGGATCCCGGCCACCGAGAGCCTCGCCCGGGCCTCCCAGGTGATGGCACAGCTGAACGTGGGCGCACTGCCCGTCAGCGACGCGAACGACCGGCTGTGCGGGATCATCACCGACCGCGACATCGTGGTCTCCTGCGTGGCCAAGGGGCGCGATCCGGCCACGATGACGTGCGCCGACCTGTGCCAGGGCACGCCGCGGTGGATCGACGCGGGCGCCGACGTCAGCGCGGTCCTGGACGAGATGGAGAGCCACCGCATCCGCCGGCTGCCGGTGATCGAGAACAAGCGGCTCGTCGGCATGATCAGCGAGGCCGATCTGGCCCAGCACCTCTCGGACGAGCAGATCGCGGGCTTCGTGGCGAGCGTCTACGCCGGACGCTGAGGACAGGGGGCTGAGAACAGGGGGCGGAGGGGGCCGCCGGTCCGACCGGGCCGCCGGGCCGCAGGTCCACCGGCCTGCCGGGCCCGGCTGAGCCGCCTGGGCTCCCTGAGCCGCCTGGGCTCCCTGAGCCGCGCTCTACCCGTCGTCCCCCGGTGCCGGTACGGCGGACAGGACCGCCCGGGCCACCTGGTCCGGGCGGTCCAGCATGACCAGGTGCCCGGCGCCGTCGGCGACCTCGAAGCGGGCCTCGATCCGGTCGGCAAGCGCGGCCTGCCGGCCCAGCCAGCGCAGCGCGGGGCCGCTCGCGGACCCGTCGTACCCGGCCACGACGGTGGCCGGGGCGGTCAGCGGATAGGCCGCGCGCAGGGCCAGGACCTCGGCGGCCATGTCCGGGTAGCGGGCGTTCTCCAGCAGGACGCCCTGCCAGACCCGGCCGGTGCGGTAGCAGCGGCTGACCAGGTCGGGCGGCGCCGGATCGGGGCCGCCGGTCCGCGACGCCCGTACGGTGGCCCGCCGGGCCATTGCGCCGAACGCGGCCGGCAGCCCGGCGGCGGTGACGGCGCGGCCCAGGGCCCGGGCGACGGCGGTGCGCACGGCGGGCGGCAGGACCGTGCGCGGATCCTCCTCCACGCTGCTGTCGAGCAGGACGAGGGCCGCCGTGCGCTCCGGATGGAGGCGGGCGAAGGCCTCCGCGTGGAAGCCGGCGAGGGAGTGACCGACGACGGTGACCGGGCCGGCCGCGCCCAGCGCGTCGAGCAGACCCGCGATCCGGTGCGCCTCACCGGCGGCGGTGGGCGGCACGGCGGTGGGCGCGGAGAGCCCGTGCCCGGGCCGGTCGAAGCGGATCACCGTGCGGTGCGGGGCGAGCAGCGGGACGACCGGATCCCAGTCGAACCAGCTCATGGCGAGCCCGGCGCTGAGCACGCACACCGGCCCGCTGCCCTCGACGACCACGTGCAGCGGGACACCGCCGACCCGCACGAAGCCCTCGTAGGGCGACCGGGCCCGCGACGGGGGCCGGCCGGACCGGCCGGCATCACGCGGCGCGGGCCCCGGTGTCACGTGCGGCGTTCCTTGCGGACCGAGTGGGCGAGCAGGCCGAGCCAGAGGGCCACGATCAGGACCTGGAGGCGCTGGCCGGCGCCGAGGGCCCAGGTGCCGTGGCCGGCCGTGAACATGGCTATCGCGCCCAGGGTCCAGACGGTGGCTATGAGCTCCGCCACGACCAGCACCGGGCCGTTGCGGGCCAGCGGCCCCCACCAGCCGTAGCGGCGGGCCGCCACGGTCAGGGCGACGATGCCGACGAGCGCGCCGGTCATGGCGAGGCTGCTGCTGATGGCGTGCGCCTGGTGGGTGGCCGGGACCAGCCCGGCGGTCTCCCGGGCGGCACAGACCGGGTCCACGGTGGGTTTGCAGCTCAGCGGCAGCCAGGCGTCGGCGGCGGTGGCGGCGCCGAACAGGGTGATCCCGGACCAGCCGATCACCGCCCAGACGCGGCGCGCCTCGGGGTACGTCCCCAGCCGCAGCAAGGCCAGCAGGCCGCCGACGAAGGCCATCAGGCCGGCCGTGAAGTCGGTGGCCCGGAAGAGGCCGCCGAGCGGCTGGTCCTGGGCGGCGAGCTCGCTGACGTACGTGTCGATGGGGTTGAGCCCCGTGGACAGCACGACTTCCAGCACCCAGGCCGTGTAGGTGGCGGCGCCGAGCCCTATCAGAGCGGCGATCGGCCGCGTGCCCTTGGCGGACATCACCGGGCTGGTCCTCAGCAGGGCCGCGATCGATCCGATCACCGGATGCCCGCCCCGGGTACGGTTTTCCTCATGACGTGCCCCGTCCGGCGCCCAGCGCTCCGGACCACCCGGGCGCGGGTGGCCCGGGTGCTGCTGTGTGCCGCGCTGCCGCTGTGGATCTTCACCATGCATGCGCTCGGGCATCCGACTGACTCCCATGTCAGGGAAGACGAACTGAAGAGCGGTTTCGTTGCCTCTGCCCCGTAATCGGGAGATGACGCTTCCGCTTACGGGCCCGGCGCACTCCGGGACCGGGACGACCCCTGTCACCCCCTGCCCGGCCGTGTCCGTGGCGGCAAAAACGGTGCCGACCCGTGACGGGGGCATGGCAGGCTTGGCGATCTCCGGTCTTATCAACGTCAGGCAAGGATCCCTCCCAGGCATGAGCACGCCCCCGCAGCCGTCCAGCACCCCGCCCGCGGAGCCGCAGGGCACCCCCGCGCCCGGGATCCACGACGCCGTGACCATGGCCGACACCCCGCTCGTCCCGCCGCAGCCGCCCACCCCGGCCCCGACGGCGCCCGCGACGCCGACGGCCCCGGCCCCGACGCCCCCGTCCCCCGCGCCGGCCCCCGGCTTCGCCGCTCCCGCCCCCGGCTTCGCCGCTCCCGCCCCCGGCTTCGCCCCGCCCACCCCCGCCCCGGCCCCCGCCGGGCCGGCGGCCGGCGCCGGTGGTCCCGGGAACCCGTGGGGGCCGCCGGCCGCGTTCGGCGGCGGGATGCCCGGGGCGCCGTACCCCGTCGTCCCGCGGCCCGGCGGTGACTCCAACGGCCTGGCGGTGGCCGCGCTGGCCCTCGGCAGCATCGGCTTCATGCTCGGCTTCGTCCCGTTCGTCTTCTTCCTCGGCGGCCTCACCGGCGCCGTCGGCATCGGGATCGGCATCGCCGCCATCGTGCGCGCCGCCCGCGTCCGCACGGGCCGCGCCATGGCCGTCGCCGGCACCGTGCTCGGCGTCCTCGCGCTCGGCACCTCCGTCGCCGGCTTCGCCTTCACCCGGTCGATCGCCCTCGACGCCGAGGAGCGCGTCGACCGCAGGGTCCGCGAAAGGACCGACATCCCGTACGAAAGCCGCCCGAGCACCTCCCCGAAGCCGGCCCCCTCGCTCCCGCCGTGGGCGCGGGAGAACCCGGCGGTCGCGTTCGGTGAGCGCGTCACGCTCGACGACGGCATCACCGTGAGCCTGTCGAAGCCGGTGATGTACAAGCCGTCGACCGCCTACGGCCGCAAGGTGATCAAGAACGCCGTCAAGATCACGGCCACGGTCACCAACAACGGCACCAAGCCCCTGAACGTCGTCTACGCCGTCCCCGACGTCACGACCGAGTCCGGCGCGGACGGCGAGCTCGCCTTCGACGCCGTGCTGCCCGAGATGATCCAGGACTCCATCGCCCCGGGGGCCACCGCCACCGGCGTGTTCGCCTTCGAGGTCCCCGAGGGCACCACCCGGATCGACGCCGGGTTCTCCCCCGGCATGCTGCTGGGCGAGGCCAGGTTCACCGGCCCGATCGGCTGATCCCACCGACGCCTCCCACCGGCGCCCCGCACGGGGTGCCCGCCCCGCCAACACCCCCCGGAGGACCGGGACCCAGGACATCGCGTCAGAAAGACGATTAGACTGGGTCCCGTGCCTCTACTACGCCTCGCGCTGAATCAGATCGACTCGCACGTCGGCGACATCGCCGCCAACGCCGACTCGGTCGTCCACTGGACCCGGCACTCCGCCGAGCAGGGCGCCCACCTGGTGGCGTTCCCCGAGATGATGCTCACCGGCTACCCCGTCGAGGACCTGGCGCTGCGCGCCTCGTTCGTCGAGGCCTCCCGTACCGCGCTGCGCGAGCTCGCCGCCCGGCTGGCGGCCGAGGACCTGGGCGAGCTGCCCGTCGTGGTCGGTTACCTCGACCGTGCCGAGCAGGCCTCGCCGCGCCTGGGCCGCCCGGCCGGCGCCCCGCAGAACGCGGCCGCCGTGCTGCACCGCGGCCGGGTGGCGCTCCGCTTCGCCAAGCACCACCTCCCCAACTACGGCGTGTTCGACGAGTTCCGCTACTTCGTACCCGGCGACACCCAGCCGGTCGTCCGGGTGCACGGCGTGGACGTCGCGCTGGCCATCTGCGAGGACCTCTGGCAGGAGGGCGGCCGGGTCCCGGCCACCCGCTCCGCGGGCGCCGGGCTGCTGATCTCCCTCAACGCCTCGCCGTACGAGCGCAACAAGGACGACGTACGTCTGGAGCTGGTCCGCAAGCGCGCGCAGGAGGCCGGCTGCACCCTCGCGTACGTGGCGATGATCGGCGGCCAGGACGAGCTGGTCTTCGACGGCGACTCGATCGTGGTCGACCGGGACGGGGAGGTCGTCGCCCGGGCCCCGCAGTTCTCCGAGGGCTGCGTCCTGGTCGACCTGGACCTGCCGGCCGCCCGCCCGGACGCGCCCGAGGGCGTCGTCGACGACGGGCTGCGCATCGACCGCGTGGTCCTGTCCGAGGAGCCCGCCCCCGCGGACGAGGCGGTCGTGACCGGCGGCTACGCCGACCGCCTCGACGACGACGAGGAGGTCTACGACGCGCTGGTGGTGGGCCTGCGCGCGTACGTGGTGAAGAACGGATTCCGCTCGGTCCTGGTCGGCCTGTCCGGCGGTATCGACTCGGCGCTGGTCGCCGCGGTCGCCTGCGACGCGATCGGCGCGCAGAACGTGTACGGCGTCTCGATGCCCTCGAAGTACTCCTCCGACCACTCCCGCTCGGACGCGGCCGAGCTGGCCCGCCGTACCGGACTGAACTTCCGGACCGTCTCCATCGAGCCGATGTTCGACGCCTACATGGGCGCACTGGGCCTGACGGGCCTGGCCGAGGAGAACCTGCAGTCCCGGCTGCGCGGCACCCTGCTGATGGCGGTCTCCAACCAGGAGGGCCACCTCGTGCTGGCCCCGGGCAACAAGTCCGAGCTGGCGGTCGGCTACTCCACCCTGTACGGCGACTCGGTCGGCGCGTACGGGCCGATCAAGGACGTGTACAAGACGGACGTCTTCCGGCTGGCGGCGTACCGCAACCGGGCCGCCGGGGAGCGCGGCGAGACCCCGCCGATCCCGGAGAACTCCCTCGTCAAACCGCCGAGCGCGGAGCTGCGCCCGGGGCAGGTGGACACCGACTCGCTGCCGGACTACCCGGTCCTGGACGCGGTCCTGGCGCTGTACGTGGACCAGGACCGGGGCCTGGAGGAGATCGTCGCGGCCGGCTACGACGCCGAGCTGGTCGCGAAGACCCTGCGGATGGTGGACACGGCGGAGTACAAGCGCCGCCAGTACCCGCCGGGCACGAAGATCTCCGCGAAGGGCTTCGGCAAGGACCGCCGCCTGCCCATCACCAACGGCTGGCGCGAGCGGGCGGGGTCGTAGGGCCTACTGCCTGACCGTGACGCGGGCGGCGACCGGGAGGTGGTCGCTGCCCGTGCGCGGGAGGGTCCACGAGGCCTCGGGCTTGATGCCGCGGACCATGATCTGGTCGATGCGGGCCATCGGGAACTGGGCGGGCCAGCTGAAGCCGAAGCCGTCGCCCGCCGCGCCCTGCGTGGAGCGCATCTGCGAGGTGACCGGGGACAGGGCGCGGTCGTTCATGGTGCCGTTGAGGTCGCCGAGGAGGATGACCTTCTTCAGCGGCTCGCCCGCCAGCGCCTGGCCGAGCGCCTCGGCGCTGTTGTCGCGCTGGTTGGCGGTGAACCCGGCGTTGAGCTTGACCCGTACCGAGGGCAGGTGGGCGACGTAGACGGCCACCGGGCCGCTGGGGGTGGCGACGGTCGTGCGCATCGCGCGGGTCCAGCCCATCTTGATGTCCACGGGCGCGCTGGAGGTCAGCGGGTACTTGCTCCACACGCCGACGGTCCCCTCGACCGCGTAGTACTTGTACGTGCCGGCCAGGGCCTTCTCGTACACGGGGACCGCTCCGGCCTTGAGCTCGGTCAGGGCCAGTACGTCGGCCCCGGACGTGGCGACCGAGTCGGCGGTGCCCTTGGGGTCGGGGTTGTCGGCGTCGACGTTGTGGGTGGCCACCATCAGGTTGCCGCCGACGCCCGACTTGTCGGTGACCAGTCCGCCGAACAGGTTCGTCCACACCACGGCGGCCACCAGGACGGCGATCAGCGCGGTCGCGGACCTGCGCCAGAGCGCGCCGGCCAGCAGCAGCGGGACCGCCAGGCCAAGCCAGGGCAGGAAGGTCTCGATGAGGCTCCCGGTGTTGCCGACGTCGTTCGGCAGGTACGCGTGGAAGATCATCACCAGTGCCAGCAGCACCGCCAGGACGGCGAGCACGATGCCGCGCCGCCAGATTCCGGGGTCTCTGCGCAGTTCGGCCAGGCGGCGCCGGAAGCGGGATCCGGAGGGCTCGTGCTCCGAGCCGCCGTTCCCCGTCTCCTGCAGATACACCTGTGCCATACCTCTGTCCTCGCTGCCGTGCTCGCGCTCCGTCCCCGCCCCTTGACCCTAGGCGATATCCGGAGCCTTACGTGCCGTCCTGTGTGGGGCGTTTGTCCCGACCCCTCGCAAGGGAGGACGATCCGCCTGGCGGCAGGGGTTGCATCTGTCACGAAACGCGCACATTCACTCGTGCGCGTCCGGTGGCGGGCCGGGCGTGTGACGGAGCGCGAACGGAGCCGTGCGGTGCGCTCTTCCGGTGCGGGCCGCGCAGATGCCACCATGGTGGGTGAGTCCGGGGACGCCGTGAGGGCGCCTCGAGATGACACAAGGAGCAGTTGCAATGACGCACGCCGTTTCGCCTGCCCAGGAACCCGCCAAGGTGGCAGCACCCACCCTGTACGGCGGGAAGGGCACGCGGCGCATCACCGTCCGCGACCTCGGCCTCGCCAAGGAGCGGGGCGAGAAGTGGCCCATGCTCACGGCCTACGACGCGATGACCGCCTCCGTCTTCGACGAGTCCGGCATCCCGGTCATCCTCGTCGGCGACTCGATGGGCAATTGCCACCTCGGCTACGACACCACCGTGCCCGTCACGATGGACGAGATGACGCTGCTGTCGGCGGCCGTGGTCCGGGGCACCAGCCGGTCCCTGATCATCGGCGACCTGCCGTTCGGCTCGTACCAGGAGGGGCCGGTCCAGGCGCTGCGCAGCGCCACCCGGCTCGTCAAGGAGGCCGGGGTCGGCGCGGTCAAGCTGGAGGGCGGCGAGCGCTCGCTGGCCCAGACGGAGCTGATCGTGCAGTCGGGCATCCCGGTCATGTCGCACCTGGGGCTGACCCCGCAGTCCGTCAACGCCATGGGCTACCGGGTCCAGGGCCGCGGCGACGAGGCCGCCCACCAGCTGCTGCGCGACGCGAAGGCCGCGCAGGACGCGGGGGCGTTCGCGGTGGTGCTGGAGCTGGTCCCGGCCGAGCTGGCCGCCGAGGTCACCCGGTCGCTGCACATCCCGACCGTGGGCATCGGCGCCGGCCCGGACTGCGACGCGCAGGTCCTGGTGTGGACCGACGCGATGGGTCTGACGAGCGGGAAGCTGCCGCGGTTCGTCAAGCAGTACGCGAACCTCCGCCAGACGATGGGGGACGCGGCGAGGGCGTTCGCCGAGGACGTGGTCGGCGGATCGTTCCCGCAGGAGGAGCACAGCTTCCACTGACCGGCGACCGGCCCGCGACCGGCCGGTGACGCACGTGGGCGACGGCCCGCCGACACCTGTGTCGGCGGGCCGTCGCCCGTGCGTCGGTCGCGCGTCGGTCGGCTGTCGGTCGTCTGTCGGTGCGTTGTCAGTGGTCTCTGGTCCCATGGTGGGCATGACGCGAAACGACAAGAACCCCCGGCGCGGCACCAACGCCGTGGAGGTCCGGGGACTGGTCAAGCACTACGGCGAGACCAAGGCGCTGGACGGCGTGGACCTCGATGTCCGCGAGGGCACCGTTCTCGGTGTCCTGGGCCCCAACGGCGCCGGCAAGACCACCCTGGTGCGCTGCCTGTCCACCCTGATCGTCCCGGACTCCGGGACCGCGACCGTCGCGGGCTACGACGTGGTCCGCCAGCCCCGGCAGCTGCGCCGCACCATAGGCCTCACCGGCCAGTACGCCTCGGTCGACGAGAAGCTCTCCGGCTGGGAGAACCTCTACATGATCGGCCGGCTGCTGGACCTGTCCCGCAAGGACGCCCGGGCCCGCGCGGACGAGATGCTGGAGCGGTTCTCCCTGACGGAGGCCGCGAAGAAGGCCGCCATGCACTACTCCGGCGGTATGCGCCGCCGGCTCGACCTCGCCGCCTCGCTGGTCGGCAACCCGGCCGTGCTCTACCTGGACGAGCCGACCACCGGTCTGGACCCCCGCACCCGCAACGAGGTGTGGGACGAGGTCCAGCGCCTGGTCGCCGAGGGGGCCACCGTGCTGCTCACCACCCAGTACATGGAGGAGGCCGAGCAGCTCGCGAGCGAGCTGACGGTCATCGACCGCGGCAAGGTCATCGCCAACGGCAAGGTGGACGAGCTGAAGGCGCGCGTCGGCGGCCGCACCCTGAGGATCCGCCCCGTGGACCCCTCGGACGTGCCGGGCATGGCCCGCTCGCTGGCCGAGGCCGGTCTGGACGGCGTGGCCGGCTCCCAGGCGGTGCCGGACGAGGGCGTGCTCCTCGTCCCGATCCTCAGCGACGAGCAGCTGACCGCCGTGGTCGGCCTGCTGGCCGCCCGCGGGTACGCGATCGCCGACCTCGGCACGTACCTGCCCAGCCTCGACGAGGTGTTCCTGGCGATCACCGGCCAGAAGCCCACCCTCGGCGAGGACTCCGTCCCCACCGACAAGACCGAGGAGGTCGCGGCATGAGCACCGTAACCACGACGAAGCCCGCTCCCGCCGCCTCCGGTCGGGGCCCGGCGGGCTCCCCCGCCGGCGAGGGGCGGATCGGCCTGCGTGCCAACCTGCGGCACATCGGTGCCCTGGTGCGCCGCAACGCCCTGCAGATCAAGCAGGACCCCGAGTCGATGTTCGACGTCCTGTTCATGCCGATCATCTTCACGCTGCTGTTCGTCTTCGTCTTCGGCGGCGCGATCTCCGGCAAGGGCAACCAGGCGGCGTACGTCAACTACGTGATCCCGGGCCTCATGGCGATGATGGGCATGAACATCGCCATGGCGGTCGGCACCGGGGTCAACGACGACTTCAAGAAGGGTGTGATGGACCGGTTCCGGTCCATGCCCATCGCCCGGTCGTCCGTGCTCCTCGCCAAGATCGTGGTCGAGCTCGGCCGGATGCTCGTCGCCATCGCGATCCTGCTGGCCGTGGGCTTCATGCTCGGTCTGTCGATCAAGTCCTCCGTGCTGGACCTCTTCCTCGCCATCGGGCTGTCCGCGGTCTTCGGCGGCGCACTGATGTGGATCTTCATCCTGCTCGGTCTCACCATGAAGACCGCCCAGGCCGTCCAGGGCATGGCGATGCTGGTCCTGATGCCGCTGCAGTTCGGCAGCTCGATCTTCGCCCCGCCGTCCACGATGCCGGGCTGGCTGCAGTCCTTCACGGACTACAACCCGCTGTCCAACCTGGCGGACGCCGCCCGCGCCCTGATCAACGGGACTCCCGTGGGCGACTCGGTGTGGATGACCCTGCTCTGGTCGCTGGCCATCACGGCGGTCACCATGCCGCTCGCGGTCCGCAAGTTCCGCCAGAAGACCTGATCCGGCGTCGCTCCGCTCCGGATCGCGTCCCGGGACGGACTCCTGACGGGGGAGCCCGGATCAGACGAGGGCGGTGGCCTCCTTCAGGGTGAGGCCGCCGCCTTCGGCGTACGCCCGCTCGTACGCGTCCTCGCCGAGCGCCGCCCGTGCCAGCTCCTCGGCGTGGGCGGCGTCCTCGCGTTCGGTGGACACCGGATGGTGCGCGGCCGGCATGTGGGCCCGGTAGGCCCCGAGCAGCCGCGCGGCGTCGTACGCCCGTTCCCGGCCGCCGAGCGAGGCGAGGGCGTCCGCGGCCGTCACCAGGAACACGGCGGGCAGGTGCGGGGCGACCATCAGCGCGAGCGGGTGCCGGAAGGCTCCCATGGCCTCGCGGACCCGTTGGAGGCACTCCTCGTACGCGCCCTCCCGGTTGTCCAGCCAGGCCACGGTCGCGAGCAGGAACACGTCGAAGACGGCGAACGCGCCGAGGGCGAACTCCTCGCGCAGCAACTGGATCTGGGCGCGCGCCTCCGGGATCCGGCCGGTGCGGCCGAGGATGTTCGCGAGGAACATGCGGGCCGCGGGCATGGCCTCGTTGCCGAACGACTGGCGCACGCTGGCGACGACCTCGGTGAGGATCTCCTCGGCCGCCGCGACCTCGCCGCTCTCGACGAGCGCGCCGGCCATCCGGACCCGCAGCACGGTCACCTGCGCCCGCGCGCCGAGGCGTTCGGCGTACACGATCGCCGCCCGGTAGTCCTGGGCGGCCGCCCGGTACGCGCCGCGCTTCTCCCGGGCGTCGGCGCGGGCGGCCAGGGCCTCGGCGCAGCCCCAGTCGTCGCCGAGCTCGCGGAAGATCTCCAGGGACTCGTCGGCGTCGCGGGCCGCGTCGCCCACCCAGTCGGAGCGGTTGGCCAGGATGGCGGCGCGCAGCTGGAGGGCGGAGGCGAGCTCCCAGCGCAGGCCGAGGGCGCGGGCGGTGGCGACCGTGGCGTGCACGACCTCCTTGAGCAGCCCGGACTCGCCCGCGATCATGACGGCGTAGATCCACAGGGAGCCCGGGGTCCGGCAGGTCTGCGGCAGTCCGGGCCGGTAGGTGGCGAGCACGCCCTCGATGACGGCCTGCACCTCCGGGTCGTCCCAGTCGGCGTTGCTGTGGTCGCGGGAGGCCAGCCGGACCAGGTGCAGGGCGCGCCAGCCCTCGGCCATCAGGGCGTCGGTGTAGGGCGGGGGCGTGTCGACGAGCCGCTCGTACACGGGCTCGGCGGGGACGTACGGCGGGGCGAAGGGGTCGGGGCCGAGGGCGGCGGCCGCGTCGGCCCAGTGCCGGGCCTCGGTGCGCAGGTCCTGCATGTGCCAGTACCAGCCCAGCGCGTGGACGAGGCAGAGCACTTCGCCGGCGTCGCGGGCGGCGACGGCCCGGCGCAGCGCCGTACGGAGGTTCTCGTACTCGGTGGCGAGGCGGTCGACGGCCGCACGCTGGCCGTGGCCGCGCAGGCGCGGCTCGGTGCCGCGGGCGAGTTCGCGGTAGTGGACGAGGTGGCGGCGCTCGGTGGCCTCGCGGTCCCCCGCGACCTCGGCGAGGCGCTCGGCGGCGTACTCGCCGACGGTCTCCAGGAGGCGGTAGCGCATGCCGGTGCCGTCGGCGGTGGGGGCGGCGACGACGAGGGACTTGTCGACGAGCGAGCCGAGGGTGTCGGCGGTGTCGTACGCCGGGTCGGCGCAGACGGCCTCGGCGGCGTCGAGGTCGCAGCCGCCGGCGAAGACGGAAAGCCGCCGCAGCACGGCGCGCTCGGGGGCGTCCAGGAGGTCCCAGGACCAGTCGACGACGGCGCGCAGGGTCTGCTGGCGGGGCAGTACGGTCCGGCTGCCGCTGGTCAGGAGCCGGAAGCGGTCGTCGAGGCGGTCGGCGATCTGGCGCGGGGCGAGCAGCCGCAGCCGGGCGGCCGCGAGCTCGATGGCCAGCGGCAGACCGTCCAGGCGGCGGCAGATCTCGGCGGCGGCGTCCGGGTCGTCGGCCACCGTGAAGCCGGGGCGGGCGGCGGCGCCCCGGTCGGCGAAGAGGCGGAGCGCGGGCCCGGGCGGCAGCGGCTCCACGGGGCGCAGGAACTCCCCGGGCACGCCGAGGGGTTCGCGGCTGGTGGCCAGGATCCGGACGCCCGGACAGTGGGTGAGGAGCTCCTCGGCGAGGCGGGCGGCGGCGCCGATGACGTGCTCGCAGTTGTCCAGGATCAGCAGCAGACGGCGGTGCGCGCAGTACTCGGCGAGCCGGCGCAGGGGGTCGTCCCCGGTGGTGTCGGTCAGGGCGCGCAGTTCCTCGGCGGCGGCGCCGCGCAGCTTGGTCTCACGGGCGCCGACCCCGGCGAGCGCGGCCTCGGCGACGTCGTCGGGGTCGTCGACGGGGGCGAGCTCGACGAGCCACACCCCGTCGGGCCAGGTGTCCGGGGGATGCGCCTCGGCGGCCTCCTGCGACAGCCGGGTCTTGCCCGCGCCGCCGGGGCCGAGCAGGGTGACGAGCCGGGCGCCGACGAGGTCGTCGCCGATGGTCTTGATGTCGTCCTCACGCCCGACGAAGGTGGTGAGCCGGGCCCGCAGATTCCCCCCGACGGCGGCCCCGGGCACCCCGGTCACCCCGACGGCGGTACCGGCTGCCCCGGACACCCCGGACACCCCGGCGGCGGTGCCGGCCGCCCCAACCGCCCCGGCGGCAACCCCGGAAACCCCCGGCGCGAGCCCGGGTCGCCCGGGAGCGGGCGCAGAGGCTCCGGGCGCGACCCCGGACGCAGTCCCGGCAACCCCGGGCCCGCCCCCGGGAACTCCAGCAGCGGTCCCGGCCGCGCCAGGCACGGTCCCGGCAACTCTCGCAGCGGTCCCGGCCGCCCCGGACCCGACCTCCGGCGCCCCGGGCACGGTCCCGGCAACCCCCGGCCCGGCCTCCGGCGCCCCGGGCACGATCCCAGCAACCCCGGACGCGTCCCCCGGCGCCCCGGGCACGGTCCCGGCGACTCCGGGCCCGGCCCCCGGCTCTCCGGGCGCACTCCCCCAGGGGCCGGGTGCGGTCCCGGCTGCCGCAGCCGTTCCGGGTGACAGGAGCCCGGCCCCGGGTGCCCCCGCCGCCGGTCCGGGCGTGCCCGCCGGTGCCCCTGACGCGGTACCCGGCGCCGGGGCCGCCGGGTGGCCCGGGGCCGGGGCGGACGGGTGGCCCGGCGTGGGCCGGTGCGCGGTGGGGGGCGTGTGGTCCAGGAGTTCGGCGTGGAGGGCGCGGAGTGCGGGGCCCGGGTCCGTGCCGAGGCGGTCGGCGAGGGCGCGGCGGACGCCGTCGTACGCGGCCAGGGCCTCGGCGGTGCGGCCGCTGTCGCGCAGGGCCCGCAGCCGCAGGGCCTGGAGGGGTTCGTCCAGCGGGCGCTCGGCGCACAGGGCGGTGAGTTCCGGCAGGGCGCCCTCGGCCCGGCCCAGGGCGAGGGCGGCGGCGAGCCCGCCCCGGCGCGCCTCCAGCCGTACGGCGTCCCAGCGGGCGGCCTCGGCCGCCGGGTCCGGCAGGTCGGCCAGCGCCGGGCCGCGCCAGAGGCCGAGCGCCTCGTCGTACAGCTCGGCGGCCCGGGCCGGGTCCCCGTCGGCCAGGGCCCGGCCGGCGGTGCGGGCGAGCCGCTCGAAGCGGTAGACGTCGATGTCGTCGCGGTCGGCGGCGAGGCGGTAGCCGCCCTCGTCGGAGACGACGGCGGCGTGCCCGACGGTCCGGCGCAGCCGGCCGACGAGGGCCTGGAGGGCGGCGACGGCGTCGGCGGGCGGATCGCCGGCCCACACCTCGTCGACGAGCACCCGCGGCGGGACCGCGCGGCCGGGCCGCAGGGCGAGTGCGGTGACCAGGGCGCGCAGCCGCGCCCCGCCGACCGGGACGGGTGTCCCGTCGCCGCGGACCGCCTGGGTGCTGCCGAGGATCGCGTAACGCACCGCCCCATTGTCCCCTTCCGCGCCGAAGGCTCCCCCCATTTTCCGGTCGGGCTCGTGGCCGGGCCCCGTGGTGGGGGCCGTGGTGGGGGCGGCCGCGGCGGGCCACCGGAACAGCGGTAGGTTTCGCCGCATGGGTGCGCAGAGGGGCCGCGGGGAGCGGCGGATCAGTTCGGTGTTCATCGGCATCGTCGCCGTGATGGCCGTGACCGGGTGGGCGGTGTGGACGGGGTACTCCACCAGCACCGGGCTCGCGGTGTTCCTGTTCGTCACCTCCGCCTGGGTGGTGTCGCTGTGCCTGCACGAATACGCGCACGCGCGCACCGCCCTGCACAGCGGCGACCTCAGCGTCGAGGACCGGGGCTACCTCACCCTCAACCCGCTCACGTACACGCACGCGCTGCTCAGCATCGTCCTGCCGGTGCTGTTCATGATCTTCGGCGGCATCGGCCTGCCGGGCGGGGCCGTGTACATCGAGCGCGACCGGATCACCAAGCGCTGGCAGCACAGCCTGATCTCGGCGGCGGGGCCGCTGACGAACGTCGCGTTCGCCGTGATCTGCACCGCCCCGTTCTGGCTCGACGCCCTCGACGGCGTCCCCGTGCCGTTCCGCTTCGCGCTCGCGTTCCTCGCGCTGCTCCAGGTCTCGGCGGCGATCCTGAACTTCGTGCCCGTCCCCGGGCTCGACGGCTACGGCGTCATCGAGCCCTGGCTGTCGTACAAGCTGCGCCGCGAGCTGGCGCCCCTCGCGCCGGTCGGGCTGCTCATCGTCTTCGGCCTGCTGTGGATCCCGGCCGTCAACCAGTTCTTCTTCGGCGTGGTGCACGACATCCTGGCCGCGCTCGGCGTCAGCGAGCTGGAGTCGTACTGCGGCCGCGAGCTCTACACCTTCTGGAGCGGGGCCGGCGGCCTGTGCGAGGTCAGCGGCTGACCCCGGAAGCCTTCTGCGCCTTGGCCCGGCGGATGTAGAACCAGGCCATGTTGGAGGTCAGGCCGGCCAGCAGCACCCAGACGATCCCGATGAAGTCGCCCCGCACGAAGGCGACGACTGCTGCGGCCACGGCGAGGGCGCAGACGACAAGGGCGAACACGGCAAGGCGGGGCATGGGGGCGGGCTCCTCGGGGGCACGGAACGGGTCGAGCTCCTCCAGTGTCCCCCATGCGCCGGGCCGGTCCGCGGCGGCTCCCCGGCCACCCGCCGGGAGCGGGTGACCGGCGGGGCGGGTCAGACGTCCGTCACGCGCAGGCCCGCGTGGGCCTTGTAGCGGCGGTTGACCGAGATCAGGTTGGCGACCAGGGACTCGACCTGGTGGGCGTTGCGGAGGCGGCCGGCGAAGACGCCGCGCATGCCGGGGATACGGGCGGCCAGGGCCTGGACGAGGTCGGTGTCGGCGCGGACCTCGCCGAGGACCATCACGTCGGTGTCGATCTCCTCGATGGACTCGTCCTGGAGGAGGACGGCCGACAGGTGGTGGAAGGCGGCCGTGACGCGCGAGTCGGGGAGCAGGGCGGCCGCCTGCTGGGCGGCGCTGCCCTCCTCGGGCTTGAGGGCGTACGCGCCCTGCTTGTCGAAGCCGAGCGGGTTGACGCAGTCGACGACCAGCTTGCCCGCGAGCTCCTCGCGGAGGGACTCCAGGGTCTTGGCGTGGCCGTCCCACGGCACCGCGACGATCACGATGTCGCTGCGGCGGGCGCACTCGGCGTTGTCGGCGCCCTCGATGCCCAGGCCCAGCTCGTCGGCGGCGGTCCGCGCCCGCTCGGCGACGCGCGAGCCGATGATCACCTTCTGGCCGGCGCGGGCCAGCCGGTAGGCCAGGCCCCGGCCCTGGTCCCCGGTACCGCCCAGGACGCCGACCACGAGGCCGGAGACGTCGGGCAGCTCCCACGGGTCGCGGGCCGCGGGCTTGCTGTTCTCAGTGGAGGTCATGGGGGCGAGCGTACTGCCGGGTAGCGCAAGGCCGAACGGGTGAGGCGGTGGCAACCGCACGCGGTCCGGCCGGCCGTGCGGCAGGATGCGGCCATGGACGCGGTCAGAGTCGCGCTGCTGCGCGAGGTCCTCGCCGGGACGCAGTGGCCCGGCGCCGCCCGCCGTTTCGCGGGCTCGCTGCGCCGCTCGGTCGCGCCGGCCGGGGGGCGGCTGCTGCTGGTGGGCACCGAGGGCTACGAGCCCTGGCACCTGGCCGCGCACCTGGTGGACGAGGCCGCCTGGTCGGGGCGGCCGGAGCTGGCGCCGACCCTGGTGCGGCACCGGGTGCTGCCGGGCGAGCCGCCGCACCTGTCGGTGGGGCTGGGCCGGCTGGCGACGGCCCGGCGCGGGCACACGCTGCTGGTGGTGGCGCCGGAGCGGCCCGGCGCGGGATTGCTGGAGCGGGTGTACGACGCCCGCCGGGCGGGGGCGACCGTCCTGTCCCTGGACGGCGGCGACGAGGAGCTCGGCGCGCTCGCGCACGACGCGCTGTCCGTGCCGGCGGACGAGGACGGGGACGGGGACGGGATGGACCTGGACACGGTGCAGCACCTGGTGAGCGCGGCGGCCGGGGAGAACGGCCTGCCGGCGCAGCGGGCCCCGCGCCGGTTCCGGGACCGGCTGGCGCGGCTGGCCGACCAGCTGACGGCCCCGCCGCCCAGCCGCTGGTAGCGCACACTGCTGCCGGGACCTCAGGGCGTCGCGGTTCCCCCGGGCTCCTCGGCGCCGTCCGCGCCGTTCGCGTCGTTCCTGTCGTTCCACCTGGGGTCGGTCTGCCACTCCAGGTTCCGCTCCTGCGCGGTCTGCATGGCGTGCTCCGCCTCCTCCGGCGTCCCGTACGGGCCGAAGCGGTCCTTGGCCGGGCATTCCGGCCCTTCCTCGACCTTCTGGTGGACGAGGCAGTAGTACCACTCGCCCGGCTTGCCGACCTGGCGCTTCTTGAACAGGGCCATCGCGTGCTCCTTCCGCTGCCGCCATGCTGCCCGATCCCCGCTGGATACACTCGCATGCATGTCTGGCCAGTCGCTGCTCGTACCCGGCGAGCTCTCTCCCGCCCGTTCCGTCCCCGGCAACATCCGTCGCCCCGAGTACGTGGGCAGGCCCGGGCCCAAGCCGTACACCGGACCGGAGGTGCAGTCGCCCGAGACCGTCGCGGCGATGCGCGCCGCCGGCCGCATCGCCGCGCAGGCGATGGCGGAGGCCGCCAAGCTGATCGAGCCCGGGGTGACCACGGACGCGCTCGACAAGGTCGCCCACGAGTACATGTGCGACCACGGCGCCTACCCCTCGACGCTGGGCTACCGGGGCTTCCCCAAGTCGCTGTGCTCGTCGGTCAACGAGGTCATCTGCCACGGCATCCCGGACTCCACGGTGCTGCGCGACGGCGACATCGTGAACCTGGACGTCACCGCCTACATCGGCGGCGTGCACGGCGACAACAACGCCACCTACCTGTGCGGCGACGTGGACGAGGAGTCGCGGCTGCTGGTGGAGCGCACCCGCGAGGCGCTGAACCGGGCCATCAAGGCCGTCAAGCCGGGCCGCCAGATCAACGTCATCGGCCGGGTCATCGAGTCGTACGCGAAGCGCTTCGGTTACGGCGTGGTCCGGGACTTCACCGGGCACGGCATCAATTCGTCCTTCCACTCCGGCCTGATCATCCCGCACTACGACAGCCCGCACGCGACCACGGTCATCGAGCCCGGCATGACCTTCACGATCGAGCCGATGCTGACGCTGGGCACGCACGAGTACGACATGTGGGCGGACGGCTGGACCGTCGTCACGAAGGACCGCAAGCGGACCGCGCAGTTCGAGCACACACTGGTGGTGACCGACACCGGGGCCGACATTCTCACGCTCCCGTAGGTTTTACCGACAGGCCGTCGGGAACACATTGACTTAGGCAAGCCTAAGTAAGAGGATCGGGTGGGGCGGCGCGCTGCCGCCACGCCCGGTTCCCCGCATCCCTACGGAGGTCCGTCTTGGACGCCTTCTCCACGGTCATCCGCGTCGCCTCGCACGAGCAGCACACCGAGGCCGAGACGTCGACGTTCATGAGCGACCTGCTCGGCGGCCGGCTCGGGGTGGACGCGTTCGCGCGCTACACCGAGCAGCTGTGGTTCGTCTACCGGGCCCTGGAGGACGCCGCCGCGTCCCTGCGGGACGACCCGGTCGCGGGCCCGTTCATACGGCCCGAGCTGATGCGACTGACCGAGATCGAGCGCGACCTCGCGCACCTGCGCGGCCCCGCCTGGCGCGAGACGCTGGTGGCCCTGCCCGCCACCGAGGCGTACGCCGCGCGCGTCGCCGAGTGCGCCGCCACCTGGCCGGGCGGGTACGTGGCCCACCACTACACCCGGTACCTGGGCGACCTCTCCGGCGGCCAGATCATCCGCGACAAGGCGGAGCGGACCTGGGGCTTCGAGCGCAAGGGCGACGGCGTGCGGTTCTACGTCTTCGAGCAGATCTCCAACCCGGCGGCCTTCAAGCGGACCTACCGCGAACTCCTCGACGCCATCGCGGCGGACGACCTGGAGAAGCAGCGGATCATCGACGAGTGCAAGCGCGCGTTCGACTTCAACGGCGCGGTCTTCCGCGAGCTGGGCGAGCAGTTCCCGCTGAGCGCGTGAGCCGCCGGTAACCCTGCGACCCCCTGGGGGGTGTCCGGCGGAGCACCGCCGGACACCCCCCGGGAACGTTTCCGCGCCCTGGTCGTACGCCTAGCGCCGGGGGCGCGGCACGCCGTCCGCGGCCGGTGCGAAGCGGACGCGGCCGCCGATCTCGATGGTGCCGTCGGGGCCGGGGGCGGTCAGGATCTGCGAGCCCGCGCCCTGGGTGATGTTCAGCGCCCGGTCCAGCTGGGCGGTCAGCAGCAGCGCCGCCGAGCCGGTGGCCTCGTCCTCGGCGATCACCCCGTCCGGGCGGCGCGGAAAACCGCGGGCCCGGACCCGGCCCGCGGTCTCGTCCTCCCAGGCCCACGCGTACAGCCAGCCCTCGCCGGGCGGCGGGGCGGGCAGCGCGTCCACCTCGGCGGGGCTCGCGTACCGCACGGTGCGCTTGCCCTCGACCCAGTCGGCCCGCGCCGTGATCCAGGTGAACTCCCCGTCGTCGCGCGTCCATACGGCGCCCGCGGGCGGGTTCAGCTCCTCGACGTCCAGCAGCCAGGCCACCCCGACCAGCGGGTGCCCGGCGAAGGCCGGCCGGGTGCCGGGCGTGCGGATGTCGACGACCCCGCGCTCGGGGTCGTCGACGAACACCACCTCGCTGTAGCCGAGTTCGGCCACCAGCGCCTGGCGGGAGGCGTCGTCCGGGCAGGTCCGGCCGTCGCGTACGACACCCAGCAGGTTGCCGTGGCTCCCGTCGCCCGCGCAGAAGACCCTGAGCACGTCGAGATCGTTCACGCGGGCATTGAAGCACGCGTCGGATGGCCACGCGTCAGATGGCCACGCGTCAGTCGGAGGTGGTGGCCCGCCGCCTGCGCGCGAGGAACACCGCGCCCGCACCGGCCGCGACGATCGTGCCGGAGGCCAGGAGCAGGGTGGCGGCCGGGACTTCGGAGCCGGTGGCCGCGAGGTTGCCACCCGCGCTGCCGCCGCCGGCCGTGCCGCCGCCCACGCTGCCGCCGCCGCCCGCCGTGCCGCCGGCCGGGGTGGTGGCGGTCGCGGTCGCGGTCGCGGTGGGGGTGGCGCTCGGCAGGACGGCGTCCTTGTCGACGGCCACGGACAGGACGAGGGCGTCCATCGGCATGCCCGCCCTGTACATGTTGCCCTGGGGACTGTCGAAGGCGGCCGCACCCTCGGCGGTGAAGACGGCCGGCACGCTGTCGAGGGCCAGCACGCCCTTGGCCGTGCGGTAGTCGGTGCGCGAGAGGTCGAGCGTGGCGAACGGCACGGCGGTCTTGGCGCCGGCGGCGTTGGTCACGTCGAGGTACAGGGTGCCGGACGCGCCGGCGGCCTTGACCCGGGGGTTGGCGAGGGTGATGTCGATGCCGTGCGCGGCGTACTGGAAGCGCAGGCTGCCGGCGAACGCGGCGTCGAGCTTCTTGGCCCTGGCCTCCAGTTCGCCCTTGCCGAGGGCGAAGTCGAACGTCGAGCCGTTCTTGGCGGCGCCGCCGGCCGGGGTGACGCTGCCGCCCGCGCCGAGGACGTAGCCGCGGAAGGACTCCTTGAAGCCCCAGGTGAGCCGGCCGGAGAGGATCTTCTGCACGTCGCCGTTCGGCGCCTGCGTCGCCGTGGCGCTCGCGGTGGTGCTCGGGGTCGGCGCGGGGGAGGAGGTGTTCGAGGGGGTGGCCGTCGGCCCGGGGGCCGGCTCCTCGAACTGCAGCTTCGCGGTCAGCGTGTCGCCGGCCAGGCCGTTGTAGCGCTGCGAGCCGAGCTGGTCGGCGGCTTCCTTGGTCAGCTTGGTCGCCAGGCCGGTCATGTCCCTGCCCTTGAAGGCGACGTCGGCGAGCGGCACGTCCTGCGTGGTGGCCTCCCCCTTGGTGACGTCGGCGGTGAGCTTCCCGGTCCCGCTGTCGATACGGAAGTCGGAGAGCTTGACCGTGAACCCGTGACCGGCCGGCGGGGCGGGCGAGCTGAAGGTGACGCTGCCCTGGAAGGCGGCGGTGGTGGTGTGCCGGTTCTCGCGGGGGTCGTACTGGCCGGTGGGCGCGCCGAACTGGAAGGTGCCGTCGGCGTTCCGCTTCGCGCCGTCGCCAACCGTGATCGCGCCGTGCGCCCTGTCCGTCACGTAGTCCCGGTAGTCCTTCAGCAGACCCCAGTCGAGGGTGCCGCCTATGACCCTCAGGGGCGCGGTGGGCGCGCCGGCGGCCGGTGCGGCCTGCCCGGCCTGCCCGGCCTTGGCGGCCCCGGCGGGCTCCGCAGCGGAGGCGGGGAGCATCAGGGCGCTCGCGCCCAGCGCGGCCGCGGTCAGGGTGGCGGCGGCGAGCGCGAGCGATCGGCGGTGGAACGACATGACAGAGGTCTCCTGCACGGGGGTCGGGGGTGGATCAGTCCTGCGGGGCGGAACCGGCGTCGGGGGCGCCCGCGGTGGGTGCGGTGTCGCCGGTGGTGGCGCCGGTGGTGTCGCCCGCGGTGGCGGCCGCGGCGCGGCGCCTGCGCAGGACGAGGAAGCCGGCGGCGAGGGCCAGGACCAGGGCGGCCGCGGCCAGGGACGGGTAGAGGCCGGTCCGCGAGGACGCCTCGGCGGACGCCGCTCGCGCGGGCGGCTCCGCGGCGGCGGTGCCCGACGGCGTGGGCGACGGCACGGCGGCGGTGGAACCGAGGTTCGGCAGGGCGGGCAGCTGGGCGGAGGCGTCGAGGGCGACCGCGAGGGTGACGGGGTCCATCTCGGTGCCGGCCTTGTACAGGGAGTTGAAGGCCTTGGAGCCGCCCTCGGTGAGGGTGGCCGGCGCCTCGGTGAGGGTGGCCAGCTTGCCTTCGGTCTTCAGGCCCTTGGCGTCGAACTCGGCGAGCGGGACGGCGTTCTGGGTCTGGCCGGCGCTGGTGACGTCGGCGGACAGGGTTCCCTTGCCGTTCTCGATCCTGACGGTCACCTTGCCGAGGGTGAGGTCGAGGTGGGCGCCGGTGAAGCGGACACTGCCGGCGAACGCGGCGTCAAGGGTGCCCTTCTGGCCGTCGTACGTGCCCTTGCCCTGCGGGAAGCGGAACAGCGCGCCGCCGTCCTGGGCGCCCTCGGCGAGGGTCCATTTGCCCTGGCCGACGGAGCCGCTGACGTACTCGCGGAAGGTACGGCGCACACCCCAGTCGACGGCGGCGTCGGCGAACGCGCCCGGCGCGACCGCGCCGGTGGCACTCGGCTGCGCGCTCGGCTGTGCGCCCGGGCTCTGCGCGGCGGGGGCGGTGGGCTGCGCGGCGGCCAGGACGTCGGCGGAGAGCGAGACGGGGTCGAGCGCGGTGCCGGCGCCGTAGTAGCCGGCGAAGGACTTGGCGCCCTGCTCGGTGAGGGTGGCCGGGACGTTGGTGAGGGCGAGCGGGCTGCCGCCGCCCTTCATGTTGATGCCGCCGAGGCCGAGCGTGGCGAAGGCCACCTGGGACTGGCTGCTGACCGCGCCGGTGTCCTTGGCCTTGCTGGTGACGTCCACGTGGAGGGTGCCGCTGCCACCGGAGATCCGCACGGTGGGGTTGCTGACCGTCATGTCCAGGTCGAGGCCGCCGTCGGGCCTGGCGTGGCCGGTGAAGCGGACGCCGCCGGTGAAGGCGGCGGTGAACTCACCGGTGTCGGGGTCGTAGGAGCCCTTCGCCGAGTGGAAACGGAACAGGCTGCCGCCCGCGGTGGCGGCCCCGTTCTTCAGCTGGAAACCGCCTTTCGAGATGGGACCCGTGACATAACTCTGGAAAGACGATTTGATGCCCCAGTCGAGACGGCCGCCCTGCACGGTGCGGCTCGCGGCCTCGGCGGCGGCGGCTGGCAGCAGAAGCGCTCCCAGCAGGGCCGCCAGCAGAGCAACGGCGAACGCGCGGGCGGGTCGTGCGGACATGAATGTCCCCTCCAAGGTCTAGCAACTGAGGTTAGGCTAACCTAAGCTACCTCCGGCCGGGTTTGGCAAGCCCCCGGTACCCAGAACCTTCAGCCGGACGACAGGACGGTGCCTTCGTGCCTACGCCCGCCGCCTCACCCCGTTTCCCCCGTCGCGCCGTCGCGCTGCTCGCCCTGGCGCTCGCGCTGGCGCCGGCCGTGACGGGCTGCGGGAGCACGGACACCCCCAAGGCCCCCGCGGCCGCCGGGGCCCCGGACCGGGTGGAGCCACTGGCCGCGACGGCGCCCGTGCCGGCGCTGCCGGCCACGGTGTCCTCGGCGGACGGCGTACAGGTCACCGTGGAGTCGGCGGAACGGATCATCCCGCTGTCGGGCAGCCTGAGCGAGATCGTGTACACCCTGGGCCTCGGCGGGAAGGCCGTCGCCCGGGACATCACCACCACGTTCGAACAGGCCGCCGCTCTGCCGGTGGTGACACGAGCACACGACGTCTCCGCCGAGAGCGTGCTGTCCCTGCGGCCCACCCTCGTCGTCGCCGAGACCACGACCGGCCCGGCCGAGGCCGTGCAGCAGATCCGCGACGCCGGCATCCCGGTCCTGGTCGTGCCCCCGGCCAAGTCGCTGGACGACGTGCCCCGGCGCATCGACGCGGTCGCGGCGGGCCTCGGCGTCAAGGACGCGGGCGAGGCGCTCAAGCAGCGCACCGCCGACCGGATCGGCGCCGCCCGCAAGGACATTCCGGCCGACTCCGCCAAGAAGCCCCGGGTGGCCTTCCTCTACCTGCGCGGCACGGCCTCCGTCTATCTGCTCGGCGGCGCCGACTCGGGCGCGGCCTCCCTGCTGGAGGCGGCGGGCGCGGTCGACGCGGGCAAGGAGTCGGGCCTGGCCAAGGACTTCACCCCGATCACGAGCGAGGCGCTGGCGGCGGCCGCGCCCGACGCGATCCTCGTCATGTCCAAGGGCCTGGAGTCCGTCGGCGGCGTCGACGGACTGGTCAAGATCCCGGGCGTCGCGCAGACCCCCGCGGGCATGGACCGGCGCGTGGTCACCGTGGACGACGGGGTCCTGCTCAACTACGGCCCCCGCACGGACGAGGTCCTCACCTCCCTGATCAACCAGCTCTACGGCAAGGCCTGACCCGTGACCGCACTCTCGCCCACCGACGACCCGTCGGCCCCGGCGCCCTCCGGCACCCCGGCGCCCTCCGACACCCAGCCGGCCTCCGACACCCCGCCGCCGAAGCACGGGGCACCGCCCGCCCGTACGGCCCGCCGCGGCGGCCTCGTGCTCGGCGCCGCACTCGTCGTCACGCTGGTGGTCCTGGCCCTGGTCTCGGCCGGCCTCGGCGCCTACCGCATCCCCCTCGGCGACGTCCTGGCCTCCGTACAGCACCGGATCGGACTGGGCGGCGCGCCGCTGGACCGGGTCGGTGAGAGCGTGCTGTGGAACGTGCGGCTGCCGCGCGTGGTCCTGGCGCTGCTCGTCGGATCGAGCCTGGGCTGCGCCGGCGCGCTGATGCAGGGCGTGTTCGGCAATCCGCTGGCCGAGCCGGGCGTCATCGGGATCTCGGCGGGCGCCGCCGTCGGCGCGGTCGCCGCCATCGGCCTCGGCCTCAGCTTCCTCGGCAACTGGACGATCGCGTTCTGCGCGTTCGTCGCGGGCCTGTTCACGGTCGGCTCCGTCTACCTGCTCTCGCGCAGCGGAGGGCGGACCGAGGTCGTCACCCTCATCCTCACCGGCATCGCCGTCAACGCCTTCGCGGGCGCCCTCATCGGGCTGTTCGTCTTCTTCGCCGACAGCGGCCAGGTCAACCAGATCACCTTCTGGCAGCTCGGCTCGCTCGCCCAGGCCACCTGGCCCAAGGTGCTCGCCGTGCTGCCCTGCGCGCTGGCCGGCCTGCTGCTGGCCCCGCTGTACGCCCGCAAGCTGGACCTGCTCGCGCTCGGCGAGCGCCCCGCCCGCCATCTCGGGGTGAACGTCGAGCGGTTGCGCGTCCGCCTCATCCTGCTCGTCGCGCTGCTGACGGCGGCCGCCGTCGCCGTGGCCGGCGTCATCACCTTCGTCGGACTGCTCGTCCCGCACCTGCTGCGCATGGCCAACGGTCCCGGCCACCGGTTCCTGGTCCCCGGCAGCGCGCTCGCCGGGGCCGTGGTCCTGGTCGCCGGCGACCTGGCCGCCCGTACCGTCGCCCAGCCCGCCGAGCTGCCCCTGGGTGTCCTGACCGCCCTGATCGGCAGCCCGTTCTTCTTCTGGCTGCTGCGCCGGACCCGCCGCAAGCAGGGAGGCTGGGCATGAGCCGCACGCCCGGGACGCCGCTGCGCACGCTGTTCGGGCGCGCCCGGCGCGACCTGCCCGCCCGCCCCGCCCCCGGCGCGACCGTCGCCGAGGTCAGCGGCCTGCACGTACGCCTCGGCGGGCGCGAGGTGCTGCGCGGCATCGAACTGACCGCGCGCTCCGGTGAGGTGCTGGCCCTGGTCGGCCCCAACGGGGCGGGGAAGTCCACCCTGCTGGCGGCGCTGGCCGCCGATCTGCCCGCCGCCCGCGGCACCGTACGCATCGACGGGCGCCCGGTGACCGAGTGGCCCGCCCCGGACCTGGCGCTGCGCCGCTCCGTCCTGCCCCAGTCCGCCGAGCTGTCCTTCCCCTTCCCGGTCGAGGACGTCGTACGGATGGGCCGCGCGCCGTACGCGGGCACCGCGCCGGCCGACGCCGACGACGACGCGGTGGCCGCCGCGATGGCCGCCACCGAGGTCACCGCGTTCGCGGCCCGGCCCTTCTCGGCGCTCTCCGGCGGCGAACGGGCCCGGGTGGCACTGGCCCGCGTCCTGGCGCAGCGGGCGCCCCTGCTGCTGCTGGACGAGCCGACGGCGGCGCTGGACCTGCGCCACCAGGAGCTGGTCCTGCGGATCTGCCGGGAACGCGCCGCGGCCGGCGACGCGGTGGTGGTCGTCCTGCACGATCTGGGCCTGGCCGCCGCGTACGCGGACCGCGCCGCCGTCCTGCACGAGGGGCGGATCGCCGCCGACGGTCCGCCCGCGGAGGTCTTCCGCGACGAGCTGCTGAGCCGGGTCTACCGGCAGCCGGTCGAGGTGTTCGGGCACCCCCGCACGGGGGTGCCGCTGGTGGTCCCGGTGCGTACCGCCGTACCCGGACCCGGCGCCTCCTCGACCACCCCCTGACCCTCTCGCCCGGCGGGCAGGAGGGTCAGGTGGTGGTCGCCCGGCCGGCCGGGGCCGCCGTCACCAGAGGCGGTCCACCCGGCCCGGGTGGAGGGGGATCCGGGTGGCCGTGAAGGCCGTGGGGTCGGCGGCGGCGCCCGGGAAGTCGGCCAGGACCACCTTGTCGAAGCCGGGGCCGTCCGTGGCCAGCGGATCGTCCGGGGTCCCCCCGACCAGCACGGTCCCGGGCAGCACGGTGAACCCGGCGCTCTCGTACAGGCCGGCGAGCGGCCGGTCGCAGCTGAACAGCACCACGTCCAGACCGGGTACGCCGCGCAGCTCCCGCCGCGCCGCCGCCACCAGCCGTGCCCCGTACCCCCGCCCGCGCAGCGCCCGCCGCGTCACGACCGCGCTCAGCCCGGCCGCCCGGTAGGTCCGCCCCGCGTGCCGGATCTCCTTGAACAGCAGCGCCAGGGACGCGGCCACCGTGCCGTCGTCGCCGACGAGCAGCAGGGCGCGCGGCGCCAGCGCCGGGTCGTGGCCCGGGGTGGCCCCGGGCCAGGCCTCGTCCTCCAGGGCCGCCACCTGCGCGGCCAGGCCCGCCGGTACGTCGGCCTCCGCGAAGCTCAGGATCCGCACGCCGCCCGTCCCCTTCCCACCCGGTCCCTCATACGATCCGGGCGCCCGCGCCGCCGACCCGGACCCGCGGGTCACCGGCGCGCAGTTCGACCGTCAGGACGCCCGGGCGTCCCATGTCCTCGCCCTGGTGCAGGGTCAGGACGGCGTCCGCCGGAACCAGGTCCAGCTCGCGCGCGTACGCCCCGAACGCGGCGGCCGCCGCCCCGGTGGCCGGGTCCTCGACGACCCCGCCGACCGGGAACGGGTCGCGGACGTGGAAGACGTCACGGCCCGCCCGGTACACCAGCTGGAGCGTGGTCAGGTCCAGGCGGCGCATCAGCGCCTCCAGCCGCGCGAAGTCGTAGGCGAGATCGGCCAGCCGGGCCCGGGTCGCGGCGCCGAGCACCAGGTGCCGGGCCCCGGCGTACGCGATCCGGGGCGCGAGCTCCGGATCCAGGTCGGCCTCCGGCCAGCCCAGCGCGGCCAGCGCCTCGGCGAGGTCGTCGGCACCGACCTCCTCGACGTACGGCTCGACGCTGGTGAGGGTGGCCCGCAGGCCCCCGCCCCCGTCGGTCCCGTCCCCGTCGGTCCCGGCGACGGGGACGGTGACGGACACCGGGACCGTGCCGGCGGGCGTGGCGAACACCAGCTCGCCGGGGCCGATCCGCTCGGCGAGCGCCACCGCCGTGGCGACGGTGGCGTGCCCGCAGAACGGCACCTCCGCCTTGGGGCTGAAGTAGCGCACGGTGAACCCGCGGCCCTCCGGCGCCCCGAGTCCGGCGGGCGGCGCGGTCAGGAACGCGGTCTCGCTGTAGCCGAGCCCGGCGGCGACGGCGAGCATCCCGGCCTCGTCCAGCCCCGACGCGTCGAGGACCACACCGGCGGGGTTCCCGCCCGCGGGGTCGGCGGAGAATGCGGTGTAGCGAAGAATCTCAGTCATGATCACCTCAACCCGCCCCCCTGGCCCGGCATTCCCGGCCCGTCCGGCTCAGCACGGCCCGGCTCGGCCCTGCCCGGCTCAGCCCCGCCCGATGTACGGCATCGTCGTCGCCATCACCGTCGCGAACTGCACGTTCGCCTCCAGCGGCAGCTCCGCCATGTGCAGCACCGTCCGCGCCACGTCCGCCGCGTCCATCACCGGCTCGACCGCCAGCTGACCGTTCGGCTGCAGGATGCCCGTCTGCATCCGCTCGGTCATCTCCGTCGCCGCGTTGCCGATGTCGATCTGGCCGCACGCGATCCGGTACGGCCGGCCGTCCAGCGACAGGGACTTCGTCAGGCCCGTCATCGCGTGCTTCGTCGCCGTGTACGCCACCGAGTTCGGCCGCGGCACGTGCGCCGAGATCGAGCCGTTGTTGATGATCCGGCCGCCCTGCGGGTCCTGTTCCTTCATCTGGCGGAACGCCGCCTGCGCGCACAGGAACGAGCCGGTCAGGTTCACGTCCACGACCTGCTTCCACGCCTCGTACGTGAGGTCCTCCAGCGCCACGCCGCCGGGCCCGAACGTACCGGCGTTGTTGAACAGCAGGTCCAGGCGCCCGTACCGGTCGCGCACCGCCGCGAAGAGCCCGGCCACGTCCGCCGGGTCGCTGACGTCCGCCCGCACCGGCAGGACGTCCGCGCCGGGGCCGCAGGCCTCGGCCGCCGCGGCCGCCGTGGCCTCCAGCGGCTCCTGCCGCCGGCCGGCCACCGCAACGGCCCAGCCCGCGCCGGCCAGCGCGAGCGCGACGGAACGGCCGATCCCGGAGCCCGCTCCGGTGACAACAGCGATCTTCTTCCCGCGTGCGTTCATGAGGCCGCAGGCTACGGCAGCGACGGCGGGGAGCCCGGGACGTTCCGATTGCTGAGAACATGGGTCGGTCAGGGGTGCGATTGTGCGATCAGAGGACTGGAGCTCCCATGCCGGAAAGAGGCGACGGCCCCACCCGGGCCGCCACCCCCGCGATACCCGCCGTCACACCCCCTGAGAAGACCGGCCCGGCCGCCCGCCGGACCGGTCTGCTCGTCACCTTCATCCTGGGCGGACTGACCGCCCTCCCGCCGCTGTCCATGGACATGTACCTCCCGGCCCTGCCGGAGGTCACCACCGATCTGTCCAGCCCGGCCGCCACCATCCAGCTGACGCTCACCGCCTGCCTCGCCGGCATGGCCCTGGGGCAGCTGGTGATCGGCCCGATGAGCGACAAGTGGGGCCGCAGGCGCCCGCTCCTCATCGGCATGGTCGTGTACGTCCTGGCCACCGCCGTCTGCGCGCTCGCGCCCAGCGCCGAGCTGCTCATCGCCTTCCGGCTGCTCCAGGGCCTGGCCGGCGCCGCCGCCATCGTCATCGCGCGGGCCGTCGTACGCGATCTCTACGACGGCGTCGAAATGGCCCGGTTCTTCTCCACCCTGATGCTGATATCCGGCAGCGCGCCCATCGTCGCCCCGCTCATCGGCGGCCAGGTGCTCCGCTTCTCCGACTGGCGCGGGGTCTTCCTCGTCCTCACCGGCGTCGGCGCGCTCCTGACCCTGCTGGCGTGGCGCGGGCTCGGCGAGACGCTCCCGCCCGAGCGGCGCCAGACCGGCGGCGTCGGCGCGGCGCTGCGCACCATGCGCGGGCTGCTCGCCGACCGGGCCTTCGCCGGCTACACCCTGGCCGGCGGCTTCGCCTTCGCGGTGCTCTTCTCGTACATCTCCGCCTCGCCGTTCGTGGTCCAGGAGATCTACGGGGCCTCGCCGCAGGCGTTCAGCCTGCTCTTCGGCCTCAACTCGGTCGGCCTGATCGCGGTCGGCCAGATCAACGGCAAGCTGCTGGTGGGCCGGGTCAGCCTGGACAAGGTGCTGGCCGTGGGCCTCGCGGTCATCACGGCGGCGTCCGTGGCCCTGCTGATGATGTCGGCCGGGGCGTTCGGGTCGGTCGGGCTGGTGCCGGTGGCGGCCGCGCTGTTCGTCCTGATGTCGGCGATGGGCCTGGTCCTGCCGAACACCAACGCGCAGGCCCTGATGCGCACCCCGCACGCGGCGGGTTCCGCCTCCGCGCTGCTGGGCACCTCCTCGTTCCTGGTCGGCGCGGTGGCCTCGCCGCTGGTCGGCATCGCGGGCGAGGACACGGCGGTGCCGATGGCGGTGGTGCAGCTGGTGTGCTCGCTGCTGTCGGTGGCCTGCTTCGTGGGACTGTGCCGGCCGGGGCGGGAGCGGGAGCCGATGGCGGCCGCCGAGGGGGTGGCCGACCCCGCGGCCGGGGCGCCGTAAAATTCCCAGGTGAACGCCTCCCCCACCGCTGATGCCCTGCGCGCCGCCCTGGCCGGTCTGCTCGACGGGCTGCCCCCGAAGCAGGCCGCGGCCGCCGTCGAGCGGCTGATCGCCAACTACCGGGGCCGTACGCCCACCGACGCCCCGGTCCTGCGCGACCGCTCGGACGTGGCGGCGTACGCGGCGTACCGGATGCCGGCGACCTTCGAGGCGGTACGGGCGGCACTCGACGCCCTCGCGACCGCCGCGCCCGCGTGGTCCCCGGCGTCGCACGTCGACGTCGGCGGCGGCACGGGGGCGGCGACCTGGGCGGTCGACGCCACGTGGGAGGGCCCGCGGGAGACGACCGTCCTGGACTGGGCGGAACCGGCGCTGACCCTGGGCCGCGAACTCGCCGCCGCCTCCAGCTCCCCGGTGCTGCGCGCGGCGCAGTGGCGGCGCGCGGTGATCGGGGCGGGGCTGGCGCTGCCGGAGGCGGACCTGGTGACGGTCTCGTACGTCCTGGGCGAGCTGACGGAGACCGCGCGCGCGGCGGTGGTGGCGGAGGCGGCGCGGGCCGGGCAGGCGGTGGTCGTCATCGAACCGGGCACCCCGGAGGGCTACCTCCGCATCCGCGCGGCGCGGGACGCGCTGATCGCGGCGGGGATGCGGGTGGCGGCGCCGTGCCCGCACGACGGGACGTGCCCGATCGTGGTGGGCGAGGACTGGTGCCACTTCTCGGCGCGGGTCAGCCGGTCGTCGCTGCACCGGCAGGTGAAGAGCGGGTCGCTGGCGTACGAGGACGAGAAGTTCAGCTACGTGGCGGCGGTGCGGATGCCGGCGGAGCCGGCGGTGTCCCGGGTGACGCGGAAGCCGCAGATCCGCAAGGGCCTGGTCCTGCTGGACCTGTGCGGCCCCGACGGCCTGAGCCGCGAGACGGTGACCAAGCGCCACGGCGACCTCTACAAAGCGGCCCGCGACACCCCCTGGGGCGCCCCCTGGCCCCCACCGCCCGCCGAGTAACCCCCAGCCCCACCAATCCAGCCCCGCCGGCGTTCGAGGCGCGGGGGCCCAATCCAGCCCCGCCGGCGTTTGAGGCGCAGGGGTACGGGGGCGGAGCCCCCGCATCCTTGAGCCCCGCCGGCGATTGAGGCGCAGGCGCCGGGGGCGCAGGCCCCCAATCCAGCCCCGCCGGCGATTGAGGCGCGGGGCCCGGGGCAGCGGCCCCCGGCCCCCGCCGGCCGGGGTGGCCGGTGGGCGACGGGGGCCGGCCCCCGTCAGGACGGGCGGAGCTCCTGCGTGCAGCACTTCACGCTGCCGCCCCCCTTCAACAGCTCCCCCAGGTCCACCCCGACCGGCTCGAACCCCCGCTCCCGCAGCAGCGGGAACAGCCCCACCGCCGCCTGCGGCACCAGCACGTGCAGGCCGTCCGACACCGCGTTCAGGCCCAGCGCCGCCGCGTCCGCCGGCTCCGCCAGCAGCGCGTCGGGGAAGAGCCGTTCCAGGACCGCCCGGCTGCCCGGCGAGAAGGCCGGCGGGTAGTACATGATCTCGTCGCCGTCCAGCACGCACAGCGCCGTGTCCAGGTGGTAGTACCGCGGGTCCACCAGGTCCAGCCCGATCACCGGCCGTCCGAAGAACTCCTGCGCCTCGTCGTGCGACAGCGGGCTGGACCTGAAGCCCCGGCCGGCCAGGAGGTAGGTGGCGGTGACCGCGAAGTCGCCCTCCCCCTCGTTGACGTGGGAGGCCTGGTGGACCTCCCGGAAACCGTGCGCCACGAACCAGTCCGCGTGCGCCTCCGCCTCCGCCGCCCGTTCCGGATAGGCGAAGCGGGCGACGAGCACCCGGTCGTCGATGACGGTGGCGCCGTTGGCCGCGAAGACCATGTCCGGCAGGGCGGGATCGGGCTCGAGTTCCTCGACGGTGTGGCCGAGCGACCGGTAGCGGTCCCTCAGGCCTTCCCACTGGGTGAGTGCGAGGGGCAGGTCCACCGGTTTCGTGGGATCCATCCACGGGTTGATGGAGTAGGTGACCTTGAAGTGCGCGGGTGGGCACATCAGGTACCGCCGGGGTGTGGCGTCTCTGCGCAAAGAAAGCTCCTCACGGGATGAGAGTCACAGAATCGTCTCTCCTCGACGGGTGAGCGCGCAGTGAACTGATCGGGTGGTTTATCCGACCATCAGAAGACGAGACGTCTCGCATTGGTACCGTGAGCCCATGGTGAAGACCCCTGACGCCTCCCGCCGCAGCGACCGATCCCGCCGCGCGATCCTCGACGCCGCACTCACCCTCGTCGGCGAGGTCGGCTACAACAAGCTGACCATCGAGGCCATCGCCGCCCGCGCCGGCGTCGGCAAGCAGACCATCTACCGCTGGTGGCCCTCCAAGGCGGCCGTCCTGCTCGACGCCTCCCTCGCCCTGGCCGGCGACGCCGAGGCGGAGGGCGACTGGGAGGGCTTCCCCGACACCGGCGACCTCGCCGCCGACCTCAAGAGCGTGCTGCGGGCGACCGTCGACGAGTTCAACGACGAGAAGTACGAGGCTCCGGCCCGCGCCCTGACGGCGGCCGGCGCCACCGACCCCGCCCTCGGCGCGGAGTTCACCCAGAAGCTGCTGGAGCCGCAGCTCGCGCTGTACGAGGAGCGGCTGCGCACGGCCCGCGAGGCCGGCCAGCTCGCCGAGGACACCGATCTGCGGCTGGCCGTCGAGATGCTGCTGGGCCCGCTCACCTACCGCTGGCTGATGCGCACCGCGCCGCTCACCCACGCCTTCACGGACGCGCTCGTCGACCGCGTGCTGGACGGAATCCGGAAAGTGTCGTAGATCACTGGCACATCGGGCCGGGAACGTATGGCTTAAATGTGCCGTTATGTGATGGTTCTGTGATGACCGGGGTGCGGAAGTGCGGTCATACGGGCCTCCGGATGGTGGGACGATGGGGGGATCTGCCGGGGACAACGGTTGGCGAGGGGATAGATGGGGTCTGAGTCCGGCCGCTTCAAACGCGGCGAGCAGAGCAGGATTTCCCAGTGGCTGCGTCGGCGGCAGAAACCCATCGCCGAGGACCCGGGCCGGGAGCGTGAGGCGCTCCTGCTGTCCGTGGCCGCCGCGGGCCTGCCGCTCGCCCCCGCCGCCCATCCCGCGGGATACCGGTGTTCATGCGAACGCATCGGCTGTCCCACCCCCGCGCGACATCCGCTGTCCTTCGCCTGGCAGACCCAGTCGACGACCGACCGCGCGCAGATCGAACGCTGGGCGCGCGCCCAGCCCCAGGCCAACTTCATCACCGCGACCGGCATGGTCCACGACGTGCTGGACGTCCCGCTGGAGGCGGGCCGCTCCGCCCTCGACCGGCTGCTCGCCGCCGGCATCGCCGTCGGCCCCGTCGCCGAGTCCGGCGGTACGGGCGACCAGGCCCGGATGCTGTTCTTCACCGCCACCCGCGGCACCCCCGAGGACGAGGACGAGTGGTGGCCCTGCGAACTGGACTGCCACCCCGAGACCATGGACGAGCACCCGGGCCTGCGCTGGCACTGCCGCGGCAGCTACGTGCTCGTACCGCCGGCCGCCCTGCCCGGTGAGCTGTCCGTGACGTGGCTGCGGGGCATGGAGCACCCGCTGCCGGACCCCCTGACGCTGCTGGAGACCCTGACGGACGCCTGCGCCCAGCACGCGGGTGCGTCGGACCACGACCCGCACGCGGTCGCCTGGCCCCTGGGCCGCTGACCCCCGGCCCCGGGCCTCCCCCGGACTCCGTCCGGGGGGACCCCCACGCCTCGATCGCCGGCGGGCTCGAGTGCGGGGGCTCGGGTCAGTGGATCTGGTTGACCACCACGTCCAGCGACCACGCCTTCGCCGGCTTCGCGGGGGGCTCCGCCTCCACCACGTACCCCAGGTCCCGCAGGGCCGTGACCAGCTCGGCCGGGGTCGCGGGGGCGGCGCCCGCGGTCAGCAGGTCCCGTACCAGCCGACCCTTGGTCGCCTTGTTGAAGTGGCTGACGACCGACCGCTTCTCCACGCCGTCGACCACCTGCGCGTGCAGCACCCGCACGGTCGCCGTGCGCCCGGCGACCTCGCCCTTCGGCTTCCAGGCCGCCGCGTACGCCGACGACCGCAGGTCCAGCACCAGCCCGTCCCCGGCCGCCTGCGGCATCACCTCGGCCATCGGCGTGCGCCAGTACGCGCCCAGCGCGCCGAGCCCGGGCAGCTTCACGCCCATGGAGCAGCGGTACGACGGGATCCGGTCGGTGATGCGCACCGCGCCCCACAGCCCGGAGAACACCAGCAGCGAGCGGTCCGCCCGCGCCCGCGCGTCCGCGTCCAGACCGGCCAGGCCCAGCGCGTCGTATAGCACCCCGGTGTAGATCTCACCGGCCGGCCGCGCCACCGCACCGCGCAGCCCGGCGTTCTTGGCGACCTCGCCCCGCAGACCCTCGCTCAGCCCCAGCACCTCGCGGGCCTTGTCCTCGTCGGCCGCACACAGCTCGACCAGTTCCTCCAGTACGGCGGCGCGCGCCGCGGCCAGCCCCGGCAGGGACAGCTCCGCCGCCTTCAGCGGCGCGCCGGAGCCGCCGGTGGCCTTTCCTTCGGACGGCGGCAACAGCACGAGCACGGTGGTTCTCCTTCGGTACGGACGCGGCGCGGGGAGTGCGGCCCCGCGCCAGGGTAAACCGCCGCGGCCCCGCACCCGGCCCGTCTCGCCGTGCCGCCCGTCCCCCGCCGCCCTAGGCTCGACCCATGCCACGCCGCCACATGCACATCACCGGCGCAGAGGGAACTGCCCTGCGGGCCGCGCTGCGTGACCTGCGGACGGAGCTGGGGGTGCCCGCCGCGTTCCCGGTGGCGGCCCTGGCCGAGGCGGAGAGCGCCGCCAGGGCCCCGCGGCTGCCCGCCGAGGACGCCACCGAGATCCCCTTCTTCACCATCGACCCGCCGGCCTCCGTCGACCTCGACCAGGCCATGCACCTGGCGCGCCGGCTCTCCGGCTCCGGCTTCCGCGTGCACTACGCCATCGCGGACGTGGCCGCCTTCGTCACCCCCGGCAGCGCGCTCGACGCCGAGGCGCACCGCCGCGTCACCACCCTCTACTTCCCCGACGGCAAGGTGCCGCTGCACCCGCCCGTGCTGTCCGAGGGCGCCGCGAGCCTGCTGCCCGACCAGACCCGCCCGGCGCTGCTGTGGCGGATCGACCTCGACTCCGAGGGCCGGGTGGAGAAGGCGGACGTGCGCCGGGCGCTGGTCCGCAGCCGGGCCAAGCTCGACTACGACGCCGTACAGAAGGCCATCGACACCGGGACCGCCGAGGAACCCCTCGCCCTGCTCCGGGACGTCGGCCGGCTGCGCGAGGAGCTGGAGGCCGAGCGCGGCGGGGTCTCCCTGAACGTCCCCGAGCAGGAGATCACCGAGCGCGAGGGCCGCTTCTTCCTCGGCTACCGGGCGCCGCTGCCCGCCGACGGCTGGAACGCCCAGATCTCCCTCATGACCGGCATGGCCGCCGCCGACCTCATGCTCGCCGCCGGTACCGGCGTGCTCCGGACGCTGCCGCTGGCCCCGGACGGCGCGGTCGGCCGGCTGCGCCGCACGGCCACGGCCCTGCGGATCGACTGGCCGCACCACGTGCCGTACGCCGAGCTGGTCCGCTCCCTCGACCCCCGGCAGCCCGCGGACGCGGCCTTCCTGCAGGAGTGCACGGCGCTGCTGCGCGGGGCCGGCTACACCGTCTTCACCGGCGGCGAGACCCCGACACCCGCCGTGCACGCGGCCGTCGCCGCCCCGTACGCGCACTGCACCGCGCCCCTGCGCCGCCTGGTGGACCGGTACGCGTCCGAGCTGTGCGTGGCGGCCACGGCGGGCAAGGCCGTCCCGGAGTGGGTCCTGGCCGCGCTGCCCGGCCTGCCGGAGGAGATGGCCGGCGGGACCCGCCTGGCCAACGCGGCCGAACGCGCCTGCGTCGACCTGGTCGAGGCGGCGCTGCTGAAGGACCACGTGGGCGAGACCTTCGACGCCACGGTGATCGACGTCGACGAGCACGAACCGCGCACCGGCACGGTCCACCTCGAGGACCCGGCCGTGGTCGGCCGCGTGGAGTCCGCCGCGGCCCCCCTCCCCCTCGGCGGCCGCGTCCGCGCCCGGCTGCGCCAGGCGGACCCGGGACGGGCCAAGGTCCTGTTCACGACGGACTAGGGGTCACACCCTCGGGGTCACGCCCGCAGGTCACACCCGCGGGGTCACGCCCCGGTCGTTCGGGCGGCCGGCTCCCGCTGCGGCGCGGCGTCGGCCGTACGGCCGGCGGACGGCGCGTACACGCTGAGCACCGCCCCCGCCAGGAGTACGGCGCCGCCGGCCAGTTGCAGGGCCGTCACCCGTTCGCCGAGGAAGGCCCACGCCGCCAGCACCCCGACGACCGGTTCCAGCATGCTGAGGATGGAGGCCCCGGTGGCGCCGAGCCGCCTGGCCCCGACGAAGAACAGCGCGATCGGCATGGCCGTCGAGACGACCGCGATGGCGGCGACGGCCGCCCAGCCCGCCGGCTCGAAACCGAGGTCGAAATGCCCGGCGGGCACGGCGACGGCCGCCAGCGCCACCGCCGACCACACGACCACGTACAGCGTGAGGCGCTGCGTCCCCACCCGTTCGGAGAGCCGGGTGCCGAGCACCACGTACAGGGCGTAGACGAGGGCGCAGCCCAGGGCGCACAGCACGCCCACCGTGTCGGCGCTGCCCGGCCGGCCCACCGTGAGCGCGAGGCCGGCCAGGGAGACGGCCAGCGGGAGCACCAGGCGGGCCTTGGGCGTGTCGTGCCGCAGGGCGACGGCGAGGACGAGCACGAAGACCGGATAGACGTAGTGGAGCAGCACCGCCAGGCCGGGCGTGATCCGCTCCACGGCGAGCAGGTACAGCACCGACTGCAGGGCGAAGAGGACGCCGAGCAGGAAGAGGCCGGCCACGTCCCGCAGCGGCAGCCGCTCCCGGCCCCGGCCCCGCTCGCGGCCCGGAATGAGCAGCGGCAGCAGCGCCGCGGTGAGGGCGAAGCGGAGGATCAGCAGGGTCATCACGCCCAGGCCGGTGGCGGCCCCCCACACGGCGAGGACGGGCAGCAGGCCGAAGCCGACCGCCGAGGCTCCGACGGCCGCGACACCGCGCGCGGTACCTCCGGCTGCGGTGGAAGTGCTGGGCGCTGACAGGCGAACCTCCTCCATACACAGGTGAGTTGGTGTCACCTTTGCTGTTACTGTCCTACCGGCCCGGACCGATGTCTGTCCAGCCTGGGGGGTACGGGGGTACCGCGTAGCATCCGGGTCGCGCGCGGGGACGGGTGTCACCACCCCGTCCCGACACCCCTGGAGGCCAGGTGCGCATCGTCGCTGTGGTCACGTTCTCGCTCCCCGTCGACTTCTCGCTGTCCAGCCTGATCGAGGACCGGGCGGCGGTCATGGAGCCGCTGCGCTCCTGCTTCCCGGGACTGCGGCCGCACCCCGCGGTGCACGAGGGCGAGGACGAGTCGGCCGACGAGCACATCGTCCTGGACTACCCGGAGCCCAACCACGCGGCCCGGATCGAGAACGGGCTGCTGGACGGCACGGTCCGGATCCAGGACGCGGACCTCGGCGTGGACTTCACCGCGCGGATCTACATCAGCAGCCTCTCGATCGGCTTCGCCGTCCTCGAACTGCCCTCCTGCCCCGACGGCATCGACCTGCACATCGACAAGCCGGGCCACGGCCGGGAGCTGCGCGACCTGGAGGCGCCCTACCGCAAGGCCCTGGGCCGGCACATCCGCCAGTGGTGCGCCCGCATGCAGGAGACGCTGGGGCCGCTGGCGTCCGTCCGGGAGCGGGAGGACGAGGACGGAATGCTGCCGGCGGGCCGGATGCTGTGGTGGCACCGGGTGCTGCTGGAGCCGGGCGACAACGTGCCGGTCAGCGTCCGCGTGGGCGAGACCTGCACCCTCGGGGAGACCACCTGCACCGTGGGCTACCTCTTCAGCAGTATCACCGGCGCGAACGAGGAGACCCTCCAGGAGTACGTCGGCGGGCTGATCCTGGCCTCCCAGAACTGGCTGATCATCGACGACGCCACCCGCCTCACCTCGACGCAGCTGATGCGCATCGAGGTGGACGGACCGCACAACCAGGCCGAGATCGACCGCAGTTACGACGAGATCCTCGACCTCACGGACAAGGCCACCTTCCGCAGCGTGATCTTCAGCGAGAGCATCCGCTACGTCTCCAACGCGCAGCTGACGGTGAAGAACGCGGTGGACCGGGCCTGGGGCATCTCCGAGGAGGGGCGCACGCTCACCGACCGGATGGCCGCCCTGCGGGAGATCTTCAACCTGCGGCGCGAGCGGGTGGCCAACCGGCGCGACGAGTTCCGCAACAAGACGATCGTCGCCCTGACCTCGCTGACGATCCTGCAGTGCGCCTTCGTCTGGTACGACTTCTACACCGAGGACAAGGTCAAGGTCGCCCCCGCGCCGCGGCCCTTCATCGCCTTCGCCGTGCTGATCGTGGTCCTCGGCGGGCTGCTCCTGATACCGCTGGGCCTGTCGCTGGTGCGCAGGCTCACCGCCTGGAACCGGCGCCGGCGCGCCGCGCGGCCCGGCGTGCCGCGCCGCCCGTCCGTACGCCGCGTCCCCGGCCCGCGCCGCGCGCCCGACGGGTCCGGCCCGGGCCGGGGAGCGGAACCGGGAGCGGAGCGGGGCTCCGGGGCGGACTACCGGCGCGTGGGCTGACCCAGCGCCGCGACGAGCGCCCGCGGGTCGTCCGCATGGAAGCGGAGCACCGTGGCCTCGGCCACCGCGCCCAGCGGGCGGACGACGGGCACCGGCCGGGTGAGTTCCAGGGTCACCGTCGTCTGGCCGCCCACGATCAGGTCCAGGCTGCCGTCCTCGGACGGCGTCACCAGGCGGCCCTGCGGGTAGCGGCGGTCGACGCGGGCCGAGGCGATGGCGTCCGCCGGGACGGTCACGTCGACCAGGGCGCCGTAGCGCAGCCGCAGGGTGCCGTCCGGGGCGACCACGTGGGGCCGGGTCACGCAGGCCGCGTGCATGGCCAGGATGATCAGGATGCCGTAGACGTCCAGGACCAGGACCACCCGGTGCACGGCCGGCCACGGGATGACGAGGGACAGGACGACGGTCTCGACCACCGACACGAAGGCCATCCCGTACATCATGGCCGTCTGCGGCTCCGTGTAGCGGGCGGCGTGGTCGCCCTCGCGCACGCCGTGCCGGCGCCGGGCGATCCACAGGCCCAGCGAGACCATGGCCCGCAGTTCGTGCAGCAGCAGCCGGCGGACCTGGACCGGGACGACCGTCCGCAGCGCCGAGCGCACGGCCGGCCCGGGGCGCAGGCCGGCGGCGCGTTCGGCGGCGTACAGCCCGCGCAGCACCCAGATCTCCAGGACGAGCACGCCCAGCACCAGCAGCTCCGTGGCCGCCAGCACGCCGGGCGGTACCCGTACGCCCGCCACCACCACGACCACCAGCAGCAGCTCGGCGGGGATCACGGCCGCCACCGCCCACCGCGCCACCCGCGGCCCCAGCACACCCGTCACGTCGTCCCCCGCCCCTCGCGGCCCTTGCGGCCCTTCGCCATGAACGCCTCCATCACCCGCCGTACGACCTCCGCCTGCGCCGGCGCGTAGTCCGCCAGCAGGGCCTCCCCGAAGCCCGGCACCACCGGCCCGTCCGCGCGGACCACCGCGAAGACCTCGTCCGGGACCGCCGCGACCAGCTCCTCGGCGAGCACCGCGATCCGCGGGTCGTCGACGTCGGCGTCGGCCAGCGCGTCCAGGCGCGCGTACAGCCCGAGCACGGCCGGATCGGAGGCCAGCGCTCCGAGCAGGTCGTAGAGCTCCTCGCCCCCGCTGCCCCTCGTGTCGAGGAGCATCAGGTGCTCGCGGTCCTTGGCGGCGGACGGCGAGTCCGTCGGCGGCGCCTTCGCCAGCAGGGCCGCGAGCGCGGGCGAGACCGGATCGACCTCGCCTGGCGGCGCGGCCAGCAGCGCCGCCAGCCGCAGCCGCCGCTCGCGGAGCTCCGCCTCCTGGCGGGCCAGGTCCGCGTCGAGCTCTTCGAGTACGTCGCCCAGCTCGCGCCCGGCGTCGTCCGCGAGGACGTCGCGCACCTCGTCCAGGCTCAGGCCCAGCTCGGTGAGCCGGCGCACGCGCGCCAGCAGCACGGCGTCGCGCACGCTGTAGGCGCGGTACCCGTTGGCCCGCCGCTCCGGCTCCGGGAGCAGCCCGACATGGTGGTAGTGCCGGATCGCCCGGGTGGTGACCCCGACGAGCGCGGCGATCTCTCCGATCCGCATGCCCCCAGTAGAAACGTTGCCGCTGCGTCAAGGTCAAGCCGGCCGCGCGCGGGCCGGTATCATGGTCCACCGCAGAACAAGCGGAGTGGACGGCCGCGTCGGGGCATCGCGCCCCGCCGAGGAACGTCCGGGCTCCACAGGGCAGGGTGGTGGGTAACGCCCACCCGGGGTGACCCGCGGGACAGTGCCACAGAAAACAGACCGCCGGGGGCTTCGGCCCTCGGTAAGGGTGAAACGGTGGTGTAAGAGACCACCAGCGCCTGGGGTGACCCAGGCGGCTAGGTAAACCCCACCCGGAGCAAGGTCAAGAGGGATCCTCCCCGGAGGGTCCTGCGCGGACGATCGAGGGCTGCCCGCCCGAGTTCGCGGGTAGACCGCACGAGGCCGGTGGCAACACCGGTCCTAGATGGATGGCCGTCTCCCCGGCGACCGCGAGGTCACCGGGTGACAGAACCCGGCGTACAGCTCCGCTTGTTCTGCTTCTTCACGGTCTGCACGCCGGAGGGCCCGCACACATCGTGTGCGGGCCCTCCGGCGTGCGGGGCGCGGGCGCTCAGCGCAGGTGCGAGGTGTCGTTCAGCAGCCGCAGCGAGGCGTTGCCGTCGGCGTAGTACGCCACCGCCGACAGGGAGGCCGCCGAGAGCTCCATGCGGAACAGGGACTCCGGCGGGGCGCCCAGCGCGAGGCGGACCAGCGTCTTGACCGGCGTCACGTGCGTGACCAGCAGGACGGTGCGGCCCGCGTGGGCGGCGAGCAGCCGGTCGCGGGTCGCCGCGACGCGGCGGGTGACGGTGGCGAAGCTCTCGCCCCCGCCGGTCGGGGCGGCCTTGGCGGAGGCCAGCCACGCGTCGAGGTCCTCCGGATGGCGCTCCTTGACCTCGGCGAAGGTCAGGCCCTCCCAGGCGCCGAAGTCGGTCTCGCGCAGCCCCTCTTCGACGGTGACCGGCAGGCCGAGGCGGTCGGCGACGGTCTGCGCGGTCTCGCGGCAGCGGCGCAGCGGGGAGGTGACGATCGCCTGGATCGTGCCGCGCGCGGCCAGGGCCGCGGCGACGGCGTCCGCCTGGCGGCGGCCGGCGGCGGACAGCTCGGGGTCGGTGCCGCCGCTGCCGGAGAACCGCTTCTGCGGGGTGAGCGCGGTCTCGCCGTGGCGCAGCAGCACGAAGGTCGCCGGGGTCCCGAGGTCGGGCCCGGCCCACCCGGGACCGGCCGCGGGCGCGGCCGCCCGCCCTGCGACGTCCGCCACCTGCGCCCCGGCCGCACGGGCCGCCTCGCGGTCCCGGTCGACGGCGTGGCCTCCCGCGGCGGTCGGAGCGGTGGCACCGGCCGCCATGACCGTGCCGGGACCGAACAGCGCCTCGGCCGCCTCGGCCGCCTGTGCCGCCCGGGCCGCGTCGGCCGCCCCGGCCGGCGCCGTGGTGCGGGCCGCGGTCAGGGCGGCGCGGGCCGCCGCCGCGCCCGCCGCCGCATCGCCCGGGGGGCCCGCCGGGGCCGGGGGGCGGGACAGCGCGCGGGCCGCCGAGGTGTCCAGGGCGGCCGAGGACGCGGCCGGCTCCCACTGCCCGCCGCGCTTGCCCGCGTCCATCGCCTCGTTGGCGAGCCGGTCGGCGTGCTTGTTGCGCTCGCGCGGGATCCACTCGTACGTCACCTGCGCGCCCGGGAGGATCCGGGCCGCCTCGGCGGCCAGCGGCTTCATGTCCGGGTGCTTGATCTTCCAGCGGCCCGACATCTGCTCGACGACGAGCTTGGAGTCCATGCGGACGGTGACCTGCGCGTCCGGCGACAGCTCGCGCGCCGCCTTCAGGCCCGCGATCAGGCCCTTGTACTCGGCAACGTTGTTCGTCGCGACGCCGATGTACTCGGCGCGCTCGGCGAGCGTCTCGCCCGTCGCGGGGTCCAGGACGACCGCCCCGTAGCCCGCGGGGCCCGGGTTGCCCCGGGACCCGCCGTCCGCCTCGACCACCAGCCGCATCAGATGCCCGAGTCCGCCGTACGGACCAGGATGCGGCCGCAGTTCTCGTGGCGCACCACCTTGTTCGCCGCGGCGGCCTTGACCTCGTTGACCTCGGCGATGTCCAGCTCGATCTGGCAGCCCAGGCAGCGGCGCTGGTACAGCTTGGCCGCGCCGACGCCGCCCTGCTTGACGCGGATCTTCTCGTACAGCGCGACCAGGTCGGCCGGGATGGACGAGACGACGAGCGCCCGGTCCTTGGTGATGCCCTCGACCTCGGCGTCGAGTTCGGCGGTGGCCGCGTCCCGGCGGGCGGTGGCGTCGTCCGTCTTGGTCTGGAGGGAGGCGACCCGCTCGGTCAGCTCGGCGACCCGCTCGGCGGCGGACTCGCGGCGCTCCATGACCTCCAGGACCACGTCCTCCAGGTCGCCCTGGCGCTTGGCGAGCGAGGCGATCTCGCGCTGGAGGTTCTCCAGGTCGCGCGGCGAGCCGACCGCGCCCGAGTCCAGCCGCTGCTGGTCACGGACCGCGCGCTGGCGGACCTGGTCGACGTCCTGCTCCGCCTTGGTCTGCTCGCGGGCGGTGTCGCTCTCCTCGGTCTGCGCGGCGACGAGCAGGTCGCGCTGCTGGACGAGGTCCTTGGTCAGGGAGTCGAGCTCGGCGTGCTCGGGCAGCGACCTGCGCTTGTGGGCGAGCTGCGACAGCCGCGTGTCCAGGGCCTGGACGTCGAGAAGTCGGATCTGGTCGGCGGGCTCGGCGTTCAGTTGGGGGCTCCAGAGATAGAAGGGGAGGGCTCGGACGGCGCGTGGGCCGTCCAGGGGTCGGTGACCGTGCGCGAGACGTGGGTCCGCAGACCCCAGCCGTGGCGCTCGGAGACGGCGTCGAGCTGGGCCGCGGCCTGCTCGCACCAGGGCCACTCGGTGGCCCAGTGGGCGGCGTCGACGAGGGCGAGCGGGCTCTGCTCGCGGGCCTCGGAGACGGGGTGGTGGCGCAGGTCGGCGGTGAGGAACGCGTCCACTCCGGCGGCCCGTACCTGCTCGAAGAGGCTGTCGCCGGAGCCGCCGCTGACGGCGACGGTACGGATCAGCCGGTCCGGGTCGCCTGCGACGCGGACGCCCTGCGCGGTACGGGGCAGCCGGGCCGCGGCGCGGGCGGCGAACGCGGCGAGCGTCTCGGGGTGGTCGAGCTCGCAGATCCGGCCGAGGCCCCGGCGGCCCGCCGGGTCGGCCGGGTCGGGCACGAGGGGGCCGGTGACGCGCAGGTCGAGGGCGCCGGCGAGGGCGTCGGAGACGCCCGGGTCGGCGGTGTCGGCGTTGGTGTGGGCGACGTGCAGCGCGATGTCGTGCTTGATCAGCGTGTGCACGACCCGGCCCTTGAAGGTGCCGGCCTCGACCGTGGTGGTGCCGCGCAGGTAGAGGGGGTGGTGGGTGACGATCAGGTCGGCGCCCCGCTTCACCGCCTCGTCGGCGATCTCCTGGACGGGGTCGACGGCGAAGAGGACCCGGGACACCTCGGCATCGGGGTCGCCGCACACGGTTCCGACCGCGTCCCACTGCTCGGCCCGCTGAGGGGGCCACAGAGCGTCGAGCGCGGCGATGACTTCAGAGAGACGGGGCACGGCCCAAGGCTACCGTCCGTCGCGGCCGCCCCGCCGACCAGCGGTGCCAGCACAACCGCGCCGGTCGCCACCGGGGAATCGCCGGGCGGTCACCCGTACGTGTGAAGCGGATTGGCTCCGGTTGTTCGGCAGGAAATGCGAAAACTAGCTTCCTCACCGGAGGTGACGCACGGATGACTGCCTGTGCTGTGGCTGGGTCGGTTTCGGTGCCGGGGTCGATGACGACGTCGGTGAGCGCGTTCACGATCGCGGCGGACGGTTCGTACGCCGCCCGGCTGGCCGGGGAGGGTGAGGCCCGCTACCCCGAGCGCTGGACCCTGGGCGGCCCCGAGCCGTACGCGGTGCCGCTGCCGCTGGGGCAGCCGGAGGAGGCGGACAGCGAGGTGCTGCCGCTGGCGGACGGGCGGGTGCTGATCCACCGCCGGGTGGCCGACCGGCACGCGTTCGCCCTGCTCTACCCGACGGGGCCGCGCACCGGTGAGCTCCCGCTGGGCGCGGTCGAGCCGCCGGACGGCACCCGGGTGACCCTGCTGCCGCCCGCTCCGGACGGCCGCAGCGCGTACGCGCTGGCGGTGGGCGGGGAGTCGACGACGGTGTGGCGGGTGGCCGGGGCCGCCTCCGGGCCGGAGCGGGTCGCGCACGTGCCCGGCCGCTGTTCGGGCGGGGTGTGGCTGGACGGGCCGGGCCGGCTGCTGGCCCTGGACCGCGAACTCGACGGCCGGACCAAGGCCGTCGCGGTCGACCTGGGCCGGGACGGCGAGGTCTCGCCACTGCTGCAGATCGCGGAGTCGAGCGACGACCGGCTGCTGCTGGCCGACGCGGACAGCGGGCTGCTGCTGATCCGCTCGGACGCGCCGGGCGAGGAGCGGCTCGGCTGGGGCGTCCTGGGCAGCGCCCGCCCGGTCCGGTTCCCGGAGTGCCTGCGCGGGGTGGGCCGGTCGGCGGTCCCGTTCGCGGTCCAGCCGGGCCAGATGCTGATGCCGGAGGCCTGCGGCGTCGCGCTGCGGCTGGCCGGGCCGGGCGGCCGGGATTGCGGCGAGGGCGGGGACGGTGGCGCCGGGTTCGGCGGCTCCGGTGACGCGATCGCCCTGTGGCGCCCGGCCGACCGGCACGTCTTCCGGCTGGGCGCCCCGGCCGGCTGGCTCGGCGGGGCGGGGCTGTGGACGCGCGAGGGCCGCCTCAGACTGCCGTACGCCACCCCGGACGTCCCGTGCGGCGTGACCTCCCTGGCGCTGCCCGACGGCCCGCCCCCGGCGGTGCACCTCACCCCGCCCCCGGCTCCCGCCGCCCCGCGCCCGGTCCCGCTCCAGCAGGCGCCGCTGAAGGGCCGCATGGCCCTGCGCTGAGGCCCGCCGGAGGGACCCGGCGGCGGAGGGACCCGGCGGCGGGCGGGACGGACGCTAGCCGTGTTTGAGGGCCAGGACCTCCGCCGCCGCGAAGGTCTCGTCCGCCGGGCGGGCGGCGTAGTGGGGAGTGAGGACCTCGTCCAGTTCCTCGAAGGAGAACGCCTCCTTCGTGGTGTCGAACTTGGCCGCCACCCTGGGGCGTTCCATGACGACCACGATCCCGCCGTGCACCACGAACAGCTGCCCGTTGGCCCGCGCCGACGCCGGTGAGGCGAGGTAGCCGACCAGCGGGGAGACGTGTTCGGGGGCCAGGGCGTCCAGCTTGCCCTCCTCCGGGACCTGGAAGCCCGCGAAGACGTCCTCCGTCATGCGCGTGCGGGCCCGCGGGCAGATGGCGTTCGCCGTGACGCCGTACTTGGCCAGGGCGAGCGCCGTCGACGTGGTGAGCCCGACGATGCCGCCCTTGGCCGCCGCGTAGTTCGGCTGGCCGGCCGACCCGCCGAGGAAGGCCTCGGAGGAGGTGTTGATGATCCGGCCGTACACCGGACCGCCCGCCGCCTTCGACCGCTCCCGCCAGTGCGCGGAGGCGAAGTGCGTGGTGTTGAAGTGGCCCTTGAGGTGGACCCGGATCACCGAGTCCCACTCCTCCTCCGACATCGAGAAGACCATCCGGTCCCGCAGGATGCCCGCGTTGTTGACCAGGATGTCGAGCTTGCCGAAGGTGCCGGTCGCCAGCTCGATCAGCTCGCGCGCCTGCCCGAAGTCGGCCACGTCACCGAGGTGCGCCACCGCCTGCCCGCCGGCCGCCCGGATCTCGGCGGCGACCTCCTCGGCCGGGGCCGCCGAGGCCTCGCCGGAGCCGTCCCGGCCGCTCTGGCCGAAGTCGTTGACGACCACGCTCGCGCCGAGCCGGGCGAGTTCGATCGCCTCGGCCCGCCCGAGCCCGCGGCCGGCGCCGGTCACGACGGCGGACAGTCCCTCAAGGGGGAGCGACATGGCACGTTCCTCTCAGACACTCGAAGTCACGGTCGGGGACGGTCGGGGTTACCGGGGACGGTCAGAGCTCGATGCAGGTGCGCAGGGCCACGCCCGTACGCATCTGGTCGAGCGCGTCGTTGACCTCGGCCAGGTTGACCCGGTGGGTGATCAGGCCCTCCAGGTCGACGCGGCCCGCCCGCCACAGGGCGATGGTCCGCTCGTAGGACCGCAGGACGTCCCCGCCGCCGTACATGGAGGGCAGGATCCGCTTCTCGTCGAAGAACAGCGAGAACATGTTGATCTGGAAGTTGTCGTCGAGCGCGCCCGCCCCGACCACGCACACCGTGCCGCCGCGCCGGGTCATCTCGTACGCCGTCTGCGCGGTCGCCGACTTTCCGACGACCTCGAAGACGTAGTCGAAGCCCTCGCCGCCCGTGATCCGGTTCCTGGCGTCCCCGAAGGCATCCGGCGCCACCGCCTCCGTCGCCCCGAACCGCAGCGCCGCCTCGCGCCGCGACGCGACCGGGTCCACGGCGACGACCTGCGCCGCGCCCTGCACCTTGGCGCCCTGGATGACGGAGATGCCGACGCCGCCGCAGCCGATCACCGCGACCGACGAACCGGCCCGCACCTGGGCCGTGTTGATGGCCGCGCCCAGGCCGGTGGTCACGCCGCAGCCGATGAGGGCGGCGATGTCGTACGGCACGTCGTCGGGGATCGGTATCGCGCAGGCGGCCGGGACCACCATCTCCTCGGCGAAGGTGCCGGTGCCGGCGAAGCCGAAGATGTCGCCGGTGCCCCGCCGGAAGTTGGGCGTGGCGACGTTGGCGAAGCTCTCCAGGCACAGGTGGCCCTGACCGCGCCGGCAGGCCGGACAGTGGCCGCACGGCGGCAGCCAGCACACGAGCACGCGGTCGCCGATCGCGTGGCTGGTCACCCCGTCGCCGACGTCGATGATCTCCCCGGAGCCCTCGTGGCCGGGGATGAACGGCGCGGGCTGCGGCAGCACACCGCTCATCGCGGAGAGGTCGGAGTGGCACAGGCCGGTGGCCTTGATGCGGATCCTCACCTTGCCGGGGCCGAAGCCCACGGTCTCCATGTCGTCGACGACTTCGAGCTTGTCCTGGCCTATCTCGCTCTGCAGTGCTGCGCGCACGGTGCGGCTCCTTGGTGTCGGTCGGTCTTGCGCGTGCTGCGGTGCTGCGGTGCTGTGGGCTGCGGTGCTGTGGGCTGCGTGCCTACGCGTGTTCGACGACGGTGTCGGCGAGGACCGGCGCGTCGTCCCGTTCGGCCGCGGTCACCGACACCTGGACCCGGCCGGGCTCCTGCCACATCCGCATGCGCAGCGTCTCGCCCGGGAAGACGGTTCCGGCGAAGCGGGTGCGGTAGGCCCGGACCCGGGACACGTCCCCGCCGAGGACGGTGTCGACGACGGCCTTGAGGGTCATCCCGTACGAGCACAGGCCGTGCAGGATCGGCCGGTCGAAGCCGGCCAGCTTGGCGAACTCGGGGTCGGCGTGCAGCGGGTTCCAGTCCCCGGACAGGCGGTAGAGCAGGGCCTGCTCCTCGCGGATGAGCCGCTCCTCGACGCGATCGGGCTCCCGCCCGGGGAGGTCCTCCCTGACCGAGGGGCCGCGCTCGCCGCCGAAGCCGCCCTCCCCGCGTACGAAGATCTGCGCGTCGCTCGTCCACAGCGGGCCGTCGGCGTCGGCGACCTCGGAGCGCAGCACGATGACGGCCGCCTTGCCCTTGTCGTAGACGGCGGCGACCCTGGAGCGGGAGGTGGCCGACCCCTTGACGGGGATGGGCCGGTGGAGCTCGATGGAGTGGCCGCCGTGCAGGACGTTCGCCAGGTTCACCTCGATGCCGGGCGCGGCGAGGCCGCCGAGCATGGCCATGCCGGCGCCGGCGACGGTCGCGAAGCTGGGGAGCACGTGGAGCCTGGATTCGAGGGTGTAGCGCAGTTCGTCCAGGTCGGTGGCCGGCCGGCCCGCGCCGAGGCCGAGGTGGTAGAGCTGGATGTCCTTGTGGTCCCAGCCGATCTCACTGGTACGTGGATCGGCGGCGAGAGCCCTGGCGGCATCGATCGGCATTCGGATGCTGCTCCTTGTTCTTGGAAGACCTCGGTGCGGCCGTCCGCACCGTCGGCCGCACCGAGGTCGTCTACGGACCGGTTCTAGAACGCGTTCTAGCGCCGATGGGGATAGGTATAACGCACGCCCCGGTGGTTGTGAAGACTACTGACACGACGTCAGATCACCGGTTCGGACACCGTACGGCCCTACTGTGGGGCAGGTGGACGAGATGCCGCGGGAGCACCGCACCGCCAAGGCCCTGCGGGTCCTGCTGGTCCCGCCGGACCCCGCCCTGGCGGTGCTGCTCGGCCTCCAGCCGGACATCGAGGTCGTAACCACGCCGGTCCAGCGGCCGCACGTGGCGCTGGTGGACTCGGTGGCGGCCGTCACCGACGTGGCCGACCAGGCCCCGGAGTGCCGGACGCTGCTGCTGGCCGGCTCGGCGCACCCGGGCCTGTGGGACGCCGCCCGGGCCGCGGGTGCGGCGGGCCTGGTGCTGCGGGACGGCCCCGTCGAGGACCTGGCCGACGCGGTCCGCCGCGCGTCGATGGGCGACACGGTGGTGGACCCGGCCCTGGGCTGACCGGGCGCCCGTACCCGTACCGGGGCGTCAGCGGCGCAGGGGCCTCAGCGGCGCAGGAGCGTCACCACCGCCGCGCCGCCCAGGCCGATGTTGTGCGCCAGGCCCACCCGCGCGCCCGCCACCTGCCGCGGTCCCGCCTCGCCGCGCAGCTGCCAGACGAGCTCGGCCGCCTGCGCCAGCCCCGTCGCGCCGAGCGGATGCCCCTTGGAGATCAGCCCGCCGGAGGGGTTGACCACCCACCGCCCGCCGTACGTGGTGGCGCCGCTCTCGACCAGCTTCCCCGAGGCCCCCTCCTCGCACATGCCCAGCGCCTCGTACGTCAGCAGCTCGTTGACCGAGAAGCAGTCGTGCAGCTCGACGACGTCGACGTCCTCGATGCCCAGGCCGGAGGCCTCGTACGCGGCCCGGGCCGCCGCCCGCGACATCGGCCGGCCGACCACGTCGATGCACGAGCCGGAGTCGAAGGACGCGGCCGTGTCCGTCGTCATCGCCTGGCCGGCGATCTCCACCGCCTTGTCGTGCAGCCCGTGCGCGACCACGAACCGCTCGGAGACCACCAGCGCCGCGGCCGCGCCGTCCGAGGTCGGCGAGCACTGGAGCTTGGTCAGCGGCGCGTGGATCTCCTTCGCGGCCAGGATCTCCTCCACCGTGTACACGTCCTGGAACTGCGCGTTCGGGTTGTTCGCCGAGTGCCGGTGGTTCTTGGCGCCGACCGCCGCCAGCTGCGCGGCCGTCGTCCCGTACCGCTCCATGTGCTCGCGCGCCGCGTTGCCGAAGATCTGCGCCGTCGGCGGCGACATCTCGAAGCCGTGCCCGGCCGCCATGATCCCGTAGTGCCGCGCCACGGGCGACGTCTTGAAGTCGCCTCCGTCGGCGCCCCCGCCCAGTGCGCCCTTCTTCATCTTCTCGAAGCCCAGCGCCAGCACGCAGTCGCTGATCCCGCCCGCCACGAACTGCCGGGCCATCATCAGCGCCGTCGATCCGGTCGCGCAGTTGTTGTTGACGTTGTAGACCGGCACCCCGGTCAGGCCCAGTTCGTACGCGGCGCGCTGGCCGGCGGTGGAGGCCTGGAAGCAGTAGCCCACCGGCACCTGCTCCACCAGCCCGTACGCCACCCCCGCGTCCGCCAGCGCCGCCCCGCCGGCCTCCTTGGCCATGTCCCAGTACTGCCAGTCCCGGGATTCCGGCTTCTCGAACTTCGTCATGCCGACGCCCACGATGTACGACTTCATACTGCTGCCCTTCAGTCCCTGGGAAGGCCGAGGATCCGCTCGGCGACGACGTTGAGCTGGACCTGTGTGGTGCCCCCGGCGATGGTCAGGCAGCGCGACATCAGCATCCCGTGCACCGCCCGCTCCCCCACCCCCTCGCACACCGCTCCCGCCGGCCCCAGCAGTTCGAGCGCGAGCTCGGCGGTCCGCTGCTGGTGCGGGGTCTGGACGAGCTTGCGTACGGAAGCCCCCGCGCCCGGTTCCAGCCCCGACACCTGCTGGAGCGTGGTCCGCAGGCCGATGCAGGCCAGGGCGTGCGCCTCCGCCGCGAGCCGGCCGATCCGGGCCCGGTAGGCGCCGTCCAGGTCCGCCGAGCGGGCGATCAGCGCCTCCAGTCCGGTGTCGAAGGTCATCTGGTCGGCCATGTGGACCCGCTCGTTGCCGAGGGTGTTGCGGGCCACCCGCCAGCCGCCGTCCGCCGCGCCCACCAGGGCGTCGGCGGGCAGCAGCACGTCGTCGAAGAAGACCTCGTTGAAGAGCGCCTCGCCGGTGATCTCCTTCAGCGGCCGGATGCCGATGCCCGCCGACGCCTTCATGTCGACGACGAAGTAGCCGAGCCCCTTGTGCTTGGGCGCGTCCGGGTCGGTACGGGCGAGCAGGATGCCGAAGTCGGCGGTGTGCGCGGAACTCGTCCACACCTTCTGCCCGTTGATCCGCCAGCCGCCGTCCTCGGTCCGTTCCGCCTTCGTGCGCAGCGAGGCGAGGTCGGAGCCCGCGCCCGGCTCGGAGAACAGCTGGCACCAGGTGAGGTCCCCGCGCAGGGTCGGCAGCAAGTATCTCTCCTGCTGCGCGGGCGTGCCGTAGGCGAGCAGCGAGGGCACCACCCAGGTGGCGATCCCCAGGTCGGCGATCCTCACCCCGGCGGCCGCCAGCTCCTGCTGCACGACGAGCTGTTCGACGGGCCCGGCGCCCAGGCCGTACGGCGGCGGCAGGTACGGCGCCGCGTACCCGGTGGGCGCGAGCACCCGGCGGGCGGCGGCCGGGTCCAGGCCGCGGGCGTCCGCGATGACGGCCCGCGCCCGCTCCCGGTGGGTCCCGGCCTGCGCGGGCAGCTCCAGCCGCAGCTCGCGCCGGGCGCCGCCGGCGGCCAGCCGGACCGCCCGCGTCCGGTGCCCGTCGCCGGGCCCGAGCAGCTGGCGGGCGACCAGGGCCCGGCGCAGGTAGAGGTGGGCGTCGTGCTCCCAGGTGAAGCCGATCCCGCCGAGGACCTGGATGCAGTCCTGGGCGCAGGAGTAGGCGGCGTCCAGGGCGGTGCCCGCGGCGAGTGCGGCGGCGAGCGCCCGTACCTCGGGTGCCTCGCCGATCGCCTGGACGGCGTCCCAGGCCAGCGCGCGGGCCTGCTCGACCCGCACCAGCATGTCGGCGCACAGGTGCTTGATCCCCTGGAACCGTCCGATGGGCCGGCCGAACTGCTCGCGCACCCGCGCGTACGCGGCGGCGGTGTCCAGGGCCCAGGCGGCGGTGCCGCAGGCGTCGGCGGCGAACAGCGCGCACGCCGCGTCCCGTACGAGGGCCGCGTCCAGCGGCAGCAGCCGCCCGGGCGGTACGGCGACCCCGCGCGCCCGGACCTCGGCGGTGGGCCGGGTCGGGTCGGCGCTGTCGTGCGTACGGACGTCCAGGGCGGTGGCGTCGACGGCGAACCAGAGCGTGCCGTGCGCGGCCTCGGCGGCCAGCAGGACCAGGTCCGCCTCGCCGGCGCCGAGCACGGGCGGCGCCGTCCCGTCGAGCAGGTGCCCGCCGCCCTCCACGGCCACGGCGGTCATGCTCCCGGGCCCGAGTGCGACGGCCCCGATCCGGCCGCCGTCGCCGAGCCCTGCCACGAGCTCGTCCGCTTCGGCGGTCCCCGCACACCGGCCGAGCAGCACGGAGGCCAGCGCGCTGCCCAGGTACGGCCCGGGCAGCGCGCCCCGGGCGGCCTCCTCGACCACGACGGCCAGGTCGAGCAGGGTCCCGCCCTCCAGGTGCGGGGCGAGCAGCCCCTGTGCGGCGAGCGCGTCCCAGTAGGCGGGCCGGGTGCCGGTCCGCGGCGGGCCGTCGAGGAGCTTGCGCACCTCCTCGGGCGGCACGGCCCGTGCCACCCAGCCCCGCACGGCGTCCGCCAACTCCCGCTGCTCCGCTGTGATTCCGATGCCCATGGGGGTCCCCCGCCCGTCGCTCACGCCGTCGGTCGCGGGCCAGAGTAGAACACGTTTCATTCTGACGGAAGGTCAGGAAACGGCCGCCGGATCCGCCTACCCTGGCCCCCGGGGAGGGGTGGACGACATGACCGAAGGAACGAGCGACGGCACGACCGGTGGCTTACCGGCCGGTGGCTCACCGGCCCGGGGCACCCAGCGCGGCACCCTGGGCCGCACGCTGATCACGCTGGGCTGGGCCCTGCGCGTGACGGGGGCGTTCACCGCCTTCAGCGGCAACATGGTGTACCAGTCCGTCGGGCCCGGCGCGGACGACGGCGGGACGCTGCCCTGGTGGGGCGTCCTCCTGACCGCCCTCGTGCTCGCGAGCGTCGGCTGGTGGGTCTTCGACCGCGGTACGCGCCTGGTCCGGCGGGGCAAGCAGCACCTCACCCCGGTCATCACCGCGTTCGAACAGCTCGCGGGCGAGCCGTACGTCCTCTACCTGCGCCCCTTCGCCCTCGATCCGGGGCTGTCCGCCCCCGTCCCCGAGCCGGCGGTCTACACCCGCTCGCCCTTCGAACTCCCCCAGGTGACCCAGGAGGAGTTCCTGGTCCGGCACGTCGCCCGGCTCGGCCGGGTCGTCGCCGTGGGACAGCCGGGCGAGCGACTCCCCCTCCTCGGGGCCGAGCGCGGCTACCTCCCCCTCGACGACTGGCAGGACACGGTCGGCACACTGATCCGGGGCGCCCACGTGGTCATGCTGTCGGCGGCCCCCGGGCCGGGCACCGTCTGGGAGTTCACCGAGGCCGTCCGCACCGTCCCGCCGGACCGGCTGCTGCTGCTCGTCTACACCGGGCCCGTGGTCTACGACCTCTTCCGCGACCGCGCCGCCCGCGCCTACGCCGAACGCCGCACCGCCGACTGGCCCACCCTGCCCGAGCTGCCGGACTGGCCCGCGCCGGGCCCGCCGGGGAAGGGCAGGAAGTGGGAGTACCCGCTGCGGGGCGTCATCTCCTTCGACCAGGCCTGGCGGGCGACCTTCACCCCCTTCGAGGTGTCCGTCCCCGCCCTGCGCTGGGGCTGGAGCACCCGCCGGCACATCCGCGAGCAGCTGGAGCCGGTGCTCGCCCCGCTGGCCGCCCTCCCCGGCAGCGCGCCGCGACGGCCGTGAGCGCGAGCGGGGGCCCGACGCCCCGTCTGCGCCGCGGCGCGCGGGTCGGCGCCGGGCACGCACTGGTCCTCCTGGGCCACGCCCTGCGCGTACTCGGCATCGCCCTGCTGGGCAGCGGGGGCTTCCTGCTCCACCTGGCCCTGCGCGGAGAGCAGCTGTCGCCGCTGGTGCTCCTCCCGGTCTTCCCCGCGATCGTCCTGGCCGGCGCGCTCGCCCTCGTCGGCGGCTTCTTCGCCCTCGTCCACGGCAAGCGGCTGCGCGCCCCGGTCATCACCTCGTTCGGCGGCCTCCGCGGCACGTCGTACGTCCTCTACCTGCGCCCCTTCGCCCTCGACCGCACCCTGGCCGCGGCCCCCGGGGGCGCTCCCCGCGGGTCCTTCCGCTCGCCCTTCGAACTGCCCGGCCTGACGCAGGAGGAGTTCCTGGTCCGGCAGTTCGACCGGCTCGGGCCCGTCGTCGCCGTCGGACAGCCCGGCGAACGGCTGCCCCTGCTCGGCGCGCGCCGCGGCTACCTGCCGCTGGACGACTGGCAGGCCACGGTGAGCGAGCTGATCGCCGGCGCCCATGTGGTCATGCTGTCGGCGGCCCCGGGACCGGGCACCGTCTGGGAGTTCACCGAGGCCGTCCGCCTCACTCCGCCCGACCGGCTGCTCCTGCTCATCACGTCCGGCCCCGTGGTCTACGACCTCTTCCGTGACGCCGCCGCCCGCGCGTACACCGACCGCCGCACCGCCGACTGGCCGCCGCGGCCCCGGCTGCCGGACTGGCCCGCCGCCGACGCGCTCGCCCCTCGGCGGGACAGGGGATGGACGTACCCGCTCGACGGCATCGTCACCTTCGACCGGACCTGGCGGGCCACGTTCACCCCCTTCCGCCCGGCCGCTCCCCGGGTCCGCTGGATCTGGTCCGTACGCCGCCTCATCCGGGCCGAACTGGAGCCGGTCCTCGCCCCGTTGGCCACACTGCCCAGGCGCCCTCCCCGATCCGCCCGGAAGCCCTGACACGAAGGGGGCCCATGGGAAACCCTGTGTCCATGGACTCCCTCGACGACAAGCTGTGGAACCAGCAGGTGGGCCCGGCCGCCTACGCGGACACCGGCGAGAAGTACCAGGCGGCGATCCTGGACCAGTACAAGACGTACATCGAGATGGCCGACCGGATCAGCAGCCGCCGCAACCTCGCCAACACCTTCTTCCTGTCGCTCAACTCCGCCGTGGCGGCCACCGTGGCGGCCCTGGCCGGCGCCGAGGGCCGGCAGGTCCCCTTAGCGGTGGCACTGGCGGCCCTGGTGGTCCTGCTGACGCAGTGCCTCACCTGGTTCGTGATGGTGCGCTCCTACCGGCAGCTGAACGCCGCCAAGTTCGAGGTGATAGGCGCCCTGGAGAAGAAGCTCCCGGCCTTCGTGTACTCCCGCGCCGAATGGTCCCTCCTCGGCGAGGGCCGCGACTGGCGCCGCTACCTCCCCCTGACCCACGTCGAACAATGGGTCCCCCTGATCTTCGCCACCGCCTACGTGGTGGGCTTCCTGGCCCTGAGGGCCGCCCCGTAAGGATCTACCGGGCTCGGGGGCGCACGTCTCCCGGCCCGGTTCAGCGGGGGACGGCGTCCCAGGCGGTGCGGGCCAGGCGCTTGGCGTCCGCCTCGCAGGTCGCGGGCGGGTGCTGCGGGCCGCGGAGGATCACCTTGACCGAGAGGTTGCCGTCGCGGACGGCCAGCCCGCAGGTGATGTCGTCCATCTCCGCCGCGTACGTCAGCCAGTACGCCTCGTCCCCGAACCCCACGACCGCCGCCCGTGACCCCTGGGGCAGCTCGCCGGAGAAGAGCGCCCGCTGCGCCTCCGTCGCGTCGCGGGCACCGCCGTCGCCGAACGTCAGGTACCAGTCGATCCGTTCGGCCGGCTCCCACGGGGCGGCCGTCCCGTACCAGGTGCAACTGGTGTACATCCGCTCGGCGTTCTCCCCGTGGTAGTCGCTGTCCTTCTTCCGGTTCGTCAGCGGCAGCTGCCCGGAGATCACCGGGCACGCCGCCAGCTTCCGGTACCGCCCGGCCACGGCCTTCGGCTGTACGGAAGAGCTGCTCGACGGCGTCACCGCCCCGCCCGCCTCGCGGCCGCCGTCACCCCGGTCGCCGGAGGGCCACAGCACGTACGCCCCGAGGCCGGCCACGAGCGCCGCGGCCAGCGCCACCGCGACCGCCGTCCGGCGCGGACGGCCGGCGGTGGGCGGCGGGACGGGGAGGGAGTCACGGGCCGGCGCGGCCTGCGTCGGCGCCGCCGCGACCGACTCGGGCGTGGGCACGGGGTCGGGCGCGGGGGCGGGCGTGGGCATGGGGGCCGGGGTCGGCCCGGGGGCCGGGGCCGACCCGGGGGCGGGCTCCGGGTTCGGCGCGGGCTCCGGGGGCGGGGTGGGGGCTTCGGGTGGGGGCGGGCCGGGGGTGGGCGTCGGGTCCGGGTCCACCACGACCGTCGGCTCCGGGGCCCCGCCGTCCAGCAGCCGGTCGATGTCCGCCCGCTGCTCCGCGATCATCCGGTACACCTGCGGCGGCCACTGCCGACCCGCCGGGGCCACCGGGCCGAGGAGCTCCAGCAGGCCCGCCGGGGTCGGCCGGTCCGCCGGGTCCTTGGCCAGACACCGCTCCACGACCGTGCGCAGCCCGGCCGGGACCCCGTCGAGGCCGGGTTCGGCGTGCACCACGTCGTACAGCGTCTGGAGCGTGGACGTCCCGGCGAAGGGACTGCGCCCGGTCAGGGCCAGGACCAGCACCGAGCCGAGCGAGAACAGGTCCGTGGCCGGCGTGATCCGGCGCCCCTCGGCCTGCTCGGGCGACATGAACGCGGGCGAGCCGATCACCCATCCGGTCCGCGTCAGCCCGGTGTCGCCCTCCGGGTCGCTCTCCGCCGCCCGCGCGATCCCGAAGTCGATGACCCGTACGCCGTCCTCCGCGAGCAGCACGTTCTCCGGCTTGAGGTCCCGGTGGACCAGCCCGGCCCGGTGGATCTCCGCCAGCGCCGACGCCAGTCCGGCCGCGAGCCGGCGTACGAGCTCCTCGGGCAGCACCCCGACCGCGTCCACCGCCGCGCCCAGCGAGGGCCCGGCCACGAACACCGAGGCCAGCCACGGCGTCGGCGCGTCCGGATCGGCGTCCAGCACGGCCGCCGTGTACGCCCCCGACACCTTCCGCGAGGCGGCGACCTCGCGCCGGAACCGGGCGCGGAACCCGTCGTCGTCCGCGAAGTGTGCGTGCACCTGCTTGACGGCGACCAGCCGGCCGTCCGGCGCGGCGGCCAGCAGCACCCGGCCCATGCCGCCCTGTCCGAGCGCGGCCAGCGCCCGGAACGGCCCTACGTGCGTCGGCCCCGAAGGCCCCAAGTCCTGCATGTGCCCCGACCCTCCCCCTGCGGAGGATCGGGATCATACCGAGAGAGGCCTCACGGAGGCGGTGATGGCGGCCGAGTCCACCGTAAAGACGGGCCCACCGGGGTTGTTGGAGTCCCGCACCGCGCCCCGGCCGGGCCGCGCCGGGCGGATCGACGGCGGCGCCACCCGTTCAGGTGGCGGACACCCCGGGGGTGACGATTACCGGGTGGTAGGGCAGCATGGGGCCGCCCGCACCACGTCCCACCGCCGGAGACACCATGGCCGCCACGCCCAAGCCGCAGACCCTCGCCGCCTTCGAGGCCGCGAAGGGGTTCATGCCCGTACGCGAGGGGCTGGCCCTGTACGAGGCGGCCGCCGACGCGGCGCGGCTGGGGCTGCCGCTGCTGGAGGTCGGCACGTACTGCGGGCGTTCGACCATCCTGCTGGCCGACGCCGCCCGGGAGGCGGGCGTCGCCGCGATCACCGTGGACCACCACCGGGGCAGCGAGGAGCAGCAGCCGGGCTGGGAGTACCACGACCCGTCCGTCGTCGACCCCGAGATCGGGCTGATGGACACCCTGCCCACCTTCCGCCGGACCCTGCACCGGGCCGGGCTGGAGGAGCACGTCATCGCGATCGTCGGGCGGTCCCCGCAGGTCGCGGCCACCTGGGGCGGTCCGCTCGGCTTCGTCTTCATCGACGGCGGGCACACCGACGAGCACGCCACCGGGGACTACGAGGGCTGGGCCCCGCACGTCGCCGAGGGCGGCACGCTCGTCATCCACGACGTGTTCCCCGACCCGGCCGACGGCGGGCAGGCGCCGTACCGGATCCACTGCCGCGCGCTGGCGTCCGGCGCCTTCGAGGAGGTCTCCGTGACCGACTCGCTGCGCGTGCTGCGCCGTACCGGCCCCGGGATCTGACCGCGGTGCACGGCGTGACCCGTGTGGCGCGCCACGCCACACGCGCCCCCGGATGGAGCAGGATCCGGACGCCGGGCATGTCGTCGGATTAGCATCGCGACGTGCCGTACGACGAGAGCCCCCCGCCGCCGCCCGAGTCCACCTCCTCGGTCGACCCCGACCGCCCCTGGTTCGCGCGCCGCTCCACCCTGACCGTGGCCGTCGCCGCCCTCGCCCCGACCGCGCTGGCCGGCTGGGTGCTGGTCCAGGTGCTGTCCGGGACCGATTCCGCCGGGGCGTCCGCGCCCCAGGTGCTGCCGCTGCCCGCGTCGGCGCAGTCCCCGCAACAGCCGTCCGGGCCCGCCCCGTCCTCCCACGGGGACGCGAAGGCCAGCGGGGAGCCCACACCGGGTACGGCCACGCCCACCGCGCCGGCCACCCCCGCCCCGGCGACACCGGCGGCGCCGGTGGTCAAGGGGCCCCTGTCCGGCAAGGTGGTCGTGGTCGACCCCGGTCACAACGTGGGCAACTTCCAGCACGCGCGCGAGATCAACCAGCAGGTGGACATCGGCACGAACCGCAAGGAGTGCGACACCACCGGCACCACCACCAACTCCGGTTACAAGGAGGCGGACTTCACCCTCGACGTCTCGCGCCGGCTGCGCACGGCCCTGGAGGCGCAGGGCGTGAAGGTGGTCTTCACCCACGAGGCGGACCGCCCGTGGGGCCCCTGCATCACCGAGCGGGCCCGGATCGGCAACGAGGCCAAGGCGGACGCGGTGGTCTCGGTCCACGCCGACGGCTCCTCCGCCGGCAACCGCGGCTTCCACGTCATCCTCCCGGCCAGGGTCAAGGGCGGGGCGGCGGACACCGCGAAGATCGTGGGCCCGTCGAAGGAGCTGGGCGAGCGGATCGCCGGGAACTTCACCCGGTCCACCGGTACGGGGCCCTCCAACTACGTGGGCGGCGGCACGGGATTGGTGGTCCGCGACGACCTCGGCGGCCTCAACCTGTCCACGCAGCCGAAGGTCTTCGTCGAGTGCGGCAACATGCGGGACGCCAACGACGCGGCCCTGCTGATGGATCCGCAGTGGCGTCAGAAGGCGGCGCAGGGCATCGCGAACGGCATCATCGGTTTCCTGGGCGGGTAGCGGAACGGTTGTCGTCACGGGCCCGGCGCCCTCGGGCCGGGAATCTATCCGTACGATGGTCCCCGCCCGCGACCGAGACCGAGAAGGACATCCAAGTGAACATCCGCTCCCTCACTCGAGGCGACGGCGTGGTGATCGGAGCAGCGGTGCTGCTGTTCATCGCGTCGTTCCTCAACTTCTACTCCGTCGAATGCGGCGGCGTCCCGGCCTGTGAGGACCGCATCCCGAACGCGTGGGACACGGACGCACTGAACATCGTCCTCCCTTCGATCTTCCTGGCCGGCCTGATCGGCGCGGGACTGATCGTCGCGACCCGGTTCCTGCCCGAGTCCCGCAAGATCGGCGGCCTCGCCCTGGCCGGCTGGGGAACCGGAATCTCCGTGGCGGCGGCCTGGTCCGCGCTGTGGGCCCTGATGACCGGCCCGGACGGCGCCGACCTCGGTGCCGGGTCGATCCTGGCGTTCCTGTCCACCCTGGTGGTGGCCGGTGTCGCCATCTTCGCGCCCAAGGTCCCGGCGCTGGCCGGACCGCTGCTGCCCACGCCGGCCCCGCAGGCCGTCCCGCCGTACGGGGGCCAGCCGCAGCCGGGCGCCGGGTACGGCTACCCGGGCGGCACCGGCGGCGCCCCGTCGCCGTACGGCACCACCCCGTCGCCGGTCCCGCCGTACGGCGGCACCCCGACCCCGGCGCCCGCACCGGGCCCCGGCCCGCAGGAATCCGCCCAACCGCCCGCCCCGGCGGCCGACTTCGCCCCGTTCTGGTTCGCCGTCCCGGTGGCCCGCCCCCTCTTCCCGGAGGACGGCTCCCCCACCCCGATCGCCGAGCTGGCCCCGGGCACGTGGTACCTCGCGGTCGACCAGCGCGGCCCGAGCACCCTGATCGCCCAGACGCAGGACGGCCGCCGGGGCGTCCTGAACGACACGTCGGGCATCCAGCGCGGCTGACCGGCGCAGGCGCGCGACGCAGGACGCACGACGCAGGACCCAGCGGCCCCCCGCCCTTCCGGGCGGGGGGCCGTTGCCCTACAGTCACCTGACGCACCGTCAGGACTGACCGCGCCGGCCTCGGAGGGCACGCCATGCGCCTAGGACTCGCACTCGGCTACTGGGGCCGCGCCCCCCACCCCGGCCACCTCGACCTGGCCATCGCCGCCGAGGACCTCGGCTACGACTCCGTCTGGACCGCCGAAGCCTGGGGCTCCGACGCCTTCACCCCGCTGACCTGGATCGCCGCGCACACCTCACGGATCCGGCTCGGCACCGCCATCGCCCAGATGGCCGCCCGTACGCCCACCGCCACCGCCATGCACGCGCTCACCCTCGACCACCTCTCCGGCGGCCGCATGATGCTGGGCCTGGGCCTGTCCGGACCACAGGTCGTCGAGGGCTGGTACGGGCGCCCGTTCCCCGCCAGCCCCCTCACCGCGACCCGCGAGTACGTCGACGTCGTACGCCAGGTGCTGCGCCGCAAGGCCCCCGTCGCCCTGGACGGCCGCTTCCACGGCCACCCCTACCGCGGCGCGGACGGCACCGGCCTCGGCAAGCCCCTCAAACCGATCACCCATCCCCTGCGCGCGGACCTGCCGCTGCTCCTCGGGGCCGAGGGCCCCAGGAACATCGCCCAGACCACCCGTATCGCGGACGGCTGGCTGCCCCTCTACTGGTCGCCCACCCGTACCGACGTCTACCAGGCCTCCCTCACCGGCCTCCCCGACGGCTTCATGATCGCGCCGATGGCCCGGGCGATGGTCTGCGACGACGTCGCCGAGGGGCTGCTGCCGGTCAAGGCGATGCTCGGCTTCTACATCGGCGGCATGGGCCACGCCGCCCGCAACTTCCACGCCGACCTGATGGCCCGCATGGGCTACGAGGACGAGGCCCGCCACATCCAGCGGCTGTTCCTCGACGGCCGCAAGGAGGAGGCGGTCCTCGCCGTCCCGGACGCCTTCGCCGACGAGATCTCCCTGGTCGGCCCGCGCGAGCGGATCGCCGAACGGCTGGAGCTGTGGCGGGCCGGCCCGGTGACCGACCTGCTGGTCACCGCCCCGGACCCGCACACGCTGCGGGTCCTGGCGGAACTCAACAGCTGACCGGCCGGCGCCCGGCCCGCGCCCGGCTTCCGCGCTCCGTCAGCCGCCGGTGAGCTGGGAGGTGCTGGGCACCTTGTCCGTCACCGTGGCGCCGGCCGACTTGCCGGCCTCCTTGATCCCGTTGATGACGTCCTCGAAGGAGCTGATGTCGGCGTCGCCGGCCTCACCCTTGCGGAGCTTCGTACCGAGGCCCTTGAGCGCCTCGATGCCGGCCGTCAGCGGGGCCACGGCCTTCGACAGCAGCGGGTCGCCCTTGGCGTTGGCGACGGCGGCCTTCAGCCGGTTGTAGGCGAAGGCGCCCGCGAGTCCCGCCTTGATGAGCGCGAACGTCCGGCCCTGGGCGCCCTTCTTGAACTTGCCGTCGCGGTACGGCTTGACGATCCACTGGTACGTCGCCCCGGCCGCGAGCCCGGCGTTGGCGACGAACCGCGCCTTGGCGAACTTCTGCTTCTCGGCGGTCGTGGTCGGCGTCGGCTCGACGGCGGCCGGGGCCTCCAACGCCTCCATCGCCGCCGTCTCGGCCGCCATCGCCTGCCGGGCGGCCGTCACCGAGGCCTCCTCGGCCCTGGTCGCGGCAGTGTCCGCGGCGGCGTCGGCGCCGCCGTTCGTACCGCAGGCGGTGGCGCCGGCCAGCAGCGCGCAGGACACGAACAACGCCGTGAGGCCACGGCGGAATCGGGTGGTCGTGGGGAAGGACACGGTTGCCTCCGGGGACTGAGGGTGTCCCCGGCAGCCTCACCCCGGTGCGGGCACTGCGCCACTCGGGGGACCCATTCGGGTCCCCCGGGCGCCCTGCCCCGCCCCGCCTCGCTAACAGCAGTCCGGGTCCAGCCCCTTCGGCAGCTCCAGCCCGCCGAACACGGCGGTCGTCGCCTCGTCACCCCCGAGCGCCGCGACGGCCAGCAGCAGCGACCCGGCCGTCCACGTCGTCTGCTCGACCGGCCACACCGCCTTGTCCTCGAAGACGTAGCCCGTCCAGTACATGCCGTTCTCGGCCCGCAGGTGCGTGATCGAGCGCAGGATGTCCAGCGCCCGGTCCGACTCCCCCATCGCCCACAGCGCGAGCGCCAGCTCGCAGCTCTCGCCGCCCGTCACCCACGGGTTCGGCAGCACGCACCGCACCCCGAGGCCGGGGACGACGAACTCGTCCCAGCGCTCCTCGATCCGCGCCTTCGCCTCCACGCCGGTCAGCGCCCCGCCCAGGACCGGGTAGTACCAGTCCATCGAGTAGCGGTTCTTGTCCAGGAACCGCTCCGGGTGCCGCCGGATCGCGTGCCCCAGCGCGCCGGCCGCGAGCTCCCAGTCCGGCTGCGCCTCCTCGCGGTGGTCGGCGATCGCCAGCGCGCAGCACAGCGCCTGGTGGATGGAGGAGGAGCCGGTCAGCAGCGCGTCCGTGACCGGGGTGCCGTCCGCCTCCCGCTTCCAGCCGATCTCCCCGCCCGGCTGCTGGAGGCCCAGCACGAACTCGACGGCCGCGTAGACGGCCGGCCACATCCGGTCGAGGAAGGTGTCGTCGCCGGTCGCCAGGTAGTGGTGCCACACGCCGACGGCGATGTACGCGGTGAAGTTGGACTCCTTGCCCGCGTCCTGCGGCCGCTCGGTGTCCACCCCGTCGGGCCCGTCGGCGTACGCGGCGTACCACGACCCGTCCGGGTTCTGGTGCCGCGCCAGCCAGTCGTACGCCCGCTCGGCCGCCGCGTGCTCACCGGCCGCGTCCAGGGCCATCGCGGCCTCGGTGTGGTCCCACGGGTCCAGGTGGTGGCCGCGGAACCACGGGATCGCCCCGTCGGCGCGCTGCGCGGCCAGGATGCCGGCCACGGTCCCGGCCGCCTGCTCGGCGGTCAGCACCCCGGGCAGGACCAGGTGCTCCGTACGCCCGGGCGAGCTCACTGCGCCGCGCCGACGGGGAGGTGGGGCTTGGTCGCGTACGCCACGAAGCTCTTGCCGATGAGCGGGTTCAGCGCCTGCTCGGCGACCCGCGTGGCCAGCGGCTTCTTCATGATGTCCCAGACCAGCAGCTTGTGGTACGCGCGGACCGGCAGCGCCTTGTCGTTGTCCACGCCGAACGCGCACTTGAGCCACCAGTACGGGGAGTGCAGCCCGTGGGCGTGGTGGGTGCCGTACGGCCTGAGGCCGGCCTGCCGCATCTTGCCGAGCAGCTCGTCCGCCTTGTAGATGCGGATGTGGCCGCCCTCGACCTCGTGGTAGGCGTCGGAGAGCGCCCAGCAGATCTTCTCCGGCCCGTAGCGCGGCACGGTGATGGCGATCCGTCCGCCCGGCTTCAGCACCCGCACCATCTCGGCGAGCACGCCCTTGTCGTCCGGGATGTGCTCCATGACCTCGGAGATGATCACGACGTCGAAGGAGTCGTCGGGGAAGGGCAGGGCCAGCGCGTCGCCCTCCATGGCGGTGGCGGTGGCACCGGCCGGGGCCTCACCGGCCTCCTTCATCGCGGCGAACCACTTGGCGACCTCGCGGATCTCCTCGCCGTTGCGGTCGAGGGCGACCACCTGGGCGCCGCGCCGGTAGCACTCGAAGGCGTGCCGGCCGGCGCCGCAGCCCAGATCGAGCACACGGTCTCCGGCGGCGAGCGGGAACCGGGAGAAATCGACGGTCAGCACGGGGTCCTGCCTTCGCGGTCAAGGGGGTGAGGGTGGTGCGGGTGGTGCGGGAGCTGCGCGGAACGCCGGCGGGGGCGGCGGTACGGCGGGTTCGACGGGTACGGCGGGTACGACGGGCGTGACGGGCGTGACGGGTACGACGGGTGGCGCATCGGCGAGGTGTCCGGTCCGGCCGGGTCAGCTGGTTCTGGCGGAGCGGGCGGCGGCCGCCGTACGGGCCGCACCGGCCTCACCGGCCGCACGGGCGGCGATGGCGGCGCGGTAGCGCGCGACGGTGCCTTCGGCGGCCTTGGCCCAGGTGAAGTTGGCCAGCACCCGCTCACGGCCGGCGGCGCCCAGCCGGGCGCGCAGCTGCTCGTCCGCGAGCAGCCGGCCCAGAGCGGTGGCGAGGGCACCGGCATCGCCGGGCGGCACCGCCAGGCAGGTCTCCCCGTCACGTCCGCTGACCTCGGGGATCGCGCCGCCGGTCGTGGCGACCAGCGGGGTGCCGGTGGCCATGGACTCGGCGGCGGGGAGCGAGAAGCCCTCGTACAGGCTGGGGACGCAGGCGACCTGCGCGCTGCGCACGAGGTCGACGAGCTCGGTGTCGCTGATGCCCTTGACGAAGCGGACGGCGTCCTGGAGCCCGTACGTCTCGATGGCGCGGGCGACCGGCCCCTTCTCGGCGCGCTTGCCGACGACGACGAGGTGGGCGTCGGGCTGCTCGGTGCGCAGCTTGGCGAGGGCCTCGACGAGGTGGACGAGCCCCTTCAGCGGTACGTCGGCACTGGACGTCGTGACGATCCGCCCCGGCACCTCCGCCACGGAGGCGTCCGGCGACCACAGGTCGGTGTCGGCGCCGATGTGGACGACGTGGATGTTGTCGAGGGAGACGTCGAGGTCGTCGGCGATCTCCTGCTTGGAGGAGCCCGAGACCGTCAGCACGGAGGGCAGCCGGCCCGCGACCCGCTTCTGCATGCGGGTGAAGGCGTACCAGCGGCGCACCGAGGCCCGCTTCTTGCGGTCCTTGGCGGCTTCGAGCTCCAGCTTGCGGTCGACGGTGATGGGGTGGTGGATCGTGGTGACCAGCGGGGCGCCGAGGTCGGCGAGCAGGCCGTACCCGAGGGTCTGGTTGTCGTGGATGACGTCGAACTCACCGCGCCGGGCACGCAGATGGCGGCGGGCCCGCAGCGAGAAGGTCAGCGGCTCGGGGAAGCCGCCGGTCCACATGGTCGCGACCTCCAGCACGTCGATCCAGTCGCGGTACTCGTCGCGCGCCGGCGTGCGGAAGGGGTCGGGCTGGCGGTAGAGGTCCAGGCTCGGGAGCTCGGTGAGCGTCGCGCCGGTGTCGAGCACCGGATAGGGCTGGGCGCCGATCACCTCGACGGAGTGCCCGAGGCGGACGAGCTCACGCGAGAGGTGGCGGACGTAGACACCCTGACCGCCGCAGAACGGGTTCCCCTTGTAGGTGAGGAGTGCGATGCGCAACGGGCGGTCGCCGTCGGTGGCGGAACCTGGGAAAGGGCTCGTCACCATGGCCTCAGCGGACACTCTCGGCCCCCTTCTCACTGCACTTTCGCCGGAGCGTAACCGCTCGGATAATCTAGAACAAGTTTCAGACTTGATCCGTCCAAGGGCATTGAATCTACCGGCCGGAAACCACACCGTAAGAGGCGCGGCAGGTGATTCGCGCCACGGCCGCAGCGCCTGCCATGCTGGCTGGGGCAGGATTCTGGGATCGGCGGGAACGACCTGGTGGCACACCGGGAACGACCCGGGAACGGCACGCGCGACAGCACTCGCAGCACGCACAGTACTTGCAGCACTTCAGCACCTCGCGATACGACAGAAACGCCACGGAACGGGACACATGACAGCGGAAGCCAAAGCCGTCACCACCCCGGCGTCCCCGCCGCTGACGGAGCGGCAGGAGGCACGGCGCCGCCGGATCCTGCACGCCAGCGCCCAACTGGCCAGCCGGGGCGGCTTCGACGCGGTGCAGATGCGCGAGGTCGCGGAGTCGTCCAGCGTGGCGCTGGGCACCCTGTACCGCTACTTCCCGTCCAAGGTGCACCTCCTGGTCGCCACCATGCAGGACCAGCTCCAGCACATGCACACCACGCTGCGCAAGCGGCCACCGGCGAGCGAGGAGCCGTCGGCGCGGGTCGCGGAGACCCTGATGCGCGCCTTCCGCGCCCTCCAGCGCGAGCCGCACCTGGCGGACGCCATGGTCCGTGCGCTGACGTTCGCCGACCGCAGCGTCTCGCCCGAGGTGGACACGGTCTCCCGGCTGACCACCGCGATCATCCTGGACGCGATGGGTCTGGACGCCCCGCCCACGGCCGAGCAGCTCTCGGCGGTCCGCGTGATCGAGCACACCTGGCACTCGGCCCTGATCACCTGGCTGTCGGGCCGCGCCTCGATCGCCCAGGTCAAGATCGACATCGAAACGGTCTGCCGCCTGATCGACCTGACGTCGCCACCCCCACCGGATTCGACCGGAACCCGCCGGTAGGGGTTTGGCTTCGGCGGGCGTTGAGGACGTTTGTCCGCTGCCCGTTGGGCGTTGTGGGGGTTCCGGGGTCATCCCGTCAGTCCTCACTGTCCTTCCGTGCCGGGCCGGCCTGTCAAGAGCGCTCCTTCGTCGCGTCGCTGCGCGATTCCGCTTCGCTCCACTCCTGACAGGCCGTCCCGTCCCGGAAAGACAAGGACTGTCGGGACGCCCCCGAAAGAACGGGAGGTCGGCAGCCCACCAAGGCGAGGGGTTCCAAGGCCCGCCCAGGGGCAGGGCCAGTCCGTTCCCCCGCACCCCAGGTGCGCAAGCCGGCCCCTGGCGAGCAGGCGCGCCCGATCGCTACGCGCTTCGGCCGGCATAGCGGGCGCGGACCGGCCGCGGCTGGGAATAGGCCGCCATCGATCGCTACGCGCTCCTGCGGATGGGCGTCTGCGGCCCGGTTTGGGCCCCACACCCTCCCAGGAGCGGGAAGGTGCGGGATATAGGCACTGGCGGGAGGTCATCTGATCCACTCCGCGCGAGAGCCTCTCCAGAGCCCGCAGAATGCCCAGATTGCCCCACTATGGCGGCCGCTCCCGGGCTCACACCGCCACTGACTGCCCGCTGGGTATCACCAGACGGGGATCAGACGCCTGAGAGGGCAGCGAGAGGCCATCTGGGGCGGCTTATGTCCCGCCACAGGCGGGCCGGGGCCGCTATGCCGGCCGAAGCGCGTAGCGATCCGGCGCGCCCCCGCCCCACAGGCCGTCTTCCGCACCTGGGGTGCCGGGAACCAGCTGGCCGGGCCCCTGGGCAGGCCTTGGAACCCCTCGCCTTGGTGGAGTGCCGACCTCCCGTTCTTTCGGGGGCGTCCCGACAGTCCTTGTCTTTCCGGGACGGGACGGTCTGTCAGGAGTGGAGCGAAGCGGAATCGCGCAGCGACGCGAACGCAGTGAGCGCTCTTGACAGGCCAGCCCGGCACGGAAGGACAGTGAGGACTGACGGGACGCCCCCGGAACCCCCACAACGCCCAACGGACAGCAGACAAGGGGACTTAACGCCCGCCGAAGCCCGGCGCCTCACTCCTCCGGTGGGAACACCGTCTCGCCGCTCCCCAGCAGCGTGATCATGATCGCCTCCACCGGGCAGCCCTCCGCCGCCGTCAGGACCGGTTCGTTCGCATCCGTCTCCGGGGTCACCGGGTGGGACTGCCGGGCGGAGTCCAGGGCGAAGCCCGACGGGGCGTGGTTCACGCACATCCCCGATCCGATGCACACACCCCGGTCCACCTCGACGTGCCAGCGGTCCCCCATCAGACGTCCGCCCCGGAATCCCCGGCCGCGGCCGGGGGCTCGTACCCGTTGGGGAGGCAGATCATCTTGTGCTCGAGGTACTCGCTCAGGCCCTCCGGTCCGAACTCCCGCCCCACACCGCTGTTCTTGTAGCCGCCGAAGGGCCCCAGCATGTCCAGGCTGAAGGTGTTGACGTTGAAGACGCCTGTGCGCACCTGCCGTCCGAAGTCGATGCCGCGCTCCACGTCGCCCGTCCAGACGCTGCCGCTGAGGCCGAAGTCGGAGTCGTTGGCGATGCGCGCCGCCTCCGCCTCGTCCCCGTACGGGATCAGGCACACGACCGGGCCGAAGATCTCCTCGCGGGCGATCCGCATCGAGTTGTCGACGTCGCCGAAGAGCGTCGGCTCGACGTACCAGCCCTGCTCCTGGCCCGCCGGGCGGCCGCCGCCCGTGAGGACCTTCGCGCCCTCGTCCTGCCCGATCTTGATGTAGTCGAAGGACCGCTGCTGCTGCCGCTTGGCCACCAGCGGTCCGAGCTGGGTCGCCGGGTCCATCGGGTCGCCGACCACGAGGGCGCCGGCCGCGGCGGCGAGGGCCTCGGCCACCTCGTCGTAGCGGCCGCGCGGCGCGAGGACGCGGGTCTGGGCCACGCACGCCTGCCCGTTGTTCATCCAGGCCGCCGGCACGATCCCCGCCACCGCGGTCTCCAGGTCGGCGTCCGGCAGGATCACGGCGGCCGACTTGCCGCCCAGTTCCAGGGTGACCCGGGTGAGGTTGCGCGCCGCGACCTCCATCACGCGCTTGCCCGCCGCCACGGAGCCCGTGAAGGCCACCTTGTCGATGCCGGGGTGCCCGACCAGGTACTCGCTGACCTCGCGGTCGGCGGGCAGGATCGACAGCACCCCCTCCGGCAGCCCGGCCTCCTTGGCGATGTCGGCCAGGATGAAGGAGTCCAGCGGCGACTCCGGCGACGGCTTGAGGATGACGGTGGACCCGGTGAGCAGCGCCGGCGCGAGCTTGGCCGCGGCCACGAACTGCGGGACGTTCCACGGGATGACGGCCGCGACCACGCCGACCGGCTCGCGGCGTACCAGGATCGGCCCGAGCACGCCCTGGCGGTGCTCCTCGTACGGGTAGGCGCGCGCCACGGTGATCGCGGCGTCGTAGACCATCATCGGCCCGAGGGCCTGGGCGAGGACGGACCAGGAGTAGGGGGAGCCGTTCTGCGAGCTGATCGACCGCGCGATCTCCTCGTGCCGGACGGCGATGGCGTCCTTGATGCGGGAGACGACGGCGATCCGCTCGTCCAGGGTCATACGGGGCCACGGGCCCTCGTCGAAGGCCTTGCGGGCGGCGGCGACGGCGCGGTCGACGTCGGCGCGCGAGGCGTGCGGGACGCGTCCGATGACCTGCTCGGTGTGGGGCGAGACGATCTCGATCGTCTCGCTGCCCAGCGGATCCGCCCATTGCCCGCCGATGAACAGTTGTCCGTGTTCCACGAGCTCGGTCATGGCTGAGGCCTCCTGCGGCTGCGAACGCGAGCGACACCGACACGCCCTGACGGTGCTTCAGAACTTGTAGAGCCTGTGAGCTGACGCACCTGAGAGCTGAAGAACTGATACCAGTTCTAGTTCCAGGAGTCCACGGCCCGGACGCAAGGAGGGCCGGGTGAGCGGCACTTCACCGGCCTCACGATCGGACGACTGGTCAGACTGCCGTCAAGATGGTCGACTTGGGCTACCAATGGAACGAGTTCTCGTTACAGTGGCCGCAGCCGATGCCGGCAGCCGGCTTTCCGCCGCGAGCCGGCGCAGACAGGGGGCCCGCATGCCAGAGACAACCGACCACGGCGGAGGCGTCCGCGGCATCAAGGTGCCCATCCCCGACAACCCGCTCGGGCACACCCTCGTCCACGTCGTCGACACCGACCGCGGCCCCGTGCTCATCGACACCGGCTGGGACGACCCCGCCTCCTGGGACACCCTCGTCGCCGGTCTGGCCGCCCTCGGCACGGACGTCGCCGACGTCCACGGCGTGGTCATCACCCATCACCACCCCGATCACCACGGCCTCTCCGGCCGGGTCCGCGAGGCGTCCGGGGCCTGGATCGCCATGCACGCCGCCGACACCGAGGTCGTCGTCCGCACGCGCGCGGCCGAGCCGGGTGTCTGGTTCGACTACATGGCCGGGAAGCTCGCCGCCGCCGGCGCCCCCGAGGAGCACGTCGGCCCGTTGCGCGCCGCCCGCCGGTCCGGGCGGCTGCGGACCCTGCCCGGGCTGAGCGCCGCCGTACCCGACCGGGAGATCGTCCCCGGCGAGCTGCTCCCCCTCGCCGGGCGCCGACTGCGCGCGATCTGGACGCCGGGCCACACGCCCGGCCACGTCTGCCTGCACCTGGAAGAGCGGCATCCGGCGGACCTGCCCGGCAACGGCCGCCTGTTCTCCGGCGACCACCTGCTGCCCGGCATCTCCCCGCACATCGGCCTGTACGAGGACCCGACCGACACCCGGGTCACCGACCCCCTCGGCGACTACCTCGACTCCCTCGAGCGCATCGGCCGGCTGGACCCCGCCGAGGTGCTCCCGGCCCACCAGTACGCGTTCACCGGCGCCCCGGCGCGGGTGCGCGAGCTGCTCGGCCACCACGAGGAGCGGCTGCGCGGGCTGTGGGCCCTGCTCGCCGCCGAGCCGCTGACGCCGTGGGGGCTGGCCGAGCGGATGGAGTGGAACCGTCCGTGGGAGCAGATCCCGTACGGCTCGCGCAACATCGCCGTCTCGGAAGCGGAGGCGCACCTGCGGCGGCTGGTGAAGCAGGGGCGCGCCGAGGCCGTACCGGGGACGGACCCGGTGACGTACCGCGCGCTCTGACCGCATGGCGACGGTGCGTGTGCCGGTGCCGGTGCCGGTAAGGGGTGCCCCGGCCCGCCGCCCCCGGCATGTGGAGCGGGGGCCGGTAGAGTGACGGCGTCGTCCACACGTCCGTACGGGGGGAAGCCGGTGGGAATCCGGCGCTGACCCGCAGCCGTGACCCGCCCGCGCGGGGAGCCGGATTGCCCCGTACCGAGTGCGCGGCTCGTGCCGCCGGAAGCCTCCGGCGGCCGGCACCGTCGAGGTAAACGGAGCCGGAGCCCGGTGCCAGTGCGTGCCTGCCTCCCGCTCCCCAGCAGGAGAGGCACCGCCCCCACCATGAACGTCCGCCGCAGCGCCGCCGCGCTCGCCGCCTCCGCCGTGCTCTGCGTGGCCGCCGCCCCCGCGGCGTTCGCCGACACGGCCGCTCCTTCCCCGGCGCCGGTGATCCCCTCCGGTCTGTACGGCAAGAGCGACCCGACGTACGACGGCGTCTGGCGCCAGTCCTTCGCCCTGCTGGCGCAGCACTCGGTCGGCCTGCACCCGTCCCGGCAGGCGGTGGACTGGCTGACCAGCCAGCAGTGCGCGAACGGCGCGTTCGCCTCCTTCCGCACCGACGCCGGCAAGGCGTGCGACGCGACGACGATGCTCGACTCGAACGCCACCGCGGTGGCCGTGCAGGCGCTGAAGGCGCTGGGCGGCCAGGACGCGGCGGTCCGGAAGGGCGTCGACTGGCTGAAGTCCGTGCAGAACGAGGACGGCGGCTGGAGCTTCGTGCCCGGCTCCCCCTCCGAGGCCAGCTCCACAGCCCTCGTGATCAGCTCGCTGGCCGCGGCGGGCGTGCAGCCGCAGACCGTGACGTCGAAGGCGGGCAAGTCGGGCTTCGACGCGCTGCTGCCGTTCCAGCTGGGCTGCGAGGACCAGCCGGCGGCCGACCGCGGCGCCTTCGCGTACGAGGTCAAGGACGGCAAGAAGGCCGCGAACGCCGACGCCACCGCCGCCGCGCTGCTGGCCGCGCAGGTCAAGGGCGCGGTCGTCGCCCCGGCCGGCGCGGACAGCCCCATCGCGGCGCTGCCGGCGTGCCCGGCCCCGCTGAACGGGCAGGCGGGCGCGGCGCAGGGCGCGGCGGCGTACCTGGCGGAGGCGCTGAAGAAGAACGGCCACCTCACGGCCGCCACCCCCGGCTCGGACCAGGTGCTGCCGGACTACGCCAACACCGCGGACGCGGTGATCGCGCTGTCCGCGGGCGGCCACAAGCAGGCCGCGGCGGGCGCGCTGGAGTGGCTGAAGGCCAACGCGGGCGCCTGGTCGAAGGACAACCCGGCGGCGCTGGGCACGCTGATCCTGACGGCGCACGCGACGGGCACGGACCCGAAGGCGTTCGGCGGCACGGACCTGGTGTCGGCGCTGAACGCGACGGGCCCGGCGCCGACGGCGCACGGAGCGACGGCCTCGTCCTCGTCGCAGCCCGAGGACGGGAAGAAGGACAAGGACAAGGACTCGGACTCCTCGGAGAACACCAACCTCTGGTGGATCATCGGCGCGGGCGGCGCGGCCGGCATGGGTATCGGCATCCTGCTGAGCGGCCGCCGGAAGCGGCAGCAGCCGTGAGGCGTCTGCTGCCGCTGTCGCTGGTGGGCGCCGTCCTCGCGACGGCGCTCGCCGCGCTGCTGGCCGGCGCGGCGCCGGCCGTGGCGGCGGGGTACCGCTACTGGTCGTTCTGGGACGGCGCCGCGGGCGGCCAGTGGACGTACGCCTCCCAGGGGCCGTCGCAGGCCCGTCCGGCGGACGGTGCCGTCCAGGGGTTCCGCTTCGCGGTGAGCAAGGACGCGGCGGACGAGGCGGCGAAGCCGCGGGCGGGGGCGGACTTCACCGCGATCTGCGGGACGACCGCGCCGGTCGAGGGGAAGAAGCGGGTGGCGGTCGTCATCGACTTCGGCGTGCCCGCGGACGCCCCGTCCGGCGAGACCCCGCCGCAGGACGCGCCGCGCAGCGCGTGCGCGCAGGTGGGGCCGCAGGCCACGGCGGCGGAGGCGCTGGCGGAGGTCGCGAAGCCGCTGCGCTACAACAGCGCGGCGCTGCTGTGCGCGATCTCGGGCTACCCGCAGCAGGGCTGCGGCGACCAGGTCTCGACCCCGGACACCCCGGCGTCCACCGCGGTGTCCGGCCCGACGGACGCCAAGAAGGACAGCACGGCAGGCGGCACGGGCGACGGCGGCCCCTCGGCCGGCCTCCTGGCAGGCGTCGCGGCGGTAGCCGCCCTGGCTGCGGCCGCGCTCTGGCAGTCCCGCCGCCGCCGATGACCCCCGCCCCGGACCCGACACCCCGGTCCGGCCCCACCCCGGACCCCCCACCGGTCCCGCCCTCCCCGGCGGCCCCGGTGGCTTCGTCCGCCCAGGCGAACCCGGTGGACTCGTCCGCCCCGGCAGACCCGGCGGCTTCATCCAACCCAGCGGACCCTGCCGTCCCGGGCACCCTGGCGGGCCCGGGCACCCCGGCGGGCCCGGCGGCTTCGTCCACCCCGGCGGACCCGGTGAACTCGTCCGCCCCAGCGGACCCGGCCGTCCCGGGCACCCCGGCGAGCCCGGGCACCCCGGCGGGCCCGGCGGCTTCGTCCACCCCGGCGGACCCGGTGAACTCGTCTGCCCCGGCAGACCCGGCCGTCCCGGGCACCCTGGCGAGCCCGGGCACCCCGGCGGGCCCAGCCATCTCGGGAAGCCTCAGCACCCCGACCAACCCGGCCGGCCTTCACACTCCGGCGAGCTTGCAAACCCCGGCGCGCCCGGGCACCCCGGCGAACCCCGCCATCCCGGGAAACCTCAGCGCCCCGGCCGCCCCGGCCGCCCCGGCCGCCCCGGCCGCCCCGGCCGACCCGGCCGACCCGGCCGACCTTCACGCCTCGGCGGGCCCGGACACCCCGGCGGGCCCGAACACCCCGGCGTGCTCAGCCGGCCCTGGCACCCCGGCGGGCCCGGACACCCCGGCGTGCTCAGCCGGCCCTGGCACCCCGGCGCACCGCCCGTCCGTGACGGCAGGGCCCACCGGATCCGGCGGCTCGGAGCGGGTCGACGTATGCGACCTGCCCCCGTTCACCGTGCCCGCCCCAGCCCGTGGTGGGCGTGCGACCGCCGACGGCGAGCAGCCGCCCACCGAAGCCACCCGCACCGGTGGTACGGGCGGGGACCCGTGCCCGGCCGCAGGCCGGGCACACCCCCACCGGCGCGCAGCCGACCCCGCGACCGCCACCACCGCCTCCGGGGCCCCCGGGGGCCCCGCGACCGCCGCCACCGTTGCCGGGGCCCCCGGCACCCCCGTAGCCGCCGAGCCCCGCACCACACCGGTGGCTGCCGCCGAGCCCCACGCCACACCGGTGGCCGCCGCCGAGCCCCCGGCCGCCCGCAGGCCCGAGCGCGACCCCCAGCCGGCCCGGACCCGGACGGCGACCGCACCCCGGCCCGCCCGGAGCCGGACGGTGGCCGGACCCCGGAACCGCCGTACACCGTGGGTCCCCGCACCCACCGCCACCCGCCGCACCGCCCTGCACGCCGGCGCCTGGTGGCTCTGGGCCCTCGGGCTGGCCACGGCCGCCTCCCGGACCACCAACCCCCTCCTCCTCGGCCTGATCGTCGGCGTCGCCGGCTACGTCGTCGCCGCGCGCCGCACCGACGCCCCCTGGGCCCGCTCCTACGGCGCCTTCATCAAGCTCGGCCTCGTCGTCATCGCCCTTCGGCTCCTCTTCTCCGCTCTCCTCGGTTCCCCCCTCCCCGGCACCCACACCCTCCTCACCCTCCCCGAGGTCCCCCTCCCCGCCTGGGCCCAGGGCATCCGCCTCGGCGGCCGGGTCACCGCCGAGCAGCTCGTCTTCGCCTTCTACGACGGCGCCAAGCTCGCCACCCTCCTCATCTGCGTCGGCGCCGCGAACGCCCTCGCCAACCCCGCCCGCCTCCTCAAATCCCTCCCGGCCGCGCTCTACGAGGCCGGGGTCGCCGTCGTCGTGGCCATGACCTTCGCGCCGAACATGGTCGCGGACGTCGTACGCCTCCGTACCGCCCGCCGCCTCCGCGGCCGGCCCACCGGCGGCATCCGGGCGATCCTCCAGATCGGCCTCCCCGTCCTGGAGGGCGCCCTCGAACGCTCCGTCGCCGTCGCCGCCTCCATGGACGCCCGCGGCTACGGCCGCACCGCCCAGGTCCCGCCCGCCGTCCGGCACACCACCAACGTCCTCACGGTCGGCGGTCTGCTCGGCATGTGCGCCGGTACGTACGGGCTCCTCGCCGCCGAAGGCGCCTCGTACGGCCTGCCGCTCGTCCTCATCGGCCTCGCCCTCGCCCTCGCCGGCCTGCGCCTGGGCGGCCGGCGCAGCGTCCGTACCCGGTACCGGCCCGACCGCTGGGACGCCCGCGCCTGGCTGGTCGCCGGGTCCGGCGCGGCCGTCGCCGCGCTGATGATCTACGCCGGCACGGTCGCCCCCGAGGGCCTGCGGCCCGGCGTCATCCCCCTCGTCGCCCCCGCCCTCCCCCTCTGGCCGGCCGCCGCCGTCCTCCTCGGCCTCCTCCCGGCGTTCGTGGCCCCCGTACCTCCCACGCCCAAGGAGGCGTCGTAAGTGATCCGCTTCGAGCAGGTGTCCGTCACCTACGAGGGCACGCCGGAACCCACGCTGCGCGGCGCGGACCTGACTGTCCCAGAAGGGGAGCTGACGCTCCTCGTCGGGCCGTCCGGCGTGGGCAAGTCCACCCTGCTGGGCGCGGTCTCGGGGCTCGTCCCGCACTTCACCGGCGGGACGCTGCGCGGTCGCGTGACGGTAGCGGGGCGCGACACGCGGACGCACCGGCCGCGGGAGCTGGCGGACGTCGTGGGCACGGTGGGCCAGGACCCGCGGGCGCACTTCGTGACGGACGTGGTCGAGGACGAGCTGGCCTACGGCATGGAGTCCCTGGGGCTGCCGCCCGCGGTGATGCGACGGCGGGTCGAGGAGACCCTGGACCTGCTCGGCCTGAACGAACTCCGTGACCGCCCCATCGCCACCCTCTCCGGCGGACAGCAGCAGCGGGTGGCGATCGGTTCGGTCCTCACCCCGCACCCGAAGGTCCTGGTGCTGGACGAGCCCACCTCCGCGCTGGACCCGGCGGCCGCGGAGGAGGTCCTCGCCGTGCTCCAGCGCCTGGTGCACGACCTGGGGACGACGGTCCTGATGGCGGAGCACCGCCTGGAACGCGTGATCCAGTACGCGGACCGGGTCCTCCTGCTGCCCGCCCCGGGCGCCGCGCCCGTGCTGGGCACCCCGTCCGACATCATGTCCGTCTCCCCGGTCCATCCCCCCGTGGTGGCCCTGGGCCGCCTGGCCGGCTGGCACCCGCTCCCCCTCTCCATCCGCGACGCCCGCCGCCGCGCCACCCCCCTCCGCACCCACCTCCACCCCAACCCGTCCTCCCCAGCCCCGTCGGCGCTCGACGCGCGGGGCCCGGGGCGGAGCCCCGACACACCTCAGCCCCCCACCCAGCCACACCCGCCCACCCCACCGCACCCCACCCCGGCCGCACCGGCCACCTCCCCAGCCCCGCCGGCCCCCACCCCAGCCTCGCCGGCGATTGAGGCGCGGGGCCCGGGGCGGAGCCCCGGGTACGGGAAGGGGCGGGGTGGGGAAGAAGCCCCGCGCAGCGGCCCCCGCCCCCGCCCCCGTCTCCCTTGGCTCCGCCGCCCGGCCCCGGCCCCGACCCCGACCCCGACCGCGGCCCCCGCCACGACCTCGGCCCCGGCCGCGACGACCACCGCAACCCCCGCCCCGCCCCCGGCCAGCCCGGCCGCCGTCGCGGAAGCGACCCGCCTCAGCGTCCGCCGCGCCCGCACCGAGGTCCTGCACGCCATCGACCTCACCGTCGCCCCCGGCGAAACCATCGCCCTCATGGGCCGCAACGGCGCGGGAAAGTCGACCCTCCTCGCCACCCTCACCGGCATGCTCGAACCCGCCACCGGCACCCTCACCGTCGGCGGCAAGGTCCCGCACCGCACCACGCCCGCCGAGATGGTCCGCCGGGTGGGCCTCGTACCCCAGGACCCGCGCGACCTCCTCTACGCCGACACCGTCGCCGCCGAGTGCGCCGCCGCGGACCAGGACGCCGGCGCGGCCCCCGGCACCTGCCGGGAACTGGTCACGTCGCTCCTCCCCGACGTGTCCGACGACACCCACCCCCGCGACCTCTCCGAAGGGCAGCGCCTCGCGCTCGCGCTCGCCCTCGTCCTGACCGGCCGCCCGGCCCTGCTGCTGCTCGACGAGCCGACCCGCGGCCTGGACTACGCCGCCAAGGCGCGCCTGATCGAGATCCTGCGCGCGCTCGCGGCCGACGGCCACGCCATCGTGCTGGCCACGCACGATGTGGAGCTCGCCGCCGAGCTCGCCCACCGCGTGGTGATCCTGGCCGGTGGCGAGATCGTCGCGGACGGCCCGACCGCCGAGGTCGTGGTGTCCTCCCCCGCGTTCGCCCCGCAGGTGGCGAAGATCCTGGCCCCGGACCCGTGGCTCACGGTCACCCAGGTCTCCCAGGCCCTCGCGGCAACCGAGCCCCAGGCCCCGACCCAAGCCCCGGCCCCAGCTCAGGTCCAGGCCCCGGACCCGGACCCGGGAGCATGACCATGACCATGACCACGAGCAGCCGCACCCGCCCCATCCGCATCGGCCCCCGCGCCGCCACCGCCCTGATCCTCGTCACCCTCATCGGCATCGCCGCCTTCGGCTGGCCCCTCCTCGCCCACAGCCAGTCCGGCCTGTCGCACTCCCAGGACGCCCCCTGGCTGTTCGCCGCCCTGCTCCCCCTCCTCGTCGCCGTCGTGGTCGCCACGCTCTCCGACGACGGCAACATGGACGCCAAGTCCGTCGCCATGCTCGGCGTGCTCGCCGCCGTCGGCGCGGCGCTGCGGCCGCTGGGCGCCGGTACCGCCGGCCTGGAGCCGATGTTCTTCCTCATGGTGCTCAGCGGCCGCGTCCTCGGCCCCGGCTTCGGCTTCGTGCTCGGCGCCGTCACGATGTTCGCGTCCGCGCTGCTCACCGGCGGGGTGGGGCCCTGGATGCCGTTCCAGATGCTGGCGATGGGCTGGTTCGCGCTGGGTGCCGGGCTGCTGCCCGGGGCGCGGCGCATCCGGGGCCGGGCCGAGCTCGCGCTGCTCGCGGCGTACGGCTTCGTGGGGTCCTTCGCGTACGGCACGATCATGAACCTGCAGGGCTGGGTGACCCTGCAGGGCATGGGGCAGGGGATCTCCTTCCACCCCGGTGACCCGGTGCCCGCGAACCTCGCCCGCTTCCTCGCGTACTGCGCGGCCACCTCCCTCGGCTGGGACCTCGGCCGGGCGGCCCTGACCGTCGTCCTGACCCTGACGCTGGGCGCCACGCTGCTGAAGGCGCTGCGCCGGGCGACTCGGAAAGCGGCGTTCGACGCCCCCGTGGCCTTCGATTCAGGGGTCGAAGTGGCCCAGGTCACACACCAACAACAGGTACAGACGGCTACAGAATGCGACATTCGGGGCCCTCGCCGGTGAGGCGGCCCACAGGACCTGCGTCACATACGACCCCGGCTAGTAGCCCGCCGCGCCCGACCGCCACCCCCCTCGCACCGGCCCCCACCCGCGCGAACCCCCGCTCCCCCGACTCCCCGCCGACCACCCCGGCTACGACCGTCCGTAGCAGGAGGGGGGCGTTGCCAGGGCTTCGGCGGCCTGGCTAACTGGTGTTGTCGCCAAGGCGGCCGGGGCGCACCGCCCCCCGCCGGACGAACCCCTCTCCCTCGCGTGAGTGGCTCACGCATGTCTTCGGCATGCGGCGACCGCCCTGTCCCCTACGGAAGGTCTTCCGTTGTCCATCTCCGTCATCCGCCGCATCGCCGCCTCCAAGAAGACTCTCGCGGGCACCGTTGTCGGCCTCGCCGCCGCCGGTTCCATGCTGGCCGCGGTTCCCGCGCAGGCCGCCCCGTCGAGCGCCAAGGCGATCGCCCAGCAGATGATCAAGGACCCGGCCCAGTACGCGGCGTTCGACAAGATCGTCACGCACGAGAGCGGCTGGAACCACAAGGCCACCAACGCCTCCTCCGGCGCCTACGGCCTGGTCCAGGCCCTGCCGGCCTCGAAGATGGCCTCCGCGGGCGCGGACTGGAAGACCAACCCGGCCACCCAGATCAAGTGGGGCCTGGACTACATGAACGAGCGCTACGGCAGCCCGGTCAAGGCCTGGAACTTCTGGCAGGCCAACCACTGGTACTAAGCCGGTGGACACACAGACGCGCAAAGGCCCCGGCGGCCGGCCTCCCCAGGTCCGGCCACCGGGGCCTTCTGCTTCCCATCCCACAGGGTCCCTGTCCGGCGCCCCGTACGCCGTGCCCACGACGGCGCGGTACGCGGTACGCCGCGCGCGGCACACCGTGCGTCGCGCCCGGTACGCCATGCGTCACGCGTGGTACGCCACACGTCGCGCCCGGTACGCCGTACGCCGCGCCCGGCGCACCGCACGTCACGCGTGGTACGCCGTACGCCGCCGCGCCGCTACAGCCGCTGGATGATCGTCCCCGTCGCCAGCGCCCCACCCGCGCACATCGTGATCAGCGCGAACTCCTTGTCGCGCCGCTCCAGCTCGTGCAGCGCCGTGGTGATCAGCCGGGCTCCGGTGGCCCCGACCGGGTGCCCGAGCGCGATCGATCCGCCGTTGACGTTGACCTTTTCCAGGTCCTGGTCGAAGACCTTGGCCCAGCTGAGCACCACCGAGGCGAAGGCCTCGTTGATCTCGACCAGGTCGATGTCCTTCAGCGACATGCCCGCCTTGCCCAGCACCGCCCGGGTCGCGTCGATCGGCCCGTCGAGGTGGTAGTGCGGGTCGGCGCCCACCAGCGTCTGGGCGACGATCCGGGCGCGCGGCTTCAGCTTCAGCGCCCGGGCCATCTTGCGCGAGGCCCACATCACGGCGGCCGCGCCGTCCGAGATCTGGGAGGAGTTCCCGGCGGTGTGCACGGCCGTCGGCATGACCGGCTTGAGCCGGGCCAGCCCCTCCATGCTGGTGTCGCGCAGCCCCTCGTCGCGGTCGACCAGCCGCCACATCCCCTGTCCGGCCGCCTGCTCCTCCTCGGTGGTCGGCACCTGGACGGCGAAGGTCTCGCGCTTGAAGCGCTCCTCCGCCCAGGCCACGCCCGCCCGTTCCTGGGAGAGCACACCGAGCCGGTCCACGTCCTCGCGGGTCAGGCCCCGGTTGCGGGCGATGCGCTCGGCGGCCTCGAACTGGTTGGGCAGGTCGACGTTCCACTCGTCCGGGAAGGGCTTGCCCGGCCCGTGCTTGGACCCGGAGCCCAGCGGGACCCGGCTCATGGCCTCGACGCCGCAGGCGATGCCGATGTCCATGACGCCGCCGGAGATCATGTTGGCCACCATGTGGTTGGCCTGCTGGGAGGAGCCGCACTGGCAGTCCACGGTGGTGGCCGCGGTCTCGTAGGGCAGGCCCATGGCGAGCCAGGCGTTGCGGGCGGGGTTCATCGACTGCTCGCCGGCGTGGGTGACCGTGCCGCCGACGATCTGCTCGACGCAATCGGGCTGGATCGCCGTACGGGCGAGCAGCTCGCGGTAGGTCTCGCCCAGCAGGTAGGCGGGATGGAGGTTGGCGAGCGCGCCGCCGCGCTTTCCGATGGGGGTGCGTACGGCTTCGACGATGACGGGTTCCGCGGCCATGAGCTCGTCCTCTCCTGCGCATCAACACAACGTCCGCACGTCCGCGCGTGCGCACCACCACGCATCCGCGCCATAAGCGCGTCCGCGCGTCCGCGCACCCGTGGCGGGCGGGCCGTCCCGGCGCCCCGCCCGAACTAGTACGCGTTCTAGTTCTCCCCGCAGTCTTATGACCTACGGGCCCGCCACGCAAGGGTCTTGCACACGGCCCGTGGGCTTCTGCACGGATTCCACACGCAACAGTTGGCGCCGCGGCCCTTGTTACTTCTAGAACTCGTTACTACCTTCGAGCCAACTTCTGATGGGCCGTCAGACCTTGGAGTTGCCGATGCCCTGCCCCGCGCTGCCCGAAGGCTTCGACGCCACGGACCCCGACCTCCTCCAGACCCGCGTCCCCTTCCCCGAGTTCGCCCAGCTGCGGCAGACCGCCCCGGTGTGGTGGTGCCCGCAGCGGCGCGGCGTCACCGGCTTCGACGACGAGGGCTACTGGGCCGTCACCCGGCACGCGGACGTCAAGTACGTCTCCACGCACCCGGAGCTCTTCTCCTCCACCACCAACACGGCCATCATCCGGTTCAACGAGCACATCCAGCGCGAACAGATAGATGCCCAGCGCCTGATCATGCTGAACATGGATCCGCCGGAGCACACCCGCGTCCGCCAGATCGTGCAGCGCGGCTTCACGCCGCGCGCCATCCGAGGCCTGGAGGCGGCCCTGCGCAGCCGGGCGCACGCGATCGTCGAGGAGGCCAAGGCGGCCTCCAGGGACGGCTCGTTCGACTTCGTCACGCGGATCGCGTGCGAACTGCCGCTGCAGGCCATCGCCGAGCTGATCGGCGTACCGCAGAAGGACCGCGCCAAGATCTTCGACTGGTCCAACAAGATGATCGCGTACGACGACCCGGAGTACGCGATCACGGAGGAGGTCGGCGCCGAGGCGGCGATGGAGCTCATCGGGTACGCGATGAACCTCTCCGCCGAGCGCAAGGAATGCCCCGCCAAGGACATCGTCACGCAGCTGGTGGCGGCCGAGGGGCAGGGCAACCTCGGCTCGGACGAGTTCGGCTTCTTCGTGCTGCTGCTGGCGGTCGCGGGCAACGAGACCACGCGCAACGCCATCAGCCACGGCATGCACGCCTTCCTGTCCTTCCCCGAGCAGTGGGAGCTCTACAAGGCCACCCGTCCGGCGACGGCGGCCGAGGAGATCGTGCGCTGGGCGACCCCGGTGGTGTCCTTCCAGCGCACCGCCACCCAGGACCTGGAACTCGGCGGCCAGAAGATCAAGAAGGGCGACCGGGTAGGGCTGTTCTACTCCTCGGCCAACCACGACCCCGAGGTGTTCACCGACCCCGACCGCTTCGACATCACCCGCGACCCGAACCCGCACCTCGGGTTCGGCGGCGGCGGCCCGCACTTCTGCCTGGGCAAGTCCCTGGCCATCCTGGAGATCGACCTGATCTTCAACGCGCTCGCCGACTCCCTGCCCGACCTGCGGCTGACGGGCGACGCGCCGCGGCGGCTGCGCGCGGCCTGGCTCAACGGCATCAAGGAACTCCAGGTCAGCCACGGCTGACCGTGGGGAGCCCCCGGACCTTCACCGGCCGCGGGGACTGCCCAGGACGGCAGGGGCCGCTTCCTCCCACGCCCCGGTCCCTGCCGTCCGCCGGCGCACGCCCGCGGCGCGTCGCGAGAGGCGCACGCCCGCGGTGTGTCGCGGGGAGCGCACGCCCGCGGCGCTTCGTGAGAGGCGCACGCCCGCGGCGCGGCGCGGGAAGCCGGGTGCCCCGGGTGGCGGACCGCCCGGGGCGGGCGGATCATGACAGGACGCGACGGTCCGGGGCGGGCACCGGTGGGGCCTCGTCCCTGCGCTGCGCCGGCAGGCGTACGTCGAGGCCCCGGGGCCCGGACAGGACGTACACGAGGCCGAAGCCCGCCGCCACGACCGCGGCGCCGCCGACCGCGTCGAGCACCCAGTGGTTGGCGGTCGCGACGATCGCGCACACCGTGATCAGCGGGTGCAGCACGCCGAGCAGCTTCTGCCACGCCTTCGGCGCCAGGACGACGATGACGATGCCGCACCACAGCGACCAGCCGAAGTGCAGCGAGGGCATCGCGGCGTACTGGTTGGAGATGGCGGTCATCGCGCCGTACTGCGGATTGGCCAGATCCTGCGGTCCGTGCACGGTGTCGATGAAGCCGAGACCGGGCATGAGGCGCGGGGGCGCGAGCGGGTAGAGCCAGAACCCTATGAGCGCGAGCACGGTGGCCAGGCCCAGCGAGGCACGGGCCCAGCGGTAGTCGCCGGGGCGGCGCCAGTACAGGACCGCGAGGATGGCCAGCGGGATCACGAAGTGGAACGACGTGTAGTAGAAGTTGAAGAACCCCTCCAGCCAGCCGATGCCGACGACCGCGTGGTTCACGGCGTGTTCGATGTCGATACCGAGGGCGCGCTCGACGGACAGGATCTGGCTGCCGTTGCCCTCGGCCACCGCGCGGCTGTTGGGAGCCGCCGCGCGGATGTGGGAGTAGAGGGAGTAGCCGACCCGTATCAGCAGCAGTTCCAGCAGCAGGTTGGGACGGCTGAGCACGCGCCGCCACACCGGCATCAGCGGGATCCGCGACCAACGGGCGGCGGCGGGGCGGCCGTACGCGGTGGGGACGGGTTCGCGCCAGTGCGGCGAGCTGCGGGGCAGGAAGGGCACGGCGCAGGCGGCGGCGAGGGCCGCGAGCAGCAGCACGTTGTCGCGTACGGGCGCCAGCACGGCCAGGTTCGGCAGCAGGACGTCGCTGGGCAGTGTCATGACCAGGACCACGGCAACCGGCCACACCGGCCGGTCTGCGGCGCGCCGGCCGACCTTTCCGGCCACCGCGAGCAGCACCCACAGCAGCTGGTGGCGCCAGCCGGTGGGCGTGACGGCGACGGCCACGCAGCCGGTGACGGCGACCGCGAGGAGCAGCTGGCCGTCACGGGCGTAGCGGGCCGCGCGGCGCAGGCCGAGGACGGCCACGGCGGCGGCCAGGGCGGCGTACAGGACGATCTCGGCGGGGCCGGACAGGCCCAGCCGCAGCAGCGCGCCGTGCAGGGACTGGTTGGCGAGGCCGTCGGGGGCCCCGCCGAGGCCGGTGCCGGCCAGGTGGTGGACCCAGTACGTCCAGGAGTCGCGCGGCATCGCCGCCCAGGCGAGCACGGTGGCGCCGGCGAAGGTGACGGCCGCCGAGCGGGCGGTGGCGCGGCGGCCGGAGAGCCACATCAGCGCGCCGAACAGCAGGAGTGCGGGCTGGAGCGCGGCGGCCAGGCCGGCGAGGAAGCCGGCCGGGCGCTCGCCGGGCACCCGGAAGACGGCGAGCAGCATCAGCAGGACCGGCAGGACGGCCGTCTGGCCCGGCGAGGTCGCCTCGCGGACCGGCAGCGAGACCATCATCAGCGCGACCAGGCCGGGTGCGGCCAGCAGCGCGGTGCGGCGCGGCACGGGATCGGGCAGGGCGCGGGCGGCGACCAGGCCGATGGCGGCGACGAAGAGGAGGGTGACGCAGGTCCAGGCGATCTCCAGCGACTGGTCGGCGAAGCCGAGCAGCGGCTTGATCACCAGGCCGGCGAAGGGGGTGCCGGTGAACTGGCCGGTGTCGTAGAGCGCGCCGGGCAGGCCGGGGAGGCTGAATCCGCTCAGCCATTCACCCGGCGGCACGCGCAGTACCGTGGCGGCCTGTCTGAAGGCCAGGATGCCCGCCAGCGCCCAGAGCAGAAGGCGTACGGCTTCGAGCCTGCCACCTCCGCCTATGACACCGGCATGTCCGTGCCCACCGCTGTGCTCCGCCGCGTTCGCCACGCCCCGTCGGCCTCCCGCCCTGTCGCTCCATTGACCGCAACCCCGACTTCGCCTGGCTGCCGCGCTGCATTACCCGGGACGACGATATCTCCCGCTGGATCCCTAGGATGTCGGGCATGAGCATCGTGAAGATCAACGCACTGACCGTTCCCGCCGAGCAGCGGGAGGTTCTGGAGCAGCGGTTCGCCGCGCGGGCGGGCTCCGTGGAGGCTTCGGACGGGTTCGAGTGGTTCGAGCTGCTGCGGCCGCTGGAGGGCACGGACCAGTACCTCGTGTACACGCGGTGGCGTGACGAGGCGGCGTTCCAGGCGTGGATGGAAGGGCCCATGAAGGCGGCGCACCAGGGTGGCGGCGCGGGGGCCGGCGCGGGCCAGGGGGCGGCGGCCGGTGGGGGCGAGCGTCCCAAGCCGGCGGCCTCGGGGTCGACGCTGTGGTCGTTCGAGGTCGTGCAGCAGGCGGCTCCGAAGAAGGACTGAGCGGGGCCGGGACGGGCGGCGGGGGCGGGACGATCAGCCCGGGCGGGTCAGCCCCAGAAGGTGTCCTCCTCTTCGATGTCGGCGGTGCACTGGTCGATATCGGTGATCTTGCCGCCGACGATGGTGAAGAAGAGGCCTCCGCCGATCTCGATGCCCCGGTCGCCGCGGTCGGCGCGCGTGACGTGGTGGCTCATCGCGTGCCCCCGCCCGTCCACCAGCACCGAGAGCAGCTCGACGCGCATCGTGTTCATGGTCTCCTCGGCCCAGCGGCGGTACAGGTCGAGACAGGCTTCCCGTCCCTTGTGGTGCCCGGAGAACTGGTTGTTGCCGGGGACGTGGTGGATGACGTCGGCCGTCATCATCGAGGCCAGCGTGTCCATGTCGCCCTTGCCAAAGGCCTCGTAGCCGCGGCGGATCAGGGCCCGGTCCGGATGCTCCGACATGGCCGTTCACACCCCTCACATGGTCGATTCGAACCTTTTCCTATCATCGGCCCGGTGGTGTGGATATTCCACGCGGGGCGGACCGGGGCCGTCGCAGAATGACGCCATGACCGAAATGAAGACCACCGTGCAGACCGACGGGCCGCGGACCGTGAACTGGTCGGTCGTCCCCGAACCGTTGGCCTCCCCCGCCGCCACGGCCCTGCGCCGCGCGTACTACGCGGAGCTCGCCGGGCGGTACTGGAAACGCCCCGCCACGGAGGCCGAGGTCGACCACGGCCTGGCGTCGGACCCCGGGACGGAGCTGGTGGCGCCGACCGGCGAGTTCGTGGTGGGTCGTCTCGACGGCGCGCCGATGTCCTGCGGCGGCGTACGGCTGCTCGACCCGCTCACGGCCGAGCTGACCCGGGTGTACGTCGACCCGCGCGCCCGCGGCACGGGCGGCGGCGGGGCGCTGCTGGCCGCCCTGGAGGCGGCGGCGCGGGGGCTGGGCGCCGAGCGGATACGGCTGGACACCCGGACCGATCTGGTGGAGGCGCGCGGGTTGTACGCGAAGCACGGGTACCGCGAGATACCGGCGTACAACGACGGCGAGTACGCCCAGCACTGGTTCGAGAAGAGCCTGGCCACCCCGGCCGGTCCGGACGGTTCGGCTGGCCCGGCTGGCCCGGCTGGCCCGGCAGACCCGGACCGCTCCTGACCGCCCGACCACCCGGCTGACCACCGGACGTGCGCGACCGACCGGCTGCGCGACCGACGGTCAGTGGGCCGCGTGGTCCCGGCGGGGCAGGGTGTCGTAGGGCTCCTCACTGGCGGAACCGCACAGCTCCGCGTTGATCTCCGCGACCAGCTGGACGAGGTCGGTCGGCCGGTCCGGGCCCCACCAGTCGCCGAGCAGTTCGGCGAGCGACTCCTCGCGGGCGGCGGACAGCCGTGCGGCGGCGGCCCTGCCGTTGTCGGTGAGGGTCAGCGCGAGGCCGTCGCGGGCGGCGTAGCCGCGCTCCTCGACCTGACGGGAGGCATCGGTGATGACCTTGAGCGGGACGGCCGTGCGCTCGGCGAGCAGGGACGGCTCGACCGATCCGTACTTGTTGATGCGCAGCAGCATCCAGCTGCTGGCGGGCAGCAGGTCGTAGCCGGCCTTCGCGGTGATCTTCTCGTAGATGTGCTTGCGGCCCTCCCGGGTGCCCAGGACGGACAGGGCGCGGGCGACCTCGTCGCGGGAGGAGCGCTCGACCGGGTTGGAGGCGAGCGTCTCCGTCACGTCGGGCGCGGTCACCGAGCCGCGCAGCTTGTCCTCCTTGAGGAACCAGGCGACGGTGAAGGCGACCAGGACGACGGGCACAGCGTAGAGGAACACGTCGGTGATGGCGACGGAGTAGGCGTCGAGCACGGTGGGGCGCAGCGAGGGCGGGAGCAGGGCGACGGCCCGCGGGTCGGCCTCCAGTTGGGCGGGGCTCGCGCCGGGCGGCAGCGTGACTCCGGCGAGGGCGGTGGTGAGCTGGTCGTCGAGGCGGTGGGTGAAGACCGTGCCGAAGATGGCGACGCCGAAGGAGGCGCCGATGGAGCGGAAGAAGGTGGCTCCGGAGGTGGCGACGCCCAGGTCGGCGTAGCTGACGGCGTTCTGCACCACGAGGACCAGGACCTGCATGACCAGGCCGAGTCCGGTGCCGAAGACGAAGAAGTAGACGCTCATCTCCCAGGTGGAGCTGGTGCGGTGCAGCTGGTGCAGGAGCAGCAGACCGAGGGCGGTGATGCCGGTGCCGGCGATGGGGAAGACCTTCCAGCGCCCGGTTCGGCTGACGATCTGGCCGGAGGCGGTGGAGGCGATCAGCATGCCGAGCACCATCGGCAGCATGTGGACGCCGGACATGGTCGGGGAGACGCCCTGGACGACCTGGAGGAAGGTCGGCAGGTAGACCATCGCGCCGAACATGGCGAAGCCCACGACGAAGCTGATCAGCGAGCAGAGGGTGAAGGTGCGGATGTGGAACAGCTTCGGCGGCAGCACGGGTTCCGCGGCCCGCCGTTCGACGAGGACGAAGACGACGATCAGCACGGCGCCGAGCACGGCCAGGCCCACGATCCGGGCCGAGCCCCAGCCCCAGGTGCCGCCGAGGGAGGCGACGAGCACGAGGCAGGTGGCGACGCAGGCGATCAGGAAGGTGCCGAGGTAGTCGATGGTGTGCCGCTCGGAGCGCGCCGGGATGTGCAGGGCGGCGGCGATGACGGCGAGGGCGACGAGACCGATGGGGAGGTTGATGTAGAAGACCCAGCGCCAGGAGAGGTGGTCCACGAACAGTCCGCCGAGCAGTGGGCCGAGCACGCTGGTGGCGCCGAAGACGCCGCCGAACAGCCCTTGGTACCTGCCGCGTTCCCGGGGCGGGACGATGTCGCCGACGATCGCCATGGACAGCACGATCAGTCCGCCGCCGCCCAGGCCCTGGAGGGCGCGGAAGCCGATGAGCTGCGGCATGTCCTGGGCGATGCCGCACAGGGCGGAGCCGATGAGGAAGATGACGATGGCCAGCTGGAAGAGCTTCTTGCGCCCGTACTGGTCGCCGAGCTTGCCCCACAGGGGGGTGGCGGCGGTCGAGGCCAGCAGGTAGGCGGTGACCACCCAGGACAGATGCGCCATGCCGCCGAGGTCGCTGACGATCGTCGGGAGGGCGGTGGAGACGATGGTCTGGTCGAGTGCGGCGATCAGCAGGCCGAGCAGCAGGGCCCCGATCGACACGAGCACGTCGCGTGAGGCGTGCTCGGAGCGGGGGCCGTGTCCGTGGTCGACGGCCCGTGCGGACGCCTGAGCCATGCACTCCTCCTCCCGGGCAGGTGTACATCTCCTCCCATCCATCCTGAGCGGTGTGTCCGGTTATGGCCTGTCGGGCGGTTGGGGCGGTCCCCGCGGGTCTGCATAATCGCTGGCAGTTGCCGGGAAGGGTGGGTTGCAGTGAGCGCTGAGCGCTGTCCGGATTGCGATGTCGAGGGCGTGCCGTGCGCGTGCGCCGGGGGCGCGCGGTTCGATTCCTTGCGCGTCCGGCCGTACGTGGGCATGCCCACCGCGGCGGCGGAGCCCGACACGCCCGCCTACGGCATACCGGCGCCCCCGCCGGCGAGTGCCGCGGGGTACGCGGGTTCGCCCGCGGGTTCGCCCGCGGGTTCGCCTGCGGGTTCGCCCGGCACTCCACACCTGCCGGACGAGACGTTGCTGCTGCGCCCGGTCGCGGCCGAGGACCGGTGGCGCGACGGCGGCGGCCACGGCCGTGGCCGCGGTGGCGGTGGCGGCCGACGTGGCGGCCGACGTGGCCTGCCGCTGCTCGCCGGGGCCGGCGCGGTCGTGGCGATCGGGGCTGCGGCCGCGGCGCTGACGCTGTTCTCGGACTCCGGCGAGGCCGACCGGGCGCTGCCGGAGCCGACGCCGTCCGGGCCCGCGGTGAGCGTGGAGCCGGTGGGTCCGACGGCCACGCCGTCCGCCCGGAGCGCCAGCCCTTCGGCGTCGGCCTCCCGCTCGGCCTCGGCCGGCCCGTCGCGTTCGGCGTCGCCGTCCGCCTCGGTGAGCACACTCCCGAAGTCGTCACCGCCCCCGACCGCGTCGGCGAGCGCCGCCCCACCGGCCCCGGCGCCCCCACAGGGACCGCCCGTCCTGCGCAAGGGCGACTCGGGCCAGGAGGTCAGGGACCTCCAGCAGCAGCTGAAGCGGCTCGACTACTTCCACGGCCGGACCGACGGCAGGTACGGCGACTCCACGGAGGATGCCGTGGCCGATTTCCAGGAGGACTACGGCGTCACCGAGGACCCGCGCGGGGTGTACGGACCGGCGACCCGGCAGGCGCTGGAGGACTGGGGCTGGGGCTGGTGACGACCCGGACTGGCGTAGACCACCCTCGGTTTTGTATCGTGTAGGAACAAAGTGGTTCCGTCCACACTCCCTGACCGGTGGACGGAACCGCTTGTTCTCTTTCTCCCGTTGCTCTGGAGCCCCACCGATGCCGGCCACCAGCACCACCGCCCCCGTCGTCCTCACCGCCAAGGCCCTGCTCCTGGACATGGACGGCACCATCGTCAACTCGGACGCGGTGGTCGAGCGCTGCTGGCGGGAGTGGGCACAGCGGCACGGGCTGGACCCGCACGAGGCGATGAAGATCGTCCACGGCCGCCAGGGCTACGCCACCATGGCGATCCTGCTCCCGGACCGGCCGATGGAGCTGAACCACGCCGAGAACGCCGAGATGCTGGCCCGCGAGACCGCGGACACCGACGGCGTGGTTCCCGTGCCGGGCGCCCCGGCCTTCATGGCCTCCCTGGGCGGCCTGCCCCACGCCCTGGTCACCTCGGCCGACGCGGCCCTCGCGACGGCCCGCATGACCGCCGCCGGCCTCCCGATGCCCGAGGTCCGGGTGACGGCCGAGTCCGTCGGGTCCAGCAAGCCGCACCCCGAGGGCTTCCTCAAGGGCGCCGCCGCGCTGGGCGTCGACCCGGCCGACTGCATCGTCTTCGAGGACTCGGCGGCGGGCATCGCCGCGGGCCACGCGGCGGGGATGCGCGTGATAGGCGTGGGCCACCGCGCCGCCGCCCACGCCCCCACCCACCACGTCCCGGACCTCACCTCGGTCCACGCGACGGCCACCCCCACGCACACCATCCGTCTCACCCTCCATCCCGCGACCGCCCAGTAGGGCCGTCCGGCGGCCGGGCCCGGGCCCGACGGCCCGCGGGCCCGGCGTACCGCCGGCAGCACGGGGTCGGGGTCAGCCCGCGATCGCCTCGTACAGGGAGAACGCCGCCAGCGCCGCCATGACCGCCGCCGCGATCCTGGTGATCAGGCGGAGCGGGACGTACTTCATCAGCGTGCGGCCGCCCAGGATGCCGATGCCCGCCACCGCCCACAGCGCGAGGACCGCACCGAGGCCGACCGAGACGGGGTCGTCGTAGCGCGCCGCGAGGTTGGCGGTCATGATCTGCGTCAGGTCACCGAACTCGGCGACCAGGATCAGCATGAAACCGGCCCCCGACACCTTCCAGAACGACTGGTCCGCCGGCGGCTTGATCTCCTCGTCCTCGTCATTGTTCTTCATCAGCAGCATCACCGCGCCCGCCAGGAACAGCACGCCCACGACGGCCTGCACCAGCCGGTGCGGCAGCAGCGTGAGCACGCTGCCCGCCGCGATGGCGAGGGCGACGTGCACGGCGAAGGCGGCGGCGACGCCGGCGAAGACGTACGAGGCGCGATAACGGGTGCCGAGCATCAGGCCGGCGAGCGCCGTCTTGTCCGGCAGTTCGGCCAGGAACACCACGCCGAAGGCGATCGCGAGGATAGTGAAGCTGATCACGGAGGAGGTACCTCAATCGGTCGGGCAGGGCGCCACCGGGACCGAGAGACCAAAGGTGTTTCAGGGGTCGCTTCGGCTCGGCGGCGCCCTGTGAACGTACGTCGACAGGACACTGCGGCCGAAGGTCTCGCTGGCCGGCCGCTGATCGCGGTCTGCCTCCGGGCGCCGGCTGGGTGACCCAGCAGTATGTCGACGGTCCGGCGAAGAGCTACTCCCCTTCTGCTCCGTACAGAGTACGCGACGACCGCCACCGCCCGGAATGGGCCCTTGGTCCCGAGCGCCCCGGTTCCGACCACGCCACTCGCCCGGAATGTGAACTTCCTTTTGCGTAGGGCTCCTTGCATGTCTTGATGTGACGTGCCCATGTCGCAAAGCTGTCACCTGGCGCCCATCCCCGAGACACCCGGCGCCGCCAGCATGGCCGGGCCCCGCCGGGGCCGAACGGCCACACCCCCCGCAACCCAGGGAGCTCCCTCATGCCCCTCATGCCCGCCGTCTACGCGCGTCGCGCCGGTGTGCTCGCCGCCACTGCCACCCTCGCCGCCCTGACCTCCCTCGTCACCGCGCCGACCGCCCACGCCGCCCCGCCCACCCCGATCAGCGCCTCGGCCGCCCGCGCCTACCTGGCGACGGTCACGCCCAAGACGGAAGGTTCCTCCAGCGGCTACAGCCGTGACCTGTTCCCGCACTGGAGCACCGTCTCCGGCAGCTGCAACACCCGCGAGACCGTCCTCAAGCGCGACGGCGTGAACGTCGTCACCGACTCCTCCTGCGCCTCCGTCAGCGGCCGCTGGTACTCCGAGTACGACGGCGCCACCTGGACCGCCGCCTCCGACCTCGACATCGACCACGTGGTCGCGCTCTCCGAGGCCTGGCGCTCGGGCGCCAGCTCCTGGACCACCTCCAAGCGCCAGCAGTTCGCCAACGACCTCACCCGCCCCCAGCTCATAGCCGTCACCGACAACGTCAACCAGGCCAAGGGCGACCTCGACCCGGCCGAGTGGATGCCCTCGCGCTCCGCCTACCGCTGCACGTACGCGCGCATGTGGGTGCACGTGAAGCAGCACTGGGGCCTGAGCATGGACGCGGCCGAGAAGAGCGCCCTCGTGAACACGCTGAGCGGCTGCTGATCGCAGGCCGATGATCTCTCCCCCGCCAGGGGGAGGCCAGGCCCGCCCTCCACGCCGTACCTTGATCCTGGGGACACCTAGGAGGGGGAGAGACATGGCCGGACTGCGCCTGGGGCCACTGCTCAGGTACGTCGACTGGGACCGGGGGGACTCGGCCACCGTGTGGGTCGAGTCCGACCGGCCGTGCACCGCCGAGGTGCGCTGCGCCGACGGCGCCGGCGGCAGCGTGCGGACGTTCCAGATAGCGGGCCACCACTACGCGCTGGTGCCGGTGACCGGCCTGACACCGGGCACCACCACCGCGTACGAGGTGCTGCTCGACGGCGTCCGGGTCTGGCCGCTGCCGGACGGGGCCTTCCCCGCCAGCACCATCAGCACCCCGGCCGTCTCCCGGGGCCGGACCGCCTCCCGGACCACCACCGGGACGGCCCCGGGGACGGCCGGGGCCCCCGCGACCGCCCGGTCCGGCCCCGAGCTGCGGCTCACCTTCGGCTCGTGCCGGCAGGCCGCGCCGCCCGCCGGGCGGCGCGGTCCGCACGGCCCGGACGCCCTGGACACCCTCGCCTCCCGGCTGGCGGGCGACCCGGAGGCCGAGCGGCCGGACGTCCTGCTGCTGCTGGGCGACCAGGTGTACGCCGACCAGCTGTCCCAGGAGACCCGCCAGTGGCTTGCGGCCCGCCGGGACCTGCGGGAGCCGCCCGGGGCGCAGGTCGCGGACTACGAGGAGTACACCCGGCTCTACTACGAGTCCTGGCTCGACCCGGAGATCCGCTGGCTGCTGTCCACGGTGCCCAGCCTGCAGATCTTCGACGACCACGACGTGGTGGACGACTGGAACACCAGCGCCGCCTGGCTGGCGGAGATGCGGGCCACGCCGTGGTGGCAGGAGCGGGTCGTCAGCGGGTTGATGTCGTACTGGGTGTACCAGCACCTGGGCAACCTCTCGCCCGCCGAGCTGGCGGCCGACAAGCTGTACGCGGCGGTGCGCGAGACCCCGGACGGTACGGACGCGCTCCGCGCGTTCGCGGCGGAGGCGGATGCCGACCCGGCCTCGGTGCGCTGGAGCTACCGGCGCGACTTCGGAAGCTCCCGGCTGCTGATGGTGGACACCCGGGCGGCGCGGATGCTCGCCGAGGACGGGCGGGCGATGCTCGACCCGGCGGAGCAGCAGTGGCTGCGCGAGAACGCACTGGAGGGCCACGGCGGTTACGACCACCTGCTGATCGGTTCCTCGCTGCCGTGGCTGATGCCGCCCCTGATCCATGACGCGGAAGGGTGGAACGCGGCGCTGTGCCGCGGCGAGCGCGGGCCGCGCTGGGCGCGGATCGGGGAGGACCTGCGGCGGCGCAGTGATCTGGAGCACTGGGCGGCGTTCCCGCAGTCGTTCGCGGCGCTCAGTGACCTGATCGAGGAGGTGGGCACGGGCCCGCGGGCGCCGGCGACGGTGTGCGTGCTGTCGGGGGACGTCCATCACGCGTATGTGGCCGAGCCCCGAATACCGACGACGGCCGGGGTGTTCCAGCTGACGTGCTCCCCCGTGCACAACTCCATCCACACCGCGGTGAAGCTCGGCTTCCGGCTGGGCTGGTCGACGACCGGGCGGTGGCTGGGCCGGATGCTCAGCCGTCACGGGCGCACGGGCCGCCCGCCGCTGACGTGGCGTCGTACGTCCGGGCCGTGGTTCGGCAACCAGGTCATGACCCTGGCCCTGGCGGGCCGCACGGCCCGCCTGCGCCTGGACCAGGCGCGCGGCTCGGGCGGGACGGCGCGGCTGGTGACGGTGGTCGACCGGGAGCTGACCGGGCCGACGGGCGCGGGAACGGACTGACACGCGGGTCACCCCGGGCGAACGGCGGGGAAGGGCGCGGCGTACGCTGTATGGCTGTCAAGCCGCCCCTGCCGCTCCCCCGCGACGTCGCGGCGCTTCACTGCCGAAGCACGTCAATAGGACTGGGGAGTCCCGTTTTGTTTGAGACTGTGGGGTCGCTGACCACGAGCCCGTGGATCTACGCCGTGGTGGCCGTTTCCGTCGTCCTCGATGTCTTCCTGCCCGTGCTGCCCAGCGGGGTGCTGGTGATCGCCGCGGCGGCCGCCGCGGCGGCGGCGGGAGCGGCCGGATCGCCGGCTCCGGTGCCCGATCAGGTGCCGGACATCCTGGCGCTGCTGGTGATCGCCTCGACGGCCTCCGTGCTGGGGGATCTGGCGGCGTACCGGGTGGGCTGGCGCGGTGGTGAACGCCTGGACCGGGCCATCTCCCGCTCCCGTCGGCTCACGCGGGCCCAGGAACGCCTCGGTACGGCGCTGGCCCGGGGCGGTGGCGCCCTCGTCGTGATCGCGCGGTTCGCTCCCGCGGGCCGGTCCGTGGTGTCGCTGGGCGCGGGCAAGACGCACCGCAAGGTGAAGGAGTTCCTGCCGTGGTCGGCCCTGGCGGGCATGGCCTGGGCGGGCTACAGCGTGGCGCTGGGCTACTTCGGGACACAGTGGCTGGGCGCGACCTGGCTGGGTACGGCGGTCTCGGTGGTCGCGCTGTTCGCGGCGGGCGCCCTGGCGGCGTACCTCGTGCGGCGCCCGCGGCCGGCGACCGCCTGAGCGCGACTCCCCCGGGCGGCCCAGTTCTCTCACCCGTTCACCCGGCCCCGATCGCCGGGCCGGGGCCGGGCTCCTAGCGTCCAGAACATGGCGTGCCACCGCGCCGTTTCCGGAGCCCGAGGAGCCGACATGCCCGCCAAGCACCGCCTCGCGACCCTCGCGGCCGCCAGCCTCGCCGCAGCAGTCCTGCCCGCAGTCGCCCCGACCCTCGCGTACGCCAAGGCCTCCGCCACCGTGTCGCCGACCACCGTCGCCCCGGGCGGCCGGCTCAGCCTCACCCTGACCGGCTGCGGCACCAAGACCGGCAGGGCGGCCTCGACGGCGTTCGGCGAGGTCCGGCTGACCCCGGGCAACCTGCAGGCCACGAACCTGCTCGGCACCGCGACCGTCCTGCGCAACGCCGGTACCGGCACGCACAGCGTGACCTTCGAGTGCGGCGGCTCCGGCGAGCGCGTCACCGTCTCGCTCCAGGTCAACCCCGGCGCGGCGCGCGGTGGCATGGGCGGCAGCATCGGCGGGATGAGCCCCGGCCAGATCGCCGTGGGCGGCTCCCTGGTCGCGGCCGCCCTGGGCGCCGGCGCCTGGGCCATCCGCCGCCGCACCGGCCACTGACCTTCAGACCTTGGCGGCGGCTCCCCGCACCTGCAACCCGTCCAACAGCAACCGCGTCGCCTCGGCGACGGCCTCGACGGCCTCGTCGAACACTTCCCGGTTGTGCGCGGCGGGCACCCGGAACCCGGACACCTTCCGCACGTACTGAAGGGCCGCGGCGTGCATCTCCTCGTCGGTGGCCTTCTCCGGGATGGCGGGCGGACGCAACGTCTTGATACTCCGGCACATACCCCCACTATCCCCCAGGCCCGCCCCGGGCGGCGAGAGCCGGTGTCAGGGGCAGGTCTCGTCCGTCTTGGCGACCGTGAAGGACACGGGCTGGCCGGTGAGTGCCGTCCCGGGCTTCGGGTCCTGGCTGCACACCTTCCAGTTGGACTCCTGGAGCACCATGCGGCTCTGCACCGCGTCCTTCACGGTGATGCTCGCGTTGGCGGGAAGGGCACCGCGTACGGCCTTCATACCCTGCCCGACGAAGTTCGGCATGGCGTCACCGGCGGGCTTCGGAGCGGGGGCGTCGGTGGCGGGACAGGTCTCTTCGAGCTTGACCGCGCCGAAGTCGATGGTGGTACTGGTGGCAACGCCCGCGCCGGCGGCGGGAGTCTGGCTGCACACCTTCCAGTTCCGGTCGAGGGCCTGGAGCCGGTCGCGGCCGAGCGCGTCATGCGACGTGAGGGCGTAGAACCCGGCAGCCTGCGCTTCGTCCTGGGCGACTTGGAGCCCCTTGCCGACGAAGTGGGGAAGCGTCGCGGACTTCGCGGCGGGCGCGCCGCCGGCCTTCGACGACGACGCGGCCGGAGCCGGCGCCCCGGGAGCCGCGGTCTTCCCGGCGTCGGCGGCCTGCGGCTCGCAGGCAGTGAGAACGAGGACGGCGCCCGCCGTGACGACGGCGACGAGGTGGTGAATACGCATCGCGCCATGATCGCCGACGCCTACGCGGCGTGTAGCCCTCGTAACCGCTCTGTGACGTTGCCGACCCCCGCCCATCAGCGGTGACCCCCTACCCGAACTAGACCGTTCACGTGGCCTGCTGCCGGGGATGTGGCACCCATGTGGCATCCGACATCCAATAGGCCCTCCAACCTGACGTCTGGAGGCAGCCAGTGGCGGCGGGGCGATCGTTCCCGTTGATGTCAGATGTGGATGTCAAAGGCCCCCAGTCATGATCGACTGGGGGCCTTTGGACTGGTGGGCGCGGACGGTTTCGAACCGCCGACATCTGCTTTGTAAGAGCAGCGCTCTACCCCTGAGCTACGCACCCTTGGACGAGTGGACAGCCTACATGCAGGGCGGACCCCCGGCGCAAACGCCATCGGGTGGGGGAGAATGGACCGGGGCATGGCGGACGCGGACGGTGGTACGGGAGAGGGATTGTGACGACGGCATCCCGGCGGTGGTTCGGTGGGCGGGACGAGAGCCGGAGGGCGGACGCGCAGGCCGCGAAGGATGCCGCCGCCGCCGCGTTCTACGAGTTGGACACGGCGCAGCGAGACCTGCGGATCTCGATCGAGACGATCACGGCCGTGGACGCGAGCCCGGCCGCGCGGCAGGCCGTCGAGGGCTTCGAAGCGCTCGGGCGGCGGATCGACCAGGTCAGCCATGCCTACATCGAGGCCGTCGACGCGCACGACCTGGACCGGGCCGAGCTGGACGGCGGGACTGCCGCCCGCGCCAAGCAGGAGCTGGACCGGGCGCGCGAGGAGCTCGTGCGGGTCAAGGGTGAGCTGGAGCGGTACGCGCGGGGGCTCCAGCCGCTGCTGGACACGGCCGAGACCCAGCTGGCGCGGGTGGCGCCGGCCCGGGAGCGGGCCAGGGCCGCGCTGCTGGCCGCCAGCAACGCGCTCGACGCCGTACGCGCGGGCGGGATGAAGGCCGACGAGCTGGCCGCGCGGCTGGCCCGGCTGGCGCCGGAGCTGACCAAGCTCAACCAGGGTGCCTCCCAGCACGGCGTGCCCGAGACGATCCAGCGGGCCGACCGGATCCTGCGCGACGCCGAGGAGATACGGGCCGAGGCGGAACGGCTGCCGGAGCGGGCGGCCGAGCTGGACCGGCGGCTGGTGAGTCTGCGGACCCGGGCGCAGGCGCTGCGGCACCGGGCGGACGGGGTGGATCCGGTCCTGAGCGAGCTGCGCCGCCGCTTCGCCGTGGCCTGCTGGCAGGACCTCCAGCCCGTGCCGCAGCAGGCCGCGCGCGACATCGGGCAGGCCGAGGAGCGGCTGCGGGAGGCGGGCGCGGCGCGCGCGGAGCAGCGCTGGGCGGATGCCACGGCGCTGATCGCGACCGTACGGGCGCTGCTGGAGCACGTGGACGAGGGCGTCTCCGCGGCGTCGGACCGGCTCGCGCGGCTGGATGCGGTGGCCAAGGATCCCCAGGCCGAGGTGCAGCGGACCCGGTTCGCGATCCGGGACGCGCAGCGGCTGGCGATGGAGGGCCGTACCGTGCCCGATCCGCGGCACGCGCGACCGCTGGACGACGCGGTGGCCCGGCTGGACCGGGCGCTGGCCGGGCTGGACGGGCGACACCCCGACTACTGGCACTTCCTGCGGGAGACGGAGGAGGTCCGGGCGGCGGTGGGCCGGGTGGTGGCGGACATCCGGGAGCGGCGCGCCGTCCCCTAGGCCTTCCTCCTCATAGGGATCTCCGTAGGCGTCTCATAGGTGGTCCCGTCGGCATCCCTTGAGCGTCCTCGTAGGGGTGCCACGCGGGAGGGGTTCGTCCCTATTTGTTCTCGGGGGTGGATCGGCGGATGCTGGAGGGGCCAGTGCGGGTGCCGGTACGGGCGCCCGTGCGGAGCAGAGGAGGGTGTTATGGCTGCCCACACGTTCCACCGGCCTCGTGCGCCTCACGCGCCTCCCCTTGCCACCCACGACCCGTACGTGCCGCATGCGGCCTACGGGTGCACCGAGCCCCACGAGCACTACGCGCCGTTCATCGCCCACGAGCCGTACGGGCCGCCGCACGACGCGCCCCAGGGGCCCTCGCTGATGCAGCGCATGCTGCACCCCGTCAACGCCCGGCTCGACGAGCACCTGCCCACCGATCACAGGCTCAGCAAGATCTACCGGGTCGGCGCCGGCCTGACGGGCCTGCTGCTGGTCGCGTTCGGGATCCTGGGGCTCACCCACCGGATCGGATTCTTCGACACCGGCGGCGACACCGTGCTCGCCCTGAACACCAACGGCGCGCTGAGCGTGCTGTCGATCTGCGTCGGGCTGCTGCTGTTCGCCGGGATGATCATCGGCGGGACCTTCGCCTCGACGCTGAACATCGTGCTGGGCCTGGGGTTCATCGCCAGCGGGTTCGTGAACCTGGCCGTGCTCGACACCGGGCTGAACTTCCTGGCGTTCGAGATCCAGAACGTGCTGTTCAGCTTCGTCGTCGGCGTGATGCTGATGTGGTTCGGGATGTACGGGCGGGTCGGCAGCGCCCTGCCGCACGACAATCCGTACTGGCGGGCCCGCCACCCCGAGCAGGCCGCCCGCGAGGAGCGGGCACGCACCGCCCACCGGCCCTGAGGCTGGTCCGACCGGGCCGGCGGCCCTTAGCCTGTGCGCATGCCTCGTTACGAATTCCGCTGCCGGACCTGCGACGACACCTTTGAGGTCAGCCGGCCCATGGCCGAGTCGTCCGCGCCCGCCGACTGCCCCGCCGGGCACACCGACACCGTGAAGCTGCTCTCCGCCGTCGCCGTCGGCGGGACCTCGGCCGCGCCGGCCCGCGCCGCCGCGGCACCCGCGGGCGGCGGGTGCTGCGGCGGCGGAGCCTGCGGCTGACGCGCCGCGGCTGACGCGCCGCGGCTGACGCGCCGCGGCCGACGCGCCGCGGCCGACGCACCGCGGCCGACGCGCCGCGGTCGGCTGCGGCGTCAGCGCTTGCGCGAGAGAGTGAGGCCGTCCGAGATGGCCAGCAGGACCGACTCCATCCGCGTGTCGGCCGCCACGTGCTCGTTGTACGCCTGCACGCCGGCGCCCGAGGCGGACGGGGCGGGGTCCAGCACGCTGCCGTGGAAGAGCGTGTTGTCGGTGACGATCAGCCCGCCCGGACGCAGGCGCGGCACCAGCTCCTCCCAGTAGGCGATCTGGCTCTCCTTGTCCGCGTCGATGTACGCCATGTCGATGTGCTCCTGCGGCGGCAGGGCCTTGAGGGTCTCCAGCGCCGGCGCGATCCGCAGGTCGATGCGGTCGGCGACGCCCGCCGCCGCCCAGGCCTCACGGCCGTACGCCGTCCACTCCTCGGAGACGTCGCAGGCGATGATCCGGCCGTCCGTCGGCAGCGCCTGCGCCATCGACAGCGTGGAGAAGCCGGTGAACGTGCCGACCTCCACGATCTGCCGGGCACCGGTCAGCCGGACCAGGAAGGCCAGCAGCGGGCCCTGCTCGTGCGCCGACTGCATCCCGGCCGATTCCGGGAACGTCGCGTACGTCACCTCCACCAGCCGCTGCTGGTGCTCGTCCAGCGGCGGGTTGTGCGCCAGCATGTAGGCGTAGAGCTCATCAGTGATCTTGGTGCTGTTTCCCTTGGTCATGTGCCCAGTCTGGCAACCGCCCGGCCGAATGCGCGGATGATTTCCTCACCCGCCAGCACTCCGGTCTCCGCCAGCGCCCGCACGCCCGGGCCGCCGTGCCAGTCGGCGTCGGCCAGCTCGCCGTGCCCCGGTCGCCAGGCCTCGTCGGCCGCGAGCAGCAGGTCCGCGTCCAGCAGCGAATCGCCCGCCGCGAGGGTGTGGGAGGCGCCCGTACGGCGGGCCACCTCGCGCATGGCCGCGCTCTTGGTCAGCGGCCGCGGGACGGCGTAGATCTTGCGGCCCTGGAGGGAGACCGACCAGCCGCGCGCCCCGGCCCACTCCTCCAGCTCCTTGATCCACTCCTCGGGCACCAGGGCCCGCTCCACCACCAGGTACGTGAAGAGGTCCTCGGCCACCCGCGCCTTGCGCAGCCACGCCGGGTCGGCCACGGCCAGCAGGTGCTGGTGGACCTCCTCCAGCGGGGCGCACTCCGCCGCGAGCCGCCGCGCCACCGTGCGCCGCCAGTCGCGGTCCGGGGCGCCGTCGACCAGCAGCTGTCCGCCGTTGGCGCAGATCGCGTACCGGGCCGGCGGGCCGGGGAAGCGGATGCGCTGGTACTGCTTGCGCGTGCGGGTCGTGGTGGGGACGAACACCGCCTCCGGGGAGGCGGCCAGCTCGGCGAGCAGGGCGGCCGCGCTCTCCGTCATGAAGGACAGGGGTTTGCTCTCGTGGACCTCGACGCACAGCAGCCGCGGGGCCACCGGGTCCGGCATCGTCAGCCCGAGGGCCGCCGCCGAGTAGATGAGCGTGCGGTCGAGATCGCTGGCTACGAGGACGGTCACTTGGAGGCCACAGCCTTTCCGTCGGCGCCGGTCGCGCCGCGCGTGAAGCGGGGGTGGATGAGTCCGACACACGTGTACGGCAGGCCGTCCACCTCTTCGACCGGCACCCCGCGCTGCTCGGCGAGCAGCCGTACGTGGTCCAGGTCGGCCCCGGCACCGCGCTGGGCCAGGATCTTCCACGGCACCCGGCGCAGCAGCACCCGGGTGGTCTCGCCGACGCCGGGCTTGACCAGGTTGACGTCGTGGATGCCGTACTCCTCGCTGATGCGTTCCACCGCCGCCCAGCCCTCCCAGGTGGGGCTGCGGTCGGCCGCCAGGAGCTCCTTGACCTCGGCGTCCACGGCCTCGAAGACCTCGGGGAAGCAGGCGGCGACGGTGTCGACGAAGTCGACGGAGACGTCGGCGGGGGACAGCTCGCGGTAGAACTTCGCCCCGTGGAAGTCGGACGGGCCGACCAGGTCGGACCTGAGCACCGTACGGGATATGAGCCCGGAAACGGTGGAGTTGAGGCAGGCGGAGGGGATCAGGAAGTCCTCGCGGGTGCCGTACGTGGCGACGCAGCCGCCGGGGTCGGCGAGGACGACGATCTCCGGGTCGAAGCCGGGGAAGCCGGCCAGGGCCTCGCGCAGCTCGCGGGTGATGGCGCCCTTGCCGGTCCAGCCGTCGACGAAGACGACGTCGGCCGGGTCGTGGTGGGCGGCCAGCCAGCGCAGTGCATTGGCGTCGATACCGCGCCCGCGCACGATGGAGACGGCGTAGTGCGGCAGGTCCAGGCCGTGCCGCCGCTGGGCCCAGCGGCGCATCAGGACGCCGACGGGGGTGCCGGCGCGGGCCAGGGAGACCAGGACCGGGCGCGGGGAGCGCTCGGCGAGGACGGTTTCGGTGACGGTGCCGACGGCGCGGGCGACGCGGGCCGCGGAGACGGTCAGGGCGCTCTGGTAGAGCTGCTGGTAGGCGGCGCTGGGCTGGTACTCGACGGGCAGGGACTCGGCGTAGTGCGCGCCGCCCGCCTGGATGGCCTCCTCGCGCTCCTCGGTGGGGGCCTCCAGCTCGATGCCGGAGAGGTCCTGGAGGAGCCAGCCGACGTCGTCGGCGGCGTAGGAGGAGAAGGCCGGACCGCGGAGGGGCTCGGGTAGCTCGGGCAGCATGATCGGCTCCTGCCGGTCGGATGCGTCCGGTACGTCGGATGCGGGGCGTGCGGGGATCGCTGGGCGTGCGGGGGGCACGGGAGGTACGTACGAGGGGACGACCGCGAGCAGGACGCGGCCGGTGTGCCGGGCGAGGCGCTCCAGCAGGCCGGTGCGCAGCTCGGCGGTGTCGCCGGCCGAGTCGACGACCGCGACGACGGTGTCGAAGCCGGCGCCGGCGACGTTGTAGGCGTAGCGGTCGCCGGGGCCGTCGGCCGGAGTGTCGTGGGCCGGGAAGACCAGGCGGGTGCGGATGGCGTAGCCGGGGTCGTCGACGGCGAGGACGGGCGAGCGGGTGGTGGTCGAGAAGCGGACCTCGGCCGCGTGCCCGGTCTCCTCCAGCGCCTTCGCCAGGCGCAGCGGGGCGTACATCAGCTCCTCGTTGCCGAGGACCAGGACGCGGCCGGGGCGCGGGCCCAGGGCGGTGGCCAGCTGCCCGGCCAGGCCCGGCAGGGCCTGCTCCAGGGTGGCGCGGTGGCCGGGCGTGAAGCCGTGCCGGCCGCCGTCGGGTACGCCGGCCGGCCAGCCGAGGGCGACCCGCTCCACGGGGGCCTGGTCCGGGGCGGGGGCCTGGTCCGGGGCGGTCCCGGCGGCTTCGGCGGGCGTCCCGGCCTCGTGCTCCTCGACCAGGGCCTGCCCCGTGGCCAGGACGCCCTCGGGCAGCTCGACCGTGCCGGAGGCCAGCGCGATCAGGTCGACGCGGGCACCGAGGCCGGCGGCGAAGGCGTCGAGGCGGTCCCGGTCGGCCGGGGAGCGCATGTCGACGAGGGCGACCACGACGTAGTGGCCGCGGGGGTGGCGGGCGTGCAGATCGCGGATGGTGTTGAGGACGGTGTTCCCGGTGGAGAACTCGTCGTCGACCAGCACCAGCGGGCCGCTGCCCGCTAGCAGCGCCGGGTCCTCGGGCAGGAGCAGGTGCGAGGTGGCGTGGGAGTGGGACTCCTCGAAGCCGCCGGCCGGCGTGAGGCCGGGCACCGGACGACGGGTGGAGTGCAGGTAGGGGGCGCCGCCGAGCCCGTCGGCGACGCAGTGGCCGAGGCCGGTCGCGGTCTCGGCGTACCCGAGCACGACGGCGTGGTGCGCGGCGGCGCCGAGCAGGTCCCGGACCCGCTGCCCGAGCCGGTACCCGGCGCCGTACACGACCTCCGGGGACTGCGGCACGTGCTTGCCCAGCACCTGCGACACCAGCAGGTGGGCCCGCTTCGGATTGCGCCGCAGCGCGAGTCCCAGCAGATCCGTCACCCGCGTCCGCGCACCGCCCGGCTCGGCTGCCCGCTCGGCCTCGTCCGCCGCCGGGGGCGCCGGCCGGTCCAGGAGCCGGATGCCCAGGCGGGAGGTGACCCACGTCCCCGACCACACCGCGTCGATCGTCTTGCCTCTCGTCGTCGTCAACGGCCCGCTCAGACCTGGAGCCCGGCCGTCAGGAGGTCGACGAAGCCGACCTCCTCGTTCGCCACACCGAAGGCCTCGGCGCGCAGCATCGTGCGCTCGGCCCAGGCCCGGTGGGGCTTCACCTCGTTCATCTTGTTCGTGTAGGCGGACCGCATGACTCCGCCGCCGCCCCGCTCCGGCCGCAGGATGTCCTGGGCGTCGCTGAACTCCTCGTGCGAGACCACCGACAGCGCGTGCACGGGCGTGACGTGCGCCGGGTGGATGCACGTCTTGCCGAGCAGCCCGTTGGCGCGGTCGAGCTCGATCTCGCGCAGCAGCCCGTCGAGGTCGTGCTCGATCAAGGTGGTGCGCAGTTCCTCCGCGCCCTCCTCCAGGAAGGGGCTGCGGCGCAGCTGCGGCTTGAACAGCCGCTGCTGGTGGCGGAAGTACTCCCAGACCGGGCCGGTCACGGTGAAGCCGGTGCCGTCGGCGCGGCTGAGCACGTTGACCACGTCCGCGATCACGCCCGCGACGATCTGGATGTCGTACGCGGTCATGTCGGGCGTGCGCCGCAGCCCGTACGCCGAGCAGAAGTCGGTGACGCCCAGCCGCAGCGCCAGCACCCGCTCGCGGTGCTTGTTGACGGTGCGCGAGATCCCGGTGAGGGTCTCGGTGCGCGTCTCCAGGTGCAGCAGCTCCGGGGACTCCAGGACCGGCATCGCGTACAGCCCGTGGCCGTCCGCGCGCTTCTCCGCCTCGATGACGGCGTCGAGGAAGGCCTCGCCCCGGCCCTCGGTGAATTTGGGTAGTACGAAACCGGCCAAGTGCCGAACCGAGCCGTCGAGTCGCTCGACGAGGTCCGGTATCTGCTCGGGCTCGCGCACCCGCACGAAGAGCAGCGGCAGCTCCGCGCCCCGGGCATCGAGCTCGGCGAACTGCCGGATCAGGTTCTCCTCGGCGGCGCCGACCTCGGCGTCGCTGATCGAATCCTCCAGGCAGAGCACCATGGACACGACACCGCGGCGGGCTTGCTTGAGGATGTCGGCGGCCAGGTGCGGCCGGGTGGCGGGGCTGTAGAGCGTGGCACCCAGGGCCGCCGCGAGCAGGCGGGCGGGCGAGCCGGCCGTGAACTCGGCCGGCTCCTGGTGGAAGAGGTTCTTGCGAACCGCGGGCGCTAGATGCCCGAAATGACGCATGTGCTTCCCCCGTACTGCCTCGGCGGCGCATCTGGCATGGCCGGTAATAGTACGTACGATCGTGATGCGAGAGTTCCCCGAGCACATGAAATTCAGGTAACCCTCTTGCACCATGCCCACGACGTGGGGCGGGCGACAAGGCCCGTGCCATGTCTACCGGGGGGCCGCATTGTCCCGCTCCGCTCCGGGAGGGCAGGATGACGGGCATGACGCACGCGATGCAGAAGGGCTCGAACATCCCGGTGAGGGCCGCCGCCGTCAGGGCGGTGCTGCGCTGGACCGACGGCCCCCGGGTGCCGGACGTGGACGCCTCCGCGCTGCTCGTGGGCCCGGACGGCCGGGTGCGTTCGGACGAGGACTTCGTCTTCTACAACCAGCCCCGGCACCCCTCGGGGGCGGTCTGGCGGCTGGGCAAGAAGCGGATCGGGGACGCGATCACCGACGCGGTGCAGGCCGACCTCACCTCGGTCACCGCGCAGGTGGACCGGGTCCTGGTGGTCGCCTCCGCCGAGGACGAGCCCTTCGAGCGGGTCCGGGACCTGCGGATCCTGCTGTACGACGCCACGGTGGAGGGCGGCGCCGAGCCGCTCGCCTACTTCGACGTACGCCCCGAGACGGGCGCGGAGACGGCACTGATCTGCGGCGAGCTGTACCGCCGCGGGGAGGGCTGGAAGTTCCGCGCGGTCGCCGAGGGCTACTCGGACGGCCTGGTGGGGCTGGCGACCGACCACGGCATCTCGGTGGACGAGAGCGCGCCGGCCCCCGACGACGGCCGGACCGCGGCCCTGGACCGGACGGAGGCCCTGGCGCCGCCCACGCCCCGTACGGCGCCGCCGGTGCCGCCGGCCCCGCCCACACAGGCCCCGCCGCCCGTGCAGCCCGCGTACGGCTATCCGCAGCCGGTCGGGCAGGGCGGTGACCCCTCGTTCCGGCTGCCGGTGCAGGGCCCGCAGTTCATGCGCCGCTGAGCCACCACCGGGCCACGGAGCCGCCGGGCCACGGCCCGCCCGGCCCCCGGACCCACAGGGCCGGGGGCGGGGCGGGCCGGAGCCGGGGCCGGGCGGATCACGGCATCACGCCTTGGTGCTCTTGTAGCCCCGGCCCCACTGCAGGCCCCAGCCGTACAGGCGGTCCAGCTCGGCCTGGAAGCCGTACACGAACTTCACCTCGCGGCGCACGATCAGCTCGCCCTTGATGTTCTCCAGCGACACCACGGCGCAGCTGCGCGCCTGCGGATGCCGTTCGTCGAGGGCGATCTCGATCCGCGGCCCGGTGATCGGGTACAGCGTGACCAGGGCGTGCGTACGGTCGAAGGCCGGCGTCTGGTCGTAGATGTAGACGAAGACCAGCAGCCGCTTGATCTCCTCGGCGTGATCGAGGTTGACGAAGATCGTCTCACCGGACGGCGCCCCGAACCGGTCGTCGCCGCTGAGCTTGACGTACGGCGGGCTGTTGATGTCGCCGAGCAGGTTGCCCAGCGGCTGTACGACGCCCCGCGAGCCGTCGGTCAGCTCGTACAGGCAGCCGATGTCGAGGTCGACGTTGACCATGCCCTGCGTATGGGCCTGGACGATCTCGGGTTTGAACAGTTTGGACGGGTGGCGCAGCAGCCGGCCGCTCTGGCGGGACCGGCCGCCGATGTCGGAGGTGCGCATCCGCCAGGACAGGTTCACGCGCAGGTTGCCGGTGACCGCGCCCTGTTTGGTGAGCGACACCGTCGGCTGCCGTTTGGTCAGTTCGATCGCGTTGGACGACGCGTTGCCCGACTGGAACTGCGCCGCCCGGCCGCCCCTCAGGCCGTCGAAGAAACCCATGGATACCCCCCAGGACCTATACATGTGGAAGCGGGGCGGGAGGCCGGTCCGTGGACCGGCCTCCCGCCCCGCATGGAGCGTTCCCGCGTTACCGCCCGGCTCATGCCTTGGCGGTGGCGGACTCCTCCAGTTCCAGGCGCTTGTTGCGGCGCACCGAGGACCAGAACGAGCCCGCGATCAGCACCACGCCGATGAGGCCGGTGATGAGCTCGCTGATCTCGTGCTGGATGGTGATCAGCAGGATGACGGCGAGCGCGCCGATCGCGTAGTGGGCGCCGTGCTCCAGGTAGACGTAGTCGTCCAGGGTGCCCTGGCGGACCAGGTAGACCGTGAGCGAACGGACGTACATGGCGCCGATGCCGAGGCCGAGCGCCATCCAGAAGATGTGGTTGGTGATGGCGAAGGCGCCGATGACCCCGTCGAAGGAGAAGGAGGCGTCGAGGACCTCGAGGTAGAGGAAGAGGAAGAACGCGGCCTTTCCGGCCAGGCCCACGGCGGAGACGGGCTTGCCCTCCGCCTTGGCCTTCTCCTCCTCCTCGTGCTCGCGCTCCTCTTCCTCCTCCAGCTTGTTCTCGAAGTACGAGGACAGGCCGCCGACGATGAGGTACGTGATCAGGCCGGCGACGCCGGCGAGCAGCACGGTGGCGGACTTGTCCGCGTGACCGGTGCTGGTGTGGGCCTGGGTCGCGAAGGTCATCGCGGAGACCAGCAGCGCGATCAGGGCGATGCAGACCGACAGCATGTCGACCTTGCCGAGCTTGGCCAGCGGGCGCTCCAGCCAGGCGAGCCACTTGTGCTCGCGCTCCTCGAAGATGAAGTCGAGGAAGATCATCAGCAGGAACATGCCACCGAAGGCGGCGATGGCCGGGTGGGCGTCGGTGACCAGGGCCTCGTACTGGTCCGGGTTGTCAAGTGCCAGTTCGATGGCCTCGATGGGGCCGACCTTGGCACTGATGGCGACGATCGCCACCGGGAAGACCAGCCGCATTCCGAAGACGGCGATCAGGATGCCGACGGTGAGGAAGATCTTCTGCCAGAAGGCGTTCATCTTCTTCAGGATTCCGGCATTGACGACCGCGTTGTCGAACGACAGTGAGATTTCGAGGATCGACAGGATCAGTACGACCCCGAACGCCTCCCACCCCCACTGCCACGCGGCAAAGGCAAGGCCGAGCGCCGTGATGGCGAACGACCAGCCGAAGGTTTTCAGAACCACTGGCACCTGGCACCCCATGCGTCTGGTAAGGCTTTACGAAACGTTGACCCCGAAGTCTAGAGCGATGCCCCTCAGGCCCGACGCGTACCCCTGTCCCACGGCCCGGAACTTCCATTCGCCCCCGTACCGGTAGACCTCACCGAAGATCATCGCGGTCTCGCTGGAGGCGTCCTCGGAGAGGTCGTAGCGGGCCAGCTCCTGGCCGTCCGCCTGGTTCACGACGCGGATGAAGGCGTTGCTGACCTGGCCGAAGCTCTGCCGGCGGGAATCCGCCTCGTGGATCGAGACGGGGAACACGATCTTGTCGACCTGGAGCGGGACCTTGGTGAGGTCGATGAGAATCGATTCGTCGTCGCCGTCACCCTCGCCGGTGAGGTTGTCCCCCGTGTGTTCGACGGCGCCCTCGGGGCTCTTGAGGTTGTTGTAGAAGACGAAGTAGTCGTCCCCGAGCACCCGACCGCCGCTGCACATCAGCGCGCTGGCGTCGAGGTCGAAGTCGGCCCCCGTGGTGGAGCGCGCGTCCCAGCCGAGACCGACCAGAACCCGGGTCAGGTTCGGTGCGGCCTTGGAGAGGGAGACGTTGCCCCCCTTGGCGAGTGTGACGCCCATGTTGTGGTCCTCCCCGGACGACGTGGTGGTGTCGCAAGCATGGCAAGCACGTCCGGCGCCGTACACAGAGAAGTGCACGGCGCCGGACGGGTGAACAGCAGGCAGGCTCAGACGTTGACGCCGAAGTCCTGGGCGATGCCGCGCAGGCCCGAGGCGTAGCCCTGGCCGATGGCGCGGAACTTCCACTCCGCACCGTTGCGGTAGAGCTCGCCGAAGACCATCGCGGTCTCGGTCGAGGCGTCCTCGGAGAGGTCGTAGCGGGCCAGCTCCGTGTTGTCGGCCTGGTTCACGACGCGGATGTAGGCGTTGCGGACCTGGCCGAAGCTCTGCTGGCGGCTCTCGGCCTCGTAGATGGAGACCGGGAAGACGATCTTCTGGACGTCGGCGGGTACGCCGGCCAGGTTGACCTTGATCTGCTCGTCGTCGCCCTCGCCCTCACCGGTGAGGTTGTCACCGGTGTGCTCGACGGAACCGTCGGGGCTCTTGAGGTTGTTGAAGAAGACGAAGTTGCCGTCGCTGGCAACCTTGCCCTGGTCGTTGGTGAGCAGGGCACTGGCATCGAGGTCGAAGTCGACGCCGGTGGTGGTGCGAGCGTCCCAGCCCAGACCGACGATGACCGCCGTCAGGTTGGGGGCGGCCTTGGTCAGCGAGACGTTGCCGCCCTTGCTGAGGCTGACTCCCACGGGTCCTCCATTGGGGTTCTCGGGTGGGGCGGGGGCCCCGTCGTGCGGTTGCTGTCAGATCAACGTTTCGATCCTAGTGACGGGTTCCCGCCCATAGGCGGCCAATTCACAAGATCCCGTCACCGGAACAGGGCCGGATCGCGGCCCGGTGGGGCCTACAGGCTGTCGAGCGCCTTGATGTAGTCGTTCAGGTCGCGGGCGTCGGGCAGGCCGTTGACCACGGTCCAGCGCACGATGCCGTCCTTGTCGATGACGAAGGTGCCGCGGACCGCGCAGCCCTTCTCCTCGTCGAAGACGCCGTAGGCGCGGGAGGTCTCGCCGTGCGGCCAGAAGTCCGACAGCAGCGGGTACTCCAGCCCCTCCTGCTCGCCGAACACGCGCAGGGTCGGCACGGAGTCGTTGGAGACGGCCAGCAGCTGGACGTCGTCGTTCTGGAAGCGCGGCAGCTGGTCGCGCAGCTCGCAGAGCTCGCCGGTGCACACACCGGTGAAGGCGAAGGGGTAGAACAGCAGAACGACGTTCTTCTCGCCACGGAAGTCGGAAAGGCGTACGGCGCGGCCGTGGTTGTCCTTGAGCTCGAAGTCCGGGGCCTTGGTGCCGACCTCGATCGCCATCTCTCGTATCCCTCTCGCTGGGCTGTTCGGGTGGGCCCAGCCTAGGGCCTGCGGCCCGCGGCCGGCGTACGGGGCGCCCCGCGGGCACGCAGAAACCCCGCCGACCCTCGGGGTCGGCGGGGTTCGTCGTCCGCTCGGCCGCGGCGCGCGGCTCAGCGCATGGCCTGCGCGCGGCTCAGCGCTTGGACTTGGCGGCCTTGGGTGTCATCAGGCGGCTGGCGTTCCACTCCTTGCCCACGCTGACGCTCTTGGTCTGCGACAGGCCCGCCGTCTGGGCGGCCTCGCTGATGTCGCTGGCCTCCACGTAACCGGGCCGGCCGGTCTTGGGGGTCAGCAGCAGGATCAGCGAGCTGTCCTCGACCAGTTCGGTGGCGTCGACCAGGGTGTCGGTCAGGTCACCGTCCTCGTCGCGGAACCACAGCAGTACCGCGTCGGCCACGTCGTCGTATTCCTCATCTACAAGATCATTGCCGATGAGTTCCTCGACCAGTTCACGGAAATTCTGATCGACATCGTCGTCGTAGCCGATCTCCTGGACCACCTGTTCGGACTGGAAACCCAGCCGGGTGGCCAGGTTGCTCTCCGCGTGGTCCGCGGTCGCGCTCACGGGGTGCCTCCTGCTCGTGTTCGGTGAATGTCTTCGGGCCGCGCGCGTACGCGCAGCATTGGGCGTAGTCCACACGGGAGCGGCGGATCGCGCAAGTACCCGGCGGTCGAGACCGTCGAAACAGTGACGTTTGGGGCCGTCTCCACGCAACTCCTGACACCACCGCGCCGCATCTCCCATGGTCCATGCCACACCATTCCAGGATATTCGGCAGCTCCGGAGGACTTTCGTACCCCGTCGGGGGACGAACGGTCTTACGGACCCGTCCGGGGGCTGGGCGTAAGGTTGCGATCTGTCCGGAGCGTCCCGTGAACGATCCAGGGTGGCTGGAACTCACCAGGGGTTACCCCACGGTAAAGATGACGATTCCCGGTCGGCGGTACACGATGGGAGCCGGTGTGATCCAAGGCACGACTCCCCCCGACAGTGAAGGAACAGCGTGGCTTCCGCATCCGATCGCAACCCGATCATCATTGGCGGCCTTCCGAGCCAGGTCCCGGACTTCGATCCCGAGGAGACCCAGGAGTGGCTCGACTCCCTTGACGCCGCCGTCGACGAGCGGGGCCGGGAGCGCGCCCGCTACCTGATGCTGCGGCTGATCGAGCGGGCCCGCGAGAAGCGCGTGGCCGTCCCCGAGATGCGCAGCTCGGACTACGTCAACACCATCGCCACCAAGGACGAGCCGTTCTTCCCCGGCAACGAGGAGATCGAGCGCAAGGTCCTCAACGCCACCCGCTGGAACGCGGCCGTGATGGTCTCGCGCGCCCAGCGCCCCGGGATCGGCGTCGGCGGCCACATCGCGACGTTCGCCTCCTCCGCCTCCCTCTACGACGTGGGCTTCAACCACTTCTTCCGGGGCAAGGACGAGGGCGACGGCGGGGACCAGATCTTCTTCCAGGGGCACGCCTCCCCCGGTGTCTACGCCCGCGCCTACCTCCTGGACCGCCTCTCCGAGCAGCAGCTCGACGCGTTCCGCCAGGAGAGGTCGAAGGCGCCGTACGGGCTGTCCAGCTACCCGCACCCGCGCCTGATGCCGGACTTCTGGGAGTTCCCGACCGTCTCGATGGGCCTCGGCCCGATCGGCGCGATCTACCAGGCGCGGATGAACCGGTACATGGAGGCGCGCGGGATCGCGGACACCTCCGCGTCACACGTGTGGGCGTACCTCGGTGACGGCGAGATGGACGAACCGGAGTCGCTGGGCCAGCTCACGCTCGCCGCCCGCGAGGGCCTGGACAACCTGACCTTCGTCGTGAACTGCAACCTGCAGCGCCTCGACGGCCCGGTGCGCGGCAACGGCAAGATCATCCAGGAGCTGGAGTCGGTCTTCCGCGGTGCCGGCTGGAACGTCATCAAGCTGATCTGGGACCGCTCCTGGGACCCGCTGCTCGCGCAGGACCGCGACGGCATCCTCGTCAACAAGATGAACTCGACGCCGGACGGCCAGTTCCAGACGTACGCCACCGAGACGGGTGCGTACATCCGTGAGCACTTCTTCGGCGACGACCACCGGCTGCGCGCGATGGTCGACAACATGACCGACCAGCAGCTGCTCCACCTGGGCCGCGGCGGCCACGACCACAAGAAGATCTACGCGGCGTACGCGGCGGCCAAGGCCCACAAGGGCCAGCCGACGGTGATCCTGGCGCACACGATCAAGGGCTGGACGCTGGGTCCGAACTTCGAGGGCCGCAACGCGACCCACCAGATGAAGAAGCTGACGGTCGACGACCTCAAGGGCTTCCGCGACCGCCTGCACATCCCGATCACGGACGCGCAGCTGGAGAGCGGCCTGCCGCCGTACTACCACCCGGGCCGGAACTCCGAGGAGATCCAGTACATGCACGACCGCCGCAGCGGGCTCGGCGGCTACGTGCCGACCCGTGTGGTGCGTGCCAAGCCGCTCCAGCTGCCGGACGACGCGGCGTACGCGGCCGCCAAGAAGGGCTCGGGCCAGCAGTCGATCGCGACCACGATGGCCTTCGTCCGCATCCTGAAGGACCTGATGCGGGACAAGGAGATCGGCAAGCGCTTCGTGCTGATCGCGCCCGACGAGTACCGCACCTTCGGCATGGACGCCTTCTTCCCGAGCGCCAAGATCTACAACCCGCTGGGCCAGCAGTACGAGGCGGTCGACCGCGAGCTGCTGCTCGCGTACAAGGAGTCGCCGACCGGCCAGATGCTGCACGACGGCATCTCGGAGGCGGGCTGCACGGCCTCGCTGATCGCGGCGGGCTCGGCGTACGCGACGCACGGCGAACCGCTGATCCCGGTCTACGTCTTCTACTCGATGTTCGGGTTCCAGCGCACGGGTGACCAGTTCTGGCAGATGGCCGACCAGCTGGCGCGCGGCTTCGTGCTCGGCGCGACCGCCGGCCGGACCACCCTGACAGGTGAGGGCCTGCAGCACGCGGACGGCCACTCCCAGCTGCTGGCGTCGACGAACCCGGGCTGCGTCGCGTACGACCCGGCGTACGGCTACGAGATCGCGCACATCGTCCAGGACGGTCTGCGGCGGATGTACGGGCCGGAGGCCGAGGACGTCTTCTACTACCTGACCGTCTACAACGAGCCGATCCAGCACCCGGCCGAGCCGGCCGACGTGGACGTGGACGGCATCCTCAAGGGCATCCACCGGGTGTCGGCGGGCGAGACGGGCGTCATCCCGGCGCAGATCCTGGCCTCGGGCGTGGCGGTGCCGTGGGCTCTCGAGGCCCAGCGGATCCTGGCGGCGGACTGGAACGTCCGGGCCGACGTCTGGTCGGCGACCTCCTGGAACGAGCTGCGCCGCGAGGCCGTCGCCGTGGAGGAGCACAACCTGCTCCACCCGGAGGAGGACCAGCGCGTCCCGTACGTGACGCGGAAGCTGTCGGGTGCCGAGGGCCCGTTCGTGGCGGTGTCCGACTGGATGCGGGCGGTTCCGGACCAGATCTCCCGCTGGGTGCCGGGGGCGTACACCTCGCTCGGCGCGGACGGCTTCGGCTTCGCCGACACCCGTGGCGCGGCCCGCCGGTTCTTCCACATCGACGCGCAGTCGGTGGTCCTGGCGGTGCTCACCGAGCTCGCCAAGGAGGGCAGGATCGACCGCTCGGTGCTGAAGCAGGCCGTCGACCGCTACCAGCTGCTCGACGTGGCCGCCGCCGACCCGGGCGCGGCGGGCGGCGACGCCTAGCCGACGCGCGCAGGCCGCAGGCGCAGGCCGCAGTAAGGGCGCCGGGACACCCGTCCCGGCGCCCTTACTCGTTCTTTACGATGCTGGGCATGAAGGAACCCTCCCGCCAGGCACGGTGGGAGCGCCGTACGCAGACCCCGCTGCTGGTGCTCGCCGTGGCCTTCGCCGCCGCCTACGCCGTGCCGATCGTCGTGCCCGACGCGAGCCCGGCCGTGCACCGGGCCTGCACCTACGCGGAGTGGGTGGTGTGGGGGGCCTTCGCCGCCGACTACCTGATCCGCCTCGGCCTGGCGGCCGACCGCCGGCGCTTCGTGCGCACGCACTGGCTGGACCTGGCGGCCGTGGTGCTGCCGCTGGTGCAGCCGCTGCGGCTGCTGCGACTGGTCGCCACCCTGCTGCTGGTGGGCCGGCGGGCCCGGATGGCTCCGCAGGTGCGGCTGACCACGTACGTCGCCGGGGCCGTGGTGGGGCTGATGATGTTCGGCTCGCTGGCGGTGCTGAGCGTGGAGCGCGACGCGCCGGACGGCAACATCAAGAACCTGGGCGACGCGGTGTGGTGGTCGTTCACCACCATGACGACGGTGGGGTACGGCGACCACTCCCCCACCACGGGCCTGGGCCGGGTCCTGGCCGTCGGCCTGATGCTGTCCGGGATCGCCCTGCTGGGTGTGGTGACCGCCAACATCGCCGCCTGGTTCATCGCCCGCTTCGAGCGGGACGACCACGTGGAACGGCTCCAACTGGCGGCCATCCAGGACCTCCAGGCGGAGGTACGGGCCCTGCGCGCCGAGGTGTCCCGGCTGGGCGGCGAGGCCCCGCCCGTCACGGTGCCCGCGGTCCCGCCCGCCATCGTGCCCGCGCCCGGCGAAGGCGTGAGGTGACGGTCACCGGGCGTGGTGTTTGAATGGGCGGGGGTTTCTTCGAAGGAGAGCCCATGACGTTCCCCGTCACCACTCCCGCCACCGCGCGATCCGGGGCTCCGCACGCGCCGGCGGGCGCGGACGCCACCGTCGCGATGGCCGTGGGCATGCTGATGGCCCTGACGCCGTGCACGGCCCGTACCGCGCGCCGGATCCTGACCGCCGCCTCGGCGGCCACCGGGACGGGCGTCCACGACGTGGCCCGGGTGCTGGTCACCCGTACGCCCGGAGCGCCGGTCCCCGGGCGGGTCGGCCGGGCGCTGCGGGCGGCGGTCGAAGGGGCCCGGGCACGGAACTCCGTCACGGGCGGGCCGGACATCGCGGAGCCGGCCCTGCAGCTGGCACCCGACCGGGGGTACGCGGGCGAGGTGCTCGGCCGGTACCTCGACTGCCGGGCGGCCGCCGAGGGCGGGGGCGAGCAGGCCCTGCAGGAGCTGGACGACGCCGCGTACACGCTGTGCGTGCTGATGGCGCGGCGGACCCCGGCGGAGGCGGTCCGCGCGGCCCGGGAGTACCTGGCGACCTCGTAGATCGCGTCCGCGACGTCCCGCGACGTTCCGGCAAGCCCGCGGCGGCAGGCGGGCCGGGGCGAGCGGGCCCGGGCAAGCGGGCCCGGCGGTTCGGCCGGGCCCCGCCGGGCATCCCCTAACTCTCCCGGACCTTGAAGGCGCGGACCTGGTAGGGCGACTGGGGCAGCCAGACGCCGTCGCCCGGGTAGGTCTGGAACTCCCCGGTCTCCTCGCACACGGCCGACTGGAAGGTGGTCACCGGCCGCCCGGTGCGGTTGGCGAGGGACTGCGCGCTGGTGCCCTCGGGCAGCGGTACGCACGAGTCCACGGCCACGGTGCTCAGCTCATGGACCTGCCGGGTGCCGCGGAAATCGGGTTTCGCCCACAGGCACAGCTGCCCGGTCTCGCACCGCCCGAGCGGCTGCGGGGCGGCGTGCGCCCCGGGGGCGCCGGGCAGCAGCGCGGTCAGGGTCAGCGCGGCGGCGGCGAGGAAGGCGTGGGTGGTACGCATGTCGATCAGCTCCCGAGTGGTTCGAATCGGTGGACGAGACCACGCTGACCTGCGGCGATGTGCGAGTGGAAGATCGCCGGGACGGGATCACCCGGATAGGGGACAGCCCCGCCGGCAGGGGCTGGCGGGGCTGTCGTACGTACGGAATTGACGCCTCCGGGGGCGTGCCGCGGCCGGGAGCCGCGGGCCGTCAGATGTGGGCCGCGCCCGCGCCCGCCTCCGCGTTCGCACCGCGCTTGGTGAAGCCCGCGACGACCGCGGCGAGCACCGCGACGACGCCGGCGACGGTGAAGGCCGTGCTCATGCCGTCGACGAAGGTCTGGTGCGCCACCTGGATGACGGCCGCGGCCATCTCCGGCGGCATGGCGGGGTCGACCGGAGCCACGCCGACCGTGACGGCGGACTCGGCCAGCGCCAGCTGCTCGGGGGCGAGCGGCGGCAGCTGCGCGGCCGCCCACTTGTCCCCGAACGTGTCGGTGACGGTGCCGGCCATGACGGCGCCCAGCACCGCGGTGCCCAGGCTGCCGCCGACCTGCATGGCGGCCTGCTGGAGGCCGCCGGCGACACCGGAGAGCTCCAGCGGGGCGTTGCCGACGATGACCTCGGTGGCGCCGACCATGACGGGCGCGAGGCCCAGGCCCAGCAGGGCGAACCACAGCGACATGGTCAGGGTGCCGGTGTCCGGGGTGAGCCGGGCCATCCCGAAGCAGGCGACGGCGGTGGCGACCATGCCCAGGACCAGCGGGATCCGCGGGCCGATCTTGGTGATGGCGGCGCCGGCGAGCGGCGAGCCGACGATCATCATTCCGGTGAGCGGCAGCAGGTGCAGGCCGCTGTCGACCGGGCTCATGCCGTGGACGTTCTGCAGGTAGAAGGTGACGAAGAACAGTCCGCCCATGAAGGCGAAGGCCATCAGCACCATCAGCACGGTGCCGGCGGACAGCGGCAGCGAGCGGAACATGCCGAGCGGGATGAGCGGTTCGGCCACGCGCGTCTCCCAGAAGGCGAACAGCGCGAAGCAGAGCACGGACGCGCCCAGGAAGAGCAGCGTCCTGGTGTCGCCCCAGCCCCATTCGGCGGCCTTGATGAGCGCCCAGATCAGGGAGAACATCGCCGCCGACAGCAGCACGATGCCCAGCAGGTCGAAGGAGCGCGGGGCGTTCTCCGCCCGGTGGTCGAGCAGGATCACCAGGCCGAAGACGAGCGCGATCACACCGACGGGGATGTTGATGAAGAAGACGGACTGCCAGTTGACGTGCTCGACGAGCAGGCCGCCGACGATCGGGCCGGCGGCGGTGGAGGCGCCGATGACCATGCCCCAGATGCCGATGGCCATGTTGAGCTTCTCGGCGGGGAAGGTGGCGCGCAGCAGGCCGAGCGCGGCAGGCATCAGCAGCGCGCCGAACAGGCCCTGCGCCACGCGGAAGCCGATCACGAGCTCGACGCTGCCGGAGATGCCGATCGCGGCCGAGGAGACCGCGAAGCCGGCGATGCCTATGAGGAAGGTCTGGCGGTGGCCGAACCGGTCGCCGAGCTTGCCGGCGGTGATCAGGGAGACGGCGAGGGCCAGCAGGTAGCCGTTGGTGATCCACTGCACCTCGGCGAGCGTGGCGCCGAGGTCCGCGGTGATCGCGGGGTTGGCGACGGCCACGATGGTGCCGTCGAGGGTGACCATCATGACGCCGATCGCCACGGCGAAGAGCGTCAACCAGGGGTGACCGCGCAGTCCGGAGGAGGCCGGTCCGGGGGCGGGCTCCTTGGCGGGCACCCGGTCGTCGAGGGTGATCTGACTCGTCATGCCGCCAGGCTAGTGACAGCGACTGACAGTTCACAAACGGCTTAACGGGGCAGCCACTGTCAGGTCGGTCACAGGTACCCTGACCGCTCACTCAGCGTCAGATGCGCACCCGAGAGGACCCGCGGTTGATCACCGACCAGCAGCCCGCGCCGGCGGCCCCGGCGGGCCTGCGCGAACGCAAGAAGCGGCGCACCCGCGACGCACTGCTGCGCGCCGCGCTGCTCCTCTTCGTCGAGCAGGGGTACGAGCGGACGACCGTCGACGAGATCACCGAGGCCGTCGACGTCTCCCAGCGCACCTTCTTCCGCTACTTCGCGAACAAGGAGGAGGTCGCCTTCGCCGTCCAGGACCTCGTCGAGAGCCACTTCGTGGCCGCGCTGCAGGCCCGCCCGGCCACCGAGGGCCCCCTGCGCGCCATGCGCAACGCCGTACTGGAGGCCTGGGACACCATCGGCGAGGCCATCACCGAGGCCGTCCCCGTCGACCTCTACATGCGCACCTACCGGCTGATCGAGTCCACCCCGGCCCTGCTCGCCGTGCACCTGCGCCGCTCCACCGAGCTGGAGGAGCGGATCGCGGCGCTGATCGCCGAGCGCGAGGGCCTCGACGTCGACACCGACCCGCGCCCGAGGGTCGCCGTCGCCGCCTTCTCGGGTGTGATGCGTGTCACCGGACGGCTGTGGGGACAGGGCGACGACACCAGCGTCGAGGCGATCCGCCGCATGACGGAGAGTTACCTCGACCAGATCAGCCCGGCTCTGGCCGCCGACTGGCGCTGACAGGGCGTCCGCTCCGGGGGTGACCCGGTCGGCGGTGACCCCGGTCACCCGGCGCACCACGGCCGCCGGAGCTCTCTTACGCTGTTTCCCAGTGAACGTGCCCGGCCCCGCCCTCCCCACCGCTCCCCCCTCGCCCACCACGCTGCGCGCCTACCTCGCGCTCGTCGTGGTGTTCGTCATGCTCGCCACCACCGGCTGGACCGCGGTGCACCGGCCCGACGAAGAGGTCTCCCCGCGCGTCCCCGCGCTCGCCGCGTGGGCCGCCGACCGCCCGGGCGGCCGGCCGCTGCCGCCCGCCGACTCCCCCGTACGGACCGTCGCGCGCTTCTTCGCCGGCCTCGGCGGGGCGGAGCAGGCGTACCTGGCCGACACCCACCCGCTGGTGGTCGGCAACCTCGACGGGGCCCCCGCGCAGCTGCGCTACCGGGCCAACCGGCGCGCCCTGGCGCAGGCCGAGCGCGTGGCCGCCCTGCGCTCCGAGGACGTACGGCTGGCTCCCGCCGACCGCACCGAGGCCGGCCGGCTCTCGAACCGCCTGGCCTCGCTCGCCGAACCCGGCCGGCAGATCCTCGCCTTCGACCCGACCGGCAGCGGCCGCGCCGCCGAGGTCTTCGGCGACCTCGACCGCGCGCGGCGGGTCTCGGTCATCGTCCCCGGCGTCGACACCGACCTGCTGACCTTCGAGCGGACCCAGCGCCACTACAGCGCGCCGGTGGGGATGGCCGAGTCGCTGTACGCCGCCGAGCGCGCGCAGGACCCGCGGACACCGACCGCGGTGATCGCGTGGGCCGACTACACCACCCCGGCCGGAGTGGGCATGGACGCGGCCACCGGCCGGATGGCGATGGACGGGTCCGTCCGCCTGGAGTCGCTGGCGGCGGCGCTGCCGGGCGATGCCACGGTGGCCCTGTTCTGCCACAGCTACGGCTCGGTGGTGTGCGGCGTGGCCGCGCGCCGGCTGCCGGACCGGGTGACCGACATCGTCGTGGCCGGCAGCCCCGGCATGCGCGCGCCGAACGTGACCGGCCTGGGCACGGCGGCGCGGGTGTGGGCGACGCGGGCCGAGGACGACTGGATCGAGGACGTTCCGCACCTGGAGGTCGGCGGCGTCGGCCACGGGGCGGACCCCGTCTCGCAGGCCTTCGGGTCGCGCCGGCTGTCGGCCGCCGGGGCGAAGAACCACACCGGCTATTTCGAGCCAGGGACCCAGTCGGTGGACAACTTCGCCAAAATCGGAACCGGTTCGTACGGTTCGGTGGTGTGCGCGGGCGGGGACGACTCGTGCCGGCTCCCTTACGATGGCCCGCATGGGTGACGTACTGGCCGGAAATCATGCCGTCTGGGAGTTCGACTCGGACTCGGTGCTCATCCGCTTCGAACGGGGCATACGTACGCCGCGGCTGTGGTCCGCGCTGGGGCAGCGCCGCATCCCGTACGAGGCGTTGGCCGGGCTGAGCGTGACCGCGGGGAAGCGGGACACGGTGGTGCTGCGCGCCGAGCCGAGGCCGGGGGCGGACCCGCTGGCGGAGGTGGCCGCGGGGCAGCTGAGGGATGTGTGCGATCCGTACCGCCTGGTGCTGCCGGGTGAGCGGGCGGCGCGGGCGCAGTCGCTGGCCGAGGCGCTGGAGGCGCGGCTGACGGACGAGCCCGCGGAGCGCTTCCTGGTCGAGGTGCCGCAGCCGCCGCTGCAGCTGAAGGCGTACGACGCGCGCGCCACGTTCGAGGCGGGGGCGGTGACCTTCCGCTGGTCGCGGACCGGGGCGTCGAGCACCAAGTGGAAGTCGGGCGACCGCACTTATCCGCTGGCGGAGATCTCGGACGTGGAGTGGCACTCGCCGGAGGGGCCGGGGGGCCACCTGCGGCTGGTGCTGCGGGACGGGGGCGGAGCGGAGCGGGGCGCGGCGCCGGTGCCCGTGCCGGTGCCGGCGGACCAGGATCCGGCGGCCGTGGTGTTCGGGATGGGCAACGGGGCGGTGCACGAGTCGCTGCCGTTCGCGGCGGCGGTCCTGGCGGCGATCCGCCGCCGCACCCCGGTGGCGGCGGGACCCGTGCCGGGGCGCGAGGACACCTCGGACCGCCTGCGGCACCTGGCGGAGCTGCACGGCGCGGGCCTGCTGACGGACGCCGAGTACACCACCCTCCGCGACCGCTTCACGGCCGACGCCTGACGCCCCCACCCCGGGGGCTCCGCCCCCGCGCCCCCGCGCCTCAAACGCCGGCGGGGCTGGATCAGGTGCCCGGCGGCGCTGAACGGGTGCCCGGCGGGCCGGTTCCGGGGGCTCCGCCCCCGGGCCCCCGCGCCTCAAACGCCGGCGAGGCTGGATCAGGTGCCCGGCGGGGCATGGAAAGCCCGCGCGGCGTTTGAGCGCACGGGCGCGAAGCGCACGTACGGGGAGAGCCCCCGGGCACCCGTCCAGCGCCGCCGGGCGCCACCCCAGCCTCGCCGGCGTTTGAGGCGCGGGGCCCCGCAGGTCAGGGCTCGCGGGGGACCGAGGTGAAGGTCATGTCGGGGTAGCGGTCGCCCGCGACGCGGGAGGCCAGCGGTTCCAGCAGGGCCAGTTCGGCCGGGGTCAGCCGGATCGCGGCGGCCGCCGCGTTCTCCGCCAGCCGTGACCGCCGCCGCGTCCCCGGGATCGGCACCACCGTCAGCCCGTGCACCGACGCCCGCCCGTGCACCCACGCCAGCGCGATCTGCGCCGCCGTCGCCCCGTGCGCCGCCGCGACCTCGCGGACCGGGGCCAGCAGCTCCGCGTTGGCCCTCGCGTTGTCCCCGGTGAACCGCGGCTGGTAGCGGCGGTAGTCCTCGGCCGACAGCTCCGCGCCGGCGTCCGCGAACGCCCCCGTCAGGAAGCCCCGCCCGAGCGGCGAGTACGGCACGAAGGCCACCCCCAGCTCCGCCGCCGCGCCCACCGCGCTGCGCTCCACGTCCCGGCTGAACAGCGACCACTCCGACTGCAGCGCCGCGATCGGGTGCACCGCGTACGCCTCGCGCAGCTCCGCGCCGGTGACCTCGCTCAGCCCCAGGTGACGGACCTTGCCCTCCGCCACCAGCTCCGCCATCGCGCCGACCGACTCGGCCAGCGGCACCCGCGGGTCCCGCCGGTGCATGTAGTAGAGGTCGATGACGTCCACGCCCAGCCGTTTCAGGCTGGCCTCCACCGCCTGCCGGACGTACGCCCGGTCGTTGCGGGTCCCGCGGTAGTGCGGGTCGTCGTTGCGCTCGATGCCGAACTTCGTGGCCAGCGTGACCTCGTCCCGGTGCGCCGCCAGGAACGGCGCCAGGAACTCCTCGTTGCGCCCGCGCCCGTAGACGTCCGCCGTGTCGAACAGCCTGACGCCCGCCTCCAGCGCCGCCTCCAGCGTGTCCCGCGCCGCCGCCTCGTCGGTGGCGCCGTAGAACTCGCTGATGCCCATGCAGCCCAGGCCCTGGCGGCCCAGCTCCGGCCCCGTTCCCGAAGGGGTTCCCGCAGTGGTTCCCGAAGGGGTCATGATGAGGATGCCTTTCCGCCGTAGATGCCGATCTTGTAGTCCAGTACGGCCAGCGCGTCCGTCAGCTCCGCGATCCGCGCGGCCACCTCGCGCCGCGTCTGCTCCAGCAGCTCCCGCCGCTGGTCGAAGGTCTGCTCACCGGCGCGGACCAGCTCCGCGTACCGGACCATGTCCGCCACCGACATCCCGGTGGCGCGGAGCTTGCCCACGAAGGCCAGCCAGTCGAGGTCCTTGTCGGTGAACCGCCGCTGCCCGGAGTGCGACCGGTCCACGTGGGGCATCAGGCCGATCCGCTCGTACCAGCGCAAGGTGTGCTGGGTCAGACCGGTCCGGGCCTCGACCTCACTGATCGTGTACCGCGTCGTCCGCGTCAGGCTCATGACCCACACGCTAAAACCCTGGAGTGCACTCCAAGCAAGTAGGCTCAGCGGCATGGAGAGCCTGCGGATCATCGAGAACTGGCCGGTGCCGAACGCGGCGGCCGCCGTCGTCCGGGCGGACGGCACCGTCACCGGAGCGCACGGTCCGGTCGCCCACCGCTTCCCGCTCGCCTCCGTCACCAAGCCGCTCGCCGCCTACGCCGCCCTCGTCGCGTACGAGGAAGGCGCGATCGAGCTCGACGAGCCGGCCGGCCCCGAGGGTTCCACGGTCCGTCACCTGCTCGCGCACACCAGCGGCCTGGCCTTCGACGAGCACCGCCAGATGGCTCCGGCCGGGCAGCGCCGGCTGTACTCCAACGCCGGGTTCGAGGTGCTGGGCGACCACATCACCAAGGCCACCGGCATCCCGTTCGCCGAGTACCTGTACCAGGCGGTCTGCGAGCCGCTGGGGATGACCGCGACCACCCTGGAGGGGTCGCCCGCCAAGGACGGCGTCTCCACCGTCGCCGACCTGGTGCGCTTCGCCGCCGAGCTGCAGGCCCCCCGGCTGCTGGACGTCCGTACCGTCGCCGCCGCCACGTCCGTGGTCCACCCGGGCCTGAAGGGCGTCCTGCCGGGGTACGGGCACCAGTCCCCCAACGACTGGGGCCTGGGCTTCGAGATCCGCGACGGCAAGTCCCCGCACTGGACCGGCGCCGGATCCTCACCCCGCGCCTTCGGCCACTTCGGCCAGTCCGGCACCTTCCTGTGGGTGGACCCGGACGCCCGCGCCGCCTGCGTGGCGCTGACCGACCGCGCCTTCGGCCCGTGGGCCGTCGAGGCCTGGCCCCCGTTCACCGACGCGGTCCTCGCCGAACTCGCCGCCCGCTAGGCGACCACCGCAGGCCTACACCTCCAGTTCCCAGAGCAGCAGCTCGCCCGGGGATCCCGCCACGATCTCCAGACCGCTCTCGCCGGTGATCCGCGCCGCGTCCCCGGGCCCGAGCTCCTCGCCGTCCAGGCGCAGGTCCCCCCGCACCACGTGCAGGTAGACCCGCGGCGCGTCCGGTACGGCGACCCGCTCGCCCGCGCCCGGACGGCGCACGTGCAGCACCGCGCCCGCCGCCGGGACCGGGTACGACGTGCCGTCGGCGACGCCCGGCACCGCCGTGTACGCGGGCTCGCCGCCCGGCAGCAGCGGCGCCAGCCACATCTGCAGGAAGCGCAGCCGCACGGTGGCGTCGTTGCGCTCCACGTGCCGCGCCCCGGCCCCGCTGCTGAAGTGCTGGAGCTCCCCGGCACGCACCACGCTCGCGTGCCCGGTGGTGTCCTTGTGCGTGAGTTCGCCCTCCACCACCCAGGTGACGATCTCGGTGTGGCTGTGCGCGTGCTCCTCGAAACCGGCCCCCGGCTCCAGGACCTCCTCGTTGCAGGCCAGCACGGGCCCGAAGCGCACGTTGTCGGGGTCGTAGAAGTTCCCGAAGGAGAACGCGTGGCGGGTCGTGATCCCGGCCGTCGCGTCCCCGCCCGGATAGCGGTCGGCGCCTCGGCGTACATCAATCATGGGGGTCACGGTAGACCCGGGACTCGGCCCGGGCGTCCGGATAAGGCAGTCTTGTCCCGTGCCCGAACCCGAACGTGAGCTTTCCCCGGCGCATCACGCGCAACCCGCCCATCCGCATACCGCGACGCTGCGCCGCCTGGAGAAATCCTCCGGACGGCTCGCCGCGAACGCGATCGCCCGCATGGACGAGACGCTGCCGTGGTACCGGGCGATGCCCCCGGAGAACCGGTCCTGGATCGGCCTGGTCGCCCAGGCCGGTATCGCCGCGTTCACCGAGTGGTTCCGGCACCCCGAGACCCCGCAGGCGATCTCGACCGACGTGTTCGGCACCGCCCCGCGCGAGCTGACGCGGGCGATCACGCTGCGCCAGACCGTCGAGATGGTCCGTACGACCATCGAGGTCATGGAGGCGGCCATCGAGGAGGTGGCCGCGCCCGGCGACGAGTCGATCCTGCGCGAGGCCCTGCTCGTCTACGCCCGGGAGATCGCCTTCGCCACGGCGCAGGTGTACGCGCAGGCCGCCGAGGCACGCGGCGCGTGGGACGCCCGCCTGGAGTCGCTGGTCGTCAACGCGGTGCTGTCCGGGGAGGCCGACGAGGGCGCGCTGTCCCGGGCGGCGGCGCTCGGCTGGAACTCGCCCGACCACGTGTGCGTGGTGCTGGGCACCGCCCCGGACGGGGACAGCGAGCTGACGGTCGAGGCGATCCGGCGGGCCGCCCGGCACCACAAGCTCCAGGTCCTGACCGGGGTGCTCGGCGACCGCCTCGTCGTGATCGCGGGTGGCAGCGACAATCCGCTCCAGGTCGCGAAGTCCCTGATCGGGCCGTTCGCCGCAGGTCCGGTGGTGGCCGGTCCGGTGGTGCCGGACCTGATGGCGGCGACCCGGTCCGCGCAGGCCGCGGCGGCCGGCCTGAAGGCCTGCTCGGCGTGGCAGGACGCGCCGCGGCCGGTACTGGCGGATGATCTCCTGCCGGAGCGCGCCATCGCCTCCGACCCTTCGGCACGCGAACAGCTGGTGGAGGAGATCTACAGACCGCTGGAGGAGGCGGGTTCCGCTCTGCTGGAGACGCTGAGCGTGTATCTCGAACAGGCGAGCAGTCTCGAAGGCGCAGCTCGGATGCTGTTCGTGCACCCGAACACGGTGCGCTACCGGCTCCGACGTGTGACCGACGTCACCGGCTGGTCACCCTCTGATGTCCGTTCCGCATTCACCTTGCGGATCGCGCTCATTCTCGGGCGTCTGGCCGACGGCGATCAGCAGTCCTAGACTTTTGTCGGACATCAACAATTACCCCGACGGTTCTTCGTCCCTGTCCCCACGGGCGGCGTGGACCGAACACAAGAGAGAGTGTGAGGGTGCTCGTACTCGTCGCTCCCGGCCAAGGCGCTCAGACGCCCGGCTTCCTGACCCCCTGGCTCGACCTCCCCGGCGCCGCCGACCGCGTCGCCGCGTGGTCGGACGCCATCGAGCTCGACCTTGCCCACTACGGCACGAAGGCCGACGCGGACGAGATCCGCGACACGGCCGTCGCCCAGCCGCTGCTGGTAGCCGCCGGCCTGCTGTCGGCCTCCGCCCTGCAGACGGGCTTCGGCGCGGTCGCCGGCCACAGCGTCGGTGAGATCACCGCCGCCGCGTACGCCGGTGTGCTCTCCGAGAAGGACGCGCTCTCCCTCGTCCGCCGCCGAGGGCTCGCCATGGCCGAGGCGGCCGCCGTCACCGAGACCGGCATGTCCGCGGTCCTCGGCGGTGACCAGGACGTGGTCGTCGCGCACCTGGAGAAGCTGGGGCTGACCCCGGCCAACATCAACGGGGCGGGCCAGATCGTGGCCGCCGGCACCATGGAGCAGCTGGCTGCCCTGGAGGCCGAGAAGCCCGAAGGTTCCATGAAGGTCGTTTCCCTCAAGGTCGCGGGCGCCTTCCACACCCACCACATGGCCCCGGCGGTCGCCACGCTGGAGGAGGCCGCGAGCGCCCTCGCCGTGGCCGACCCCGCGCTGGCGTACGTCTCCAACAAGGACGGTCAGGTCGTCACCTCGGGCGCCGATGTCGTCGCCCGCCTGGTCGGCCAGGTCGCCAACCCGGTCCGCTGGGACCTGTGCATGGAGACCTTCCGTGAGCTGGGCGTCACGGGGATCGTCGAGCTGTGCCCCGGCGGCACGCTGACGGGCCTGGCCAAGCGTGCCCTCAAGGGCGTGCCGTCGGTGGCCCTGAAGACCCCGGACGATCTCGAGAAGGCCGCGGCGCTCATCGCCGAGCACGCGGGCTGAGAGAAGGAGCCCACACAGCATGTCGAAGATCAAGCCTGCCAAGGGCTCCCCGTACGCGCGCATCCTCGGCGTCGGCGGCTACCGCCCGACGCGTGTCGTACCCAACGAGGTCATCCTCGAGACGATCGACTCGTCCGACGAGTGGATCCGGTCCCGCTCCGGCATCGCCACCCGCCACTGGGCCTCCCCGGAGGAGACGGTGGCCGCGATGTCGGTGGAGGCCTCGGGCAAGGCCCTGGCGGACGCCGGGATCTCCCCCGAGCAGATCGGTGCCGTGATCGTCTCGACGGTCTCGCACTTCAAGCAGACCCCGGCCGTCGCGACCGAGATCGCCGACCGGATCGGCGCGGGCAAGCCCGCCGCGTTCGACATCTCCGCGGGCTGCGCCGGCTTCGGCTACGGCCTGACGCTGGCCAAGGGCCTGGTCGTCGAGGGTTCCGCGCCGTACGTGCTGGTCATCGGCGTGGAGCGGCTCTCGGACCTGACCGACCTGGAGGACCGCGCGACGGCCTTCCTGTTCGGCGACGGCGCCGGCGCCGTGGTCGTCGGGCCCTCGGACGAGCCGGCCATCGGCCCCACGGTGTGGGGTTCGGAGGGCGACAAGTCGGAGACCATCAAGCAGACCGTGCCGTGGGACCAGTACCTCGGCAAGGACGGCGGCGAGAAGTTTCCGGCCATCACGCAGGAGGGCCAGGCGGTGTTCCGCTGGGCCGTCTTCGAGATGGCCAAGGTGGCCCAGCAGGCGCTCGACGCGGCCGGGATCACCGCGGACGACCTGGACGTCTTCATTCCGCACCAGGCCAACATGCGGATCATCGACTCGATGGTGAAGACTCTGAAGCTGCCGGAGCACGTCACGGTCGCCCGGGACGTGGAGACCACCGGCAACACCTCGGCCGCCTCGATCCCGCTCGCGATGGAGCGGCTCCTGGCGACCGGAGCGGCGAAGAGCGGCGACACGGCGCTCGTCATCGGCTTCGGGGCGGGACTCGTCTACGCCGCGACGGTCGTTACCCTCCCCTAGGGCCCGGGATCCACATCCCTTCCCTGAACCACCCTGATCCACCAGATAGCTATCGAAGGAGCGCCACATGGCCGCCACCCTGGAAGAGATCGTCGAAGGTCTCGCGGAGATCGTGAACGAGATCGCCGGCATCCCGACCGAGGACGTCGAGCTCGACAAGTCCTTCACCGACGACCTGGACGTCGACTCCCTGTCCATGGTCGAGGTCGTCGTCGCAGCCGAAGAGCGCTTCGACGTCAAGATCCCGGACGAGGACGTCAAGAACCTCAAGACCGTTGGCGACGCCGCCAACTACATCCTGAAGCACCAGGCCTGAGTCTGACGAGCGTTTGTCGCCACCCGGCGGTGGCGCCGTGACAATTTCGCACCCTCTATTTGTGGAGAAAGAATTCCTGTGAGCCCGACCAATCGCACCGTGGTCGTCACCGGTATCGGCGCAACCACTCCGCTGGGTGGCGACAGCGCTTCGACCTGGGAAGGTCTGCTCGCCGGTCGTTCCGGAGTGAAGCCCCTGGAAGGTGAGCGCTTCGCCGAGCTGCCGGTCCGTATCGCCGCCCCCGCGGCGGTCGACCCGGCCGAGGTCCTGCCCCGGCCGCTGGCCCGCCGTCTGGACCGCTCGGCGCAGTTCGCGCTGATCGCGGCCCGTGAGGCGTGGGCCGACGCCGGCTACACCGCTCCGGCGGGCGAGGACAGCTCCATCGCCCCGGAGCGTCTGGGCACCGTGATCGCCTCCGGTATCGGTGGTGTCACCACGCTGCTCGACCAGTACGACGTACTGAAGGAAAAGGGTGTGCGCCGGGTCTCCCCGCACACCGTCCCCATGCTCATGCCCAACGGCCCCTCGGCCAACGTCGGCCTGGAGGTGAACGCCCAGGCGGGCGTGCACACCCCGGTCAGCGCCTGTGCGTCGGGCGCCGAGGCCATCGGCTACGCCGTCGAGATGATCCGTACCGGCCGCGCCGACGTGGTCGTCGCGGGCGGCACCGAGGCGGCGATCCACCCGCTGCCGATCGCCGCGTTCGCCAACATGATGGCGATGTCCAAGAACAACGACGAGCCCGAGAAGGCCTCGCGCCCCTACGACAAGGGCCGCGACGGCTTCGTGCTCGGCGAGGGCGCGGGCGTCGTGGTCCTGGAGTCCGCCGAGCACGCCGCCGCGCGGGGCGCCCGGGTCTACTGCGAGGTGCTGGGCCAGGGCCTGTCAGCCGACTCCCACCACATCGCGCAGCCCGAGCCGACCGGTCGCGGTGTCGCGGCCGCGGTGCAGAACCTGCTGGACAACACGGGTCTGAAGCCGGCCGAGGTGGTCCACCTCAACGCGCACGCGACCTCGACCCCGCAGGGTGACACCGCCGAGCTGAAGGCGCTGCGCAAGGTCCTGGGCGACGACCTCGACCACGTGGCGATCTCCGCCACCAAGTCGATGACCGGTCACCTGCTGGGCGGCGCGGGCGGTATCGAGACCGTCGCGACCGTGCTGGCGCTCTACCACCGGACGGCCCCGCCGACCATCAACGTGGACGAGCTGGACGACGAGATCGAAGCCGACATCGTGCGCGGCGAGCCGCGTGCGCTGCCCGCCGAGGGCACGATCGCCGCGATCAACAACTCGTTCGGTTTCGGCGGCCACAACGTGACGCTGGCGTTCCGCAGCGTCTGATCCGTAGCTGCGACGAGGCCCACCCGGCGCGTCCGGGTGGGCCTCGTCGTACGTGTACGTGTACGTGTACGGGTGCGGCGGTGCGTACGGCCGCGCTCAGACGACCTGGTGGAGCCAGCGCACGGGCGCGCCCTCGCCGGCGTAGCGGAAGGGTTCCAGCTCGTCGTCCCAGGGCTTGCCGAGCAGCTTGGCGATCTCCGCCTCCAGGTCGGTCTCGCCGCGCGCGGACCGGGCCAGCGCCGCGCGCAGCCGGTCCTCGGGGACCAGGATGTCGCCGTGCATTCCGGTGACGGCGTGGAAGATGCCGAGTTCGGGGGTGGAGCTGTAGCGCTCCCCCTCGGCGGTGGGGCAGGGCTCGGCGGTGACCTCGAAGCGCAGCAGGTGCCAGCCGCGCAGGGCGGAGGCCAGCTTGGAGGCGGTGCCCGCCTCGGCCTGCCAGGAGAACTCCGCTCTCCAGGTGCCCGGGGAGGCGGGCTGCCTGATCCAGTCGAGGTTCACCCGCACCCCGAGCACGCCCGCGACCGCCCACTCCACATGCGGGCAGAGCGCGCGCGGTGCGGAGTGCACGTACAGAACTCCACGTGTCGTCACCGGGACCTCCAGTGTGGGGACGAGGTCGGGAATGAAACTCCTGAAAACGGACACTATGTGACGTGATGTAATTTACCGGAAAAGATCGGACATTGCGCCACGGGACCTGCGGCCGAAACGCCACGGGAAAAAGCTACCGTGCGCCAGGGGTCCGGGTGTGACGTACGGTCGCTCCCAGGCCCGTAAACACAGAGCTTTCACTCAGCAGGACGCCCCCCGCGGGCGGCGGGCGACAAGGGAGGGATCCACACCATGCGCACCACCGGTCCGCGCCGTCGTGCGCCGCGCGCCCTCGCGGGCGCGGGCACGGCGGCAGTTGTGCTGGTCGGGGCGTTGAGCGGCTGCTCCGCGGAGGATTCCGGGCCCGGCGGGGAGCGCGGGTCGCAGGCCGCGGCGCGCCTGGTGCCGCGCTGGAACACCGCGCCGTCCTCCATCGCCGCTGTGGGTGACTCCATCACCCGTGGTTTCGATGCCTGTTCGGTTCTGGCCGACTGCCCCGAGGCGTCCTGGGCCACCGGGAACGACCCCGAGGTGCAGTCGCTGGCGAGCCGGCTGCTCGGCGCGGCGCAGGCCCCGGCCGCCAGCTGGAACTACGCGGTCACGGGGGCGCGGATGGCGGATCTGCCCGGACAGCTGACCGCGGCGGCGCAGCACCGTCCCGACCTGGTCACGGTGATGGTGGGCTCGAACGACGCCTGCCGGCCCACCGCTTCGTCGATGACGCCGGTGGCGGACTTCAGGACCGGGTTCGAGCAGGCGATGGCCGGGCTGCGGACGGCCTCGCCCAAGTCCCAGGTGTACGTCTCCAGCGTGCCCGACCTGCAGCGACTGTGGGCGCAGGGCAAGGACAGCCCGGTCGGGCGGCAGATCTGGAAGCTGGGCATCTGTCAGTCGATGCTGGCGGACGCCGAGTCGGTCTCCGCGGGGGCCACGGCGCGGCGCGAGCAGGTCCGGGCGCGCGTGGTGGCGTACAACGAGGTGCTGCGCGAGGTGTGCGCGAAGGACAGGCTGTGCCGCTACGACGGGGGCGCGGTCTTCCAGTACCCCTTCACGACCGAGCAGTTGAGCCGGTGGGACTGGTTCCACCCGGGCAAGAACGGACAGGCGCGGCTCGCGGAGCTGGCGCACCGCCAGGTGACGTCGGCGACCCCGCCGCCGCAGCCGGCCGGCCCGGAGCGCGGGCGGTAGGGGTGGCCGGGGGCCTGGGGACCGGGGGCGGCCGTCAGGAGCCGCCCCCGGTCCGGTTCATGGGTGATTTTCGGCCATCTCAGACGGCGAGGGTCTCCGTGAGCCGCGTGTCGGCGTACGAACGGCTCGCGCGGACCTCGTAGGCACCGCCGATCCGCCGCCAGCCGTACGCCTCCTCGTCCCAGATCTCGAACGCACGGGCGGGCAGGGGGATCTCCGCCTCGACGCTCTCGCCGGGGCCCGCCTCGACGGAGGCGAAGCCGGCCAGCCAGGCGGCGGGGCGCTCCACGGAGTCCTCGACGGGGGCCAGGTAGACCTGGACGGTCTCGCGGCCCGGGCGGGTCCCGGTGTTGCGGACGCGGACCCGCGCGGTGCCGTCGCTCACCTCCAGCGACTCGTACGCCCAGTCGGTGTAGCCGAGGCCGTGCCCGAAGGGGAAGGCGGGCGTGATGCCGTGCTTCTCGTAGGCCCGGTAGCCGATGAAGACGCCCTCGCCGTACTCCAGACGGCCGCTGGTGGGAACGGCCTCGGTGACCGGCGCGTCCGCGAAGGCGGCGGGCCAGGTGGTGGGCAGCCGCCCGCCGGGCTCGGCGGCGCCCAGCAGGACGTCGGCCAGCGCCGCCCCGCCCTCCTGCCCGGGGAACCAGGTGAGCAGGACCGCGGCCACCTCCTCGCGCCACGGCAGCTCCACCGGGGAGCCGGCGTTGACGACGACCACGGTGTTCGGGTTGACGGCGGCGACGGCCCGGACGAGGTCGTCCTGGCGGCCGGGCAGGCGCAGGTCCGTGCGGTCGAAGCCCTCGGACTCCACGCGCTCGGTGGTGGCGACGACCACGACGGCGGTGCCGGCGCCGCGGGCGGCCGCCACGGCCTCGGCGATGAGCGCGTCGGGGTCGCGCCGCGGGCCGAGGTGGAGCAGCGAGAACATGACCGCCTTCAGCGGCATGGCGGCCATGTCGGGCACCTGGTAGGTCAGGGACACCTCGACCGGCTCGTCCGCCGTGAGGCCGACCCGGCCGCGCTCGCTGGGGGCGCCGAAGAAGGCCTCGAAGGGGTCGGCCTCGTCGCCCATCTCCTGGACGCCCTCCCAGACCCGCGCGCCGCCGACGGTGAGGGTGAAGGCGCCCAGGCCGCGGGTGCCGAAGACGTGCTCGCCGCTCTCGCGCGGGGTGAAGGTGCCGGTGACCTCGATGGACGCCATGGTCTCGTAGGTGGCGCCGGCGGGCAGGTCGTCGCCGATCCACTGGACCTGGCCCGACGGCAGGCTGCCCTCGCCGAGGACGGTGCCGGAGGCGTCGCGGCAGACCGCGCGCAGCTCGAAGCCCTTGTCGGCGGTGCCGGGTTCCTCGCTGGGGTCGGCGCCGACGGCGTAGGTCAGGGCGCCCTCGGGCAGGGCCGCGGCGAGGCCGTCGTACGGGGAGACCACCCGCTCGGGGAAGACGGTGGCGGAGCCGCCGCCGAGGATGCGGGCGTCGCGGGCGGCGGCGCCGATCAGGGCGACCGTACGGCAGGCGGAGGCGTCCAGCGGGAGGGCGTCGTCGGTGTTGCGGACCAGGACGAAGCCGCGGGCGGCGATCTCGCGGGCCAGCGCCTGGCCGTCGAGGGCGGCCGGGATCCCGGTGACGGCGGCGGGGGCACCTTCGAGGACGCCGACGCGGGCGGCCAGGCGCAGCACGTTGCGCACGGCGTCGTCGACGAGGGACTCGGCGACCTCGCCGGCGCGGACGGCCTCGGCGAGCGCGTCGCCGTAGACGGTCTGCGGGCCGGGCATGGCGACGTCGAGGCCGCCCTCGATGTCGCCGGTGGTGGAGCGGGCGGCCATCCAGTCGGAGACGTTGTAGCCGTCGAAGCCCCACTCGCCGCGCAGGACCTCGTTCACGAGGTAGCGGTGCTCGGTCATCGTGGTGCCGTTGATCCGGTTGTACGCCGTCATGATGCCCCAGGGGTGGGCGTTCGCGACGATGGCCTCGAAGGGCGCCAGGTACAGCTCGCGCAGCGGACGCGGGGCGATGACGTTGTCGACGGTGAAGCGCTCGGTCTCGGCGTCGTTGCCCACGAAGTGCTTGACGGTGGTGCCGACGCCGCCGTCCTGGACGCCCTGGACGTAGCCGGTGCCGACCTGCCCGGTGAGGAAGGGGTCCTCGGAGTAGCACTCGAAGTGGCGGCCGCCCAGCGGGGTGCGGTGCAGGTTGACGGTGGGGGCGAGCAGGACGTGGACGCCCTTGCGGCGGGCCTCCTGGGCGAGCAGCCGGCCGGCCCGGCGGGCGAGCGCGGGGTCCCAGGCGGCGGCGAGCGCGGTCGGGGAGGGCAGTGCGACGGACGGGTCGTCGGCGGTCCAGCGGACGCCGCGGACGCCGATGGGGCCGTCGGACATCACGAGGGACTCCAGGCCGATCTCGGGGACCGCCGGAAGGCTCCACATGTCCTGCCCGGCGAGCAGCCGGGTCTTGGTGTCCAGGTCGAGCTTGCCGAGCGCGGCTTCCACCACGTGCTCACGGACCTGATCGGGGTTGAGGGCGTCGCCGGTCACGGCCTGCCTCCTCGTCGAGTGCGGTGCGGGGTGCCCCCATGGTGAACCTCCTACCTGTAGATCGGTAGGGTTCGTAATATTTTCGTGATCTAATAATGGCGTACGGTCCTGCTGGCGGGGACAGGCCGCAGAGTGTGGCCCGCGTGCGGACCGGGACGGACCGAGACTGACCGGCGGACGAACGGGAAGGGGTGCCGGGGCGATGGCCAGGGCCAAGAGCGAGGAGCGGCGCGGGGAGATCCTGCGGGCCGCGGTCGAGGTGATCGCCGAGCGCGGTTACCGGGGCGCCTCCCTGGGCGCGGTCGCCGAGCGGGTGGGCCTGACCCAGCAGGGCCTGCTGCACTACTTCCCGACCAAGGAGGCGCTCCTGGTCGCGGTCCTGGAGGAACGCGACCGCTGGGACACCGGGGGCGGCCCGCGCACCTCGGCCGAGCAGTGGCGCCTGGACCTGCTGGCGTCGCTGGTGGACTACAACGCGATGCGCCCGGGGATCGTGCAGACCTTCTCGGCGCTGCTGGGCGAGAGCGTGACGGACGGTCATCCGGCCCGGGAGTTCTTCACGGAGCGGTACGCGCAGGTGCGCGCCGAGATGGCGACGGTACTGCGGGCCGAGTTCGGCGACCGGCTGCCGTCGGGGCTCACCCCGGAGGCGGCGGCTCCGCTGCTGGTGGCGGTGATGGACGGGCTGCAGTACCAGTGGCTGCTCGCGCCGGAGTCGGTGGACATGCCGGGCGCCTTCCGCGCGTTCCTGACGCTGCTGCGGGGACCCGCGCACTGAGCAGCGGCGGGCGTGGGCCCGTCCCGGTGACGGCGGCGGCGGGTCCCGTGTCGGTCGCGGGCCGGGGCGGCGAGGTGCGGCACGGTGGGCGCGGTGGGCGGCCCCGCCGCGCGTGAGGGCCCCGGGCGCGACGCGTGAGAGGTTCGCATGACGGACAACGACACCTCCCGGACCAGCCGGCGGGCGGTCCTGCTGGCCGCCGGATCGGCCGGCATCGCCGCGCTGGGCACGGCGTGCGGCAGCGGCCGTACGGAGGTCCGCGGGGCCGCCGGGCAGCAGACGCCGGGCGGCAGCACCCCGGGCTGCGTCCTGACGACACAGGCGAGCGAGGGCCCGTACTACCTCGACCTGAAGCGGAACCGCTCCGACATCACCGAGGGGCAGGGCGGGGTGCCGCTGCGGCTGGACCTGACGGTGGTCCGCGTCTCGGCGGGCTGCCGGCCGCTGGCGGACGCGGCGATCGACGTGTGGCACGCCGACGCGGCCGGCGACTATTCGACGGGCAAGAGCACCTACCTGCGCGGCACCCAGGTCACCGACCGGACGGGCCGGTGCGTGTTCCGCACGATCGTGCCCGGCTGGTACGCGGGGCTGGCGCCGCACATCCACTTCAAGGTGCGCCCCGACCGGCGCTCGACGGTGACCTCGCAGTTCTTCTTCCCCGAGGACCTGCTGCTGGGGGTGTACGCGCGCGACCCGTACGCCCGCCGCAAGGCCCCGCTGCACCCCAACGAGCGCGACGACCGGTACCGCGCCAGCGGCCGCTCCATGACGCTGGCCCTCGCCCCGGACGGCTCCGGCTACCGCGCGGCGTACACCGTGGGCATCGCGTAGGGGGTGTGCGGCGGGCTGGCATCCTGACCGTATGAAGATCGCCGCGGCCCAGCTGACCTGCACACCCGCCGACGTCCCCGGCAACGCCGCCCGGGCCGCCGCCCTGGCCGGGCGGGCCCGTGACCTGGGGGCGGAGCTGGTGGTCTTCCCCGAACTGGTCCTCACCGGCTACGAACCGGAGGCGATCGCCGCCGACCCCGGCCTGTGGGTGGACGCCGAGGATCCGCGGCTGGACCCGGTCCGCTCGGCCGGCATCGCAAGCGTGGTCAACTGCGCCCTGCGCACGGACGGTCCGCGCCCGGCCATCGCCTCCCTGGTCTTCGACGCGCGGGGCCGGCTGTTGACGACGTACCTCAAGCAGCACCTCTACCAGCAGGAACAGGACGTCTTCGGGGCGGGCGGGAGCGACGGGCGCTGCGAACTCGGCGGGCTGCGGCTGTCCTTGGCCATCTGCTACGACAACCACTTCCCCGACCTCGCCGCGCGCGGGGCGGCCGACGGCTGCCGCGTCCAGGTGGCCAGCTCCCTGTACGGGACGGGCGACGGCGTCCGGGAGCGGGCCACGGTCCACCCGGCCATCGCCAGAGACCACGGCCTGTACGTCGTCCTCGCCAACCACGTCGGCCCGGCCGGCGCCTGGACGGGCTGCGGCGGATCCGCGATCTGGTCCCCCGGCGGCACCCTCCTGGCGGAGGCGGACGACCGCACCCCGTCGGTGGTGGTGGCCGAGGTCGGCTCCGCCGGCTAACGGGTGTGCGGCGGATTCCCCTGGGACGGGCCGGCGATGTAGTGCCGGCCCCAGGCGCCGAGGGGGGCCAGGGCCTCGTTCAGTTCGTCGCCGAGCGGGGTCAGGGAGTACTCGACGCGGGGCGGGACCTCGTCGAAGACCTCGCGGTGGAGGATGCCGTCGGCCTCCAGTTCGCGCAGCTGCGCGGAGAGGACCTTCTCCGTGACGCCGGGGATCAGGCGGCGCAGTTCGCCGAAGCGGCACCGGCTCCGCTCGGTCAGGGCCCACAGGATGAGCACCTTCCACTTGCCGTTGATCACGCCCATGGCCGCGTCGATCCCGCAGTGGCCCGACCCGGGCCTGCTGGTCGCCGACATCCGTACCCCCTTCTGACCTGCACACTCACCCCGGTGTAAGCACCCACTTCGAAGTGCGTACTTGATCCTCTTGGGCCCTGATCCAAGGCTAAGGGGCATGACAGAGCCCTTGGAGAACGTGAAGCACTTGAAGAACTTGAAGAACAATGACACCCGCGTCTGCCTGCTGGGGCTCGGTGCCATGGGCACCGCCCTCGCCCGCGCCTGGCTCGCCGCCGGCCACCCGCTGACCGTCTGGAACCGTACGGCCGGGAAGGCCGACGCCCTGGCCGCGGCGGGCGCGGCCGTCGCCGCGAGCCCCGCCGAGGCGGTGGCGGCGGGCGACCTCGTGGTGCTGTGCCTGCTGGACGACGCCTCCGTCGGGGCGGCCCTCGACGGCGTCGACCTGACCGGCAAGGACCTCGTGAACCTGACCACCGGCACCCCGGCCGAGGGGCGCGCGCGGGCGGAGTGGGCGCGGGCGCGCGGCGCCCGGTTCCTGGACGGCGGGATCATGGCCGTACCGCCGATGATCGGCGTGCCGCAGTCCGGCGGCTACGTCCTGTACAGCGGATCGGCGGAGGCCTTCGAGGACCGCCGCGGTGTCCTGGAGGTGCCGGCCGGGGCCCGTTTCGTGGGGACGGACGCCGGGTTCGCGGCCCTGTACGACGTGGCGCTGCTGAGCGCGATGTACGGGCTGTTCGGCGGGATGACGCACGCGTACGCGCTGATCGCCGGGGAGGACATCGATCCCGGGTCCCTGGGGCCGCTGCTGACCGAGTGGCTGGGCGCCATGGCCCCGGTGTTCGCGGCCGGGGCCGCCGGACAGCTGTCCGCCGACCCGGGTACGGCGGCCGGCTCCGACGCGGACTCGAACCTGGCGATGCAGGTGGCGGGCACCGCCACGCTGCTGCGCACGGCCGAGGGCCAGGGGGTCACGGCCGAGCTGATCACGCCGTACTTCCGGCTGATGGCACGCCTGCTGGCGGCCCGGTCCGCGGACGGGAACGGGGCCGGGGCCGGGGACGTCGGGGCGGGCATGATCGGGCTGCTGCGCGCCGACGTCGGCGTCGGCGCCGGGCGCTAGTAGCCCGCCGGCGGCGGGCCGAAGCCGGCCGCCGGGGGGACCGGCGCCGGGGGCTCGTACCCGGCGGCCGGACCGGAGGGGCCGGGCTCGCCGGAGGCCTCCGGGGACCCGGCGGACTCGCCCGTCAGGTCGCGGACCATCAGCGTGGCGCCGGCCACCGCACCCGGCATCAGGAACACCGCGACCAGCGGGACCAGGAAGGCCAGCGCCAGCGGGACGCCGAAGCCCAGCGCCAGCCCGCGGCGGGCCCGCAGCATCGCCAGCTGCTCGCGCAGCTCGACGCGGCGGCGCATCAGGGCCACCGAGGTCAGTTCCCGGGTCAGGAAGTAGCCCGTGACGCAGAACCCGATCGCCGGGACCACCGTCTGGCCGATCACCGGGATGAAGCCGAGGGCGAAGAGCAGGATCCCGTAGGCGAGCACCCGGACCAGCAGCCTGGCGCTGTCCCGGGCCGAGATCCACAGCTCCTTGGCCAGCGAGAGCCCGGACTCGGGCACCTCGCCGCCCTCGCTGCGGTCGACCTGCTCGGACAGCGACTCGTAGAACGGCTCACCGACCAGCAGGGTCACGGCGGTGAAGGTGATCACCGCGACGAACAGGCCGAGGCCGATGAGCAGGGCGGTCAGGAAACCGCGGAAGAGCCCCAGCCAGGGCGACGACCAGTCGGAGGCGAACGGCGTCGCCCAGCCGACCAGGTCGTCGGCGCCGTAGCCGAGGCCGATCAGCGCGCCCGCGTACAGCACCAGCGTGACCAGGCCGGGCAGCAGGCCGAAGCCGAACCAGCGGCCGTGCCGCATGACCCAGCGCTGGCCGGACATCAGGTAGCGGAATCCCCCCGCAAGATCGCTCATACGGCCCAGCTTAGAGGGGCCGTACGACGAAGGCCGCACCCCGTGACGGGGTACGGCCTCGTGTCAGGCGCGAGCCGGATCAGACCGCCAGCTCGACCGTGATGTTGCCGCGGGTCGCCTTGGAGTACGGGCAGACCTGGTGGGCCTTCTCGATCAGGTCCTTGGCGGTGGCGGCGTCCACGTTCGGGATCACGGCGGAGATCTTGACGATGATGCCGAAGCCGTCGTCGTTCTTGCCGATGCCGACCTCCGCGGTCACGGTGGAGCCGGAGATGTCGGCCTTCTCGTTGCGGGCCACGACACCGAGCGCGCCCTGGAAGCAGGCGCTGTAGCCGGCGGCGAACAGCTGCTCCGGGTTGGTGCCGGCGCCGCTGCCGCCCATCTCCTTGGGCGGGTTCACGACGACGTCGAGCTGGCCGTCGCTGGTGGCGACGCGGCCGTCACGGCCGTTCTCGGCGGTGGCGACAGCGGTGTAGAGCACGTCGGACTGCTGGATGGACATGTAGCGGGATCCTCCTGGTTGTCGCCGCGACTCGCGCCCACGATCGCGACGGTCTGAGGTGAGCCTAGCGGGTGAAAGAAACGATCATCTTTCCGGTGTTGTCACCGCGCAGCATTCCGAGGAACGCCTCGACACCGTGTCCGATCCCCTCGACGACCGTCTCGTCGTACGTCAGCTCGCCGGAGCGCAGCCAGCCGGCCACGTCCGCGACGAACTTCTCCTGCATCCCGTAGTGGTCGGCGACCAGGATGCCCTGCAGGCGCAGCCGCTTGCCGATGACCGCCATGAGGTTGCGCGGGCCGGGGGCCGGCTCGGTGTCGTTGTAGCCAGCGATGGCACCGCAGAGGGTGGCGCGGCCGTGCACCTTGAGCGCGCCGATGGCGGCTTCGAGGTGGTCGCCGCCGACGTTGTCGAAGTAGACGTCGATGCCCTCCGGCGCGGCGTTCTTCAGCTGCTCGGCGACGGGGCCGTCCTTGTAGTTGAAGGCGGCGTCGAAGCCGTACTTCTCGGTGAGCAGCTTGACCTTCTCGTCCGAGCCGGCCGAGCCGATGACGCGCGAGGCGCCCTTGATCCGCGCGAACTGGCCCACGAGGCTGCCGACCGCACCGGCGGCGCCGGAGACGAAGACGGCGTCGCCCTCCTTGAAGGAGGCGGTCTCGAACAGGCCCGCGTAGGCCGTCAGGCCCGGCATGCCGAGCACGCCGAGGTACGCGGAGAGGGGCGCGAGCGAGGCGTCCACCTTGGTGGCGTGCTGCGCGTCGACGTCGGCGTACTCGCGCCAGCCCAGGCCGTGCAGCACGTGGTCGCCGACCTCGAAGCCCTCGGCGGCGGAGGCGACGATCTCGCCGACCGCGCCGCCGTCCATCGGCCGGTCGAGCTGGAAGGGCGGGATGTAGGACTTCACGTCGTTCATCCGGCCGCGCATGTAGGGGTCCACGGACATGTGGAGGTTGCGGACCAGGATCCGGCCGGGCGCCGGGGCCGCGACGGGCACCTCGCGCAGGGCGAAGTCCGTGGCGACGGGCCAGCCCTGCGGGCGGGCGACCAGGTGCCATTCACGGCTGACGGCGGGGATCTGTGACATGGGAGGGCTCCTGAGGGGGAAAATTACTTCACGACCTGAAACAACCATGCGACTAGATATTTCATGTTGTCAAGTAAATGGGTACGCTGGTTCCATGCCCAGTCGCCATACCGACCCCCTGACCCTCGAGGTCGTCGAGCTCATCGGCGCCGTCGTGGCCCGCTACCACCAGGAGTACGAGCAGGCCGCGGCCAGCCACCAGCTGACCGGCGCGCAGGCCAGGGTGCTCGCGCTGCTCGCCCTGGAGCCGATGCCGATGCGCCGGATCGCGCAGAAGCTGAAGTGCGAGCCCTCGAACATCACCGGCATCGTGGACCGGCTGGAGGGCCGCGGTCTGGTGGCGCGCCAGCCCGATCCGGCGGACCGCCGGGTCAAGCTCGCGGCCACGACGGAGGCGGGGCGGCAGACCGCCGACCGGCTCCGCGAGTCGCTGGACTTCGCCCGCGAGCCGCTGGCCGGGCTGTCGGCGGCGGAGCGCGCGGTCCTGCGGGACCTGCTGCGGCGCATGCTGGGCTGACCCGGCCGCCGCCGGGGCGGCGCTCGGCCGCGGGACCCGCGACGGCGGGCCGGCGGTGCCTGGGCGCCGGGGCCGTGACGCCTGGGCGCCAGGGGTCAGCGGTGGGTCAGCACAGTCCGAAGAGCTTGTCGAAGAAGCCGCACGGCTTGGGCGGCGTGGCCGTGGGCGTCGGCGTCGGCGAGGCCGGCGGGGGCGCCGGGTTCCCCGGCGGTCGCGTACCCGGACCCGTGGGGCCGGACGTGGGCGCTCCGGACGCCGTCGGCCCCGGGCCGGTCGGCGCGGCGCTCTGCGACGGGCCCGTGGTCGCGGACGACGCCGACGCCCCGGGCGAACGCGTCGCCCCCGCGCTCCCGGTCGCCCTGACCGGCGCGGCCGTCCCCCCGCTCTTCGTCGGGGCCTGGCCCAGCGTGGGCGCCGCGGTCGGCACCCCCGGCGCCGGCCCCTGGTCGGGCGGGGTGTCGTCGGTGAGCATCACGGTCGACGCCCGGTCGCTGGCCGGCGGCTCCGCCGTCAGCCGCGCCAGCGCGAACGAACCCAGCGCCGCCAGCAGCAGCCCCAGGCCCGCGGTCACCGCCGTGCGGCGCCGCCGCCGGCGCCCGCTCGCGCCCCTGCCACCGCGCCGCGCACCCGGCCGGCCGGAATACGGCGCGGCCAGCACGACGAGCGCGTCGTCACCCTCGTGCTCGTGCTCGTACCCGTCCTCGGTGGACCCGTCCCCGATGGACCCGTCCTCGACGACCCCCGCCGGCATCCCGGGCACGGGCCCGGTCACGTCCTCGTACGCCGGCCTGGCGTACGGCGAGGCGCCGGAAACCGGTCCGGATCCGGCGTACGGCACCGCCTCCGGGGCATACGGCGAGACGCCGGCGACCGGCCCGGCGGACCCGGCCCCGGTCCAGGCGGACGCCGCCGGGGCGGGCGCCGCGGCGGTCAGGTACTCGGCCGGAGTCCCGCACCCGGCACATGCGAGTGCGCCGTTGAGGTGCCTGTGGCAGGCGTGGCAGTAGTCCATGGCGCCCGCAGGCTATGCAATGTTCGGCCACATACGCATCGCGGGGGTGTAAGGATCCTGTGTGGAATTGTGTATTCCATGACAGCCGCAGCCTCCGGCGCCTTCGGCCGGGACGCCTTCCAGCTGGTCCTCCTGCGCCGCATGGCCGACTTCTGCCCCGACCTCGCCGACCGGGCCCGCGGCCGGCTCGGCGCCTCGCTCGCCGACCAGCGCGAGGCGAACAAGCGCTGGCAGGCCATGGTCCGGTCGCCCCGCTCCCGCGGGGCCCTCGCCCGCTACCGCTCGGTCCTGGGCCCGGCCGAACGGACCGAGCCCCGCACCATCGGGGACCTGTCCTGCGAGGCCCACCTGTGGCCGCTGTCCCTGTGGCCCTCCCTGCGCTTCGAGGTGCTGGCCGCGCCGGACGGGGCGGTGTGGAACGAGTGGCTGGTGCGCGCCCCGGGCGCGCCTGGCCCCGTCCTGGCCGGCCCGGCCGACCTGCGGCCGTGGGAGGCGACCGTGGACGAGGTGGCGCACGCCTTCGCGCCCGTACGACCCATGGAGGGCACGGCCCCCACCCGGTGGCGGCTGGCGTTCACCGGGGAGGGCGGGGCGTACGTGGCGGAGTTCACGTACGGCCTGCTCCAGCGCGTGGAGCGGACCGCTCCTGCTCACCCCTGAGCGGCGAGGAAGGCGCGTACCCCGGCCGAGGTGGCGTCGTCCCCGAGCAGGTCGTTGTGTTCCAGGCAGCCGACGCCGGTGTTCGTCGCGCCGGTCAGCGGGACGCTGTCGTCGGGGTTGACGATCTCGTCGCAGTGCGACCAGAAGGTGGCGTACCGGACCGTGCCCGGGGTCTCGTCACCGGACGCGAGGTTCCGCTGGACGTAGGAGCCCGGGGTCATGTCCCGGCACGCCTGGTCCCACAGCGCGCACGCCCAGGCCGTGGACGTGCCGTGGTTGGGCCCGGCCAGCGAGACCCAGCGTCCGACCGTGGCCGTCCCGCCGCCGAACTTGACGTACCAGCGGCTGACGAGCGATCCGAAGGAGTGCGCGACGATGTCGACCCGGGCGGCGCCGGTCCGGGCGCGAACCTCCTCGACGTACGCGGCGAGCCGCCCGGCCAGCACCTCGTTGACGGAGAGGTGGGTGTCGTAAACCCATGAGAAGAGCTCGGAGTCGGCGTATCCCGAGGCCCGCAGGTCCGCGCGCAGCGACCCCCAGACGCCCGGGTCGGCGTTGTAACCGTGCACGAATATCACCGGATTGCGCACAAGCCGCTGGTCAGCGGTCCGGTCCGCGGCCTCGGCGGGCAGCGGCGCGAGCAGCGCGGCGCAGAGCGCGAGCAGCGCGAGCCATCTCTGGCGGGCCGTCAGCATCGGGTCCCCCTTACCTTGTTACGCACGAGTAGCGCGGGTGGTGGGGGCATGGTCGGGCCTGTCGGTACAGAAAACCACCCCTGTGCAGCACCCCCGGCCGGAGCAACCCAACGGGCGATATCCCCCCTTCGCCCCGGAGGATTCGAGATGGGACCGACAGACCGCCGGTCTTCTTGCGCCAGCGCTCCCGGGAGGACCTGCCATGACCGTCAGTCTTGAGCAGCTGCGCCGCTGCCACGTCGCCGTCGACCTGGGTGCGGCCCGGACCCGCGTGTACGTCAAGGGAGCCGGCCTCGTGGTCGACGAACCGAGCGTCGCCGCGATCAACACACGGACCGGCGCGCTCATCGCCGTCGGCTCCTTCGCCGAACGGATGACCGGCCGTACCCCCGACTACATCCGGGTGGTCCGCCCCGTCTCCGGCGGAACCGTCGTCGACATCGACATGGCCACCCGCATGCTGCGCCACCTCCTCGGCGAGAAGCTGCGGCGCGCCCTGCGCCGCAAGCCCCGGCTGCGCGCGGCCGCCTGCACCCCGCACGACGCCGACCCGCTGGCCCAGCGGGCCGCCGTGGAGACCCTGGTCGGGCTCGGCGCGCGGCGGGTCGAGCTGGTCGACACCCTGATCGCGGCGGCCGTCGGCTGCGGTCTGCCGGTGGAGCAGCCGACCGCGACCATGATCATGGTGTGCGGGGCGGCGGCCACGCAGGTGGCGGTGCTCTCGCTCGGCTCGATCGTCACCGCCGAGCGGGTGCCGGTCGGCGGCGAGGCCATCGACCACGCGGTCGTCCAGCATCTGCGCCACGCGCACGAGCTGATGCTGCCGAGCCAGGCGGTACGGCCGCTCCAGCTGGCCCTGCACGGCAACGGCATCACCCCGGACGGGCCGGCCTCCACCCTGATCCACGGCCGCGACGTGGCCACCGGCCTGGCCCGCTCCGTCCACGTGGACACGGCGGCGGTGCGCGACGCCATCCACACCCCGCTGACCGCCGTGCTCGACGGCATCGGCAAGGTGCTGCGGGACTGCCCGCCGGACCTGGTCGCCGACCTCACGGACACGGGGATCATGATGGTGGGAGGCAGCGCCCTGCTGCCGGGGCTGGACCAGATGCTGCGCGACGCGACCGGAATGCCCGTGCACATCGCGGAACGGCCGGACGTGTGCGCCGTGCTGGGCCTCGGCGCGATGCTGGAAGGGAAGATCGCCCCGATGGTTCTGAACCCACTGGCCGGATGACGGCGCCGGACCCGGCGTCCGACGCGGCGCAGCGGTACCCACGGCCCCGGCTGCCGGTGCTGCTGGAGGCGGTGCTCGGCGTCGGCTCGGAGCTGGATCTGCGCACCACCCTCCAGCAGATCGTCGACTCCGCGACCGAGCTGTGCGCGGCGCGGTACGGCGCGCTCGGGGTCGTCGACCCCGAGCGCGTCCGGCTGACCGAGCTGTTCACCACCGGGCTCAGCGACGAGGAGCGGGCCCGCATCCCCCACCTCCCCGACGCCCGCTCGGGCCTGCCGGGCACACTGATCCGCGACCCGCGCCCGCTGCTGGTCGACGAGATCACCGACGACCCCCGGTCGGCGGGCTTCCCGCCCGGCCACCCGGAGATGCGCACCTTCCTCGGGGTGCCGGTCCACGTGCACACCGAGGTGTTCGGCAACCTCTACCTCGCCGAGAAGCGGGGCGGCGGCCCCTTCACCGACGAGGACCTCGCGCTGCTGCGGGTGCTGGCCGCGCAGGCGGGGATAGCGATCGGCAACGCCCGGCTGTACGAGACGGCCCGCCGCCGGGAGCGCTGGATCGAGGGCGCGGCCGCCGTCACCACGACCCTGCTGACCGGGCGGCCGGCGGCGGACGCGCTGATGTGCGTGGCGGAGCGGGCCCGGCTGCTGGCGGACGCCGCCGCCGGGGTGGTGCTCCAGCCGACGCCCGAGGGCGGGATGGAGATCGTCGCCGCCTCGACGCCGGACGACCCCGGCGATCTGGTGGGGACCGCCATCGCGCCGGGCAGCGCCGTACTGGAGCAGCTGCTCACCGGGGAGCCGGTGTTCGTCGAGGACTCGGCGACCGACCCGCGGATGACCACGCACGTGCGCGAGCGGTTCGGGCCGAGCATGATGCTGCCGCTGCAGAGCGGGGGGCAGCTGATCGGCACGCTGGCGCTGCCGCGCCACCGGGGCGGGAAGCCGTACGACGCGGTGGACCGGCTGCTGGCCTCGCAGTTCGCCTCCCAGGCCGCGCTGGCGCTCGTCCTGGCGGACGCGCAGCACGACCGCGAGCAGCTCGCCGTCTACGAGGACCGCGACCGGATCGCCCGTGACCTGCACGATCTGGTCGTCCAGCGGCTGTTCGCGACGGAGATGATGCTGGAGAGCACCCGCCGGCGCGCGGCGACGGCGCCGTCCGGGGACGGCGTGGGCGACGAGCTGGGGCGGGCCGTCGACGAGCTCGACTCCACGATCCAGGAGGTACGGACGGCCATCTTCGCGCTGCAGCAGCCGCCGACCGACGCGCCGACGACGTTCCGGGGGCGGGTGCTGAGGGAGACGGCGGGCGCGAGCGTACCGCTGGGCTTCCAGCCGTCGGTGCAGTTCGCGGGCGCGGTGGACGCGCTGGTCACGGACGCCGTGGCGGACCGGCTGCTGGCCGCCCTGCGCGGCGCGCTCGCGGCGGCGCACCGGCGGCCGGAGGTCACCGCGATCGAGGTGGGCGTGGACGCGGACCGCTCCCGGGTGCGGCTGACGGTGACGGACGACGGACGCACGGGGACGGGGACGCGGGGGACGACGCTGGAGTGGGAGTCCGCGCTCTAGTGCCGTGGCCGGACGGGGCCTAAGGGACCGGGCCGGCGGCGCGCAGCGCGATCCGGGTGTTCGACTGGGCGACGCCGGCCTCCCGTTTGAGCCGGCGCAGCAGGTCGTCGAGGGCGGCGGGATCGGCGGCGCGGGCCCGTACGAGGTAGTCGTGCGCGCCGGTGACGTGGACGACCTCGGTGATCCCGGGCAGCTCGGTGACGCGCCGCTCGAACTCCTCGTTGGTCGTGTCCAGGCGCAGCGTGACGTCGATGAAGACGACCAGGCCGCCGCGGGTGTCGGCGGCGGGGTCGACGACGGTGGTGAAGGCGCGGATCACCCCGTCGCGCCGCATCCGGCGCACCCGGTCGGCGGCGGCGTTGGCGCTGAGGCCGACACGGGCGCCGAGGTCGCGGTACGAGATCCGCGCATCCTGCTGCAGGAGGCCGAGGATGTCCCTGTCGAGGCGGTCCATGCCGCGATTGTCGCAGCGCCGGCCGATATCGGCGCGCCCTTCGCACCCACGCCCGGGGACCCTCCCCCCATGACAGAACTCCTGACTCCGGCCCTGTCGGGCGCCGCGGCCGGCCTGGGCGTGGCGATGCCCATGGGCGCGATGAGCGTGCTCCTGCTCCAGGAGGCGATCCGCTCACGCCGCTCGGCGGTCGCCGCCGCGGCGGGCATCGCGGCGGTCGACCTCGGATACGCCGCCCTCGCCACCGCGCTGGGCCCGTGGGTCGCCTCCCACGTCACCCCGGTCGAGGCGTGGATCCGCCTGCTGTCCGCCGCGGTCCTGCTGGCCCTCGCCGGCCACGGCCTGTGGACCCACCGCGGCAGCGCCCGTCCCGTGGCCGGTCCCCCCGGCGCCGGGGCGGGAGCGGCGGGAAGCACGGTGGGGGAAGGAACGGGCACGGACGGCACGGACGGCACGGGGGCCGTGCGGACGTTCGGGCGGTACGCCGCGCTCACCGCCGTGAACCCCACCACCGCCCTCTACTTCGCCGCCCTCACCACCGCCCAGGGTGCGGCCCTCGGCGGGGGCGGCGCGGCCGGGGCGTTCCTCGGCGGGGTGCTGTTCGCGAGCCTCGCCTGGCAGCAACTCCTCGTCGCCGTCGGCTCCTTCGCCGGCCACCGGATCTCCGCCACCACCCGCGCCTGGACGTTCCGGCTCGGCTACGGCCTGGTCGCCGCGTATGCCGTAAAGATCGCCCTCCCCCTCCCCTGACCGCCGAGGCCCTGTCGTCAAAGTCCCGCCTGGCCCGGGGCGTCTGGCACCGCACCTCGCTGCGTTGTCGGAGCACCCAAGTACGTCCAGTACTCGGGAGCTCCTCCGCCTTGCGATGCACGGCGCCAGACGCCGCGGGCCTGACCGGCGCTACCTTGACGACAGGGCCTAGGGTGAAGCCGTGACCCGCCTCTCGGCCCGCGCGGCCATCGCCTCCGTCGCCGACCCCGGCAGCTTCCGCGAACTCCCCGTGCCGCCCCGCGCGTCCGCCCCCGACGGGCCGCTCGCCTGGGCCGGCTACGACGACTCCCGCGCCCGCGCGACCGCGCGCACCGGCGAGGAGGAATCCGTCGTCACCGGCACCGTCCGCGTCGGCGGCCGCGAAACCGTGCTGGTCTCCTTCGAGTTCGGCTTCCTCGGCGGTTCCCTCGGCGAGCGCACCGGCGACCGGCTGGAAGCGGCGTACACCCACGCCCGCGCCCACCGGCTGCCCCTCGTCTCGCTCATCGCCACCGGCGGCTCCCGGATGCAGGAGGGCATGCTCGCGCTGACACAACTCCAGCGCGTGGCCCGCCAGTCCGCCCTGACGCGCGCCGCCGGGCTGCCCCAGATCGCCGTGCTCCGCGACCCCACCACCGGCGGCGGCTGGGCCACCCTCGGCGCGGGCGCGGACGTGGTCCTCGCCCTGCCCGGCGCGCAGGTCGGCTTCGCCGGCTCCCGGGTACGGCCCGCCGACGCGGACCCGGCGGCGTACACCGCCGAGGGACAGTTCGCCGCCGGGCACGTGGACGCCGTCGTCCCGCCCGACGCCCTGCCGGCCACCCTGGGCACCTGGCTGCACCTGCTGGCCGTGCCGGCGGACGGGCCCGCCGACCCCCCGGCCGCGCTGGGCGGCGTACCGGACGGCCCGCCGGCGACCGGCTGGGACGCCGTACGCCAGGCGCGCCACCCGGCGCGGCCCCGGGCCGGGGCGTACCTGGACGCGTACTTCGAGCAGCGGCTCCCGCTCCACGGCGACCGGGCCGGCGGGACCGATCCCGGCATGCTGTGCGGGTTCGGGCTGCGCGCCGGGCGCAGCATCGCGTACGCCGCCCAGTGCGGGACCGCGACCCGCCCCGCCGGCTACCGCACCGCCGCCCGGCTGATCCGCCTCGCGGACCGGCTGGGCGTACCGGTGCTGACGCTCGTCGACACGCCGGGCGCGGCCAACGACGCGGCCGCCGAGCGGGCGGGGGCCGGCGCGGCGATCGCGGACACCTTCGCGGCGGTGGCGGCGGCCACCGTGCCCGTGACCACGCTGGTCATCGGCGAGGGCGGCTCGGGCGGCGCGCTGGCGCTGGCCGCGCCGGGCAACACGTGGGTCACCCCCGACAGCTACTTCTCCGTGATCGCGCCCGAGCTGGCGGCCGCGATCCTCAAGCGCGAGCCGCGGGACGCCCCGGCCACCGCCGACCAGTTGCGGCTGCGTCCCCAGGACCTCGTCGGCCTGGGCGTGGCCCGCGGCGTCGTTCCCCGGGCGGGGACGGCGGCGACGTGAGCGGTCCGCGCGGAACCGGTCCCTTCGGCTTCCGGTAGGTACCGCCGGGAACCGCCCGGCGGCGCTGACCGGAAGGCGCACCGACCATGTCACGCACCGCACACCACATCCGTTCCCGCCGGGCGCCGGCGCACGGTTGGTTCGACCTGCCCGCGGCGGAACACCGGCCCGGGCTGCCCCTGCACGCGCTCACGCTGCGCGACCTGCGCCACAGCGCCCGCTGCCGGGCCGCCGCCGCCTCGGCGGGCCACCGGCCCCGGCCGGTACGCGTCACGCGCCGCGTCGCGATCCGCTCCCTGGCCCGCTTCACCTGCGACCCGTCCGTGGCCCGCTGGGCCGCCGAGGGCGAGGGCCGGGCCCGCCGCCGGGTCCGGGACGACCTGCGCCGGGTGCTGCGCACGGCGCACCCCCGGCCCGGCGTACCGGCGGCCGCGGCGGTGGCGTACGCGGACATCGTCCCGTACCGCCACCGCCGGGCCGGCCTCTGGCACGCGTAGCCGACAGGGTCTGTCCGGCGGATCATGGCCGGACAGACCCTGGGAGCTCTCTTCCGGATCTTGGTCGGGCATGTTCAAGTGGAAGTGATCGGGTGGCTGCAGGGCATGAACGTGCTCGGAGATAACCTGCATCGGTGAGGGTCTCTCTGCTGTGGCACATCGGACACCGGAATGAAGCCGGTGCAGATCGGACCACCCTGCACGTTGACGGCGAGAGTGTGTTCATCAGCGAGCGGGACGGTGACGACGCCAAGCTGCTCGGCGTCTACTCCTCCCATGCCAAGGCCGAGGAGCGACTCCGCCAAGCGCGGCTCCTGCCGGGCTTCGCCGACGAGCCGGAGTGCTTCGTCATCGATGACTACGTGCTCGACGAGGATGAGTGGACGGACGGCTTCGAGCCCGAGTTCCCCTCTGCCCGTGTCACTCCACCGCCGAGCTCACCGCGCTGACCGCATGAAGACGCCCGCGATGTGCAGGCCGGCAAGGTAGACGGCCTCACGCAGCGCCGGGCTCACGCCTGCGGCGAGCGGGCGTCGTACCGCGCGAAGGCGGGCCAGCGCGCGGCCAGCAGCACGAGCGCGGCCACGCAGGCCAGTCCGCCCCCGGTGATCGCGACGGCCGGCGAGGTGAGGTCGGCCGCGGTCCCGGCGAGGAAGTCGCCGAGCCGGGGGCCACCGGCGACGACCACGATGAACACACCCTGGAGCCGGCCGCGCATCTCGTCGGGGGTCGCCGCCTGGAGCATGGTGGTGCGGAACACCATCGAGATGGTGTCCGACCAGCCGGCGAGGGCGAGGAAGAACAGGCCGAGCCACAGGTTGCGGGTGAGCCCGAACACGGCGACGGCCAACCCCCACGCCGCCACCGACAGCAGGATCGCCAGCCCGTGCCGGCGGATCCGGCCCTGCCAGCCGGAGAACAGCCCGCCCAGCAGCGCCCCGACGGCCGGGGCGGCCACCAGCAGGCCCACCGTCCTGGCGTCGCCGCCGTACCAGAGCACGGCGATCGCCGGGAACAGCGCCTTGGGCTGGGCCAGCACCATCGCGCACATGTCGGAGAAGAAGGTCATGCGGATGTTGGGCCGGGTGCCCAGGAACCGCAGCCCGTCCAGCACCGAGGCGCGCCCGCGCTTGCCCTCCGCGCGCTCGGGCCGCATCGACGGCAGCCGCCACATCGCGTACAGGGCGGCGGAGAAGGCGACCGCGTCGATGAGGTACGCCGCCTGGTAGCCCCACAGGCCCGCGATCACACCGCCGAGCATCGGGCCGACGGTGGCGCCGGAGGTGGTGGTCAGGGAGGTGAGCGCGTTGGCGGCGGGCAGCTGCTCGGGCGGCAGCAGCCGCGGGATCATGGCCGAACGGGCGGGCGAGTTGAGCGCTCCGCAGACCGACTGGAGGGCGACCACCGCGTACAGGAACCAGACGCGGTGGTAGTCCAGCAGCGCGGCCGCGGCCAGCGCGACGGAGAGGGCGGCGGCGCCCGCGGAGCTGTAGAGGCCGAGCTTGCGGCGGTCGACGGTGTCGGCGATGGCGCCGCCGTAGAGCCCGAAGACGACGAGCGGGACGAGGGAGAAGAGCCCCACGAGGCCGACGGCGAAGCTGGACCGGGTGATGTCGTAGACCTGGAGCGAGACCGCGAGGGCGGTCATCGCCTGCCCCATCCAGGAGATGGTGTTGCCGACCCACAGCCGCCGGTAGTCGGGCGACGTGCGCAGCGGGGTGAGGTCGGCGAATACCCGCCGCCGCACGTCCTGCCGGTCACCGGCGCCGACGGGTGCGCCCGCTCCGCCGCCGCGGCCGGCCGTTCCTTCCGCGCCGTCTTCGGGTGGCTGCGTCTGCTGCGAGGTCGTCGGGGTCACAACGGATGGTAACCGGCCGAATCCGATACGCGAACGCCCGTTCGCATTCCGGACGGCCCGGCCGGATCCGAGCCGCACCAGGAACTCCCGCACCACCAGGTCCCCGGGGTCCGCGCACCCGGCTCACCCGGCCGCTAACTCGCCACATCCACAGGAGATTTGACCGAATCGACGTGCGCTTCTCGCCTCTTGTTCAGCTCATGATGAAACGACTCGTATGTCCAGGGAGGCGTAGTGATCGAACCTGGCAAAGGCACCGCGAGCAACAATCTGCGCACGCTCGGAACTCTGGGCCGGACCGGGACGGTGCCCCTCACCCTCGGCGTCGAGGAGGAGTTCCTGCTCGTCGACGCGCGCACCTACAGGGTCGTCCCGGCCGCCCCGCTCGTCCTGGCCACCGCGGAGGGCCAGCCGCACCACCTGCACGCCGAGGGCACCCGCTACCAGGTGGAGATCTCCACTCCGGTCGCCGCCTCCTCGACGGGCCTGCGCGCGGAGCTCGCCGCGCTGCGGCGCACCCTCTCCCAGGCCGCCCGCGCGCACGGCTGCCGGCTCCTGGCCAGCCCCTCGCCCGTCGTGGCGGTGGAGGGCCCGCTGCACCTGACGGACGACGAGCCGCGCCAGCGCGAGCAGCACCGGCGCTTCGGCGCGCTCACCGACACGCTCGTCAGCTGCGGGCGGCACGTGCACGTCGGCACCCTCGACGTGGACACGGCGGTGGCCGTGTCCAACCGGGTCAGGCCCTGGCTGCCCACGCTGATCGCGCTGGCGGCCAACTCGCCCTTCTGGAACGGCCGCGACACCGGCCACGCCAGCTGGCGCGCGATGGCCTGGTCGTCGTGGCCCTCGGCCGGGCTCCCGCCGCATTTCGGCTCCACCGCCCACTACCGGCGCTCGGTGCAGATCCTGCTCGGCTCGGGGGCCGCGCTGGACACCAAGATGGTCTACTGGGACCTCCGACCGTCGGGGCGCTGGCCCACGCTGGAGTTCCGGGCCCCGGACATGTCGGCGGACATCGACACCGCCGTCCTGCAGGCCGAGCTGGTCCGCGCCCTGGTCGCCACCGCCCTGCGGGAGCTGGCCGACCACCGCCCGGACCCGGCCGTACGGGACGACGTGCTGCGCCTGGCGCGCTGGCGGGCGGCCCACGACGGCCTGGAGGGCTTCGGCCTGGACCCGTTCACCGGCGCCGAACTCCCGGCGGCCGACCTCGCCGAGGCCCTGCTGGACCTGGTGGCCCCGGAACTGGCGGCCTCCGGCGACCTGGACCACGCGGCCCGGACCCTGTCCTCCCTGCTCCGCGACGGCTCCGGTGCCCACCGCCAACGCGCGGCGTACGCCCGCCGCCAGGACCTGGGCGACGTACTGCGCCACCTGGCGGACGAGACCGAGAGGTCGTGACCACGGCCACAGTGACCCTGAGCGCCACGACACGGAACACAGAAGCCGCAGGTGCGAACGTTTCCGCACCTGCGGCCCACCACGCACGAGCAACGTCGGCTCAGTCGACCCCGCGCAGATAGACCCGGCTGCTCCGCTCGTCCACCGGCGCCACCGCCACCTTGAGCCAGTTCACGTCGCCCTTGCAGGGAGCGCACACCTGGCCCTCCCTCACCTTGGGGAGCGAATCCGGCTCGGGGAGCCCGAGGCGGGCGAACGGTGCGGCCGGCTCCGCCTCCGCGGCGAACGGCTGCTCCCGCAGCCTGATGGGCTGCTGCGGATCCAGCCGGGAGAGGAAGGGCTCCACGTCCGCCACGGGCAGGACGAAGGACAGGATCAGCCCGTCGTCCTGGAACCCCCTGCGGTGGGCCGCGACGGCACCGGTCGCCGTCGCGGGGATCTCCACGTGCAGGGTTCGGGCGACGGACTGCGCGGTGACGCCCTCGACCCAGGCGGTCGCCTCCGGGTCGGCCGTAGCACCACCGCCGGGGGCCCCGGAACATCCGACGGCGAGCACCCCGAGCACCCCCACTGCCGCCACGAACGCCGGGACTCGCCGGTCGCCTCGCACGCGGTCCGATCGGCGTGAACTTTCCCGAGTCCCAGGTGACCCGGCCATGGCCCTCCCGTGCGGCGCCAGCGCGGAACGACGAGGTGCCCCGGCCCGGGAGGCCGGGCGGGGCACGAAGTCTGCTGGTCGAAACGATTCTGCTGACCAGTTCTGCGGTGGGGCGGGTGGGACTCGAACCCACGGCCGACGGATTATGAGTCCGCTGCTCTAACCGGCTGAGCTACCGCCCCTCTGCGGCGTGGCGCGTACATGTGTGCGCGCCGTCTGCCGCAGCATAGCCGCTCATACGATCTCCTGCTCCGGATGCCTCGCATGATCGGCTACGCCTGCCCAGAGAGACCGCTCTGAGGGCTGTCCGGTTCCGTCGGAGGGCAAAAAAGAAGAGGACCCACCAGGGTCCTCTTCTTCGTTGCTCCCCCGGCTGGACTCGAACCAGCAACCCTCCGGTTAACAGCCGAATGCTCTGCCAATTGAGCTACAGGGGATCGCGCTCCCCCGACTGGACTCGAACCAGTAACCTGCCGGTTAACAGCCGGCTGCTCTGCCAATTGAGCTACAGGGGATTGCTGCGTTGCACCGAACAGGCCCTCCTCCGGCCTTGCCGGGGGGCGGGTGTCCGCTGCGAGACATAGATTAGCGCAAGCAGGGGGGTGCTCCGCCAATCGGTATCGACTGGCAGGCCGGGCACCGACACAGCGAAGGGTGGCAGCCATGCGCTACAAGGTCACGTTCCTGGCCGGAGTGGCCCTCGGGTACGTGCTGGGCACGGCCGCGGGGCGGGAGCGCTACGAGCAGATGAAGAAGAGCGCCCGCGGCTTCGTCCAGAACCCCGCGGTGCGCAACGCCGCGGAGACCGCCGGCCAGACCGGCCGGCAGTACGCGGGCAAGGCCTTCGCGGCCGTCAGCGCGAAGGTCGGGGACGCCGTCCCGGCCTCCGTGGCGCAGCACGTGCGGTCGCTGCGCGAGCGCGGGCAGGGGGCCGAGGACGACTGGGGCACCAGCAACACCTAGAGGGGCCCCGGGTGCGGCAGAATTCTCCGCATGGGGATAGTCGCCGGGCTGGACAGCTCTTCCGCCTTCACTCGCATCGTCGTCTGCGACACGGACACGGGCGCCGTGCTGCGCCAGGGGTACGCACCGCATCCACAGCCCGGCGGTGAGACGAACCCCTACGAGACGGACCCGCAGGCCTGGCTGCTCTCGCTCGGCGAGGCGGCCGGGGCCGGGCTCCTCGAAGGGGTGCAGGCCATCGGCGTCTCCGCGCAGCAGCACGGTCTGCTGCCGCTGGACGCCCAGGGCGCCCTGGTGCGCCCGGCCCTGGTCGGCAACGACAAGCGCGGCCAGGTCGCGGCCGCCGACCTGACCGAGCAGCTCGGCGGGCGGCACGCCTGGACGGAGGCGGTCGGCAGCGTTCCGCAGTCCGCGCAGCCGATCACGAAGCTGGCCTGGCTGGCCCGTCACGAGCCGGAGGCGGCCCGCCGGATCGCCATGCTGATGTCGCCGCACGACTGGCTGGTCTGGCAGCTGCTGGGCCGGCCCGCCCGGCGCACCACCGACCGCGGCGGTGCCTCGGGCACCGGCTGGTGGTCGGCGGCGACCGGCGCGTACCGCCCCGACCTGGTGGAGCTGGCGCTGGGGCACCGGGCGGTGCTGCCGGAGGTGCTCGGTCCGGCCGACGCGGCCGGGACCACGCCGGAGGGGCTGCTGATCTCGGCGGGTACCGGTGAGACCATGGCCGCCGCCCTCGGGCTGGGGGTCGGCCCCGGTGACGCGGTGGTCTCGCTCGGCGCCTCGGGGTCGGTGATGGCCGTGCACCACGAGGCGCTGTCCGAGCCGGCCGGTCTGATCACCTCGCTGGCCGACGCCGCCGGCATGCACCTGCCGGTGGTGAACACCTCCAACGCCGTACGGGCGCTGCGCGGCACCGCGGAGCTGCTGGGCACCGACCTGGAGGGGCTGAGCGCGCTGGCGCTGAAGTCGACGCCGGGTGCCCACGGTCTGGTGCTGCTGCCGTACCTGGAGGGCGAGCGGACCCCGAACCTGCCGCACACCGCCGGGACCCTGTCCGGGCTGCGGCGGGACTCGATGAAGCCCGAGCACCTGGCGAGGGCGGCGTTCGAGGGCATGCTGTGCGGGCTGGTCGACGCCCTGGACGTGCTGCGCACGCGGGGCGTGGAGATCCGGCGGGTGTTCCTGCTGGGCGCGGCGGCCGAGCTGCCGGCCGTCCAGGCGGCGGCGCCGGGGCTCTTCGGTACGCAGATCGTCGTACCGGCCCCCGCGGACTACGCGGCGCTGGGCGCGGCCCGGCAGGCGGCGTGGGCGCTGGGCGTGGCGCAGGGCACGCTGGCCCCGCACACCCCGCCGATGTGGCCGGCGGCCGCGGCGCAGGTCTTCGAGCCGGACGAGGAGCTGCCGGCCTGGCGGGCGGTGCGCCAGCAGTACGTGGCCACGCGCGAGCAGATCCACCCCGGGGCCTTCCACGGCTGACCGCCGGGGAGTGGTCCCCGGGGCGGGTCTCAGGGGCGGGTCTCAGGGGTGGGTCCTAGGGCGGTGGGGCGCGGCGGTTCCTCCTTTTGTCCCGCCTTTGCGAAAAACGGTGGGGATCGGTCTCGGGGTTGGCCGAAGATGGGGTGACCCCCGACCTGTGCCGACCCGGAGCCTGCGCGTGCTCATACGACTCATGCGGACGCATCTGCGCCCGTACCGGAAACCCATCGCCCTGCTGGTGCTGCTCCAACTGCTGCAGACCAGTGCTTCCCTGTACCTGCCCACCCTGAACGCCGACATCATCGACACCGGTGTCGTCAACGGCGACACCGGCTACATCCTGACGTTCGGCGCGCTGATGCTCGGCGTCTCGCTCGTGCAGCTGGTGTGCAACGTCGGCGCCGTCTACTACGGCGCCCACACGGCCGCCGCCGTCGGCCGCGACATGCGGGCGTCGATCTTCGACCGGGTGCAGAGCTTCTCGTCCCGGGAGCTCGGCCAGTTCGGCGCACCGTCGCTGATCACCCGGACGACGAACGACGTGCAGCAGGTCCAGATGCTGGTCCTGATGACGTTCACCCTGATGGTGTCGGCGCCGATCATGTGCGTCGGCGGCATCCTCATGGCGCTCTCGCTCGACGTGAAGCTCTCCGGCGTGCTGCTGGCGGTCGTGCCGGTGCTCGGCCTGTCGGTCGGCGCGATCGTGATGCGGACGCGGCCGCTGTTCCGGCAGATGCAGGACCGTCTGGACACCGTCAACCGGGTGCTGCGCGAGCAGATCACCGGCAACCGCGTGATCCGGGCGTTCGTGCGGGACGACTACGAGAAGGATCGGTTCGCCAGGGCCAACGGCGAGCTGACGGACGTCTCGCTGGCCGCCGGCAAGCTGCTGGCGCTGATGTTCCCGACCGTCATCGTCGTGATCAACGTGTCCAGCGTGGCCGTCGTCTGGTTCGGCGCGATGCGCATCGACAGCGGCGGCATGGAGATCGGCCAGCTGACGGCGTTCCTCGCCTACCTGATGCAGATCGTGATGGCCGTGATGATGGCCACGTTCATGTTCATGATGGTGCCGCGCGCCGAGGTCTGCGCCGAGCGCATCCAGGAGGTCCTGGACACCGAGTCCAGCGTGGTCCCGCCGGCCGATCCGGTGCGGACGCTGGACCGGCGCGGGCAGCTGGAGCTGCGCGGCGCCGACTTCCGCTACCCGGGCGCCGAGGCGCCGGTGCTGCGCGGGGTGGACCTGGTGGCCCGGCCCGGCGAGACGACCGCGGTGATCGGCTCCACGGGCAGCGGCAAGTCCACGCTGCTGGGGCTCGTACCGCGGCTGTTCGACGCGACGGGCGGCGAGGTGCTGGTCGACGGCGAGGACGTGCGGCGCATCGAGCCGCAGCTGCTGGCCAGGACGGTCGGCATGGTGCCGCAGAAGCCGTACCTGTTCTCCGGGACGGTCGCCTCCAACCTGCGGTACGGGCGGCCCGACGCGAGCGACGACGAGCTGTGGCGGGCGCTGGAGGTGGCGCAGGCCAAGGAGTTCGTCTCCGCGCTGGAGGGCGGTCTGGACGCGCCCATCACCCAGGGCGGCACGAACGTCTCCGGCGGCCAGCGCCAGCGGCTGGCGATCGCCCGCACGCTGGTGCAGCGCCCGGAGATCTACCTCTTCGACGACTCCTTCTCGGCCCTGGACTACGCCACCGACGCGGCGCTGCGCGCTGCGCTGGCGCAGGAGACCGAGGACGCGACCGTGGTGATCGTCGCCCAGCGGGTGTCGACCATCCGGGACGCCGACCGGATCATCGTCCTCGACGAGGGCCAGGTGGTCGGCGAGGGCCGCCACCACGAGCTGATGGCCGGCAATGAGACCTACCGGGAGATCGTGCTCTCCCAGCTGACGGAGGCGGAGGCCGCATGAGCGGGCCCGGTGGACGGATGATGATGGGGCCTGGCCAGCAGTCCCTGGACTTCAAGGGGTCCGGCAGGCGGCTGCTGCGCCAGCTGGCGCAGGACCGGCTCAAGCTGTGGGGCATGGTCGTGGCCGTGGTCGGCAGCGTCGCGGCCGCGGTGGTCGGCCCCAAGATCCTGGGCGCGGCGACCGACCTGGTCTTCGCGGGGATCGTGGGCCGGCAGATGCCGGCCGGGCTCACCAAGGAGCAGGCCCTGGAGGGGCTGCGCGCCAAGGGCGAGGACGGCATGGCGGACATGCTGTCGGGCACGGACTTCACGCCGGGCGAGGGCATCGACTTCGGCGCGGTCGGCATGCTGGCGATCTGGGCGATGGTGGTCTTCACGCTCGCGGGTCTGCTGATGCTGGTCGCGACGCGGCTGTCGAACCACGTGATGAACGGCACCGTGTACCGGATGCGCGAGGAGCTCCAGGCGAAGCTGTCGCGGCTGCCGCTGTCGTACTTCGACCGGCAGAAGCGCGGCGAGGTGCTCAGCCGGGCCACGAACGACATCGACAACATCGGGCAGACGCTCCAGCAGACGATGGGCCAGCTGCTGAACTCGCTGCTGACGATCGTCGGCGTGCTGGCGATGATGTTCTGGATCTCGCCGGTGCTGGCGCTGGTCGCGCTGGTGACCGTGCCCGTCTCGATCGTCGTGGCCGCGAAGATCGGCAAGAAGTCGCAGCCGCAGTTCGTGGAGCAGTGGAAGACCACGGGCACGCTGAACGCGCACATCGAGGAGATGTACTCGGGCCACAGCCTGGTGAAGGTCTTCGGCCGGCAGCAGGAGTCCGCGCAGGTCTTCGCCGAGCAGAACGAGGCGCTGTTCCGGGCCTCCTTCAAGGCGCAGTTCGTCAGCGGTGTCATGCAGCCGGTGATGTTCTTCATGTCGAACATCAACTACGTGCTGGTGGCGGTCGTCGGCGGGCTGAAGGTGGCCTCGGGCTCGCTGTCGATCGGTGACGTGCAGGCGTTCATCCAGTACTCGCGGCAGTTCTCGATGCCGCTGTCGCAGGTCGCCTCGATGGCGAACCTGGTGCAGTCCGGTGTCGCCTCGGCGGAGCGGGTCTACGAGCTGCTGGACGCCGAGGAGCAGGAGCCGGACACCGGGGTTCCGGAGCGGCCGGAGCATCTGAAGGGCGCGGTCACCCTGGAGAAGGTGGCGTTCCGCTACGAGGTGGACAAGCCGCTGATCGAGGACCTGTCGCTGGCGGTCGAGCCGGGCCAGACGGTCGCGATCGTCGGCCCGACGGGCGCGGGCAAGACCACGCTGGTCAACCTGTTGATGCGGTTCTACGAGGTGACGGGCGGCCGGATCGCGCTGGACGGCGTGGACATCGCGAAGATGACGCGCGAGGAGCTGCGTTCGGGCATCGGCATGGTGCTCCAGGACACCTGGCTGTTCGGCGGCACCATCGCGGAGAACATCGCGTACGGCGCGGCGCGCGAGGTGACGCGGGCCGAGATCGAGGAGGCGGCGAGGGCCGCGCACGCGGACCGGTTCATCCGTACCCTGCCGGACGGCTACGACACCGTGCTGGACGACGAGGGCGCGGGCGTCAGCGCCGGCGAGAAGCAGCTGATCACCATCGCGCGGGCGTTCCTGTCCGACCCGGTGATCCTGGTGCTGGACGAGGCGACGAGCTCGGTGGACACCCGTACCGAGGTGCTGATCCAGAAGGCCATGGCGCGCCTGGCGCACGGCCGGACGTCCTTCGTGATCGCGCACCGGCTGTCCACGATCCGCGACGCGGACGTGATCCTGGTGATGGAGAACGGCTCGATCGTGGAGCAGGGCACGCACGAGGAACTGCTGCTGGCGCAGGGCGCGTACGCGCGGCTGTACGCGGCGCAGTTCGCGCAGGCGGTGGCCGAGGTCGACTGATCGGGCGGCCGGTGGCGGACGCCGGCCGGCGGGGGTGGGGGCGTCGCGTCGCGCGGCGCCCCCGCACCGTTCCCGGGGCCGGTGCGACCGCGGGCCGCCCCTCAGTCGAGGTAGCCGCGCAGCTGGTCGGCGAAGGCGTGGTCGCGCAGTTTGTTGAGGGTCTTGGACTCGATCTGGCGGATCCGCTCGCGCGTCACGCCGAAGATGCGTCCTATCTCCTCCAGGGTCCGGGGCCGGCCGTCCGCCAGCCCGTACCGCAGCTGGACGACCTTGCGCTCGCGCTCGCCGAGGGTGGAGAGCACGGCTTCGAGGTGTTCGCGCAGCAGGAAGAAGGCGGCCGACTCCACCGGTGAGGCCGCGTCCCCGTCCTCGATCAGGTCCCCGAGGGCGACGTCGTCCTCCTCGCCGACGGGCGCGTGCAGGGAGACCGGTTCCTGGGCGAGCCGGAGCACCTCGCTGACCCGCTCGGGCGTCAGCTCCAGGTGGACGGCGACCTCTTCGGCGGTGGGTTCGTAGCCGCGCTCCTGGAGCATGCGCCGCTGCACCCGCACGACCCGGTTGATCAGTTCGACGACGTGCACCGGCACCCGGATGGTGCGGGCCTGGTCGGCCAGCGCGCGGGACATGGCCTGCCGGATCCACCAGGTCGCGTACGTCGAGAACTTGTAGCCGCGGGCGTAGTCGAACTTCTCGACCGCCCGGATCAGCCCGAGGTTGCCCTCCTGGACGAGGTCGAGCATGGTCAGCCCGCGCCCGACGTACCGCTTGGCGACGGAGACCACCAGCCGCAGGTTGGCCTCGATGAGCCGGCGCTTGGCCATCCGGCCCATGACGACGAGCTTGTCGAGGTCGAGGGCGAGCCGGGAGTCCAGGTCGGGGGCGGAGGTGAGCTTCTCCTCGGCGAACAGCCCGGCCTCCACCCGGCGGGCCAGCTCCACCTCCTCCACCGCGGTGAGGAGGGGGATCCTGCCTATCTCGCGCAGGTACTGGCGGAACAAGTCGGCGGAGGGACCCCCTCCGCCTCCGGTCTCCGCCCGCCGCCGCTGATCCGGCACCTTCTCGATGAGCTCCGGCGGCTCGGCTTCGTCGTCCACGGCCTCGACCTCGGGGTCGGCCTCGGCCACGGGCGCGGGCACGGGCTCGTCGGCGGTCTCGGTCAGGGTCACGGTCAGGGTCTGGGTCTGCACGGGGGCGACCTCCAGGGCTCCGAGGACTCAGGCACCGCAACTCAGTGTGGGGTACGACACATCGCCGCCACGAGGGGCGTGCGAGCACTTTTTGAGTCCGCTGCGTGACCGGATGGTTACCCGCCGCCCGGCCGCTCGAAGCACGTCGTACGGATGTGCGCCGGCGGTTTCAGCCCTCCGCCGGCTCCACGCGTACGGCGCAGACCTTGAACTCGGGCATCCGGGAGACCGGGTCCAGGGCCGGGTTGGTGAGGGTGTTCGCGCGCCCCTCGCCCGGCCAGTGGAAGGGCATGAAGACGGTGTCGGCGCGGATGGCGTCGGTGATCCGGGCGGGGGCGACGGCGCGGCCCCGGCGGGAGACGACCGCCAGCGGACGGCCCTCGGTGACGCCGAGGCGGGCGGCGAGCCGGGGGTGGAGCTCGACGAAGGGTCCCGGCGCGGCAGCGTTGAGCTCGTCGACGCGGCGGGTCTGGGCGCCGGACTGGTACTGCGCGACCACGCGGCCGGTGGTGAGCAGGATCGGGTAGTCGGCGTCGGGGAGTTCGGCGGCGTCGCGGTGACTGACGGGGACGAAGCGGGCCAGGCCGTCGTCGGTGGCGAACCGGTCCAGGAACAGCCTGGGGGTGCCCGCCTCCCCCTCGGGGCAGGGCCAGAAGACGCCGTCCTCGTCGGCGATCCGGCGCCAGGAGATGCCGGAGTAGTCGGCCGGGCCGCCGGCGGAGGCGCGGCGCAGCTCCTCGAAGACCTCTTCCGGGTCGGCCGGGAAGCCCTTCTCGACGCCGAGGCGGTGGGCGAGGCCGTGCAGGACGTCGAGGTCGCCGCGGACGCCGGGCGGCGGGGTCAGGGCCCGCCGGCGCAGGATCACCCGTCCTTCGAGGTTGGTGGTGGTGCCGGACTCCTCGGCCCACTGGGTGACCGGGAGGACCACGTCGGCCAGCGCCGCGGTCTCGGAGAGGACGACGTCGGCGACGGCGAGGAAGTCCAGGGAGCGGATGCGGGACTCGATGTGGGCGGCGCGGGGGGCGGAGACCACGGGGTTGGAGCCCATCAGGAGCAGGGCCCGGACATCGCCGCCGAGGGCGTCGAGGAGTTCATAGGCGCTGCGGCCGGGGCCGGGCAGGGAGTCGGGGTCGACGCCCCAGACGCCGGCGACGTGGGCGCGGGCGGCGGGGTCGGTGAGCTTGCGGTAGCCCGGCAGCTGGTCGGCCTTCTGGCCGTGTTCGCGGCCGCCCTGCCCGTTACCCTGGCCGGTCAGGCAGCCGTACCCGGAGTGCGGGCGGCCGGCGCGGCCGGTGGCCAGGCACAGGTTGATCCAGGCGCCGACGGTGTCGGTGCCCTTGGACTGCTGCTCCGGGCCGCGGGCGGTGAGGACCATCGCCGACTCGGGGGCGCAGAAGAGCCGGACCGCCTCGCGCAGGGCGGGCACCGGGACCCCGGTGATCCGCTCGACCAGTTCGGGCCAGTGGGCCATGGCGGCGGCGCGGGCCTCGGGCCAGCCGGTGGTGCGGGCCTCGATGAACGCCTCGTCGGTACGTCCCTCGGCGACGACCAGGTGCAGCAGGCCGAGGGCGAGGGCCAGGTCGGTGCCGGGGCGGGGGGCCAGGTGCAGGTCGGCGTGTTCGGCCGTACGGGTGCGCCGCGGGTCGACGACGATCAGCGTGCCGCCGTTCTCCTTCAGTTCGGTGAGGTAGCGCAGGGCCGGCGGCATGGTCTCGGCCGGGTTGGAGCCGACGAGGATCACGCAGCCGGTGCGCGGGATGTCCTCCAGCGGGAAGGGCAGCCCGCGGTCGAGGCCGAAGGCGCGCTGGTGGGCGGCGGCGGCCGAGGACATGCAGAACCGGCCGTTGTAGTCGATCTGCGAGGTGCCGAGGACGACGCGGGCGAACTTGCCCAGGGCGTAGGCCTTCTCGTTGGTGAGGCCGCCACCGCCGAAGACGCCGACCGCGTCCGGCCCGTGGTCGTGGCGGGTGCGGGCCAGGCCCGCCGCGACGGCGTCCAGGGCCTCCTCCCAAGTGGCCGGCTCCAGCCGCCCGGCGTGGGTGCGGATCAGCGGCTGGGTCAGGCGCACCCGGGAGGAGAGCACGGCCGGGGCGGTGCGGCCCTTGCCGCACAGGGCTCCCCGGTTGACGGGAAAGTCGGTGCGCTCCTCCACCGTCACGGCCCGGCCGTCCGGTGCGGGGCGCAGGTTCATGCCGCATTGCAGGGCGCAGTACGGGCAGTGCGTGGCGGTGGTGTGCATGCCGGCCAGCATGCGACGGCGGTGTTACGCCTGCCGCCGTCCCGCGTTACGGGCCGGAATGCGCACCCTCCCGGCCCGGGTCACCGGCCCGTGAGGGCGCGGACCGTGGGGCCGGCGGTCCAGCCGCCGTCCACGGCGAGCTCGGCGCCCGTCATGTAGGCGGAGGCGTCGCAGAGCAGGAAGGCGACGGCGGCGGCGATCTCCTCGGGGGCGCCGACGCGGCCCATGGGGGCGCCCGGGAAGTTGCCCTCGCCCGGCTGGATGCCGACCGGTGCCGTCATCGGGGTGAGCGTCATGCCGGGGTGCACGGAGTTCACGCGGATCCGTGCCTCGGCGAGCTCCACCGCGCCGATCTTCGACAGGCCGCGCACGCCCCACTTGGAGGCGCCGTACCCGGCGGTCAGCGGGAGGCCGGTGAGGCCGGCGGCGGAGGAGATGTTGACGATGGAGCCGCCCCCGCCGGCCCGCAGGTGCGGCACGGCGGCCTTGATGCCGATGAAGACGCCGACCAGATTGATCTCCACGACGCGGCGGAAGTGCTCGACGCTCTCGTGCTCGAGGAACTGGCCGGTGGCTATCCCGGCGTTGTTGACGAGCCCGTCGAGCCGGCCGAAGGTGTCGACCGCGTACGCCAGGACCGTCTCCCAGTCGGCCTCGCTGGTCACGTCGTGCCGCAGGAAGTGCGCGGCGTCCCCGAGCTTCGCCGCCGTGGCGGCGCCCTCCTCCTCCAGCACGTCGGTGATCAGCACCGTGCCGCCGCCGTCGACGACGGCCTGCGCGGCGGCCGCGCCGAGCCCGCGCGCGCCCCCCGTGATGACGACGACCTTGCCGCTCAGATCAACCACAGCCACGGCTGCACCACCTCTGCACTCGTCAGCACACATCGGGATCCCTGACCCCGGCGGCATGACGAGCGGTATGACTAATCGTCATACCCCGGGCCGCGTCAGTGTGCCAGAGCCCGAAGGGCCCGCGACACCCCTTCCTCCTTGGGACCCAGGAAGTGCGGCCGCGGCCTGAACGTCGCGTCCAGCGCCGCCTTGCCGGCCGCGAAGACCTCGCGCGCGCCGCCGTAGTACCAGGTCGCGTCGTGTTCGTCGTCGACGCCCACCCCGTACACCTCCAGGCCCGCCGCCCGGCACAGGGCGACGGCGCGGCGTATGTGGAAGCCCTGGCTGATCAGCACGGCCCGCTCGACGCCGAAGATCTCCTTGGCCCGTACGCAGGAGTCCCAGGTGTCGAAGCCCGCGTGGTCGCTGACGATCCGGTCGTCCGGCACCCCGTGCTCGCGCAGGTAGCCGCGCATCGAGCCGGGTTCGTCGTAGTCCTCGCGGCTGTTGTCCCCGGTCACCAGCACGACCTTGACCTTGCCGGTGCGGTACAGCTCGGCGGCGGCGTCCAGTCTGCGGGCCAGGTACGGGGTGGGCCGCCCGTTCCACAGGCCCGCGCCGAAGACCACCGCGACCTCCGTCGCCGGGGCGGTCGCCGTGGTGCGCAGCCGGTCGGCCGCCTCGGCGTGCGTCCACGCCGAGGGCAGCAGCGCCAGCACGCAGGCCAGCATCACGGCCTGGACGGCACGGCGCCGGACCCGGATGTCCCGCAGCCCGCGCAGTCCCCGCGGAGCTCCCGGCCCCGGCAGTCCACCCCGTCCCGGCAACCCGCCGCGTCCCGGCAGCCCTCCGCGTCCCCGCAGCTTCATGACCGGTCCCCCCTCGCCTCGTACCTCGTTCGCACGGTTGGACGAACCGGCCACCGTCCCCAGTTCCCGGGCGGCGCGGCGTCGCAGGCCTGTCACCCGTACGAACGAGCGGGTGAGGTCCCGGTAAACACCCGTCACCCCCGCGCAACGGCCCCGCAATCTGCGGCCGTCAGGATCGGTTCATGACGGAGCCGGTGCAGCCTCCCGTGTCCATGCCCCTCCCCCTCGGCAGCGCGGCCGAACTGCTCAGCCGCATCACCATCCAGCTGGGCAGTCAGCTGAGCAGCCTGCGCCCACCCGGAGCCCGCCCATGCCGCAGCCCTCTCTCGTCGCCGTCGCGCACGGCAGCCGCGACCCCCGCGCCCTGCACACCGCCCACGCCCTTCTCGACCGGGTCCGCGAGCTGCGGCCCCGTCTCGAGGTCCGGCTCGGCCACATCGAGCTGAACGCCCCGCTGCTCGACGACACCCTGGAGGGCCTGCGCGGCGACGCCGTCCTCGTCCCGCTCCTGCTCGGCCGCGGGTACCACGTCAAACACGACCTCCCCTCGGCCGCCGCCCGCGCCCGCCACCTGCGGGTCGCCGTCGCCGCCCCGCTCGGCCCGCACCCGCTCCTCGTCGAGGCCCTGCGCGACCGGCTGGAGGAGGCCGGCTGGACCCCCGGCACCGCAGTCGTGCTCGCCGCGGCGGGTTCGCGCGACCCGCAGTCCGCCGCCGATGCCCGCCGCACCGCCGCCCTGCTCTCCGAGCGCCTCGACGGCGTGCCCGTCCTGCCCGCCTACGCCTCGTCCGCCGCGCCCACCGCGCCCGAGGCCGTCCGGGCCCTGGCGGCCCGCGGCCACCACCGGATCGCCGTGGCCTCGTACTTCGCCGCGCCGGGCCGGTTCGCCGCCCAGACCGCCGCCGCCGCGCCCGCCCTGGCCGCCGCCCCGCTCGGCGACCACCCGGCGCTCGCCCGGCTGCTGCTGCACCGCTACGACGACGCCGCCCGGGAGCTGGCCCGCCCCCGCACCGTGTTCCGGCCGGAACTCGTCACCGCCTGATCCCGGTTTGTCGGTCCTTCCGGTTAACGTCTTTGCATGGAAGGCACCGCATCCACTCCTTCGTACGATCCGGCCGACACCGAGCGCTGGGCCGCCGAGCCCGACAAACGGCCCGGCCGGACCGCCTTCCAGCGCGACCGCGCCCGCGTGCTGCACTCCGGCGCGCTGCGCCGCCTCGCCGGAAAGACCCAGGTGGTCACCCCCGGCACCCGTTCCTACGACTGGGACGCCAGCCCCCGCACCCGGCTCACCCACTCCCTGGAGTGCGCCCAGGTCGGCCGGGAGCTCGGCGCGGCCCTCGGCTGCGACCCCGACCTGGTCGAGACGGCCTGCCTGGCTCACGACATGGGCCACCCGCCGTTCGGGCACAACGGCGAGGAGGTGCTCAACGCCGTCGCCAAGGACTGCGGCGGCTTCGAGGGCAACGCCCAGTCGCTGCGGCTGCTCACCCGCCTGGAACCCAAGCGGTTCGTGCCCGACCCGCGCACCGGTGAGCCGGTCAGCGTCGGCCTCAACCTCACCCGCGCCAGCCTGGACGCCGCCACGAAGTACCCGTGGGCGCGCGGCGGCCACCCCACCGACCCCGGCTCGGTGAAGTTCGGGGCGTACGACGACGACCTGCCGGTCTTCGCGTGGCTGCGGGCCGGCGCGCCCGCCGACCGCAAGTGCTTCGAGGCGCAGGTGATGGACTGGGCCGACGACGTGGCCTACTCCGTGCACGACTTCGAGGACGGGCTGCACGCCGCCCACGTCGACCCCAACCTGCTGCTGGCCGAGCCCGAGCGGGCCGAGATCTGGCGGGTCGCCATCGGCCGCTACGTCCCGGCCGACACCGATCCCGAGGAGCTGCGCGAGGCCCTGGACCGGCTGCTGGACGAGGAGTGGTGGCCGCACGGGTACGACGGCTCGGCCGTCGCCCAGGCCCGGCTCAAGGACGCCACCAGCCAGCTGATCGGCCGGTTCTGCCTGGCCGCCGAGGGCGCCACCCGCGAGGCGTACGGATCGGGCCGGCTCACCCGCTACGCGGCCGAGCTGGTCGTCCCGCGCGCGGCGCGCAACGAGTGCGCGGTCCTCAAGGCCGTGGCCGATCTGTACGTCATGCAGCGCGACGAGCAGGAGCGGCTCCGCGCCGACCAGCGCATCGTCCTGGCCGAACTCGCGGAGGCGCTGCTGGCCCGCGCCCCCGAGGGCCTGGACCCCCAGTTCCGGGCGATCTTCGACGCGGCGCCGGACGACCGGGCGCGAAAGCGCGCGGTCATCGACCAGATCGCCTCGCTCACGGACGCGTCGGCACGCTCGTTGCACGCACGTCTCACCCGGCGCTCCCGACGCGCCGGGGGGTGAGGCGATCGGGCCACGGCCCCTTCACGCGGCAGGCTCGGTGCGGGACGCTCGCATGTGCTCGCATGTGACGCAGAGGTTATGAGGAGGCATCAGGTGGTCGACGCACACCGGACGTTCGTCATCGTCGGCGCGGGGCTGGCCGGCGCGAAAGCGGCCGAGACGCTGAGGTCCGAGGGCTTCACCGGCCGGGTCATCCTGGTCGGCGACGAGCGGGACCACCCCTACGAACGCCCACCGCTGTCGAAGGGCTACCTGACCGGCAAGGAGCAGCGCGACAGCGTCTTCGTGCACGAGCCGTCCTGGTACGCCCGCGCCGACATCGAGCTGCACCTGGGCCAGCCGGCCGTCCAGCTGGACCGCGAGGCCAGGAAGGTCGTCCTCGGGGACGGGACGGTGCTGCACTACGACAAGGTGCTGCTGGCCACCGGGGCCGAGCCGCGCCGTCTGGAGATCCCGGGCACCGGCCTGGCCGGGGTGCACCACCTGCGCCGGCTCGCCCACGCCGAACGCCTCAAGGGGGTCCTGGCCACCCTCGGCCGGGACAACGGCCACCTGCTGATCGCGGGCGCCGGCTGGATCGGCCTGGAGGTCGCGGCGGCCGCCCGCGGGTACGGCGCCGAGGTCACCGTGATCGAGCCGGAGCCCACGCCGCTGCACGCGGTGCTCGGCCCCGAGCTCGGCGACTTCTTCCGCGAGCTGCACGCCGAGCACGGGGTCCGGTTCCACTTCGGGGCCCGGCTCACCGAGATCAAGGGGCAGGACGGCATGGTGCTGGCCGTGCGCACCGACGACGGCGAGGAGCACCCGGCGCACGCCGTGCTCGCCGCGATCGGCGCCGCCCCGCGCACCGCGCTCGCCGAGACCTCGGGGCTGGCGCTGGTCGACCGCGAGCACGGCGGGGGCATCGCGGTCGACGCGTCGCTGCGCACCTCGGACCCGGACGTCTTCGCGGTGGGCGACGTGGCCGCCGCCCACCACCCGGTGCTGGGCACCCGGCTGCGCGTGGAGCACTGGGCCAACGCCCTCAACGGCGGCCCGGCGGCGGCCCGGGCCATGCTGGGCCAGGAGGTGTCGTACGACCGGATCCCGTACTTCTTCTCGGACCAGTACGACGTGGGGCTGGAGTACTCCGGCTACGCGCCGGCCGGCACGTACGACCAGGTGCTGGTCCGCGGGGACGTGGCCAAGCGGGAGTTCATCGCCTTCTGGCTCTCCGAGGGCCGGGTGCTGGCCGGGATGAACGTCAACGTGTGGGACGTCACCGACCCGATCCAGGCACTGATCAGGACGGCTGCCGCCCCGGACCTGGACGCGCTCGCGGACCCGTCCGTTCCGCTGTCGTCGCTGGTGGCCGGGGAGGGGGCCTGACACCGGTTGTCGGAGACCGGCCGTAGAATTCACGCGTGGCAGGCAGGATCAACGACGACGATGTGAAGGCGGTCCGGGACGCGGTCCCGATCGACGCCGTCGTGTCCGAATACCTCCAGCTGCGCAACGCGGGCGGCGGCAACCTCAAGGGCCTGTGCCCCTTCCACGACGAGAAGTCCCCGTCGTTCCAGGTGAGCCCCAGCAAAGGGCTGTACCACTGCTTCGGCTGCCAGGCGGGCGGGGACACCCTCGACTTCATCATGAAGATCGACCACCTCTCCTTCTCGGAGGCGGTGGAGCGGCTCGCCGGCCAGGCCGGCATCACCCTGCGCTACGAGGAGGGCGGCTACACCGCCGGCACCAGCGGCCGCGGGGAGCGCATCCGCCTGGTCGAGGCCCACAAGGCCGCCGCGCAGTTCTACGTCGACCAGCTGGAGAGCCCCGAGGCGGAGATCGGCCGGAAGTTCCTCGCCGAGCGCGGCTTCGACCAGGCGGCGGCCGCGCACTTCGGCGTCGGCTACAGCCCGGCCGGCTGGGACCACCTGACCCGGTTCCTGCGCGGCAAGGGGTTCAGCGACAAGGAGCTGATCCTGTCCGGGCTGGCCCAGGACAGCCGCAGCGGCAAGCCCATCGACCGCTTCCGCGGCCGTCTGATGTGGCCGATCCGCGACATCACCGGCGAGGTGGTCGGCTTCGGCGCCCGCAAGCTGCGCGAGGACGACAACGGGCCGAAGTACCTGAACACGCCCGAGACCGCGATCTACAAGAAGGGCCAGGTGCTGTACGGCATCGACCTGGCCAAGAAGGAGATCGCGAAGACCTCGCGGGCGGTCGTGGTCGAGGGCTACACCGATGTGATGGCCTGCCACCTGGCCGGGGTCACCACCGCCATCGCCACCTGTGGCACGGCCTTCGGCGGCGACCACATCAAGATCCTGCGCCGGCTGCTGATGGACAACGCGACCGCCGAGGTGATCTTCACCTTCGACGGGGACGCGGCCGGGCAGAAGGCCGCGCTGCGCGCCTTCGAGGACGACCAGAAGTTCGCCGCCGAGACCTCCATCGCCATCACGCCGGGCGGGATGGACCCGTGCGAGCTGCGGCTGGCGGAGGGCGACGGCGCGGTGGCCTCCCTGGTGGACTCGCGCACGCCGCTGTTCGAGTTCGCGCTGCGGCACATCGTGGCCCGGCACAACCTGGAGAACCCGGCGGGCCGGGCGGCCGCGCTGGACGAGGCGGCGCCGGTCGTGGCGAACATCAAGAACATCGCGATCCAGCACGAGTCGGCGGTCCAGCTGGCCGGCATGCTCGGCATCCGCGACGAGCAGTTCGTGGTCAAGCGGGTCGCGCAGCTGGCCCGCTGGGCCCGCGAGCGCGCGGGCGGCGGCAACGGCGGTGGCGGCGGCCGCCCGCAGCAGGGCGGTCCGGGGCGCGGCGGTCCCGGGCGCGGCGGCCCGGCGTACGAGGCGGTGCCCGCCCCCGCCCCGGGGCCGGCCGGTCCCGCGCTGAACCTGCGCAGCCCCGCCCACCGCACCGAGCGCGAGCTGCTCAAGCTGGCGCTGCAGCGGCCCGAGCTGGTCTCGCCGGCCTTCGACGCGTACGGCGTGGACGAGTTCACGGCGCCGCCCTACGCGACGGTCCGCCAGGCGATCCAGGACGCGGGCGGCGCGGCGCTCGGCGGCGAGGACTACCTGGCCCGGGTCCGCGACGCCGCGCCCAACGACACGGTCCGCGCCCTGGTCACCGAGCTGGCGGTGGAGGCCATCCACGCCAAGTCGGTGGACGAGGTCTACGCGGGCGTCCAGCTGGTCCAGGTCCGGCTGCGCGCCGTCGACCGCCGGGTCCACGAGGTGCAGGGCACCATGGCCCGCCTGGGCTCCCACGCCCCGTCGGAGCAGCTGACGGCGGTGCAGGAGGAGCTGTGGGTGCTCCAGCAGTACGGCCAGCGCCTGCGCAACCGGGGCGCCGAGGGGCTCTAGGAGCCGGTCGGTCCGGGGCCGAAGGGGTCTAGGGTCTGTCCGGGTCGCCCGGCCTCGGGTAGCGGGTCAGCCAGTCGCCGCCGGGTATGCGGGTGCCCGTCTCGGACAGCCGCCGGGCCAGCAGCGGCGCGGCCAGGTACACCCAGGCCAGCACCGGGGTGCCGTCGGCGCGCAGGACGGTGCGGGCCAGCCGGTCGTAGACGTTCAGCGGGCGGTCGGGGCCGTGGTACTCCTCCAGCCGGTCCAGTTCCGCGAGGACCTCGCCGTACCCGCCGGCCGCCGGGGTCACCAGGTCGCCGACGATCTCGGTGCCGGGGTGGTCGACGGCGTACGGGTAGCCCGGCCCGTCGTACAGGGCCGCGTCCGGGAGCCGGGCGGGCTCCTCGGCCACCGTGCGGCCGCGCAGGAACAGGGCGTGGTTGTACTCGCCGGGGCGCAGGGTGCCGTACACGAAGAAGGGCAGCGGGCTCATCCGGCCACCTCCGCCGCGACCCACGCCAGGTAGTCGGCGCTGCCGCGCACCACGGCGGTGGCGATGATCTCCGGGGTGTCGTAGGGATGTTCGCGGAGCAGCCAGGCCTCCAGGTCCGGGTAGCGGGCCGCCGTGGTCTTGAACAGCACCTGCCGCTCCTGGGCCGTCTCGACCGTGCCCTGCCAGCGGTAGACCGAGGTGACCGGTGCGCCGACCTGCGCGCACGCGGCCAGGCGGGCCGCCACCGCGCCGTGTGCCAGGGCCGTCGCGGCCTCGGCCGCGTCGACGGTCGTCAGGACGGTGAGGATCTCTGGGATCTCTGGCCGATCGACCGATGTCACGGGATTCCCTCTCGCATAGAACGGTACACAGTGGCCCGAAAAGGGGCAGTCGGCCGGGTCGAAGGTCCCGGGTGACGGCTCCGGGACCACCGTACGCACCGCTGTTACACAACCTCCCGGTGCCCGTGAAGGTCGCCGCCTACCGTCGGTATGCCATGTTCAGACTCCCCCGCCGCGCCCTCGCCGGTCTCGTGTGCGTCCTCACGGGCGGCCTCGCGCTCGCCGCCGGCGGCTGCGCCGCACCCGGCGGGCTGGACGCGGGCGAGCCCGCGCCGCCGGTGTCGGCCCAGCCGTCCCCCGACCCGCTGTGGCCCGCCTGGTCCGACACCTCACCGACCTCGCCCGGGGCCCCGGCGGCCACGCGCGAGGCGCCGCCCCTGCCGTTGGAGGACGCGCCCGAGATCCCGGCGGGCGGCTTCGGCGGCGAGGGCGTCGACGTGCTCGACGTCGTCCGCGCCGACCAGCGGATGAAGCCGTACGCCGCCCAGGGCTGGATCCAGGCGCCCGGCCGGGCGGGGCTGCGGCCGCCGGTGTACCGGGACCTCACCGGCGACGGGCACCCCGATCTGGTCGTCGCCGCGGACACCGAGAGCGGCCGCACCGTGCTGGCGGCGTACACGGCGCGCGAGGGCAGGGTCTACCCGGTCCTGCTGACGGCGGGCGCCCGGATGGCCGTGGAGGCGCTGGGCCGCGACCTGGTGGTGCGCACCGCCGCGCAGGACAGCGTCGAGCACGCCGTCCGCTACCGCTGGGACGGCGACCGGATGGCCGTCGTGCAGGACGAGAAGCGCTACCGCAAGCCGGCGCCGGGCAAGGACCTCGACGAGAAGCCGGTCGCGCCCGGCGTTCCGCCGAGCCCGCCGCCGAGCATCCCGCCGGGCCCGCCGCCGGCCGGTACCGCTCCGTCGGCGACGCCCCGTCCCCCCGTCGGAGCCCCGCGGTGAGGCCGGCCCTGACCCGCTGCCGGCGGCTGCTGTCCGCCCCGGGGCTGCGCTGGAAGATCTCCGTCCTGCTGGCGGGCGGCTGCTCGCTCGTCGCGCTCACCATCGGCCTGCTCATCCACGAGGCCCGGGTCCGCCAGGTGGCGGAGGCCGCCCGCGAGACCGCCGTCAACCAGCTGATCCGGGTCCGCCAGGTGTACGAGCTGACCGGCCAGCTCGATCCCGGCAGGATCGGCGAGACCGACGCGCGGATCGACTGCGCCCAGGCGCCCGAGGAGCTGCGCGCCGCCGCGCTCGCGGGCCGGCGCATCACGTACCTCCAGATGACCGGACCGGACCCGGCCGTGTGGGCGGCCCGGCCGATCGGCGGCACGCACGTGCTGTCGGTGCGCCAGTCGCTGCAGGAGGAGGCGGAGGACCTCACCGAGCTGGACCAGCAGCTGATCGCCTACGGCGCGGGCGTCGTGGCGCTCGCGGCGGTCGGCGGCTCGCTGATCGCCGGCCGGCTCAGCCGGGACCTGCGCCGCGCCGCCGAGACCGCGCGGCGGATCAGCGCGGGGGAACTCGACGCCCGGATCGGCCCCTCGGGGGCACCCGGGACCCGGGACGAGGTGGCCGAACTCTCCAGTGCCGTGGACACCATGGCGGCCAGCCTGCAGCGGCGGCTGGAGGCCGAGCAGCGCTTCACGGCCGATGTCGCGCACGAGCTGCGCACCCCGCTGACCGGCCTGCACACCGCCGCCGAGCTGCTGCCCGAGGGGCGGCCGACCGAGCTCGTACGGGACCGGGTGGCCGCGCTGCGCACGCTGACCGAGGACCTGCTGGAGGTCGCCCGGCTGGACGCGCGCTGCGAGGAACCGGCCCTGGACGTCCACCGGCTGGGCCCGCTGGTCGCCTCGATCGTCCAGCGCTCGGGCGTCACCGCGCACCTGACGGGTGCGGGGACCGGCACGGCCGTACGGACCGACGCGCGCCGCCTGGAGCGGATCCTGGCCAACCTGCTGGCCAACGCCCGGCGGCACGGCGGCGACCCGGTGGAGGTCACGGTCCGCGGCACCCGGGTGAGCGTCCGCGACCACGGGCCCGGGTACCCCGCCACCCTGCTGGCCGAGGGCCCGCGGCGGTTCCTGACCGGCGCCGCCGAACGCGGTCAGGGCACGGGGCTGGGCCTGACGATCGCCCTGGGCCAGGCCCAGGTCATCGGCGCCCGCGTGACCCTGGCCGACGCCCCCGGCGGCGGCGCCCTGGCCGAGGTCGTCCTGCCCGCGGCCTGACGCGCGGCAGCCGGGGCGGTGGGGTCCTCGTCACCCGGACGGGCAGGGGGGACCCGGATGGCTCGGCGGTGGCGCTGACGTGCCAAAACGTTCCTGCACGCAGGCTCCGGCCCGGGGCCCGCCGACCGCCTCGACAAGCGCGGGCGGCCGACGCCGGTTTACCTCGGAAACACGACCCCGCGTCCGTCGTTCAGGATCCGCAGGAGCCCCCATGCGCCGCCGTACCGCCCATCTGCTCACCGCCGCCGTGCTGACCGCCACCGCGTTCGCCGGCCCGGTCGCGGGCGCGGTGGCGGCGGCGGACCTCGGCACCGGCGTCGGCGTCTTCTCTGCGGGCGACTTCGCCCCGCTGGAGGTCTGGCCCAAGTCGGCGGCACCCGGCACCACCGTCACGGTCAACACCACCGCCTGCGGCTCCGGCAGCCACGCGGACGGCGATGCGACCACGGTCGGCGGGGGCCGTTTCCGGCTGGCGCCGGGCCCGCGCAAAGAGGTGGTCGTGGGCCAGTTCCACGTCGGCCACAGCCTGCCCCCCGGCACCTACGGCATCGGCGCGACCTGCGCCAACGGCAAGTTCGCCACCGGCGACCTGGTCGTCACCGAACGCGGCCCGCAGGGCCACGTGCACACGGGAGTAGGCGGCGCGGCGATGACCACCGCCGATCCCACCAAGATCGCGGCGGGTGCGGCAGTGCTGGCCGCCACCGCCGTCGGCGGTACCTGGCTCCTGCGTCGCCGGGCGAGCGGCACGCGGGGCTGACGGGCGCCCACCGCGGCCCCGGCCGCGGTCCGTCACCGGTACCGCCCCCCGTCGCCCGCCCCCGCGAGGTCCCCCCCGTTCGCGGGGCCGGGCGACGGCCCTCTCCACCGACCAGGGGGTGCCCATGAGCGCCGCGTCCGGGAGATCCGGCCGCATCGGCCTGGTGGCGCTCGCCGCCTGCGCCGGCGTCTGGCTGGTCACGAGCGGCTCCGCCGAGCGCGTCCGGCCGCCCCTGCCCCCGGCCTCCGAAGGCCTGGGCCGCGCGGGCGCGACCGGCGGCACGCACGGGACGGAGGGAACGGACGGGATGGAGGGAACGGACGTGACGGACGGCGCCGACGGGGCGACCGGGCGGACCGGCCGCACCGGACGGCCCGGGAAGGACGCCGCCCCGCTGGCGGGCTCCCGGCCCACCCGGATCCGGATCCCGGCCATCGAGGTCGACGCCCCGCTGACCGGCCTGGGCCTGGACGCCGAGGGCCGCCTGGACGTGCCCCCGCCCGCCCGCCGCGCCCTGGCCGGCTGGTACCGCGACGGCACCACTCCCGGAGCCGTCGGTACCGCCATCGTCGCCGGTCACGTCGACCACGCCAGCGGCCCGGCCGTCTTCTACCGGCTGGGCGCGCTGCGCCGCGGGGCCACCGTCGAGATCCCGCGCGAGGACGGGCGTACGGCCGTCTTCACCGTCCACGCCGTCGAGGCGTACGACACCGCCCGGTTCCCGGACCGGCTGGTCTACGGGCCCGCCCCGCGCGCCGAGCTGCGGGTGATCACGTGCGGCGGCCGCTGGTCCCCGCGCACCGGCTACGCGGCCAACGTGGTGGTCTTCGCCCACCTCACGGGCACGTACGGGCCACAGCCGCGGCCATAGCCGTAGCCGTAGCCGTAGCTCCTCACGCCCACTGCTCCAGGCCCAGCTTGACCACCAGCGCCGCGACCACCGTCAGCAGGACCGCGCGCACGAATCCACTGCCCTTCTTCAGGGCCATCCTCGCCCCCGCCATGCCACCGGCCAGGTTGAACACCGCCATCAGCGCCGCCAGCTGCCACATCACCTCGCCGCGGGCGGCGAAGACGGCGAGCGCGCCCAGGTTGGTGCCCACGTTGACGATCTTGGCGGTGGCGGAGGCGGTCAGCAGGTCGAGGTGGAGCAGCGCGGTCAGCGCCAGGACCAGGAAGGTGCCGGTGCCGGGGCCGATCAGGCCGTCGTAGAAGCCGATGCCGAGGCCGGCCAGGCCGATCGCGGCGGCGACCCGGCCGGGCCCGACCGGCCCGGCCGACGGGACGGAGCCGAAGGAGGGGCGGAACAGCACGAAGCCGGCGACCAGCAGCAGCACCACCATGATCAGCGGGCGCATGGTGTCCTTGCTGAACACCCCGGCCAGCAGCGCGCCGCCCGTCGCGCCCGCCATCGCGGCCAGCCCGATCCGGGCCGCGGTCTTCACGTCGACCGGCGCCTTGCGGGCGAAGGTGACGGCCGCGCCCGTCGTACCGACGATGGCCACCGCCTTGTTGGTACCGAGCGCGTGCGTCAGCGGGACGTGGCCGGGCAGACCCAGCATCAGGGCGGGCAGGAGCAGCAGGCCGCCGCCGCCCACCACCGCGTCGATCCAGCCGGCGGCCGCGGCGGCCACGCACAGCACGATGATCATCGTCGTCGATATGTCAGGCACGGCCCCGACCCTATGGATCACATGGGTGCAGAGGCCATCAATCTCCGGTTTCTTGCGCAAGGTTTGAGCTTTCCCGGGCCGGGACCCGGTCCGGGGCCACCGGAGCCGCCGGTTCCAGGGCGGCCGTCAGGACGGTGGCGGCCAGTGCGCCGGCGAGCCCGAGCCCGGCCGCGAGCCGCCGCGCCGGCGGTACGGCGGCCACCCGGGCCCACGGCCGCGCCACGGGCCTGCGGTGCCGCCCGCCCGGGCCGGGCGCGCCGACGGATCGCGCGGCGGGCACACCGACAGGTCGCGTGGCGGACGGTTCGGCGGGCGGTTCGGCGGGCGGGTCCACGGCCACGGCGAGGGCCACGTGCAGCGGATGGCGCATGACGGGCCGCCCTCTCAGAAGCTGAAGCATTCGGAATGGATACGTCCGGCCGGCACCCCGGCCCGCAGCAGCGCGGCCGTCGTGGCCCCGGCCATCCCCGGCGGCCCGCACAGGTACACGTCGTGCTCGGCCAGGTCCGGGACCAGCGCCCGCAGCGCCTGCGGGGCCAGCGGGTCGTACGCGGCGTCCGACGGCCCCAGCAGGTAGTGCAGCCCCGCCCGCCGCTCGGCCGCGATGGCCTCCAGCTCCGTACGCAGCACCAGGTGCTCGGCGGCTCCGGCCCGGTAGAGCAGGGTCAGGTCCCCGGGCCCGCCGGGCAGCGTCTCGAACAGCGCGCGCAGCGGGGTGATGCCGACCCCGCCCGCGATCAGCAGCACCTTGGGCCGGGTCCGGCGGGCGGCGGTCAGCGCGCCGAACGGGCCGGTGGCGACGACCCGGGTCCCCGGGCGCAGCCGGCGGATGCGCCGGGTGTGCCCGCCGAGCGCCTTGACGGTGATCCGCAGGGTGTCGTCCCGTACCGGCGCGGACAGCGAGAACGGCAGGGCCGTGTGCCACAGCCGGCGCTGGAGGAACCGCCAGCGCAGGAACTGGCCCGGTTCGGCCCGCAGTTCGGCCAGGTGCTCCCCGTATACGACCACCGAGACCACTCCGGGCCCCTCGGCCCGCACCTCGGCGACCCGCAGGCCGTGCCGCAGGGCCTGCCGTACGGGGACCACCGCGCGGTACCACAGGAGCAGGACGGCGACCACGGTGTGCGCGAACGCCCAGAGCCAGGCGACCGGGGCCAGATCAGGGCCCGCGAGCTGGTGGACGAAGCCGAGGGCGGCGGCGAGGTGGACCGTGAGGTGGATCCCGCGCCAGGTCTCGTGGGAGATCCGGCGGCGTACGGCGCGGGCGGAGGCGACCCCCACGGCGGCCAGCATGACGGCGCCGGCGGTGGCGGCGGCCAGCGCGGGGTAGCCGAGCAGCCCGCGCCCGGCGGTCAGGACGTCCACGCCGTGGTGGACGGCGTACCCGAGCAGGGCGAGTACCCCGTGGGCGGCGACCAGCAGCAGGACGGGCCGGCCGCCGGCGGCGTGCCACCGGGCGAGGCGGTCGGCGCCGACACCGTGCTCCACGGCCGGGACCCGGGCCATCAGGAAGAGCATGACGAGGACGCCGTACCCGGCGAGCAGGCCGGTGAGGTGGGCGCCGGTGGCGAACAGCGCGTCGAGCCGCGCGGAGGGGCGCACCTGCGCCGCCCACAGCAGGGTGACCGCACCGGCCCCGCCCAGCACCGCACCCTTGACCCGCCCCGCCGTATCTCGCATGCCGCCACGCTAGGCGCCGGACACCCCCCGCTGAAGATCCTTAAGGCGCCCTTGAGCAAGGCCTGGGCAGGCCTTAATGCCGTGGGCCGCGGGCGTGGCCGGGGTGCGCTCACAGGCCCCGTCCGGGCGGGAGGAGGTCAGCGTTCCGTCCGGGTAACAACGACGATGCGGCCGGGAAACAGCGGGCCCGCACGCTCGTGCCATGACCTCGCAACAGCGTGTGGTGGTGATCGGCGGCGGCCTGGCCGGCCTGCGCCTCGCCCAGCGCCTCGCCCCGGCTCCGGTGACGGTGACCGTCCTGGGCGAGGAGGGCCACGCCCCGTACAACCGCGTCCTGCTGGCCGAGGTGCTCGCGGGCCGGTACCCGGCCGAGGTCGCCGCGCTGCCCGACCCCGGGCCCGCGCTGCGGCGCGGGGTGCGGGCGGTGCGGGTGGACCGGGCCGAACGGCTGGTGCACTGCGACGACGGCAGCGCCGAGCCGTACGACACCCTGGTGCTGGCGACCGGGTCCAACCCGGTGCTGCCGCCGCTGCGCGGGCTGTTCGAGCCGGGCGGGCGGGAACTCCCGGACGGGGTCCACCCGTTCCGGACCATGGACGACTGCCTGGCCCTGTCCGAGGCGCTCGCGCGCCGGCCCGGGGCACGGGTGGTGGTCGTCGGCGGTGGTCTCCTCGGGGTCTCGGCCGCCCGCGCGCTGGCCGCCCGCGGCGGCGGCGCGGCGAGCGTGGTGATCGCCCAGCAGGGCGCCCGCCTGATGGAGCGCCAGCTGGACGAGGAGGCGTCCGCGCTGCTCCACGCCCACCTGGGCGGCCTCGGCGTCGAGATCCACACCGAGTGCCGCGTCCGCGGCCTGACCACCACCCCCGTCCCTCCCGCGCTGACCCCGTACCGCGCGCCGCTGCCCCCGGAGCCCCTCGAGTCCCCGGAGTCCATGGAGTTCACGGAGTCCACTCGGCCCCCGCAGTCCACGGAGTCCCCGCACCCCCCGTCCGCCCCTGCCCGCCGGACCCCCGGCGCCCGCCACCGTGGCGCCCCCGTGCCCCGGGCGGTCACCGGTGTCGAGCTCGCCGACGGCTACCGGCTCGACGCCGACCTGGTCGTGCTCGCCTGTGGTGTCCGGCCGCGCGTCGGGCTCGCCCAGGCCGCCGGGCTGGACCTCGGCACCGGCATCCTCGTCGACGACCGGCTGCGCACCTCCGACCCGCGCATCCACGCCATCGGCGACTGCGCCGAGCACGCCGGGCGGACGTACGGCCTGGCCGGGCCCGCCCTGGAACAGGCCGACGTCCTCGCCGACGTCCTCCTGGGCCGGCCGGCCGCCCGCTACACCGGCACCCGCGCCCTGACCCGGCTCACCCTCCCCACCGGCAGCCCCGACGGCCGCCCCCTCGACCTCGCCGCCTTCGGCGAGACCACCCCGCGCCCGGGGGACGACGTGGTCCGCCTGGCCGACGCCACCCGCCGCACCTACCGCAAGGTCGTCGTCCGCGGCGACCGCCTGGTCGGCGGCGTCCTGCTCGGCGAGCTCGCCACCGTGGGCGCGCTCGCGCGCACCTGGGAGGGCGACGAGGCCCTGCTCCCCACCGACGGACTGTTCCACCTGTTCACCGACGACGGAGGCTCCTGATCATGAGCAACCCCCCGCACCGGCCCGCGCTCGTCCTCGTCGGTCACGGCATGGTCGGCCAGCGCTACCTGGAGGCGCTCGCCGAGCGAGGCGTGACGGCCACGCACCGGATCACGGTGCTCTGCGAGGAGCCCCGCCCGGCCTACGACCGCGTCCACCTCACCTCGTACTTCTCCGGCAGCAGCGCCGAGGACCTCTCCCTGACCCCCGAGGGGTTCCTGGACGACCACGGCATCGCGATGCACCTCGGCGACCCGGCCGTCGGCATCGACCGCGAGGCCCGTACCGTCACCGCCCGCTCCGGCCAGGTCTTCCCGTACGACGTCCTGGTCCTGGCGACCGGCAGCTACCCCTTCGTCCCGCCGGTGCCCGGCAAGGACGCCCCGGGCTGCTTCGTCTACCGCACCATCGAGGACCTGCTGGCCATCGAGGAGTACGCCAAGGGCCGCACGCACGGCGCGGTCGTCGGCGGCGGGCTGCTCGGCCTGGAGGCCGCCGGCGCGCTCCAGGGGCTGGGCCTGGCCACCCGGATCGTGGAGTTCGCGCCCCGCCTGATGCCCGTCCAGGTCGACGAGGGCGGCGGCGCGGCCCTGCTGCGCACCATCGAGTCGATGGGCCTGACCGTCCACACCGGGGTCGGCACCCAGGAGGTCGTGACCGGGCCGGACGGCTCGGTGGCCGGAATGCTGCTGTCCGACGGCTCCACCGTCCCCACCGAGATGGTGGTCTTCTCCGCCGGCGTCCGCCCCCGCGACCAGCTCGCCCGGGACACGGGCCTGACCGTCGGCGAGCGCGGCGGTATCGCCGTCGACGCCCGCTGCCGCACCTCCGACCCGCACGTCTACGCGATCGGCGAGTGCGCGCTGGCCGTCGACGGCCGCGTCTACGGGCTGGTCGCCCCCGGCTACGAGATGGCCGAGACCGCCGCCGACGACCTCCTGGGCCGGGAGGCGGAGTTCACCGGCGCCGACCTGTCCACCAAGCTCAAGCTGCTCGGCGTGGACGTGGCGTCCTTCGGCGACGCCCACGGCACCACCGAGGGCTGCCTGGACGTCGTCTACTCCGACTCCCGCTCGGGGGTCTACAAGAAGCTGGTCGTCGCCCCTGACGGGGTGCTGCTCGGCGGGGTCCTGGTCGGCGACGCCGACGCGTACGGCCTGCTGCGCCCGCTCACCGGCAGCGTCCCGCCCGCCGCCCCCGAGCAGCTGGTGCTGCCGGCCGGCGCCGGCGGGTCCGTCTCCCTCGGGCCGTCCTCCCTCCCCGACGACGCGGTGATCTGCTCCTGCCACAACGTCACCAAGAAGGCCATCACCGCGTACACCACCGTCCCCGAGGTCAAGAAGTGCACCAAGGCGGGCACCGGCTGCGGCGGCTGCCTGAAGGTGATCGGCCAGCTGCTGCCGGCCGCCACCGACAAGGGGCTCTGCGGCTGCTTCCCGTACACCCGCGCCGAGCTCTACGAGATCGTCCGCACCCTGCGGCTGACCTCGTACGAGCAGCTCCTGGACAGCCACGGGCGCGAGGGCGCGCGCGGCGGCGACGGCTGCGAGATCTGCAAGCCCGCCGTCGGCTCGATCATCGCCTCGCTCGCCCCGACCATCGGCGCCCCCGGCTACGTCCTGGCCGGCGAGCAGGCCGCCCTGCAGGACACCAACGACCACTTCCTCGCCAACCTCCAGCGCAACGGCTCGTACTCGGTCGTCCCGCGGATCCCCGGCGGGGAGATCACCCCCGACCGGCTCATCGTGATCGGCGAGGTGGCCCGGGACTTCGGCCTCTACACGAAGATCACCGGCGGTCAGCGCATCGACCTCTTCGGCGCCAGCGTGGACCAGCTCCCGCAGATCTGGGCCCGTCTGGTCGACGCCGGCTTCGAGTCCGGGCACGCGTACGGCAAGGCGCTGCGCACGGTGAAGTCCTGCGTGGGGCAGACCTGGTGCCGCTACGGCGTCCAGGACAGCGTACGGATGGCCATCGACCTGGAGCTGCGCTACCGGGGCCTGCGCGCCCCGCACAAGCTGAAGTCGGCGGTGTCGGGCTGTGTCCGCGAGTGCGCGGAGGCACAGAGCAAGGACTTCGGCGTGATCGCCACCGCGAGTGGCTGGAACCTGTACGTCGGCGGGAACGGCGGGGCCACCCCGCGCCACGCGGACCTGCTGGCCCAGGACCTCTCGGACGCCGAGCTGATCCGGCTCATCGACCGGTTCCTGATGTTCTACATCCGCACCGCCGACCGGCTGGAGCGGACCTCCGCCTGGCTGGAGCGGCTGGAGGGCGGCCTGGACCACCTGCGCGACGTGGTCGTCCACGACTCGCTCGGGCTGTGCGCGGAGCTGGAGTCCCTGATGGCCGACCACGTGGCCCACTACCGCGACGAGTGGGCCGAGACCCTCCAGGACCCGGACCGGCTGCGCCGCTTCGTGTCCTTCGTCAACGCGCCCGGCGCGCCCGATCCGACCGTGAAGTTCGTCGCCGAGCGCGAGCAGGTCAAGCCCGACCTGACCGTCCTGACCCTCGAACCCCTGGGAGGCACCCGATGACCGTGGAACTGCGCGTGGCCGAGGGCTGGCTGACGGTGTGCGAACTGTCGGCGATCATCCCCGGGCGGGGCGTGGCGGCCCTGCTGCCCGACGGCAGCCAGGCAGCGGTCTTCGTCGACCGCGCGGGCCGCCCGTACGCGATCAGCAACCGGGATCCCTTCACCGGCGCGCACGTGCTCTCGCGCGGTCTGATCGGCTGTGCGCAGGGGCGTCCGTTCGTGGCGTCACCCCTGCTCAAGCAGCGTTTCGACCTGGAGTCGGGGCAGTGCCTGGACGACGAGGGGGTGGCGGTCCGTACGTACCCCGTCCGGACCGCCCCGACGTCCACCGTGACTCCGTGAGGCGTGCCTGAACCGCTCAGCCCTGCACGGCGGCCGGGTCCATCCACATGATCTCCCAGGTGTGGCCGTCGAGGTCCTCGAAGGTGCGGTTGTACATGAAGCCGAGGTCCATCGCCGGGCGCGGCTCGGTGCCGCCGGCGGCCACGGCCTTGTCGACGAGGGCGTCGACGGCCTCGCGGCTCTCGTTGCTCAGGCACAGCAGCACCTCGGTGCTGGTGGCGGTGTCGGTGATGGACTTGTGGGTGAACTCCTTGAACTTGGCCTCGGTCAGCAGCATCGCGAAGATCGTGTCGCTGATGACGAGCGAGGCGGCGGTCTCGTCGGTGAACTGCTCGTTGAAGGAGTAGCCGAGCTCGACCCAGAAGGCCTTGCTGGCGTCCAGGTCCTTGACGGGCAGGTTCACGAAGATCATGGTGGCGGACATCTCGGTGTCTCTCTCTTCTCTCTCGTCCCGCGCGGTGTGCGCTGTCGAGAGGTGGACCGCGGGAGCCGGGGAAACTCATCGCTCCCCGCGAGATTTCTTCAAAAAAATCTCCGGCGGGAGAGGAAGTGCAGGTCAGGCGGGTGGAGGGAGCCGCAGGGCGGCGTGCGGGGCGATCCGGGTGACGCAGGGGCCGAGCAGCCGGATGCCGGCTCCGCCCCGGGGCGGAAAGTCCGGAAAACCGCCCGGGTGCCGGGTCCGTCCCCCGCGGCGGCGCCTCGGTCCGGACCACGGAAGTCACTGCTGGGGAATTGACCGCACGCCGGTCGCTCGTGCGTCATGAGGTGTTGATGTCCAGTCAACTCTGGACTCCTAGGTTCCTCGACGCGCGCGACCTCACGGGCCGGCCGGCCCGCGGGGCTCCCCTCCCACAGGAGTGACCGTGGAACGTCGTACCTTCCTGCGTGGTGCCGCCATCGGCACGTCGGCCGCCGCCTTCGGCGGCACGCTGATGCACGGCGCGGCCTACGCAGCGCCGGCTCAGCCCGGCCCCGGCCCCTACGGGGCCCTGGGCGCGGCGGACGCGAACGGCATCATGCTCCCCAGCGGCTTCACCAGCCGCGTCATCGCCCGCTCCGGGCAGACCGTCAGCGGCACCTCGTACACCTGGCACAGCGCGCCCGACGGCGGCGCGTGCTTCGCCGACGGCCAGGGCTGGATCTACGTGTCCAACTCGGAGATCGACCCCTCCGGCGGCGCGAGCGCCGTGAAGTTCGACTCCGCCGGCACGATCACCGGCGCGTACCGCATCCTCGGCAGCACCCGGCAGAACTGCGCGGGCGGCAAGACCCCGTGGAACACCTGGCTCTCCTGCGAGGAGGTCAGCCGCGGCTACGTCTACGAGACCGACCCGTACGGCATCATGGCCGCCGTCCGGCGCCCCGCGATGGGCCGCTTCAAGCACGAGGCGGCGGCCGCCGACCCGGTCCGCAAGGTCATCTACCTGACCGAGGACGAGTCCAGCGGCTGCTTCTACCGCTTCGTCCCCACCACCTGGGGCAACCTCTCCTCCGGCACCCTCCAGGTCCTCAAGGCCGGCACGGCCACCTCGGGCTCCTTCACCTGGGTGAACGTGCCCGACCCGGACGGTTCGCCGACCGCCACCCGCAGCCAGGTCTCGGGCGCGAAGAAGTTCAACGGCGGCGAGGGCTGCCACTACGCCAACGACACGGTCTGGTTCACCACCAAGGGCGACAACCGGGTCTGGCAGCTCAACGTGGCGAACAACACCTACGAGCTGGCCTACGACGACTCGCTCGTCTCCGGCGGGGCCCCGCTGACCGGCGTGGACAACGTCACCGGCTCCTCCTACGGCGACCTGTACATCGCCGAGGACGGCGGCAACATGGAGATCTGCGTGATCACCCCGGACGACGTGGTCGCGCCGTTCCTGCGGATCACCGGCCAGTCCTCGTCGGAGATCACCGGCCCGGCCTTCTCCCCCGCCGGCAACCGCCTGTACTTCTCCAGCCAGCGCGGTACGAGCGGCAGCTCGACGGCCGGCATCACCTACGAGGTGACCGGCCCCTTCCGTACCTGAGCACCGCCCGCGGGCCGCGCCCCCGTCCCCGTTTCGGGGGGCGGGGGCGCGGCCCGTCGCTCCGCGCGGCCCTACGAGGCCACGGCCCCGCCCTTGAGGAGGGCCGCGCCCAGCGGGGTGACCGTGTGGAGCACCGCGTTGCCCCGGCGCAGGGTGGTCACCAGGCCCGCCTCGCGCATCACGCACGCGTGCTGGCTCGCGGAGGCCAGCGAGACCCCGGCGCGGCGGGCCAGCTCGCTGGTGGTCGCCCCGTCCCCGATGGCCCGCAGGACCACCGAGCGGGTGTGGCCGACCAGCTTGCCGAGGGTGCGCTGGCGGTGGTCCTCCAGCACGGCCGGACGGATCGCCTCCGGGCCGGTGGGCGCGGAGGCCAGGTGCGCCGCCGCCGGATAGACCAGCACCGGCGGCAGCTGCGGGTCGTGCAGCGTCACGGCGGTGCGCCGGCAGAAGAACGACGGCTGGAGCAGCAGCCCGCGCCCGCGCAGCCGCACGTCGCGGTCCACCGGGTAGTCGCACTCCAGGACCGGCGCCCGCCAGCGCAGCATCGGCGGCAGCGAGGCCAGCAGCTCGTCCGCGCCGCCGTCGAGCAGCGCCCGGCCGCGCGCGGCCCGCTCCGCCTCGATCTGGGCCTGTATGTGCGTCCAGTACGGCTCCACGGCCGCCCGGTGGTAGCCGCGCAGCTCCCCCAGCAGCCGCGGCAGCTGCCGGGGCCCGCCGTCGGCGAACTCCCGCAGCCGCGGCGTCGGCGGACCGCCACCGCCCACCAAGGACAACTCGCGCCGCAACCGCTCCGCGCGTATCCCGCGCAACGCGTCGAGGCCGACGTCCCACCCGTACTGCCCCTCAACAGGAGTCAGAAAATCGGGGAAATAGCCACGACTCGGTATGAGCGCACCTAGGAGCCGTGTTTCAGTATTCAACCGGCTCCGCGTTTCAGTACGCCATTCACCGAACAACCGGGCGTCACGCCGGTCTCTTAAACGGTGAAAACTAAGAATCGTTTCCCACAACGCATCGGGACGCCCTGCCATCCGTACGCGTGCCAGGTCCACTCCAGTGAAATGGATACGCAGCACCGAACCCCCACCTGTGCAACCGCAATCCCCCCGCCCCATGAGTATGCACGCCGTCACACGACGTCACCACGCCCTTTCGGCCACAGTTGAAACCCCTTTCGGCAGGGGCGTGACAACCGAAATCCTGTACTCCGCCGAGCACACTCCGGTGCGACCGAAACGCTCCGCGAAGGCCGTGGGGGGCTTTGCGGGGCCTGGCGGTCGGTCGCCCCGGGAAGCGCCGACGTGCCCGGCAGATTGACAGCAGGCGGTGGACGGGTGGGGATCCGTCCGCCGCCTGCTGCCGTAAAGATTTGTTGAACAACAAAAAATTGCGCGTCCGCCCTCGGGGGTCAGGGAACCCGGGGGCGGACGCGGTCAGTGGGGCGCTGTAAGGGTCAGCGGCTGTCGGAGCCCTTTGCCTCGGCGGCCGCGCGGCCGGCCTCCAGACGCGCCACCGGAATCCGGAACGGCGAGCAGGAGACGTAGTCGAGGCCCACCTCGTGGAAGAAGTGCACCGACTCCGGGTCGCCGCCGTGCTCGCCGCAGACGCCCAGCTTCAGGTCCGGGCGGGTGGCCCGGCCGGCCTGGACGGCGCTGCGGACCAGCGAGCCGACACCGTCCTTGTCGATGGTCTCGAAGGGCGAGACCCCGAAGATGCCCTTCTCCAGGTACGCGGTGAAGAAGCTGGCCTCGACGTCGTCGCGGGAGAAGCCCCAGACGGTCTGGGTCAGGTCGTTCGTACCGAAGGAGAAGAACTGCGCGGCCTCGGCGATCTGGCCGGCCGTCAGCGCGGCACGGGGCAGCTCGATCATGGTGCCGATGGACAGCTTGAGGTTCGTGCCGGTCGCGGCCTCCACCTCGGCGATGACCTGGTCGGCCTCCTCGCGGACGATCTCCAGCTCCTGGACGGTGCCCACCAGCGGGATCATGATCTCGACCCGCGGGTCGCCCTTGGCGTTGGCGCGCTCGGCCGCGGCCTCGGCGATCGCCCGGACCTGCATGGCGAACAGGCCGGGGATGACCAGGCCGAGGCGGACGCCGCGCAGACCCAGCATCGGGTTCTGCTCGTGCAGCTTGTGCACGGCCTGGAGCAGGCGCAGGTCGTTCTCGTTGGCGTCCTTGCGGGACTCGGCGAGGGCGACGCGCACCGAGAGCTCGGTGATGTCGGGCAGGAACTCGTGCAGCGGCGGGTCCAACAGGCGGACGGTGACGGGCAGGCCGTCCATCGCCTCGAACAGCTCGACGAAGTCCTTCTTCTGGAGCGGCAGGAGGGCACTGAGTGCCTCCTCGCGCTCGCCGTCGGTGTCGGCGAGGATCAGGCGCTCGACCATCTCGCGGCGCTCACCGAGGAACATGTGCTCGGTGCGGCACAGGCCGATGCCCTGGGCGCCGAACCGGCGGGCGCGCAGCGCGTCCTCGGCGTTGTCGGCGTTGGCGCGCACCCGCAGCCGGCGGACGCGGTCCGCGTAGGCCATGACCCGGTGGACGGCGGCGACGAGCTCGTCGGCGTCGTCGGCGCCCGCGTGCATCCGGCCCTCGAAGTACTCGACGACCGGGGACGGTACGACGGGTACCTCGCCGAGGTACACCTTGCCGGTGGAGCCGTCGATGGAGACGACGTCGCCCTCCTCGATGACCTGCCCGTCCTTGGTGGTCATCCGGCGGCGCTTGGTGTCGACCTCGAGCTCCTCGGCACCGCAGACGCAGGTCTTGCCCATGCCGCGGGCGACGACGGCCGCGTGCGAGGTCTTGCCGCCGCGGGAGGTCAGGATGCCCTCGGCGGCGATCATGCCGTCCAGGTCGTCGGGGTTGGTCTCGCGGCGGATCAGGATGACCTTCTCGCCGGAGCGGGACCACTTGACGGCCGTGTAGGAGTCGAAGACGGCCTTGCCGACCGCCGCGCCCGGGGAGGCGGCGATGCCGCGGCCGATCCGGGTGACCTGGGCGGACTCGTCGAAGCGGGGGAACATCAGCTGCGCGAGCTGGGCGCCGTTGACCCGCTGGAGGGCCTCGGCCTCGTCGATCAGGCCCTGGTCGACGAGCTGGGTGGCGATGCGGAAGGCGGCGCCGGCGGTGCGCTTGCCGACGCGGGTCTGGAGCATCCACAGCTGGCCGCGCTCGATGGTGAACTCGATGTCGCACAGGTCCTTGTAGTGCGTCTCGAGGGTCTCCATGATGTCCATGAGCTGGTCGTAGGACTTCTTGTCGAGCTGCTCCAGATCGGCGAGCGGGACCGTGTTGCGGATGCCCGCGACGACGTCCTCGCCCTGCGCGTTCTGCAGGTAGTCGCCGTAGACGCCCTGGTGGCCGCTGGCGGGGTCGCGGGTGAAGGCGACGCCGGTGCCGGAGTCGGGGCCGAGGTTGCCGAAGACCATGGAGCAGATGTTGACGGCCGTGCCCAGGTCGCCGGGGATGCGCTCCTGGCGGCGGTAGAGCTTGGCGCGGTCGGTGTTCCAGGAGTTGAAGACGGCCTCGACGGCGAGGTCGAGCTGCTCGCGGGCGTCCTGCGGGAACTCGCGGCCGGCCTGCTCGGCGACGATCTTCTTGAAGCGGGTGACCAGCTTCTTCAGGTCGGCGGCGTCGAGGTCGGTGTCGACGCTGACCTTCTTGGCGGCCTTGGCCTCGTCGAGGGCCTCCTCGAAGAGCTCGCCGTCGATGCCCAGGACGGTCTTGCCGAACATCTGGACCAGGCGGCGGTAGGAGTCCCAGGCGAAACGCTCGTTGCCGGCCTGGGAGGCGAGGCCGGTGACGGAGGCGTCGGAGAGGCCGATGTTGAGGACCGTGTCCATCATGCCGGGCATCGAGAACTTGGCGCCGGAGCGGACGGAGACCAGGAGCGGGTCGTCGGACTGGCCGAGCTTCTTGCCCATCTTCTTCTCGAGGGCGTCCAGGTGGGCGCTGACCTCGTCGCGCAGCGCGGCCGGGGCCTCGCCGCTCTCCAGGTAGACCTTGCAGGCCTCGGTGGTGATGGTGAAGCCGGGAGGGACCGGCAGACCCAGGTTGGTCATCTCGGCGAGGTTGGCACCCTTGCCGCCGAGAAGGTCCTTGAGGTCGCGGTTGCCCTCAGTGAAGTCGTAGACGAACTTCTGATCTTTGTTTTCCGACACGGGTCTCGACTCCTCGAGGACTCGGTGGCTGCCCTGACGGCGAGGAACATACCCAGATCGAAGGCTTCTGGGTACGTCCACTTGGCCGACACATGGCCGTAACCACCCATGCGCCCATGGATCGAAAGTAACTCACTGGTAGCCAAAAGCTCCGAAGAGCCTTCACAAGCCGAAGCGAGCATGCGCTCCTGTCGCATGATCACGCTCGGATGAGCGATCATCGATACATTTGCGTTCAAGTCTTGAACGCACAAAGGGTGGCACCCAGTGCCACCCTTTGGAAGTCATACCCGTGATGTTCATGCTCATCTGAGCGCAACCCCACCCATGCGTGGCGTATCTCACGCTGCCCGAGGGGGTCCTGGGGGCCGTTTTCTCAGCCTCCGGACGTGTCCAGCTCGGCGTCCTCGCTCACCCCGGCGCAGTCGTACGGATCCTTCAGCCAGCCGTCCGGGAGGACAACCCGGTTGTTTCCGGACGTCCGGCCGCGCGGACCGTCCGCACCCTCGGGCCAGGGCTGGTCCAGATCAAGCTCGCTCAGATGAGCGTCCAGCTCGGCCAGGGAGGAGGTGACCGCCAGCTTCTTGCGCATCTCGGAACCGACCGAGAAGCCCTTGAGGTACCAGGCCACGTGTTTACGGAAGTCGATCACCCCGCGGGCCTCGTCGCCGATCCACTCGCCCAGCAGCGTCGCGTGGCGCAGCATCACGCCGGCGACCTCGCGCAGCCCGGGCGCCGTGTAGTCCTCCGTACGCCCCTCGAAAGCCGCCACCAGGTCGTTGAACAGCCACGGGCGCCCCAGGCAGCCGCGGCCGACCACCACGCCGTCGCAGCCGGTCTCGCGGACCATCCGCAGCGCGTCCTCGGCGCACCAGATGTCGCCGTTGCCGAGCACCGGGATCTCCGGCACGTGCTCCTTGAGCCGGGCGATGGCCTCCCAGTCGGCGGTGCCGCCGTAGTGCTGGGCGGTGGTGCGCCCGTGCAGCGCGATCGCGGTGACGCCCTCCTCGACCGCGATCCGGCCCGCGTCCAGGTAGGTGAGGTGGTCGTCGTCGATGCCCTTGCGCATCTTCATCGTCACCGGCAGGTCGCCGGCCCCGGCCACGGCCTCCTTGAGGATCGCCCGCAGCAGGTGGCGCTTGTACGGCAGGGCCGAGCCGCCGCCCTTGCGGGTGACCTTGGGGACCGGGCAGCCGAAGTTCAGGTCGATGTGATCGGCGAGGTCCTCCTCGACGATCATCCGGACGGCCTTGCCGACCGTCGCGGGATCCACCCCGTACAGCTGGATCGACCGGGGCGTCTCGGTCGCGTCGAAGTGGATCAGCTGCATGGTCTTCTCGTTGCGCTCGACCAGGGCGCGCGTCGTGATCATCTCGCTCACGAACAGCCCCTTGCCGCCGCTGAACTCGCGGCACAGGGTGCGGAACGGGGCATTGGTGATGCCGGCCATGGGCGCGAGCACCACCGGCGGCCGCACGGTGTGCGGGCCGATCGCGAGGGCGTCAGGGAGCGTGGTCATCCCCCCATTCTCCCGCATGCCGCGGTGATCAGGTCTCCGTACTATCGGCGGCATGCACGAGGTGAGTCCCCGGCGGCGCATGCTCGTCCTGGCGATCTGCTGCATGAGCCTGCTGATCGTCAGCCTCGACAACACCGTCCTGAACGTTGCCCTGCCGCAGATGCGGCGCGAACTGCACGCCCCGATCTCGGGCATGCAGTGGACCATCGACGCCTACACCCTGGTGATGGCGTCCCTCCTGATGCTGGCCGGCTCCACCGCCGACCGGATCGGCCGCCGCAAGGTGTTCCTGGCCGGCCTGGTCCTGTTCATGGCCGGCTCGCTGCTGTGCTCCCTGGCCCCGGACATCGGATGGCTCATCACCTTCCGGGCCGTCCAGGCGGTGGGCGCGGCCATGCTGAACCCGGTCGCCATGTCGATCATCGCCAACACCTTCACCGATCCGGCCGAACGGGCCAGGGCGATCGGCGTGTGGGGCGGTGTGGCCGGCATCTCGATGGCGGCCGGCCCGCTCGTCGGCGGCGTGCTCGTGGACTCGGTGGGCTGGCGGTCCATCTTCTGGCTCAACCTGCCGATCGGGCTCGTCGCGCTCGCGCTGACCGTGCGCTACGTCCCGGAGTCGCGGGCCCCGCGGCCGCGCCGGCCGGATCCGGTGGGCCAGCTGCTGATCATGGCCCTGCTGGGATCGATCACGTACGGGATCATCGAGGCGCCGTCGGCGGGGCTGGACAGCGGGCTGGTCCTGGGCTGCGCGGCGGTCGCGGTGATCTCCTTCGTGGGGATCCTGGTGTACGAGCCACGGCGGACGGATCCGCTGATCGACCCGCGGTTCTTCCGCAGCGCCCCGTTCAGCGGCGCGACGGTCATCGCGATCAGCGCGTTCGCCGGGCTGTCCGGGATGCTCTTCCTGACCACCCTCTACCTGCAGGACGTACGGGGGCTGGACGCCCTGCACGCCGGTCTGTGGATGCTCCCGCTGGCGCTGGTGACCTGCCTGATCGCGCCGCTGTCCGGGCGCCTGGTGGCCTCCCGCGGGCCGCGGCTGCCGCTGGTGGTGGCGGGGCTGGGGATGGGCGGCAGCGGGCTGCTGTTCGCCGCCTTCGCGGCGGAGCGCTCGAACGCCCTGATGCTCGCCGCGTTCCTGCTGTTCGGACTGGGCTTCGGCATGGTCAACTCGCCGATCACCAATACGGCGGTCTCGGGCATGCCGCGTTCCCAGGCGGGCGTCGCGGCGGCCGTCGCCGCCACCAGCCGGCAGACCGGCGGCACCCTGGGGGTGGCGGTGATCGGTTCGGTCCTGGCGGCCGGGCTGGCGCGGGGCCACGAGTTCACCACGGCGGCCGGCCCGGCCTGGTGGATCATCACGGTCTCCGGCGCCCTGGTGCTGGTCCTGGGGCTGCTCACCACGGGCGCCTGGGCCCGGGCGACGGCCGAGCGCACCGCCCGCGAACTGGAACCCACCCCCGAGGGCGGCCCCGGCGCGGCGGTGGCGCCGGGCCGGTAACCGGCGGCCGTACCCGAACCCCGCACACGCGTTGTCCATCACCTTCCGCATGACCGATGACAGATATTGAAATCTGTCATCGGTCATGTCATGGTTGGTGGCATGACGACGCACACCCACACCCCCGCACAGCCCCGCCCGCACCGCACCCTCGGCAGCACCGGCCCCTCCGTCTTCCCGCTGGGCCTGGGCTGCATGGGCATGTCCGCCCTCTACGGGGAGGCCGACCGCGCCGAGTCGATCGCCACCATCCACGCGGCCCTCGACGCCGGCGTCACCCTGCTCGACACGGGCGACTTCTACGGCATGGGGCACAACGAGCTGCTGATCGACGAGGCTCTGCGGACCGCGCCCGCGGCGCTCCGCGACCGGGCGCTGACCAGCGTGAAGTTCGGCGCGCTGCGCACGGTCGAGGGCGGCTTCAGCGGGTACGACGGGCGCCCCGACGCCGTGCGGAACTTCCTGGCCTATTCCCTCCAGCGGCTCGGCCGGGACCACATCGACATCTACCGGATCGCCCGCGTCGACCCGGACGTCCCGATCGAGGAGACCGTCGGCGCGATCGCCGAGGCCGTCCAGGCCGGGCACGTCCGCCACGTCGGCCTGTCCGAGGTCGGCGCGGACACCCTGCGCCGGGCCGCCGCGGTCACCCCCATCGCGGACCTGCAGATCGAGTACTCCCTGATCTCGCGCGGCATCGAGCCGGAGATCCTGCCCACCGCCCGCGAGCTCGGCATCGGCGTCACGGCCTACGGCGTGCTCTCGCGCGGCCTGATCAGCGGCCACTTCAGCCGGGACCGGCAGCTGGCCCCGGGTGACTTCCGCGGCATGAGCCCGCGCTTCCAGGGCGAGAACCTCTCCCGCAACCTGGACCTGGTCGAGGCGCTGCGCAAGGTCGCCGAGGACAAGGGCGCCTCGGTCGCCCAGATCGCCATCGCCTGGGTGCTCTCGCGCGGCGAGGACATCGTGCCGCTCGTCGGCGCCCGCCGCCGGGACCGGCTGGCCGAGGCGCTCGGCGCCCTGGACATCACCCTGAGCGCCGAGGACCTCGCGGCCGTCGAGGAGGCGGTCCCGGCGGACGCCGTGGCCGGCGAGCGCTACCCGGCGGCGCAGATGGCCCACCTCGACAGCGAGCACTGAGCTGACGGTACGGTCGTACCCATGCCACCCGCTGCCGCCGAACCCCTGACCCCCGAGCGCATCCTCGAGACGACCGAGGAGGTGCTGCGCCGCTTCGGCCCGGCCAAGGCCACCGTGGTGGACGTGGCGCGGGCCCTGGGAGTCAGCCATGGCAGCGTCTACCGGCACTTCCCGTCGAAGGCCGCACTGCGCGAGGCGGTCACCGACCGCTGGCTGGGCAGGACCGCGGACCGGCTGGCGGAGATCGCCGGAGCCGCCGACCAGCCGGCGCCGTCCCGGCTGGAGGCCTGGCTGGAGGCGCTGTTCGAGGCCAAGCGGGCCAAGGCGGGCGACGAGCCGGAGCTGTTCGCCACGTACACGGTGCTGCTCGCCGAGAACAGCGGCGTGGTCGACGCGCACCTGAACGAGCTGATCGCCCAGCTGGCACGGATCATCGAGGAGGGGGTCGGCGCCGGCACCCTGGCCGCGCCCGACGTCCCGGCGGCGGCCCGCGCGGTCTTCGACGCGACCGGCCGCTTCCACGACCCGCAGTACGCACCGGAGTGGACCTCGCCGACGATCGCCGCGGAGTTCGAGGCCGTCACCGCCCTGGTGATCCGGGGCCTGCGCGCCTGAGCGGCGATGCCGCCGCGAACGACCGGTGGCCCGGTGCGCGTCTCGCGCACCGGGCCACCGTCGTGTCCGCCGCCCTCGGGGCGGCCGGACGGGATCTTGTCCCCAGGACCTAGCAGCCCAGCAGGCGGGCGCCGAGGTAGGCCTGGATCTGGTCCAGGGAGACGCGCTCCTGCTTCATGGTGTCGCGCTCGCGCACGGTCACCGCGTTGTCGTCCAGGGTGTCGAAGTCGACGGTGACGCAGAACGGCGTACCGATCTCGTCCTGGCGGCGGTAGCGGCGGCCGATGGCGCCGGCGTCGTCGAACTCGATGTTCCAGTTCCTGCGCAGGTCCGCCGCGAGGCCCTTGGCCTTCGGCGACAGCTTCTCGTTGCGGGACAGCGGCAGCACGGCGACCTTGACCGGGGCCAGGCGCGGGTCGAGGCGCATCACGGTGCGCTTCTCCATGACGCCCTTGGCGTTGGGGGCCTCGTCCTCGTTGTACGCGTCGAGCATGAAGGCGAGCATGGCGCGGTTCACGCCGGCCGCCGGCTCGATGACGTACGGGGTGTAGCGCTCGCCGGCCTCCTGGTCGAAGAACGTGAGGTCGTGGCCGGAGGCGGCGGAGTGGGCCTTGAGGTCGTAGTCGGTGCGGTTGGCCACACCCTCGAGCTCGGAGAACTCACTGCCACCGAAGTTGAAGCGGTACTCGATGTCGGCGGTGCGCTTCGAGTAGTGGGACAGCTTCTCCTTCGGGTGGTCGTACCAGCGGATGTTCTCCTCGCGGATGCCGAGGTCGCGGTACCAGTTCCACCGCTCCTGCATCCAGTACTCCTGCCACTGCTCGTCCTCGCCCGGCTTGACGAAGAACTCCATCTCCATCTGCTCGAACTCGCGGGTGCGGAAGATGAAGTTGCCGGGGGTGATCTCGTTGCGGAAGGACTTGCCCATCTGCGCGATGCCGAAGGGCGGCTTCTTGCGGGAGGTCTGCTGGACCACGGCGAAGTTGGTGAAGATGCCCTGGGCGGTCTCGGGACGCAGGTACGCCTTGGAACCGGTGTCCTGGGTCGGGCCGAGGTGGGTCTCCAGCATGCCGGAGAACTGCTTGGGCTCGGTGAACTGGCCCTTCACACCGCAGTTGGGGCAGTTGACGTCCGCCAGGCCGTTCTCGGGCAGGCGGCCGTGCTTGGCCTCGTAGGCCTCCTCCAGGTGGTCGGCGCGGTGGCGCTTGTGGCAGGAGGTGCACTCGGTCAGCGGGTCGGAGAAGGTCGCGACGTGACCGGAGGCGACCCACACCTCGGGGGCCAGGATCACGGACGAGTCGATACCGACGATGTCCTCACGCCCGGTGACCATCGCCTTCCACCACTGGCGCTTGATGTTCTCCTTGAGCTCGACACCGAGCGGGCCGTAGTCCCAGGCGGCCTTGGAACCGCCGTAGATCTCACTGCACGGGAAAACGAAGCCACGGCGCTTGCTCAGGCTGACGATGGTGTCGATCTTGTCGGCGGCCACGATGCTCTCTTCATTACGAGGACGAACGCGAATGCCTCAGGTTACCGGCGCCCGCACCCTCCCTTTCAAATCGGTTCCCCGTCCCCAGGCCCCTCACCAGGGTTTTTGACAACCGTTTCCATCTTTGATGAAAATGGATGTCATGAACGTACGACGCCTCATACCCGCAGCCGCCCTCACCGGAGCCGTCGCCCTCGGCGCCACGGCCCTGACCGCCTGCTCCGGAGCGACCGCCGCCGGCGGAAGCCAGGACGGCAAGCTCGCCGTCACGGCGTCGTTCTACCCGCTGCAGTTCCTCGCCGAACAGATCGGCAAGGACCACGTCACGGTCGGCACCCTGACCAAGCCGGGCGTGGAGCCGCACGACCTGGAGATCTCCCCCAAGCAGACCGCCGCGCTCGGTGAGTCCGACGTGGTCCTCTACCTCAAGAGCCTCCAGCCCGCCGTCGACAAGGCCGTCGCCCAGTCCGGCGTGAAGACCGTCGTCGACGCCGCCACCCTCACCAGCCTCGAAGCGCACGGCGGCGGTGGCCACGACCACGGCGCCGAGGAGGGCCACTCCGAGGAGGGCCACGACCACGCCCACGGCGAGGCCGGCCAGGACCCGCACGTCTGGCTCGACCCGGTCAAGTACGCGGAGATCGCCAAGGGCGTGGGCGCGGCCCTGGAGAAGGCCGACCCCGGCCACGCGGCGGACTACAAGAAGAACACCGACGAACTCCTGACCAAGCTGACCGCCCTGGACACCGAGTTCAAGGACGGCCTGAAGAACACCACCACCAAGACGTTCATCACGACCCACTCCGCCTTCGGCTACCTCGCCGAGCGCTACGGCCTCGACCAGGAGGGCATCTCCGGCGTCGACCCCGAGTCCGAGCCGAGCCCGGCGCGCATGAAGGAGCTCCAGACCGTCGCGAAGAAGGAGAATGTCTCCACCGTGTTCTTCGAGACCCTGGCCAGCGACAAGACCGCCAAGACCCTCGCGGCCGACACGGGCCTGAAGACCGATGTCCTCGACCCGCTCGAGGGGATCACCGACAAGTCCCAGGGCACCGACTACTTCGAGGTCATGCGGTCCAACCTCAAGAACCTCCAGAAGGCCCTCGGTACCCCGTAATGGCAGTAGCAACGGAGGCGCGCGCCATGCAGTCCAAGCCCGAAGCGGCCGCGGACCAGCCCGTCATATCCCTGCGCGGGGCCTCGGCCTCGCTCGGCTCGCGCCCCGTGCTGCGCGGGATCGACCTCACCGTGCACCGCGGCGAGGTCGTCGCGCTGCTCGGCGCCAACGGCTCCGGCAAGTCCACCGCCGTCCGGTCGGTGGTCGGCCAGGTCCCGCTGAGCAGCGGCGAGCTGTCCCTCTTCGGTACGGAGTTCAAGCGCTTCCGTGCCTGGTCGCGCATCGGGTACGTGCCCCAGCGCACCACCGCCGCCAGCGGCGTCCCCGCCACCGTCCGCGAGGTCGTCTCCGCCGGCCGGCTCGCCCGCAGCCGCTTCGGCCTGCTCCGCAAGGCCGACCGGGCCGCCGTCGACCGCGCGCTGGCCCTCGTCGACATGGACGGCCACGCGGACGCCTCCGTCAACGCCCTCTCCGGCGGCCAGCACCAGCGGGTCCTCATCGCCCGCGCGCTCGCCGTCGAACCCGAACTCCTGATCATGGACGAGCCGATGGCGGGCGTGGACCTCGCCAACCAGGAAGTCCTGGCGCGCGCCCTGCGCGAGCAGGTCCGGGCCGGGGCCACCGTCCTGCTCGTCCTGCACGAACTCGGTCCGCTGGAGCCGCTGATCAGCCGCGCGGTGGTACTGCGCGACGGCTGCGTGGTGCACGACGGACCTCCCCCGGAGGCCGTGGGCCAGCACGCCCTGCCCGGCCACGACCACGTACACCCCCACGCGGCGCACGACGCCGAGCCGCTCCGGACGGGACTGCTGAGCTGATGGACATCCTGACCACCGCCTTCATGCAGCGGGCCCTCATCGCCGCGGGCCTCGTCGGCCTCGCCGCGCCCGCCATCGGCACGTACCTCGTCCAGCGCCGCCAGGCCGTCATGGGCGACGGCCTCGGCCACGTCGCGATGACCGGCGTCGCCCTCGGCTTCCTGCTCAACACCAGCCCGGTGTGGATGGCCACCCTGGTCGCCGTCCTCGGCGCCGTCGGCATGGAGCTCATCCGCTCGCACGGGAAGACCAGCGGCGACGTCGCGCTCGCGATGCTCTTCTACGGCGGCCTGGCCGGCGGTGTGATGATCATCAACCTGGCGCCGGGCGGATCCACGACCAACCTCCTCAGCGCGATGTTCGGCTCGATCACGACGGTCGCCGCCGAGGACGTCACGGCGATGATGATCCTCACCGCCTTCGTCGTCGCCGTCACCATCGGCATGCGCCGCCAGCTCTTCGCCGTCTGCCAGGACGAGGAATTCGCCAAGGTCACCGGTCTGCCGGTGCGCGCCCTGAACCTGCTGATCGCCGTCACCGCCGCCGTCACCGTCACCGTCGCGATGCGCATCGTCGGCCTGCTGCTGGTCAGCGCCATGATGGTGATCCCGGTCGCCGCCGCCCAGCGCCTCACCCGCGGCTTCGCCACCACCCTCGGCGTGGCCATCGCCATCAGCATGGCCGTCTCCCTCGGCGGCACCGCCGTCACGTACTACATCGACGTGCCCTCGGGCGCCACGATCGTGCTGATCGCCATCGCGGTCTTCCTCGCGACGACCGCCCTGTCCGCGCCCCTGGCCAGAAGGCGCGCACGCGCCGCGCTCGCCGCCGAGGAGGTCTGCACGCAGGACGATGTGAAGGTCTAGGGTCCTGGCACAATGGCCCCAAGGCCCGACCCGGGCCCCGAAATGAGGAGGAACCGGTGGCGACTGCGCCTGGCGAGATGAATACCGCGCCAGTACGAGGGCGATCCACCCGGCAGCGTGCCGCCGTGGCGGCCGCTCTGGACGAGGTGGACGAGTTCCGCAGCGCCCAGGAGCTGCACGACATGCTCAAGCACCGCGGCGACTCCGTGGGCCTGACCACCGTCTACCGCACCCTCCAGTCCCTCGCCGACGCCGGCGAGGTCGACGTACTGCGCACCAGCGACGGCGAGGCCGTCTACCGGCGCTGCTCGACCGGCGAGCACCACCACCACCTGGTCTGCCGCAAGTGCGGCAAGGCCGTGGAGGTGGAGGGCCCGGCCGTCGAGAAGTGGGCCGACACGATCGCCGCCGAGCACGGCTTCGTGAACGTCGCCCACACCGTGGAGATCTTCGGCACCTGCGCGGACTGCGCGGCGGCGGGCTGACGTCCGCCGGCGCCGACGGGACACCCCTAGAGCCTCTTGAGGTTCCGGTACAGCAGGCTGCGCAGCTGGTCCACGTCCGCCGCGTCCGGCGCGCCCCGCTTGGGCAGGATGGTCATCCGCACACCGCGGGGATCGTCGCTGAGCATCAGGAACAGGTCATCGGTCTCGACGTACGACGGCTGCGCCGACCACGCGATCCGGGTCCGCGTGCCTGCGGTGGCGATGCACAGGCCCGAGTCGTCCACGAGGGTCCGGGTCTCCCCGGCGCCGGCCAGTGCCGGGGCCAGCGCCCGGGCCTGCAGCTCGGGACCGAACCCCACGAGGGCCCACACCACCAGGGTCACCAGTCCGCAGACCACGACGGGGGCGGCGAACGCCCCCTCCGACTGCGCCAGCATTGCCGTGAGCATCGGCATCACCACCCCCAGCACCGTCAGTCTCAGCCGCTGCCGGCGCCCGGCGGGCGTGTGGCCCGCCCGGGTGCGCAGCGCCGCCGCCACGTCGGCAGCCGTGGTCCGGTAGACGAGTTCGACACTGCGGCCCGTCATCGTGTGTTCCCCACCCGAAGTCATGGATGAAGCCTACGGCGCAGGTCAGGACCCCTGTGCCCGCCCCGCCCGTCAGGAACTGGGCAGGGCGGGGGCGAGGCCCGGCGTGCCGGTCAGGAGCCGGTCGCCTGGCCGGGGACCTCGTTGGGCACCGCTCCGCCGAAGCGGCGGTCGCGCTGCGCGTACTCCAGGCAGGCCCGCCACAGGTCACGGCGGTCGAAGTCCGGCCACAGCACGTCCTGGAAGACCATCTCGGCGTACGCGCTCTGCCAGAGCAGGTAGTTGGAGGTCCGCTGCTCGCCGCTGGGGCGCAGGAACAGATCCACGTCCGGCATGTCCGGGTAGTACATGTACTTCGCGAGGGTCTTCTCGTTGACCTTCGACGGGTCCAGCCGGCCGGCCGCCACGTCGCGGGCGATGGCCTGCGCCGCGTCCGCGATCTCCGCACGGCCACCGTAGTTGACGCAGAAGTACAGGGTCATCGCGTCATTGCCGACGGTCTGCTCCTGGGCGACCTGGAGCTCCTGGACGACCGACTTCCACATCTTCGGCATCCGCCCGACCCAGCGGATCCGGATGCCCAGCTCGTTCATCTCGTCGCGGCGGCGCCGGATGACGTCACGGTTGAAGTTCATCAGGAAGCGCACCTCGTCGGGCGAGCGCTTCCAGTTCTCCGTCGAGAAGGCGTACAGCGAGAGGTTCTTGACGCCCATCTCCAGACAGCCCTTGAGCACGTCGAGCACGACGCCCTCGCCGACCTTGTGACCCTCGGTGCGGGGCAGACCGCGCTCCTTGGCCCAGCGGCCGTTGCCGTCCATGACCACCGCGACGTGGTTCGGGACCAGGTCGCTCGGGATCTTCGGCGGGCGCTCACCGGAGGGGTGCGGCTCGGGAAGCTTGTAGTCGTCGCGGCGGCGTCCCAGGATCCCGCGTCGTGCCATGTGCCCAGCTCCTATTTCTCGACGTAACGCAGGGAGCGTAGCCCGCGCTCCAGATGCCAGTGCAAGTAGGCGGAAACCAGCCCGCTCCCCTCCCGCACGTGGCGCGCCTCGCACGCGTCCGCGTGGGCCCAGTCGCCCGTCAGCAGGGCGCTGAGCAAGGCGATGGCCTCCGACGAGGGTACGACGCTGCCGGGCACCCGGCAGTCCCCGCATATGACCCCGCCCGCGGCGACGGAGAAGTGCCGGTTGGGGCCGTGGATCCCGCACTTCGCGCAGTTCTCGAAGCTGGGCGCGTAGCCGTTGACGGCCAGGGAGCGCAGCAGGAAGGCGTCCAGGATCAGGTGCGGCTCGTGCTCACCGCGCGCCAGCGTGCGCAGCGCGCCCACCAGCAGCAGGTACTGCTGGACGGCCGGCTCGCCCTCGTTCTCGGTGAACCGCTCGGCGGTCTCCAGCATCGCGGTGCCGGCGGTGTAGCGGGCGTAGTCGGTGACGATGCCGTTGCCGTACGGGGAGATGATCTCGGTCTGGGTGCACAGCGGGAGACCGCGGCCGACCAGATCGCTGCCGCGGGCGAAGAACTGCACGTCGGCATGGGAGAAAGGTTCCAGCCCGGCGCCGAACTTGGACTTCGTGCGCCGCACCCCGCGCGCCACCGCGCGCACCCGCCCGTGGCCGCGGGTCAGGAGCGTGATGATGCGGTCCGCCTCACCCAGCTTCTGGGTGCGCAGCACGATGCCGTCGTCGCGGAACAGACTCATGGCCCCATTGTCACCGCTCCCGGGGACAGCGACGGCCCCCCGCCCGGTCGCTGGTACCGGGCGGGGGGCCGTCACCCCTTGGGAGGCTCAGGAGGCGGGCGTGGGCTCGCCCTCGACGGCGTCGGCGTCGGCCTTGGGGTCACTGTCGGCCTCGGCGGCGCTGTCGGCCTTGGGGGCGCTGCCGGCCTCGTCGGTGCTGTCGGCCCTGCCGGTCTGCGGGGGTACGGCCGCGGGTCCGTCGAGGACCGCGGTCTGGGCGTCGTCCTTGGCCGGCCCGTTGAAGATCAGGTTCAGGATGATCGCAGCCGCGGCGCCCAGCGTCACACCGCTGTTCAGGAGCGAGGAGAGGTCGGCGTCCATGTGGTCCTTGAAGAAGACCGGCACGGTGGCGGGCAGCAGGGCCGCGGCCAGCGAGACCGCGACGACCAGTGCGTTCTTCTCCTCCTTGAGGTCGACCTTGGCCAGCGTCTGGATACCGGCCAGGGCCACCATCCCGAACATCACGGTCGCCGCGCCGCCGAGCACCGCGTGCGGGACGGAGGCGACGGCCGCCGCGGCCTTCGGCAGCAGACCCAGGACGATCATGAACACACCGGCGGCGACGACCACGAACCGGCTCTTGACCTTGGTCATCCGGACCAGACCGACGTTCTCGGCGAAGGCCACGTACGGGAAGGAGTTCAGGACACCGCCCAGCGCGGTGGCGGCGCCGTCGGCGCGCAGGGCGCGGGCGACGGTCTCGCTGTCGACCTCCTTGCCGACGATGTCGCCGACGGCGTAGGTGTCACCGGTCGTCTCGACCATCGTGATCAGCATGACGATCAGCATGAGCACGATCGGGAACCACTCGAACTTCGGCATCCCGAAGTGGAAGGGCGTGGTGACGCCGATCCAGTCCGCCTCGCCGACGTCGCCGAACGAGGCGTCGCCGAGCAGGAAGGCGACCGCGGTACCGCCGACGAGTCCGAGCAGGATCGCGATGGAGGAGAGGAAGGGGCGGCCGAGCTTCATCAGCACGAGGATGAAGAGCATCGTGCCGCCGGCGTACGCGAAGTTCTTCGGGTCACCGAAGTCCGGGCTGCCCAGGCCCCCGGCCGCGTCGTTGAGGCCGACGGGGATCAGGACGATGCCGAGGACGGTGATGACCGTGCCGGTCACCACGGGCGGGAAGACCCGCATCACGGCCCGGAAGGCCTTGGCGGGCAGCCAGGCGAAGGCGAAGGTCGCGATGCCCGCGGTGATGACGGCGCCGTAGATGACCAGCAGCGCGGCGGTGCCGCCGCCCGCGCCGAGACCCATGGCGATCATCGGCGACACGGCGGTGAAGGTGACGCCCTGGATCAGGGGCAGGCGCGCGCCGATCCGGCCGATGCCGAGGGCCTGGATGATCGAGGCGATACCGCAGGTGAAGAGGTCCGCGTTGATCAGGTAGACCAGCTCGGCCTTGCTCAGCCCCAGGGCGCCACCGACGATGATCGGCACGATCACCGCGCCCGCGTAGAACGCGAGGACGTGCTGGAAGCCGTAGAGGGCGAGCTTGGGAAGGGGGAGCACCTCGTCGACCGGGTGCGTGCTCTGCTCTCCGTTCGCGGAAAGCCGGGCGGCGACACGTGCCATCTCTGCCTAGCCCTTCAAGGTAGGTAAGTGAGAGGAGATCTGGTTATCCCTGGCCGGAGTGGGTCGTCATCCCGTTTTCCGCCAGGGTTGTCAGTGCGTTCACGTGAATCGAAGCCCCGCTGTGTTACCGGCGGCGTCTCGTCGTGTGACCGGAATTGAACGCCTGTGGGGGGCCTCACAGATATCGTCGACTTCCACAAATTGTTGAAGGCTCGACGGCGAGTTTCTGGAGGTTCCGCCAGTGGCGGGAGTGCGGATCGCCGAGGTAAGCGCAACGGCCGCCGGAAGGGCGGCTCACGCCGCGCGATGACGAAGGGGGCGGCGCTGACCAGGCGAGTTCGCCCGGCGACTGCCGCCCCCAGCACACCCGAAGCCCCCGCCGCGGCTGTCCGAGGGGTGGACACCGCACCCCGGCCCCCGCGCCTCCGCGGCGCCCGAACCTGGCCGAGAACCGCTCCCGAGGCCGGATCGTTACGTGCGCGGCGGGCGCTTTGGACGGTTTTCCGCCGCCCCGGCCGACCGGGTCGAGAGGCCCGGAACCGATTCCCCCACCGTCCGGGGGGACGGGGTCACCGGAGCCAGACCCCCGCCAGCAGGCGGGCCACCTCGTCGCTGTCCAGCCGGAGCGCCGCGCCCACCGTCGCCAGGACCTCGCGCTCGGCCGGCGTGTACGGGCCGTCCGCGAGGGCGATGCGCGCGCCCTGCAGGAGCAGCGACTCGCGGCCCACCGCCGCCAGGTGCGGGGCCAGCGGTTCGAGGGCCTCGTGGAGCTCGATCGACAGGGCCGCCCCGCAGCACTCCGGGCCGTCGTAGAGACCCGGCAGGCGGCCCTCCTCCACGGTCAGCGCCGCGACCAGGCTCTCCAGCTGCTCCTCCGAGCAGTCCTGGAAGCCCGCCGCCCGTACGGACGCCACCGCCGCCTCCAGCGCCGAGCGGGACGCCGTGCCGCCCGCCGCCAGCACCGCCAGCGTCACCGTGTGCACGGCGTCGCGCAGCATCGCCGACAGCCGCGTGGTCGTCGGGTGGTCCAGGACCTCGGTGTCGAAGCGGTCCCGGCACGCCCCGCACTCGACGACCGGGCCGATCGCCCCGCGCGGGAGCAGCGGCACCCCGAGGACCGTGAACCGGCGGCGTCCGGTGCGCCTGCGGTAGTTGCGGTCGCCCCCGCAGGCCGGGCAGAAGAACTCCCCGTCGCCCACGGTGTTCCAGGTGGTACGAATGCCCCAGACCATGACTTTCCGGCCGGTCCCACCTCGAGCTGGCAGCACGTCGAACCTCCGTCACCCCAAACCCACGACAGCTTCGCCGGGTTGGCGTGATGTTAGCCACATCGGTGAGGATGCGTCAGCCGTGTGACAGGACAACATCTGGCAGCGCACGCACTTGGCCGAAGTGCGCCCCTCGTGCTCCCCCGCGCCCCCTACCCTCGGCTCCCGTGAACAATGAGTCTTGTCTGGTCACCGGCGCCGCGAGCGGCATCGGCCGCGCCACCGCCGTGCTGCTGGCCCGCGAAGGGGCCCGGGTCACCGCGGCCGACATCAACGCGCAGGGCCTGGCCGCCCTCCGTTCCGAGCTGGCCGAGGACGGCCTCGGCGTCGAGATCGTGACCGGTGACGTCTCCGATCCGGACTCCCATCGGGCGATGGTCGACACGGCCGTCCGGGTGTACGGCCGCCTTGACGTCGCCGTGGCGAACGCCGGTCTGCTCCCCCTTTCGGATGTCACGCAGACGTCGCCCGCCGACTGGGACCGGGTGATGGCGGTGGACGGCAGGGGGATGTTCCTCACCTGCAAGTACGCCATCGAGGCGATGACCGCGCAGGACCCCGCCGGCGGGGCGCTGGTCCTGGTGTCCTCGATCTCCGGTATGGCCGGCCAGGCCCGCCAGGCGGCGTACGGGCCGGCGAAGTTCGTGGCCACGGGCCTCACCAAGCACCTCGCGGTGGAGTGGGCCGCCCGCGGGATCCGGGTGAACGCGGTCGCGCCCGGCACGATCCGTACCGAGCGCGTGCGGGCGCTGCAGGACGAGCCGGGCGGCCCCGAGTACCTGACGGAGATCACGGCCCTGCACCCGATGGGCCGGCTCGGCGAGCCGGCGGAGGTGGCGCGGGCGATCGCCTTCCTGGCCTCGGACGCGGCCTCCTTCATCACCGGCGCGGTGCTCCCCGTGGACGGCGGCTACCTCGCCCGCTGACCACCCGTACCCGAACCGGTCCCGGTCCCGTATACGAACGGGCCCCGTCCCCTCCGGCCGGAGGGGACGGGGCCCGTCACGACGACGGCGTGGCCGCTCAGCGCCCCGCCCGGTTCACCGCCGAGATGACCGCCTTCAGCGACGCGCGCGTGGTGTTGGCGTCGATGCCGATGCCCCACAGCACCCGGCCGTCGATCGCGCACTCGATGTACGAGGCGGCCTGCGCGGACGCGCCCTCGCTCATCGTGTGCTCCGTGTAGTCCAGCAGGCGGGCGTCGACCCCGATGCCGGCCAGCGCGTCGAAGAAGGCCGAGATCGGGCCGTTGCCGGTACCCGTCAGGACGGTGTCCGCGCCGTCCACGACCGCCTCGACGGTCAGGGTGTCCGTGCCGTCCTTGTCGGTGGCCGTCGAGCCGGAGCGCAGCTGGATGCGGCCCCACGGGTTCTCCGGGTTGGGCAGGTACTCGTCGGCGAACACGTCCCAGATCGCCTTCGGCGTGACCTCGCCGCCCTCGGCGTCCGTCTTCGCCTGGATGATCCTCGAGAACTCGATCTGCATCCGGCGCGGCAGGTCCAGCTTGTGGTCGTTCTTCAGGACGTACGCGATACCGCCCTTGCCGGACTGCGAGTTGACGCGGATGACCGCCTCGTAGGAGCGGCCGACGTCCTTCGGGTCGATCGGCAGGTACGGGACCGCCCACTCGATGTCGTCCACGCTCTTGCCGGCGGCGGCCGCGTCGGCCTCCATGGCGTCGAAGCCCTTCTTGATGGCGTCCTGGTGGGAGCCGGAGAAGGCGGTGTAGACCAGGTCGCCCGCGTAGGGGTGGCGCGGGTGGACCTCCATCTGGTTGCAGTACTCGCTCGTACGGCGGATCTCGTCGATCTGCGAGAAGTCGATCTGCGGGTCGACGCCCTGGGAGAACAGGTTCATGCCCAGGGTCACCAGGTCGACGTTGCCGGTGCGCTCGCCCTGGCCGAACAGGCAGCCCTCGATGCGGTCGGCGCCGGCCATGATGGCCAGCTCGGCCGCCGCGACCGCCGTGCCGCGGTCGTTGTGGGGGTGCACGGACAGGCAGACGTGCTCGCGGCGGGTCAGGTTCCGGGACATCCACTCGAAGCGGTCCGCGTGCGTGGACGGCGTGGAGCGCTCCACGGTGGCGGGCAGGTTCAGGATGATCTCGCGGCCGGCCTCGGGCTGCCAGACGTCGCAGACGGCCTCGCAGACCTCCAGGGCGAAGTCCAGCTCGGTGTCGGTGAAGATCTCGGGGCTGTACTGGTAGCCGAAGACCGTCTCGTCGCCCAGGATCTTCTCGGCGTACTCCATGACCAGGCGGGTGCCGTCGACGGCGATCTGCTTGATCTGCTCCTTGGAGCCGCGGAAGACGACCCGGCGGAAGGTCGGGGCGGTCGCGTTGTACATGTGCACGGTGGCGCGCTTGGCGCCGCGCAGCGACTCGACCGTGCGCTCGATCAGGTCCTCGCGGGCCTGGGTCAGTACGGAGATGGTGACGTCGTCCGGGATCGCGCCCTCTTCGATGATCGAGCGGACGAAGTTGAAGTCGGTGTCGCCGGAGGAGGGGAAGCCGACCTCGATCTCCTTGTAGCCCATGCGCACCAGCAGGTCGAACATCTCGCGCTTGCGGGCGGGGCTCATCGGGTCGATCAGGGCCTGGTTGCCGTCGCGCAGGTCGGTGGACAGCCAGCGGGGGGCCCGGGTGATCCGCTTGTCCGGCCAGGTGCGGTCCGGGATGTCCACCTGCTCGTACACGCCGTACTTGTGGATCGGCATCCCGGAGGGCTTCTGGGTGTGGGTCGCGTTGGTGATGGGCGTGGGGCGACCGATGGTCTGGCTCATGGCGTTGGGCTCCTCGCGTATCCGCGCGTGGTTCGCTTCAGCGGCCGACAGGTCGTACTGCCTCGGTTCAGTGAGACGGCGCAACACCGGACTCCGCGGGGAGGGGGTCGGCCTACGACTACAGACCCTCGCCGCGGCAGCTAAGGAGAAGCAGCCCGAAACGCATGATGTGCCGCAGCCTAGCCGAGCCGCGCCTTGATGCGCGGACCTGTTTCAGTATGCAAGATCCGAGTGTCCGTTTTGCGCTGTTTGTGAGCTACGTCGCATCCCTCGCCCCGAGCTCCGGGGGATCCGTCAACTCCAGCGTGACACCTTTCAGACAGTCGAATGAATCATGGTCGCAGCTAGTGACACCGTCATGACGCACTGCCACATTTCCGGTCTATGGATGCCACCGCCACCCACGCCCGGACCCTCCACCCCGTCTTCTGCACGATCGTGCCGCCCCACCTGCTGGACAAGATCGCGCAGTCCGGGAACACCGCCCGCGCCGACATCGCCCAGCGCACCCTGGAGCACGACTCCCTCCAGCGCACCCGGCGCCGGATCACCACCGTCCGGGGCATCACCCCGGCCGCCCTCGGCTCCGTACCGGCCCCCGACCAGCCCGAGCGCACCATCTACGACGCCCAGCACCGCACCCGGCTGCCCGGGACCAAGGTGCGCGGCGAGGGCAGCGAGCCGCACAAGGACGCCACCGTCAACCGCGCGTACGCCGGTCTCGGCGCGACGTTCGAGCTGTTCCTGAAGGCCTTCGGGCGCCGCTCGATCGACGACGCGGGCCTGGCCCTGGACGCCACCGTCCACTACGGCGAGGAGTACAACAACGCCTTCTGGGACGGCCGCCAGATGGTCTTCGGCGACGGCGACGGCGACCTGTTCCTCGACTTCACCGTGTCCGTCGACATCATCGGGCACGAGCTGGCGCACGGTGTCACGCAGTACACGGCCAACCTGGAGTACTACAAGCAGGCCGGCGCGCTCAACGAGTCGATGTCCGACGTCTTCGGCTCCCTGATCAAGCAGTACACCCTCGACCAGACCGCCGACCAGGCCGACTGGCTGATCGGCGCCGGGCTGCTCGGCCCGAACGTCTCCGGCGTCGCGCTGCGCTCGATGAAGGCGCCGGGCACGGCGTACGACGACGACGAGCTCGGCAAGGACCCGCAGCCGGCGACGATGGACGACTACGTCAACACCTCCCGCGACAACGGCGGCGTCCACATCAACTCCGGCATCCCCAACCACGCCTTCTACCTGCTGGCCACCGACCTCGGCGGAAAGGCCTGGGAGCGGGCCGGGCAGATCTGGTACGACACCCTCACCGGCGGCGAGCTGCGCACGAACGCCACGTTCAAGGACTTCGCGCGGCAGTCGGTGGCGGCGGCGGTGACCCGGTTCGGGGACGGCGGAGCGGAGCACCAGGCGCTCCTCAAGGCCTGGTCGTCGGTGGGCGTGCCCACCGAATAGCGCGACGGCGCGCGGCGGCGGGCCAGGACGGGTAGACAAGGGGCCATGCGGATTCACGTGGTGCGGACGGGCGGTTTCGCGGGCATCGAGCGGCAGGCCGAGGTGGACACCTCCGGCCGGCCGGACGAGGAGGAGTGGCGGGCGCTGGCCCAGCTGGCGCTGCGGCCGGGGCCGGCGCCGGACGGCCGGCCCGGCGACCGGGTGCGGGACGGTTTCTCGTACCGGATCACGGTCGACGGGCGGACGGTGTCCGTCCACGAGCCGCACCTGTCGGAGGCCCAGCGGCAGTTGATCTCCAAGGTCCTCAAAGAGGGTGCCTGAGCTGGGCTTCTTTGTTTGGATGGCCCGATGACCCTTCTTGATGACCTTGAGCGCTACTACGACACCGTTCCGCGCGTGGGCGGGGCGCGGGCCGAGGACTTCGGCCCGCTGACCCTGTTCGTCCAGGAGGGCGAGGGCTGGCCTTACTACGCCCGCCCTACGCTCGACGGCCCGGCCGGTGACGTCACCGTGGCGGAGGTGAACCGGGTCCTGGAGCGCCAGCGCGAGCTGAACGTGCCCCAGGCCTTCGAATGGGTGGCCGAAACCACCCCCTCCCTGCGCGCCGCGGTCGAGGCGGCCGGACTGCATGTTCATGCACACCCGCTGATGGTGCTCGACCCCGCGGCCGAGCTCCCGGCGCCGCACCCGGAGGTCCGGCACCTCGGCGCGGAGGACCCGCTGCTGCTGCAGGCGGTGGCCGTACCGATGCTGGCCTTCGCGGCGCCGGGCACGGCGCTGGGCGAGGCGGGCCCGGCCGAGCTGGAGACCACGGTGACCGATCCCTCGACGGAGTCCCGGCGGGCGCACGTGTCGAGGATGCTGGCGTCGGGGCGGACCGCCGCGGCGGTCGCGGTGCGCGACGGGGTGGTGCTGTGCTCCGGCCAGTACAACCCGGTGGGCGACGTGGCCGAGGTGGTGGGCGTGGGCACCCTCCCGGCGGCGCGCCGTCAGGGGCTGGCCCTCGGCGTCACGGCGGCGCTGGTGGCCGACGCGCTCGCGAGCGGGGCGAAGACGGTGTTCCTGTCGGCGGGCGACGAGGACGTGGCCCGGATCTACGGGCGGGTGGGCTTCCGCCGGGTCGCGACGGCACTGATCGCGGAGCCGGCGCAGTAGCCGGGCTCCTCGCGCCCGTGCGCGGCGGGCGGGTTGCCGAACCGGCAACGAAGTTTGCCCCCTCCGCCTGGGCGGCGGAGCATCGCCGGTGTCACCCCCGTCGAGACAAGAGGGGCACCGCACATGAGCGAGCACGAGCACGACCACGCCCGGCAGCACGGCACCCGGGCCACCGCCGACCGGTCGGAGCAGGAGTTCTGGGACGAGCGCTACCGCGAGAGCGACCGGATCTGGAGCGGCAAGGCGAACGCCGCCCTGGTCCGCGAGGTCGAGGGGCTGCCCGCCGGGCGGGCCCTCGACCTGGGCTGCGGGGAGGGCGCCGACTCCGTCTGGCTGGCCCGGGGCGGCTGGCAGGTGACCGGTACGGACATCTCCGCCGTCGCCCTGGAACGGGCGGCCGAGCACGCCGCCGAGGCGGGGGTCGCGGGCCGGATCGCCTTCGAGCGCCACGACCTGGGCGCGTCCTTCCCCGCCGGGCACTTCGACCTGGTCTCGGCCTGCTTCCTGCACTCGCCCGGTGACATGCCGCGCGAGCGGATCCTGCGTACGGCGGCCGCGGCCGTGGCCCCCGGCGGCACCCTGCTGATCGTCGGCCACGCGGGCTGGCCCTCGTGGGAGGAGAACCCGCGCCCCGACATCACCTTCCCCACGGCCGAGGAGGTCCTGGCGGACCTGGACCTGCCGGAGGGGGACTGGGAGGTCCAGGTGTGCGCGGAGCACGAGCGGGTACAGCCGGCGCCGGACGGCCGCCCCGGGGTCCGGCTGGACAACGCGCTGAAGGTCCGCCGCATGGGCTGAGGCGGCGGGCCCCCGGGCCCGGCCGGTCTCAGAAGCCGAGCTTGCGCAGCTGCTTGGGGTCGCGCTGCCAGTCCTTGGCGACCTTCACGTGGAGGTCCAGGAAGACCGGCGTACCGAGGAGGGCCTCGATGTGCTTGCGCGACTTCATGCCCACCTCCTTCAGGCGGGAGCCCTTCGGGCCGATGATGATGCCCTTCTGGCTGGGGCGCTCGATGTAGACGTTCGCATGGATGTCCAGCAGCGGCTTGTCCGCCGGGCGGTTCTCGCGCGGCAGCATCTCCTCGACGACGACGGCGATGGAGTGCGGCAGCTCGTCGCGGACGCCTTCCAGCGCGGCCTCGCGGATCAGCTCGGCCACCATGACCATCTCGGGCTCGTCCGTGAGGTCGCCCTCCGGGTACAGCGGAGGGCTTTCCGGCAGCAGCGGGGCGATCAGATCGGCCACCAGCTGGACCTGGCTGTCGCCGACCGCCGAGACGGGGACGATCTCCGCCCACTCGAAACCGAGCTCCTGCGCGAGCTGCTGGATCGCGATCAGCTGCTCGGCGAGCGTCTTGGAGTCGACCAGGTCGGTCTTGGTGACGATGGCGATCTTGGGCGTCTTCTTGATGCCCGCGAGCTCCTTGGCGATGAACTTGTCACCGGGGCCGAGCTTCTGGTCGGCGGGCAGGCAGAAGCCGATCACGTCGACCTCGGCCCAGGTGGTGCGCACGACGTCGTTGAGCCGCTCGCCCAGCAGGGTGCGCGGCTTGTGCAGGCCGGGCGTGTCGACCAGCACCAGCTGGGCGTCCGGGCGGTGCACGATGCCGCGGACCGTGTGGCGGGTGGTCTGCGGCCGGTTGGAGGTGATCGCGACCTTCGTGCCCACGAGTGCGTTGGTCAGGGTCGACTTGCCGGCGTTGGGGCGGCCGACGAAGCAGGCGAAGCCCGCACGGTGCGGGGCGGTGGGCTCGGGGGAACGATCGCTCATACGGGCCATTCTCCCCGATGCGGCCCCTTGCGCCGACCAGCGGCCGCCAGGACCCCGGCCGCCCCGTCCCAGAGGCCCCGCCTCCGGGTCCGCCTCGAACGCCGGCTTACGAGGCGCGGGGCCGGGGCCTGCCCCGGATTCGGGCAGGGGCGGGGTGGGGGAAAGGCTCCGCGCAGCGGACCGGGGCGCGTTACGACGGCGTCAGCGTCAGTGTCAGGACTGCCGTGTACGCGCCCGGCGGGGTGTACCGCGGGACCTCCAGCGTGACCGTGGCGTCCACGGTGACCGTGCCCGAGCCCGCCGGCCCGGACGCCAGGACCGCGCCGTCCACCCCGACCGGCCCCGCCGGACCCGGCGCGCACCGGCCGCCACCGCACGCCGGCCGCCACACCAGCCTCGCCCCCTGCAACGGTTTGCCGGCCCGCCCCGTGAACACCGTGACCTTCCCGGTCAGGGTCCACCCGGCCCGGCCACCGCCGGCCCGGGTGTCCGTCACCGTGACCGTGCCGATCCGGCCCGCCGCCCCGCCGCCCGCGCCGTTCGCGACCGCGCCCAGCGTGATCTGCGCACCGGTCTGGGCCATCGACAGCGTGCCCGGCCCGGCTCCGGCCGTGGGCGCGGGAGCGGGAAGAGCGCCCGGCACCGGAACCGGCGTCGGCGCCGTCACCGCGTACGCCGCCACCCCCGACGACCGTCCCGCCACCCACTCCGTGCCCTCGTGCGCCACGATCCCCGTCGTGCCCCGGTCCGTGACCGCCAGCTCCGCCCTGAACCCGCCCGCCCCGTCCGCCGTCGCCGTCGCCCGGTCCGCGGTCGGCGCCTCGCCCGCCCGGCCCGTCACGGTGACCGCCGCCCCCGGCACGAAGCCGCGGCCCGTCACCGTGACCCTCTCCCCCGGCCGTCCGGAGGGCGTGGCCAGGGACACCGAGCGCAGGTTGGCCATCGGCAGCGGCGTCGTGTCGAGGCGAGCCGCGACCGGCGCGTCGTCCAGCGTGCACGGGGTGGTGTGCAGGACGTGGTCCCCCGGGGTCAGGGTGACCGGGCCCGGCGCGGTCACGGTGAACGCGCCGGTCATCGTCAGCGGCGGCGCCTCGGCCCCGGCCGCCGCCCCCGCCGCAGCCCCCACCTCCGGGTCCTGGCCGCGGACCCCGGTCACGGTCACCGTGCCCGTCTGCGCGCCGCCCAGGACGACCGTGCCGGCCATGAGTTCCCCGGCCGCCGGCCCCGCCACCACGGTCCTCGCCACCTCGTACGTGACGGTGACCGTGTCACCGGCCCGCGGCCGCGGATCGCTGACGGTGAGCCGTACCGCGCCCGTGCCGACGACCGGGCCCGCACCCGCGCCCGTGCCGTCGCCCGGCGCCGCCCCGGCCTCCGCGGGCGGCCGGCAGCGCATCGCCACGTCCACCGCGTCCCCGGGCCCGGTCGGCGGCTCGCCCGCCGGCTCCGCACCCGCCGCCGGTACGCCGAGCGCAGCCGCCGCGAGCGCGGCGAGCCCCAGCGCAGCCGCCCGCCTCCGGTTGCGTACTCCTGTGGCCACTGCCCACCCCCAGGGGGCCATTCACGAACCGGGGGCGGAAGAAGTCAATGCGCGCACCCGCCGCCGACTGATGGCCCATCAGATACTGGCGGCGTCCCGGAACGTCCGCCGGTACGCCGTCGGGCTCACCCCCAGCGCCGCCCGCACGTGCTTGCGCATCGACTGCGCCGTACCGAACCCCGCCTCCCGCGCCACCCGCTCCATCGGCAGGTCGGTGGCCTCCAGCAGCTGCCGCGCCCGTTCCACCCGCTGCGCCACGATCCACTGCCCCGGGCTGACCCCGGACTCCTCGCGGAACCGGCGCGTGAACGTCCGTACCGACACCGCCTCCTGGCGGGCCAGGTCGGTCAGGCTCAGCGGCTCGTTCAGCCGGTCCAGCACCCAGGCCCGCGCCGACGTGGTCCCGGCCTGCTGCGCCCGCGGCACCGGGCGTTCGATGAACTGGGCCTGCCCGCCGTCCCGGTGGGGCGGTACGACGGTGCGCCGGGCCACGTCGTTGGCCACCGTCGCCCCGTGGTCGCGGCGCACGATGTGCAGGCAGAGGTCGATGCCCGCGGCGACGCCCGCCGAGGTCAGTACGTCCCCTTCGTCGGTGTACAGCACGTCGGGGTCGACCCGGACCGCCGGGAAGAGCCGCTGGAAGTGGTCGGCGGAGGCCCAGTGGGTGGTGGCGCGGCGGCCGTCGAGGTAGCCGGCGGCGGCCAGGACGTAGCTGCCGGTGCAGATGGAGACGAGCCGGGTCCCGGGCCGGATGTGGGCGAGGCCGGCGGCGAGGTCCTCGGGCAGCCGGCCCTCCTCGTGGACCGGCCCGAGCTCGTACGACGCGGGGACCACCACCGTGTCGGCCGTGGCCAGCAGATCGGGGCCGTGGGTGACGGCGACGGCGAAGTCGGCGTCGGTCTGCACCGCGCCGGGGGCGAGGCCGCAGGTGAGGATCTCGTACAGCGGCCGGCCCTCGGCGTCCTCGGCGCGGCCGAAGATCCGGTGCGGGATGCCCAGCTCGAAGGGGAGCAGTCCGGGCAGGGCGAGGACGACCACGCGGTGTGCAACGGAAGCGGCCATGTCCTGATCGTAGCGAAGGATGTCATTCAGGCCACTGGAGCGGGTGCGCCCCGCCCGTGGAAGCTGTCGGCGTGACGCAGACAGCCCCCACCCCCAGCACCGGCACGAGCGCCGGCACCAGCACCGGCACCGGTGCCCCGCGCCGCCCCGGCCGGATCCACCGCGCCTGGTTCGTCGCGGCCGTCGCCTTCGTGACGATCATCGGCGCGGCCGCCTTCGCCTCGCTGCCCGGTCTGCTGATCGAGCCGCTGCACCAGGAGTTCCACTGGTCGCGGGGCACGATCGGCTTCGCCCTCTCCGTCAATCTCGCGCTGTACGGGCTCACCGCGCCGTTCGCGGCCGCGCTGATGGACCGTTTCGGCATCCGCCGGGTCGTCGCCGCCGCACTGACGGTGATCGCCGGCGGCTCGGTGGCCACGGTGTGGATGACCGCGTCGTGGCAGCTGGTGCTGTTCTGGGGCGTGCTGGTGGGCCTGGGCAGCGGTTCGATGGCGCTGGCGTTCGCCGCGACCGTCACCAACCGCTGGTTCACGGCCCGGCGCGGTCTGGTCACCGGCGTCCTGACCGCGGCCGGCGCCTCGGGCCAGCTGGTCTTCCTGCCGCTGCTGTCGTGGCTGGTGCAGGAGCACGGCTGGCGTCCGGCGGCGGTGACGGTCTCGCTCGCGGCCCTGGCCGTGGTGCCGTTCGTGTGGCTGCTGCTGCGCGACCATCCGGCGGACGTCGGCCTCGCGCCGTACGGGGGCGCGTACGCCCCGAAGCCGGCGCCCGTGCCGGGCGCTGCGCGGCGGGCGCTGGCCGTGCTGTTCCGTGCGGCCCGCACCGGACCGTTCTGGCTGCTGGCCGGGACCTTCGCGATCTGCGGTGCCTCGACGAACGGGGTGATCAGGACGCACTTCGTGCCCGCCGCGCACGACCACGGCATGCCGATCACGGCGGCCGCCGGGCTGCTGGCGGTGGTCGGGGTCTTCGACGTCGTCGGGACCATCGCCTCGGGCTGGTTCACCGACCGCTTCGAGGCCCGCCGGCTGCTGGCGGTGTACTACGCGCTGCGCGGCGTGTCGCTGCTCTTCCTGCCGATGCTGCTGGCGCCCACCGTGCACCCGCCGATGGTGTTCTTCATCGTCTTCTACGGGCTGGACTGGGTGGCGACCGTGCCGCCGACCATCGCGCTGTGCCGGGAGATCTACGGCGAGGACAGCGCCATCGTGTTCGGCTGGGTGCTGGCCTCGCACCAGGTGGGGGCGGCCCTGGTCGCCTTCCTGGGCGGGCTGGCCCGGGACGCGTTCGGCAGCTACGACCTGGTCTGGTACGCGTCGGGCGCGCTGTGCGCGGTGGCGGCGCTGATGGCGATGGTGATCCGGCGCCGCCGCCCGGCCGGGGACCCCGCCGCGCCCACCGCGACCGCCGCCACGGCCTGAACCAGGGGCGTCAGCCCGCCGGGGTGGTCGACTTCAGGGTGCCGTCGGGGCCCGCGAGCAGGACCGGGGTGTCCGGGCCACCGAGGTCGCGTACGGCGGCGCGGTCGGCGTCGGCCGGGGCGTCGGCGGCCGTGACGACGGCGGCGGCCTCCAGCGACTGGGCGCCGCTGGCCACGGCCATCGCGACGGCGGTCTGCAGGGCGCTGAGCTTGAGGGAGTCCAGCTCGACGGTGCCGGCGACGTAGGTACGACCGGTCTCGTCCCGGACGGCCGCGCCCTCGGGAACGCCGTTGCGGGCCCGGGCGCTGCGCGCCAGCGTGATGATCTTGCTGTCCTCGGGGCCGAGCCCGGTGGTGTCGGTCATGGCCGCAAGCATATGGAGCGCCTCGGCGGAGCCGTGCAACGGCCCCGCCGAGGCGCTCTCCCCTCCGTCCCCCTGATTTCCCGACGCCCCCCGGCGTCCCCCCGGGGTCTGTGGATCTTCCGTTTCAGGGCAGGGGTGAGCCACTGGACGGATCTTGCTTGGCAGAAGCAAAGCTAAGCGTAAGGTAAAGAAATCCTGTGATCCGAACGCCCTGCGAAATCGTGACCTCGGGGTCCCCGGGGGCTTTCAGCCGGTCACGGCCGGTCCAGTCGCAGCCGCTCCGCGCGCGGCAGCCCGGCCACGACGAGGTCGTAGGAGTCCTCGACGAGCTCGCGCACCATGGCGTCGGGCAGCCCGTCCACCGTCACCGTGTTCCAGTGCCGCTTGTTCATGTGCCAGCCCGGCGCGATCGCCTCGTGGTCGGCGCGCAGCCGGACGGCCAGTTCCGGTTCGCACTTGAGGTTGACCTTCAACGGCGTCGCGTCCAGGGCGCTGAGCGCGAACATCTTGCCCAGCACCTTGAACACCGAGGTCTCCGGGGTGAAGGGGAACTCCTCCACCGCGGCGTTGAAGCTCAGACAGAACGCGCGCAGCTCGGCCGGGGTCACGGCGCCTTGCCCTCCTCGACGTCCGGATCCGCCGGCAGCGGCTCCGCCAGTACGGTCACGATCTTGTTCCGGCGGCCGGCCGGGGACTCGGCCGTCAGCCGCAGCGATCGGCCGTCGGGCAGGTCCACCAGGGCCGAGGCGCCCGCGATGGGCACCCGGCCCAGCGCCTTGGCCAGCAGGCCGCCGACCGTCTCGACGTCCTCGTCGTCGAAGTCCTCGATCCCGAAGAGCTCGCCGAGGTCGGTGATGTCCAGACGGGCCGTCACCCGGTAGGTGTCCGCGCCGAGTTCCTCGACGGGCGGCAATTCGCGATCGTACTCGTCGGTGATCTCGCCGACGATCTCCTCGAGGATGTCCTCGATGGTGACGATGCCGGCCGTGCCGCCGTACTCGTCGATGACGACGGCGACGTGGTTGCGCACCTGCTGCATCTCGCGCAGCAGGTCGCCGGCGTTCTTGGTGTCGGGGACGAAGACCGCCGGGCGCATGGCGGTGGTGACCAGATCGGACTCGGCCTCACGGTTGATGTGCGTCTTGCGGACCAGGTCCTTGAGGTACACGATCCCGACGATGTCGTCCTCGTTCTCGCCGGTCACCGGGATGCGCGAGAAGCCCGACCGCAGGGCGAGCGTGGTCGCCTGACGGACCGTCTTGTACCGCTCGATGCAGATCAGGTCGGTGCGCGGCACCATCACCTCGCGTACGAGGGTGTCGCCGAGCTCGAAGACCTGGTGCACCATGCGGCGCTCCTCGTCCTCGATCAGCGACTCCTTCTCCGCTAGGTCCACCATCGCGCGCAGCTCGGCCTCGGAGGCGAACGGGCCCTTGCGGAAGCCCTTGCCCGGGGTGAGCGCGTTGCCGATGAGGATCAGCAGCTGCGGGATCGGGCCCATGACCCGGGCCAGCGGCAGCAGGACGTACGCGGCGGCGGTCGCGGTGTTCAGCGGGTGCTGGCGGCCGATCGTGCGCGGGGAGACGCCCACCGCGACGAAGGACACCAGCACCATGACGGCGATGGCGACCAGCAGCGCCTTCCAGTTGTCGCCGAGGGCGTCGAGGCAGACGTACGTGACGAGCACGCCCGCCGCCATTTCACACGTGACACGGACCAGCAGCGCCACATTGAGGTAGCGGGTGGGGTCGGAGGCCACCTGGAGCAGCTTGGCGCTGCCGCGCCGGCCCTCGCGGACGGCCTGCTCGGCGCGGAAGCCGGAGACACGGGCGATGCCCGCCTCGGCGCAGGCCGCCAGCCAGGCCACCACGACCAGCAGCACCGCTCCGGTGATCAGCTGGGGGGTGGTCACGAGACGGTCGGGGCCGGAGAGGGTCCGGTCATGCCGCGCTCGGCCCGCCAGCCGTCCACGATGGCCGCCTGGAGGCCGAACATCTCGGCCTTCTCGTCCGGCTCCTCGTGGTCGTACCCGAGCAGGTGCAGCACCCCGTGGACGGTCAGGAGCTGGAGCTCCTCGTCCATGGAGTGCTGCGTCGGCGCGTCCTCGCCCTGCTTCTTGGCGACCTCGGGGCAGAGCACGATGTCGCCGAGGAGCCCCTGCGGGGGCTCCTCGTCGTCCTTGGCCGGCGGACGGAGCTCGTCCATCGGGAAGGACATGACGTCGGTGGGTCCGGGCAGGTCCATCCACTGGATGTGGAGCTGCTCCATCGCCTCGGCGTCGATGACGATGACGGAGAGCTCGGACAGCGGGTGGATCCGCATCCGGGTGAGCGCGTAGCGGGCGATGTCGAGGATCGCCTGCTCGTCGACCTCGGTTCCGGACTCGTTGTTGACGTCGATCGACATGGTGCTCTTCGGCTCTACTTCCCGTTTCGGCTGTCGTACTGCTCGTACGCGTCGACGATACGGCCGACGAGCTTGTGCCGGACGACATCCTGGGAGGTCAGCAGTGAGAAATGCACGTCCTCGACGCCGTCGAGGATCTCGCGGACCTGGCGCAGGCCCGACTTGGTGCCGCCGGGGAGGTCGACCTGGGTCACGTCGCCGGTGATGACGATCTTCGAATCGAAGCCCAGGCGGGTCAGGAACATCTTCATCTGCTCGGGATTCGTGTTCTGCGCCTCGTCGAGGATGATGAACGCGTCGTTGAGCGTCCGGCCTCGCATGTAGGCCAGCGGCGCCACCTCGATGGTGCCGGCCGCCATGAGCCGCGGGATCGAATCGGGGTCGAGCATGTCGTGCAGCGCGTCGTACAGCGGCCGCAGGTACGGGTCGATCTTCTCGTAGAGCGTGCCGGGCAGGAAGCCGAGCCGCTCTCCCGCCTCGACGGCGGGCCGGGTCAGGATGATCCGGCTGACCTGCTTGGACTGCAGGGCCTGGACCGCCTTGGCCATGGCGAGGTAGGTCTTGCCGGTACCGGCGGGGCCGATGCCGAAGACGATCGTGTGCTTGTCGATCGCGTCGACGTACCGCTTCTGGTTGAGGGTCTTGGGGCGGATGGTGCGGCCGCGGCTGGAGAGGATGTTCTGGGTGAGCACCTCGGCGGGCGTCTCGTCCGGTCCATTGCCGTTCTCGCTCGCCTTGAGCATGGCGATCGAGCGTTCCACTGCGTCCTCCGTCATCGGCTGTCCGGTGCGGAGCACCAGCATCATCTCGTCGAACAGGCGCTGGATCAGGGCGACTTCCTTCGCCTCCCCGACCGCACTGACCTGGTTTCCCCGTACGTGGATGTCGGCCTCGGGAAAGGCCTTCTCGATCACACGCAGCAGGGCGTCACCCGAACCGAGCACCATCACCATCGGGTGCTTGGCCGGAACGGTGAAGTGGGCTCGCGCCTGCCCCGGCACTGTAGGTTCCCCCGCGCCGTCGGAGCGCCGGGAGCGGATCTGGGCTGTGGGTGTCTGAGTCATGGGCCGGCTCTCTGGCCTGCACATACCTCCCGTAGCGGGGTCTCGCCGATCGAGAACCTCTTGGAATACCAAGCGTACGACGCGCCCGGGGTGTTCCCGAGGGGATTTACCGGCGGCTACGCGGAGTGCCGGAAGCCGATCGTCGGGACCGCCCGGCGGCGCGGCCCCGGGGCGCTCTCCGGCGGGATCAGCTCGTCCAGGAAGCCGTAGCGGGCCGACCGCTCGCCCAGGGAGCGCCACCAGTGGGCGACCTCCGCCCAGCCCGGGGCGGAGAGGGAACCGCCGAACTCCTGGACCGAGAGGGCGGCCGTCAGGCCCGCGAAGGCGAGCCGGTCGGCGAGCGGCCAGCCGGCCAGGGTGCCGGTGACGAAGCCCGCCACGAAGACGTCGCCGGCGCCGGTGGGGTCCAGGGCCTCCACCTCGATGCCGGGGACCTCCGCGGTCTCCCCGGTGCGGCCGTCCACGGCGTACGAGCCCTCCGGGCCGAGGGTGACCACCGCGATCGGGACCAGGTCGGCCAGGGCGCGGGCGGCGGCGCGCGGGCAGTCGGTGCGGGTGTAGCGCATGGCCTCGCCGGCGTTCGGCAGGAACGCCTCGCAGTGCTCCAGGTCCAGTGCGCCCAGGTCCCAGCGGCCGCTCTCGTCCCAGCCGACGTCCGCGAAGACGCGGGAGCCGCGGCGGGCGGCGTCGGCCACCCACTCCTCGCGGCGGCCGGGGACCAGCGAGGCCACGGCGGCCCGGGCGCGCGGCGGGCAGGCGGGGAAGGGGCCGGGACCGGCGGGCGGCGGCGCCTCGTGGCCGTGGCTGACCATGGTGCGCTCCCCCTCGTACGCCATGGAGATCGTCACCGGGCTGTGCCAGCCGGGGACGGTCCGCGACATCGACAGGTCGATGCCCTCGTCCTGCTCCAGTACGTCCCAGCAGTACGCGCCGTAGTGGTCGTCGCCGAAAGCGGCCGCGAGGGAGGTGTGCAGGCCGAGCCGGGCCAGGGCGGTGGCCATGTTGGCGACGCCGCCGGGGCTCTGTCCCATGCCGCGCGCCCAGGACTCCGTACCGCGCACGGGTGCCGAGTCGAGACCGGTGAAGATGATGTCGAGGAAGACCGTGCCGGTCAGGAACACGTCGCAGCCCGGGTCCTGGGGCGCGCGCAGCGGGCCGAGCGGGTCCACCGCCGCCGCGGCGCGGGCGGCGCCGTGGGGTGCGGTCGGGCGGCTGCCTCTGGTGTTCCGACTGGTCACGGTGTCCTCCCCGGTTCGGTGGCGAGCTCCCGGCCCTGCCCGCGCGGCGCCGGGCCAAACCCAGTGTGGCCCACATCACAGCCGGAAGTCGGCGGTCGCGCACGGCGCGTGGTGCGCGCCACGGGTGCCACGGCCGTCCCGCGGGGCTGCCTCAGCGGCGTTTGGGCAGGGGCACCCGGGCCAGGTCCGCGGCGATCGTCAGCTCGCCCTCGAACCCCGCGGCGCGGGCCTGGAGCTCGAACGCGTCGGGGTCGGTGTAGCGCTGCGAGAAGTGCGTCAGCACCAGGTGCCGCACGCCCGCGTCCCGGGCCACGCGGGCGGCCTGGCCCGCGCTCAGGTGCCCGTGCTCCTCGGCGAGGTGCTGGTCCTCGTCCAGGAAGGTGGACTCGATGACGAGCATGTCGCACCCCTCGGCGAGGCCGTACACCCCGTCGCACAGCCGGGTGTCCATCACGAAGGCGAAGCTCTGCCCGGGCCGGGGCTCGCTGACGTCCTCCAGCGTGACGCCGCCGAGCACGCCCTCGCGCTGGATCCGGCCCACGTCGGGGCCCTTGATGCCGTGCCGCGCGAGCAGCCCGGGCAGTATCCGGCGGCCGTCGGGTTCGGTGAGGCGGTAGCCGAAGGACTCCACCGGGTGCGAGAGCCGGCGGGCGGAGAGCGTGTAGGAGGCCCCGGTCGCCAGCACGCCGTCCTCGGAGACCGGCACCTGGTCGATGACGACGGTCTCGCGGTAGGCGGTGGCGTACCGCAGCCGGTCGTAGAACTTCTGCCCGCTGGCCGGGTAGTGCGCGGTGACCGGGTGCGGGACCCGGTCGAGGTTGATGCGCTGGATCACCCCGGCGAGACCGAGGCTGTGGTCACCGTGGAAGTGGGTGACGCAGATCCGGTCGATGTCGTGCGCGGCGACGCCGGCGCGCAGCATCTGCCGCTGGGTGCCCTCGCCGGGATCGAAGAGGATGCCCTCGCCGTCCCAGCGCAGCAGGTAGCCGTTGTGGTTGCGGTGCCGGGTGGGCACCTGGCTGGCGGTGCCCAGCACCACGAACTCGCGTGCGGACACGGCTATCCCGGGGGCCACTGCAGGCCGCGTCCGCCGAGGACGTGGGCGTGCACGTGGAAGACGGTCTGGCCGGCTCCGGCGCCGGTGTTGAAGACGACCCTGAAGCCGGACGCGTCGACGCCGTCCTGCGCCGCGACCTCGGCGGCCTCGCGCAGCATGTCGGCCGCGACCGCCGGCTCGGCGGCGGCGAGGCTCGCGGCGTCGGGGTAGTGGACGCGCGGGACGACGAGCACGTGGGTGGGCGCCTGCGGGTTGATGTCCCGGAACGCCACCGTGGTCTCGGTCTCCCGTACGACCGTCGCGGGGATGTCCCCCGTGACGATCTTGCAGAACAGGCAGTCTTCCTGCGGTTCCCCTGCCATCGCTTGTCCTCCGGTCGCGCTGATCATCTGCGTGCATCGTATCGGCCGCCGGAGCGCCGTCCGGCGCCCGCGGCGCCCCCGCGTCCGGATCGGGCCGGGGCGAGGGTCACGGCGTCCGTCGCGGGGCCCGCCCCGGGGCCTACGGACCTTGCCGGGGGGGGCGGGCGGCCCCGCGGGCTCCGGGACCAGTGCCCCGGCCCCGGCCCCGGCCCCGGCTACGACCAGCGGCCCGTGCGGGCCAGGAGGACCGCCGTCGCGGCCGTACCGGCGGTGGAGGTGCGCAGCACCGAGCGGCCCAGGCGGTACGGCCGGGCGCCCGCCTCGGCGAAGGCCGCGAGTTCGTCCGGCGAGACCCCGCCCTCGGGGCCCACCACGACCACGATCGAGCCGGCGGCCGGCAGCGCGGCCGTGGCCAGCGGCTCCGAGCCCGCCTCGCGGTCCTCGTGGAGGACCACCGCCAGGTCCGCCCCGGCCAGCAGCGCCGCGACCTGCTTGGTCGACAGGGCCTCCGCGACCTCCGGGAAGCGGACCCGGCGCGACTGCTTGCCGGCCTCGCGCGCCGTACTGCGCCACTTGGCCAGGGACTTGGCGCCCCGGTCGCCGCGCCACTGCGTGATGCACCGCGACGCCTGCCACGGCACGATCGCGTCGACGCCGGTCTCCGTCATCGTCTCGACGGCCAGCTCGCCCCGGTCGCCCTTGGGCAGCGCCTGGACCACGGTGATCCGCACGGCCGGCTCGGGCTCCTCCTCGACGGTGTGCAGGTCCATGACCACCAGGCGGTCCTTGCCCTCGGCGGCCTTGACCACGCCCTCGGTCCAGCGGCCGCGCCCGTCGGTGAGGACCACGTCCTCACCGGGGTTCAGCCGCTTCACCGACACCGCGTGCCGGCCCTCGGGGCCCTCCAGCACGAACTCCGGCCCCGCGGGCACCTCTTCGACCACGAACACCGGGGCCGTCATCACACGCTCCTCATCTGGGTCTCGGCCAGCTCGGCCATGAGCACCTCTACCAGTTCCCCGGCCGGCAGCACCCGCGCCAGCCGGTGGCCCTGGCCCGCCCACAGGGCCATGCCCTGCGGGTCCCCGGCCGCCGCGGCGGCCTTGCGCAGGCCCGCCGTCAGGTAGTGCACCTGCGGGTAGGCCGCCGGCGCGTACGGTCCGTGCTCGCGCATGAACCGGTTGACCAGCCCCCGGGCCGGCCGGCCCGAGAACGCCCGGGTGAGCTCGGTACGGACGAACAGGGGGTCCGTCAGCGCCTTCTTGTGCAGCGCGTGCGCCCCGGACTCCGGGCAGGCCAGGAACGCCGTGCCCAGCTGCGCCGCCTCCGCGCCGGCCGCGAGCACCGCCGCGATCTGCGAACCGCGCATCAGGCCGCCGGCCGCGACGATGGGCAGCGCGACCGCCTCCCGCACCTGTGCGACCAGGGCCAGCAGCCCGACGCCCGTCCCGTCGGCGTGCGGGTCGTCGCGGTGGGTGCCCTGGTGGCCGCCGGCCTCGATGCCCTGGACGCACACGGCGGCCGCGCCGGCCGCCTGCGCGGTGCGCGCCTCCTCGACGGAGGTCACGGTCACCACCGTGTACGTACCCGCCGCGCGCAGGCTCGCCAGGGCCGCCGGGGTGGGGCAGCCGAAGGTGAACGAGACCACCGGGACCGGGTCTTCGAGGAGGATGGCGAGCTTGGCGTCGTAGCCGTCGTCGCACGTGCCAACGATGTCATCGGCGGCGAGCGAGGTCTCGTACCAGCTGGCCTCGCCCGCGAGCTGCCCGCGGTAGGCCTCGACGGCGGCGGGATCGACGTACGCGGTCTGCGGCAGGAACAGGTTGACGCCGAACGGCCGCCGGGTGAGCCCCCGCAGCCGTTTGACCTCTTGGTACATGCCATCGGCGGTCTTGTAGCCGCCGGCCAGGAAGCCCAGCGCGCCCGCCTCGCACACGGCGGCGGCGAGCGGCGGGCACGAGGCGCCGCCCGCCATGGGAGCCTGCACGATCGGATACGGGGAAAGACCGTTCAGTGCGGTGGACATGACCGCATCGTGCCATGTCCACCGCACCAGGCCGAATCGTGGCATTCGCCTGGCATAATCCACGGCGGCCCGCCGTCAGCGGCCGTCGAACGCGTCTGCCAGTGGCCGTCGAACGCGTCCGTCAACGGCCGTTGAACGCGTCCTTCAACCGGCTGAACAGGCCCTGCTGACCCGGCTGGAACTGGCCCATCGGCCGCTCCTCACCGCGCAGCTTGGCCAGCTGGCGCAGCAGTTCCTCCTGCTGGGCGTCCAGCTTGTTCGGGGTCTGCACCTCGACGTGGACGATCAGGTCGCCGCGACCGCCGCCGCGCAGGTGGGTCACGCCACGGCCGTGCAGCGGGATGGACTGGCCGGACTGGGTGCTCGGGCGGATGTCCACCTCCTCCATGCCGTCCAGCGTCTCCAGCGGGCACTTCGTGCCCAGCGCGGCCGCCGTCATCGGGATCGTCACCGTGCAGTGCAGGTCGTCGCCGCGCCGCTGGAACACCGCGTGCGGGAGCTCGTGGATCTCCACGTACAGGTCGCCAGCGGGACCGCCGCCGGGGCCGACCTCGCCCTCGCCCGCGAGCTGGATCCGGGTGCCGTTCTCGACGCCGGCCGGGATCTTGACGGTGAGGTTGCGGCGGGAGCGGACCCGGCCGTCGCCCGCGCACTCGTGGCACGGGGTCGGGACCACGGTGCCGAAGCCCTGGCACTGCGGGCAGGGGCGCGAGGTCATGACCTGGCCCAGGAAGGACCGGGTCACCTGCGACACCTCACCGCGGCCGCGGCACATGTCACACGTCTGCGCCGAGGTGCCGGGGGCGGCGCCCTCGCCGGAGCAGGTCGTGCACACGGTGGCCGTGTCGACCTGGATCTCCTTGGTGGTGCCGAACGCGGCCTCGTCCAGCTCCAGGTCCAGACGGATCATCGCGTCCTGACCGCGCCGGGTGCGCGAGCGCGGGCCGCGCTGGGACGCCGTACCGAAGAACGCGTCCATGATGTCCGAGAAGTTGCCGAAGCCGCCGGCCCCGAAACCGCCCGCGCCGCCGCCGCCCGAGGAGGACAGCGGGTCGCCGCCGAGGTCGTAGACCTGCTTCTTCTGCGGGTCCGACAGCACCTCGTACGCGGCGTTGATCTCCTTGAAACGCTCCTGCGTCTTGGGATCGGGGTTGACGTCCGGGTGCAGCTCGCGTGCGAGCCGCCGGAAGGCCTTCTTGATCTCGTCCTGCGATGCGTCGCGGCGCACGCCGAGAACGGCGTAGTAGTCCGTGGCCACTTACGACTCCGCCAGGATCTGTCCGACGTAACGTGCCACTGCGCGTACCGCTCCCATCGTTCCGGGGTAGTCCATGCGGGTCGGTCCGACCACGCCGAGTTTGGCGACTGCTTCGCCGCCCGAACCGTAGCCGACCGAGACGACGGACGTGGAGTTCAGTCCCTCGTACGCGTTCTCGTGGCCGATGCGTACGGTCATCCCCGACTCGTTGGCCTCGCCGAGCAGCTTGAGGAGCACGACCTGCTCCTCGAGCGCCTCCAGCACGGGCCGGATGGTCAGGGGGAAATCATGTCCGAAGCGGGTGAGATTGGCGGTGCCGCCGATCATCAGCCGTTCCTCGGTCTCCTCCACCAGCGTCTCCAGCAAGGTCGCGAGCACGGTCGACACCGTGCCGCGGTCATCGCTCTCGAACGACTCGGGGAGGTCCTGCACCAGCTGCGGCACGTCCGCGAACCGGCGGCCGACGACGCGGCTGTTGAGCCGGGCCCGCAGATCGGCCAGCGACTGCTCGCCGAACGGCGCGGCGCAGTCCACCATGCGCTGCTCGACCCGGCCGGTGTCCGTGATCAGGACGAGCATCAGACGGGCCGGCGCGAGCGCCAGCAGCTCGACGTGGCGCACGGTGGAACGGGTCAGCGACGGGTACTGCACGATCGCGACCTGGCGGGTCAGCTGCGCCAGCAGCCGTACGGTGCGGCCGACGACGTCGTCGAGGTCGACCGCCCCGTCCAGGAAGTTGTGGATGGCCCGGCGCTCGGGCGTCGACAGCGGCTTGACGCCCGCCAGCCGGTCGACGAAGAGGCGGTAGCCCTTGTCCGTGGGGATCCGGCCGGCGCTGGTGTGCGGCTGGGCGATGTAGCCCTCGTCCTCCAGCACGGCCATGTCGTTGCGCACGGTGGCGGGCGAGACGCCGAGCTTGTGCCGCTCGGTGAGCGCCTTGGAGCCGACGGGCTCCTCCGTCCCGACGTAGTCCTGGACGATGGCGCGCAGCACTTCGAGTCTGCGTTCGCTGAGCATCGCGCGCACCTCCAGCTCGTTCGGTTCGGTTTCGGCCTGCGTCTGGCACTCGGTGCAGGTGAGTGCCAGAGATCCCCCGGTCAGTGTACGGCGGGCAGGCATACACCTAGCAAGGGCCGCTGCCCATCGCGCCGGTCACGGTAGCGTCGCGGTATGGACGTCGCTTGGGAAGAGGCCGGCTGGGAGCGGATCACCGCGCGGACCGGCCGGCGCCGCCTTCCGGTGTGGGATTGCACGGTGGGACTGGTGGTCGGGGACGAATCGGTCCTGCTGATCGACCCGGGTTCGTCGGTGCGCGAGGGGGCCGTACTGCGGGCCCAGGCGGAGCGGATCACCGGCCGGCGCGTGACCCATATCGCATTCACGCACGGCCATTTCGACCATGTGCTGGGCGGGGCGGCGTTCTCGGGGGCGGAGGTCTTCGGGGCGGTGGGGCTGGACACGCTGCTGCGGCTGGAGCGGGAGGCGCTGCGCGCGGACGCGGTCCGGCACGGCCTGCCGGAGGAGGACGCCACGGAGTCGGCCGACCTGCTGGTCCTGCCCCGCCACTCGGTGTCGGGCGAGTGGACGCTCGACCTGGGCGGCGTACAGGCGCTGCTGGCCAATGTCGGCCCCGGGCACACGCGCCACGACCTGGCGGTGTTCGTGCCCGATCCCCCCGATGTCGCGGAAGTCGTCTTCTGCGGGGACCTGGTCGAGGAGTCGGGCGAACCGATGGCGGGCCCGGACGCGGTGCCGGCGCAGTGGCCGGCGGCCCTGGACCGGCTGCTGGCCCTGGGCGGCGAGGACGCGTTGTACGTGCCCGGTCACGGAGCGGTGGTCTCCGCGGGCTTCGTGCGTGCGCAACGCGACACACTGGCCGCGCGTTTCGGCGTGTCACCTTCCTAGGGCGGCGGTTGTCCCTACTGTCGGGCGGATGCGCGAGTACTCACCGGACCTGACCCCGTCGTGGAAGCGTCCCCGGGCGGTGCCCGAGGTGCCGGCCGACCCCGACGTCGTGGTCGAGGAGGCCGCTACGGGCTTCTGCGGGGCGGTGGTGGCCTGCGAGGCCGGCACGGTGACCCTGGAGGACCGCTTCGGCAAGCGCCGGGTCTTCCCGCTGGAGCCGCGGGGCTTCCTGCTGGACGGCGCGGTGGTGACGCTGGTCCGCCCCGCTCCGAGGCCGGCGGGCCCGGCCCGCACGGCCTCCGGTTCGGTTGCGGTGCCCGGGGCGCGGGCGCGCGTGGCCCGGGCGGGCCGGATCTACGTGGAGGGCCGCCACGACGCGGAGCTGGTGGAGAAGGTCTGGGGCGACGACCTGCGCATCGAGGGCGTGGTGGTGGAGTACCTGTCCGGGGTGGACGACCTCCCGGCGATCGTCGCGGACTTCCGCCCGGGCCCGGACGCCCGCCTGGGCATCCTGGTCGACCACCTGGTCCCGGGTTCGAAGGAGTCCCGCCTGGCGGCGTCGGTCGCGGGCCCGGACGTCCTGGTGGTGGGCCACCCGTACGTGGACATCTGGCAGGCGGTGAAGCCGTCGTCGCTGGGCCTGGGGTCCTGGCCGGTGATCCCCCCGGGCCAGGACTGGAAGACGGGCATCTGCCGGGCCCTGGGCTGGCCGGAGAACACGGGGGCCGCGTGGAAGCGGATCCTGTCCCACGTGACGTCCTACAAGGACCTGGAACCCACCCTCCTGGGCCCGGTGGAACACCTGATCGACCACGTGACGGCGTGACGCCGGCGGGGCGCGACCGCACGTATCGGGGGTCTGGGGGCTTGCCCCCGGTTACGGGAAGGGGCGGGGTGGGGGAAAGGCTCCGCGCAGCGGCCCCGCGGCCCCACGGCCCAGCGCCCCCGTCAGTCGACCAGGTCCCGCACGACCGCGTCCGCCAGCAACCGCCCCCGCAAGGTCAGCACGGCCCGCCCCTCGGCGTACGGCGCCGCCTCCAGCAGACCGTCGGTCAGGGCCTGCCGGGACGCCGCGAGCCCCGCAGGCGCGAGCAGCGCCAGCGGCACCCCCTCCGCCAGCCGCAGCTCCAGCAGGATCCGCTCCACCCGCCGGTCCTCGTCCGACAGCCGCTCCCGCCCCGCCCCCGGCGAGCGCCCGCCGGCCAGCGCCGCGGCGTACGCGCCGGGGTGCTTCACGTTCCACCACCGCACGCCGCCGACGTGGCTGTGCGCGCCCGGTCCCGCCCCCCACCAGTCGGCGCCGCGCCAGTACAGCTCGTTGTGCAGGCAGCGGCCCGCCTCGGACGTCGCCCAGTTCGACACCTCGTACCACTGGTACCCGGCGTCCGCCAGCACGGAGTCCGCGATCAGGTAGCGGTCGGCGTGCACGTCGTCGTCCGTCATGGGGACCTCGCCCCGGCGGATCCGCCGCGCCAGCTGCGTACCCTCCTCCACGATCAGCGCGTACGCCGACACGTGGTCGGGGCCCGCGCCGATCGCCGCGTCGAGCGAGGCGCGCCAGTCGTCGTCGGACTCGCCCGGCGTGCCGTAGATCAGGTCGAGGTTGACGTGCTCGAAGCCCGCCGCCCGCGCCTCCCCCACGCACGCCTCCGGGCGGCCGGGGGTGTGGGTGCGGTCGAGCACCTTCAGCACGTGCTGGCGGGCGCTCTGCATGCCGAAGGAGATCCGGTTGAAGCCGCCGGCCCGCAGCTCCTCCAGGTACGCCGGACCGACCGACTCCGGATTGGCCTCGGTGGTGATCTCCGCGTCGTCGGCCAGCCCGAATTCCGCGCGCAGCGCGGCGAGCATCCGCACCAGGTCGGCGGCGGGCAGCAGGGTGGGCGTGCCGCCGCCGACGAAGACGGTGCGTACCGGCCGGGGGTCGTCGCCCAGGACCTTGCGGGCGAGGCGGATCTCGTCGATCAGGGTGTCGGCGTAGTTCTCGCGGGAGGCGAGCACGCCCCCGGTGCCCCGCAGCTCGGTGGCCGTGTAGGTGTTGAAGTCGCAGTACCCGCAGCGCGTCGCGCAGTAGGGAACGTGCAGGTAGAAGCCGAGCGGACGGCTCCCCGCGCCCGCAAGGGCGGACGACGGCAGGGAGCCGTCCTCGGGCATGGGTTCACCGTCGGGCAGTGCGGAAGGCATGCGCCCATTGTCCCGCACCGCCCGGCCGTGGTGGACGCGTCGAACGTCACGCCTCGCGGGCGCCCTCGTACATCTCCTCGATCAGGGCCTTGAACTCGCGCTCGACGACGGGCCGCTTCAGCTTCAGGCTGGGGGTGAGGTCACCGTGCTCGACGTCGAGGTCGCGCGGGAGCAGCCGGAACTTCTTGATCGTCTGCCAGCGCTGGAGGCCCTCGTTGAGGGTCTGGATGTAGGTCTCGATCAGGCGGGTGGTCTCGGGGGCGGCCACGACCTGGGCGTAGGTCTTGCCCTCCAGGCCGTGCTCGGCGGCCCAGCCCAGGATCGCGGGGCCGTCGAGGGCGATCAGCGCGGAGCAGAAGTTCCGGTCGGCGCCGTGCACGACGATGTTGGAGACGTACGGGCAGATCGCCTTGAACTGGCCCTCGATCTCGGCCGGGGCGACGTACTTGCCGCCGGACGTCTTGATCAGGTCCTTCTTGCGGTCGGTGATGCGCAGGTAGCCGTCGGGCGAGAGCTCACCGATGTCGCCGGTGTGCAGCCAGCCGTCGGCCTCCAGGACCTCGGCGGTCTTCTCGGGGAGGTTGTGGTAGCCCTGCATGATGCCGGGGCCGCGCAGCAGGATCTCGCCGTCGTCGGCGATGCGGACCTCGGTGCCGGGGAGCGGCTTGCCGACGGTGCCGGTGCGGTAGGCCTCGCCGGGGTTGACGAAGGAGGCGGCGCTGGACTCCGTCAGGCCGTAGCCCTCCAGGATGTGGATGCCTGAGCCGGCGAAGAAGTAGCCGATCTCGGGGGCCAGCGCGGCGGAGCCGGAGACGGCGGCGCGCAGCCGGCCGCCGAAGGCCTCGCGGAGCTTGGAGTAGACGAGCGCGTCGGCGATCTTGTGCTTGGTGGACAGGCCGAAGGGCGCGGTGGCGTTGCCGGTGCGGCGGAAGTTGTCCTGGGTGACCTTGGCGTACTCGCGGGCCACGCCGACGGCCCACTGGAAGATCTTGTACTTGGCACCGCCGCCGGCGCGGGCCTTGGCCGCGACCCCGTTGTAGACCTTCTCGAAGATGCGCGGGACGGCCGCCATGTACGTCGGCTGCACGACCGGCAGGTTCTCGATGATCTTGTCGATGCGGCCGTCGACGGCGGTGACGTGACCGACCTCGATCTGGCCGGACGTGAGCACCTTGCCGAAGACGTGGGCCAGCGGCAGCCAGAGGTACTGGACGTCGTCCTTGGTGATCAGGCCGGTGGCGACGGTGGCCTTGGCCATGTACGACCAGTTGTCGTGCGGCAGGCGGACGCCCTTGGGGCGCCCGGTGGTGCCGGAGGTGTAGATGAGGGTGGCGAGCTGGTCGGCGGTGATGGCCGCGACGCGGTCCTTGACCGCGGCGGGGTGCTTGGCGAGGTGTTCCTTGCCCAGCGCCTCCAGGTCGGCGAGGGAGAGCACCCAGCCCTCCGGGTCACCGTCCTGCGCGACCACGTCCGCGGCGTCGATGACCACGACGTGGCGCAGCTCGGGCAGCGCGCCGCGGTGCTCGCGGGCCTTGGCGAGCTGGGCGGCGTCCTCGGCGATCAGGACGCGCGCCTCGGAGTCGGACAGGATGTACGCCGACTCCTCGGCGTTGGTGCTCGGGTAGATGGTGGTGACCGCGGCGCCGGCGCACATCACGCCCAGGTCGCTGAGGATCCACTCGACCCGGGTCCCGGAGGAGAGCGCGACGCGCTCCTCGGCCTGGACACCGAGCTCGGCCAGGCCCGCGGCGATGGCGAACACCCGCTCGGCCGCCTGGCCCCAGCTCAGCGACCGCCACTCGTCCGGCCCCTGACCGGAGGCCGCCGGTACGGGATACCGGTAGGCCTCGGCGTCCGGGGTGGCCGCGACGCGCTCAAGGAAGACGGTCGCCACGGTGGGCGGGCGATTCTCGACAAGGGACTGTGTGTCGCTCACGACATCCTCCGGACCGGTCCACGCGGCAGGGCGTGGGCGTGGGGACTGGCAGGTTGCAGACCGGGCTGATCTGCACCGGGCTGATCTGCGGCAGGGGCTTGAACCAGGCGGGGTTGAACCAGGCGGGGCTTGAAACTGGCGAGTAACCATCGAGCAGTGATCAGACTAGAGGCCCTCCTGCCGGTGCGTAAGGGTCGGCGAGCGGCCGGTTCATAACGAAACGGGCCCCCGCGCGTGTGCGCGGGGGCCCGTTCGTACCGATTCCGGTTACTCCTGTGCTGCTGCGGCTACTTCTTCTTGCCGCTGGACTCGTCGCTGGAGAGCACCGCGATGAAGGCCTCCTGGGGGACCTCCACGGAGCCGACCATCTTCATGCGCTTCTTGCCCTCCTTCTGCTTCTCCAGCAGCTTCCGCTTACGGGAGATGTCACCGCCGTAGCACTTGGCGAGGACGTCCTTGCGGATGGCGCGGATGGTCTCGCGGGCGATGACGCGGGAGCCGATGGCCGCCTGGACCGGCACCTCGAAGGCCTGCCGCGGGATGAGCTCGCGCAGCTTGGCGACCAGGCGCACGCCGTAGGCGTAGGCGGCGTCCTTGTGGCAGACGGCGGAGAAGGCGTCCACCTTGTCGCCGTGCAGCAGGATGTCGACCTTGACCAGGCTGGAGGCCTGCTCGCCGGTGGGCTCGTAGTCGAGGGAGGCGTAGCCGCGGGTCTTGGACTTCAGCTGGTCGAAGAAGTCGAAGACGATCTCCGCGAGCGGGAGGGTGTAGCGGATCTCGACGCGGTCCTCGGAGAGGTAGTCCATGCCGAGGAGGGTGCCGCGGCGGGTCTGGCACAGCTCCATGATCGAGCCGATGAACTCGGTGGGCGCGAGGATCGTGGCACGCACGACCGGCTCGAACACGTCCGAGATCTTGCCCTCGGGGAACTCGCTCGGGTTGGTGACCGTGATCTCCTTGCCGTCCTCCATGACCACGCGGTAGACCACGTTGGGGGCGGTGGCGATCAGGTCGAGGCCGAACTCGCGCTCCAGGCGCTCGCGGATCACGTCCAGGTGGAGCAGGCCGAGGAAGCCGACGCGGAAGCCGAAGCCGAGCGCGGCGGAGGTCTCGGGCTCGTAGACGAGCGCGGCGTCGTTGAGCTGGAGCTTGTCCAGGGCCTCGCGCAGGTCCGGGTAGTCCGAGCCGTCCAGCGGGTACAGGCCCGAGAACACCATCGGCTTGGGGTCCTTGTAGCCGCCCAGGGCCTCGGTCGCGCCGTTGTGCAGGCTGGTGATGGTGTCACCGACCTTGGACTGGCGGACGTCCTTCACGCCGGTGATGAGGTAACCCACCTCGCCGACGCCGATGCCGTCGGCCGGGGTCATCTCCGGGGACGAGACACCGATCTCCAGCAGCTCGTGGGTCGCGCCGGTGGACATCATCCGGATGCGCTCGCGCTTGTTGAGCTGGCCGTCGACCACGCGGACGTAGGTGACCACGCCGCGGTACGAGTCGTAGACCGAGTCGAAGATCATCGCGCGGGCCGGGGCGTCCTTGACGCCGACGGGCGCCGGGACCTTCTCCACGACGCGGTCGAGCAGCGCGTCCACGCCGAGGCCGGTCTTGGCGGAGACCCGCAGGACGTCGTCGGGCTCGCAGCCGACCAGGTTCGCCAGCTCCTCGGCGAACTTCTCCGGCTGGGCGGCCGGCAGGTCGATCTTGTTCAGGACGGGGACGATCGCGAGGTCGTTCTCCATCGCCAGGTACAGGTTGGCGAGGGTCTGCGCCTCGATGCCCTGGGCGGCGTCCACCAGCAGGATCGTGCCCTCGCAGGCCGCCAGCGAGCGGGAGACCTCGTAGGTGAAGTCCACGTGGCCCGGGGTGTCGATCATGTTCAGGATGTGCGTGCTGCCCTGGCCCGGGCCTGCCGTGGGCGCCCACGGCAGACGGACCGCCTGCGACTTGATCGTGATGCCGCGCTCACGCTCGATGTCCATGCGGTCGAGGTACTGGGCGCGCATCTGCCGCTGGTCGACGACGCCGGTCAGCTGGAGCATCCGGTCGGCGAGCGTCGACTTGCCGTGGTCGATGTGCGCGATGATGCAGAAATTGCGGATCAGCGCCGGGTCGGTACGGCTCGGCTCGGGCACGTGGCTAGGGGTCGCGGGCACGCAGTGTCCTGATTCTCGGGTCGCAGTCGGAACGTTACGCAGACATCCATGGTCCCATGACTGGGCGAGTGCGCTCGGTTTGGGCCGCCCAATGGACGCCTGGTAGCCTGGGCAGCTGTGTCTCGTATGCCCTCTCAGCTGTCGGGACGCAATCCGAAGATCAATCTCTGAACCTGAAAAGGCTCTTTCGTGGCGAACATCAAGTCCCAGATCAAGCGGAACAAGACCAACGAGAAGGCGCGCCTGCGCAACAAGGCCGTCAAGTCGTCGCTCAAGACCGCGATCCGCAAGGCCCGCGAGGCCGTCGTCGCCGGTGACGTCGAGAAGGCCACTGTGGCTTCCCGCGCCGCCGCCCGTGCGCTCGACAAGGCCGTCTCGAAGGGTGTCATCCACAAGAACGCCGCCGCCAACAAGAAGTCGGCGCTGGCTGCCAAGGTTGCCACCCTCCAGGGCTGAGCTCTCGATGTGAATCGCCGGTGAGGAACCAGCGGGCCCTCTCTCCCGCTCCTGACCGGCCCCCGTGCCGCGCACGAAGCGTTCGCCACGCGGGCGCGACACACCAGAAGTAACCGAAGGCCCCGGCCTCCGCCCTTCCCCAGGACGGCGCCCGGGGCCTTCGCGTACCCGGACGGGGGTACGTAGGCGGACCACGGCAGCCCGCCACGATCCTGGGCACCGGCGCCGGCGCCCGGAACGGTCAGCGCCCAGGACCGTCAGCGCCCAGGACCATCAGTGGGCGGGACCGTCAGTGGGCCGGACGGCGGGGGCGGGCGGCGCGGGCCACCGCGACCACCGCCTTCTCCAGCGCGTACTCGGGGTCGTCGCCGCCGCCCTTGACGCCCGCGTCGGCCTCCGCGACCGCGCGCAGGGCGTCCGCGACGCCGTCCGCCGACCAGCCGCGCATCTGCTGGCGGACCCGGTCGATCTTCCACGGCGGCATGCCGAGGTCGCGCGCCAGATCACCGGGGCGGGCCCCGCGCGGGGCGGAGGCCAGCTTGCCGATGGCCCGGACGGCCTGGGCGAGGGCGCTGGTGATCAGCACCGGGGCCACACCGGTGCCCAGCGCCCAGCGCAGCGCTTCGAGGGCCTCGGCCGCGCGGCCCTCGACCGCCCGGTCGGCCACCTCGAAGCTGGAGGCCTCGGCCCGGCCCGTGTAGTAGCGGCCGACCACGCCCGCGTCGATGGTGCCCTCGACGTCCGCGCACAGCTGCGCCACCGCGCTCGCCAGCTCGCGCAGATCGCTGCCGATCGCGTCCACCAGCAGCTGCGAGGCCTCCGGCGTGGCCGAACGGCCCAGCGTGCGGAACTCGCCGCGTACGAACGCCAGCCGGTCGCCGGCCTTCGTCATCTTCGGGCAGGCCACCTCCCGCGCGCCGGCCTTGCGGGCCGCGTCCAGCAGACCCTTGCCCTTGGCACCGCCCGCGTGGAGGAGGACGAGGGTGATCTCCTCGACCGGCGCGCCGAGGTACGCCTTGACGTCCTTGATCGTGTCCGCGGACAGGTCGTGCGCGTTGCGCACGACCACGACCTTGCGCTCGGCGAAGAGCGAGGGACTGGTCAGCTGGGCGAGCGTGCCCGGCTGGAGCTGCTCGGGGTTCAGATCGCGCACGTCCGTGTCGGCGTCGGCGGCACGGGCGGCCGCCACCACCTCCCGCACGGCGCGGTCGAGCAGCAGGTCCTCCTGCCCCACCGCGAGGGTGAGCGGGGCGAGCGGATCGTCGGTGGAGTTCTTCCTGGTGGCCATCGCGTCCAGCATCCCACGCCGCACCGACACTCCCCCGCGCCCCGTACCCGACAATGGTCGCGTGAATGTGCGACATGTACTGGTCCTGCCCGACCGCGACGCCGCCGAGGAGGTCGCCGACGAGGCCGTGGACCGCTTCGGCCTGGCCGAGGAACCCCAGCTGGTCCGCGACGCCCTGGCCGGCGAGGACGACGCCGAGGACGCCCAGTGGCTGGTGGTCGTCGAGGACCCGGCGGCCCGGCTCGACCCCACGGCCCTGGACGGCCTCGCCGCCGAGTACGAGGGCTGGCTCGAAGCCCCGTAGGCCGCGGCCCGTCAGGCCTTGTGGACGATCTGCACGTCCAGTTCGACCTGGATGCTCGACCCGATCGCCGCGATGCCCTGGGCCAGCGTGGACTGCCAGTTCAGGGTGAAGTCCTCGCGGTTCAGGCGGGCCGTGGCCCGGCAGGCCGCGCGGGGTTCGCCCTCCAGGCCCGTGCCGGTGCCCAGGTACTCGGTGTCCAGGGTGACCGAGCGGCTGACCCCGTGCAGGGTCAGGGCGCCCGCGACGGCCCAGCGGCTGCCACTGCGGTGGATGAAGCGCTCGCTGTAGAACTCCACCGTCGGGTGGCGGGAGACGTCCAGGAAGTCGGCGGAACGCAGATGGTCGTCGCGCATCCGCAGCCCCGTGTCGATGCTCGCCGCGTTGATGACCACGTGCATCGAGGAGTCCTCCATGCGGCTCGCTATCCGGACCGCGCCCGCGAACGTGGTGAACCGGCCGTTGATCCGCGCCAGGCCGATGTGCCGGGCCGAGAACGCGATCGAGGAGTGGCCGGGGTCGAGCTCCCAGTGACCGGGCTGCGGCAGCAGCGGCGGCTCGACCGGGTCCAGCACGATCTCCGCCGTACCCGGCTGGGCCTCGTCGCCGACCAGCGTCGCCCCGTGGAACGGCGCGTACCCCTCGGCCGTGACCAGAAGCCGGTACTCCCCCTCCGGCACGGCGGCGATGAACCCCCCGTAGGGGTCCGTCTCGCCACGGACGATCCGCCGGCCGATCGGGTCGGTCACCTCGAACTGCGCCTGCCGGACCGGCTGGTGGACGGTGTCGAGGACCCGGCAGCTGAGCAGCTTCGCCGTGGGCGGCAGCGTCAGCGTCGCGGACGTATGCGGACTGGTTCCGGCCGTCTCCAACCCCCGTCGGCGACCGAACATGATGGATGCACCCCCGTGCTGTGTTGATTCGGGCTTTATCTTGGGCCCTTCTGGCGAAAACGCATTCGATCACGCTGTCGAGTTGTGGGCAAAACAGATGGGCAAATCCGGCGTGGCGAGGCCTCGGCCGCCGGGCCGCACGACGGCCCATGGCCGGAAATGCCTTGAGTCCCGCCCCTGTTGCCGTCACGGCCACCGAACCGTCCCTGTCGGTCCGCAGCACGGTCGCACCGCCCGCCCGCAGCCGGGCGAGCGTACCCGCGGCCGGGTGGCCGTAGCGGTTCCCGGCGCCGACGGGCACGAGCGCGAGCCGGGGCCGGACCCGTTCCTGGAGGCCGGGGTCCTGGTGCGCGGAGCCGTGGTGGGCGACCTTCAGGACGTCCACCGGTCCCAGCTGCGGATGCGCCGTCAACAGGGCCCGCTGGGAGGCTGGTTCGAGATCGCCCAGGAGCAGCAGGGTGAGGCCGGCCGTCCGGACGAGAAGGGTGACACTGGCGTCGTTAGGCCCGACTCCCGACAGGCCCGCCGGTGGCCACAGCACCTCCCACGCCAGCTTCCCGGCCCGGCGCCGCTCCCCCGGTCCCGCCGCGACCACGGCGACCCCGGCGGCCGCCGCCGCCCGGTGCACCGACCGGGCCTGCCCGGGCGGCTCCCGCAACCCGGTGGTCTGGATCACGCCGACCGACCGCCCGCGCAACACCCCCGACAGGCCGCCCACGTGGTCGGCGTGAAAGTGCGTCAGGAGCAGCAGCGGCACGGTACGCACGCCCAGGCTGCGCAGGCACGCGTCCACCGGGGCGGGGTCGGGTCCGGCGTCGACCACCACTGCCGTACCGGGGCCCACGGCGAGCACTCCGGCGTCGCCCTGGCCGACCGCGCACTGCACGTAACTCCAGTCGGGCGGCGGCCAGCCGGTGAGCGCCCGGGTGAGGTGCGGGGGCCGCAGCACGGCGACGAGCAGCAGCAGGGCCGCCGCCGCACACGGCCACCGGTGGCGCCGTATCCGGGCGGCGAGGCCGATGACGACCACGGTGACCACCGCCAGCAGCACACCGCCGGTCAGCCCGCCCGGCCAGGCGAGCTCGGCCCCGGGGAAGCGGGCCCCGGTCCGGGCCACCCCCGCGATCCACCCCGCCGGCACCCCTGCGCACCGGGCCAGCAGCTCGGCGGCCGGCGCGTACACCGGAGCCACGGTGAGCGCCGCGAACCCGAACACGGTCGCCGGGCCCGCCGCCAGCTCGGCCAGCAGATTGCACGGGACGGCGACCAGGCTCACCCGGGCCGAGAGCACCGCCACCACGGGTGCGCACACCGCCTGCGCGGCCGCGGCCGCCGCCAGCCCCTCGGCGAGCCGGGGCGGCACCCCGCGCCGCCGCAGGCCCGCGCTCCACCGGGGTGCGACGGTCAGCAGGGCCCCTGTGGCCAGGACGGAGAGCAGGAAGCCGTAACTGCGCGCCAGCCAGGGTTCGTAGAGCACCAGCAGCAGCACGGCCGCGGCCAGCGCCGGGATCAGGGATCTGCGCCGGCCGCTGCCGATCGCCAGCAGGGTGACCGCTCCGCAGGCCGCGGCCCGCAGCACGCTCGGCTCGGGCCGGCACACCACGACGAACGCCAGCGTCAGTGCCGCTCCGCCCAGCGCCGTGGCCCGCAACGAGAGCCCGAGTCGGGGTGCCAGGCCCCGCCGCTCGGCGTACTGGGCGCTGCCCGGCGGTCCGATGAGCAGGAACAGCACGACGGTGAGGTTGGAGCCGGACACCGCCAGCAGGTGCAGCAGGTCGGTGGCGCGGAAGGCGTCGTGCAGGTCCTGCGGGACCCGGGAGGTGTCCCCGACCACCAGGCCGGGCAGCAGGGCCCGCGCGTCGGGGGCGAGCCCCTCTGTGGCCTGCCGCAGCCCCGCCCGTAACGAGCCCGCGACCCGCTGCGCCGCGGACGGGCCTCCGGTGACCTCCGGCGAAGTGCCCGAGGCGGGCCGGAGCAGCGCCACCGCCCGCTCGCCCTCGCGCGCCGGAGCCAGCCGGGCGGCGGTCACGGTCACCCGGGTCGAGGGCAGCAGCCCCGCCCATCCCGGGTCGCCGGCCATCACCAGGACGGGCGTCGCCACCCGGGTCCGGGTCCCGTCCGGCCCGGTCACCCGGGTCAGCTCGGCGTCCAGCAGCAGGAGGGGCGGACCGTTCCCGCCGCCACCGCCCGCGCGCCGGGCGTCGGAGCCGATCGTCAGCTCGGCCGAGACCCGGGCATGCGTGGCCGCGAGCTCCGCCACGGGGCCGGCCCGCGCCTGAGCCCGCTGGAACCCGGCCACCCCCGCCGCGGCCGCCGCGCACAACAGGGCGGCGGCCACCGCCGTGCCCACCGTCCACCTCGGTCCCGCCCGGCGCCAGCCCAGCAGGACGAGCAGACCCGCGCCCGCGACGCACAGCCCGACGGCTGCCGCCGTCCACGCGCCCGGGGCGCCCAGGGCGAGTGCGGCAGCCGCCCAGGCCGCCACCGCCGGTCCGGCCAGGCGCAGGTCCACCGGTCCCTCGGGCCGGGGCCCGGGGCGGTTCACGGCCGCACCAGCGCGCGCAGGTCGGCGAAGCGGCGCTCGCCGATGCCGTCGACCTGACGGAGCTCCTCCACGGAGCGGAAGCCCCCGCGGGCCGTACGGAAGTCCACGATGTGCTGGGCCAGGACCGGGCCCACCCCGGGCAGGCCGTCGAGCTGCTCGACCGTGGCCGTGCCCAGGCTCAGCGGGCCGCTGCCGGTGCCGTTGCCCGGCCGACCGGTGACGCTGCCCGGCCGACCGGGGCCGGGCGCACCGGGCGGACCGGCGGCGCCGGGCGGCACGGGGACGCCCACCAGCACCTGTTCTCCGTCCACGAGGATCCGGGCCCGGTTCAGCCCGGTGGTGTCCGCACCGGGCTGGACTCCCCCGGCGGCCGCCAGCGCGTCCTCGACCCGCGAGCCGGCAGGTAACTGGCGGACACCCGGCGCGCGGACCTTGCCGCTGACGTCGACGACGATCCGCGTGCCGGTGGCGGCGGCCGCCCCCGTCCCCACGGCCGCGCCACCGGGCGGGGTGGTGGACGGTAGGGGGTCCGCCACGGCGGCCGGGGCGACGGTGGCGGGCGCGGTCACCGGCTGGGGCCTGGCCGCCCAGTACTGCTGTCCGGCGAAGCCGACACCGGCCAGCAGCACCACCGCGACGGCGGCCAGGGACCGGCGCTCCAGCCCGCATCGGGTCTGCAGCCAGACGGGCAACCGCTCACGCAGGGCCAGCCGACCGGCCACGGCCGGGGGCAGCAGCGGCGCCGGGGCGGACGGTTCAGCCGTCGGACCGGGCGCGGACGTGGGCGCGAGGCCGAGCGGCGGTGCCGGCCGGTGCCCGGGCCATGCGTCGGACGGCACGAGGCCGGGCACTGGCAGTGCGTCGGGCGGTGGCGGGGCGTCGGGCGCGGGCGGCGCGTCGAGCGGCGGCGAGGCGTCGGGCGGGGTCTCGGGCGGAGGTGTGGGGGTGGAGCGGGGTGGGGGCGGGGGTGGTGTGCTGCTGCCGGCCAGGAGCGCCTCGGCGCGGCGGCGGAGCGTCGCCGGTGTGGTGCGGCGGTGGCGCAAACGGCCGTCGGAACCACGGGCGCGGCCCGGGCCGCTGGTCCCGATGGGGTGCTGTGAGCTGCGCGTACGCGTTCGAAGGTTCATGTCGATGACGGTAGGCGCGGACGCCCGCCACCGTTCGGAAGCCTGAATTCCGGTGGATGAGCCAGGAGTTGTGGATAACTCCGGCACCCGTGTGGGTGAATCAGCGCGGTGACACGACCGCCGCGAGCAGACCCGGTCCGGTGTGCGCGCCGATCACCGCACCGACCTCGCTGACGTGCAGCTCGACCAGGCCGGGGATGCGCTCACGGAGCCGTTCCGCGAGCTTCTCCGCGCGTTCGGGGGCCGCCAGATGGTGCACGGCGACATCGACGGCGGCCGTGCCCGCGCGCTCGACGGCCAGCTCTTCGAGTCGGGCGATGGCCTTGGAAGCCGTACGCACCTTCTCCAGCATCTCGATGCGGCCGCCGTCCAGGGTCAGCAGCGGCTTGACCGCGAGCGCGGAACCGAGGAGGGCCTGGGCGGCACCGATACGGCCGCCGCGGCGCAGGTAGTCGAGGGTGTCGACGTAGAAGTACGCCGACATCTCGGCGGCGCGCTTCTCGGCGGCGGCGACCGCCTCGTCGGGGTTGCCGCCCGCCTCGGCGGTCTCGGCAGCGGCGAGGGCGCAGAAGCCAAGGGCCATCGCGACCATGCCGGTGTCGACGACGCGGACCGGGACCGGGGCGGTGCGGGCGGCGAGCACGGCGGCGTCGTAGGTGCCGGAGAACTCGGCGGAGAGGTGAAGACTGACGATGCCGGTCGCGCCGGCGTCCACGGCCGCCTGGTAGGCCTGGACGAAGTCCGCCGGGGCCGGGCGGGAGGTGGTGACCGGTCGGCGCTTCTGGAGGGCCAGGGCGAGGCTGCGGGCGGAAATCTCGGTGCCCTCTTCGAGGGCCTCGTCGCCGAGGACCACGGTGAGGGGGACGGAGGTGATCCCGTGCCGCGCCATTGCCTGCTGGGGCAGGTAGGCCGTGGAATCGGTGACGATCGCGACATGGCGGGACATGAGGCGGAGAGTACCGGGAGTGGGGGTGGTCCGGCAGCCCGGGCCCTCCGGGGGGCGTGGGCGTGTGCGGTCCGCCGCCTCTGCCGGCGGCGCGCCCGGCGGCCCCCAGCGGCTCCCAGGGCCCGGGACGTGGCCTCCCAGGGGCCGGGATGTCCAGCGGCCGGGAGCGTGCTGGCCCTGGTCCGCTGCGCGGAGCCGTTTCCCCACCCCGCCCCTTCCCGAAACCGGGGCTCCGCCCCGGACCCTCCCCACGCCTCAAACGCCGGCGGGGCTGGGGTGGGGCCTCCGCCCCGGCCCCCTGGCCTCAAGCGCCGGCGGGCTGACGTGGGGCTCCGCCCGTCACCCCCGGCCTCAAACGCCGGCGCGGCTGGGGTGGGACCCCAGCCCGGATCCCCGGCTTCAAGCGCCAGCGGGGCAGAGGTGGGGCTCCGCCCTGGCCCCCGGCCTCAAACGCCGACGGGACTGCAGTCAGGCCCCCCACCCCGGACCCCAGCCTCAAACGCCGACGGGACTGCGGTCAGGCCCCGGCCCGCATCCCCGGCCTCAAACCCCGGCAGGGCTGCAGTCGGGCCTCCGCCCGGACCCCCGACCTCAAAACGCCGACGGGACTGCAGTCGGGCCCCCATCCCGGAACCCCGGCCTCGAACGCCGACGGGGCTCGGGGGCCTCCCGCCGGGGTATCGCCGACGGGGCAGGGAGGGGTGGTGTGGGGGCTTCGGGGGCGGGCCGGGGGCCGGATCGGAGCTGTGTCGGGCTCCGTTCGCGGGGTCCCGCGCTTCCTGTACCGGCGGGCGGCCGGTGCGGTGGTCAGGTCGTCGTTTCCGGGCGGGGGGACTTTTCCCAGGGGTACGGGCGGGGCGGAGCGGGCGGGTTCAGGGCCTCGCGCTCCCGGGCCGGGGGCGTCGGGGAGGTGTCGGTCTCCGTGGGGGTGGGGCTGGACCAGTCGCGCAGGGCGTCCGATTCGAGGTCGATCTGCGCCGACAGGACCGAGAGGTCGTCCTGGGCCAGGCGGCGGGCACGGTCGTGGGCGGCCCAGCGCAGCGAGTCCGCGGACTTCGTGATGCGCTCCGTGCGCTCCCGCAGCTCCGGCAGGCGCTGGCTCAGCCGCTCGCGGTCCGGCTCCTGCTCCAGCCGCTTGAGCTCGGCGTCCAGCTCGTGCCCGTGCGTGCTCAGCTGCTCGAAGAGGGTGATCGACTCCTGCAGTGAGGCGTCCGTCCGCACCCCCTGGTGCAGGGCCTGCTGCGTCGCCCGCATCGAGGTCCGCAGGTCCAGCCGCAGCTGCGCCAGCTGCCCCGCGGCGCCGACCTGGCCGATGCTCTTGGCCCGCAGCGCCGTGTCCTCGACCGTCCGGCGGGCCTGTGACACCGTCCGCTCCACGCCCCGCTTCGCCGCGCCGACCGCCTTGACCGTGGCGTACGCCCCTAGGGCCACCAAGGCCAACAGCATCAACGCGAAGATGATCAACGCGGCCTCCATGGCGGTCCCTTTCCCCGGCTGCGGATCCGACTACGGATCTCCCCCTCCAAGGTAAACGCCACGGGCAGGCCAGGGGTTCCATTCGAACCCCCAACCTGCCCGTACGGGGAATCCCCTACGTCGGACGACCGTCGGACGACCGTCAGACGACGATGTTCACCAGCTTCGGCGCGCGCACGATCACCTTGCGGATCTCGGCCCCGCCCAGCGCCGCCACGACCGCCTCGTCGGCCAGCGCCAGCTGCTCCAGTTCGCCCTCGGAGATCGTCGGCGGAACCTCCAGGCGGGCCTTGACCTTGCCCTTGATCTGGACGACGCAGGTCACGGCCTCGTCGACCACGTACGCCGGGTCCGCGACCGGGAAGTCCTGGTGGACGACCGAGTCGGTGTGGCCCAGGCGGCGCCACAGCTCCTCCGCGATGTGCGGCGCCAGCGGGGCCACCAGCAGCACCAGACGCTCCGCGACCGAGCGCTCCAGCGGGCGGCCCGCCTTCGTCAGGGCGTTGTTCAGCTCCGTGATCTTGGCGATGGCGGTGTTGAACCGCAGCCCCGCCAGGTCCGAGCCGGCCCCGTCGATCGCCTTGTGCAGCGCGCGCAGGGTCGCCTCGTCCGGCTCACCGTCCACGACGGTGACCGCGCCGGTCTCCTCGTCCACGATGTTGCGCCACAGGCGCTGCAGCAGCCGGTACTGACCCACCACGGCCCGGGTGTCCCACGGACGCGACACGTCCAGCGGGCCCATCGCCATCTCGTACAGGCGCAGCGTGTCGGCGCCGTACTCCTCGCAGATCTCGTCCGGCGTGACGGCGTTCTTCAGGGACTTGCCCATCTTGCCCAGCTCGCGCTTGACCGGCTCGCCCTCGAAGAAGAACTTCCCGTCCCGCTCCTCGACCTCGGTGGCCGGGACCGGGAAGCCGCGCTCGTCGCGGTAGACGTACGCCTGGATCATGCCCTGGTTGAACAGCTTGTGGAACGGCTCCGCCGACGAGACGTGGCCCAGGTCGAACAGGACCTTCGACCAGAAGCGCGCGTACAGCAGGTGCAGCACCGCGTGCTCGGCGCCGCCCACGTACAGGTCCACGCCGCCGTGCGGAGCGCTGTCCCGCGGGCCCATCCAGTACTGCTCGATCTCCGGATCCACCAGCGCGGAGGCGTTGGTCGGGTCCAGGTAGCGCAGCTCGTACCAGCAGGAGCCGGCCCAGTTGGGCATGGTGTTGGTCTCGCGGCGGTACGACCGCACGCCGCGCCCGTCGCCCAGGTCCAGCTCCACGTGGACCCAGTCGGCCTTGCGCGAGAGCGGGGTCTCCGGCTGCGAGTGCGCGTCGTCCGGTTCGAAGGTGCGCGGCGAGTAGTCCTCGACCTCGGGCAGCTCCAGCGGCAGCATCGACTCGGGCAGCGCGTGCGCGACGCCGTCCTCGTCGTAGACGATCGGGAAGGGCTCGCCCCAGTAGCGCTGCCGGCTGAACAGCCAGTCGCGCAGGCGGAAGTTGACCGTCCCCTCGCCGATGCCGCGCTCGGCCAGCCACGCGGTGATCGCGGCCTTGGCCTCGACCACGCCCAGGCCGTCCAGGGAGATGCCCTCACCCGTGGAGTTGACCAGCTCGGCGTCGTAGGAGACGAATGCCTCGTCCCACGCGGCCGGGTCGGTGCCGCGGCCGTCGGTCGGCCCGACCACGCAGCGCACCGGCAGCTCGAAGGCGCGCGCGAACTCGAAGTCGCGGCTGTCGTGCGCCGGAACGGCCATGATCGCGCCGGTGCCGTAGCCCATCAGCACGTAATCGGCGATGAAGACCGGGACCTTCTCACCGCTGACCGGGTTGATCGCGTACTCACCGGTGAAGACACCGGTCTTGTCCTTGGCCTCGGCCTGCCGCTCGACGTCGGACTTCGAGGCGGCCTGCTTGCGGTACGCCGCGACGGCCTCCGCCGGGGTGGCGTGCCCGCCGGTCCACACGTCGTGCGTGCCCTCGGGCCAGGCGGCCGGGATGAACTTCTCGACCAGCGGGTGCTCGGGCGCCAGCACCATGTAGGTGGCGCCGAACAGGGTGTCGGGGCGGGTGGTGAAGACGGTGATCGCCTCGTCGCCCAGCGCGAAGTCGACGCGCGCGCCCTCGCTGCGGCCGATCCAGTTGCGCTGCTGGAGCTTGATGGCCTCGGGCCAGTCCAGCGCGTCCAGGTCGTCCAGCAGGCGGTCCGCGTAGGCGGTGATCCGCATGTTCCACTGGCTCAGCTTGGCCTTGAAGACCGGGAAGTTGCCGCGCTCGGAACGGCCGTCCGCGGTGACCTCCTCGTTGGCCAGCACGGTGCCCAGGCCGGGGCACCAGTTCACGGGCGCGTCGGAGGAGTACGCCAGGCGGTACTCGTTCAGTACGTCGGCCCGCTCGCCGGCGGTCAGCTCAGCCCAGCCGCGGCCGCCCGCGGCGCCGGCGGGAACCTCACGGGAGCCGTCCTCGAAGGCCGCGATCAGCTCGGCGATCGGGCGGGCCTTCTTCGCGTCGGCGTCGTACCAGGAGTTGTAGATCTGCAGGAAGATCCACTGGGTCCACTTGTAGTAGTCCGGGTCGATCGTCGCGAACGAGCGGCGCTTGTCGTGGCCCAGGCCCAGCCGGCGCAGCTGGAGCTTCATGTTCTCGATGTTCGCCTCGGTCGACACCCGCGGGTGGGTGCCGGTCTGCACGGCGTACTGCTCGGCCGGCAGGCCGAAGGCGTCGAAGCCCAGGGTGTGCAGGACGTTGTGCCCGGTCATCCGCTGGTGGCGGGCGAAGACGTCGGTGGCGATGTACCCCAGGGGGTGGCCGACGTGCAGGCCGGCGCCCGACGGGTACGGGAACATGTCCATGATGAACTTCTTGGGACGCGCGACGACCGCCGGGTCCCCGGCCAGGTCACCGGTCGGGTTCGGGGCCTCGTACGTCCCCTCCGCGTCCCATACGTCCTGCCAGCGTGCCTCGATGTCGGCGGCCATGGCAGCCGTGTAACGGTGCGCCTCGGCCGCCTCGGGGGCCGGGGTGTTCGTCTCGCTCATGATTTCTGAAGCTCCATCGATCGTCTCTGCCGACTCTGCCTGCCCAAACGAAAAAACCCCTCGCACAGGAGGGGACGCCGCGCCGATACCGACCGTCTCGAAGGGTCGGCACTGATCAGCGCGGCTCGGTAAGCAGAAGGCGTACGGCACGCATGGCGTCAGGGTACCGCAGGGGCCCAGAGCATCGCGCGGCCGTTCCGCACAACGAGAAGCGGGGCCCCCCCACCCCGGGGCCCCCCTGAGAGCCGGTGGGCGCAAGCCTAAATGAAAACGCAACCCCCCCCATCCCAGGCGGGGCGCCACACCAACAGCTATAACCCCAAGGGGCGAGG
>NZ_JBVJDL010000002.1:729981-804795 GCF_055582305.1 Streptomyces sp. NPDC042102
GGCTGGCCCCGGGGGGGGCCTGCTGCCGCGCGGGCCCCCCCCCCCCCCCGCCCCGCCCCCCCCCCGGGCGGGGCCCCCCGCTTCTCTCCTGTGGAGCTAAGGAGAATTGAACTCCTGACCTCCTGCATGCCATGCAGGCGCTCTACCAACTGAGCTATAGCCCCTTGCTTCTCTGCCGCCGGGCCCCTGCTCGGTCTCCCTTGCCGGTTCCCCCTGGCGACATCGAGAACATTACACGGTCATGGCCCAGGTCCAAAAATCGGTTTCCGCACGCGTCGATCTGTCCGGTTCGTCCGTCAGGCGCGGGCGAACTGGTAGAAGCGTTTGAGCGTGCAGTGCTCGTCGAGCAGGCGGCCGTAGATCGGCTCCCCCTCCAGCTCCCGGTACGTCTCGATGGGGTCGCCTTTTATGATCAGCGCCCGCGCGCATTCCTCGCACCAGTACTGGTAGTCGGGGTTGACCGGGTCCATGTCCCGCACGATCGGCGTGCCGTTGTCGCACCAGTCGCACCGCCGCCGGTGTGCACCCATCCGTCAGCGACTCCCTCCCGCTTCGGGCCGTCGTCTCCCCCTCCGGCCGTCCGATTCTGCCACGTCAGCAGGAGAACGGGCAGCGGGGACAAAAAGCAAGGATCCCGCCCCCTGTTGGGGACGGGATCCTACGTACTTGTGGAGCTAAGGAGAATTGAACTCCTGACCTCCTGCATGCCATGCAGGCGCTCTACCAACTGAGCTATAGCCCCGCTCTCCGCCGCGCTTCCCGCCGTTTCCTGCGGTCTTCGCTGCGAACAAGAAGAACTTTAGCCTGTGACCAGCCGGAAAGTGAAATCCGGGTCCGAGGGGCGCCCACGGCGCACCCACGACGCGCCCACAGCGCCCCCACCAGGGCGTTCAGTCGTCGTCGCCGAGCACCGGCTCCGGCAGCGTGCCGGCGTTGTGCTCCAGCAGACGCCAGCCGCGCGCGCCCTCGCCGAGCACGGACCAGCAGCAGTTGGAGAGCCCGCCCAGGCTCTCCCAGGAGCCCGCCTCCAGGCCCAGCAGCCGGCCGATGGTGGTACGGATGGTGCCTCCGTGGCTGACCACGACCAGGGTGCCGTTCTCGCCGAGACGCTCCGCGTGCCGCAGCACGACGGGAGCCGCCCGGTCGGCGACCTCCGTCTCCAGCTCACCGCCGCCCCGGCGCACGGGCTCGCCGCGCTTCCACGCCGCGTACTGCTCGCCGTACTTCGCCAGGATCTCGTCGTGCGTGAGGCCCTGCCACTCGCCCGCGTACGTCTCGCGCAGCGCCTCGTCGTGCTCGACGGGCAGGCCCGTGACGGAGGCCAGCTCCGCGGCGGTCGCCGCGGCCCGGCTGAGGTCGGAGGACACGATGGCGTCCGGCCGCAGCGAGGCGAGCAGGCGGGCGGCGCGGCGGGCCTGCGCCACGCCGGTGCCGGTCAGCCCGATGTCCGTGGAGCCCTGGAAACGGCGCTCGAGGTTCCAGGACGTCTGGCCGTGCCGCCACAGGACGATCTTGCGGCCGGTCCGGGAACCGCTGGTGCTGGTCGTGCTCAGAACAGATCACCGTCCAGGTCGTCGTCGCCGGCCGCCTCACGCAGCTTGGCGTGCTCCTCCGCCTTGCCGCGCGTCAGCTTGGCGTCCTCGGGCAGCTCGATCTCGGGGCAGTCCTTCCACAGGCGCTCCAGCGCGTAGAAGACCCGCTCCTCGCTGTGCTGCACGTGCACGACGATGTCGACGTAGTCGAGCAGGATCCAGCGGGCGTCGCGGTCGCCCTCGCGGCGCACCGGCTTGGCGCCGAGCTCCTTGAGCAGGCGCTCCTCGATCTCGTCGACGATGGACTTGACCTGGCGGTCGTTGGGCGCCGACGCGAGCAGGAAGGCGTCGGTGATCGACAGCACGTCGCTGACGTCGTACGCGATGATGTCGTGCGCGAGCCGGTCGGCCGCTGCCTGGGCGGCGGCGGTGATGAGCTCGATGGAGCGGTCCGTGGCGGTCACTGGCCATGCTTTCGGGTCGGCGGGCAGATCCTTACAAGGGTCTCATGGGCCGCCGACCCCGCCCACGTCAATACGTGCGCAGCAGGTCAGGGGGAGGACGGGGAACGGATCAGGACGGCTTGTAGTCCTTGCCCAGGGTCACCACGACGTCGGCGTTGACCGCGTTCTCGGCCTTCTTGACCACCGTCTCGGGCAGCCCGAGCGTCTTGGCGACCTCGACCGCCTTCTCGCGCTGCGCGTCGTCCTGGTACGTGATCAGCGAGGCGCTCTGGGTCTGGCCCGCCCGGCCGCCGTCGACGTAGGTGTAGCCGCCGTTCATCAGCGCCGCCCTGGCCGCGGTCCGGGTCTTCTCGTCGCCGGTGGCGTCCTTGAGGCCGACGCGCGGGGCGGTGCCGGCCTGCGGGGCGGTGAGGGAGCCGCCGAGGAGTTCCTTGACGACCTTCTTGTTCGCGTCGTCGGTCAGGGTGCCGTCGGCCTTCACCGGCACGACCTCGGTGCGGTACTCCCCCACCTTGGCGTGCTCGGCGAGCTTGGCCAGCGCGGTGCCGAGCGTCTGCTCGTTCAGCGAGGGGTCCAGGATCTGGGCCAGGGTCTCCACGGCGACGATCGCGGACTTCGCGTCGCTGGGGACCTTGCGCAGCACGGCCAGGAGCACCTTGCCGAACCGCTCCAGCTGCTTGGCCTCGGGCTCGTTCGGGGCGCGGTGGGTGGCGTACGCGACGGCCATCGCGCCCTTCAGGCTCTGCTTGGGGCCCTGGGCGACGGCCGGCGTCCCGGCCTTGTCGTCGGCGGCGACGGCGCTGTCGGTGTCCACCTCGATGCCGCCGACCTGGTCGACCAGGTTCTCCAGGTACGGGGTGTCGAGCCGCCAGGTGCCGCCGATGTCCGTGCCGAGCATCGCGTCGAGGGCCTCGCGCGTGCCGCCGAGGCCGTCCTGCTCGACGGAGGCGCCCAGGCCCACGGCGGTGCCGTCGTCCCTGGGGACGGAGAGGCTGTTGGGCAGCAGGACGGTGGCGCCCCGCTTGGTGGTGACGTTGTCGACCAGGAGGGCGGTGGAGGTGCCGCCCTTCTTGGTGTGGTGCAGGTGCACGACGATCATGTCGCGCTGCTGCGGTCCGGCGGCGGCGGTGGCGGGCTTCTTCGCCGCCGGTCCGGACAGGCCCGGGAGCTTGCCCGTGTACCAGAGGTAGCCGGCGCCGCCGACGACGAACAGGGCGAGGACGACGGTCAGCGCCACCACGCGGTTGCGGCCGCGGCGGCGCGCCTCCTCCCGGCGCTCGGTACGGCTCTCGGTGAACTTCAGCCAGTCGATGACGTCGTCGGAGTCCTCGTCGGGCTGGTCGAGGAAGGCGAACTGCTCGGTGCGGTAGTCGGGGGCCGGGGCGGCGGAGGCGGGGGCGGGGGCGGCCGGGCCGCTCCGGCCGGGCTCCGGGCGGCGCGGCTCGGGCACCTGGGCGGGGGGCTGCTGCTGGACCCACTGCTGGGGCTGCGGGGGCGGCGGGGGCTGCGGCACCTGCTGGGGCGGGTACTGCGGCTGGGCCCCGTACCCGTAGTACTGCTGCTGGTGCTGCTGGTCGGGGTACGCCTGCGCCTGCGGGTACGTGTCGTAGCCGTACTGCTGCTGGTCGTACCCGGGGTACTGCTGGTACTGGTCGTACTGCTGCTGAGGGGGCACGGCGGCGTACACCGGCCGCCCGTAGGCGTCGTATCCGACGAGCTGCTGCTCCTCGTTCACCGCGTGCCCCTCTCTGACGGGAAAAGCCTCAGGCTCCCCGGTACAGCTCTCGCTTGTCGATGTAGCGCACCACACCGTCCGGCACCAGGTACCACACAGGATCGCCCTGGGCCACCCGGGCCCGGCAGTCCGTGGACGAGATCGCCAGGGCCGGAACCTCCACGAGCGAGACGCCGCCCTCGGGCAGACCGTCGTCGGTGAGGAGGTGGCCGGGGCGGGTCACTCCGATGAAGTGGGCGAGGGAGAAGAGTTCCTCCGCGTTGCGCCAGGTCAGGATCTGCGCGAGGGCATCGGCACCGGTGATGAAGAACAGGTCCGCGTCGTCGTTGAGCGCGCGCAGGTCCCTGAGGGTGTCGATCGTGTACGTCGGCCCGCCGCGGTCGATGTCGATACGACTGACCGAGAACTGCGGATTCGAGGCCGTGGCGATGACCGTCATGAGGTAACGGTCCTCGGCCGGCGAGACCGCGCCGTGCGACTTCTGCCACGGCTGACCGGTCGGTACGAAGATCACCTCATCGAGGTGGAACAGTGCGGCCACCTCACTGGCGGCCACCAGGTGTCCGTGGTGGATCGGGTCGAATGTCCCGCCCATCACACCGATCCGGCGCTTGACCGGGCCGGTAGGCGTTTCCTGCTCTCCCATGAGCGCAGACCCTACCGGCCCGATGGCCGGAACCGGACCCGGGTTCGAGTGCTTGTCCGACGGCTGCGGTGGATTCAGCGGTCGCGGTTGAGGCGGGTGGTCACCCAGAGCAGCAGCATCAGGATGAGGAAGGCGCCGCCGCCGGTGACGTAGGGGTTGAGGCTGTCGTGGTTGCCGCCGTGCTGCTCGGCCCCCTCCGAGGCGAGGAGAACCAGGCTCTGTGCGGTGGAGGTGATGCTCATCAGGCAGGTACCAATCGGGGTCGGGGGTGCGGGCGGAGACTTCGCTCACATCGTATGTGGGCGCCTGGGGCACGCTCGCGCCGACTCAGGCGTTAGGGAGGATAGACGCACGGCACTGCAGGCCGATCAAGGGGGAGGGCCCGATGACAGACGGCACGTTCGACAAGGCGGTACCGGCCCGGGACCGCAGGAGGTTCCCGGGCATTTCCTCGCGGGCGTACGAACATCCGGCGGACCGCTCGGCGCTGGTGGCGCTGCGCAAGCTCTCCGGGTTCGACACCGTGTTCAAGGCGCTCAGCGCACTGCTGCCGGAGCGCAGCCTGCGGCTGATGTTCCTTTCGGAGTCGGTGCGGGTGGGCGAGACCCAGTTCCCGCACCTGTACGCGATGCTGCGCGACGCCTGTTACATCCTGGACCTGGAGAAGGTCCCCCAGATGTACGTCCAGCAGGACCCGAAGCCCAACGCGATGTGCATCGGCCTGGACGAGCCGATCATCGTGGTGACCACGGGGCTCGTCGAGCTGCTCGACGAGGAGGAGATGCGGGCGGTCGTGGGCCACGAGGTGGGCCACGCGCTGTCGGGGCACGCCGTGTACCGCACGATCCTGCTGTTCCTGACGAACCTGGCGCTGAAGGTCGCGTGGATCCCGCTGGGCAATGTGGCGATCATGACGATCGTGACGGCGCTGCGGGAGTGGTTCCGCAAGTCGGAGCTGTCGGCGGACCGTGCCGGTCTGCTCGTCGGGCAGGACGCGCAGGCCTCGATGCGCGGCCTGATGAAGATCGCGGGTGGCAACCACCTGCACGAGATGAATGTGGACGCCTTCCTCGCGCAGGCCGAGGAGTACGAGTCCAGCGGTGACCTGCGCGACTCCGTGCTGAAGATCCTCAACGTGCTGCCGCGCACGCACCCCTTCACCACGGTGCGGGCCGCCGAGCTGAAGAAGTGGTCGCAGAGCCGGGACTACCAGCGGATCATGGACGGCCACTACCCGCGCCGCGAGGAGGACAAGGACACGTCGGTGACGGACTCCTTCCGGGAGTCGGCCTCGCACTACGCCGACGCCGTGCGCAACAGCAAGGACCCGCTGTTCAAGCTGGTCGGCGACATAGCGGGCGGCGCGGCGGACGTCGGCGGCAAGCTGCGCGACAAGTTCACCGGCGGCGGCAACGGCAACGCGGGCGGCGGCGACAAGGGCTAGGGGGTCAGCCGGTGCCCGCTCCGGAGGGGCTGGGCTGGGCCTCCGGGGCGAGGACGCCGCACAGGCCGGCCGCGCGTCGCGGATGGCCCGCCGCGTAGGGGTCGGTGGCCGCGGGGCCCACGGTGCTGGCGGCGGCCCCGGCGAGGGCCGGGCGGAAGCCGTCGGCGGTCTCAGCGGAACAGTCCTGCGGCCCCGCCACCACGTACGCCGTCAGCAGCTCCGCGCGGCGGGCCAGCAGGTCCTCGCGGTCGAAGCGCAGCCGCAGCTCGCGCCGGACGGTGAAGAGCGAGGCGCCGTCGTGCGCGGCCGGCGCTCCGGGGGTGGCGGGGCGGACGGCGTACACGAAGGTGTGGTCGGTGAAGACCTCCAGGACGTCCGGGGCGACCTCCTCGAAGGTGAGGGTGCCGTTCACCCGGACGCGGGAGTCGGCGACCACGGCGGTGGCCGGGTCGAAGCGGACCAGCCAGCCGGTGGCCGCGTGCCGCCCGTCGCCGGACGGTGAGGTCATGCTGCGGTCGAACTGCGCCAGCTGGTCGGGGTCGAGCAGGACCCGTACCGGCCGGGAGGCGGTGCCGGCCAGGACGTCGGGCTCCAGCGAGGACTGCACCAGGTAGTCCTTGGCGACGGTCAGGGCGGCGACCACCTGGGCGTCGGTGAAGTGCGGGGTGCGGCGCACGGCGGGCATGGTGATGCCGGCCGCGCCGACCCGGTAGTCGGCGGCCGGGCTCCTGGCGTACAGGTCGGAGGCCCGCCCGCCCGCGACCGTACGGGAGGGTGCGAGCGGGACGACCGTGCTGTTGAAGGGCTCGGTGCGGGTGTCGGGCAGCGGGACGTACGGGTTGCGCAGGCCCATGTAAACGGCCGAGGCGAAGGCCACGGCGATCAGGAGCACCAGCAGCAGGCCCTGCCGGGAGCGGCGGCCGGGGGTGCCGTCACCGCCGCCGTGGCCGGACCACAGGGAGCGGCTGCGCACGGCGCGGGCGTGCTCGCCCATGCGTTCCTGCGCCGAGAACTCCTGGAGGCGGGCAGCCCGGACGAAGTCCTCGTCGAACACCACCGACCGGTATTCGTCCTCGGGGGTGCCGTCAGGTGGCTCTCCTGGTACGGCCATGGGGTCTCCCCGCTGTTCGCGCGTGAGAGGGTCGTACTTTCAGGGTTGTCGCCCGGCGGGATACATAAACGCGCCAGTTCCGGTGACTTCGGTCAGCGGGGTGCTGGCCGGCGCCGGGGCCTGGGGTTCGGGGTCGTCGGAGACGGCCCGGTAGACCGCGGAGAAGGCCAGGGCGACCATGCCGACGCCCATCACGACGGCGAGCACCCAGGCCACGGGCCGCAGCCAGCGGGAGCGGCCGCGGTAGGGCCGCAGGGCGCCGCCGTAGGCCCCGTACGGACCGTAGCCGTACCCGTGGGCGGCGCCGTCGGGATCGTAGGGCTGGAAGTCGGCGTCGGGCCCGTAGCCGTGACCGGGGCCGTCGTAGAGCTCGAAGCCCTCGTACCCGTCGTAGCCCTCGTGGCCGCCGGCGACCGCGCGGGCGGCCTCGGCGGCCCGCTGGCGCTCGGCGGCGCTCGGTTCATGAATCGCGGCGTTCCGGACGAAGTCCTCGTCGAACACCACGGAGGCGAAGTCCTGGTCCGCGCCTCCGCGGTCGTCGTCGGGCTCCCCGTCGTCCGGGAACGGCTTGCCCCCCACGTCGTCCGGCACGGGACCAGCGTAGACCTGGGGGGCGGCTTTGGGCAGGCCATGTGCCGAAATCCGGCCACACGGAGTGGAGGCGGTGGTTACCTGATGTGACCGTCTCCGGTGACGATGTACTTGGTGGAGGTCAGCTCCGGCAGTCCCATCGGGCCCCTGGCGTGCAGCTTCTGGGTGGAGATACCGATCTCGGCACCGAATCCGAACTGGCCACCGTCGGTGAACCGGGTGGACGCATTCACGGCAACCGTGGTCGAGTCGACCAGCTGGGTGAAGCGGCGGGCGGCGGCCTGCGAGGTGGTGACGATGGCCTCGGTGTGGCCGGAGGTCCAGCGGCGGATGTGGCTGACGGCGTCGTCGAGGGAGTCCACGACGCCGGCGGCGATGTCGTACGAGAGGTACTCGGCGGCCCAGTCCTCGTCGGTGGCGGGGAGGGCGGTGACCTTGCCGCCCTCGGCGGCCTTGAGGACGCGGTCGTCGCCGTGGACGGTCACGCCGGCGTCGGCGAGGGCGTCGAGGGCGCGCGGCAGGAAGGCGTCGGCGATGTCGCGGTGGACCAGGAGGGTCTCGGCGGAGTTGCAGACCGAGGGGCGCTGGGCCTTGGAGTTGATGAGGATCTCGACGGCCATGTCGAGGTCGGCCTGGGCGTCGACGTAGACGTGGCAGTTGCCGGTGCCGGTCTCGATGACGGGGACCGTGGACTCCTCGACGACGGTCTTGATGAGGGACGCGCCGCCGCGCGGGATGAGGACGTCGACCAGGCCGCGGGCGCGCATGAGTTCGCGTACGGAGTCGCGGCTCTCGCCGGGGACGAGCTGGATCGCGTCGGCGGGCAGGCCGGTGCTCTCGACGGCGTCGCGGAGGATGGCCACCAGGGCGGTGTTGGAGGCGTAGGCGGAGGAGCTGCCGCGCAGCAGGACGGCGTTGCCGGACTTCAGGCAGAGGGCGGCGGCGTCGACGGTGACGTTGGGGCGGGCCTCGTAGATGATGCCGACGACGCCGAGGGGGACGCGGATCTGGCGGAGGTCGATGCCGTTGGGGAGCGTGGAGCCGCGGACGACCTCGCCGACGGGGTCGGGGAGGGCGGCGACGTCGCGGACGTCGGAGGCGATGGCGCGGACGCGGTCGGGGGTGAGGGTGAGGCGGTCGACGACGGTCTCGCTGGTGCCGGCGGCGCGGGCCTTGGCGACGTCGGTGGCGTTGGCCTCGACGATCTCGTCGGTACGGGCCTCCAGGGCGTCGGCGATCGCGAGCAGCGCGGTGTCCTTGGCGGACCGCGGCAGGGGGGCGAGGACCGCGGCGGCGACGCGGGCGGCGGTGGCCGTTGCGGTGACGGGTGTGGAGGCGGTGTTCGACGAGGTCATGCGGCCCAGGGTAGTCCTGTGGCCCGGGGCCGCGGGGTGGGGTTTCACCCCACGAGACGGGTCCGCGGTGTGGTCCACGGCACGGATCTGGGGACCGGTGGGTGCGCGGGTGCGGTGGGGTGGGGGCGCGGGTGCGGTGGGGCCGCTGCGCGGAGCCTTTCCCCACCCCGCCCCTTCCCGAACCGGGGCTCCGCGCCGGGCCCCGCGCCTCAAACGCCGGCGGGGCTGGGGTGGGGGGGGGGGTCAGTAGGGGTGGACGCCTACTCGGGTGGCTGGTGGGGGGCCGTAGCCCTCGGCTACGCGTTGGTGGTAGGTCGCGCGGTCGATGACCTCCAGGCCGACGATCTCCCAGGGCGGGAGCTGCGCCGAGGAGCGGTGCTCGCCCCACAGGCGCAGGGCGACGGCCGCCGCGTCGTGGAGGTCGCGGGCCTCTTCCCAGTAGCGGATCTCCGCGTGGTCCGCCGCGTACCGGCTCGTCAGCAGGAACGGGTGGTCATGGGCCAGTTGCTCCAGGGACCGCCGGACCTCGCCCAGCGGCACCGGCTTGCCGGAGACGCTGAGGGTGACGTGCCACAGGCGGGACTCGGGCCGGTCGTCCTCGCCGCCGCCCCCGCCGCCGACGCTGGTCAGCGCTCGTCCCACCAGCCGCCTCCTCTGCCCGTCCGCGTGCTCCCATCCCCTGACAGTTGACCAGTCCCGGGGCCGTCTTGCGTCGGTTTTGCCGAACCTCAGCCCTCCAGAAGGACCAGATCGTCGCGGTGGACGACCTCACGTTCGTACGCGGCCCCCAGTTCCCGGGCCAGCTCCCGCGTGGAGCGGCCCAGCAGCTGCGGGAGCTCCTTGGCGTCGAAATTGACCAGGCCGCGGGCGACCGCGCGGCCGTCCTGGGCGCGCAGTTCCACCGGGTCCCCGGCGACGAAGTCGCCCTCGACCGCCGCGATGCCGGCCGGCAGCAGCGAGCTGCCGCGCTCGGTGACCGCGGCGACCGCGCCGTCGTCCAGGACGAGGTGGCCCTGCGGGGTGGAGGCGTGCTGGAGCCAGAGCAGGCGGTCCGCGGAGCGGCGGCCCGTGGCGTGGAAGAGGGTGCCGGTGCCGCGGCCCGCCAGGGCGTCCGCGGCCTGGCTGGCGGAGGTGAGGACGACCGGGATGCCGGCCGCCGCGGCGATCCGCGCGGCCTCCACCTTGGTGACCATGCCGCCCGTGCCGACGCCCGCCTTGCCCGCGCTGCCGATGGAGACGTGCTCGATGTCGGAGGGGCCGTGGACCTCATCGATGCGGCTCGTGCCCGGCAGGGCGGGGTCGCCGTCGTAGAGGCCGTCCACGTCGGAGAGCAGGACCAGCAGGTCGGCGCGGACCAGGTGGGCGACCAGGGCGGCCAGCCGGTCGTTGTCGCCGAAGCGGATCTCGTCCGTGGCGACGGTGTCGTTCTCGTTGACGACCGGGAGGGCGCCCATGGTCAGGAGCTGGTCCAGGGTGCGGAACGCGTTGCGGTAGTGGGCCCGGCGGCTGGTGTCGTCGGTGGTGAGCAGCACCTGGCCGACGCGGACGCCGTAGCGCGCGAAGGAGGCGGTGTAGCGGGCGACGAGCAGGCCCTGGCCGACGCTGGCGGCCGCCTGCTGCCGGGCCAGGTCCTTGGGCCTGCGGCGCAGGCCGAGCGGGGCGAGACCGGCGGCGATGGCGCCACTGGAGACCAGCACGATCTCCTTCTCGCCGCCGCTGCGCGCCTTGGCCAGGACGTCGACCAGCGCGTCCACGCGGTCCGCGTCGAGCCCGCCGGCGGCGGTGGTGAGGGAGGAGGAGCCGACCTTGACCACGATCCTGCGGGCGTCCACGACGCCCTGCCTTGCCCCTGACACGTCCATCCCCTTGCCCTGTCCACCCGGTCGTCCGGTTGTGCGGTGTTCAATCTACGGGGTGGGCGGCGCGGCCCGCCCGCCGGTTTCAGAGCGTGGACGAGCTCCCGGCGGGCTCGGGCTCGGCGGCCTTGGCCCGGCCGCCCGGAACCAGGATCCTGCGGGAGATCAGGAAGGTGAACGGGATGGCCACCACGGCGGCGACCAGCGACGCGTACCGGCTGTCCATGCCCGCCCAGGTGACGAGGGCGTACAGCCCGGCGCCCTGCACGACGAAGTTTGTGACGTTCGTCAGCGGGAAGAGGAGGAACTTCTTCCAGGTGGGCCGGGTGCGGTAGGTGAAGTAGGTGTTCATGAAGAACGACCCGACCATCGCCAGGAGGAAGGCGATCGTGTATGCGGCGAAGTACGGCAGCCACAGGTGCAGCAGCAGGTACAGCGCGAAGTAGGTGCCGGTGTTGACGGCGCCCACCAAGCCGAAGCGGATGATCTGGCCGAGCTGGGTCTTCGTGGTCGCGTTCATCGGGTGCCGCGCTCCACCGTCAGCGCATCGGGAGAGGAAGAGGACGAGGAAGGGGACTCCGCAGTGGCGGGCGGGGTGCCGTGCGACTCCTTGACCAGGAAGTGCGGGCGGCGCTTGGTCTCGTAGTAGATACGTCCGATGTACTCGCCGATCAGGCCCAGCATGATCATCTGGACTCCGCCGAGGCCCACCATGATCGCGACGATGGTGACGTAACCGGGTGAGTCGATCCCGTGGGTGATCGCGTTGACGGTGATCCACAGGGTGTACAGGGTGGCCAGGGCCACCAGCGACACGCCGAACCAGATGGCGATGCGCAGCGGCCGGTTGTTGAAGGAGATCAGGCCGTCCATGCCGTAGTTCAGCAGGGAGCCGAACTTCCACTTGGTCTCGCCTGCCTCGCGCTGGGCGTTGCGGTAGTCGAAGTGGACGGTGTCGAAACCGATCCAGGAGAACAGCCCCTTGGAGAAGCGGTTGTACTCGGGCAGCGACAGCAGCGCGTCCACGGCCGGCCGGGACAGCAGGCGGAAGTCTCCGACCCCGTCGGTCAGCTCCACGTCCACCCAGCGGTTGATCCCGCGGTAGTAGAGGCGGCTGAGCGCCGTACGGAGCTTCTTGTCGCCCTCACGGGTGCGGCGGGCGATGATCTGGTCGTGGCCCTGCCGGTAGTAGTCGAGCATGGTGGCGATCAGCTCCGGCGGGTGCTGGAGGTCCGCGTCCATGATCACGACGGCGTCACCGGTGGCCTCGCGCAGGCCCGCGAGCATGCCGGCCTCCTTGCCGAAGTTGCGGCTGAAGGAGACGTACCGGGTGTGCCCCCCGTGCTCGGCTGCGATCTTGCGAAGTTTCTCCAGGGTGCCGTCGCGGCTGCCGTCGTCGACGTAGCAGACCTCGTACGCGACCGGGAGGGAGTCCAGAACCTTGCGGATCTCCGCGTCGAAGCGTTCGACCACCGCTTCTTCGTTGTAGCAGGGAACGACTACGGACAGCTTCGTCATGGATACATCCTGCGGGGTCCGAACGGGTGATTGTCAGCGACCGGACCCGACACCACCTCTTCCTTAGAAGTATGCACGGCGGATGTCGGCCTGCCCGGGTGGAGCGCGGCACAGGGTAGCTTTGACGGGTTAAGCGGAATGGAACGAAGGGATCGAGGTGCACGTGCCTGACGTCTCCGTGGTCGTCATCGTCTACAACGACGCAGAGCGTCTGCCGGCCGCCGTCCGGTCGGTGCTGCAGCAGACCCTGAGCGGGGTCGAAGTCGTGATCGTCGACGACTGCAGCACGGACCGGTCCTACGCGGTGGCCCAGGAGCTCGAAGCGGCCCACCCGGGACGCGTGCGCGCCTTCCGGCTGCCCGAGAACAGCGGCGGCTGCGGCGCGCCGCGCAACCACGGCGTCCAGCAGGCCACCGGCACGTACGTCATGTTCCTCGACAGCGACGACGAGCTGGAGCAGAACGCCTGCCGCAACATGCTCGCGGCCGCCGAGAGCACCGGCTCCGACCTGGTCTCGGGCATGTGCGTACGGGTCTACGTAGACAACCGTTTCGGCAAGACCTCCGAGTGGTACCCGTGGATCTACTCCCGGACCCGCACCCTGGAGTCGATCACCGAGTTCCCCGACCTGCTGGTCTACGACACCCTCTCCACGAACAAGTGCTACCGGCGCGCGTTCCTGCTGGAGCAGGGCCTGCGGTTCCCGGTCGGGATCCACTACGAGGACCTGCTGTTCTCGGCGCAGGCGTACGTCGCCGCCCGGCGCATCACGCTGATCCCCAACCGGGTCTACCACTGGAACGTGGTCGAGAAGGCCTCCGCCAAGTCGATCAGCAACCGCCGTCACGAGATCGCCAACTTCGTCCACCGGATGGAGATCCACCGGCGCGTCGACGAGATACTGGCCGCCAAGGGCCACACGGCCATCAAGTCGGCCAAGGACGCCAAGTTCCTCAAGCACGACCTGGTCCTGCACCTGCGCGACCTGCGGCTGCTCGACGACGAGTACCGCCAGGAGTTCGCCCGGCTGGCCAACGGCTACCTGGCCGGCATCGACCCGGACGCGTACGGGCACGTCACCCACCTGCAGGCGATCTGCGCCTACCTGCTGGGCAAGGAGGACTGGGACAACCTGCTCCCGGCCGCCGACGCCATGGTCAACAAGGGCCGGCTGTCCTCCCCGCTCGCGATGCGCGACGGCCGCGTCTACTGGTGCGGCGGCGCCCACCTGGACGACGCCGAGGGCCGCCGGATACTGGACGTCACCGACCAGGGCTTCCACACCACCGCGCTGCCCACCCTCCAGCTGGGCAACCGGCTGACCTCGTACGAGGACGACGGGCAGGGCACGGTCACGATGGCGGGCTCCCTGGTCAACCCGCTGGGCCGGATCGGCGCGGACACCGAGCTGAGCGCGGAGCTGGAGTTCCGGGCCCGCCGTCAGATCGGGGTGCGCTCGTTCACGTTCCCGGTGGCGAGCGTGCGGCACGCCGGTGACACGATCGAGTGGTCCGCCACCGCCGACGTCGGCGGCACCGTGCGCCCGCTCGGCGTCATCGACGCCGTCTGGGACGTCCGCCTGAAGCTGACGGCCGGCGACGAGCGGATCACCAGCCGGGTCTCGGTCGGCGGCGTCGACCTGGACCGGGCGGCCGCCCTGCGGGTGCGGCCCCGGCTGACCCGGCTGGTCTCGGACCGCTTCGAGCCGGAGATGACCAAGAAGGGCAACCTCTCCTACGTCCTGATCGCCGAGGGCCCCGCCGCCGTCCGCACCTCGACCCTGATCAACAACGCCATACAGGGCAAGGCCGCGAACGTCGTCAAGCGCGGACTGCGCAAGGCCCTGCGGGCCCGCCGCAACCTCGGGTCGGGCGAGCAGAAGGTGAAGGTCTACCACGAGGTCTTCTCGAAGCTGCCGGTCAAGAAGGGCACGGTCGTCTTCGAGAGCCACCTGGGCAAGCAGTACAGCGACAGCCCCCGGGCGATCTACGAGGAGATGGTCCGCCAGGGCGTCGCGTTCGAGGCGATCTGGTCGTACGCCGGCGCGAAGCCGACCGGCTTCCCCAAGGACGCCACCCTGGTCAAGCGGTGGAGCTGGCCGTACCTGCGGGCGCTGGCCCAGGCCGAGTTCTGGATCGACAACCAGGGCTTCCCGCTGGCGCTGACCAAGCGCCCCGGGACGACGTACATCCAGACCTGGCACGGCACCGCGCTGAAGCGGATGGGCTTCCACGAGCCGCGCACCAAGGCGCAGGGCCGGGCCGGGCAGGCGAAGTTCCAGGCGGCAGTCGACCGCTTCGACCACTTCCTGATCCGTACCGAGCACGACCGGCGCACCCTGGCCAAGGGCTTCCGGCTGCGCGACGAGGTGCTGCTGCCCACCGGCTACCCCCGCAACGACGCCCTGGTGGCGGCGTACCGCGAGGAGGCCGACAGCGGCGAGCGGGTGCGCGGGCCGCTGGCGGCGGAGCTGGGCATCGACCCGGAGTCGAAGGTGCTGCTGTACGCGCCGACGTTCCGGGCGAACGCCGACGGCGCCGTCGAGGGATTCACCTTCCCCTTCGACGTGGAGGAGTTCGCCGAGCGGCTGGGCGACCGCTTCACGCTGCTGGTGCGCACCCACTACCTCAACAGCGTCTCGCTGCCGCCGTCCGTCGCGGGCCGGGTGATCGACGTCTCCCGGCACCACGACATCACCCCGCTGCTGGCGCTGGCCGACGGGCTGATCACGGACTACTCGTCGGTGATGTTCGACTACGCGGTCCTGGACCGGCCGATGCTGTTCTTCGCGTACGACTACGAGACGTACGCGAACGACATCCGCGGCACCTACTTCGACCTGAAGGAGAAGGCCCCGGGTCCGGTGGTCGCCACGGCGGACGAACTGCTCCAGGCGATCGCCGCGTTCGACGAGGCGGACGCCAAGTACGCCGAGGCGCGCCAGCGTTTCCTCGCCGAGTTCGGCGAGTACGACCGCGGGGACGCCGCCCGCCAGATCGTCGAGAAGTTCTTCACCGGGAGCGGCAAGTGAGCCAGGGCCGTGACATCTTCATCGTCTCCAACAGCGTCGACGAGCTCGGCGGTGTGACCACCTGGTCGCACCAGATGGCCCGGCTGTTCACCGACCGCGGGCACCGGGTGCACCTCGTCGGCATCGCCCCGGTGGCCGAGGAGCTGCGCCAGAAGCTGCCGGCGGACCTGCCGTACCCGCTGACGACGCTGTACGACGCCCACCCGCCCAGCGCCCGCAGGCTCAGCGGGATCAAGGGCCGGCTCAACGCGCCCGAGCGGCGCCGGCAGGCGGCCCGGCGGGCGAGGATGCGCCAGCAGGCGGAGAAGCTCAGCGCCCTCTTCCGCGTGGCCCGGCCGGGCTCCGTCGTGATCGTCACCCAGGTGTGGGCGATGGAGTGGGTGGCGCTGGCGGACACCAAGGGGCTCAGTGTCATCGGCATGAGCCACGAGTCGTACGACGCCAGCCAGAAGTCGACCCGCGGCAACCGGGTCCGCCGCTGGTACCCGGAGGTGGACCGGCTCCTCGTGCTCACCCCCGAGGACGCGGACCTGTGGATCCGGGCGGGCATGGAGAACGTCGGCAGCATGCCGAACCCGCTGCCGTTCCTGCCGGACTCCCCCGCACCGCGGGAGGCGAAGGTGGTGGCCTCCGTGGGCCGGCTCGCCTTCGAGAAGGGCGTGGACCTGCTGCTGGACGCCTGGGCGGACGCCGCCCCGCAGCACCCCGACTGGACCCTGCGGATCTTCGGCGCGGGTGTGGAGGAGGCGGCGCTGCGGGCGCACTGCACGTCGCTGGGGCTGGACGACTCGGTCGAGTGGATGGGCAGCACCGACGACGTCCTGGGCGCGCTGCGCGGGGCGTCGGTGTTCGCGCAGGCCTCGCGGGCCGAAGGGTTCCCGATCACGCTGCTGGAGGCGATGGCGGCGGGCGTGGCCCCGGTCGCGTTCGACTGCGCGCCGGGCGTGCGGGAGATCGTCGACCACGGCACGGACGGGCTGCTGGCGCGGCTGGGCAACACCATGGAACTCGCCGGGCACCTCAGCGCCCTGATGGCGGACCGCGAACTGCGCGACCGGCTGGGGGACACGGCCTTCCGCAACGTCCGGCGCTACTCCGCCGCCGAGATCACCGACCGGTGGGAGGACCTGTTCGCGTTCCTCGAACGGTGACCCCGTGACATGACCGAAGCCGCCCGCCCCGGATTCCTCCGGAGCGGGCGGCTTCGTTCATGCGTAAGTGCTGCGGTACGGCGGGCGCGCCGGTCAGCGCTCGTGCGGCACGGCCGCGCGGTTCGCCTGCCAGCCCGCCCACGCCGAGGTGATCATCTCGCGGACGTCGTGGCGGGCCTTCCAGCCCAGCTCGGCGTGGATCCGGTCGGCGGAGGCGACCACCTTCGCCGGGTCGCCGGGGCGGCGCGGGGTGACCACCGGCTCGTGGGTGTGCCCGCTGATCTCGTTCATCAGATCGGTCATCTCACGCACGGAGACGCCCTCGCCGCGGCCGATGTTGACGGTGAGGTCCCGGTACTCGCCGGCCGCCGCCCACTGGGCGAGCTTGCGCGCGGCGACCACGTGGGCCTCGGCCAGGTCCTCGACGTGGATGTAGTCGCGGATGCACGTGCCGTCCGGGGTCGGGTAGTCGTCGCCGAAGATCCGCGCGCCCTCGCCCTTGTCGTAGCGCTCGAAGACCATCGGGACCAGGTTGAAGACACCGGTGTCGGCGAGCTCGGGGGTCGCGGCGCCCGCCACGTTGAAGTAGCGCAGGCAGGCGGTGGCGATGCCGTGCGCCTTGCCCGCCGCGCGGATCAGCCACTCGCCGGCCAGCTTGGTCTCGCCGTACGGGCTGAGCGGCGCGGCCGGGGTGTCCTCGGTGACCAGGTCCACGTCCGGCATGCCGTACACGGACGCCGAGGAGGAGAACAGGACGTTGCGGATGCCGGCCCGGGCCACCGCGCCCAGCAGGACCTGAAGGCCCTCCACGTTCTCGTGGTAGTAGAACAGCGGCTTCTCGACGGACTCGCCGACCTGCTTCTTGCCCGCCAGGTGCACCACACCGGTGATCTTGTGGTGCCTGATGGTCTCGTCCAGGATCAGCCGGTCCAGGACCGAGCCGACCACCAGCGGGACGCCCTCCGGGACGCGGTCCTCGTTGCCCGTGGACAGGTCGTCCAGGACGACGACCTTCTCCCCTGCGAGCAGCATCGCGCGGACGACATGCGCGCCGATGTAACCGGCGCCACCGGTGATCAGAAAGGTCATGTGCATCTCCCTTGGTGCTTGTGGCTAGCGGGACCGGCGGCCCATACGGGCACGGCCGAGACGGTTGCGTACGAGGTTGGCGGCGCCCTGCGCGCCGGGCGCGAGCCGCAGCGCGAGCGATCCGGCGGCCGTCCGGTACGGCTGTGCCAGCAGCACACCGTACCGGCTGCTGGGCAGCGCCCGGCGCCGCAGCAGGGAACCCAGGGGGCGCAGGGAGGTGAACAGGGAGCTCCCGTCGGAGAACTCCACGCCCACCCGGACGTCCCAGGCCTGCATGCCGCGCAGGCCGCGGCGGCGGCCGGTGGCGGCGAGGCCCGGGAGGCGGAAGGGCAGCTCGGCGACCCAGGTGCCCGTGTCCTCGCTCCCGGGGCGCAGGGGCACGGGCTCGGTGGCGACGGGCTCGCCGCCGGTGCGGGGCAGGAACGTCAGCGTGACGGTGCGGGGGCCGGCGGCGGCCAGGCGCCCGTACAGATCGTGCACGCGGACCCGGATCCGGGGGCCGCCGGCCGGTTCGGCGTCGACGGTGACGGGCAGCTCGGCGACCGGGAGCTCCGCCAGCCCGTCGAGTTCGACGGGCAGCTGCTCACTCCACACCGGCACGCCGTCGGCGTCGGCGTACGGGGGCAGCAGGCGCGGCGGCTGCGCGGCGAAACGGGTCAGGCGGGCGACGTCGGCGGGCGGCGTGGCGCTGGCGCGCAGCACCCGCACGATCCAGCGGGCCCCGGCCTCGGCGGCCTCGACGGCCGCGTCGTCGAAGGTGGCGAGGTAGTCGCGGGTGAGGGTCCACCAGGCGGCCCGGTAGTCGGGGTCGTCGCCGAGTTCGCGCAGGTACATGGGCAGGTCGTAGTCGAGGAACTTGACCTGGCAGGCGTGGCCGAGGTCGGCCGAGGAGGCGCCGAGGATCTCGGCGGCGCGGCGGTGGGCCTCGATACGGGCGCGCCAGTTGCCGACGTCCTTGCGGTCCAGCGAGATCGAGACCTGGGCGGCGCTGCGGCGTACGTGCCAGACGTAGACGAGGTCGTCGACGGCGGCGATGCGCGGGGCGGCCGCCAGCACCCGCGCGGTGAACACGAAGTCCTCGTAGACGAACCGGCCGTCGGGGAAGCGGATGCCGTGCTCGTCGAGGAAGGCGCGCTCGTACAGCTTGTTGACGCACAGGGTGTCGCGGACGAGGTCCGGCCGGTCGGCCGGGCGCTCGATCACGTCGCCCCCGGTGTGCAGGCCCGGCATCCACGGCACGTCGTTGCCCTGCGGCAGCTCGCGGCGTACGCACGCGCCGACGGTGACCGGGGCCTTCGCCCGCACGGCGGCGGCCAGCAGGGCCTCGGCCGCGCCGGCGGGCAGGACGTCGTCACTGTCGAGGAAGAGGACGTACGGAGCGGTCGCCGCCGCGATGCCGTCGTTGCGGGGCGTGCCGCAGCCACCGCTGTTCTCCGAGCGGTGGATCACCTTCAGGCGCGGGTGGGCGGCGGCCAGGGCGTCGAGCACCTCGGCGGTGCCGTCGGTGGACTGGTCGTTCACCGCGACGACCTCGCTGACGACCGGGCCCTGGGCGAGGGCCGACGAGACGGCCTCGCCCACGAGCCCGGCGTCGTTGTACGCGATCACGACGACGCTGACACGTGGGTTGTTCACCAAACGGATCCTACGGGAGCCGGATGGACGCCCGTCCCGGGGTCGCGCCGGTCGCGGCGGGCACGGTCAGAACGGGCGGAACTCGTCGTACTCGCGCTGGGCGGCGTCGCCGCGCTGGGCTTCCTTCTCCTTGCGGCGCTGGGTGGCCGGGCGCGGGGCGTCCAGGCGGTGGTCCTCACCACGGCGGCCCAGCATCTCGGCACCGGCCATCATGGTCGGCTCCCAGTCGAAGACGACCGCGTTCTCGTCGGGACCGATGGCCACGCCGTCGCCCGCGCGGGCACCGGCCTTCATCAGCGCGTCCTCGACACCGAGGCGGTTGAGGCGGTCGGCGAGGTAGCCCACGGCCTCGTCGTTGTTGAAGTCCGTCTGGCGCACCCAGCGCTCCGGCTTCTCGCCGCGCACGCGGTACAGGTCCTCGGCCTCGTCGTAGGTGACGGTGAAACCGGTGTCGTCCACGGCCTTGGGGCGGATGACGATGCGGGTCGCCTCCTCCTTCGGCTTGCGGGCGCGGGCCTTCGCGACGATCTCGGCGAGCGCGAAGGACAGCTCCTTCAGGCCCGTACGGGCGACCGCGGAGACCTCGAAGACCTTGTAGCCGCGCTCCTCGAGCTCCGGCCGGATCATCTCGGCGAGGTCCTTGCCGTCGGGGATGTCGACCTTGTTCAGGACGACCAGGCGCGGGCGCTTCTCCAGGCCGCCGCCGTACTGCCGCAGCTCCTCCTCGATGACGTCGAGGTCGGAGACGGGGTCGCGGTCGGACTCCAGGGTGGCGGTGTCCAGGACGTGCACGAGGACCGAGCAGCGCTCGACGTGGCGCAGGAACTCCAGGCCCAGGCCACGCCCCTGGCTGGCACCGGGGATCAGGCCGGGGACGTCGGCGATGGTGTAGACGGTCGAACCGGCCGTGACCACGCCGAGGTTGGGGACCAGGGTGGTGAAGGGGTAGTCGGCGATCTTCGGCTTGGCGGCGGAGAGCACCGAGATCAGCGAGGACTTGCCGGCGCTCGGGTAGCCGACCAGCGCCACGTCGGCGACGGTCTTGAGCTCCAGGACGATGTCGCCCATGTCGCCGGGCTCACCCAGGAGGGCGAAGCCGGGGGCCTTGCGGCGGGCCGAGGCCAGCGCGGCGTTGCCCAGGCCTCCGCGGCCGCCCTGCGCGGCGACGTACGTCGTGCCCTCGCCGACGAGGTCGGCGAGCACGTTGCCCTGCTTGTCGAGGACGACGGTGCCGTCGGGGACGGTGAGGACCAGGTCCTGGCCGTCCTTGCCGGAGCGGTTGCCGCCCTCGCCGGGCTTGCCGTTGGTGGCCTTGCGGTGCGGGCTGTGGTGGTACTCCAGCAGGGTGGTGATCGACTGGTCGACGACCAGGATCACATCGCCGCCACGGCCGCCGTTGCCGCCGTCGGGGCCGCCGAGCGGCTTGAACTTCTCCCGGTGCACGGAGGCGCAGCCGTGGCCTCCGTTACCCGCGGCGACGTGCAGCTCGACGCGGTCCACGAAGGTGGTCATGGTTGTTCCTCCAGAGATGTACGGAAAAGTTCTGTGCGCTACAGCCTGTGTAACGCGCCGAGGGCGGACCCGCTTCCCGGCATGCGCCGGGAAGACAGAGATCCGCCCTCAGAAAGTTACGAACGCCTTGTTCAGGCGGCCGGAACGATGTTCACGACCTTGCGGCCACGGTGGGTGCCGAACTGCACCGCACCGGGAAGCAGGGCGAACAGGGTGTCGTCGCCACCACGGCCGACGCCGGCGCCCGGGTGGAAGTGGGTGCCGCGCTGGCGGACGAGGATCTCACCAGCGGAAACGACCTGACCGCCGAAGCGCTTCACGCCGAGCCGCTGGGCATTGGAGTCGCGACCGTTCCGGGTGGACGATGCGCCCTTCTTGTGTGCCATTGCTCAGTCCCTCTTACTTCGCAGCCGTCGGAATGCCGGTGACCTTGATCGCCGTGTACTGCTGGCGGTGACCCTGGCGACGGCGGTAGCCGGTCTTGTTCTTGTAGCGCAGGATGTCGATCTTGGCGCCCTTGTGGTGGTCCACGACCTCGGCCTGGACCTTGATGCCCGCCAGGACCCACGGGTCGCTGGTCACAGCGTCGCCGTCGACAACGAGCAGGGTCGAGAGCTCGACCGTGTCGCCAACCTTGGCAGTGGAAATCTTGTCAACCTCAACGATGTCGCCGACAGCAACCTTGTGCTGGCGACCACCGCTGCGCACGATGGCGTACACGCGGATCTCTCTCTCGCTCGAAAATCGGGAACCCCTGAAGCCAGCCGACCCCGCCGGAACGCAGGCGGCCTCCCCCGCGCCGTGAAGCCCGGGAGGTGAGGTGCTCAGGAGCTGGCGTGCACGTAGACACGCCGACGGTCTAGGTTACGGGGTGCCCTTGACAGGGTCAAACCGGCCCCCTCCGCCGGCCAGGGCAGTCCTGTCCGGCCGTCCCATCTGGCTGTCCCGTCACACACGACGGCCCTGTCCGGCACCGAGGCGGTGCCGGACAGGGCCGTACGGGGCGACCTGGGTCAGGAGGCGTCGGCAGGGGCCGAGACGGACGGAGCGCTCTGCTCCGCCGCCGCGGTCTTCTTCGTCGCCTTCTTGGCCGTGGTCTTCTTCGCCGTCGTCTTCTTGGCGACGGCCTTCTTCGCGGTCGTCGTCTTCTTGGCGGCGGCCTTCTTCGCCGGGGCCTTCTTGGCGGCCGTCTTACGGACCGCCTTCTTGGCCGGAGCTGCCTCCTCGGCGGCCTCCGCCTCGGCGACAGGCTCCGCCGGGGCCTCGGACGCCGTGGCCGGCTCCGGGGACTCGACGACCACGACGGCGGCCTCGGCGCCGGCCGGGGAACCGGCGGGCGCGGTGGCCTTGCGGGTCGCCCGGCGGCGCGGGCGCGCCGGGGCGGCGTCCGCGACCGGCTCGGGCTCGGCGGCCGGTGCCTCGGCCGTGACCTCGACCTCGGGCTCGGGCTCGGTCGCGACCGGGGCCGGGGCCTCGGTCACGATCTCCACCGGGGCCTCGTCGGCCTGCTTGGGCGAGCCCGCCGGAGCCGTGGCCTTACGGGTGGCCCGGCGACGGGTACGGCCCGTGGGCGCGGCCTCCTCGACCGTCTCCACGGCCTCGGGAGCCGGGGCCAGCACGGTGTCCGCGGGCTCGGTGACCGGCTCGGCCTCGACGGCCTCGACCTCGACCACCTCGGCGGCCGGGGCCGCCGCCGGAGCCTGCGCCGGCACCTGGGCGGCGGCACGCGGGGCACCCGCCGGAGCGGTCGCCTTGCGCGTGGCGCGGCGGCGGCTGCGGCGCGGGCTCAGCCCCGCCGCGGCCTCGGCCTCGGCGGCGCTGCTGTACAGCTCCTCGTCCGGGACGAACGACGGCTCCGGCAGCGCGACCGGCTCGGCGATCTCCGCCTCGACCTCGGCGGCCGTCTCCACGGCCACCGTCTCGACGGCCTCGGTCTCGTGGTCGTGCTCGTGGCCACGGCCGCCGCGCTTCTTGGCGCGCTTGCCGTTGCCCCCGCCACCGGCGGCCGCCGGCTGCTCCATGTGCACGATCACACCGCGGCCGTTGCAGTGGACGCAGTTCTCGGAGAAGGACTCCAGCAGACCCTGGCCCACCCGCTTGCGGGTCATCTGGACCAGGCCCAGCGAGGTGACCTCGGCCACCTGGTGCTTCGTACGGTCGCGGCCCAGGCACTCCAGCATGCGCCGCAGCACGAGGTCGCGGTTGGACTCCAGGACCATGTCGATGAAGTCGATGACGACGATGCCGCCGAGGTCGCGCAGCCGCAGCTGGCGCACGATCTCCTCGGCCGCCTCCAGGTTGTTCCGGGTGACGGTCTCCTCGAGGTTGCCGCCCTGACCGGTGAACTTGCCGGTGTTGACGTCGATGACGACCATCGCCTCGGTCTTGTCGATCACGAGGGAGCCGCCGGAGGGCAGCCACACCTTGCGGTCGAGCGCCTTGGCGAGCTGCTCGTCGATCCGGTACGTCGCGAAGACGTCGACCTCGGAGGTCCAGCGCGACAGCCGGTCCGCGAGGTCCGGCGCGACGTGCGAGACGTAGCCGTGGATGGTCTCCCACGCCTCGTCACCGCTGACGATGACCTTGGAGAAGTCCTCGTTGAAGATGTCGCGGACGACCCGGACGGTCATGTCCGGCTCGCCGTAGAGCAGGCTCGGCGACGAGGTCGAGATCTGCTTGGACTTCTTCTGGATGTCCTCCCACTGGGCCTGCAGACGCTCGACGTCGCGGCGCAGCTCGTCCTCGCTCGCACCCTCGGCGGCGGTGCGCACGATGACGCCCGCGTCCTCGGGGACGATCTTCTTGAGGATGGTCTTCAGACGCGCGCGCTCGGTGTCGGGCAGCTTGCGGCTGATGCCGGTCATCGAGCCCTCGGGCACGTAGACCAGGTAGCGGCCGGGCAGCGAGACCTGGCTGGTCAGGCGAGCACCCTTGTGACCGATCGGGTCCTTGGTGACCTGCACCAGGACCGACTGGCCGGACTTCAGGGCGGACTCGATGCGGCGCGGCCCGTTGGCCATGCCGAGCGCCTCGAAGTTGACCTCACCGGCGTACAGGACGGCGTTGCGGCCCTTGCCGATGTCGATGAAGGCGGCCTCCATCGACGGCAGCACGTTCTGGACCTTGCCCAGGTAGACGTTGCCGACGTACGAGGTGGCCTGCTCCTTGTTGACGTAGTGCTCGACGAGCACGTTGTCCTCGAGGACGCCGATCTGGGTGCGCTCGCCGTTCTGGCGGACGACCATGACGCGCTCGACGGCCTCGCGGCGGGCCAGGAACTCGGCCTCGGTGATGATCGGGACGCGGCGGCGGCCCTGCTCGCGGCCTTCGCGGCGGCGCTGCTTCTTGGCCTCCAGGCGGGTGGAGCCCTTGATGGACTGCACCTCGTCGGACGGCTCGGCCTTCTCCCGGGCCGGGCGCGGCTCGCGCACCTTGACGACCGTACGGACGCCGTCCTCGTCACCGGCGGCGGCCTCGGTGTCGGCGGTGTCACCGGAACGCCGGCGGCGGCGACGGCGACGGCGGCTGGAGCTGGAACCGAGGGCGGCGCCCTCGTCGGACTCCTCCTCGTCCTCCTCGGCTTCGGCGGCGGCCTGCTCGGCCTCCTCCGCCTCGTCCTCGGCGCCCTCCTCCAGCTCGGCGGCCTCGCCCCGGCGGCGACGGCGGCCACCACGGCGACGGCGGCGCGAGGGACGCTCGCCCGCCTCGTCGGTGTCCTCGTCCTCCAGCTCGGCGGCCTCGGCCTCGACCTCGGCCTCGACCTCGGCGGTCTCGACCTCGGGCTCGTCGGCGACCGGCTCGACCGCCTCGACGGGGACGGCACCGCCACGGCGGCGACGGCGGCGGGCGGCCGGCTGCGGGGCCTCGACCACGGTCTCCTCGACCTCGGTCTCCTCCTCCTCGGCCTCCTCGACCTGGGCGGCGCGCAGGCGCGCGGCGGCGGTCTCCGGGGTCTGGAACATGGGCTCGGTGAAGACCGGGGCCTGGAACACGGCGACGGCGGGACGCGCGGCGCGGCGGGCACGGGCGGGCGCCGGGGTCTCCTCGGCGACCGGGGCCGGCGTCTGCGGGGCGGCGGACGCGGTGGAACGGGTGGCCCGGCGGCGGGCGCGGCCCTTCGGCGCGTCCACGGCGTCGGCGACCGTCACGGCCTTCGCGGCGGCCCGGGAGGCCTCCTTCGGCTCTTCCTTCGGCTCTTCGACGACCTCGGCCTCGGCGGTCCCGGCCTCGACCTCGGCGGCGGGCGCGGCGACGGCGCGGGTGGCACGGCGGCGCGTACGGGCCGGAGCGGCAGCCGGAGCGGCCTCCTCGACGACGGCCGGAGCCTCGGCAACCGGCGCCTCGACGACCTCGGCGGCCGGGGCGGCCTCGGCGACCGGAGCGGCCGTGGCACGGGTGGCACGGCGGCGGGTACGGGCGGGCGCGGCGGCCGGAGCGGCCTCGACGACCTCGGCGACCGGAGCGGCCTCGACGACCTCGGCGGCCGGAGCGGCCTCGGCGACCGGAGCGGCCGCGGCACGGGTGGCACGACGGCGCGTACGGGCCGGAGCGGCAGCCGGAGCCGCCTCCTCGACCACGGCCGGAGCCTCGGCGACCGGAGCCTCGACGGCCTCGGTCACCGGAGCAGTCGCGCCGGGCGGGCCCGCCGGACGGGACGCCGCGCGGCGGCGCCGCCGCGGCGGCAGGTTGTCGCTGGGGGTGGTGTCTACGTTGTCGTTCGTGGGCATGCGGGTGGTTCTCCCGTCACGCTCCCGGGCGCCGCGGCTGACATCCGGTCCGGCACGGCTCCGCGTCATGAGCGCGGAGCCGGCCTCCGGGGCGCGTGCACCTCACGGGAGCTGTAGTCCAAGGCCGCCGGTTCCGTACGAGCTGTCGTACGGCCTGACGGAAGTCTTCAGGTCAGTGCGCTGCCCGACCCAGGTGGCTCCCGAGTGCCAGGGCGGCGCGTCGACGACTGTCGTCCCTACGCGGGACCGCCCGGCGCCTTCGCGTCGGCCGTCACGGCGGCCGTTTGTGGAGCGGCCGTGTCAGCGTCGCGGTCGGGCGCGAGCGGGTCGGTCACCGTGCCGGACTCCTCGTCGAAGAGCCCCTGCGCCAGCCTGGTCACCGCAGCGGGGACCGGCGGCGCCAGGTCGGCCACAGCTCGGAGACCGGACAGGACGTCGTCGGGTCGCACGGCAGGTGTCACGTGCCGAACAACCAGGCGCAGTATCGCACAGGCTTTGTCCGCCGGCCTATCAACCGGGGCCGGAAGTGCTTCGAGGCTGACCACGGCCTCGCGGGTGTCGAACGTACGGATGCCGTTCTTGGTCTTGCGCTGCACCTCCACGGTCTCCGCGGCCAGGAAGGTCTCCGCCGCGCGCCCGGCCTCGGCGAGCTCCACGCCTTCCAGGCGCAGCTCCCAGATCGAGGCGGTCAGCCGGTCGGCGAGACCGGAGGTGCGGACCTCGACGGCGTCGACGATGTCGAGGCCGTCCGGCAGCGACTCGTCGAGCAGCTGCCGCAGCTTCTCCGGGTCGCGGGAAGCCGTGAGGGCGATCTCCAGGTACTCGGCCTCGCTGCCGGTACCGGTCGGGGCGGCGTTCGCGTAGCTGACCTTCGGGTGCGGGGTGAAGCCCGCGGAGTAGGCCATCGGCACCTCGGCGCGGCGCAGGGCCCGCTCGAAGGCACGCTGGAAGTCTCGGTGGCTGGTGAACCGGAGGCGGCCGCGCTTGGTGTAGCGCAGTCGGATGCGCTGCACCGCCGGTGCCGGCGGCGGGCCTTCGGGCTGTCGCTTGCCCAGTGGTTCTTCTCCTTGTGCGGGGCGCGAGCGCTCAGGCTCCGCCCTATGACGTCTTTCGCAGCTGGGGCGGCTCCGGGGCCGCGCCGACGGCTGTCGTACGACCCAGAGTACGCGCCCGTGACCTCGCCGGTTCCCGGACGGGCGCTCCGAAGAGCGCCCGGCGCACCTCCGCGCGCACCTCGCGGACCGTGGTGCGCACCGTCCGCCACACCGCGCGCACGGCGTGTCCGACCGGGGTGAGCACGTGCCGGTACAGCCGGGTCGCGGGCCACCCGATCAGCACCCAGCCGACCAGTCGCAGGGCCCGCCACAGCGCCCGCAGGATCCGCCCGGCGACGTGCCAGGCCCAGACCAGGAGCTGCCCGACGGGCGTGAGCACGTACCGGTACAGCGGCCGCAGCAGGTAGCGGTGCACGGCGCGGGCGACGGGTGTCACCACGTAACGCCACAGACCCACCCAGGGCCACACGAACAGGCTCATGACGAGCATCCGGACCACCCACACCAGGGCGGTTCCGACGGGCACGAGCACATACGTGTACGCCGCCCCGGCCAGCCACACCACGGCCCGGCCGACCGGTGCGAGGAGGTACCGGAGGACCAGCCCGCCGCACCGGCCGGCGGCGACGGCGAGCGGGTGCAGCAGGTACCGGTGGAGGAAGCGGCCGACCGGCGCGAGCAGGTAGGCGTACGCCGCCCCGCCCAGCCACCCGACGGCGCGGCCGGCCGGCAGGAGCACGAACCGCCACAGCCCCACCCAGGGCCACACGAGCACCAGCTTCAGCAGGGTGACCGCGACCCACGCCAGCGCCCGCGCCACCGGAACGATGACGTACGTGTACAGCGGCCGCAGCACGTACCGGTGCACCGCCCGCCCCACCGGCGCGAGGACGTACGCGTACAACGGCCCCAGCACGTGCCGGTGCACCGCCCGCGCGGCGGTGACCAGCAGGTCCCACAGCAGCCGCACGGGCAGGACGACGAGGACCGCCACGATCTTCACGGGCACTCGCACGACCCGGACCAACAAGCCTTCTTCCATGCGGGTAGAGACGCGCACGGGCCCCCCACCGTTGCAGGTGGGGGGCCCGTGGATGCGGCGGGGGCGCGGCCGGCGGCTACTTCACGACCGACAGCGGCAGCAGCTTCTTGCCCGTCGGACCGATCTGGATGTGCGTGTCCATCTGCGGCCATAGAAAGACAGCTCCACATCCACCGTGTACGCTCCGCGCCCATGAAGACGTACGACATCGAGAGCGAGTGGACCGCCTCGGACCTGGCCCTCCTGGAGGACCTGGAACGGGCGGAGTCCCTGCTCCCCGAGGACGCTCCGCGCGCACTCCTCTCCGTCCGCCTGTCCGTACTTACGGAAGACACCACCTCCCCGGTCCGACAGGAGCTCGACCTCCGTCTCCTGGCCAGAGAGAAGGGGTATCGCGTCGTCGGCGTCGCCTCCGACCTCAACGTGTCGGCGACGAAGGTTCCGCCGTGGAAGCGGAAGGAGCTCGGAGAGTGGCTCAACAACCGGGCTCCGGAGTTCGATGCGCTGCTCTTCTGGAAGCTCGACCGCTTCATCCGTCGTATGACGGACCTGTCCACGATGATCGAGTGGTGCGAGCGGTACGGGAAAAACCTCGTATCGAAGAACGACGCGATCGACCTCAGCACGACCGTGGGCCGGATCATGGTCACGCTCATCGGCGGTATCGCCGAGATCGAGGCAGCCAACACGTCGACCCGCGTCACGTCGCTGTGGGACTACGCGCGCACTCAGGACTCATGGCTCGTCGGGAAGCCGACGTACGGGTACGTCACGACGAAGGTGGACGGCAAGCCGGCACTCGCCATCGAGCCGAACGCGCACAAGGCACTGCACTGGGCCCGGCGCATGGCGCTCCGGGGTGTGTCCGCCCGACGCATGGCCCTCTGCCTCGTCCGCTCCGGACTCATGTCGGCAGGACTCACCACGTCGACTCTTCTCCGACGTCTTCGAAACCCCGCACTCATGGGCTATCGAGTCGAGGAGGACAAGCAGGGCGGGAAGCGACGGAGCAGGCTCGTCCTCGGCAACGACGGCAAGCCGATACGGGTCGGCCCTCGGATCTTCACCGAGGAGGAGTTCGAGACCCTGCAAGCGGCACTCGACCGCCGGGGCAAGAACCAGCCCACCCGACAGACGGGCGGAGCGACACAGTTCCTGGGAGTCCTGATCTGTGTCGACTGCTCGACCAACATGACCGTGCAGAAGAACATGAGCAACGGCCGGAGCTACACCTACCTACGCTGCGGCAAGTGCAAGGGCGGCGGCCTCGGCGCACCCAACCCGCAGGACGTGTACGACGTCCTCGTGGGCGACGTGCTGCGCATCCTCGGTGACTTCCCCGTCCAGGTCCGGGAGTACGCGAAGGGAGCCGAGGCACGCGCCGAAGTGAAACGGCTCGAAGACGCCATCTCCTATTACATGGCGGAGCTCGAACCAGACGGCCGTTTCTCGAAGACGCGGTTCACTCGCGAGCGAGCAGAGAAGACGCTCGACAAGCTCACGGAAGAGCTGAACGCCATCGATCCCGAGACCACGCAAGACCGTTGGGTCCTCGTGCACAACGGCAAGACCTTCTGGGAGACATGGGAGGCGGGCGGCATGGAGGCCATGGCCGAGGACCTGCGCCGGGTGGGCGTCACGTGCGAGGTGACCCGTACGAAGGTGAAGGGGGTACGCGCCCCGTCCGTACACCTGCGACTGAAGATCCCGCGCGACGTCCGCGAGCGCCTGGTCATCAAGGGCGACGACTTCGCCGCAAGGCTCTGAGGAGGGAGTGGGGGACAGACGTCTCCGGGCGGCTCGGCCAGCCAGGCCCGGAGATGTCCCAGCTTGACGGCCCGCCCGGGCTCCGGATAAGAAGACTCTCCCGCTCCTTCTGGGAGCGGACACCGTAGCTCCCGCCGTTCAGCGGCGGTAGAGCTGGCCACTCCGTGAGGGGCCGCGATCCCGAGGGGCTCGCAGGGACGTCGAGGACATCCCGAAGCGCAGGACGGTGCTGCGCGACTTCCACCCAACGCTGAGGCGCGGCTCCGTGCTGCCCTCCGCCAGCGCCAGGAGTCGCCAGCCCTTGAGCATCACGATCGAAGTCGTCTGGACCTGCGAGGTCTGTGCGTCGCCCCTTGTCGACAACGAAGCGCACGACTGCGGCCTCTCCCCGCAGGAAGTGGGTAGCCGGTGACTATTAGCTTCGGCCATAACCGCCCGTGGGGCGGCGTCTCCCAGCACGAGTACCGGCGCATGGCGCAGCACCCCGGGCACCCGCTCGCCTACCGCGTCCACTTCGCCGCCATCGGATGGGCCGACCGGCAAGGACACGCAGGATTCGGGCCCGGCCGGCTGGCCGCACTGCTGGGCAAGGAGGGAAAGTCGCTGTCCGACCAGAGCACCCGCAACGCGGTGGCCCCCGCAAAGGAGCTGGACCTTGTGTCGCCCCGTTCCGGGGCCGCCTGTCTCGTCCTTCCTCCCCACCTGTTCCAGAAGGGCAAGGGTGCGCCAGTCTCCTGCCGCCTCCATCAGGACCGCTGACTACATGCCGGGCGTGTACTCAGAGCACGTCTGGCGTGTAGCGACATAGCACCTGACCTGTGGAAACGTTCGTGTCCTCTCTTATCTATTTTGCCTAGTACAGTGCGGCTCCTGTCGGGGCCGACCGAAGGAGGCAGCCAGGCTCAACGGCAAGCGGGAGCGGCAGAGGGCGGCCTACCGGCCGCCACAGTCGCAAGCGGTCTGCGGCAGTGCGGCCCCGGAAGGGGCCGACAGGAGGAAGCCGGCAAGACCAAGGGGGCGCTGCCGCGCCCCACTGCCCTAGCCGTAAGACCTCATTCCTTGCAGCCTTCCGCCGCTGCCAGTAAGGGCAGGGCAAGGCTGTGACCAGGTCATACGCTCCCCGCCGTGGCAGTCTGCGGGCAGGGCGGACGGACCCTGAAACCGTGGCGGAATCTTGGCTGCTAAGACATGGCGGTCGAGCAAGGGCCCTTCAGGGGGTCATACCCCACCCCCTTGCCGTTGCTGATGGGGCTCGTTGAAAAATCCCCACCCCTCGCTCGGGGATGGGACAGACCTGCTCGCTGAGATTCCTCACCCTCGTCGGGCTGGCCAGCGACGGAGCGACGCACCTGTGGAATCGCCCGTCAGCCAGCCGTCGCGTGGGCGCCGGAAGCCGTCGCCGGAGGCGACCGCTGAGTTCACCAGTCTGGCCGCGCCCGGCGGCACCCGGCAGTCTGCTGGTCGGCGATTGACATGATGAGCGGCGGCAAGTCTCAGGTGTCTCCAAAGGGGCGACTATGGCGTTCAACACCGAAGCCGATTTCGGAGTCGCAGAACGGGACGAGTGGTCGTATGCGCCGGCTGTCGGCATCGGACCGCTCCGGTTCGGTATGACCGTCGACGAAGTGGTCGAGGCGGCTGAGATACTCGGCCGGACGAAGGTCAGCGATTGTGCACGGGACCACGCGATCTTCTCGCCGACTTGGAAGGTCGAGGTCCACCGTCGCGGGGTGGCTCCTTCTCCACCTGCAGTCACAACCTATGTGAGCCAAGCTGTGGGGCTGTTCTGCATCGCTGCCGACGCCGTGTACGGTCCCCAGGTCGTACACGACGGAATTCCGCTGGTCGGGAGAGACCTGTCGGAGCTGGAGAGCGACGCCATCGCGTATGCCGAGGCAATGGACGTGCACTTTCGCTACACGCCCGAGGGCTTTGCAGGACCGGATGATCCCGGGGTCGTCATGCGCGGGCAACCAGTCGGGCCGGTCCTCCGATCGCGTCCGTTGTTCATGGTGACGCGCGACGGCGCGAATACCGAATGGGATTCGATGCCCTCCGAGGAGTACGGCATCAACGGTCAGTCCACGGCCTGACGTGGTGCGACTCATGATGAGGGGTGGAGGAGATACGCCACCTGCCAGGTCATCGGATACGCCCGCGTCTCCACCGACGACCAGGAAGCGCAGCTTCAGCGCGACGCGCTGACAGGCGCAGGGCGCGCCCGCATCTTCGAGGACAAGGCCAGCGGCAAGAACACCAACCGGCCGGAACTGACGGCCGCACTGGACTACGCCCGACCGGGCGACGTCCTGTGCGTGTGGAAGCTTGACCGGCTCGGTCGGTCGCTCATCGACCTTGTGTCCATCGTCGACGGCCTGCGCGAGCACGGCATAGGTTTCCGCGTGCTCGACGGTGCGCTCTCCTCCGTCGACACCACGTCGGCCGACGGCCGCCTGTTCTTCCAGATCATCGCGGCCATGGCGGAGTTCGAGCGGTCGCTCATCAAGGACCGCACGCGGGCGGGACTGGAAGCGGCCAAGGCGCAGGGCCGTACCGGCGGCCGGCCGTCTGTGGTGGACGAGGATGTACTCACCGTGGCCCGCGCCAGGAGGGCAAAGGGAGAGAGCGTCAGCGCCATCGCTAAGGCCCTCGGCGTCTCGCGAGCCAACGCTCTACCGGCGACTGGGAGAGAACGCCTGAGGCTGGCGCACAGCAGCTCGGACAGGCCTTCGGCTCTACGCCGGGGTCCGTTGTCGTACGTGGGCGAACAACGCTGTCTGCCTTCAGCGATGCTGGCCCCTGTCGACCACGGGTGAGCCGACAGGGGCCAACACAGGGGCGCGTGTCGCTCACACTGCGCCCCTTCCAGCGCACCTCTGGTCTGTGTTGCTCGCCGCCTCTCAGCGCCGGGGGTCTGTCCTACTCGGCCCGCACCACCATGGCGAACGACGTGCAGATCCGCCGGAAGCCGCGATGGTTGCTCAGGCCGGTGTGGCTCATGCACTCGACGTCGACCGCCGCTCTGTCCGGCGACGGATCCGCCTTCCACTTGCAGTGCAGGCACTCCGCCTCATAGGTCACGTCCGTGTCCGGATGCTGCGTAATCCGGTGCATCACGAACCGCAGGACCGCGTGCGCCATCAGCGCCCCCGATGTTCGTTCCGGAGATGAGCCCGGAGGGACACGTTCACGTCCGAAGCCTTCGAGTAGTCGCCCACCGAGGTGGCGTTCGCTCTGCTCACCGCGAAGCCGAGGCACTCACGACAACCCGACACGGGGTCCGGAGGTGGAGACGGAAGGGACAGGTGTACCGGTCCGGTCATGGTGGTCTGCTCGCTGCTCATCTCGTACGCCTCCCGTGCGTTCTCCGATGGCACGGCATCCTTGCCCGCTGACCGGGGGCGATTCGAGGTTCAGTCGCGTACTGGACTAAAGATCAGGAACGGAACGCCGTCGACCACTCGGCCAGCCGTTCCCGCGCGTCTTCGCCGAAGAGGGCGTGTTCGTCGTAACCGGCGAATTCATCAAGGTACATCCGGACGTCTCGCGGGTCGCGGAACACCATCACCCCGGCCGTCGTCTCCACCGTGGCCAACCGCTCGTCGTACACGGTGAACGTGTTCAGCGGACACCCCGGCAGGCGCGTTTCGATCGGGAGCACACCAAGACGCACGTTCGGCAGGTGGGTCAGCGAGGCCAGCCGGTCGAGCTGTACGGCCATGGCATCCGGGGAGACGAACGGGGAGCGTGCCGCCTGCTCGGTGACGATGAAGGTGAACTTCTTCCGGCGGTCGTACAGGATCTCCTGTCGCTCCAGCTTCCTCGCCACGGCCTTGCTGTGGTCTCCGGGGATGTGAGCGAGGCTGGCCCTGACGTACTCCGGGGTGGAGAGCAAGGCCGTGAGCATCGAGAGCAGGAAGAACCGGAACTCCGTCGAAGACGCTTCGAGCCCAGCCAGCTCAAGCTGTTTCTTGTCCAGGCCCTTCCGTCGCAACGACCGGGCGTCCTGCCACTCCGTAGCGGCGATGCGGGCCAGCGCGGACACCTCCGCGACCAAGGCCGGCGGAGCGTCCAAAGCCCTGAGGATGCGTTCTAGGTCCACCAGGGACGGCCGCACCTTCCCGCTCTCGATCCGGCTCACCTTGGACTGCGACATGTTGCAGCGCGCGGCAAGCCGGTCCCCGGAGAGACCGGCCTGCTTCCGCAGCTTGCGCAGTGTCGCGGCGAGTTCCTGAGAGGACTGGCCGAGCTGCTCGGGCTCGAACGTCACTCGCTCACGTACTCCAGGAACGGGACCGATTCCGCAATGGCGATGCGCTGGTATTCGAGGAACGGGGCGGGGGCACCCTCGAACAGCTCCCGCTCGATCTGCGTACCGTCGGCCTCGTACTTCATGAGCACGACCGTCGAGCGGTCGAACATCCAGAAGTCCTGGACGTCGGGGAGCGGGTTCGGCCGGTCGGTGATGTCGAGGATGCGGATGTCCTCGCCCGCCGGGGCCTGGTGCTGGTAGTACCGCTCGAACTCGAACCGCAGATAGTCCGTGAGGGGCCGGGTGACGATGTGGACGCGGCCCACGCTGCGGGTGCGGACCATGACCGTCCACGCGTCCTCGTACGGTCCGGGGAAGCGGGCCCCCGCCTTGAAGGCGGCGAACTCTTCCGCTTCCTGTGGCACGAGGTACTGCGGCAGGGTCTCCAGCCGCCAGGCTTCGGTCTGGAACGTCTCGAACTTGTCCGCCCAGGCTTCACCATCCAAGAGCACGGACGGCCTCCCTCAGGACTTCCTCGGGGATCTCCACGAGCCCTTCTCCGGCGGGCGGGGTGAAGGCGGCGGACACGTCGCCCTGGACGACGAACGAGCCGGAGGCGGTGCGGTAGACATTCGGGCAGTCCCCCTGCCCGCAGTTGCCGCCGTTGGTGTTACCGGTGAGCCGTGTGAGTTCTTCGCGCGCCATGCTGAACCCCCTCTTGCGAGCCCTCTGCGGGCCGGTCGCCACGACCGTACGAGCGGGGTGGATGTGCCGTCTATGCGGAAACGCGACTATGCGCGTTGTCGCATAAACAGGACCCCAGGAACGCCGAGAGGCGCCCGGACCGGATCGTCCGAACGCCTCTCGTCGTCTACACCCACTCGACCGCCGAGACGATGCCCGAGTCCCGCCGAGGGGTGGGGAGCGGCGTGCGCCGCTCAGGGCGGGAAGCCTGCTCGCGCTCCTTCGCTCCGAGGCCACGGAGGGCTTCGACGCGGTCCGCCTCGGGTACTTCGGCAAGCGCCTCAGCCATCCGCTGGATGGCATCGCCGCTGGTCACGGCTACTTCTTGACCGTGAGCGGGAGCAGCTTCTTGCCCGTGGGGCCGATTTGTATGGCCGTGTCCATCTGCGGGCAGACGCCGCAGTCGAAGCACGGGGTCCAGCGGCAGTCCTCGACCTCGGTCTCGTCGAGGGCGTCCTGCCAGTCCTCCCAGAGCCAGTCCTTGTCGAGGCCGGAGTCCAGGTGGTCCCAGGGCAGGACCTCTTCGTACGTGCGCTCGCGGGTGGTGTACCAGGCCACGTCCACGCCGTACTCGGGGAGCGTCTTCTCGGCGGCGCGCATCCAGCGGTCGTAGCTGAAGTGCTCGCGCCAGCCGTCGAAGCGGCCGCCGTCCTCGTAGACGGCGCGGATGACGTCGCCGATGCGGCGGTCGCCGCGCGAGAGGAGGCCCTCGACGATGCCGGGCTTGCCGTCGTGGTAGCGGAAGCCGATGGAGCGGCCGTACTTCTTGTCACCGCGGATCTTGTCGCGCAGCTTCTCCAGGCGCGCGTCCGTCTCCTCGGCCGACAGCTGCGGGGCCCACTGGAAGGGGGTGTGCGGCTTGGGGACGAAACCGCCGATGGAGACGGTGCAGCGGATGTCGTTCTGGCCGGAGACCTCGCGCCCCTTGGCGATGACGTTGACCGCCATGTCGCCGATCTGGAGCACGTCCTCGTCGGTCTCGGTGGGCAGGCCGCACATGAAGTACAGCTTCACCTGGCGCCAGCCGTTCCCGTAGGCCGTGGCGACCGTACGGATCAGGTCCTCCTCCGAGACCATCTTGTTGATGACCTTGCGCATGCGCTCGGAGCCGCCCTCGGGGGCGAAGGTCAGACCGGAGCGGCGGCCGTTGCGGGTCAGCTCGTTGGCCAGGTCGACGTTGAAGGCGTCCACGCGGGTGGAGGGGAGGGACAGGCCCACCTTGTCCTCCTCGTAGCGGTCCGCCAGGCCCTTGGCGATGTCCGCGATCTCCGTGTGGTCCGCGGAGGACAGGGAGAGCAGGCCCACCTCTTCGAAGCCGGTGGCCTTCAGGCCCTTCTCGACCATGTCGCCGATGCCGGTGATGCTTCGCTCCCGCACGGGGCGCGTGATCATGCCGGCCTGGCAGAAACGGCAGCCGCGGGTGCAGCCGCGGAAGATCTCCACCGACATCCGCTCGTGGACGGTCTCGGCGAGCGGCACGAGGGGCTGCTTGGGGTAGGGCCACTCGTCGAGGTCCATGACGGTGTGCTTGCTGACCCGCCACGGGACGCCGGAGCGGTTGGGCACGACGCGGCCGATGCGGCCGTCCGCCAGGTACTCGACGTCGTAGAAGCGCGGGATGTAGACCGCGCCGGTCTTGGCCAGGCGCAGCAGGACCTCGTCGCGGCCGCCGGGCCGGCCCTCGGCCTTCCAGCCGCGGATGATCTCGGTCATGTCGAGGACGGCCTGCTCGCCGTCGCCGATGATCGCCGCGTCGATGAAGTCCGCGATCGGCTCCGGGTTGAACGCGGCGTGGCCGCCGGCCAGGACGATCGGGTGGTCGACGGTGCGGTCCTTGGACTCCAGCGGGATGCCCGCCAGGTCCAGGGCGGTGAGCATGTTCGTGTAGCCCAGCTCCGTGGAGAAGGACAGGCCGAACACGTCGAAGGCGCCGACCGGGCGGTGCGAGTCCACCGTGAACTGGGGGACCTGGTGCTCGCGCATCAGGGCCTCCAGGTCGGGCCACACGCTGTAGGTGCGCTCGGCGAGGACGCCTTCGCGCTCGTTCAGTACCTCGTACAGGATCATGACGCCCTGGTTGGGCAGCCCGACCTCGTACGCGTCCGGGTACATGAGCGCCCAGCGGACCTCCGCGCTCTCCCAGGGCTTGACGGTGGAGTTGAGCTCACCGCCGACGTACTGGATGGGCTTCTGCACATGCGGGAGCAGAGCTTCGAGCTGTGGGAAGACCGACTCGGACATCACGCGACTTTCGTGAAGCGGGCAGGGGCGGACTCTCTAGCGTAACCCGCTCGGAGGCCGCCCCTCATCGCTCTCACGGGCTGAGGGCGCTCCTGAGCCCGGGGTCGGAGGCCTCCGCCCACAGCTGGGGGAGCTCGCGTTCGCGCTGGTCGGCTAGGGCTTCCTCGCGGCCCAGCAGCAGGCCCCAGGTGAAGGAGGGCTCCCCGGCGCCGTGTGCCTGGCGGGCGAGGCCGAGCAGGGCCTCGCGGGCGACGACGCTGTCCTGGTGGTCGCCGAGCAGGGTCTGGACGGATTTCATGGCCTTGGCCAGTTTCCTGGCGGGCTTGCCGAGGGCCGGTACGGCGGCCTCGGCCGCGTAGCGGGCGCGTTTGGCGGCCTTGCGGGCGTCGTGCAGGGCGAGGTCGCGGTCGTGGCCGGGGTCCAGGGCGCGGGCGTGGTCGATCCGGCCGGCGAGCCGGCCGTAGTCGCGCAGGACGGCCTTGGGCAGCGCGGTGGTGGCGGGGTCGGTGGCGGCCGGGAGCAGGGGCGGGTCGGCGAGCAGGGCGTCGAGGCGGTCGAGCAGGGCGACGTAGCGCTCGCTGTCCAGGACGGCGAGGGCGCGGCGGCGCGAGCCGGAGCGGCGGGTGGTGTTCCAGGTGCGCAGGCGGCTGCGGGCGGGGCCGATGACGTGCGTGCGCGGGAGCTCGCCGAGGTGGCTCTGGAGGCGTTCGAGCAGGACCTCCTGGTCGCGGTCGACGCCGAGCTCGGCGGCGACCCAGCGCAGCTCCTCGCCGACGGGGTCGGTGACCTCGCGGTCCAGGACCTTGCGGTAGGTCTTGAAGGCGCTGCGCAGGCGCCGGGTGGCGACGCGCATCTGGTGCACGGAGTCGGGCAGGTTCCGCCGGACGGCGGGGTCCTGGGCGACGAGGGCGTCGCGCTGTTCGCGCAGGTACGCCAGGACGTGGTCGGCCGCGGAGCCGGCGGGGACGTCGGGGGCGGGGCGGGGGGCCGGCGCGGCGCCGGTCTCGGCGAGGGCGCGGGCGAGTTTGGAGGGGGCGTCGGAGACCTTCAGTCCGGCCTTCTTGAACTTCTTCTCGACGGCGTCGAGCAGGTCCTCGTCGACGCCGTCGGCGAGTTCGACCTCGACCTCGGTCCACGAGACGGAGGTGTCCTCGCGCTGGGCGGTGACCTCGTCGGTGCTCAGTTCCGCGAGCAGCGCGCCGTCGGCGTCCACGAGGTGGCTCAGTCGGCGCGAGGACAGCAGCCGCACCTGGGGCCGCAGGTCCTGCTCGCGCGTCCGGGAGCGGACCAGGGCCTCCAGGGCGCGGGGCACGGTGTCGCTGAGGGCCGCGTGGACCTCGTCGCGTACGCCGGGTGCGACGGGCAGTTTCAGGTGCCAGCCGGCGTCCTGGCCGCCGGTGCGGCGCCGCAGGGTGAGCCCGTCGGCGGCGAGCCGCTGGTCGGGGGTGTCGTAGTAGACGGCGTCGAGGTCGGCGGTGCCCCGGTCGAGGACGGCCGCGATGCCGGCCGTCCCCGTGAGGTCCGGTACGCCCCGCTTACCGGCCTTGGCGCCTCTGAACTCGAATTTCCGCTCGATCTCGCGCTTCGTGTCCGCCATGTACCCGAACCTATCCCTGAACGGATCAGGGCGGGAGGGTGAACGGAGGGAACCGCTACGGATCGGCCGCCGATCAGGCCGACAACGGCCGTTGCACCCTGATCGACTGGAGCAGCCCCACCGCCACCCAGACGGCGAACATCGACGATCCTCCGTAGGAGACGAACGGCAGCGGCAGGCCGGCCACCGGCATGATGCCGAGGTTCATGCCGATGTTCTCGAAGGCCTGGAAGGCGAACCAGGTGATGATCCCGGCGGCGATGATCGTGCCGTACAGCTCGGTGGTCTCCCGGGCGATCACGCAGGCCCGCCACAGCACCACGCCGAGCAGGCCCAGGATGATGATGCCGCCGACGAAGCCGAGCTCCTCGCCGGCCACGGTGAAGACGAAGTCGGTCTGCTGCTCGGGCACGAACTGGCCGGTGGTCTGCGGGCCCTTGAACAGGCCCGAGCCCATGAGGCCGCCGCCGCCGATGGCGATGCGCGCCTGGTTGGTGTTGTAGCCGGCGCCCGAGGGGTCGAGTTCGGGGTTGGCGAAGGCGGCGAAGCGGTTGATCTGGTACTGGTCCAGGACGCCGAGCTGCCAGATCAGGATGGCGCCGACGGTCCCGGAGCCGATCAGCCCGAGCACCCAGCGGTTGGAGGCGCCGGAGGCCAGGAGCACGCCCAGCACGATCACGACCATCACCATGACCGAGCCGAGGTCGGGCATCAGCATCACGATGCCCATGGGGGCGGCGGCCAGGCACAGCGCCTTGACGACGGTCCGGTGCTCGGGATGGACGAGGTCTCCCGCGTCCACCCGGGCGGCCAGCAGCATCGCCATCACCAGGATGATGGTGACCTTGACGAACTCGGAGGGCTGGAGCGAGAAGCCGCCGCCGATGACGATCCAGGCGTGGGCGCCGTTGATGGTGGCGCCGAGCGGGGTCAGGACGGCCGCGACGAGGATCAGCGAGAGCCCGTAGAGGACCGGCACCGCGCCGCGCAGGTTGCGGTGGCCGAGCAGGACGGTGCCGATCATCAGGACGAAACCGATGCCGGTGTTGAGGAGGTGGCGCCACAGGAAGTACTCCGGGTCGCCCTGGTTGAGGGTGTCCCGGTTGCGGGTGGCGGACCACACCAGCAGGGAGCCGATCAGCGACAGTCCGAGGGCCGAGAGCAGTATCAGCCAGTCGAGCCGGCGCAGTACGGAGTCACGGGCCGTCAGCCGGGCGAACGGGCCCTTCTGCGGCGCGTACCGGGAGACGGAGAACTTGTTGGCGGTCGGCATGTGCGGCTCAGTCCTGCAAGTGGCGGGGCGGGGCGGGCGGACCGGCGAGTGCCGGCGGTGCCAGTTCCTCGGGGGACGGCGGCACGTAGGGCCTGATCTCGGGTGACTCGATGGTGCCGTCGGGCTGGACGTGGGGCAGGTCCGCCTGCGGCTTGGGCAGCAAGGCCTTGGCCAGGTCCTGCTTGCCGTCCATGGTGAGGCCGTACATCGCGTTGTAGATGTTGCGCACGGCGGGGCCCGAGGCGCCGGAGCCGGTGCCGGCCTGGGAGATGGTCATGACGATGGTGAAGTCGTCGGTGTACGTCGCCAGCCACGAGGTGGTCTGCTTGCCGTAGACCTGGGCGGTGCCGGTCTTGGCCCGCATGGGGATCTTGTCCTGGGGCCAGCCGCCGAAGCGCCAGGCGGCGGTGCCGCCGGGCTCGACGACGGAGCGCAGGCCCTTGTCGAGGTCGGCGATGGTCCCGGCGTCGACGGGCAGCTTGCCGTGGGCCTTGGGCTCGATCATCTCGACCTTGCCGGTGGGGCTGACCACGGCCTTGCCGACGTGGGGGTCGTAGAGGGTGCCGCCGTTGCTGATGGCGGAGTAGGCGGTGGCCATCTGGATGGGGGTGACGAGGACGTCGCCCTGCCCGATGGCGAAGTTGATGCTGTCGTACGCCTTGAGCTGGTTGCCTTCGAGGCAGCTCTCGTAGGCGATCTGCTCGACGTAGGTGCCGCCCTTCTTGCCCTGCTTGCACCAGGCGTCCTTGTTGGCCTCCCAGAAGCTCTTCTTCCACTGGCGGTCCGGGATGCGGCCGGTGACCTCGTTGGGCAGGTCGATGCCGGTCTCGGAGCCGAGGCCGAAGTCGCGGGCGGTCTTGTAGAACCAGTCGTGGGCGTCCTTCTTGGGCTCCAGGCCGCCGTCGCGCTGCCACTCCTGGTGTCCGAGGGCGTAGAAGACGGTGTTGCAGGAGAACTTGAGGGCCTCGCCGAGGGTGATGGGGCCGTGGCCCTTGGACTCGAAGTTGGCGAAGCTCCGGCCGCCCATGTTGTAGGAGGCGCTGCAGTTGTACTTGTCGTTGAAGTCGTGGCCGGCGCGGACGGCGGCGCTCGCGGAGACCACCTTGAAGATGGAGCCCGCGGGGGCCTGGCCCTGGATGGCCCGGTTGAGCAGCGGGTAGTTGGAGTCCTTGCTGGTGAGGCGGGTGTAGTCGGCGGCGGAGATGCCGCCGACCCAGGCGTTGGGGTCGTAGTCGGGCTGGGAGGCCATGGCGACGACGCGGCCGGTCTTGGTCTCCATCACGACGACGGCGCCGGAGTCGGCCTCGTACTTGCGGCCGGTGATGTTGTCGGTCTCGTTGCGGACGACCTTCATCGCCTCGGCGAGCTCGTACTCGGCGACGGCCTGGACGCGGGCGTCGATGCTGGTGACGAGGCTGGAGCCGGCCACGCCCGGGTCGGACTTGGTCTGGTCCATGACGCGGCCGAGGTTGTCGACCTCGTAGGAGGTGACCTGCGCCTTGCCGCGCAGCTCCTTGTCGTAGGTGCGTTCGATCCCGGAGCGGCCGACCTGGTCGGAGCGCAGGTGCGGCGAGTCGCTGTCCTTGGCCTTCTGGATCTCCTCGTCGGTGACCGGCGAGAGGTAGCCGAGCACCTGCGCGGCACGGGCCCCGCCCGCCGCCGGGTAGCGGCGTACGGCGGTGGGTTCGGCGGTGATGCCGGGGAAGTCCTCGGGGCGTTCGCGGATCGTGAGGGCCTGCTGGGTGGTGGCTTCGAGGGTGATGGGGATCGGCTGGTAGGGGGAGCCGTTCCAGCAGGGCTTGGGGGTCTTGGAGTCGCAGAGCCGGACCCGGTCCATGACGTCCTGCGGCTGCATGCCGAGGACGCCGGCGAGCCGGGTCAGGACGCCCTTGCCGCGGTCCTTTATCCGCATCAGCTCGGTGCGGGAGGCGGAGACCACCAGGCGGGTCTCGTTGTCGGCCAGCGGTACGCCGCGGGCGTCGAGGACGAGCCCGCGCGCGGCGGGCTGGACCACGCGCTGGACGTGGTTGCTCTTGGCCTCGTCGGCGTACTCGTGTCCGTTGCGGATCTGGAGGTACCACAGGCGGCCGCCGAGCGTGAACAGCAGCGAGAGGACGAGTACCTGGATGATGACGAGCCGGATCTGCACCCGGGGGGTGCGGCCGGTCTCCGGAATGTTGGTCACGCCTGCTCCCCCGTCACAGCTTCTTGACGCTCTTCACGCCCTTGATGCCCTTTATCCGGCCGGCCCGGTTGGCGCGGCCGCGGGCGGTCTTCAGCCGCAGGCCGCCGCGCTGGCTGCCGATGCGCAGGCCGGTGCCGCCGGCCAGCCAGCCGGAGGAGACGTCGGCGCCCTGCGCGGGGCCGCCGCCGGCGTCCACGGCCATCGGATCGTTCTCGGCGCGCCGGGCGAGGGCCATGATGAACGGCACGGTGAAGGGGGCGAGCAGCAGGTCGTAGAGGACGGCGCTGAACAGCAGTCCGCCGAGGCCGACGTGGCGTTCGGCGGTGTCGCCGACCAGGGCGCCCACGGCGACGTAGAGCAGGATCGAGCCGACGGCGGCGGCGACGACGGTGAGCATCGGGCCCCAGGCGGAGCGGAAGCGTCCGTTGTCGGGGCGGGCCAGTCCGGCGGCGTAGCCGATGATGCACAGGACCAGGGCGTAGCGGCCGGCGGCGTGGTCGGCGGGCGGGGCGAGGTCGGCGAACAGCCCGGCGCCGAAGCCGATCAGGGCGCCGGAGGTGGGCCCGTAGACCAGGGCCAGGGCGACCACGGTGAGCAGCATGAGGTCGGGGACGGCTCCGGGCAGCTGGAGCCGGCCGAGGATGGTGACCTGGACGACGAGGGCGACCAGGACGAGGGTGGCGGAGAGCAGGATCCGGTTGAAGCGCATGGCTCAGCGTTCCTCCTCGTCCACGGGCCGGCCGGAGGCGGTCGGGGTGGGCGTGACCGTGACGGTGACCGTCGGCGTGGGCTTCGGGGGCTCGGGCTTGGGGGGCAGGACGGTGTCGCGCGGGTCCTCGCGGGGCGGCATCACGACCACGCCGACGATGTCGAGGCGGGAGAAGCCGACGAACGGGCGGACGTGCACGGTACGGGTGAGGCCGTTGCCGGCGGGGTCGACGCGGACCACTTCGCCGAGCGGTACGCCGGGCACGAACGGCTTGTTGCCGTTCGAGCCGAAGGTGACCAGCCGGTCGCCGGGGGCGACCTTGGCCCGTCCGTTGAGCATCTGGACGGACAGGGCACGGTCGCCCTGACCGGTGGCGAAGCCGAGTTCGCCGGTGTTCTCCAGGCGGGTTCCGACGGTGAAGTCGGGGTCGTTGGCGAGCAGTACGGTGGCGGTGTCGGGGCCGACGGTGGTGACGCGGCCGACGAGTCCGTCGCCGTTGAGGACGGTCATGTCGCGTTCGATGCCGTCCTTGCTGCCGGCGTCGATGGTGACGGTCCAGGAGAAGCCCTGGGCCGCTCCTATGGCGATGACCTCGGCGCCCTTGATGCCGTACTGGCCGGCGCCGGCGCGCTTGAGCATCTCGTCGAGTTCCTTGATGCGGCTGCGGGTCCGGTCGTCGCTGCCGAGCCTGGCCTTCAGCGCCGCGTTCTCGCGCTCCAGCGTCGCGATCCGGTTGTGGCGTTCACCGGAGTCGCGTACCGCCCCTATCGCGTTGGCGACCGGGTCGACCGCGGTCGCGACGCCCTTCTCGACGGGGCCGAAGACCGCGGCGGCGGCCTGCCGGGCACCGTCGACCGGTGACTCCTCGCCTGCCCGGATGTCCACCGTGATCAGTGCGAACGCGATGGCGATCAGCAGTACCAGGAGCAGCCGGCTCTCTCGTGTGTCCCTCACGTGCGGCGGCCGTGCCTTCCTCGTTCGGAATTTTCTATGCCTGTATATCAACGATCCGCCGCACGGGCCCGGTAGCACCCGTACGGCGGATCCTTGTGTTCCGCATGTCCCTTTTTCGGGGGATCGGCCGGTGGCCGGCTACCGCCGGGGCTGGGCGTCCAGGACCTGCTGGAGCGCTTCGAACTCCTCCACGCACTTGCCGGAACCGAGCGCGACGGAGTCGAGCGGGTCCTCGGCGATGTGGATGGGCATGCCCGTCTCGCGGCGCAGCCGCTCGTCGAGACCGCGCAGCAGGGCGCCGCCGCCGGTGAGGACGATGCCGCGGTCCATGATGTCGCCGGAGAGCTCCGGCGGGCACTTGTCGAGGGTGGTCTTGACGGCGTCGACGATGGCGTTGACGGGCTCCTCGATCGCCTTGCGGACCTCGGCGGCCGAGATGACCACGGTCTTGGGCAGGCCCGAGACGAGGTCGCGGCCGCGGATCTCGGTGTGCTCGTCCTTGTCGAGGTCGTATGCCGACCCGATGGTGATCTTGATCTGCTCGGCGGTGCGCTCGCCGAGGAGGAGCGAGTACTCCTTCTTGATGTGCTGGATGATCGCGTTGTCCAGTTCGTCGCCGGCGACCCTGATGGACTGCGCCGTGACGATTCCGCCGAGGGAGATGACGGCCACCTCGGTCGTGCCGCCGCCGATGTCGACGACCATGTTGCCGGTCGCCTCGTGCACGGGCAGGCCGGAGCCGATGGCCGCGGCCATGGGCTCTTCGATGATGTGCACCTGACGGGCGCCGGCCTGGGTGGACGCCTCGATGACGGCGCGGCGCTCGACTCCGGTGATACCGGAGGGGACGCAGACCACGACGCGGGGGCGGGCCAGGTAGCGGCGCTTGTGGATCTTGAGGATGAAGTAGCGCAGCATGCGCTCGGTGATCTCGAAGTCGGCGATCACGCCGTCCTTGAGGGGGCGTACGGCGACGATGTTGCCGGGTGTCCGGCCGATCATCTTCTTCGCCTCGGAGCCGACCGCGAGGATGCCGCCGGTGTTGGTGTTGATCGCGACGACGGACGGCTCGTTCAGGACGATGCCCCGGCCCCTCACGTACACCAGCGTGTTGGCGGTCCCGAGGTCGACAGCCATGTCACGGCCGATGAACGACATTGAGTTCCCCTTGTTCCCCATGAGGAGCGTCTGGCCTTCCAGTTGATAGCGGCTGCTGTCAGGTCGGCGAGGTGGGTGTGTGGGTGGAAGCCTCATCGTAGTGCCGCACGTACGGACATCGCGCGACGGGACTCGACCTTCCCCGGCGGAACGGAAACCCGTCCCCTTAGTGGTGACGTTGCGTGTTGCCCATGCGTTCCCGGTGGCGCCGGGAAATACCGAAGGGCGACCGAACTTCATTCGGTCGCCCCAGGTCGAGAGCGCTATTCGGCTGATGTTACGTCAGGATGGCGTCTTCACAGCGCGGGGAAGAACAGCTTCAGCTCGCGCTCCGCGGACTCCTCGCCGTCCGAGGCGTGGATCAGGTTCTCGCGGACGATCGTGCCGAAATCACCACGGATGGAACCGGGCGCCGCGGCGATCGGGTCGGTGGGACCGGCCAGCTGGCGGACCCCCTCGATCGCCCGCTCGCCCTCGACGACGAGGACGACGACGGGGCCGGACGCCATGAAGCCCATGAGCGGCTCGTAGAAAGGCTTGCCCTTGTGCTCGCCGTAGTGCGCTTCCAGCGTCTCCTGGTCGAGGGTGCGCAGCTCCATCGCGGGGATGGTCCAGCCGGCCTTGCGCTCGATACGGCCGATGATCTCGCCGATCAGGCCGCGACGGACGGCGTCGGGCTTGAGGATGACGAGCGTGCGCTGGGTCATGGGTTTCGGCTCCTTGCGGCATACGGGTGCGGTCGTACGAGGCTACAGGGGCGCCCGGAGGCGTACGCCGCCGCCCGCGCCCTGCGCCCGCGTCCCCGCAGCCGGCCGGAACCTACGCCTCCGCCGGCGCCTGGGCCTCCGCCTGCGCCGCCCAGCGGGCCTTGGCCTCGTCGATCTTGCGGCCGTAGTGGATCGAGCACCACCACAGGCCCGCGAAGACCGCGCCCAGGAAGAACATCATCGGGACGACGAGGCCGCTCGCGATCAGTCCGATCTGCAGGGCCCAGCCGATCTGCACCGCGCCGGGACGGCTGAGCATCCCGCACAGCAGCACCGACAGCAGCATCGCGATCCCGCAGACCGTCCAGACCTGCGCCTGGGTGAGGTCGGGATTCTTCATGGCCACCAGGCCCGCGAATCCGACGACGAAGAACTCCCCGATCAGCGTCGAGGCGCACAGCGTACGCATGGGTCAGCCCCTCTTGAGCAGCAGGCGCGCCTCGCCCACCGTGATCACGGAACCGGTCACCAGGACCCCGGCCCCACCGTACTCGGCCTCTTCCTCCGCCAGCGTGATCGCCGCCTCCAGGGCGTCGTCCAGCCGCGGCTCCACCTGCACCCGGTCGGGCCCGAAGACCTCCACGGCGATGGCGGCGAGCTCGTCCGCGCCCATCGCCCGGTAGGTCGAGTTCGCGGTGATCACCACCTCGGCGAGGATCGGCTCGAACGCCTCCAGGACACCGCGGACGTCCTTGCCCTCGCTGGTTCCCACCACACCGATGAGCCGGCTGAAGCCGAAGGACTCGGTGACGGCCTCGGCGGTCACGGCCGCGCCCGCCGGATTGTGGGCCGCGTCCAGGACCACGGTCGGGCTGCGGCGTACGACCTCCATCCGGCCCGGCGAGGTGACGGTCGCGAAGGCCTTGCGGACCGTGTCGATGTCCAGCGGCCGCGCGTGCTCCGCGCCGATGCCGAAGAACGCCTCGACCGCCGCCAGCGCCACCGCCGCGTTCTGCGCCATGTGGGCGCCGTACAGCGGCAGGAAGATCTCCTCGTACTCGCCGCCCAGGCCGCGCAGCGTCACCTGCTGGCCGCCGACGGCCACCTCACGTGCGACGACGCCGAACTCCATGCCCGCCCGGGCCACCGTCGCGTCCACCTCGACGGCCCGCCTCAGCAGCACCTGCGCCGCGTCCACCGGCTGCTGCGCCAGGATGACGGTCGCGTCCTGCTTGATGATGCCGCCCTTCTCGGCGGCGATCTCGCCCGGCGTGGTGCCGAGCCGGTCGGTGTGGTCCAGGCTGATCGGGGTGATCACCGCGACCGAGCCGTCGATGACGTTGGTCGCGTCCCAGCTGCCGCCCATGCCCACCTCGACGACGGCCACGTCCACGGGCGCGTCCGCGAAGGCCGCGTACGCCATGCCGGTGAGGACCTCGAAGAAGGACAGCCGGTACTCCTCGGCCGCGTCGACCATCTCCACGTACGGCTTGACGTCCCGGTACGTCTCGATGAAGCGTTCCGCCTCGATCGGGGCGCCGTCCAGGCTGATCCGCTCGGTGATCGTCTGCACGTGCGGGCTGGTGTAGCGGCCGGTGCGCAGCTCGAAGGCGTTCAGCAGGGCCTCGATCATGCGGGCGGTGCTGGTCTTGCCGTTGGTGCCGGTGATGTGGATCGAGGGGTACGCGCGCTGCGGCTCGCCGAGCACGTCCATCAGCGCCTTGATGCGCCGGACGGACGGCTCCAGCTTGGTCTCGCCCCAGCGGGTGGACAGCTCCTGCTCCACCTCGCGCAGCGCGGCGTCCACCGCCGGGTCCTCGGGCCGGCCGGGCACGGCGTCGCCCTGCGGCGGGCCGGCCTGGGTACGCAGGGTGCGGCTGCCGGCCTCGATCACCGCCAGGTCGGGATCGCGATCGGTCTCCTCGGCCACGATCTCGTCGAACTCGTCGAAGGCGTCGGACTTGTCGGACCGGCCGTCGCCGGGCTGCTGCTCACTCACAGGGCCAGTCTACGGACGGGGCGGCCCGGACTTTCGGCCCGGCCGTTTCGGGACTTCCGGCGCAAAGGGCGGCCGGATCGTTATGCAAGCCTTGCGGACAGGAGATAGGGGAACAAATGCCGCAGGCCAGCACCAACACGTCAGCCTCCAGCCGTGACATCGGGATAGACCTGGGGACGGCCAACACCCTGATCTATGCGCGGGGGCACGGGATCGTCCTCAATGAGCCGTCCGTGGTCGCGGTCAGGGCCGGCACCACCACGGCGCTGGCGGTGGGCACCGACGCCAAGGAGACCATCGGCCGCACCCCCGGGTCCATCACCGCCATCCGCCCGCTGCGCGACGGCGTGATCAGCGACTACGAGGCCGCGGAGGAGATGATCCGGCACTTCGTGCGCAAGGCCGTCCCCGGGCGGCGGCCGCGCACCCGGATGGTCGTCTGCGTGCCGTCCGGGGTCACCCAGGTCGAGCGGCGGGCGATCGTCCACGCCTCCACCCGGGCCGGTGCCCGGGCCGTCCACCTGATCGAGGAGCCGATGGCGGCGGCGATCGGCGCCGGGCTGCCGGTCTCCGATCCGCGCGGCTCGATGGTGGTCGACATCGGGGGCGGCACCACCGAGGTCGCGGTGATCTCGCTGGGCGGCATCGTCACCGCCCGTTCCCTGCGGGTCGGCGGCGACCGGCTGGACGGCGCGATCGCGGATCACGTACGCAAGGAGCACGGGCTGCTCATCGGCGAGCGCACCGCCGAGGACGTCAAGGTCGCCATCGGCTCGGCCTGGCCGGTGCCGGACCGGCCGGAACTGGAGACCCGTACGTTCACGGTGCGGGGGCGGGAGAAGGTCGGAGGCATGCCGAAGACGCTCGCGCTGGGCGCACCGGACGTCCGGGCGGCCCTGGACGAACCGGTGGAGGCGATCATCGCGGCCGTCCGCACCACGCTGGAGGAGTGCCCGCCGGAGCTCTCGGGCGACGTGATGGAGCACGGCATCGTCCTGACCGGCGGCGGCGCCCTGCTGCCCGGTCTCGACCTGCGGATGGCCTCCGCGACCGGCATCCCGGTCTTCGTCGCCGACGCCCCGCTGGACTGCGTGGCCCTGGGCTCGGGGGCTTGCGTCGAGAACCTCGACACCCTCCACACCCTCCTGGCCCCGGCCCGCTGATCAGGACCGCGGCAGCGTCGCGACGACCTCGTAGGTGCGGTCCGTGCGGCGGGCGGTCAGGGTGCCGCCCAGGCTGTGGACGCGCTCGGACATGCTCGCCGTGCCCGAGCCCGCCGAGACCGGGGCGCGGGCGGGCCCGCGGGCCGGCAGCGGGTTGGTGACCGCGATCCGCAGGTGCGTCCCCTCGGCGGCGATGCACACGTCGATGGTCTCGCCGCCGGCGTGCTTGGCGGCGTTGGTCAGGCACTCCTGGACCACCCGGTAGACGGCTGCCTGCCGCAGCGGCGAGAGCGCGTGCACACCGGGGTCCACTGCCAGCCGTACGGGTGAGCCCGCCCGGCCGCTCTCCTCGGCCAGCGCCGGCAGCCCCTCGACGCCGGGCGTGGCCGTGCGTTCGCCGCGCTGCACGATGATCTCGTTCAGGACCAGGTGGGCCCGGCGCGCGGTGTCGGCGAGCTCTTCGAAGTCCTTCGCGTACGCCGTCTCGCGCGACCGCATCGACAGCACCTCGGAGCGCACCGTCAGCATGGTCAGCTCGCGCCCCACGAAGTCGTGGACGTCGCGGGCCACCGAGGTCCGCTCCTGCTGCACCGCCTGCAGGACGGCCGATTCCGCGCGCTGCGCGTCGAGCTCGCGCACCAGGTCCTGGCGGTAGGCGGCGATGCCGACGGCCGAGGCGAGCACCCCGATGGGTACGACCACGCTGAGGAAGGAACTGAGCGTGTCGGCCTGTCCCAGGGGCCAGCCCGGCACGTGGAAGAGGGCCAGGGCGAAGGCGACGTAGCCGACGGTGGCCAGCACCCCGGCCCGGCGCCCCCGGTAGCGGCCGACCGAGTAGAGGGCGAACTGGATGAGGGTGAGTTCGTGCAGCCAGCCGATGAAGAGCAGGGCGGTGGCGAACGCCAGCCACGGCATACGGCGCCGCACCAGCAGTGTGGCGGAGCCGAGCGCGAGGACGGCGGCGGCCTGCGGGCCGGTCAGGGAGTTGTCGTCGGCGGCGAGGCCCGGCAGGTCCAGTGCCATCAGCGCGAGGCAGCTGAGCGCGGTGAGCACGTCAAGTGCGTGCGGAGTCCCGGCCCAGCTCTCGGCGCGTCGGCGGCTCCGGGCCACGACCGCCCGGAGCGCGGAGGCGACGGGTTTGACCTGCATGCCCTCCATCATCCGGGTTCGTCGCTGCGAATCCATTCGGCCGGACGACCGAAATGGGTGACAAAGCGCACTTCGGGTACACGAGGGCCCCGCACCGTCGCGCACGGTGCGGGGCCCTCGGCGGTCCGGATCGGTGACCGGATCGGTGACCGGATCGGCTAGGCCTCCGGCATGGCCGTCAGCTGGGCCTCGATGCGGGCGATGTCCGCCTCGGCCTTGGCGAGCCGGCCCTTGATCTTGTCGACCACGTTGTCCGGGGCCTTGGCCAGGAAGGCCTCGTTCCCGAGCTTGGCCTCGGCCTGCGCCTTCTCCTTCTGCGCCGCGCCCAGGTCCTTCGTCAGGCGCTTGCGCTCGGCGGCCACGTCGATCGTGCCCGACAGGTCCAGCGCGACCGTGGCGCCCGCGATCGGCAGGGAGGCGGTGGCGGTGAAGCCCTCGTCGTCCGGCTGCAGGCGCAGCAGCTGGCGGATGGCGGCCTCGTGCGCGGCCAGCGCCGTACCGTCGAGGTCCAGACGGCCCGGGACCTTCTGGGCGTCCTGGAGGCCCTGCTCCTTGCGGAAGCGGCGGACCTCGGTGACCACGGCCTGGACGGTCCCGATCTCGGCCTCGGCGGCCTCGTCGCGGAAGCCGCTGTCCCGCGGCCACTCGGCGATCACCAGCGACTCACGCCCGGTGAGCGTGGTCCACAGGGTCTCGGTGACGAACGGGACGACCGGGTGCAGCAGCCGCAGCATGACGTCGATGACCTCGCCGAGGACCCGGCCGGAGACCTTGGCCTGCTCGCCGCCCGCGAAGAAGGTCGTCTTGGACAGCTCGACGTACCAGTCGAAGACCTCGTCCCACGCGAAGTGGTAGAGGGCGTCCGAGAGCTTCGAGAACTGGTAGTCGTCGTAGAACGCGTCGACCTCGGCCACGGTCTTGTTCAGCCGCGACAGGATCCAGCGGTCGGTGGCGGACATCTGCTCGGGGGCCGGCAGCTCGCCCTCGATGGTGGCGCCGTTCATCAGCGCGAAGCGGGTGGCGTTCCAGATCTTGTTGGCGAACTTGCTGGACGCCTGGACCCAGTCCTCGCCGATCGGGACGTCGACGCCCGGGTTGGCGCCGCGCGCCAGGGTGAAGCGGACGGCGTCGGAGCCGTACTTGTCCATCCAGTCGAGCGGGTTGACGGCGTTGCCGAAGGACTTCGACATCTTCTTGCCGCGCTCGTCACGGACCATGCCGTGCAGGGCGATGGTGTGGAACGGCGGGGTGCCGTCCATCGCGTACAGGCCGAACATCATCATCCGGGCGACCCAGAAGAACAGGATGTCGTAGCCGGTGACCAGGACGGAGTTCGGGTAGAACTTCGCCAGGCTCTCGGTCTGCCGCGGCCAGCCGAGGGTGGAGAAGGGCCACAGGCCGGAGGAGAACCACGTGTCGAGCACGTCGGTGTCCTGGTGCCAGCCCTCGCCGGCCGGCGGCTGCTCGTCGGGTCCGACGCAGACGACCTCGCCGTTCGGGCCGTACCAGACCGGGATGCGGTGGCCCCACCACAGCTGGCGCGAGATGCACCAGTCGTGGAGGTTGTCGACCCAGTCGAAGTAGCGCTTCTCCATCTCCTGCGGGTGGATCTTGACCTTGCCGTCGCGGACCGCGTCACCGGCGGCCTTGGCGAGCGGGCCGACCTTGACCCACCACTGCATCGACAGGCGCGGCTCGATGGTGGTCTTGCAGCGCGAGCAGTGGCCGACGGAGTGGGTGTACGGGCGCTTCTCGGCGACGATCCGGCCCTCGGCGCGCAGCGCGGCGACGATGGCGGAGCGGGCCTCGAGCCGGTCCAGGCCCTGGAAGGGGCCGTGGGCGGTGATGATCGCGTGCTCGTCCATGACGGCGAGGTTCGGCAGGTTGTGGCGCTGGCCGATCTCGAAGTCGTTCGGGTCGTGCGCCGGGGTCACCTTGACGGCGCCGGTGCCGAACTCGGGATCGACGTGCTCGTCGGCGACGACCGGGATGCGGCGGCCGGTGAGCGGCAGCTCGATCTCGGTGCCGACGAGGTGCTTGTAGCGCTCGTCCTCGGGGTGGACGGCGACCGCGGTGTCGCCGAGCATCGTCTCGGCGCGGGTGGTGGCGACGACGATGGAGGCGTCGCCGGCCCCGTAGCGGATGGAGACGAGCTCGCCGTCGTCGTCCTGGTACTCGACCTCGATGTCGGAGATCGCGGTCAGGCAGCGCGGGCACCAGTTGATGATGCGCTCGGCGCGGTAGATCAGCTCGTCGTCGTAGAGCCGCTTGAAGATGGTCTGGACGGCCTCGGAGAGGCCCTCGTCCATGGTGAAGCGCTCACGGGACCAGTCGACGCCGTCGCCGAGGCGGCGCATCTGGCCGGAGATCTGGCCGCCGGACTCGCCCTTCCACTGCCAGACGCGCTCGACGAACGCCTCGCGGCCCAGGTCGTGGCGGGACTTGCCCTCCTTGGCGAGCTCGCGCTCGACGACGTTCTGGGTGGCGATGCCGGCGTGGTCCATGCCGGGCTGCCACAGCGTCTCGAAGCCCTGCATGCGCTTGCGGCGGGTGAGGGCGTCGATGAGCGTGTGCTCGAAGGCGTGGCCCAGGTGCAGGCTGCCGGTGACGTTGGGCGGCGGGATGACGATGGTGTAGGCGGGCTTCTCGCTCTTCTCGTCCGCCTCGAAGTAACCGCGCTCTACCCAGCGCTCATACAGCTTCCCCTCTACATCGGCCGGCGTGTAGTGGCTCGGCAGTTCGGAGTCGGGGCTGCTGGGTGTCTGCGTGTTCTCGGTCACGGGGCACAGTTTAGAGGGGTAACAGTCCCGTACTGAAACCGCTATACCGGGGCCCTGGCGCCCCACGCGCGTCCGGCTTCCGACAGGATGTGAGGAACGCATAAAGCAATCCTCAGAGGGGGACGCGGGAAATGAGCTACAACCAGCCGGGGCCGTACGGTGGCCAGCAGCCGCAGCAGCCGGGCCCGTACGGGCAGCAGCCTGGGCCGTACGGCCAGCCTGCTCCCCAGCCGGGCTACGGCTACCCGCAGCAGCCCCCGCCGCCGCCGGGCTACCCCCAGCAGCCGGGGGTCCCCCCGCAACAGGGCTACGGCTACCCCCAGCAGCCGGGCATGCCCCCGCACGCCCAGCCCCCGTACGCCGCCGCGCCGCAGCCCCCGAAGAAGAAGACGGGCCTGATCGTCACGGGCGTGGTCGTCGCGATCGCGGTCATCGCGGGCGGCGGCTGGTACTTCCTGGCGGGCGACGGCGCGGGCACCGTGGCCTCCGACACCAAGGGCTACAAGCTGGTCATGCCGGAGTCGGTCGACGCGTACAAGAAGAGCACGTCGGAGGCCGCGACCAGCGGCCAGGACAAGACGCTGGAAGGCGAGCAGAAGACGAAGGCCGAGCTGGTCGGCGTCAAGAACGCGCACAACGTCGCGCAGCAGTACACCAGCGGCACGGGCAAGACGGCCAAGCAGCTCAACGTCAACGGCCTGTACGGGCAGATCGACGAGCCGGAGAAGGCCGTCGACAACTACTTCAACAACGTCGGCACCAACAAGGACGCCGAGGCGCTCGGCCTCAAGTACGAACTGGTCGGCAGCCCGCAGGAGTTCAAGCCGGCCGGCTTCAGCGGCGGCGTGATGAAGTGCGCCAACGTCAAGATGACCAGCACCAAGAGCAGTTCGTCCACCGCCCAGGGCCCCAAGGAGGTCACGATCCCCTCGTGCGCCTGGGGCGACTACTCGACGCTGGTCTCCGTGAACGTCGTCGACCCGGCGAAGGCGATGCTCGGCGGCACCAGCGGCACGCTCGACGAGGTCGCGGCCCTCGCCGCCAAGCTCTTCAACACCGCGCGCGTCAAGGCCTGATCACCCGGCGGGTACGCACACGAAAGGGGCGCCCCGGTCGGCTGACCGGGGCGCCCCTTCGTGTCGTGCGGGTGGCGGGCTACGCCGACTTCTCGTGCGGGCCCTGGTCCTTCGGGACGATGCGCGGGACCAGCGTCGGGTTGACGTTCGAGCGGACCACGTCCGGGGTGATGACCACGCGGGCCACGTCCTTGCGGGACGGGACCTCGTACATCACCGACATCAGGACCTCCTCCATGATGGCGCGCAGGCCGCGCGCGCCCGTCTGGCGGAGGATGGCCTGGTCCGCGATGGCCTCCAGGGCCTCGCGCTCGAAGTCCAGCTCGACGCCGTCGAGTTCGAACAGCCGCTGGTACTGCTTCACCAGCGCGTTGCGCGGCTCGACGAGGATCTGGAGGAGCGCTTCGCGGTCCAGGTTGTGGACCGAGGTGATGACCGGGAGACGGCCGATGAACTCGGGGATCATCCCGAACTTCACCAGGTCCTCCGGCATGACCTCCTGGAACTGGTCGCTCGCCTCGATCTCCCGCTTCGAGCGGATCGTCGCCCCGAAGCCGATGCCCTTGGCGCCCGCCCGCGACTCGATGATCTTCTCCAGGCCGGCGAAGGCGCCGCCCACGATGAAGAGCACGTTCGTCGTGTCGATCTGGATGAACTCCTGGTGCGGGTGCTTGCGGCCGCCCTGCGGCGGCACGGACGCGGTCGTGCCCTCCAGGATCTTCAGCAGGGCCTGCTGCACGCCCTCGCCGCTCACATCACGCGTGATCGACGGGTTCTCGCTCTTGCGCGCGACCTTGTCGATCTCGTCGATGTAGATGATCCCGGTCTCGGCCTTCTTGACGTCGTAGTCGGCCGCCTGGATCAGCTTCAGCAGGATGTTCTCGACGTCCTCGCCGACGTACCCGGCCTCCGTCAGCGCCGTGGCGTCGGCGATCGCGAACGGGACGTTGAGCATGCGGGCCAGGGTCTGCGCGAGGAGCGTCTTGCCCGAGCCCGTGGGGCCCAGGAGCAGGATGTTGGACTTCGCGAGCTCGATCGCGTCGTCCCGGCCCTGCGCGCCGCCGTTCTCGCCGGCCTGGACGCGCTTGTAGTGGTTGTAGACCGCTACCGAGAGCGCCTTCTTCGCCGGCTCCTGGCCGACGACGTAGCTCTCCAGGAACTCGTAGATCTCGCGGGGCTTGGGAAGCTCCTCCCAGCGCACCTCGCTCGTCTCCGCGAGTTCCTCTTCGATGATCTCGTTGCAGAGGTCGATGCACTCGTCGCAGATGTACACACCGGGTCCTGCGATGAGCTTCTTCACCTGCTTCTGGCTCTTTCCGCAGAACGAGCACTTGAGCAGGTCGCCGCCGTCACCGATGCGTGCCACGAGGTGCTTCCCCTTCGCCTGGGAGACGCCTGGTTCAGCGCTCCTGGTGCCTCATATCCGACGGTACCTTGCCGGGGCCCCGCTGCGGGGCCCCGTGCAAGTATCAGGCCGCGTTGCTCTTACGGGTGGAAATGATCTGATCGATCAGGCCGTACGAGAGCGCGTCCTCGGCGGTGAGGATCTTGTCGCGCTCGATGTCCTCGCGGATCTTCTCGATCGGCGTGGTGGAGTGCTTGGCCAGCATGGTCTCCAGCTGGTCGCGCATGCGCAGGATCTCGTTGGCCGCGATCTCCAGGTCCGAGAGCTGCTCACGGCCGGTGCCGCCGGACGGCTGGTGGATCAGCACGCGGGCGTTCGGCAGGGCCATGCGCTTGCCGGGGGTACCGGCGGCCAGCAGCACGGCCGCGGCGGAGGCCGCCTGGCCCATGCAGACCGTCTGGATGTCCGGCTTCACGAACTGCATCGTGTCGTAGATGGCCGTCAGCGCGGTGAAGGAACCACCGGGGCTGTTGATGTAGATCGAGATGTCGCGGTCCGGGTCCATCGACTCCAGGCACAGCAGCTGCGCCATGACGTCGTTGGCGGAGGCGTCGTCGATCTGGACACCGAGGAAGATCACGCGCTCTTCGAAGAGCTTCGCGTACGGGTCGTACTCGCGCACGCCCTGCGAGGTGCGCTCGACGAAGCGCGGGACGACGTAGCGGTTGTCCATCGGCGCGCCCGTGTAGAGACCGCTGGCCGAGAAGTTGTTCTGCATCTGGGTGTTCACCATCCTGGTGGCGTTCTGGGCTGGGACTGGCTGTCCAGTCGGGTACGGCCGGGGCGTCAGGCCCCGGTACCGCCGCCGCCCGGGACGAGGGACGCGGCCGAGATGATCTCGTCGATGAGGCCGTACTCCTTGGCCTCCTCGGCCGTGAACCAGCGGTCGCGGTCACCGTCGCGGATGATCGTCTCCACGGTCTGGCCGGAGTGGTGCGCGGTGATCTCGGCCATCCGCTGCTTGGTACGGAGCAGGTACTGCGCCTGGATCTTGATGTCCGACGCGGTGCCGCCGATGCCGGCGGAACCCTGGTGCATCAGGATGTCGGTGTTCGGGAGCGCGAAGCGCTTGCCCGCCGTACCGCCCGTGAGCAGGAACTGGCCCATGGAGGCGGCCATGCCCATGCCGATGGTGACGATGTCGTTCTTGATGTACTGCATGGTGTCGTAGACCGCCATGCCGGCCGTCACCGAGCCACCGGGGCTGTTGATGTACAGGTAGATGTCCTTCTCCGGCTCGGCGGCCAGGAGGAGAAGCTGCGCCGTGATCTTGTTGGCGATCTCGTCGTCGACCTGCTGGCCGAGGAAGATGATGCGCTCGCTGAGCAGCCGGTTGTAGACATGGTCGCCGAGGCCACCACCGATGGACGGCTCACCCGCGGCGTAAGGCTTCAGATTCGTCACGTTCCACCTGCTCGTCTCCGACGGCCCAATGCCGTCTCAGCGTTTCGTTAAAAGGGCTGAGCCCTCATATTCATGGACCCTAACGCGCAGGTAGGACAACGCCATCCCGCTTCCGGAACTGTTCGCTCGGAGCGCAAGGTACGAACGATGCCGAAGGGCCCGGGCACGCACGTGCCCGGGCCCTTCAGGTGCAGCTCAGAAGGCCTCGGTCGGCCCTGTTCGGCCTTACGCGGCCTTGCTCGGCCTTACTTGGCCTCGTCGGCCTGCGCGTCGGCGTCGGCGTCCACGGCGGCCTCGACGACCTCGGCGGCCGCCTCGACCTCGTCCTCGTCGTCGGAGAGGTCGACGACCTCACCGTTGGTGTCGACGACCTTGGAGCCCTCGACGACCAGCGCGAGCGCCTTGCCGCGGGCGACCTCGCCGACCAGCATCGGGACCTGGCCGCCCTCGACGACCGCCTGGGCGAACTGGTCGGGGGACATGCCGGAGGACTGCGCGCGGCGCATGAGGTGCTCGGTGAGCTCCTCCTGGTTGACGTTCAGCTTCTCCTTGTTGACGAGCTCGTCGAGGAGGAACTGGGTCTTGATGCCCTTGATGGCCTGCTCGCGGGTCTCGGCGTCGAACTCCTCGACCGTCTTGCCCTGGAACTCGAGGTACTTCTCGATGGTCAGGCCCATCTGGCCGAGCTGGTGGTGCTCGAGGTTGTGCTTGCGGGTGTTGACCTCGTCCTCGAGGAGCTTCTCGGGAACCGGGATCTCCGCGAGCTCGATGAACTTCTCCAGCACGCGCTCCTGGGCCTGGGTGGCCTGGTCGTACTGCTTCATGTTCTCGAGGCGCTTGCGGCTGTCGGCCTTCAGCTCCTCCAGCGTGTCGAACTCGCTGGCGAGCTGGGCGAACTCGTCGTCCAGGGCCGGGAGCTCCTTGGCGGAGACCTTGGTGACCTTGACGGTGACCTCGGCGTCCTTGCCCTCGGCGGAGCCGCCCTTCAGCTGCGAGGTGAAGGTGGCCTCGCCGCCGGCCTCGAGGCCCTTGACGGCCTCGTCGATGCCGTCGAGGAGCTCGCCCGAGCCGATGGTGTAGGAGACGTCGGAGGCGATGCCGTCGGGCAGCACCTCGCCGTCGACCTTGGCCTCGAGGTCGATCGTGACGACGTCGCCGTCCGCGGCCGCGCGCTCGACCACGTTGGTGGTGGCGAAGCGGCTGCGCAGCTGCTCGACGGACTTCTCGACGTCCTCGTCGGAGACCTCGACCGCGTCGACCTCGACCTCGATGCCGGAGTAGTCCGGGATCTCGATGGCCGGGCGGATGTCGACCTCGGCGGTGAAGGCCAGCAGCTCGCCGTCCTTCAGCTCGGTGATGTCGACCTCGGGCTGGCCCAGCGGGTTGACCTCGGCCTCGTTGACGGCCTCGGTGTAGAACTTCGGGAGGGCGTCGTTGACGGCCTCCTCCAGCACCGCGCCACGACCGAAGCGCTGGTCGATGACCCGGGCCGGGATCTTGCCCTTGCGGAAGCCCTTGACCGTGACCTGCTGGTTGATCTTCTTGTACGCCGCGTCGAGGCTGTCCTTGAGCTCCTCGAAGGGCACCTCGACAGTGAGCCGAACCCGAGTCGGGTTCAGGGTCTCCACGGCGCTCTTCACGGTTCGGTCTCCTTGTGGCTGACTTCTTGGGGGCTGCTGTGTCGCTGCGTATTCAGCGGTTCAGCGGATCGGGCCCGGTACATCAGACACACGGGCACGCAGCTTGCATAGTAACCGCAAGCGGGAAGCAGCCCACAACGCGATCTTCGCGGGTGGCGGTGCGGATGGAGAGGTGATGCTGGTCGGGGTGGCCGGATTCGAACCGACGACCTTCCGCTCCCAAAGCGGACGCGCTACCAAGCTGCGCCACACCCCGTCGGTGCGACACGTAGGGTACATGGCCGGAGACGGTCCGACGCCCGCTGTTTTCGCATCCGGGACGGCGGGGCGGCGACGGCAGGGACGCGCGGCCCGAATGGGGTGTGCACTCCCCCGGCCCCACCCGCTAGGATGCTCCCTGTGCCGCGGTCCTTCCGACCTGCGGCGCAAGCCTTGCGGGCGTAGCTCAATGGTAGAGCCCTAGTCTTCCAAACTAGCTACGCGGGTTCGATTCCCGTCGCCCGCTCTCAACGGCTCAGGGCCAGGTCAGAGGATTTTTCCTCCGCCTGGCCCTGACGCGTTCCCGGGGCCCGTGAGGGTCAGATCTTGATGCCCGCGATCGTGTCCGCCAGGGAGTTGAGGAAACGGTTCACGTCCGGGGCGATGGAGCTCGACGCCAGGAAGAAACCGAAGAGGACGGCGACGATGGCCGGGCCGGCCTTGAGGTGGTTGCCGCGGATCAGCACCACCAGGATGATCGCCAACAGAACCACCACTGACAGCGAAATGGCCACTACTGATCACACCTTCGGTCGTCCCCTGGTCGGCCCGGGGCACGGCCGGCGCACCCCCATATGGACCATCGTGCCACCAACAGGCCCCCGCTACCCGTCCCGTGGCGCCGTTTCCTGCCAACTGTGCCTGTTTTACTGAGATGTCACAGGCCCAGCAGGGCGCGGACCCGGGCGTACTTCGCGGTCAGGCGGTCACGGGTCGGGGCGTCGAGGACGGCCAGGCGGGCCGGATCCGCGTTGTGCGCGAGGTCGGACTCCTTGATCAGCAGGGCGCCGGGGGTGGCCAGGATGCGGGCCGCGTACTCCTCGACCGGTTCGCCGGGGCGCTTGGTGACGGCGAGGACCATGTCCTTGACGGACTGCGGCAGGGCGGCGGAATCCAGCCAGGCGCGGCTCAGCGCGTCGTCTTCCACCGCGTCGTGGAGCCAGGCGGCGGCCTGCTGCTCCGGGGTGCCGCCGCGGGCGCGTACGCCCTCGGCGACGGCGGCGAGGTGCTCGGCGTACGGACGGCCCGCCTTGTCCGTCTGGCCCTCGTGCGCAGCGCGCGCCAGGGCCTCCACCTCGGCGAGGGTGAGGTCGTGCGGGTGCCGTGCCGTCCCTGTCATCCGGTCTCCCTTGCCGCCGTACGGAGGGCCTCGGCGGCCCGGTGGACATCCGCGGGGGTGGTGCGCCAGTTGGAGAACGCGGCGCGCAGGGCCGGGGTTCCCGCCAGGACCGTCGGGGTGACGAAAACCTCGGCGGCCGCCGCCTCCCGCAGGGCGGTCAGGCGCTCGGCGGTCGGGGCGTCGGCCAGGGTGAAGCAGACGACGTTCAGGCGGACCGGGGCAAGCAGCCGGAAGGCGGGGTCGGCGGCGAGGGCGTCGCCGAGCGCGCGGGCGCAGGCGATGTCGCGCTCGACGATCTCGCGGTGCCCGTCGCGGCCGTACGCCCGCAGGGTGAACCAGGCGGCGAGGGCGCGCAGCCGATGGGAGTTCTCGGGAGTGAGGTGGACCAGGTCGGGGCGCTCGCCCAGGGGGCCGAGGTAGGCGGCGGCATTGGCGAAGACGCGGGCCTGGAGGTCCTGGCGGCGGGTGAACTGCACGGCGCTGTCGTAGGGCACGTTGAGCCATTTGTGCAGGTCGACGCAGACGGAGTCGGAGGCGTCGAGTCCGGCGGTGAGATGGGCGTGCTCCGGGGAGAGGGCGGCGAAGGCGCCGAAGGCGGCGTCGGTGTGGAGCCAGAAGTCATGGCGTTCGCGCAGGGCCGCGACGGCGCGGAGGTCGTCGAAGTCGACGGTGTTGACGGTGCCGGCGTTGGCGACGACGACCGCCGGGCCGGGCGTGTCGGCCAGCGCGCGGTCGAGGGCGGCCGGGTCGACGGCCTCGCGGCCGGGGAGGGTGGGGACGGTGACGAGGGCGCGCCGGCCGAGGCCGAGGACGGACAGGGCCTTGGCGATGGAGGAGTGCGGGGCGCCGGACAGCACGCGGACGGGGCCGAGGGCGGCCGCCCCGTCCTCGGAGGGGCGGACGCCGAGGCGTTCGCCGAGCCATTCGCGGGCGACGGCGAGGCCGGTGGTGTTGGACATGGTGGCGCCGCTGACGAAGGTGCCGGTGTGGGCGGCGGTGAGCCCGAACAGGTCGCGGAGGGCGGCGACGGTCTCGCGTTCGAGGTCCTGGCCGGCGCCGTCGAGGGCGGAGTTGGAGTTCTGGTCGTGCACGGCGGTCAGCCAGTCCCCGGCGAGGGCGGCGGGGGTGGCGCCGCCGGTGACGAAGCCGAGGTAGCGGGGACCGGCGGAGGCCGAGAAGCGGGGCGCCCAGCGGCGGGCGAACTCGTCCAGGGCGCGGTCCAGGCCGATGCCCGTGCCCAGCGCGGTCTCCTGCTCGGGGTCGGGGGCGGGGCCGGGGCCCGGGGCGGCGGGCGGTACGACGGGGCGCGCGTCGAGGGTGGCCAGCGCGTCGGTGGCCTGCCGGAGCGTACGCGCCAGGAGCGCGGGCAGCCGGTCGAGGTCGGTGGCGAGGGCGGGGTGCATGGGCGTCACGCTAGGCCGGGCCGCGGGGCCGGTACCGGGCCAATCACGGGCGGGTGGCCCGGACGGCCGCGTAGAGTCGGTGGATGATCATGAATCGGTGGATACGCGGGATCGCCGGGGCCGTCGGTGCCGTGGCCGTCGCGGGGGTGCTCGCCGGGTGCGAGGCGGCGCCGGCTCCGGAGCGGGCGGCGGGGCCGACGGCCGCACCGCCGGCGGACCTGAGGGGGCTGCCCCAGGCCTCGGCCGGTGTGGCCGGCGGGACGCCGGGAGCGTCCGGCGCGCCCGCGCAGGGGGCCTGTCCCGCGGACGGGGTGCGGCTGAGCGAGGGCGGCGGGGACGCGGCGATGGGGCTGCGCGTGGAGAGCGTGGACCTGACCAACTGCGGGACGGAGCCGTACGTGCTGAACGGCTTCCCGGACATCCGGCTGCTGGACAAGAAGAAGGAACCGGTGCGGGTGGACGTGGGCCACGGGTCCAACGGGGTGTCCACCGTGGACAGTTTCGACCAGGCGCCGCAGCAGGTGACGCTGCGGCCCGGTCAGACGGCGTCGTTCGGGCTGCTGTGGCGCAACCTCGTCACCGACGTGTCCACGCCCGCCGTGGACGGCTGGCACATCGACGTCCAGCCGCGCCCGGGCGCGCCCCGCCAGACGCTCGCGCTGACGCGGCCGGTGGACCTGGGCACCACGGGGCGGCTGGGGCTCGGGCCGTGGAAGGCGCCGGTGCGCTGATCCTCCGGACGCCCCGGCCGGGCCTCGTCGGCGGCCCGGGTCAGGCGGCGGCCGGGGTGCCGCGGGGCGGCCGGGCCGTCGTCCGCCCGTCGGCCAGGAGGAGGACCTCGTCGGCGTGGGAGGCCGCGACCGGGTCGCGGGTGACCATGACGAGGGTGACGCCGAGGGAGTCCACGGCGGCCCGCAGCAGCGCCAGGACCCCGGCGGCCGAGGTGGTGTCCAGGGCGCCGGTGGGTTCGTCGGCGAAGATCACATCGGGGCGGGTGGCCAGGGCCCGGGCGAGGGCGGCCCGCTGCTGCCGGCCGGCGGAGAGGTCTGCGGGGCGGCGCCCGCCGGCGCCGTCGAGGCCGACCTGGGTGAGCAGCCGTGCGGCGCGGCCGCGGTCCTCGAGGAGGCCGGCCAGCCGCATCGGCAGCAGCACGTTCTGCTCGACGGTCAGCGAGGGCAGCAGGTTGAAGGCCTGGAAGACGAAGCCGAGGCGGCCGCGGCGCAGCTCGGCGAGCTCGTTCTCGGCCATGCCGGTGATCTCGGTGCCGCCGAGCCGGACGGAGCCGGCGGTGGGCCGGTCCAGGCCGGCCGCGCACCGCAGGAGCGTCGACTTGCCGGAGCCGGAGGGTCCCGTGACGGCGGTGAAGGTGCCGCGCGGCAGGGTCAGGTCGACGGCGCGCAGGGCGTGCACGGTGGCGGGGCCGCGGCCGTACTCCCGCCGTACGCCGCGCAGCTCCACGGCGGGCGCGGGGGCGTACGCCGTCTCCTCGCGCGCCGGGTCGTGGAGCGCCGTCTCGGGCCGTCCGGGGCCGGTCCGCCGCAGTGCCATGGGTGCCGCCTTCCGTATCGTTCGAAGTGATACGTCAGACGCTATGAGGGGGCCGTGGGCGCGGCCATGGCGCGAGCCGGTCGGTCGGGAGTAGGGGAAACCCGACCACACCGGTCACACAGACCACTCCGGTCACGGCGAGCGGCGGATGAGCAGCAGCGCGCGGTCGTCGTTGACGTCCTTGGCGACCTTCTCGATCAGGTGCCAGGCCGCGCCCTCCCAGCCGGCGGCGACGTAGCGGTCGGCCTCGCCGGTGAGGCGGTCGATGCCCTCGCTGATGTCGCGGTCGGCGGTCTCGACGAGGCCGTCGGTGAAGAGCATGAGGACGTCGCCCCGGCGGAGGTTGCCGCGGGCGGGGGTGAATTCCGCGCCGTCGTAGACGCCGAGGAGCGGGCCCTCGCCCGCCTTCTCCTGCCAGCGGCCGGAGCCCGCGGAGAGCTGGAGGGCGGGCAGGTGGCCGGCGGAGAGGAGTTCGAAGTCCCCGGTCTCCAGGTCCAGGACGAGGTGGACGGAGGTCGCGAAGCCCTCGTCCCAGTCCTGGCGGAGCAGGTAGCCGTTGGCGGCGGGCAGGAAGTCGTGCGGCGGGAGGGAGCCGAGGAGGCCGCCGAAGGCGCCGGAGAGCAGCAGGGCGCGCGAGCCCGCGTCCATGCCCTTGCCGGAGACGTCGGTCAGGACGACCTCCAGGGTCCGGCCGCCGTTGGTGCGGGCGGCGACGACGAAGTCGCCGGAGAAGGACTGGCCGCCGGCCGGACGCAGGGCCATCTCGCGGTGCCAGCCGCCGGGCAGGGCGGGCAGCTTGCTCTGGACGCGGATGCGTTCGCGCAGGTCGAAGAGCATGGTGCCGCCGCGCCGCCAGGGCACGCCGACGCGGCTGCGGAACTGGGCGATGACCAGTCCGAAGAACCCGCAGGCGGCGACGACCAGGACGGTACCGGGGGTGACCCGGGCCGGGCCTTCCGTGTACGGGCCGAGGACGAGGGCCTCGACGATCAGCGCGGACGCGGCGGTGGCGTACAGCGCCAGCAGGCTGGCCGGGCGCAGCAGCAGGCCGCCGGCGACGATGGGCAGGACGAGGGCGGACGGGGAGCACCAGACCGGGAACAGCAGGGTGCCCCAGGTGATGGCCGGGACGGTCAGGAGCAGTCCGGCGAAGGCGAGCCAGTCGGAGGCGTCGCCGCGGAAGTAGTCGACGGCGGATTTGCGCAGGGCGGTGCGGGCCCGGTGCGACGTCTTGCGCATCCGGGCCGTGAAGGTCTCCGTCCGAGCTCCGGCCATTGCTTCGGGACCCTATCCATCCTGGCTGTGGACGCGCAGGGGTACCCCCCGACCAGAGGCCCGAAATTGGGTCGACCGGGACGGAATGCCCTGGTAGGGATGGTCTTATGGCGATGGAGACGCGCGTATTGCAGCCGGATGAGTGGGATGTCTGGTACACCCACCTGGAACTGGCGTTCGGCGGGGTGGCGGACACCTCGGAGGAGCGGGAGCTGTACCGGTCGCTGACCGAGGCGGAGCGTTCCCTGGCGGTCTGGGACGGGGAGGACTGCGTCGGCTCGGCCTCGGCGTTCAGCTTCCGCCTCTCGGTGCCGGGCGGTGCGCTGGTGCCGGCGGCGGGCGTGACCATGGTGGGGGTCTCCCCCACCCACCGCCGCCGCGGGGTGCTGACCTCGCTGATGCGGCGTCAGCTGGACGACGTCCGGGCGGGTGGCGAGCCGATCGCGGTGCTGACGGCCTCGGACCCGGCGATCTACGGGCGCTTCGGGTACGGCACGGCGACGTACGCGCTGTCGGTGGACATCGACACCACGCGGGTCCGGCTGGCGGTGCCGGCGGGGACGGACGGGGTGCGGCTGCGGATGTCGGATCCGGAGCGGGCGCTGGCCGCGTGCGAGAAGGTGTACGCCGAGCTGGTGCCGGCGCGGCCGGGGATGCCGGCGCGGCAGCCGGGCTGGGAGCGGCAGGCGCTGCTGGACCCGCCGGGGAACCGGGACGGCGCCTCCCCGCTGCAGTGCGTGCTGGCGGAGGGCGAGGACGGCGCGGTGCGCGGGTACGTCCGCTACCGGGTCCGGGCGGACTGGGAGGCGGCGGGCTCGGCGGGGTCCGTCGAGGTGCAGGACCTGGAGGCGCTGGATCCGGCGGCGTACGCGGCGCTGTGGCGGTACGTCTTCGACATCGACCTGACGTGGAGCGTTCGGGCGTACCGGCGGCCCGTGGACGACCCGGTGCTGCACCTGGTGACCGACATACGGCGGGCGCAGGCGCGGACACGGGACTCGCTGTACGTGCGGCTGGTGGACCTGCCGGCGGCGCTGACGGCGCGGACGTACGGGGCTCCGGTGGACGTGGTCCTGGAGGTGGCCGACGCGTTCGGTCCGTGGAACGAGGGGCGCTGGCACCTGGTGGGTGACGCGGAGGGCGCCTCGTGCGTCCGTACGGAGCGGGCGCCGGACCTCGCCCTGTCCGTGCGCGAGCTGGGCTCGGCGTACCTGGGCGGCGTGACGCTGACCTCGCTGGCGGCGGCGGGCCGGGTGACGGAGCTGCGCCCGGGCGCCCTGGCGGCGGCGTCGCGGGCCTTCGCCGGCGAGGTGGCCCCGTGGCTGCCGCACGGCTTCTAGTGCTGTGACCGGTAGTGCTGTGACCCGGTAGTGCTGTGACCCCGCCCGTCAGCGCGGCTGGCAGGCGGGGCACCAGAACAGGTTGCGGGCGGCGAGGTCGGCGGTGCGGATCTCGCCGGCGCAGATGTGGCACGCCATGGTGGCGCGGCGGTACACGTACACCTCGCCGCCGTGGTCGTCCACGCGCGGCGGGCGGCCCATCGCCTCGGGGGTGTGTTCGGGGCGGACGGTGTCGATGCGGTTGTTTCGCACGCCCTCGCGCATCAGGTCCACCAGGTCCCGCCACATCGCGTCCCACTCGGCGCGGGTGACGTCCTTGCCCGCCCGGTAGGGGTCGATGCCGTGCCGGAAGAGGACCTCGGCGCGGTAGACGTTGCCGACGCCCGCGACGATCTTCTGGTCCATGAGCAGCGCGGCGATGGTGGTGCGGGAGCGGGAGATCCGCGCCCAGGCCCGGTCCGGGTCGTCGCCGGCGCGCAGCGGGTCGGGGCCGAGCCGGTCGTGTATCGCCTTCTTCTCGGCGCCGGTGATCAGGGCGCAGGTGGTCGGGCCGCGCAGGTCGGCGTAGTGCGTGTCGTTCCGCAGCCGCAGCCGGACGGTGTCCGTGGCGGGCGGCGCCGGTACGGGGCCGAAGCCGTACTTGCCGAAGAGACCGAGGTGGATGTGGATCCAGTCCTCGCCCAGGCCCAGGAACAGGTGCTTGCCGTGGGCCTCGGCGACGTCGAGCTCGCGGCCGTCGAGGAGGGCGGCGCTCTCGGCGAAGCGGCCCTGGGGGCTGCTGACGCGGACCGGGCGGGCGGCGAAGCGCTCGGCGTGGTCCTGGGCGAGGCGGTGGATCGTATGCCCCTCGGGCACGGTGTTCTCCTGCGGTCCTGGGCCTGGGGACGGGGCGTCCCCGCCGCCGGGGGCGGGAAACGCCGTGCCGCCGGGCCCCCGTCAGGGTCCCGGCGGCACGGAGGGGGCTACTGGTCCTGCGGGTGGTGGGCCGGGATCGCGGGCAGCTCGCCGGTGGTCTCGTACGCCGAGAGCATCTCGATGCGGCGGGTGTGGCGCTCCTCGCCGGAGTACGGGGTCGCCAGGAAGGCCTCGATGAAGCTGGTGGCCTCGTCCTGGGTGTGCATCCGGCCGCCGACGGAGATCACGTTGGCGTTGTTGTGCTCGCGGCCGAGCTTCGCGGTCTCGACGCTCCAGGCCAGGATGGCGCGGACGCCCTTGACCTTGTTGGCGGCGATCTGCTCGCCGTTGCCGGAGCCGCCGATCACGATGCCGAGGCTGTCGGCGTCCGCGGCGGTCTTCTCCGCGGCGCGCAGGCAGAACGGCGGGTAGTCGTCGACGGCGTCGTAGATGTGGGGCCCGCAGTCGACGGGCTCGTGGCCGTTGTTCTTGAGCCAGTCCACCAGGTGGTTCTTGAGCTCAAAGCCGGCATGGTCGGATCCGAGGTACACGCGCATGGCACGAGTGTGGCACGGGACACCCCGCCGGAGCGCATGCGGGGGCGCTCCGGGCGGCCGCGGGAAAAGTGTCGCGTACGTCACTCCGAAAGCTCAAGTAATCCCAAACTACCCAGATGGGACGGGGGTGGTGGCAGGTGGGACGAAGGTCCCGGACCTTCGTCCTCCGGCAACGATCCGGATTCGGGTCTTCCGTCTTCCGTTCATCCCGGGTTTTACTTCCGGGGCTCGCAACCCGAGAACCTAAGGATCCGTCCATGAGCTCCACGACGACCCTTCAGAAGGCAGGCGGACCGTCCGGCGAACCCGGCACCCCTCAGTCTTCCGACGGTCTGAAGGCCGGTCTCAAGAACCGCCACCTTTCCATGATCGCCATCGGCGGTGTCATCGGCGCCGGTCTGTTCGTCGGCTCCGGCGGCGGTATCGCCAAGGCCGGCCCCGCCATCCTGATCTCCTATCTGCTCGTCGGCGCGATGGTCGTCTTCGTCATGCGGATGCTCGGCGAGATGGCCGCCGCCAGCCCCAACTCGGGCTCCTTCTCGGCGTACGCCGACCGCGCGCTCGGCCGCTGGGCCGGCTTCTCGATCGGCTGGCTGTACTGGTTCTTCTGGGTCGTCGTGCTGGCCGTCGAGGCCACCGCCGGCGCCGCCATCCTCGAAGGCTGGATCCCGGCCGTCCCGCAGTGGGCCTGGGCGCTCATCGTGATGGCGGTCCTGACCGTCACCAACCTGGGCTCGGTCGCCTCCTACGGCGAGTTCGAGTTCTGGTTCGCGGGCATCAAGGTCGTCGCCATCGGCGCGTTCGTGGTCATCGGCATGCTGGCCGTCTTCGGCGTCCTGCCGGGCTCCGACAACCCGGGTGCCGGCTTCGCGCACCTGACCGACACCGGCGGCTTCTTCCCCAACGGGTACGGCGCCATCCTCACCGGTGTGCTGATGGTCGTCTTCTCCTTCATGGGCAGCGAGATCGTCACGCTGGCCGCCGGTGAGTCCGAGGACCCGCGCCGCGCGGTCACCAAGGCCACCAACTCGGTCATCTGGCGCATCGCGGTCTTCTACCTCGGCTCGATCTTCGTCGTCCTGACGCTGCTGCCGTGGAACGACCCCTCGATCGTCGAGAAGGGCTCCTACGTCGCCGCCCTGGACTCGATCGGCATCGCGAACGCGGGCACGATCATGGAGGTCATCGTCCTGACCGCCGTGCTGTCCTGCCTGAACTCGGGTCTGTACACCGCTTCCCGTATGGCCTTCTCGCTCGGTGAGCGCGGCGACGCGCCGAAGGCGTTCGCCAAGGTCAACAAGAACGGTGTGCCGGTCGCCGCGATCCTGGGCTCCACGGTGTTCGGCTTCGTCGCCGTCTACTTCAACTACGCCTTCAAGGACACGGTCTTCACCTTCCTCCTGAACTCCTCGGGTGCCATCGCGCTCTTCGTCTGGCTGGTCATCTGCCTGACCCAGCTGAAGATGCGCGGGATCCTGCTCCGCGAGGCGCCGGAGAAGCTGACGGTCAAGATGTGGCTGTTCCCGTACCTGACGTGGGCGACCGCCGCGATGATCACCTTCGTGCTGGGCTACATGCTCTTCGACGACGCCAACCGCGAGGTCGTGCTGCTGTCGCTGATGGTCGCGGCCGTCGTCGTGGTCGCCGGCTTCATCGTCGACGGGCGCCGCAAGCGCGCCGCCGTGGACGCCTAGTCCCGCAGGGGTACCCCCTACGTACGCCGGAGCCCGGCCCGCTGTCTGCACAGCGGGCCGGGCTCCGGCGTATCTGCGTGACGACGGGGGCGGCGCTCAGCCGCGGCGGCCCGCCAGCTTCCAGGCGGCCGGCAGCGCGCCCATGGCGAGGGCGGCCTTGAGGGCGTCGCCGAGCAGGAACGGGACCAGGCCCGCGGCCACGGCGGCGGACAGCGACATGCCGGTGGACGCCATCAGGTACGGGACGCCGACCGCGTAGATGACCGCGGAGCCCAGGACCATCGTGGCGGCGGTCCGCACCACCGAGCGGTCGGCGCCGCGGCGCGCGAGGGCGCCGACGACGGTGGCCGCCAGCAGCATGCCGAGCACGTAGCCGAAGGACGCGCCGAACGCGCCCGAGGTGCCGCCCGCGAACCACGGCACACCGGCGGCCCCGGCCACCGCGTACAGGGCGAGCGAGAGGAAGCCGAGGCGGGCGCCGAAGGCGGTGCCGACGAGCAGGGCGGCGAACGTCTGGCCGGTGACGGGCACCGGGGAGCCGGGCACGGGGACGGCTATCTGCGCGGCGAGCCCGGTGAGCGCGGCGCCGCCGACGACCAGCGCGATGTCGCGGGCCCGGCTGGCCGGGAGCAGGTCGGCGAGGACGGCTCCGGGCCGGACGGTGGCGGCGGAGGAGAGGGACGCGGTGCTCATCGGGGCTCCAGGGTGAGGGGTCTGGCGGGACGGGACACCGTGACGTTAGTCCCGCCGCCGCCCGGGCCTCACCGTCGCGCGACCACAAAGCCACGCTCCGCAACATGGTGGGGAGTGCACAAAGAGCGGCTTCCCCGACGGACCCCCGACGGGCCGGGAGCGTCCGAAGTGATGCGTATCACCATGCCTTTTGGTTGCTCCCCGTCCGTTTTGCGTGGCCGCTCCCGGCTCGGGGACACTGTGGGGATGTCACAAGCACCCCTGCCGGATCTCGCCGAGGAACCCCTCGGTCACGGTCTGAAGCAGCGCCACCTGACCATGCTGGGGCTCGGCGGCGTCATCGGCGCCGGTCTCTTCGTCGGCTCCGGGGCCGGTATCACCCTCGCCGGTCCGGGCATCATCGTGTCCTATCTGCTCGCGGGCGCCCTCGCGATGCTGGTGATGCGGATGCTGGGCGAGATGTCCGCCGCGATGCCCGCCTCCGGTTCCTTCTCCGTGCACGCCGAGCGGGCCATGGGCCGCTGGGCCGGGTTCTCGGCGGGCTGGCTCTACTGGTTCCTGCTGGTCGTCGTCCTCGCCGTGGAGGCGACGGGCGCCGCGAAGATCGCGAACGGCTGGCTGCCGGGCGTACCGCAGTGGAGCTGGGTGCTGATCTTCATGGTGGTCTTCACCGTCAGCAACCTGGCCGCCGTACGGAACTTCGGCGAGTTCGAGTTCTGGTTCGCGGCGCTCAAGGTCGGCGCGATCGTGCTGTTCCTGGTCCTGTCGACGCTGGCGATCTTCGGCCTGCTGCCGGACACCGACCCGGTCGGGCTGACGAACCTGACCGGGCAGGGCGGCTTCCTGCCGGGCGGCTGGGCCGGGGTGATCTCCGGCGTGCTCGCGGTGGTGTTCGCGTTCGGCGGCCTGGAGGTCGTCACCATCGCGGCGGCCGAGTCCGAGGACCCGGCGCGCTCGGTGGCGCGGGCGGTGCGCAGCGCGGTGTGGCGCATCCTCTTCTTCTACATCGGCTCGATGCTCGTCATCGTCACGCTGCTGCCGTGGGACTCGCTGGCGCCGGGCCAGAGCCCCTACGTGGCCGTCCTGGACTCCATCGGGATCCCGGGGGCCGGGCAGATCATGAACGTGGTGGTGTTCGTGGCGCTGCTGTCCGCGCTCAACGCCAATCTGTACGGCTCCTCGCGGATGGTGTTCTCGCTGGCCGAGCGCGGTGAGGCGCCCAAGGCGCTGCTGAAGGTGTCCGGCGGCGGGGTGCCGCGGCGCGCGGTGTTCGCGTCGGTGACCTTCGGGTTCGTCTCCGTGGTGCTGAACCTGCTGTGGCCCGACACGATCTTCCTCTACATGCTCAACGCGGTCGGCGCGGTGCTGCTGTTCGTGTGGGCGCTGATCGCGGTCTCGCAGCTGCGGCTGCGCCGCCGTATCGAGCGGGACATGCCGGAGCGGCTGACCTTGCGGATGTGGGCGTTCCCGTACCTGACGTGGGCGGCGCTGGCCGGCATGGCGGCGGTGCTGGTGCTGATGCTCTTCGACGACGCCGCGCGCCCGCAGCTGCTGTGGTCGACCGGTGCGGCCGTCGCGGTCCTGGCGGTGGCGGGGCTGCGCGAACTGCGCGACCGCAGGAACTGATCTGCGGCCGATGTCCGGCCGAGGAGGAGCGGAGCCCCCGTGCGGTGCGCGGGGGCTCCGTCGTTCCCCGCCCCGGCGTGCCGTACCGGAGTGATCACGTCCGGTGAGGCGGATGTCCGGATACCGGACGCGACCTGTCCGGTCAGCGGACGAAGGCCAGACTGGGGCACCTTCTTCCGCACACCCGCACACCCGCACACCGGACAGGCACACCTGAAATGAGCCAGACCACCGTCACGCCACCCGCACCGCCCACCGGCCCCGGCGGCAGCCCCGCCGGATCGCCGCTGTCGGGCGGGCTGAAGCAGCGCCACCTGTCGATGATCGCCCTCGGCGGCGTCATCGGCGCCGGCCTCTTCGTGGGCTCCGGCGCCGGCATCGCGGCCGCCGGACCGTCGATCGTGCTCGCGTACGCCGCCTCCGGGCTGCTCGTGATGTTCGTGATGCGGATGCTCGGCGAGATGTCCGCCGCCAACCCCGCCTCCGGCTCCTTCTCCGTGCACGCCGAGCGGGCCGTCGGCCCGTGGGCCGGGTTCACCGCCGGCTGGCTGTTCTGGACCCTGCTGTGCGTCGGTGTCGCCATCGAGGCGATCGGCGCGGCGGCCATCATTACCGGCTGGTTCCCGGGCACCCCGAGCTGGCTGTGGGTGCTGCTCTTCATGGCCGTCTTCTGCGGCTCCAACCTGGCCGCCGTCTCCAACTTCGGCGAGTTCGAGTTCTGGTTCGCCGCGCTGAAGATCGCCGCGATCGGCCTGTTCCTGGTCCTGGGCACGCTGGCGATCCTGGGCCTGCTGCCCGGCACCGCCGCCCCGGGAACCGCCAACCTCCTGCACGACGGCGGCTTCCTGCCCAACGGCGTCGACGGCCTGCTGGTCGGCCTGCTCGCCTCCGTCGTCGCGTACGGCGGCCTGGAGACGGTGACCATCGCGGCCGCCGAGTCCGACGACCCGGTCCGCGGCGTCGCCAGGGCGGTGCGCACCACGATGTGGCGCATCGCCGTCGTCTACGTCGGCTCGATGCTGGTCATCGTCACCCTCGTCCCGTGGGACTCCGAGGGCGTCGCCGCCGCCCCGTACGCCGCCGCCCTGGACCACCTGGGCATCCCCGGCGCCGGCCATGTCATGAACGTGGTCATCCTGATCGCGCTGCTGTCGGCGATGAACGCCAACATCTACGGCTCCTCGCGCATGGCCTACTCGCTGGTGGCCCGCGGCCAGGGCCCCAAGGCCCTGGGCAAGGTCTCCGGCGGCGTCCCGCGCCGCGCGGTGCTGGCCTCCTGCGGCTTCGGGTTCGTCACGGTGCTGCTGTCCTACTGGTACCCGGACACCCTCTTCGCCTGGCTGCTGAACATGGTCGGCGGGGTCATCCTCGTGGTCTGGGGCTTCATCGCGGTCTCCCAGTTCGTCCTGCGCCGCCGCCTGGAGCGGGAGGCTCCGCAGAAGCTCGTCGTGCGGATGTGGGGCTTCCCGTACCTGACGTGGGTGGCGCTGGCCGGGGTGGCCGGGGTGCTGGTGCTGATGGCGTGGGACCCCGACACCCGGGTCCAGGTGGTCTTCACCGGCGGCCTGACCCTCGCCCTCGCGGTCACCGGGTACGTGATGCAGCGCGCCAGGGCCTCGGCCGGGACCGGTGCCGACGTCTGAGCCCCCGCGGGAAGGTTCCTGATTGAAGGTGACAGGGACTGTCCGAAAATGGATGATGGTGATCGTCTCCGCGGATCCGCGTGCACCCGACGGTTGTTGGGGGGAAACCGACCGGGCACCGGTCGTGAAGCACCGCACCCGTGGGATTCCACGTCACTCCAGCCGAAGGAACCTTCCTGGTGCGTCCCACTCGTACGACGGTCCTGCTGACCACAGGTCTCGTCACTCTCCTCGGGATGCCGGCCGCCGCCGCGGCCGGCACCCCGGACACCCTCTATGTCAACCAGCGGGCGGAGTCCGGCTGCTCCGACGCCGGGACCGGTTCGCAGGCCGTCCCGTACTGCTCGATCTCGGCCGCGGCCAAGGTCGCGCAGCCGGGCCAGACCGTGCGGATCCAGCCCGGCACCTACCCCGAGTCCCTCACCCTCGACCGGTCCGGTGAGCCGGGCAGGCCGATCGTCTTCGAGGCCTCGGCGACGCTGGCCGGCAGCCTCACCGTCAACGGCGCCTCGCACGTGGCGGTCCGCGGGCTGAAGGTCGACAAGGGCCTCCAGGTCACCCGTTCCACCGGGATCGAGCTCGACAGGCTCCAGGTGAACCCGGCTGACGCCGCGGCCCTCGACCGCCCCGCCGTCGTGATCGGCGAGGCGAGCGCGGACGTCCGGCTCACCCGGGGCAAGCTGTTCGGCGTCCGGGTCGAGGGCGGGGCGCAGCGCACCGTGCTCGGCCGCAGCGAGGTCTACGGCGCCCTGCACGCGCCGGTCGAGGCGCAGGACGCGCCCGGCACCGCCGTCACCAACAACACGCTCCACCTCGACTGCGGAGCGGCCGTCTCGCTCACCGGCACCTCCACCGGGTCCGCGGTGTTCAACAACCTGGTCCGCCCGATGTTCGGCGGCACGTGCCCGGCGCCCGAGCGCGTGGGCATCTCGGTGGCGCAGAGCGCCACGTCCGGCACCCGCGCCGACTACAACCTCCTGATCGAGGGCGCCCAGAGCCAGCTGACGGCCTACCGGTGGGGCGGTAGTACCTACGAGACCGCCGCCGACTTCGCGGCCGCGACCGGCCAGGGCGGGCACGACATCCTCGTCCCCTCGGCGATGGGCGTGGTCGACGGCGTGGACGGCTCTCCCGCCATCGACTCCGGCGACCCGACGGCGCCCGGCGTGCTGCCCTCCGACGAGCGGGGCTACCCGACCGCGGACGACCCCCGGGTCCCCAACACCGGCAAGGACGGCGGTTTCATCGACCGCGGGCACCGCGAGACCCAGGACTACCTGACCAAGGTCTCGATGCAGCTCGACCAGCCGTGGGCGCCCACCGGGACCCCGGTGACGGCCACGGCCACCACCGACAGCCGCTGGCCCTCGGGCCTGACGTACCGCTTCGACTTCGGCGACGGGAGCGCCCCGGTCGTCACCAAGGAGCGCAGCGCCACGCACGTCTACGCCTCGCCGTGCGCGTGCACGGTCAAGGTGACGGCGGTCACCGGCGTGGGCGTGGAGGTCTCCGCCGAGCAGGCGGCCAAGGCGACCGCGCCCGACGTCCCGCTGACCGCCGGCCTCAGCGGCCGCGAGGTCCTGCCGGCCGCGGGCGACCTGCGCACCTACGTCGCCCCGCTGAGCGTCGACTTCGAGCCGGCGGCCGTCACGGCCCCGTGGCCGGTCCAGGGCTGGGAAGCGGACTTCGGTGACGGCACCAAGGGCAGCGGCAGCGGCCTGGAGCGCTTCCGGCACGTCTACCCCCAGCCCGGCGAGTACAAGGTGACCATCACCCTCCACGACGCCAAGGGCGCCAAGGCCACCGCCACCCACACCGTGCGGACCGACTACGCCGCCTCCGGGTACGTGCCCCGCAGCCCCGTGCGGGTGCTGGACACCCGTGCAACCAACGCGCCCCTCCAGGGCGGCACACCCGCCAAGCTGGCCCTGCCGGCCTACTACCAGGGCTCGGGCGGGGTCCAGCCGGGCGGGATGGCCGCGGCGGTCCTCAACGTGACGGTCACCGACGCGAGCAACGACACCCACCTCAGCGTCTGGCCGGCCGGTCAGCCGCGGCCGGCGACCTCGAACGTCAACGTCGTCAAGGGGGGCACGGCCTCCAACACGGTCACCGTGCCCGTCGGCGAGTACGGCCAGGTGATGGCCCAGCTCAACGCCGGCACCGCGGGGCTCGTCGTCGACTTCGTGGGCTACTACCAGCCGAACTCCGGTGAGCGCTTCAGCCCGGTCGCCCCGGCCCGGCTCGCCGACACCCGCACGGCCGGCGGCCCGCTGGGCGGCGGCCAGACCCGTACCGTGAAGGTCGCGGGAGTCGGCGGCATCCCCGCCGACGCCGCCGCGGTCGCGCTGAACCTGACGAGCACCGGCACCACGGCGCCCACGCACGTGATCGCCTACCCGGACCCCGCCCAGCGGACCGCGACCTCGAACCTGAACCCCGAGCCCGGCCGTGACAAGTCCAACCAGGCCATCGTCCCGGTGGGCCCGGACGGCACCATCACCCTCTACAACCACGCCGGTTCGACCGACCTGGTCGTCGACGCGGTCGGCTACTACGGCAAGGGCGGCACGTCGCTGTTCAAGCCGGCCGTCCCGAAGCGGCTGGCCGACACCCGGGAGACGGGCAAGCTCGCTCCCGGCGCCACCACCGTGGTCGCGGGCATCCCCGGACACGCCACCGGGGCGGTCGTGAACGTCACCGCGACCGACACCAGCGCGCCCGGCTTCCTGACGGTGTACGCGTACGGCGGCATCCGGCCGGAGGCCAGCAGCCTCAACACCCGGCCCGGGGCCACCGTGCCGAACCACGTCACCACGCCCGTCGCGGACGGCCGCATCAACATCTCCAACAGCTGGGGCGGCAGCAACCACGTGATCACCGACCTGCTCGGCTGGTTCACGCAGTCCTGACGTTCCGAAACGTTCCGCCAGACGGCCGTGGGGGGGCGGGGGGGGGGGGCCGGGCCCCCCCCCCGGGTTAAAAGTTAAACAAAAAATGGGCGCCGGATAAAATAAAAAAAAATTGAATTTTGGGAATATTTTAAAAAAAATTATAAAACCCCCC
>NZ_JBVJDL010000002.1:804805-1142789 GCF_055582305.1 Streptomyces sp. NPDC042102
CAACCGGGTGATCCCGTTGGGGGGCGGGGGGCTCCCGCGGGGGTGACGGGGGGACAGGCCCCCCATCCCGTGGGGGCCCGGGGGGGGTGTCGGAGGGGGCCCACGGCCGTTTTACAGAGGTAACCCTTAGCTGCCTGCAGGAATAGATACTGCTAGCGTGCAGTTGCGCATTGATTGCAATAGCAGTGAGCACGCCGAGGGGACCGACTGACGCATGGCCATCTACACGCTTCCCGAGCTGCCGTACGACTACGCGGCGCTCGAGCCGGTGATCAACCCGCAGATCATCGAGCTGCACCACGACAAGCACCACGCGGCGTACGTCGCCGGCGCCAACACCACGCTGGAGCAGCTGGCGGAGGCGCGCGAGAAGGAGAACTGGGGTGCGCTGAACGGCCTGGAGAAGAACCTGGCCTTCCACCTCTCCGGTCACATCCTGCACAGCATCTACTGGCACAACATGGCCAGCCCGAAGACCGGTGAGGGCGGCGGCGAGCCGACGGCCGCGGACGGTGTGGGCGACCTCGCGGACGCGATCACCGAGTCCTTCGGCTCCTTCGCCACGTTCAAGAAGCAGCTCACCTTCGCGTCCTCCGCGACGCAGGGCTCCGGCTGGGGCGTGCTCGCGTACGAGCCCGTCAGCGGCCGTCTGGTCGTCGAGCAGGTCTACGACCACCAGGGCAACATCGGCGTCGCCAGCACCCCGATCCTGGTCTTCGACGCCTGGGAGCACGCCTTCTACCTGCAGTACAAGAACCAGAAGGTGGACTTCATCGAGGCGATGTGGAACGTCGTCAACTGGCAGGACGTCGCCAGGCGCTACGCCGACGCCAAGGCCAACACCCCGCTGCTGATCCCCGTCAAGGGCTGAGCGGCACCCGTGGACCCGTCCGCCTCGTGATCGTCTTCTCACCCTTCACCGGCGGGCGTGTGTAACGGAAGGCCCCCGCGAGGACATGACTCGCGGGGGCCTTCTGTCGTCCTGCTCCGGTCGGCTACTCGAAGCTGGGCGCCGCCGTGCGGGTGCGCTTGATCTCGTAGAAGCCGGGGGTGGAGGCGACCAGCAGGGTGCCGTCCCACAGCCGGGCCGCGGCCTCGCCGCGCGGGATCGGGGTGACGACCGGGCCGAAGAAGGCCACCTCGGCGCCGTCCGCGCCGGGCACGGAGATCACCGGGGTGCCGACGTCCTCGCCGACGCGCGAGATCCCGTCCTTGTGCGAGGCGCGCAGCTCGACGTCGTAGTCCGCCGAGTCCGCGAAGTCGATCAGCTCCGCCGGCAGGCCGACCTCGGCCAGGGCCTCGGCGATCACCTCGGGGGTGATGCCCCGGCCGTCGTTGTGGATGCGGGTGCCGAGCGCGGTGTACAGCTTGCCGACGGCCTCGTCGCCGTGCTTCTGCTGGGCGGCGGTGACCACCCGGACCGGGCCCCAGGCCGTGGCCATCATCTCGCGGTAGTGCTCCGGCAGCTCGTCCAGCCGGTGCTCGTTCAGCACGGCGAGGCTCATCACGTGCCAGCGCACCTCGACGTCACGGACCTGCTCGACCTCCAGCATCCAGCGGGACGTCATCCAGGCCCAGGGGCACAGCGGGTCGAACCAGAAGTCGACAGGGGTCTTCTCGCGCACCTGGATGTCCGACATGTCTCTCCTCTACACACGGCTTCACGGGGGTCTGCTCCGGTCACGTCCGTGAACGCCAACCGGCATCGGGCCCGCCGCATTCCCCATGGGAGGATGCGGCAGAAGCCCAGTGATCACGCACGAAGGAGTGCCGGTGCCCGCAGAGAATCTGTCCCGCGACGAAGCCCGTGAGCGGGCCGAGCTGCTGTCGGTCGACGGGTACGAGGTCGTCCTCGACCTGAGGTCCGCGGTCGACGAGGCCGAACCGGCCGAGGGCCCGCGCACCTTCCGGTCGGTGACCACGATCCGCTTCCGGGCCGCCGTACCCGGCGCCGCCACCTTCGCCGACCTGATCGCCCCGTCGGTCAACGCGGTCACCCTCAACGGCCACGCCCTGGACCCGGCCGAGGTCTTCGACGGCGCGCGGATCGCGCTGGCGGACCTGGCGAGCGAGAACGTCCTGGTCGTCGACGCGAACTGCGCCTACAGCCGCACCGGCGAGGGCATGCACCGCTTCGTCGACCCCGAGGACGGCGAGGTCTACCTCTACACCCAGTACGAGCCGGCCGACGCCCGCCGCGTCTACGCCAACTTCGAGCAGCCCGACCTCAAGGCCCCCTACCGCTTCGAGGTGGCCGCGCCCGAGGGCTGGCAGGTGTGGAGCAACGGCGCGGAGACGTCCCGTGAGGGCGGGGTGTGGCACTTCGCCGAGACGGCGCCCATCTCGACGTACATCACCTGCGTGGTCGCCGGTCCGTACCACTACGTGACCGACACCTACACGCGCGGGGACCTGACCATCCCGCTGGGCGCGATGTGCCGCAAGGGGCTGGCCAAGCACTTCGACGCCGACGACGTGTTCCTCGTCACCAAGCAGGGGTTCGACTTCTTCCACGAGCACTTCGACTACCCGTACCCGTTCGGGAAGTACGACCAGGCGTTCGTGCCGGAGTACAACCTCGGCGCGATGGAGAACCCGGGGCTGGTGACCTTCCGCGAGGAGTACATCTTCCGCGGGAAGGTCACCAAGGCCTCCTACGAGCGCCGCGCGAACGTGATCCTGCACGAGATGGCCCACATGTGGTTCGGCGACCTCGTCACCATGAAGTGGTGGGACGACCTGTGGCTCAAGGAGTCCTTCGCGGACTTCATGGGCACGTTCTCGCTGGTCGAGGCGACCCGCTTCGACAACGCCTGGATCACCTTCGCCAACAACCGCAAGGCCTGGGCCTACCGCGCCGACCAGCTGCCCTCCACGCACCCGATCACGGCCGACATCCGTGACCTGGAGGACGCCAAGCTGAACTTCGACGGGATCACCTACGCCAAGGGCGCCTCGGTGCTCAAGCAGCTGGTGGCGTACGTGGGGCGGGACGCGTTCCTGGAGGGCGCGCGCCGCTACTTCAAGGCCCACGCGTACGGCAACACCACGCTCGACGACCTGCTGTCGGTGCTGGGCGAGGTCTCCGGCCGCGACATGGCCGGATGGTCGCGGGCGTGGCTGCAGACGGCGGGCGTGAACGCGCTGACGCCGGTGGTGACGTACGACGCGGCCGGCCGGATCACCGAGCTGGCCGTGCTCCAGGAGGGCGACGAGCTGCGTCCGCACCGGGTCGGGGTGGGCCTGTACCGGCTGGACGTCGACGGCTCGCTGGTGCGCTACGCGCGGGCCGAGGCGGACGTGGCGGGCACCCGTACCGTCGTGGCGGAGCTGGCCGGGGCCGAGCGTCCGGACCTGGTCCTGGTCAACGACGAGGACCTGACGTACTGCAAGATCCGCTTCGACGAGGGCTCGCTGGATACGCTGCGCCGGCACCTGGGCGACATCACCGACCCGCTGGCGCGGGCGCTGTGCTGGTCGGCGCTGTGGAACCTGACCCGTGACGGGCTGATGCCGGCCCGTGACTTCCTCTCGCTGGTGCTGGCCTTCGCGGGCCGCGAGTCGGACGTGGGCGTGCTCCAGATGCTGCACAGCCAGGCGCTGTCGGCGGTCACCCACTACGCCGCGCCGGAGCGGCGCGAGCAGAGCGGCCGGGACCTGGCCGCGGGCGCGCTGCACGAGCTGCGGCTGGCCGACCCGGGCTCGGAGCACCAGCTGACGTGGGCGCGCTTCTTCGCGGCGTGCGCGGCGACGGAGGGCGACTTCCAGCTGCTGCTGGGGCTGCTGGAGGGCTCGGCGCGGATCGACGGGCTGGAGGTGGACCAGGAGCTGCGCTGGGACTTCCTGCTGCCGCTGGCCGCGCACGGCGCGGTCGACGAGGCCGTGCTGGACGCCGAACTGGCCCGTGACGACACCGCCTCGGGCAAGCGGCACCAGGTGCGCTGCCTGGCGGCCCGTCCCTCGGAGGCGGTCAAGGCGCAGGCCTGGGCGGCGGTCGTGGAGTCGGACGCGCTGTCCAACGCGCTGGTGGAGGCCACCATCGCGGGTATGCAGCAGCCGTCGCAGCGGGCTCTGCTGGCGCCGTTCACGCAGCCGTACTTCGCGGTGATCGAGCGGCTGTGGAGCGAGCGGTCGATCCAGATCGCCATGGACGTGGTGAAGGGGCTGTACCCCCTGCTCCAGGACGGCGGGACGACCCTGGCCGCGACGGACGCCTGGCTCGCCGAGCACGAGCAGGCGGCGCCCGCGCTGCGCCGCCTGGTCGTGGAGTCCCGCGACGACCTCGCCCGGGCGCTGCGCGCCCAGGCCTGCGACGCGGCCGCGGGCTGAGTCCGGGCCGGGAGGGGCCCCGCGGTGCGGGGCCCCTCCTCGCCGAGGGCAGCGGCGGCAGCGATGGCGCACCGCCCATCGGCAGTCGAACGGCAGTACTTTAGTGCGGGGTTGTCCGGGTTTGGCGACGGGCGTGTAACAGTGGTTAGGGGGCCGGGGGCGGGCGGGAATCTCCAGCGCATGAACCACAACACCCCCCTCCCCCTCCGCCACCTCACCGGCGCCGGCGCCCGTCCCCGCGTGCTGACCCTCGCCCAGCTGCGCGAGCACGGCGTCACCGCCGCCGATGCCGCCGAGCGGCCCTGGCAGCAGATCCTGCCCGGGGTCTTCCTGCTCCACGCGGGTCCCGCCACCAGCGAGGAGCGGCTGCACGCCGCCCTGCTGTACGCCGCGCGGCGCGGCGGGGAGGCGATGATCACCGGGCTGGCGGCGCTCGCGCTGTACCGGTTCAGCTCCGCGCCCCCGCTGCTGGCGCTCCAGTACATCGACGTCCTCGTGCCGAGCACCCGGCGGCTGCGGCCGGCGGGCTGCGTACGCCTGGTGCGGGCGACGACGCCGCCCCGGCCGGTGGAGGTGACCGGGCTGCCGGTGGCGCCCGTGGCCCGGGCGGTGGCCGACGCCGTCGCCCAGCTCGGCGACGCGGGCACGGTACGCCGGCTGCTGAGCGAGGCCGTACGCGCCGGGCATTGCGAACCGGGCGCCTTGGTACGCGAGTTGACGGTGGCGCGGCTGCTGAACCGGCCGCACGTCGTCGACGCCGTGGACTCCCTGCTCGCCGAGGGGCGGGCCATGGCCGAGGACCGCCTGTACGCCCTCGTGCGCGACCACCGGCTGCCGGACCCGGTCTGGAACGTGGACCTCCGGGTGCCCGGCGGCCCCCACCTCGGCAGCGTGGACGCCTACTGGCCCGACCACGCCGTCGCCGTCGAGATCGACACCCGCGCCCCGCGGCAGGGCGAGGACGACCAGTGGTCGGAGTGCGTGCGCAAGCGCGAGAACCTGGAGCGCCTCGGCGTGACCGTCCTGCACCTCACCCCGCGCAAGCTGCGCGACCACGCCGAGCAGCAGGCCGCGGTCGTCCGCACGGCGCTGACGGCGGCCGGCGACCGCGACCCGGCGGCCTACCTCGTGGTGCTGCCGAGGTGAGGGTTGGCCGGGGAGTATTCCGGCGCGCTCCAGCGCAGCCGCCCCGGGTGGCGGCCCTCCACGACGGAGGCGATCTCGAAGACCACCGTGCGGGAGCCGTCGGCGCCGAAGTCGGTCCGGGCCCGGCCGCTGAGCTGGAGGACCGTGCCCGTCTCCCAGTCCGGGAAGAGCAGTCCGGCGCGCGGATCGGCGGCGAGGTTGCCCAGGGTGAGGAACATGTTGTTGCCCGGGTAGTCGGGCCAGGCCAGCTCGCGCGGCGAACGCACCTCGACGAAGCCCGGGTTGCCGCCGCGGTGGCTGGCGTCGACCCCGTCCGCCGCCGTGGTGGCGACGAAGAAGGTGTCGGCCGCGCGGACGGCCCGCTCCTGGCCGGGGGTGAGCGCTCCCCCGCGCCGCACGACCCCGGGCCCCTGCGGCAGTACCTCCAGCGGCTGCCGTTTCTGCAAGTACTTCGGACAGTTGGCGAATACCTGCTCTGCGCGGACGGCGAAACGGCCGGCGACCGGATCCGCCGCGAGCGTGCCGTTCAGCCGCATCCGGCGGCGGGTACGCGGGTCGAGCGCGAGGGTCCCGACCGCGGTACCGTCCGTGGCCAGTGCCCCGGCGAGCGGATCGCCGGCCGGCACGCCGCCCTCGACCGTGACGCGGTGCGGGCCGCGCGCCCGCACGAAGCCCGGCGGGCCCGTCAGCAGTGACGCCCACAGTCGGCCGGCGGCGTCGGCGGCGCCGACGACCAGGAACGGCTGCTGGGCGAGGAAGACCGCGGCGACGTCCTTGATGCCGGGTCCGATGGAGCGTCCGACGTGGTCGGCGAGCTCACGGACCCCGAGCCGGTCCTGGAGCTCCCGCGCCCCCGGGTGGTAGGCGGTGTCCATGGTGGTGTGCATGACGGTCACGTCCTAGAAGAAACCGCAGGTCGGAGCATCGGCCACGGGGACGGGGGCCTCGTCGGCGCCGAGGGGCGCGGAGATCTCCAGCCGGGTGCCGTCCGGGTCGTGGAAGAAGATGCCGCCGGACGCCCCGCCCGCCCCGTGGGCGACCAGGCCCTCGTACGCGAATTCCACGCCGACCGCGCGCAGCCGCTGCTCGTACGCGCGGACCTCCTCGACGGTGCCCGCCGACAGCGCCAGGTGGTGCAGACCGGCGGCGGCCGGGGCGTAGGGCCCGTCGGCCTGTTCCCACAGGGTCAGGGCGAGCTCGCCGGACAGGCCGAGGAAGGCGAAGCGGCGGCCGTCCTCCTTGCCCTCGCCGAGTACGTCGAAGCCGAGGGCCTCCCGGTAGAAGCCGAGCGAGCGGGCCAGGTCGGTGACGTTGAGGCCCACGTGGCCGGTGCGCAGTGCGCTGACGGCGGTCGTCATGGCGGATCCCTTTCCCCTGAGCCCTCACGGCTCCTCGATATTCTCTAACCTTCTAAATCGAAGTTACTGGTTAGGCATGAGGATGTCAACCAGTCACGTAGTCTTGAAGGGTTAGTCGACGCGCACGGAGGACGAAGATGACGGCGACGGATCCGCGCCCGCTCACCGGGGAGCCGGTCTCCCTGGACCTGCTGAACACCCGCTGGATGCAGGACGGCGAGCCGCAGGACCTCTTCGCCGGGGCCGCCGGGCTCACCCGCGTCGAGGGCCTCGCCCTCTGGCTGCGGTCCAACGCCCTGGACGACCGGTTCCGGGCCGACGCCGCGACCCTGGTCCACCTGCTGACCGCGCGCGAGGCGATCGCCCGCGCGGTCGCCGATCCCGCCGACGCCGGGGCCCTGGCGCTGCTGGACGGCGTACTGGAGCACGGCCGCATCCGACTCACGGTGGGGGCGGACGGACAGGGCGAGCGGGCCGAGTTCACCGACCGGACCTGGGGGCCGGCCTGGACGGCCGTGCGCGAGCACCTCGGGCTGCTGGCCGCCGGGCCGGACCGGATCCGGCGCTGCGCGTCCGAGGCGTGCGTCCTGCACTTCTACGACACCTCGCGCAACGGCACCCGGCGCTGGTGCTCGATGGCCGCCTGCGGAAACCGGGCGAAGGCCTCCCGCCACTACGCGCGCACGCGCGAGCGCTGACCGATCGGTATCTGTCACACCTGTCCCACGGGATCATCCCGCCATATGGCTGACACAAGGCCTGTAGGTCGATAAATCGACTCATCAGCACCCCGAGGTCGTCCGGGTCTGTCCCGGTACGACCGTCCTGGCGTATACACCGCGGTGGCGAGAGTCCGCCATGAGGTGAACCGTTCTCCGGCAACCCTCCCCAAACAGCGGTCACTTGCGCAAAGCTGACCGGTCATCCGGCACCGAATTCCGGACCCTTTCTTCCACTTACAGGGATGCTGATGACCCTCGAATCCCCCAGCTCCATATCCGGAGCCAGACGCGTGGCCCGCGTCGCGGCGGCCGCGGGCCTGGTCGCCGCGCTCGCGGCCACCGGCGCCGCACCCGTTCTCGCGGCGGGAACCGCCGAGACCCCGGGCGCGTCCGCACCGGTCAAGTCGGCCGACAAGAAGCTCGGTTCTGCCGATGCCGAGCTCCTCCAGGAGGCCGAGGCCAAGGGCGAGAAGACCGTCACCGTGATGGTCGCCACCGCCCCCGGCCAGACCGAGCAGGTGGCCCAGCAGCTGGACGCCGTCCAGGGCGCCTCGGTCGGCAAGACGTACGACGACCTCGGTTACGTCCGCGCCACCCTGCCCACCGACAAGGCGAAGGACGCCCTCAAGGCGGCCGCCAAGCTCGACTCGGTGCACGGCATGGACCTGCGCCACGAGATCCAGCTGCCCGACCCGCGTCCGGACTCCGACCGCGAGACGGGGACGGTGAAGAAGACGGCCGCCGAGAGCTTCGCGGCGCCGGACAAGAACACCCCCGCGAAGAACCCGTACAACCCGTCCTTCGAGACGGGCGCGGTCGACTTCGTGAAGGGCAACCCGCAGGCCGACGGCCGCGGCGTGACCATCGGCGTCCTGGACTCCGGCGTCGACCTCGGCCACCCGGCCCTGCAGACGACCAGCACCGGCGAGCGCAAGATCGTCGACTGGGTCACCGCGACCGACCCGATCACCGACTCCGACGCCACCTGGCGTCCGCAGGTGACCCCGGTCAGCGGCACCGAGTTCACCGCCGGCGGCCGCAGCTGGAAGGCCCCCGCGGGCTCGTTCCAGTGGAGCCGCTTCAGCGAGTCGATCACCGCGACCGGCGACATGGCCGGTGACGTCAACCGCGACGGCGACAAGACCGACCAGTTCGGCCTGCTGTACGACGCGGCGGCCGGCACGGTGCGCGTCGACACCGACCAGGACGGCGACTTCACCAACAACGAGCCGATGAAGCCGTACAAGGACGGCTTCCAGATCGGCTACTTCGGCACGGACGACCCGGCGACCGAGGTCGCCGAGCGCATCCCGTTCGTGATCGAGATCCGCAAGGACGTCCCGATGGACCCGTTCGGCGGGGACTGGGTCGGCAAGAAGGCCGACTTCGTCAACGTCGGCATCATCGAGTCCGAGCACGGCACGCACGTCGCCGGCATCACCGCCGCCAACAGCCTCTTCGGCGGCCAGATGAACGGCGCGGCGCCCGGCGCGAAGGTCGTCTCCTCGCGCGCCTGCTCCTGGTCGGGCGGCTGCACCAACGTCGCGCTGACCGAGGGCATGATCGACCTCGTCGTCAACCGCGGCGTGGACATCGTCAACATGTCCATCGGCGGCCTGCCGGCGCTGAACGACGGCAACAACGCGCGCGCCGAGCTCTACACCAACCTGATCGACAAGTACGGCGTCCAGCTGGTGATCTCCGCGGGCAACTCCGGCCCCGGCCTGAACACCATCGGCGACCCCAGCCTCGCGGACAAGGTCATCTCCGTGGGTGCCGCGGTCTCCAAGGAGACCTGGGCCGCCAACTACGGCTCCGGCGTGAGCGCGCCGTACAACATGTTCCCGTTCTCCTCGCGCGGCCCGCGTGAGGACGGCGGCATGACGCCGACCATCACCGGTCCCGGCGCGTCCATCAACACCATCCAGACGTGGCTGCCCGGCGCGCCCGTGAAGGAGGCCGGCTACAGCCTCCCGGCCGGTTACGGCATGCTCCAGGGCACCTCGATGTCCGCCCCGCAGGTGGCCGGCGCCAGCGCGCTGCTCATCTCGGCCGCCAAGCAGCAGGGCATCAAGCTCACCCCGGCGAGCCTGCGCACCGCGCTGACCAGCACCGCGAAGAAGATCGACAACGTGCCGGCGCACGCCCAGGGCGCGGGTCTGATCGACATCGTCGGCGCGTGGGAGTCCATCCAGCGCGGCGCCTCCGCCAACGACTACACGGTCAAGGCCCCGGTCGACACCGCGCTCGACCAGTTCCTGAAGACCCCGGGCTCCGGCACCGGCGTCTACGACCGCGAGGGCGGCCTGAAGGTCGGCCAGAAGAAGACGTACGACGTCGTGGTCACCCGCACCACCGGCGTGAAGTACGGCACCCGCCACAACCTGAGCCTGCGCCACAACGACGGCACGTTCAAGATCCTCGGCGGCTACGACTACGCCACGCTGCCGCTGAACAAGCCGGTCACCATCAAGATCGAGGCCAAGGCGAAGACGGCCGGCGTGCACAGCGCCATCCTGGAGCTGGACGACGAGTCCACCGAGGGCGTCGACAAGCAGATCCTCTCCACGGTCGTCGTCTCGGCCCCGCTGGTGAAGCCGTCGTTCGGCTTCTCGGACTCCTCCTCCGTACAGCGCAACACCCACAAGTCGTACTTCGTGACCGTCCCGCCGGGCGCCAAGGCGCTCGAGGTCAGCCTGAGCGGCCTCGCGGCCGGCGCGCAGACCCGCTTCATCTCGATCCACCCCTACGGTGTGGCCGTCGAGAACACGGCGACGACGATGTGCTACCCGAACTACGACAACCCGGCCAACACCTGCCGCCCGGACCTGCGTTCGTACGCGAACCCGCAGCCCGGCGTCTGGGAGATCGAGGTCGAGGCGCGCCGTACCTCCCCGGTGCTCGACAACCCGTTCAAGCTGGACGTCTCCCTCCTCGGCGCGGCGTTCGACCCGGCGGTCAAGGTCCTGCCCGAGGTGAAGCAGGGCACCCCGGCGCCGGTCCAGTGGACCGTGAAGAACGAGGCCGCGGGCATCACCGGCGGCAAGCTCAAGGGCGGCGCGCTCGGCTCGGCGAAGGTGGCCAAGCCGACCATCGCCGACGGTGAGACCCACACCAGCACCGTCACCATCGGCGCGGGCGCCTCCCGCCTCGACGTCGCCATCGGCAAGGTCTCCGACGCGGGCGCCGACCTCGACCTCGAGGTCTACAAGGACGGCGTGAAGGTCGCCTCCTCCGCGGACGGCGACTCCGAGGAGGCCGTGAGCATCGCCAACCCGGCCGCCGGTACCTACACCGTCAAGGTGATCGGCTACGCGGTCCCGGCCGGCAGCACCACGTACGACTACCGCGACGTGTTCTTCTCCACGGCGCTCGGCTCGGTCCAGGTGGACGAGGCGGCCGCGGTGAACCTCGCGAGCGGTGCCTCGGCGAACGTCTCGGCGAACGTGCTGGTCACCAGCGCCGCCCCCGAGGGCCGTCAGTTCTTCGGCGAGGTGCAGCTGCTCAGCGGCCGCGGCACCGCCGCGGGCACCGGCAGCGTGCAGATCGAGAAGGTCACCCCGTAACGGTGTGCTGACCGCATGAGGAAGGGGCCGGTGCTCGACGGCGAGCACCGGCCCCTTTCTGTTCCCCCGGCGTGGGGCCTACTTGCCCAGGGAGCTCAGATCCTGCGCGTAGGTGCCGACCGCGTGCGCGATGACGTCCACGTTGGTGTCGAAGACCGAGAGGTCGAGGTTCTTCAGGTCGTCGCCCGCGCCATGGTAGTTGGGGTCGTACGGGGCGCCGGCCGTGCCGCCGTAGCGCTTCGCCTGCTCCGGCGTCTTGATGCCCTCGGCGCCGGTGAAGGTGCCGCCGGCCGGGATGCCGCCGGCGATGAACGGGCCGTAGTCGGAGCGGCCGTCGAAGTCACTGCCCTCGTGGGGCTTGCCCTTCCTGTCGAGGAAACCGTTGATCAGCGCCTCGATCTGCGCCGAGCCGGCCGGTCCGGCGCCCGCGCCGGTCTTGTCCGAGTCGTCGCCGTCGTAGACGAACTGCGCCGGGTTCGGCGAGGCGATCATGTCGAAGTTCAGGTAGAGCGCGATGTTCTTCTTCTGCTGTTCGGACAGCTGCGCGACGTAGTGCTCGGAGCCCAGCAGGCCCAGCTCCTCCGCCGACCACCAGGCGAAGCGCACCTTGTTCGCCGGACCCTTGCCCTTCTTGTTGGCGCCCTCGTCCGCGAGCTTCAGGGCCACCTCCAGCAGCCCGGCCGAGCCGGAGCCGTTGTCGTTGATGCCCGGGCCCTCGGCGACCGAGTCGAGGTGGGCTCCGACGGTGACCACGCGGTCGGCGCGGCCGCCCCTCGTCTCGGCGATCACGTTGCGGGTGGTCTTCCTGATGTGCTCCTGGTCGAGGTCCAGGCGTACCTTCACCTCGCCCTTCGCGGCGGCCGCGGCGAGCGCCTCGCCGTCGGCGAGGCTGATGCCCGCGCTCGGGATCAGGCCGTCGGCGGGGCCGGAGAAGCCGCCGCGCACCGGGGTGGTGCCGCTGTGGTTGTAGACGATCACGCCGAGCGCGCCGGCCGCGGCGGCGGCGTTCTGCTTCTCCACGAAGGTGCAGGAGCCCCGCTTGACCAGGGCGATCCTGCCCGTGAAGGCGCCCGCCGGGTAGTCGGCCGCGTCGCAGCCGGGGGTGTCGTCCACGCGGGCGAGGGCGATCGGGGCGGTCAGGCCGCCGGCCGGAGTGGAGCGGGTGAAGGTGAAGGCGGCGGTGGCCAGCTCGCGCCCGGCGCCGCCGCCCTCGCCCGGCACCGTGGTCCGCTCGGTCCTCGTCTTCGCCTCGAAGATGTCGAAGTCCTGGTAGGAGACCTGGTAGCCGGCCTTCTTCAGGGTGTCGTGGACGTACGCGGCGGAGGCGGCGTGGCCGGGGGTGCCGGCGGCCCGGTTGCCGCCGTTGGCGTCGGCTATCTGCTGGAACTTCACCAGGTGGCGGTAGGCGGAGCGGCCGGAGGCCTCCTCGACGAGCTCTTTGGCGAGCCGGTCGGCGTGCCGGTCCGAGGGGCGGGTGTGGGCGGTGGCCGGGGCGGCGGCCAGCAGGACGGGCGCCAGGGTGGCGGCGGTGGCGGTGGCGGCGAGGGCCGCGATGGTCCGGCGGCGGTGGCGGTGGGCGCGCACGGTGGATCTCCCCGATTCGGTCGTGGTCGTCGGCCATCGGCAGTCCGATGGCCGAGACGCCATGTCCGGAGTCCGAACACGGCAGAATCGGACCGTAACCGGCTCCCACCTGCGAAAACGCCCGTTCTGGGGCGATGCAACACGCCCGCCACACACTCGTCACACCCGTACACACTCCGGCCATCGTCCGTTCCTCGGACAATGGATTGGACAAGTCGCCCGGGGTCGAACGCATGATGGCTTCACGCGCGCCCGCGTCGTACGAGGAAGAAGGAGTCACCGTGAGGGTCGGAATCGTCGGAGCCACCGGTCAGGTCGGCGGAGTCATGCGCAGCATCCTGGCCGAGCGGAAGTTCCCGGTCGCCGAGCTGCGGCTGTTCGCCTCGGCCCGCTCCGCGGGCTCCACCCTGGAGTGGGAGGGCCGGGAGATCACCATCGAGGACGCCTCGACGGCCGACTACTCCGGCCTCGACATCGTGCTGTTCTCCGCCGGTGGCGCCACCTCCAAGGCCCTGGCCGAGAAGGTCGCCTCGCAGGGCGCCGTCGTGATCGACAACTCCTCCGCCTGGCGCCGCGACCCCGAGGTCCCCCTCGTCGTCTCCGAGGTCAACCCGCACGCGATCAAGAACCGTCCCAAGGGCATCATCGCCAACCCGAACTGCACCACCATGGCCGCCATGCCGGTGCTGCGCCCCCTGCACGAGGAGGCCGGGCTGACCGCGCTTGTCGCCACCACCTACCAGGCCGTCTCCGGCTCCGGCCTGGCGGGCGTCGCCGAGCTCAAGGGCCAGGCCTGCGCGGTCTCCGAGGCCGCCGACCAGCTGACCTTCGACGGCGGGGCGATCGACTTCCCCGAGCCGCAGGTCTACAAGCGGCCGATCGCGTACAACGTGGTCCCGCTCGCGGGCAACCTGGTCGACGACGGCACCTTCGAGACGGACGAGGAGCAGAAGCTCCGCAACGAGTCCCGCAAGATCCTGGAGATCCCGGAGCTCAAGGTCTCGGGCACCTGCGTGCGCGTGCCGGTCTTCTCCGGCCACTCCCTCCAGGTCAACGCCCGCTTCGACCGCCCGATCAGCGTCGAGCGCGCCTACGAGCTGCTGGCCGGCGCCCCGGGCGTCGAGCTCTCCGAGATCCCGACCCCCCTCCAGGCGGCCGGCAAGGACGCCTCGTACGTGGGCCGCATCCGCGTGGACGAGACCGTCGACAACGGCCTCGCGCTCTTCCTCTCCAACGACAACCTGCGCAAGGGCGCGGCCCTGAACGCGGTGCAGATCGCGGAGCTGGTGGCCGAGGAACTCCAGCAGGGCTGACCCGCCCGGACGTCTGAGGGGCGGCACCGTCCGGTGCCGCCCCTCCGGCATTCCCCCGGGCGGTGCGTTCGCCCGTGGATTACTCCCGGGCGGTGGGGCGGGGCCCGTGGAAAGATGGCCCGGCAACGTCACCATCGAAGGAGATGAACGCGTGCCTGGCACGAACCTGACCCGTGAAGAGGCTCAGCAGCGGGCGAAGCTGCTCACCGTCGACTCGTACGTGATCGACCTCGACCTGAGCGGCGCGCAGGAGGGCGGGACCTACCCCTCCACGACGACCGTCCGCTTCCAGTCCGCCGAGGCGGGCGCGCAGACCTTCATCGACCTGGTCGCCCCGGCCGTGCACGAGGTCGTCCTCAACGGCAAGTCGCTGGACGTGGCCGCCGTCTTCCGCGACTCGCGGATCGCGCTGGCCCACCTCCAGCAGGGGGACAACGAGCTGCGCGTGGTCGCCGACTGCGCGTACACCAACACCGGTGAGGGCCTGCACCGCTTCGTCGACCCGGTCGACCAGCAGGCCTACCTGTACACCCAGTTCGAGGTCCCGGACGCGCGCCGCGTGTTCGCCTCCTTCGAGCAGCCCGACCTGAAGGCGACCTTCCAGTTCACCGTGAAGGCCCCGGCGGGCTGGACGGTCATCTCGAACTCGCCGACGCCGGAGCCGGCGGACGACGTGTGGGTCTTCGAGCCCACCCCGCGGATGTCGACGTACATCACGGCCCTGATCGTGGGCCCGTACCACGCGGTGCACAGCTCGTACGAGGGCCCGAAGGGGCAGACGGTGCCGCTGGGCATCTACTGCCGCCCCTCGCTCGCCGAGTTCCTCGACGCGGACGCGATCTTCGAGGTCACCCGGCAGGGCTTCGACTGGTTCCAGGAGAAGTTCGACTACGACTACCCGTTCGCCAAGTACGACCAGCTCTTCGTGCCGGAGTTCAACGCGGGCGCGATGGAGAACGCGGGCGCGGTGACCATCCGCGACCAGTACGTCTTCCGCTCGAAGGTGACGGACGCGGCGTACGAGGTGCGGGCCGAGACCATCCTCCACGAGCTCGCCCACATGTGGTTCGGCGACCTCGTCACCATGGAGTGGTGGAACGACCTGTGGCTGAACGAGTCGTTCGCGACGTACACCTCGATCGCCTGCCAGGCGTACGCGGACGGCTCGAAGTGGCCGCACGCGTGGACGACGTTCGCGAACTCCATGAAGACCTGGGCGTACCGGCAGGACCAGCTGCCCTCCACGCACCCGATCATGGCGGACATCCGTGACCTGGACGACGTCCTGGTCAACTTCGACGGCATCACGTACGCCAAGGGCGCCTCGGTGCTCAAGCAGCTCGTCGCCTACGTCGGCATGGACGAGTTCTTCAAGGGCGTGCAGGCGTACTTCAAGGCGCACGCGTTCGGCAACACGCGCCTGTCGGACCTGCTGGGCGCCCTGGAGGAGACCTCCGGCCGCGACCTGACCGCCTGGTCGAAGGCCTGGCTGGAGACCGCCGGCATCAACATCCTGCGCCCGGAGATCGAGACGGACGCGCAGGGCGTCATCACCTCCTTCACGGTCCGCCAGGAGGCCCCGGCGCTGCCGGCGGGCGCGAAGGGCGAGCCCGTCCTGCGTCCGCACCGCATCGCGATCGGCTTCTACTCGCTCGACGCCGCGACCGGCAAGCTGCTGCGCGAGCGGCGCGTGGAGCTGGACATCGCGGCCGCCGAGAAGACCGACGTGGCGGAGCTGGTGGGCCACCACCGCCCGGACGTGGTCCTGCTCAACGACGACGACCTGTCGTACGCGAAGGTCCGCCTGGACGAGGCCTCGCTGGCCAAGGTCACCGCGCACCTGGGCGACTTCGAGGCCTCCCTGCCGCGCGCCCTGTGCTGGGCGTCGGCCTGGGACATGACGCGCGACGGCGAGCTGGCCACGCGCGACTACGTGGCGCTGGTCCTGTCGGGCATCGCCAAGGAGTCCGACATCGGCGTGGTGCAGTCGCTGCACCGCCAGGTGAAGCTGGCGATCGACCTGTACGCCGACCCGGCCTGGCGCGAGACCGGCCTGGCGACGTGGACCGAGGCGACCCTGGAGCACCTGCGGGCGGCCACGCCGGGCAGCGACCACCAGCTGGCCTGGGCCCGCGCCTTCGCGGCGACGGCCCGTACGGACGAGCAGCTGGACCTCCTCGCCGCGCTGCTCGACGGCTCGCAGACGGTCGAGGGCCTGGTCGTCGACACCGAGCTGCGCTGGACGTTCCTGGAGCGGCTGGCGGCGACCGGCCGCGCGGACGAGCCGGAGATCGCGGCGGAGCTGGAGCGGGACCGGACGGCGGCGGGCGAGCGGCACGCGGCCACCGCGCGGGCGGCCCGCCCCACGGCGGAGGCCAAGGCCGCCGCGTGGGCCTCGGTCGTCGAGTCGGCGGACCTGCCGAACGCGGTGCAGGAGGCCGTCATCGGCGGCTTCGTCCAGACCGACCAGCGTGAGCTGCTCGCGCCGTACGCGGCGAAGTACTTCGCGGCGGTCAAGGGCATCTGGGAGACCCGCAGCCACGAGATCGCCCAGCAGATCGCGGTGGGCCTGTACCCGTCGCTGCTGGTCTCGCGGGAGACCCTGGACGCGACGGACGCGTGGCTGGCGTCCGCCGAGCCGAACGCGGCGCTGCGCCGCCTGGTCTCGGAGTCCCGCGCGGGCGTCGAGCGCGCGCTGAAGGCCCAGTCGGCGGACGCTGCCGCCGCGTCCTGACCCCTGGGGCCGGGGTTGCTCAGGCCTGTGCCTGGGCACCCCGGCCTGCGGGAGCCGGTTCCGGCCCGGCCCGTGCCGGCGCAGCGGGCCGGGCGCTCGCGTGGATGACGGCGGGCGTCGCCATCCGTCGGGCGGCTCAGGGGAGTTCGTGCCGAGTACCGTCGGCGACGGCGTGGAGCTTGTCGGGGTTGGCCACGTTGTGGATGGTCGAGATGCGGCCTTCCGGGTCGAAGTCGAAGGTCACCGTGGCGATCACGCGGTCCGGCCCGCGGAACACCAGGCCCGGTCCGCCGTTGATCCAGGTGAGCTCTGCCCGCATCTGTCCGGGCTCGATGCCCTGGTAGGTGACCGTGCCGAGTGCCGCGAACCAACGGGCCACGGTCTCCAGGCCGACGACCGGCTTGAGGGCCTGGCGGACCTTGCCGCCACCATCGGTCCACAGCGTCACGTCCGGGGCGAGCAGCTCCATCAGGGTGTTGATGTCGCCGCCCGTCGCCGCCGCGAAGAATCGCTCGGTGACGTCGCGTTGGCGGGCGCGGTCCGCCGTGAATCGGGGCCGGCGGGCCTGGACGTGTTCGCGGGCGCGGTGTGCGGCCTGCCGGACCGCGCTGTCCGAGCGTTCCACCGCGTCCGCGATCTCCGCGTAGCTGAAGGCGAAGACCTCCTTCAACACGAAGACCGCGCGTTCCAGGGGGCTCAGCGTCTCCAGGACGACCAGCAGCGCCATGGAGACCGAGTCCGCCGTCGCGGCGCTGTCGGCGGTGTCGGGGCCGGTGAGTATCGGCTCGGGGAGCCAGGGCCCGGGGTAGGTCTCGCGCTGGTGACGGGTCGAACGAAGCCGCTCCATCGACAGGTTGGAGACGATCCGGGTCAGATAGGCCTTGGGGTCGGCGACCTGGGAGCGGTCGGCCGCCGACCACTTCAGCCAGGCGTCCTGGACCACGTCCTCGGCGTCGGCGGCGGAGCCGAGGATGCGGTAGGCGACGGAGAAGAGCAGGGTGCGGTACTGCGGGAAGGCGAGCTCGTCGGTGCTGGCCTGCTGCGGCTGGGTCACTTGGCGCTCCTGATCCTGGTGTAGCGGCCGCCGTGCGGCCAGAACGCGCCCGAGGCGGGCATCTTCTTCATACGGGCGAAGGTCGGCCACGGCGCGGCGGTGACCGTCTCCTTGTACTTCGCGGCCCGCTTGCCGGTCAGCACGATCCGGCGCGGGCTGTCGTCGGGGCGGGTGAACTGCACGACGGCGTCGTTCCGGCCCAGGCTGACGGGGGTGTGGTAGTAGCCGAAGCGGAAGGGCCTGGGCTCCTTGCCGGCCAGCACCCGCAGGATCGAGAGAGCCGCGTGCACGCCGGTGGGCATGCCGCTCTGGCAGGTCCCGTGCATCACGCCGTAGCCCTGACGGATCGCCGCCGCGTCGCCCACGGCGTAGACGTCCGGGTGGGAGACCGAGCGCAGCGCGCTGTCGGTGACCACACGGCCGCGCTCATCAACGGTCAGGCCCGCGGCTGCGGCCAGCGGCGAGACACGGGTGCCGCTGGTCCACAGCACCGCGTCCGCCGGGACGCTGGAGCCGTCCGCGAGCTCGACGCCGTCCGGCAGCACCTTGACCACCTCGACGCCGCTGCGCACCCGCACGCCGAGCCGGGCGAGCGCCTCATCCAGGTGGGCCTTGGCCTTCGGGTGCATGGTCGCGCCCGGCTCCTGCCGGCCCACGAGCACCACCTGGAGCTCCGGATGCCGCTCGGCGATCTCCGCCGCGGCCTCGACGCCGGTCAGGCCGCTGCCGCCGACCACGACGGTCCCGGCGGCGTCGAGCCGGGTCAGCCGGTCGGCGAGGAGGGCGGCGTCCCGCGGGCTGTCGAGGGTGTAGGCGTGGTCGTCCACGCCGGGGACGGCGACGGTGTCCGCGATGCTGCCCAGGCCGTAGACCAAGGTGTCGTAGCGCAGAATCCGGTCGTCGTCGATCCGGACGGTCTTCGCCCCGGCGTCCACGGCGGTGACCCAGCCACGGACGAAGCCGGCCCCCGTGCCGTCCAACAGCTCCGGGATGTTCATCTCGGCGGTTTCCTGGCCGGTGGCGGTCATGTGCAGCCGGAGCCGCTCGGTGAAGGTGTCGTACGGGTTGACCAGCGTCACTCGCAGGTTCCCACGCTTCCTGGTGCGGGCCGCGAGCTGGATCGCGGCCGAGAGCCCGGCATAGCCCGCCCCCAGGACCAGAACCTCGTGCTGCTGCGCTGCTGTCGCGTTCATCGCTCCGCTGCCTCTTTCGTGTCGGTCGTTCCCGCCGTGCGGACGACCAGCAGACGCAAGCTGCCCTTCTGTTCGTGACATGGGATCAATGTGACCTGTGGCACATCACGAAGAGAGAGCGGGCGCGCGCGGCGTCAGCGGCAGGGCTTACTGCTTTCACGCCACCCTCGAGCACACCCCTGCTCTGGAGCCGACCACTTAGGCAGGGATCAGGCTCCACCGCTGGCGGTCGCTGTTGTAGTCGCAGATGGCGGCGTTGGCCGCGTGCGTGTAGCCGTTGGCGCAGACCTGGTGGAAGTGGGTGAGGCGGTACCACGCCCGGATGTGCAGGCTGTTGAAGCCCGGGCCGCGGCCGTCGAGGTAGGTGCTCTCGGGCTGCTCCCCGCAGTTGACGGCGGCCAGCCCGGGCTTGGCGTCGCCAGCCCCCTTCCACATGGACAGGCACTTCCCGGTCGCCCGGTTGCGGAACTGGAACCGGTAGTGCTGCCCGTCCAGGGACTTCTTGTACGCGGCGTCGATGCCGTCGCCGGAGATGTCCCAGGTCTGGAAGTCGTTCCCGCGCTGGCAGGCGCGGATGTACACGTCCCCGGCGTGGTTGGAGTCGAGGCAGCGGCCCGTCTCGGCGTTCTTCAGGAGCCCGCTGCGCGTGGCCGCCTCCGCAGGTGCGGGGGTGGCCACGGTGCCGGCCAGGGCGAGGACGGTCCCGAACACGCCGACCGCCACGAGTCGCCCGAATCGCCCCGGCCGCCGCTGTATGTGTTCACGCTTCATGTGATGGTCCCTCACGGTGATGGATACGCTGGACGGCTGGCACCGCCCCAGCCATGCTCGGCCACGGGCCCCCGCCCCGACAGACGATCACCGATGACGGAAGTCTTACGTCCTACCGCGCGTCGCTCGGTTCCGATACGGCCGCTGCCGCCCGCGTGACCAGCGCCGCACCGGCGCGGTCCACGGCCCGGACGGTGTCCAGCAGCACCCGCTCGTCCTCGGTGAGCCGCCGGTCCGCGACGGCCCGGAGCCCGGCCACCAGCCCGGACGCCGGCCGCTTGGGGACCGTGGCCCAGACGACCTTCCCGACGGTGGCCCCGTACACACCCCAGTCGCTGGCCAGCGCGTCCACCAACCGCATGCCGTAACCGCCCTCGTGCGCGCCCTCAGCCCGCAGGTACGGCCGCTTCTCCCCACGCGGGTCGCACACCTCGACCAGGAACACCTCGGCCAGTTCCGTGACCGCGACCCGGAATCCCCTGCCGGGGACCCTGCCATGGGTGGCGGCGTTCGCGGCCAGCTCGGCGACGACCTGCACGACGCCCTCGGAGACGTCGCCCGCATACGGGTACCCGGCCTCGTCCAGCTCCAGCGCCGCAAGCCTCCGGGCCAGCCGGACGCCCTGCCGGCTGGCGGTGAACAACTGGCTCCACACGATCGTTCCCCTCCGTAGCCATCCCACTACCAGGCGGCATCAGCGTGGCCTACAGTGCAGATGTCTTCAACTTGTGCGGCAATGAAGAGTTGGGCGGACGGCCGTTGAACCGAAAGAAGCTGGAACCCGGGACGTCGCGCGTCGCAGCGTTTGGCGAGCATCTACGCAGGCTGCGAGACGAACGCGGATGGACGCAGAACGAACTGGGCGCCCGCATGGGGTGCTCAGGAACGCACATTTCCGCCGTGGAAACGGGTCGTCGCCCGCCAACTCGCCACTTCGCTGCAAGTGCCGACCGCGCCCTGGGTACGGGCGACCTGCTCGAGCGCAAGGCACGCGAGGTCAAGAACGGAGCCCTACTGGAGGGATTTCCCGAGTACTTGGAGTACGAGAGCCACGCGGTCGAGATCAGGATGTTCGAGATCGGCATCATTCCCGGCCTGTTGCAGACACCGGAATATGCACAAGTGCTCAGCGACAGTGCGGTACAGCAGGGCGCCATCAGACCAGAGCAGGCCGCGGAGCGGATCTCCGTCCGGACGAAACGTCAGGAAATGCTGAAGCAGCCCCGACCGCCCATGGTCTTCGTCGTCATGGATGAAAGCTGCATTCGGCGCACTGTTGGCGGCCCTTCGGTCATGAAGGCACAGCTTCAGCGGCTGACCGAATTCGCCGCCCGACCGAACACAGTGCTCCAGATCGCGCCGTTCGACATGGGTGAGCGCCGCACCATCGGCCTGCCGACGATCCTGCTGACCCTGCCCGACCGGTCCTTGGTCGCCTACGCGGAGTCGCAGGCACAGGGATGTGTGGACCGCGAACCCGCCTCGGTCCTGCCACTGCTGACGGCCTTCCATCAGCTACAAGCCGAAGCGCTCTCCCAGGCGGCATCCGTCACCATGATCAGCCAGCTTCACAAGGACCTCCCGTGACGGCCGAGCCACCGCATCGGCCGCCTCGTTCGCCTCGTTCGTGGACAGCGTCAAGGACGGGACGTCAGGCACCGCCTGACCAGGGCCGCTACGCCCCGGGCTGCGAGTCGGTCTGCGGTTCGTTCGCTGCAAGCCAGACGTGGATGGCGCGTGCCTCACGCCGATGCCCGAGGCTGATGAGTAGCCCCGCTTGGAGGCGCAGCGCATTACAAAGCGGTGAAAGGAACCGCTCAGGTACGGCTGTCACGAGCCTGCGGTAGATCTCCACTGCTTCTCCCGTCGCTCGGAGGGCGCCGGAGAGGTTCTGCTGTGCTTCATGACGCACCCATGCCCAAGCGGTCAGCGAGAGGGCGAGGTCGGGTTCGTAGGCAGCCGGATTACCCGCCACCAGCCGACGCCCGATCTCCACCGCCTCCTCAACCGCGATCAGAGCCTCAGCCCACCGCCCTACCCCCGACAACCGGTTGCCCAGATTAGACAGCGAGCGAGCGATGTCGGGTTCGTGGGCGGCCGGATTACCCGCCACCAGCCGACGCCGGATCTCCACCGCCTCCAGCTCGGCGGTCAGAGCCTCAGCCCGCCGCCCTACCCCCGACAACCGGTTGCCCAGGTTGGACAGCGAGCGAGCGAGGTCGGGTTCGTAGGCGGCCGGATTACCCGCCACCAGCCGACGCCGGATCTCCACCGCCTCCAGCTCGGCGGTCAGAGCCTCAGCCCGCCGCCCTACCCCCGACAGCCGGTTGCCCAGGTTGGACAGCGCTGTAGCGAGGTCGGGTTCGTGGGCGGCCGGGTCGCCGGCCGTCAGCCGACGCCGGATCTCCACCGCCTCCTCAGCAGCAGTCAGAGCCTCAGCCCGCCGCCCCACCCCCGACAGCCGGTTGCCCAGATTGGACAGCGATGCAGCCAGATCGGCTTCGTAGGTGTCCGGTTCACCGGCGGCCAGCCGACGACAGACATCCACCGCCTCCTCAGTGGCAGTCAGAGCCTCATCCCGCCGCCCCATCCCCGACATCCATGCCCCCAGGTTGGACAGCGCAGCGGCCAGATTGGGCTCGTTGGCGGCCGAGCCGCCGGCGGCCAGCCGACGGTAGACATCCACCGCCTCCTCAGTGGCGGTCAGGGCCTCCTCCCCCCGCCCCACCCCCGACAGCCATGCGCCCAGGTTGGTCAGCGCAGCGGCCAGCTTGGGTTCATGCGTGGGGTCAGTGCGCGTGAGGTCGCGCCAGACTCCCACAGCGTGTTGGCCTGAGGTGAGGGCTTCGTCGCGTAGTCCGGCGTAGTACTGGCGGATCGCGAGGGTCCCGTGGGTGCCGGCACGTGTGGCGGGGTCGTCGGTGGTGGCCAGGCGGTGGTGGGCAAGCCGTGCAGTGATGGCGGCGATGCCGACGTCGAGGTCGGTGTGCCGGTCGGCGGGAAGGTGGGGCTCGATGGCTTCCAGGACGGTCAGGTCGAGGTTGTCGAGGCCTGCCAGAGCGGCCAGCGCGGTGCCACCTGCGTGCAGGGCGAGTTCGGGGCGGTTCCTGAGCAGAGGGTAGAGCTGGCCGGTAGCGATGTGGGGCCAGCGGCGGGCGGTTTCGATCAGTACGGTCAGCGCGTCGCGGGTCCATGGCACGGGAGCGCTGGGGTCGGCGGTGGCCAGGAGGCGGTGGGCGGCCTGATCGGCCCAGTCGTCGGTGACCGCCCCCGGCACCGGGTGGCGGGTGTCGTCGGGACCGGCCGGGGTGGACAGGCCGAGGAAGTCTTCACCAAGGCGGTCCGGGTAGAGCGGTTCCAGCACCGTCACGGTATGGGCCGGCGCGGGGTAACAGTAGCGGTGGTCGTCCAGGAGGGTGTTGGCGGCCGCCGTGGAGTCGGCGAGCCCGACGTGCTGGAGGGCGCTCCAGCCATGGGGACGTGCCAGGGGGCGGGTCAGGGTGGCAGTCAGGACCGTGCGCCCCATTGCCTCCGGGGTGGTGGCCAGCGGCTGAGAGGGGCGCTCGTGCAGGGCGTTCCAGTGGGCGCGTTCGCGTTTGAGGAGGTAGGCGGAGGCGCGGGCGGGGTCGGCGGGGGCGCTCTCGTGGTGGAGGTCGGCGTCCACGGCGGCCAGGGCGGCGATGTGGATGGTCAGGACCTGGGCGTAGTCCTCGTCGGTGTCCAGGTCCGGGGGCGGGGCGATGCGGTCGGCTTGGTCCGGGGGCAGTCCAAGGTGGTCGGCGAAGCGGTCCCGGGCCTGGTGGAACAGGTCGGCGCGCGCGTGCGGGTGGTCGGCCAGCGGGGGCAGCGGGTGGAGTTCGGCCGGTATGTCGAGCGTGTCGCCGATCCAGGTTTCCAGGCTCTCCCACCAGGCTCCGGCCGGGCGGGCGAGGAGCAGGATGCGTACGGGCAAGCCGGTGCGGCGCCAGAGCGGTTCCTGCAGGAGCTTGCGCAGGTCGGCTGTGGGCCAGCGTTCGGCGTAGTCCACAACCAGCAGGATTCCGGTACCGGTTCGAGGGGGCTCGCTGGTGCCTATGGGGTCTGCGCCGGTTTCGTTGACGGCGGCCTGCCACACCGTCCACCCCGCCTCGCGGCTCACGCCCGCGAAGTGGGTGGCCAGGCGGGTCTTGCCCTGGCCGCCCGGTCCGTGGACCAGCCTGACGGCGAGCTTCTCCGCCGGATCGTCACGCCAGCGGGCCAGCTCGCCCAAGTCGTGGTGGCGGCCGGTGAACGGCACCACCTGGTGTGCGGCCCGCAGCAGCCGGGAGGGCTGCTCGGCCAGCACCCGGGCGCCTACCGGGCGGGCGTCGCCGGGGAAGTCCTCGATCCGGTAGGCGGGCTTCCACTGGTAGACGAACTGGACGTGCTGGGTCGAGAAGGGCCCGACCTGCATGGCGGTCGGACCCTGGAAGGTGCTGTTGTGCACTCCGCCCGCCGTACCCGAGCCCGTTGCCGCGTCGGTCATGCCTGGGGGCCGAAGCGGACGTCCTGCCGGTTGTGGTTGCCGGCCTGGACAGCGGTCGGGCCGGAGAAGGTGTTCCCGGACACCAGGCCAACCCCACCAGAGGACTGCGGCACAGCTTCCTCCAGCAGTTGCCGGAGCTCAGCAGCCGCCCGGGCGCGCTGCTCCTCGTCGCCCATGTCCTCCAGCACGGCCTCGATACGGGTCTGCCACACGGCCTCCTGCCGTGTCCTGGCCCGCTCGGCCGTGCCGCTGTCGGTGTCGGCGGCGGTGGCCAGGTCGGCCGCGCTGCGGTCCAGCCGTTCCAGCTCCCCGCGTTCGCGTTCGGCGTCGCCCCGGCCGAACCACCGCGCCAGCCGACCGCGCAGCCCGTACCACGCGTCGTTTCCCGCCGCCTGTACCACCGCGGCTCCCCCCGCTGCGGCCAGTGCCGTCATCGCCTCGGGCAGCATCGTGTCCCCTCCTGCCGTCGCTCACTCGGTCTGAGACCGTAGCGTCCTACTTGCTGGTACGCAGCGTCTTAATCCGATAACGCTCGGCCACCGCCGCCCGGTTCCCACCCATCGCCGGAGAACCAGGTCAGCGCCTCACCAGGGCCTCCAGCACCCGGGACAGCGCCGGGGCCGCCTCCGCGCCGGTGCGGGTGGCCGCGATGACGTGGCGCGTGGGGCGGTCGTGGGGAAGGGGGCGGACCACCGCCCCGGCCACCCGGGTGGCGGCCATGCGCGGGACGAGGGCGACACCCATACCGGCCGCCACCATCGACAGGATGGCCGTCCAGCCGGTCGCCGTATGGGCCTGCTCGGGGACGAAGCCCGCCGCCTCGCACGCCGTCCGCGTGATCTCCGACCACGGGCCGGAGCCCCCGTAGATCCACGGGTCCGAGGCCAGGTCGGACAGGCGGACCTCGGCCGCCCCCGCCAGCCGGTGGTCCGGGGGCAGGGCGACGTCCAGGGGGTCGACCAGCAGCGGGGTCCGGGTGAAGCGCGGGTCCCGCGCCGTCGGGGCGTGGGCCGCCAGCGTCAGGGCCAGGTCCACCTCACCGGCGGCCAGCAGCTCGTACGCCTCCGCCGCCTCGGCCTCGCGGACCCGGATCGACACCCCCGGACACGACTCCCGCAACGTCGTCACGGCCGGGACGACCAGGGCCGGGATGGCGGTGGGGAAGGCGCCGACGCGGACCTCGCCGGCCTCACCCGCCCGGTACCCGGAAAGCTCGGCGTCCGCCCGCTCCAGTTGGGCGAAGACGGCCTCCGCGTGCCGCAGGACCAGTTCGGCGGCGTCGGTGAGGCGGACCCGGCGGCCCTGGGGTTCCAGGAGCGGCACGCCCAGCGACTTGGCCAGGCCGGTCAGCGCCTGCGAGACGGCCGACGGCGTCATGTGCAGCGCCTCGGCCGTTGCCGTGACCGTGCCCCGGTCCGCGAGCGTCCGCAGGATCCGCAGCTTCTTGATGTCCCAGTCCGTCACGGGGCCGAACCTACCGGCGCGCCCCCAGCGCCACCCCGCCCAGGATCAGCGCCATGCACAGCAGCTGCGCGGGGCCGGTCGGTTCGCCCAGGAGCAGGAAGCCGAGGACGGCCACGCACACCGGCTGGAGGTAGTAGACGACCCCGGCCCGGGCGGCGCCGATCAGTGTGATCGCCTTGTTCCAGGCGAAGAAGGCGACGGCGGACGAGAAGATCCCGACGTAGAGGAGCGGGCCGACGGTACCGGCGTCGGCCTCAAAGCCGCCCTGCACGGTGACGGAGACGGCGTAGGCGGGGGCCAGCATCAGCGCGCCCAGCAGGAAGGTGGTGAAGAGGAAGGCGAGTCCGCCGATCTCCTCGGGCTTGCGGCGCAGCAGCGCGCTGTAGGAGGCGAAGGACAGGGCCGCGGCGAACATCCACAGGTCGCCGGGGGCGAAGGAGAAGCCGGGCGAGCCGTCGCCGACCAGCAGCAGGACGCCGGACGCGGCCACGAGCAGCCCCACCGTGCGGCGGGCGCCGAGCTTCTCACCGCCCGCCCGGGCGAAGACCGCCATGATGACCGGCGAGGCGGCCATGATCATGCCCATGGTGCCGGCGGGGGTGGTCAGCCCGGCCTGGTGGACCAGGGTGTTGTAGAGGGCGACGCCGAGCAGGGCGGCCAGGGCGACGTACCCGAAGTGGCGGCGGATCGCCGCCCGCTGGCGCCAGGCCTCGCGGGCGGCGAAGGGGGCGACGGCGAGCAGGGCGATGACCCAGCGCCAGAAGACGGCCTGGACGGGCGGTACGGAGTCGGCCATGCCGCGGGTGGCGACGAAGCTCCCGGACCAGACGACCGTCGCGACCAGGGCGAGGAGGACGCCGAGTCCGGCCGCCCCCTTCGCCCTGGGCGTGCGCTGCGACATCGCGGCGGTGGTGGCGGTCGCGGTGGCGGCGGTGGTGCGGACACGGTCCAGGACGGGCACGGCGGGTCTCTCCTCCTGCTGGGCGTGGGGCGGGCGGCTCCTGCGCCCTACCGTCGCACCCGCTCATCCGTCAGGTCCATCGAAATGTTCCGACGGGTTTCTTCAGTAGAACTGAACGTTTCCTTGGGGGCGCGGGCCGGCAGCTGGCCGACCACGGTGGCGGCGAAGGCGATGACCATGCCCGCGATCTGCACCGGTCCGAGCGCCTGGCCGAGCGCGGCCCAGCCGATGACGGCCGCGGTGAGCGGGGAGAGCGGGCCGAGCAGGGTGACGGAGGTGGCGGAGAGCCGGCCGATGCCGCGGAACCACAGCCAGTACGCGATACCGGTGTTGATCAGCATCATGTAGCCGTAGCCGAGGAACGCCTGGCCGTCGAGTGCGGGCGGTGCGCCCTCGATCAGAGCCGCGACCGGGATGATGACCAGCCCGCCCGCAGTGAGCTGCCAGCCGGTGACGGCCAGCGGGCCGACCCCCTCCGGGCGCCCCCACCGCTTGGTCATGACGGTGCCCGAGGCCATGGAGGCGGAGGAGATCACGCCGGCTATGACGCCGACCAGGTCGAGGCGGGCCTGCGCGGTCAGCACCACCATGCTCACGCCGAGCGCGGCGACGACGGCGGCGAGCACGGTCCGCAGCCGGGCCCGCTCCCCCAGCAGCAGTGCGGCGAGTCCGACGACGAACAGCGGGCCCGCGGCGCCGAGGACGGCCGCGACACCGCCGGGCAGCCGGTAGGCGGAGAGGAAGAGCAGGGGGAAGAAGGCGCCGATGTTCAGCGTGCCGAGGACGGCGGACTTCCACCACCACTCGCCCTTGGGCAGGGTGCGGGCGAGGGCGGTGAGCAGCAGTCCGGCGGGCAGGGCCCGCATCACGCCGGTGAACAACGGCCGGTCGGGCGGCAGGAGTTCGGTGGCGACGAAGTAGGTCGAGCCCCAGGAAACGGGAGCGAGGGCGGTCAGGGCGACGGTGCCGAAGCGGTTCATGACGGTAACTCCCCGGACGGGTCCAGCTGTTGGGTGTGGCGACTGAGGTCGTTGTCGAGCGCGATCGGTGCGAACTTCAAGCGTGGGTCCCGTCACTCAAGCGGCGGCCGGGGCCGGGCTGCGTCGGATCGAAGTAGATCACTGGCAAGTAGCTTACCGCTAAGCTACTTTCCGTCAAGCCACTTTCTTGCGAACGATCGAGAGGGAACCGGATACTGGGGTCCATGAGCGAGACCCCCGCGAACAGCCGCCGCGACGCCGTCGACGCGATCACCGACCAGTGGTTCTCGGTGCGCCCGGAGCTGGAGACCGGCCCCATGGCCGTCTTCGGCCGCATCTACCGGATCGCCCGGACCGTGGGGGACGAGATGGAACGGGCGTACGGGCGCCACGGCGTCTCGCGCGGCGAGTTCGACGTCATCGGCACGCTGCGCCGTTCGGGTGAGCCGTACACGCTGTCGCCGCGTCAGCTCTCGGCGACGCTGATGCTCACCACGGGCGGTATGACCGGGCGGCTGGACAAGCTGGAGAAGGCGGGGCTGCTCTACCGGCAGCCCGATCCGCACGACCGGCGGGGCCTGCAGGTGGTCCTGACCGAGCGCGGGCGCGAGATCGCGGACGCGGCGGTCGAGGCCGGCCTGGAGGTGCAGCGCGCCGCGCTGGCGGACTGGTCGCCCGAGGAGGTCGAGGTGCTCGGCGGCCTGCTGCGCCGGCTGATGGCGGCCGTCTGAAGCCCCGCCGCGGCGCGCGGATCAGGGTACGACAAAGCGCCGGAGATCCCCTGGACCTCCGGCGCCCGGTACGCCCGGCGTCAGGCCTGCGGCTGCTTGCGCGACTTGTCGCCGATCATCACGAGGCCCGCGATGACCAGGAACAGCACGATCGGCAGGATCACGAACAGGCCGATGGTCGCGGCCATGCTCAGGGTCGCGCCCGGGTCGTCGCCGTCGTCGGGGGTCACCGCGAGCGCGGGAGACGTCATCAGCAGCATCATCAGCGTCGTTCCGGCCGTGACGGCGCCGGCGCGCAGAGCGTTCTTCTTGTCCACGGTGCAAACGTAGCGAACACCTAAACGAACCGCGCGCCCGGGGGTGCCGTACGGGCTCCCGCCCCCTCCCGGACCGCTCCGAGCAGGGCGTTCGCCCGCTGCGACGCCCGCAGCGCCTCCAGGGTCAGCGGCCGCCCCGCGGCGTCGGCGAGCGGCAGCCGCCAGTTCGGGTACTGGTCCCAGGTCCCGGGCAGGTTCTGCGGCCGCCGGTCACCGACCGCGTCCGGCAGCCATACGCCGACCAGCCGGGCCGGGGTGTGCTGCAGGAACCCGTACAGCGCGCGGACGGCGGCCTCCTCGCCCTCCGTCTCGAAGCCGTGGGCCGCCAGCACCGCCAGCCACTCGGCGGTGTCGGCGGCGTCCTCGGCCTTCTCCTGCTCCGCCGGGCGGGTCAGCAGGCCCAGCCGGTCGCGCAGTTCGACGTGGCTGCCGCTCAGCTTGGCGGCGGTGGGCGGCAGATCGTGGGTGGTGACGGTGGCCAGGCAGTCCGCGCGCCAGGCCGCGGGCTCCAGCGGGCGCCCGTCGCCGTCCCAGTCCCGCTCGAACCACAGCACCGAGGTGCCCAGCACCCCGCGCCGGGCCAGCGCCTGCCGGACCCGCGGCTCGACCGTGCCGAGGTCCTCGCCGATGACCACGACCTGGGCCCGGTGCGCCTCCAGCACCAGCAGGGCGAGCATGGCCTCGCCGTCGTAGGTGACGTACGTGCCCTCGGCGGGCGGGCTGCCCTCGGGCACCCACCAGAGCCGGAACAGCCCCATCACGTGGTCGATGCGCAGGGCGCCGGCGCCACGGAACAGGGCGCGCAGCAGCGCGCGGTACGGGGCGTAGCCGGCGGCGGCCAGGGTGTCCGGGCGCCAGGGCGGCAGCCCCCAGTCCTGGCCGCGGGCGTTGAAGGCGTCCGGCGGGGCGCCCACCGTCATGCCGGGGGCGTACAGACCGGGGGCGGCCCAGACGTCGGCGCCCTCCGGATGGACGCCGACCGCGAGGTCGTGGACGATCCCGACGCTCATCCCGGCGTCCTTGGCGGCCCGCTGGGCGGCGGTCAGCTGAGCGTCGGTCAGCCAGGCGAGCCAGCGGTGGAAGTCGGCCCGGTCCTCGCCGGCCCCCTCGGCCCGGGCGCACCAGGCGGCGTGGGCGTCGAGGTCGGGGCCGGCGGCGGCGCGGTAGGCGGCGTAGGCGGCTTCGCGGGCGGGCTCGCGGGGGACGGCGTACAGCAGTTCCAGTGCGGAGCGCTTGACGGCCCAGACCGCGTCGCGGTCGATGTGGGCGCCCTTGTCCAGGACCTCGGTCCGCAGCCGCGCCCCCTCGTCCGCCAGCGCGGCCAGGGCCTGGCGCGCGCCGCAGCGGGCGTACTCGGGGACGTCCTCGACGCGCAGGTAGACCGGGTCCGGGAAGCGCCGCGAGGAGGGCCGGTAGGGGGAGGGGTCGGTGGGCGTCCCGGGTACGGCGGTGTGCAGCGGGTTGATCTGCACGAAGCCGGCGCCGTGGGTGCGCCCGGCCCAGTCGGCCAGCTCGGCGAGGTCGCCGAGGTCGCCCATGCCCCAGGAACGCATCGACAGCAGCGAGTAGAGCTGGACGAGCAGCCCGTGCGCCCGGCCGGGCACGGCGGGGGCGCGCTCGGGGGCCACGATGAGGGTGGCGGTGGCCGTCCGGCCGTCCGGCGCGGTGGCGTGGGCCCGGTGCACGCCCAGCGGGAGTTTCTCCCGCCACGGCACCTCTCCGCCGCCCTCCAGCCGTACCCGGACGGTCAGGTCCGGTGCCGTGAGGGCGGCCGGGGCGGGGCCGCCGGCCCACTGCACCACCGTCGGCGGCAGCAGCCGCGGCGGCGTGCCGGGCTCGGCGGCGTCGGCCCCGAGGGCCCGGAGCACGGCGTGGACCGTGCGTTCGGGCACCTGGACGGTGACGTCCCGGGAGGGCTGGTAGGAGGTGGCAACGCCATGCAGGCCGGCGAGCCGGGCCAGGTCCATCGGCATCCCCTGTCTAGTCGCCCGCAGCGGCGGCGGGCGTGGTGGGCTCGCTCGTCAACGGTGCCTCGTCGGTGAGCGGCGGCTCGCTGGTCAGCGGCGCATGAGCGGTATCGGCAAGCGGGGGCTCACTCGTGAGCGGGCCCCGGACCTGGCGGGGCACGGCGAGCGCTCTGACACGGGCGGTGGCGGGCACGGACGCCTCCTGGCGGGGGGGTGCGGCGGACATCGCAGCCTTACCCACGGGCGGCCCGCACACGCCTGCCGCGGCAACAACCTGCCGGGGCTCCACCGCCGCTCCCGCACGCCTCGAACGCCGGCGGCGCGGCAGGCGCTCGCCGGCGTCCGGGGCCGCCCGGCGTCAGGAGGCCACGACGGCCGGTGCCGTGATGCGGGCGAGGGCGTCGTCCGCACCGTACGGCTGGAGGTACGGCATCCAGCGCGGATCCCGGTGCCCGGTACCGATGATCCGCCAGGCCAGGCCCGAGGGCGGCGCCGGCTGGTGGCGCAGCCGCCAGCCGAGGTCGACCAGGTGCCGGTCGGCCTTGACGTGGTTGCAGCGCCGGCACGCCGCGACGACGTTGTCCCACACGTGCTGACCGCCCCGGCTGCGCGGGATGACGTGGTCGACGCTGGTGGCGACACCGCCGCAGTACATGCAGCGGCCGCCGTCACGCGCGAACAGGGCGCGCCGGGTGAGTGGAACGGGCCCCCGGTAGGGGACCCGTACGAAACGCTTGAGTCTGACCACGCTGGGCGCGGGGACGGCTCTGGTCGCGCTGTGCAGGTAGGCGCCGGATTCTTCCAGGGAGACGGCCTTGTTCTCCAGGACGAGGACGAGCGCGCGGCGGAGCGGTACGACGCCGAGGGGCTCGTACGACGCGTTGAGGACCAGGACATGCGGCACGGATGCCTCCTTGTACGCCGGCGGCGCGTGGCTCGCGCCGGGACGATCTGCCTTCAGTCTCTCCTTCCTGCTGGCCGGAGCGCCACCACGCGCCCGTAACGGGTCGGAGGTGTTTTCAACCACACCCCGTTCATCCCCAGGTGAGCCTCGTCTCTCCCTCGAACACCGCGAACTCCCGGCAAGGGGGTACGGGGAATGCCCCGTTAGTGTGGAAGGCCTGCCCCCGCATCCCGTTTCGGGGCAGGCCGCTACACCTGGAGGTTTTCCGTCGTGCCCTGGCCCGCCGCCGCTGCGCTGCCCCTGGCAGCCGAGGTTCCGGACACATCCGCCACGGTCAAGGAGGCTCAGGAGAGCGTCACCAACGCCGCGAGCTTCATCGAGGAGAACTGGGCCACCTGGCTGAGCATCGGCCTGCGCATCCTGCTGATCATCGTGATCGCGCTGGCGCTGCGCTCGGTGGTCCGCAAGGCCCTGACCAAGCTGATAAACCGTATGAACACCAGCGCCGAGGCCGTCGAGGGCACGGCCCTGGGCGGGCTTCTGGTCAACGCCGAGCGGCGCCGCCAGCGCTCGGAGGCCATAGGTTCGGTCCTGCGGTCGGTGACCTCGTTCCTGATCATGGGCACGGCCGCGCTGATGGTGCTGGCCGCGCTGAAGATCGATCTGGCCCCGCTGCTGGCGAGCGCCGGTGTGGCCGGTGTGGCGATCGGCTTCGGCGCCCGCAACCTGGTCACCGACTTCCTCTCCGGCGTCTTCATGATCATGGAGGACCAGTACGGCGTCGGTGACAAGATCGACGCGGGTGTGGCCTCCGGCGAGGTGATCGAGGTCGGGCTGCGCGTGACGAAGCTGCGCGGCGACAACGGCGAGATCTGGTACGTCCGCAACGGCGAGATCAAGCGGATCGGCAACCTCAGCCAGGGCTGGGCGACCGCCATGGTCGACGTCCAGGTCCGGCCGTCCGAGGACCTGCACCGGATCCGCGAGGTGATCGAGGAGGTCGCCGACTCGTTCGCCAAGGACGAGCCGTGGAACGAGCGCCTGTGGGGCCCGGTCGAGGTGCTCGGCCTGGACGAGGTGCTGCTGGCCTCGATGACCGTGAAGGTGTCGGCGAAGACGATGCCCGGCAAGCAGTTCGCCGTGGAGCGCGAGCTGCGCTGGCGCATCAAGGAGGCGTTCGACTCGGCCGGCATCAAGATCGTCGGCGGCCTGCCGGAGGCGGCGGACGACGAGGCGCCCGCCGCCGACCCGGCGGCGGCCGTGGCCGCGCCGTCGGCGCTGGCCAACCCGGCCTCGCCGCAGTCGCTGGCGACCACCCCGATCCCGCCGCAGGCCGCGCCCGCCGGCCCCAAGATCACCAAATAGCCGGATCCGCACCGCGCCGCTGCCCCCGCGTTCCTTTTCCGCGGGGGCAGCGGCATTGACACGCCTCAAAACACGATAGGAAACTTACCTAACAGTTCACCTCGCCGAGGGATTCCTGAGGGAGACACGACCGACATGCCCGCCGGCACCACCCCCGGAACGCCCAGCCTCCTGCGCGCCATGAACGACCGGGCCGCGCTGGAACTGCTGCTGGCACACGGCCCGTTGTCACGGACCCGGATCGGCCGCCTGACCGGCCTGTCCAAGCCCACCGCCTCCCAGCTGCTGGCCCGGCTGGAGGCCGCCGGCCTGGTCGTCGCCACCGGCACCGCCGCCGGCCGCCCCGGCCCCAACGCCCAGCTGTACGCGCTCAACGCCCGCGCCGCCTACGTCGCCGGCCTCGACGTCACCCCGGAGCGGATCCTGGCCGCCGTCGCCGACCTCGCCGGCGACCGCGTCGGCGGCTTCGAGCTGCGCACCGCCGGATCCCGCGTCCCGGTCGTCGAACAGGTCACCCAGGCCCTCGGGGAGGCCGTCAAGGACGCCGGGCTGCAGCGCTCCGACATCCACCGCCTGGTCATCGCCACCCCCGGCGCCTTCGACCCGCACACCGGGCAGCTGCGCTACGCGAGCCACCTGCCCGGCTGGCACTCCCCCACCCTCCTCAGCGAGCTGGCGGCGGCCCTGCCGATGCCGGTCGAGTACGAGAACGACGTCAACCTCGCCGCGGTCGCCGAGCAGCGCCTCGGTGCCGCCCGCGGCCACCAGGACTTCGTCCTGCTGTGGAACGAGGAGGGCCTGGGCGCGGCCCTTGTGCTCGGCGGGCGGCTGCACCGCGGCTGGACCGGCGGCGCGGGCGAGGTCGGCTTCCTCCCGGTGCCCGGCCACCCGCTGGTCCGGCAGGTCACCCGGGCCAACAGCGGCGGCTACCAGGAGCTGGCCGGCGTCCAGGTGCTGCCGCGGCTGGCCGCCGAGTGCGGGGTCGGCCTGCCGCCCGCCCCGGAGGCCGGGGCCGCCACCGCGTACGCGCCCCAGGCAACCGGACCCGTCGCCGCCGGCGTCGCGCTGCTGGCCTCGGCCGCCGCCGACCCCGAGGGCGCGCACCTGGCGTTCCTCCAGGCGTACGCCACCGGGCTGGCCACCGGTCTGGCCTCGCTGGTCGCCGTACTGGACCCGGAGATCGTGGTGCTGTCCGGCGCCCTGATCGCGGCGGGCGGCGAACCCCTGCGCTGCCTCGTGGAGGCCGAGCTCGCCGAACTGGCCCCCTCGCGGCCCCGCCTGGTCATGGGCGAGGTGTGCGAGCGGCCCGTACTGCGCGGCGCGCTGGAGAGCGCGCTGGCCGCCACCCGCGACGAGGTCTTCGACACCTCCCGCTGAACCACCCCCGCACCGCCCGAGCGTCACCCCCGCACCGCCCGAGGCCCACCCCCGCACGTCCCGCACCTCTGCACCGCCTGCCAGGAAGTCCTCCCGTACGGAAGAGAGACACCGTCATGCCCAGAGCCCGCCGTCTCACCACCGCCGCGACCCTGCTGACCGCGATATCCCTGCTCATGAGCGCGTGTACCGGTCAGAGCGGGAACGAGGCCGCCGACGATCCGAAGGACGACGTCACCCTCAACTTCTGGCACGGCTGGTCGGCTCCGAGCGAGGTCAAGGCGATCGAGGCGAACATCGACCGGTTCCGGGCGGCGCACCCGAACATCAAGGTCAACGTCACCGGCAACATGACCGACGAGAAGATCAACCAGGCGCTGCGCGCGGGCGGCGACAAGGCGCCGGACGTGGTCTCCTCCTTCACCACCGACAGCGTCGGCAAGTTCTGCAACTCGGGCGCCTTCATCGACCTGAACCCCTTCCTGAAGAAGGCGCAGATCGACAAGACCAAGATCTTCCCGAAGACGCTGCTGGACTACACCCAGTTCAACGGCAACCAGTGCACGCTGCCGCTGCTCAACGACGCGTACGGGCTGGTCTACAACAACGACGCCTTCAAGGCGGCCGGCATCACCGAGCCGCCCCGCACCTGGAGCCAGTTCGTCGAGGTCGCGCAGAAGCTGACCAAGCCCAACGGCGACTCCTACGACCAGGTCGGTCTGATGCCCACCTTCCACGGCTACGAGACCACCCCCATGCGGCTGGCCGCGCAGTGGAGCCCGACGTACTTCGGCCCCGACGGCAAGTCCAACCTGGCCAAGGACCCGGCCTTCGCGAAGATGCTGACGGCGCAGAAGGACCTGGTGGCCAAGCTCGGCGGCTACGAGAAGCTGGAGAAGTTCCGGGCCGGCTTCGGTGACGAGTGGAGCGCCGAGCACCCCTTCCACAAGGGCCAGGTCGCCATGCAGATCGACGGCGAGTGGCGGGTGAACATGGCCAAGGAGGCCGGGGTCGGCTTCGAGATCCGCACCGCGCCGCTGCCCGTCCCGGACGACCAGATCGCCGACTACGGCAAGGGCTACGTCTCCGGCACCATCATGGGCATCGCCTCGGGCAGCAAGAAGCAGAACGCCGCCTGGGAGCTGGTGAAGTACATGACCACCGACACCGAGGCGGTGGTGGCCTTCGCCAACGGCATCCACAACGTGCCCTCCACGCTGGCGGCCCTGGAGTCGCCGAAGCTGAACGTGACGCCCGAGTTCAAGACGTTCATGGACATCGCCCGGCACCCCAAGTCCAGCACCACCCCGGCCCAGGCCGACGGCGGCACCTACCAGCTGACCTTCACGGACTTCGCGTACGCGGTCGAGAAGGGCGACGTCGCCGACATCGCGGCCGGTCTCGCCAAGACCGACCAGCAGATCGACACGGACATCGCGAAGGCGAAGTAGCACCCCATGAGCACCTCCCCGCACCCCCTGCGGACGAAGCGCCGGCGGTCCGCCCTGCGGACCGCGGCCTTCCTGTCCCCGTGGCTGATCGGGTTCAGCGTCTTCTTCGCCTACCCGCTCGTCTCCACCGTCTACTTCTCCTTCACCAAGTACGACGGCTTCCGCCCGCCCGTCTTCAACGGGCTGGACAACTGGACGTACCTGTTCACCCAGTACCCGCTGTTCTGGCCGGCCATGGGGAACACCCTGTGGCTGGTCGTCCTGATGACCGGCTGCCGGGTGCTGTTCGGCCTGGGCATCGGCCTGCTGATCACCCGGATCAAGACGGGTGCGGGCCTGTTCCGGACCCTGTTCTACGTGCCCTACCTGGCCCCGCCGGTGGCCGCGACCCTCGCCTTCGTCTTCCTCCTCAACCCCGGCACGGGCCCGGCCAACACCCTGCTGGACGCGGTCGGGCTGCCCACGCCCGGCTGGTTCACGGACCCCGACTGGTCCAAGCCCGCGCTCACCCTGCTCGCCCTGTGGGGCGTCGGCGACCTGATGGTCATCTTCATGGCCGCGCTGCTCGACGTACCCAAGGAGCAGTACGAGGCGGCCGAGCTGGACGGGGCCGGGCCCTGGCAGCGGTTCCGGCACATCACGCTGCCGAACATCTCGCCGATCATCCTGTTCGCGGTGGTCACCGGCGTGATCCAGGCGATGCAGTACTACACGCAGCCGCTGGTCGCGGGGAAGGTGGCGGCCGGTGTGATCGGCGGCTCGGGGCAGCAGTTCGAGCCGGGCTACCCGGACAAGTCCACCCTCACCCTCCCCCAGCTCGTCTACAACGCCGGCTTCCAGCGCTTCGACTACGGCACCGCGTGTGCCGTCGCGCTGGTCCTCTTCGCGCTGAGCATGGCCTTCACCGCGCTGCTGATGCGGCGCCGGGGCGGCCTGATGGGGACAGGTGACCACGCATGACCCAGGTGATCGAACGGACCGCCCGGCGCGGTCCGCAGCCCCCCGGCCCGGCCGGCCCGGCGGCCGCCGCCCGCCGCGCCCGGCGCCAGGCGGTCCTGCACTGGATCGCGGTGCACTCCCTGGGCGTGGCCGCCGCCCTCTTCTTCATCCTGCCGTTCGTCTTCCTCTTCCTCACCTCCCTGATGAGCGACCAGCAGGCGCTGACCCGCGACCTGTGGCCGCGCACCTGGGAGTGGGGCAACTACGGCACGGTGTGGGACACGCCCGGCTTCCTGACCTGGTGGCGCAACACGCTGCTGTACGCCGGACTCGGCACCCTGTTGACCGTGGTGTCCTCGATCCCCGTCGCGTACGCGCTCGCCAAGTTCCGCTTCCGCGGGCGCAAGCTGTCGCTGCTGCTGGTGATCGCCATGATGATGCTGCCGCCGCAGGTCGTGGTCATCCCGATGTACCTGTTCTGGGCCAAGCAGCTGGACCTGTCGGGCACCCTGTGGCCGCTGATCATCCCGACGGCCTTCGGGGACGCGTTCTCCATCTTCCTGCTGCGCCAGTTCCTGCTGACCATCCCCGACGAGTACCTGGACGCGGCCAGGGTCGACGGCTGCGGCGAGGTGCGCACCCTGCTGCGGGTGGTCCTGCCGATGGCCAGGCCCGCGATCGCCGCCGTCGCCCTCTTCCAGTTCTTCGCGCTCTGGAACGACTACTTCGGCCCGCAGATCTACGCCTCCGACAATCCCGCCGCCTGGACGCTCAGCTACGGACTGGAGTCCTTCAAGGGGGCGCACCACACCAACTGGAACCTCACCATGGCCGCCACCGTGCTGGTCATGGCGCCGGTGATCGTCCTCTTCTTCTTCGCCCAGAAGGCGTTCGTCGAAGGCGTCACCCTGACCGGAGTGAAAGGCTGATGACGTTGAAACTCGCAGTGGTGGGCGGCGGTTCCACCTACACGCCCGAACTGATCGACGGATTCGCCCGGCTGCGCGAGACCCTGCCGCTCGACGAACTGGTGCTGATCGACCCCGCCGCCGACCGGCTGGAGCTGGTCGGCGGCCTGGCCCGGCGGATCTTCGCCCGGCAGGGACACCCCGGCACCGTCACGACCACCGCCGACCTCGACGCGGGCGTGGCCGGCGCCGACGCGGTCCTGCTCCAGCTGCGGGTCGGCGGACAGGCCGCCCGGCAGCGGGACGAGACCTGGCCGCTGGAGTGCGGCTGCGTGGGGCAGGAGACCACCGGCGCGGGCGGCCTGGCGAAGGCGCTGCGCACGGTGCCGGTGGTCCTCGACATCGCCGAGCGGGTACGGCGCGCCAGCCCCGACGCGTGGATCGTCGACTTCACCAACCCGGTCGGGATCGTCACCCGGGCCCTGCTGCGGGCCGGCCACAAGGCGGTCGGCCTGTGCAACGTGGCGATCGGATTCCAGCGGAAGTTCGCGGCGCTGCTGGGCCTGGCGCCGGGCGAGCTGCACCTGGATCACGTCGGGCTCAACCATCTGACGTGGGAGCTGGGCGTACGCCGCGGCGGCCCGGACGGCCCCGACCTGCTGCCGGAGCTGCTGGCCGCGCACGGCGAGGCGCTCGCCGGCGACCTGGGCCTGCCGCGGGCCGTACTGGACCGCCTCGGCGTCGTCCCCTCGTACTACCTGCGCTACTTCTACGCGCACGACGAGGTGGTGCGCGAGCTGGCGACGAAGCCCTCGCGGGCCGCCGAGGTCGCCGCGATGGAGCGGGAACTCCTCCGCATGTACGGCGACCCGCAGCTGGACGAGAAGCCGGAGCTGCTCGCCCGGCGCGGCGGTGCCTTCTACTCGGAGGCGGCCGTGGACCTGACGGCGGCCCTGCTGGGCGACGGCGGCTCACCGGTACAGGTCGTCAACACCCTCAACAACGGGACCCTGCCGTTCCTCGCGGACGACGCGGTCGTCGAGGTCCCCGCCCGCGTGACCGCCGCCGGCCCGGTGCCGCTGCCGGTACCGCGGCTGGACCCGCTGTACGCCGGCCTGGTCGCGCACGTCAGCGCGTACGAGGACCTCGCCCTGGACGCGGCGCTGCGCGGCGGGCGCGACCGGGTGGCCGCCGCGCTGCTCGCGCACCCGCTGGTCGGCCAGTTCGACCGGGCCGAGGCGCTCACCGACCGGCTGCTGGCGCACAACAAGGAGCACCTGGCATGGGCGTGAGGCGGCCCGCCGTGCTCGCGGTCGACGCGGGCAACAGCAAGACGGACGTGGCGCTGGTCGACGCCGACGGCACGATCCTCGGCACCGGCCGCTCGGGCGGTTTCCAGCCGCCGCGGGTGGGTGTGTCCGCGGCCGTGGACGTCGTCGGGCAGGCCGTGGCGGAGGCGGCCCAGGCCGCGGGTCTGCCCCGGCCGGCCCCCGGCGCCCCGTACGCCGACCAGGTCGCCGCGTGCCTGGCCAACGCCGACCTGCCGGTCGAGGAACGCCGGCTGGCCGACGCGATCAGTGCGCGCGGCTGGGGCGCGGCCACCGAGGTCCGCAACGACACCTTCGCGATCCTGCGCGCCGGGGTGGACGAACCGCGCGGTGTCGCGGTGGTCTGCGGCGCGGGCATCAACTGCGTGGGGATGCTGCCCGACGGGCGCACCGCGCGGTTCCCGGCGCTGGGCCAGATCTCCGGCGACTGGGGCGGCGGGGCGGGGCTCGCGGCGGAGGCGATGTTCTGGGCGGCGCGGGCCGAGGACGGCCGGGGCGGTCCGACCGGGCTGCGGGAGGCGCTGCCGGCGCACTTCGGGCTGGGTTCGGTGTACGAGCTCATCGAGGCGCTGCACCTGGGCACCATCGAGTACCGGCGCACCCACGAGATGGTGCCGGTGCTCTTCGAGGTCGCCGCGGCCGGCGACCCGGCCGCCCGCTCGGTCGTGGAACGGCAGGCCGACGAGGTGGTGGCGCTGGCGGCGGTGGCCCTGGCCCGGCTGGACCTGCTGGACCAGGAGGCGCCCGTCGTGCTCGGCGGCGGGGTGCTGGCGGCCGGGAACCCGCTGCTCAACGGCCGTATCGAAGCGGGGCTGGCCGAACGCGCCCCGCACGCCCGGGTGTCGGTGGTGACCGCGCCGCCCGTGCTGGGGGCGGCCCTGCTCGGGCTGGACGCGCTGGGCGCGCCCCGGGAGACGTACGCGAAACTCCGTGCTCATTTCGGGTGATCGGGACCGCGCGCACGGCGGGTCTGGAACCGTGAGGGTCGTCAGGACGTATTGACGGTGAAGGGGCGGCCGACGTCGGATGCACAAGATCCGGGGCCGGGTGCTGTGGAGGACCGTCGTTGCGGCCATACTGCTGCGCTGGGGGACAGTCGACGACCGAGGGGGAGGTCACGGTGGCCATCACGACGCGCGCGCCCGCGCCCGGAGGCGGAGCCGCCGTGCCGCCGCCCCGGCGGGGCACGGCCTTCCGGGAAGGCGTCGAGGGGCTGCGCGCGGCCGCGACGACCGAGCCCGGGCGGCTGCGGATCATCGGCGCCGTGCTGGCCGCCCTGGTGCTGCTGTTCGGCGCGGTGACGGTCGCCGAGGTCTCCGCCCGGTCGAGTGCCGCGCGGGACGTGGTCGGGCGCAGCCAGCCGCTGAGCGCGGTCGCGGCGAGCATCTACCGCTCCCTGGCGGACGCGGACACGGCGGCCTCCAGCGGCTTCCTCACCAGCGGCCAGGAGCCGCGGGAGATACGCGAGCGCTACGAGAAGGACATCGCGACCGCCTCGCGGCTGCTGGTGGAGGCCGCGGCCAGCACGCGGGCCGACGAGGAGTCCCGGCGCGAGATCGCCCTGCTCGGCGAGCAGCTGCCCCGCTACACGGGGCTGGTCGAGCAGGCCCGCGCCACCAACCGGCAGGGGCTGCCGCTGGGCGGCGCCTATCTGCGGTACGCCAACGAGCAGATGACCACCCTGCTGCTGCCTGCGGCGCAGCGGCTGTACGAGACCGAGACCGGCCGGCTCCACCGGGACCACGACGAGGCCCGCGCCTGGCCGCCGGCCTCGCTCGCGGCCGGCGTGCTGGCGATCGCGGGCCTGGTGTGGGCGCAGCGGCGCGAGTACCGGCGTACCCACCGGGTGTTCAACCAGGGGCTGGTGGCCGCGACGGCCGCCACTGTGGTGGTGCTGCTGTGGCTGGCCGTGGGGCACGGGGTGGCCCGGGCGGGGCTGGGCGAGGCCCGCTCCGACGGGCAGGAGTCGCTGAAGGTGCTGGGCGACGCCCGGATCGCGGCGCTCCAGGCACGGGCCAGCGAGAACCTGACGCTGATCGCGCGGGGCGCGGTGCTGGCCGAGGACAACAAGTCCGACAAGTACGACGTGGACTTCACCACGAACGTCAAGGCGCTGGACGCGGGGCTGACGGCGGCGCTGAAGCTGGCCGACGACGACGCGGGGCGCGGCCCGGTCACCCGGGCGGCGGACGGCGTGAAGCAGTGGAAGGAACGGCACGCGGCGGCACGCGAGACGGACCTGCGGGGCGACTACGAGCTGGCGCTGCCCCAGGTGATCGGCGGCAAGGACAGCAGCGGCGCCTCCTTCGACGTGGTGGACGCCTCGCTGGCGCAGGCGGTGGAACACGAGCAGCGGGAGTTCACCCGCGCCGCCGAGGCCGGACTGGGCGCGCTCGGCGGACTGATGACGGGTGCGGCGGTGCTGGCCCTGGCGGGCGCGGCGGCGGCCGTCCTGGGCATCGGTCGCAGGCTTTCGGAATACAGGTGAGGCGGATGCGCGTGCGCGGGCGGCGAAACGTGGGCCGGACACCGGCGGCGGCTCCCGGGGGCGGCGGTCCGGGAACCGGAGCGGCACCGCGGGGCCGCCGCACGGGCCTGGCCCGGCTGCGCGGCTGGGGAGGGGTCAGCGCCATGGCGGCCGCCTGCGCGGTGACCGCCGCCGCGGTGCTGGTACCGCTGGCCCGGGACGCCGCGGGCGGGGCCGCGGTCCGCGAGGCCGCCGCGGCCCCCGCCGCGCCGGGCGCCCCCGGGGCTCCGGGCGTACCGCAGGCCCTGGCCGACACCTGCCCGGACCCGGAGGCCAGTCTGCGCCCGGGCGGGGTGGACGGCGAGGCCATCGCCCGCATCAGGAAGGCGGGCAAGCTGGTCGCGGGCGTGGACCAGAACAGCTTCCGCTGGGGCTACCGCAACCCGGTCGACGGCAAGCTCGACGGCTTCGACATCGCCCTGGTCAAGGCCATAGCCAAGGACATCCTCGGCAACGAGAACGCGGTCATCTACCGGGCCATCCCCACCAACCAGCGCATCCCCGCGCTCCAGGAGGGCCGCGTCGACATCGTGGTGCGGACCATGACCATCAACTGCAAGCGGCTGGAGGACGTCGCCTTCTCGACGGCGTACTTCGAGGCCGGGCAGCAGGTGCTGGCCCCGAAGAACTCGGCCGTCACCGGGTTCGACGACTCCCTGCGGGGCAAGCGGGTGTGCACGGCGGCCGGCTCCACCGCGGAGGCCGAGCTGAAGAAGGACGCGCACGGCGCGCAGCTGCTCACCGTCCCCAACCAGCTGGACTGCCTGGTACGGCTCCAGCTCGGCGAGGTCGACGCCGTCGTCACCGACAACGCGCTGGCCGCGGGCCAGGCCGCCCAGGACCCCTCGGTCAAGCTGGTCGGCCGGCCGTTCACCCGGGAGTTCTACGGTGTGGCGATGAACAAGGACGCCACCGACCTGGTGCGCCGCGTCAACCAGGTGCTGGAGAACTACCGTGCGGGTGGCGACAACAGCGAGTGGATGAAGGCGTACGTCCTGTATCTGCGGGACGATCTGCCCGGAGTCACCGCTCCCCCGGCACCCAAGTACCGGGACGGCTGAGCGCGTGGCGGGCAGGGAGAGTCAGGGTGCGGCGGATACGGAGGCGGGTTCGGCAGTGATGGACCGGGACGACGTCGACCGTGCGCTGGCCCGGCTGGAGGCCGAGCACGAGGCGGTCGAGACCTCGCTGCTGGCGCTCCAGGACCATGCCGGGCGCCGGCTGCTGGAGGGGGCCGCGCTGACAGGGGTGACCCGGGAGCGGTGGGCGGCCGCGGACGCGGACATCGGCCGGCTGTGGACGTACTTCGACGCCTACAGCGGGGCGCTCACCGCCGCCCGCAAGATCCGCGAGCGGCGCCGCTGGCCCGGCCGGGAGGAGCTGGCCGAGCTCACCGAGCGGCTGCGCGGCCCCGGGGTGCTGATCGCCGGCTCGGCCGCCGAGGGCGCCCCGCTGGCGGAACGCTGCTCGCTGGCCGAGCTGGTGGCCCGGATGAACGAGCTGTACGCGCGCTCGCTGGACGTGGTGGTGGCCGCCGACGCGGTCTGGTCGGCGCTGCCCGCCCGGATCGACCTGCTCGCCGCCGAACTGCACCGCACGCGCTCGCTCGCGCACTCGGTGGGGGTACGGCCCGGCGAGCACCCCTCGGGCGAGGACCTCGCGCGGATCACCGCGGAGCTGACGGCGCTGCGTGCGGAGGTGATCGCGGACCCGCTGGCCTTCTGGACCCCGGCGGCGGGCAGTTCCGCGCCGGGCGGCGGGCGGCCGGACACCGTGCGCTACGACCGGGCGGCGCGCGCGCTGGAGGACGTACGGCGGGAGATCGAGGCGGTGCTGGCGGTCCGCCAGGACGCCGAGGCACGGCTGATCAGCCTGCGGGACGTCCTCTCGCGCGCGGACCGGACCCTGGCGGAGGCCCGCACGGCGCGCGGCGAGGTGCTCGCGAAGATCGCGGCCTCCGAGGTGCCGGCGGTCAGCGGCCCGCCCACCGCGCTGCAGGAGCAGCTGTCGGCGGCGGCCGAGTACCGCAGGAACGCCCAGTGGCACCGGCTCTCACCGCTGCTGGAGTCCCTGGAGGAGCGGGCCGAGGACGAACTGCGCCGGGCCCGGGAGTCCTTGACGGCCGTGACCGCGCCCCTGGCGGTACGGGCCGAGCTGCGCGGACGGCTGGACGCCTACCGGGCGAAGGTGGCCCGGCACGGGATGGCGGAGGACCCGCTGCTGATCGAGCGGTACGACGTGGCGCGGCGGATGCTGTGGAGCGCGCCCTGCGACCTGCGGGTGGCCGAGCAGGCCGTGCTGCGCTACCAGCAGGCGGCGGCCGAGGTCCTGGTCCCGCGGCAGTACGGGCCCGACGGGCCGCAGGAGGAGGGCGCATGAGCCTGATGGGGACCGCGTGCGGCCGCGCCGGCTGTCCGGGCGCGTACGAGGACATGGGCGGCGGCGAGCTGTACTGCGACACGTGCGGACTGGCGCCGGCGGGCGGTGCCGCGGCTGCGGCGGCTGCCGCGTCGCCGGGGGCCGATGAGCTGGTGTCGCCGCCGACCGGGATGACGAGCGCGGCGCGCGGCGCCGGATCGGGCCGCTCGCAGTCGTCGTCCTCGCGCGCGTCGCACTCGTCACGCTCGTCACGCTCCTCGCGGTCGTCGTCCTCGCGCCGCTCGGTGTCGGGGCGGCTCTCGCGCGCCCTGTCGGGGGCCGGGTCGGGGTCGGGGCCGACGTCCACCCGGTCGGTCTCGGTGCGCAGTTCGGGCCCCTCCTCGGCGTCCTCGGGCCGCAACCGGCTGGGCGCCGGCCTGGTCGCCGTACCGGAGGTGCCGCGTCCGGACCCGTCGGCGGCGGTGCTGGCCAACCCCGAGGTGCCCGAGCGCAAGCGGTTCTGCTCGAAGTCGGACTGCGGGGCGCCGGTGGGGCGCGCGCGGGGCGACCGGCCGGGGCGGACGGAAGGATTCTGCACCAAGTGCGGCCACCCGTACTCCTTCATGCCGAAGCTGCGGGCGGGCGACGTGGTCCACGGGCAGTACGAGGTGGCGGGCTGCCTCGCGCACGGCGGCCTGGGCTGGGTGTACCTGGCGGTCGACCGTGCCGTGTCGGACCGGTGGGTGGTCCTCAAGGGCCTGCTCGACACCGGCGACCAGGACGCGATGGCGGCGGCGATATCGGAGCGGCGCTTCCTCGCGGAGATCGAGCACTCCAACATCGTGCGGATCTACAACTTCGTGGAGCACCTGGACCAGCGGACCGGCTCGCTGGACGGGTACATCGTGATGGAGTACGTCGGCGGCAAGTCGCTGAAGGAGATCGCGAACGAGCGGCGCCGGCCGGACGGCCGGCGTGACCCGCTCCCCGTCGAGCAGGCGTGCGCCTACGGCATCGAGGCGCTGGAGGCGCTCGGGCACCTGCACAGCAGAAACCTTCTGTACTGCGACTTCAAGGTCGACAACGCGATCCAGCAGCAGGACCAGCTGAAGCTGATCGACATGGGCGCGGTGCGCCGGATGGACGACGCCGAGTCGGCCATATACGGCACGATCGGCTACCAGGCGCCGGAGGTGGCGGAGGCCGGGCCGTCGGTCGCGTCCGACCTGTACACGGTCGCGCGCACGCTGGCCGTCCTGACGTTCGACTTCCAGGGCTACACGAACGTGTTCGCGGACTCGCTGCCGGATCCGGAGCACATCGACGTCTTCCGGCGGTACGAGTCGTTCTACCGGCTGCTGGTCCGGGCGACGGACCCGGACCCGGGGCGCCGGTTCGCGTCCGCGCAGGAGATGGCGGACCAGCTGACGGGCGTGCTGCGGGAGGTCGTCGCCCTCCAGACCGCCCGTCCGCGCCCGCACCTGTCGACCCTGTTCGGCCCGGAGCTTCGCGTGCCGGACACCCAGCTGTACGCCGACGGCGTGGGCACGGAGGTCTCCCACCTGGGCCTCCGCGCGGCGGCGTCGCCGAGGGCAGGCCTGTCCACCCTCTTCCCCCGCCGCCGCCCGGCCGCAACGGCGCCGACGGCTGCCGCGGACCCGGCGTCCGCGACCGGCCGGAACACCACGCCGACCCCGGGGCCTGCGGCGGGTCCGGCGGCCGGGCCACCGAGCCCGGCGTCCGCTGATCCCTCGTTCGGGCTCCCGGGCCGAACGCCGGTGAGCGCTGGCGGGACGGCGGGGCCGGGGGCCCACGGAGCCCCGGGCACTCCGGCGACCCACGGGGCAGCCCCTGTCGCGGCTGTCGCTCCGGGTACGCCGGGCACGCCGGCCGCCTCCGGTCACGGAGCGACCCCCGTGCCCGGCGCCGCGCCGTACCCCGGCGGGCCGTCCGCGCCGTACCCCGGCGGAGGCTCCGGACCGGGCCCGGTCCCGGGCAGCGGGCCGGGGCAGGCCCCGTACCCTGGCGGGCCGTCAGCACCGTGGCCCGGCACGGACCCGGTCCTGGGCGCCCCGGCGGCCCCAGGTACCCCGGCATCACCCCGTCACCCCGACGGCCCCCCGTCCGGCGGCGTGCCGTACGCCGGCGGGCCGGCCGGGGCGTGGTCGGGCACGGCCACAGGGACGGGCCCGGTGGCGGGCGCCCCGGCGGCCCCGGCATCACCGCCGTACCCCGGGGCGGCCCGGAACGCGTCCGGCGCCGGAACGGGGTTGGGGACGACCGCCACGCATGTGGCCAGGGCGGGCGTGCCCGGGCCCCGGCCGGCGGCGGCCGTCGCGGCCGCGCCGCCCGCGGTGGCCGGTCCGGGGCGGGCCCCGGCGACCGCGGGCGGGCCGGCCGTGCCCGACGCCCGCGCCACCGCGCTGGCGCTGCCCGTGCCGCTGGTCGACCCGCGGGACCCCAACGCCGGCTTCCTGGCCGGTCTGCAGTCCTCCGCGCCCGCCGACCTGGCGGCCGCCCTCGCCGCCGCGCCCGGCGACTCCGCCGAGCTGCGGCTGCGCGAGCTGCGCGCCCGCCTCGAACTGGACGAACTCGGCGTGGCCGGCCGCTCGCTGGCCGAGCTGGAGGCCCGCCACCCCGACGACTGGCGCGTGGTCTGGGCGCGCGGCATCGTCTCGCTCGCCACCGGCGACGACGAGATAGCGGCGCTGTCCTTCGACGCGATCTACGACGCCTTTCCCGGCGAGCCCGCGCCCAAGCTGGCGCTGGGGCTGTGCGCCGAGATCCTGGGACAGCTGGACAACGCGGCCGAGTACTACCACCTCGTCTGGATCACCGACCCCGGTTTCGTCAGCGCCGCGTTCGGGCTGGCCCGGGTCCAGCTGGCCACCGGGGACCGGGCCGCGGCCGTACGCACGCTGGAATCCGTACCGGAGAGCTCCATCCACTACACGGCCGCACGGGTGGCAGCGGTACGGGCACGCCTGCGCGACCGGGCGCCGCACGAGGAGCTGCTGCCCGACCTGACGGCGGCCGCCGCGCAGGTGGAGGCGCTGGGACGGGCCGGACTGGACGCGGTGCGCCACGAGCGGCTGGCCACGGAAGTTCTGGGCTCGGCCCTCGACTGGGTACTGTCGGGTAGCCGGGGTGCCGACCCCGGCCGGACCTCGCTGCTCGGCAGTCAACTGGACGAGCGGGGCCTGCGCTTCGGCCTGGAGCGCTCGTACCGCGTCCTCGCACGGCTGGCGCAGCGGGGCGAGGAGAGGATCGAACTGGTGGAACGGGCAAACCGTTTCCGTCCCCGGACGTGGGTGTGAGTGATGTCGATGCATCGGCCGTCGGGCTGCCCCAGCTGCGCTGAACCCCTGGAGGAGGGTGACCGTTTCTGCGGCGTCTGCGGATACGACGTCTCCGCGCCGCCGCCGTCCCCGTCCACGGACGACCACCCGACGGTCCCGCTGGCCCCCGGCCTCGGCGGACCGGCGGCCGGACCGTCCGTACCGGCCCCGGCGGCGCCCCCGGCCCCGCCGGCCGCGTCCGCCGCGTGGGAACCGGCCGCCGGGCACGGCCCGGCGCCCGCCGTGCCCGCGCCCCCGGCCGCTCCTCCGCTCCCGCCCACCGCGCCCGCCGTACCCGCACCCCCGGCCGCCCCGCCGGAACCGGTCGCCGGATACGGCGCGGCGCCGGCCGCCGCCACGCCCGCGCCGGCTCCCCCGGCCGCCGCGCCGGAACCGGCCGCGGCCGGGTACGGCCAGGCGCCCGCGCCCGGTTGGGGCAGCGTGTCCGACGCGGCGCCCACCCTGGTCGGCGATGCGGCGGGCTGGCAGGCCACCGGGCCCGCGCAGGCCGCCACGACCCCGGGCGGCTTCGGCCCGCCGGCCGAGCCGTCCCCGGAGCCGGCCGACCCGGCCGGGGGCGCGCGGCCCGGACCCGGTTCCGACCGGCCGACGCGGTACGACGGACCGGGCGACGCCGCCCACCAGGCCCCCTGGGCCGCCGCCCACGCGGGCGGTGCGCCGGACCCGGCCGGTCCGGCGGACCCGACGGGCCCGACGGGCGCCACCGGCCCCGCCGGTCACCCCGAGCCGGAGCCCGCCGCCCCGGGCGCGAGCGACAACGGCAACGGCGCAGGCGACGGCAACGGCAACGGCAACGGGGCCAAGACCTGTGTCGCCTGCCGGGCCGGGCACGTCGACACCGACGGCTACTGCGAGCACTGCGGCCACGCCCAGCCCCGCGAGCGCGACCACATGGAGGAGGAGCTCGGCAGCGTGGCCGCCGTCAGCGACCGCGGCCTGCGCCATCACCGCAACGAGGACTCCTTCGCGGTCGCCGCGACCGCGCTGCCGGACGGGTCCGCGGCGACCGTGGCGATCGTCTGCGACGGCGTCTCCTCGGCCAGCCGACCCGACGACGCCTCCGCCGCGGCCGCCGCGGCCGCCAACGAGACGCTGCTCGACGCGCTCCCCCGGGGCACGCACCCCCAGGAGGCCATGCACGAGGCGATCCTGGCCGCCGCGAGCGCGGTCAACGCGCTCGCCCCCGAGACCCCCGGCGCGCAGAACGCCCCGGCCTGCACCCTGGTGGGCGCCGTCGTCAGCGGCGGCCTGCTGACCATCGGCTGGGTCGGCGACAGCCGCGCGTACTGGATCCCCGACGACCGTGCCGCCCACCCGCAGCGCCTGACCGAGGACGACTCGTGGGCCGCCCAGATGGTCGCGGCCGGCCTGATGGGCGAGGCCGAGGCGTACGCCGACGTCCGCGCGCACGCCATCACGGGCTGGCTGGGCGCCGACGCCTACGACCTGGAACCGCACACCAAGACCTTCAAGCCGGACCACCCCGGCGTGGTCGTGGTCTGCACGGACGGGCTGTGGAACTACGCCGAGTCCGCGCAGGAGATGGCCCACGTGGTCCCGGCCGACGCCGCGCGGCGCCCGCTGCACAGCGCCCAGGTGCTGGTGGGGCACGCCCTCGACGGGGGCGGCCACGACAATGTGACCGTGGCCGTCGTCCCGTTCGCCGTGCCCCCGAGCCCCGAGGCCTGATCCGTACCCCTGGAGTGGAGACGATGGCGAACTTCGCCAAGCCGAGCGTCCCGCGGTTCGCCGTGGAGGCGTACCAGAACGAGTTCCTCCCGGCGGGCGGCCGCGACGTCCACGCCATCGTCACGGTCACCGCGACCGGCGGTGCCGCCGCCACCCGCGCCGTCGCCCCCGGCGGCGCGGCCGTCGTGATCATGGTCGACTGCTCGGGCTCGATGGAGTACCCGGCCACCAAGATGCGCGGCGCGCGCGAGGCGACCGCCGCCGCGATCGACACCCTGCGCGACGGCACCGCCTTCGCCGTGATCGCCGGTACCCACGAAGCCCGCGAGGTCTACCCCGGCCAGGGCCGCCTCGCGCTCGCCGACGCCACCACCCGCGCGCGGGCCAAGGAGGCGCTGCGCGGGCTGAAGGCCGATGGCGGTACCGCCATCGGGACCTGGCTGCGGCTGGCCGACGCCCTGCTCCTGGGGTCCTCCGCGACCATCCGGCACGGCATCCTCCTCACCGACGGGCGCAACGAGCACGAGGAGCCGGCGGCGCTGCGGGCCCGGCTCGACGCCTGCGCGGGCCGTTTCACGTGTGACGCGCGCGGTGTCGGCACCGACTGGGAGGTCGAGGAGGTGACCGGCATCGCGAGCGCGCTCCTCGGCACGGCCGACATCGTCGCCGACCCGGCCCACCTGACCGAGGACTTCACGCACATGATGGAGAAGGTCATGGGCAAGGAGGTCGCCGACGTCGCCCTGCGCCTGTGGACACCGGTCGGCGCGGAGATCCAGTACGTCAAGCAGGTGGCCCCGGCCGTCCTGGACCTGACCGGTCGCCGCACGGACGCCGGTCCGCGCGCCGGTGACTACCCGACGGGCTCGTGGGGCGACGAGTCGCGCGAGTACCACGTGTGCGTGCGGGTCCCGGCGGGCGGCTCGGTGGGCCAGGAGATGCTCGCCGCCCGCCTCTCGCTGGTCCTGCCCGGCCCGGTCACGGCGACGACCCCGGCCGCGGCCCCGGGCCCGGCGCTGATCCGGGCCGTGTGGACGGACGACCTGGCCGCCTCCACCGCCATCAACACGCACGTGGCGCACTACACCGGTCAGGCGGAACTCGCCCAGGTCATCCAGCAGGGCCTGCGGGCCCGCAAACTCGGCGATGCCGACGGTGCCACGGCCAAACTGGGCCGCGCCGTCCAGCTGGCCCAGGCCTCCGGGAACGCGGACACCGCGAAATTGCTGGCGAAGGTGGTGGACGTCGTCGACGCCGCGGCGGGTACTGTGCGGCTGAAGGCGGCGGTCGCCGACGCCGACGAGATGACGCTCGACACGCGCTCGACCCAGACCGTCCGAGTGAAGAGAAGCTGAAGAGAAGCTGACGTCCCGACGCAGGGAGAAGGGGGAAAGGCCGACATGCCGACCTGCCCGAACGGGCACCAATCGGTCTCCGACGACTGGTGCGAGGTCTGCGGCCACCGCATGGCCCCCGCGAGCGCCCCCGCGGCGCCTCCCTCCTACGGCTACGACTTCCCGTCCGCGGGCGGCGACGCGACGGCGCAGGCGGAACTCTGCCCGCAGTGCCGCACCCCGCGCGAGGCCATGGCGCCGTTCTGCGAGGAGTGCCGCTTCAACTTCCTGACGCGTACGGCGACCTCGTACACGCCGATCGCGCCGCCGACGGCCACGCGTCCCCCGGCGTCCGCCCAGGCCGCGGGCCGCCCGGCGGTCCCGCCGCCGCCCCCGGCCCCGGCTCCGCCCGTGGCCCCGCCCCCGCCGCCCCCGGCCCCTTCGCAGGGGCAGGGCCAGAGCCGTGGCCAGGGCTTCGCGCCGCAGCCGGACCCCTTCGAGTACCAGGGTTCGCGCCCCTCCCAGATCAACCGCCCGGCCGAGCCGCTGCACCGTGAGGACGACTGGATGCTCCAGCCGCCCTCGCGGCAGCCGCAGCCTCAGCCGTCCCCGTACGAGCAGCCGTCCCCGTACGAGCAGCCGTCCCCGTACGAGCGGCCGTCCGCGTTCGAGCGGCCCCCGGCGTACGAGCCGCCGCGGTACGAGCAGCAGCCGCCGCAGGAGGTGCCGCACCAGTCCGGGGGCTGGAGCGCGACCATCGGCCCCGACCGTACGTACTTCCTGGCGATGATGCAGCGCAGCGGCCCCGAGGCGGCCGGGCTCAACCTGCCCGCGTACTCCCCGGAGCAGCACCTCCCGCTGGCGGGCGGCCAGATCACGATCGGCCGCCGCCGCGCCTCCACCGGCGAGTCCCCCGACATCGACCTGTCGGTGCCGCCGGAGGACCCGGGCGTCTCGCACCAGCACGCCGTCCTCGTCGAGCAGCCCGACGGCAGTTGGGCGGTGGTGGACCAGAACTCCACCAACGGCACCACCGTCAACAACGGCGAGGAGCCGATCCAGCCCTACGTCCCTGTCCCGCTCGGCGACGGCGACCGCGTGCACGTCGGCGCCTGGACCACCATCACCGTCCGCCGCGGCTGACGGGGCTGTCCTCGGTCTCCCCCAGGGGCCATACGTAGGGCCCCTGGGGATCGTCGAGCCAGGACCACTGCCCGTCGGCGCTGACCGTCACCCCGAACCGCTCGCGGCCGGGCCGGTCCTCGCCGCGCCACAGGTCCAGCGCCTCGCGCGGGTGCAGTGCGCCCGCCGTGAGCAGCAGCATGAACTGGAAGCGCTCGTTCTCCAGCAGCTCGTACGGCACCCCGCCCCCCGGAGCCGCCGCGCCCGCCCCGCGCAGCGGGACGAAGTAGGCGGAGGTGTGCAGGAAGTGCCCCTCGGCGAAGTCCGCGTCCCGCACGGTGAGCGCGATCAGCCCGGTCGAGAGCGGCGCGAGGATCCGCGCCCCCGGCCGGCACTGTCCGAGCCAGGCGTGCGGGATCCGCGGCAGGGTGCAGGTGACGATGATCCGGTCGTAGGGCGCCCGGGCCGGGCAGCCGCGCGCCCCGTCGCCGGTGACCACGGCCGGGTGGTAGCCGAGCCGGGCCAGGTGCGTACGGGCGGACTCGGTGATCTCGTCGTCCAGGTCGACGGTGGTGACCAGGCCGTCGCCGAGCCGGTGGCAGAGCAGGGCGGCGTTGTACCCGGTGCCCGAGCCGATCTCCAGGACGTTCTGCCCGTCGTGGACGTCCAGCGCGGTCAGCATCTTGGCCATGAGGGAGGGCTGGCTGCTGGAGGAGACCAGCTCGCCGTCGCGCATCCGGGTCGCCAGCGGCGTGTCCGCGTACACCCCGCGCAGCCAGCGCGCCCGGAGCTCGGGGTCGGGGTCCTCGCCCCACAGCCGCTCGTGGCCGGCGCCGCGGCCGGTGTAGAAGCAGGGCACGAAGACGTGCCGCGGCACGGCCGCGAAAGCGGCCCTCCAGAGCGGGTCGCCGAGCACCCCGGCGGCGGTCAGCTCCCGCACCTGGGCGGCGTGCGCCGCCTCGGGATCGACCGCATGCGCCTTGTGTGCGCCCATGGGTCCACTGTGCTGCGCCCGCGGGGCAAAGGCGAGCGGTCCTAGGACCGGGGTCCTCCGTCCGGGCGTCTGAGACGATGGTCGGGTGAACGAGATTCCGCAGGGCACGCTTCCGGAGAAGTCCTTCTACGAGCAGGTGGGCGGCGAGGAGACCTTCCGCCGCCTGGTCCGGCGCTTCTACCAGGGGGTCGCCGAGGACCCGTTGCTGCGTCCGATGTACCCGGAAGGGGACCTGGGGCCCGCCGAGGAGCGGTTCGCACTGTTCCTGATGCAGTACTGGGGCGGTCCGACCACGTACAGCGAGAACCGCGGCCACCCGCGGCTGCGGATGCGGCACGCCCCGTTCCAGGTGGACCAGGCCGCGCACGACGCGTGGCTGCGGCACATGCGGGAGGCGGTCGACGAGCTGGCCCTGCCGCCGGAGCAGGAGGCGCAGCTGTGGCGCTACCTGACGTACGCCGCCGCGTCGATGATCAATACGGCGGGCTGAGCGGCCGGCTGAGCGTCCCGGCGTCCTCGTCCGCGCCCCGTGCCGAGGAACGCCCGAGCGGGTCAGGCCCCTAGCCGGTCAGGCAGGGCGGACGGGGCTCACCTGGAGCGCGCCGAGGCCGCCGCCCGGCCGCCGGGTGGCGATCGAGCCGTACGGGGTGCGCAGGCGCAGCCAGCTGCCGGCGGCGAACAGGGCCACGGGGCCGGGGGCGCCGGGTGCGGGGGCCGGGGCGGGCACGGTGGCCCGTACCGGCCGCAGGAAGCCCAGGGACTGCGCGGCGTGCACGGCGCGCAGCGGCAGCTCGCTCTCGCCGAGCGTGCGGGACCAGATCTCGCGGCCGATGCGGTCGCGCTCGGCGCGGGTGCGCCGGTCGGCCGGCAGGGCCTCGTCACGGGCACGGAACTCACGGACGGCGGCCGCGACCGCGGCCCGCATCGCCTCGGCACCCGGCAGTCCGGGCACCGGACGCCAGCCGCCGCGGGGCGGCAGCACCCCGGTCCACGGCGGGCCGGTGACGGGGGCGGGCACGTCGGCGGTCCCGGCGGCCTCGTCCACCGACTCCAGCAGTTCGCCCGCGGAGACGGTCAGGTCCAGGGACACCGGCTCGGCGAGCCGGGCCGTACGGATGGCCAGCACCTCGAAGGACGGCGGCCGGCCGAAAACGGCGAGCGCGCCGCCGCCCGCCTGGAGGCGGACCGCGGCGGCGCGGTCGTAGTGCACCAGCCGTCCCAGGAAGGCGGCGAGATCCGCCGCCTCCCCGGAATCGGCGAGGCGCAGGCGCTGGGTCATGCCGCGAGGTGCCCTTCGGGACCGCCGGCGCTGTCGTCGACGTACTCCTGGAGGAAGCTGCGCTCCTCCTCGGTGATCCGGCGCGGACGCTGCGACTCCAGATCGAAGGGCACGACGACCGTGGACGCGCGGACGTACACCACGTCCGCGTCCTTGACCTCGTAGGCGATGGTCAGCGAGGCCGCGCCTATCTTCGTCACCCACGACTCGATGGTGACCGGCTCGTGCCGGTGCACCAGCGGCCGCTTGTAGTCGATCTCATGACGGGCCACGACGGACCCGCCCTGGAACGACTGCGAGCCGTTGCCCGGCGCCAGCCGGAACATGAAGTCGATCCGGGCCTCCTCCAGATAGCGGAGGAAGACCACGTTGTTGACGTGCCCGAAGGCGTCCATGTCCGACCAGCGCAGCGGGCATCGGTAGATGTGACGGGTCACACTCAGCCTCGCGTGAGCTTCTTGTAGGTCGCGCGGTGCGGACGGGTGGCGTCCGGGCCGAGGCGCTCGACCTTGTTCTTCTCGTAGGACTCGAAGTTGCCCTCGAACCAGAACCACTTCGACTCGCCCTCGTACGCCAGGATGTGCGTGGCGACTCGGTCGAGGAACCAGCGGTCGTGGGAGACGACCACGGCCGCACCGGGGAACTCCAGCAGCGCGTTCTCCAGCGAACCCAGGGTCTCGACGTCGAGGTCGTTGGTGGGCTCGTCGAGGAGCAGCAGGTTGCCGCCCTGCTTGAGGGTGAGGGCCAGGTTCAGGCGGTTGCGCTCACCGCCGGAGAGCACGCCGGCCGGCTTCTGCTGGTCCGGGCCCTTGAAGCCGAAGGCGCTGACGTACGCGCGGGAGGGCATCTCGACGTTGCCGACGTTGATGTAGTCCAGCTCGTCCGACACGACCGCCCAGAGGGTCTTCTTGGGGTCGATGTTGGCGCGGCCCTGGTCGACGTAGGAGATCTTGACGGTCTCGCCGACCTTGATCTCGCCGGAGTCCGGCTTCTCCAGGCCCTGGATCATCTTGAACAGCGTGGTCTTGCCGGCGCCGTTCGGACCGATGATGCCGACGATGCCGTTGCGCGGCAGCGTGAAGGACAGGTCGTCGATGAGGACCTTGTCACCGAAGGCCTTGGAGAGGTTGTTGACCTCGACGACGATCGAGCCCAGACGCGGGCCCGGCGGGATCTGGATCTCCTCGAAGTCCAGCTTCCGCATCTTGTCGGCCTCGGCCGCCATCTCCTCGTAGCGGGCGAGACGGGCCTTGGACTTGGCCTGACGGCCCTTGGCGTTGGAGCGGACCCACTCCAGCTCTTCCTTGAGGCGCTTGGCGCGCTTCTCGTCCTTCTTGCCCTCGACCTTGAGGCGCTCGGCCTTCTTCTCCAGGTAGGTGGAGTAGTTGCCCTCGTAGGGGTGGGCGCGGCCGCGGTCGAGCTCGAGGATCCACTCGGCGACGTTGTCGAGGAAGTAGCGGTCGTGGGTGACGGCCACGACGGCGCCCTTGTACTGGGCGAGGTGCTGCTCCAGCCAGTTCACGGACTCGGCGTCGAGGTGGTTGGTGGGCTCGTCGAGGAGCAGCAGGTCGGGGGCCTCCAGCAGCAGCTTGCAGAGGGCCACGCGGCGCTTCTCACCACCGGAGAGGTTGGTGACCGGCCAGTCGCCGGGCGGGCAGCCCAGGGCGTCCATGGCCTGCTCCAGCTGGGCGTCGAGGTCCCACGCGTTCGCGTGGTCCAGGTCGTCCTGGAGCTTGCCCATCTCCTCCATCAGCTCGTCGGTGTAGTTCGTCGCCATTTCCTCGGCGATCGCGTTGAACCGGTTGAGCTTCTGCTTGATCGGGCCGACGCCGTCCTCGACGTTCTCCAGGACGGTCTTGGACTCGTCGAGCTTGGGCTCCTGCATGAGGATGCCGACGGAGTAGCCGGGCGAGAGGAAGGCGTCACCGTTGGACGGCTGCTCGATGCCCGCCATGATCTTCAGGACGGTGGACTTACCGGCACCGTTCGGACCCACCACACCGATCTTCGCGCCGGGCAGGAAGTTCAGGAAGACGTCGTCAAGGATCACCTTGTCGCCGTGTGCCTTGCGCGTCTTGCGCATGGTGTAGATGAACTCAGCCAAGAGAAACCGTCCGGCAGATCGATGGTGGGCAGATACACCCCATACTGCCTGACGTCGACCCCCTGGCGGAAACCCGTATGGTCAGCGCCCCGGATCGGCACGGGCCCGAGCGGGGGTGCCGTCCGGGGTCGGGCGGCACCCCTGCGGGGAGGCGGGGAGGCGGGAGGTCAGCCCTCGGCGCCCGCGCGGCGCATCCGGGCGGCGAGCAGCAGGCCCGCGCCCGTGACGAGCGCGGCACCCGCGCCGCCGACGGCCCAGGGGGTCTCGGTGCCGGCGCCGGTGGCGGCGAGGGACTGGCCGGAGCCGTTCGCGCTCACGTGCGCGTTGCCCGAACCGGTGGCGACGGCGGGCTGCACCGTGGTGGTGCCGGTGCCGGTCGTGCCGCCGTCGGTGGACCCGCCGGTGTTCTCCTGGGCCTTCTTGTCCTTGGCCCGCGCCTCGTGCTGGCCGGTCCTGAGGAACTCGGCCCGGTCGGCGGCGGAGCCCTTGAGCGCGGCGCGGCCGGCCTTGACCAGCTCGGCACCGCCGCCGTCGATGATCTGGGCGATCAGGACGCCGTTGTCCTCGTCACGCAGCTGGTGCTGGGTGACGTCGAGGAAGTGGCGGGCGTCGGCCAGGGTGTGCTTCATGTCGAAGAAGTCCTCGATCCCCTGGCGGAGGATGGGACCCGCGGTGTGCGACAGGCGCAGGATCTCGATGCGGGCGTCGTCGAGGCGGATGCCGGGGACGTCCTTCTCCAGGAACCGGCGCATGTCGGCGGGGGTGCCGTCGAGGGCCTTGTTCGCGGCCTCGCGCATGTACCCGGTGCTCTTCGGGTCCGCGAGGATCCGCAGGATCGCCATCCGGTCCTCTTCGGCCTGCTTGTCCGCGTCGGAGGCCTGGCCGGCCGGCTTGTCGGCGGGCTTGTCAGCCGGCTTCTCGGCAGGCTTCTCGGCGGGCTTGTCGGCCGGCTTCTCGGCGGGCTTCTCCGCCGGCTTGTCCGCCGGCTTGTCCGCCGGCTTGTCCGCGGGCAGCGTCCCGGCCGGCGCCTGGTCGGGAACGGTCGGCGCCGGCGGCGGCACGGCCGGGGCGGGGGCCGCGTCGGCGGCGAACGCCGGGGAGGCGAGCAGGACGACCGGAGCAAGGGCGGCAGTGGTGACCGCTGTGGCGATCCGGGACAGCTTCACAGACAGCACTCATCCTCGTGTGACTCGTGGTGATCGATTCACCGTCACCCTAAGGGCAAAATCGGCTGATCATGACCGAATAATTACCGACCGGTAGCGAGATCTGATCATTCCGGCCGGTAGACGACGAGCGCGTCCGGCAGCTGGTCGAGGACGAAGGCCTGCGGCGCGGGCGCGAACTCGCCGTCGTAGGCGAGCGGGGTGCCCTCCGGGACCTCCGAGACCCGCAGGCTGCGCAACCGGGTGGCCGTGTGCACCGGCGACCGGCTCAGCGGGCCCGCGGCCGCCGCGGCCAGCAGCCGCGGCCCGGGGCGGCCGCCGCCGTAGACCAGGCGTACGTCGAGCAGCCCCTCCCCCAGGCTCAGCCGGCGCCGCGGGGCGGGGCCGGTGCCGTGATAGGTGCCGTTGCCCGCGAAGAGCAGCCACACCGCGCGGCGGCGGCCGGCCAGCCGCAGCCGTACGGGGCGCTGCGCCCGCAGCACCCGGCCGGCGGCCAGCAGGGCGGCCGGACCGCTGCCGATCCGCGGGGTCCAGCGCAGCCGGTGCCCGAGCAGCTCGGGGTAGACCCCGATGCTGAACGTGTTGAGGAAGTAACCCGGGGCGCCGTCCGGCTCCGGGCCCGGGGCGAACCGGCCGACGCCGACGCGCACCGCCCGCCCCGCCGCCACGGCCCGGACCGTGTCCTCGGGGCCGGTGAGACCGAAGTCCAGGGCGAAGTGATTGAGGGTGCCTCCGGGGAACACGGCGAGCGGGACCCCGGCGCGCAGGGCGGCGGTGGCCGCCGCGTTCACGGTGCCGTCGCCGCCGCACACCCCGAGCACGGTGGCCCGCCGGGCGGCCGCGGCGAGCTCCGCCGTCAGCTCCGGGCCCGCGCACTCGACCACCTCGGCCCGGGGCAGCGCGGTGCGCACGGTGTCGAGGCCCGCCACCGCGGCCGTGCCCGAGGCGGTGTTGACGACCACGACCAGCCCGGCGCCGTCCGGCAGCGCCGGGGCCCCGGCAGCCGGGCGCTCGTCGCCGGGCAGCGCCCGCGCCCGCTCGGCGACACGCGTCAGCCGCCGTACGCCGAACCCGGCGGCCACCCCGAGCGCGGCGCCCGCCAGGACGTCGCTGGGGTAGTGCACCCCGGTGTACACGCGGGAGAAGGCGACCGAGGCCGCGACCGGCGCCACCGCCACGCCCCAGCCGGGGTGCTCCAGGGCCAGCCCGGCGGCGAAGGCGAACGCGGAGGCCGCGTGCCCGGAGGGGAAGGACGTGGTCGTCGGCTGGGTGGCGAGCTGGCGCACCGCCGGGACCCCGTCCAGCACGGGCCGCGGCCTGCGCACCGACCACTTGCCGACGGTGTTGATGGTGCCGGAGGCCAGCGCGAGCGAGGCCATCCCGCGCAGCGCGGCCCGGCGCGCCGTGGCCGACCCGAACATGGCGAGGGCCGCGGCGGTCCCGCCCCACAGCAGCCCGTGGTTCGCGGCGCGCCCGAGCCGTGGCAGCACCCGGTCCGCTCCCGGCCAGTGCCGCCGGGCGACCACGTCGAACAGCGTCCGGTCCCAGACGGCGGGGGCGTGCCGCCAGGTCAGCGGCGCTCCATGAGGTGTCTCGGTCGTCATTCCGCACCTCTACCCGATTCCCCCGTGCGCTATCTTGAACGCGTTCACACTGAACGCGTTCAGTTCGATCACCAAGTCGGACAGCAGGAACCGTGCGAGGAGCCGCGCCACATGACCACCCCGACCACCGGGCCGACGCCCCCGACCCCGACCACCCCCACCCCCACGGCGCGGCTCGTCCGCGCGCTGCGCCGGCCCAGGACAATCTGGAGCCTGGTGGCCGTGCTGGTCGTGGGCACCCTCGGCGCCGGCGTCTGGTACGCCTGCGTCCTCATCCAGCTCTTCAACGGGACCCTGTCCGTGCCCTGCGCGGAGGCCACCCGCTTCGCCGCCGCCCAGCCGCTGCCGGCAGCCGCGCGCCAGGCCGACTGCCGGCTGGGCCAGTGGCTGGGCATCCAGTACAAGGGCGAGTTCCGCATCCCCCGCGAGGACTTCGAAGCCTGGCTCCGGGCCTCCTACCCCACCGCAAAGCCGCCCCGTGGCTGCACACCCGTGGCCGACTTGTGCGCCGACGTGACCATGCCCGCCGACAACACTCCGCCGGACGCGAAGGGGAGAGTCGTACGGCACCTCGCCGACAGGACGGCGATCGAAGCCTGGACCCTGCCCGACGGCACCCTGCGCGTCGAGCTGAGGGCCTACACCCTCTGATGCCGTGACCGGCCGGGTGCTACGAGGCGTCTTCCTCGTCCAGCGGCCGCTTGCGCAGCACCAGGACCACCATGCCGCCCAGCACCACCAGGCCCACCGCCAGCGCCGCGATCACCGGGGTGGCCGCCGAGCTGCCGCTGGCCGCGAGCAGGTCGTCGCTGTCCTCCTCCGGCGAGGTCGCCCCCGAGGCGCCCGCGGCCGCCGCGACGGTGACCGGCGTGCCGGGACCGCCCTGCGCCTCGGTCTGGAGCGTCCGGGTCTGCGGCCACAGCGCCGTCGCGCCCGCCGTGGCCGACGACGCGCTGGACCCGGCCACGATCTGGGCCTGCGACCACTCGCCGCTGGTGAACACCCGGCCCACCGGAACCCGGGTGGCCCCCTGGACCGACACCGAGGCCGTGCCGTCCGGCGTACCCACCGGAACCTCGAAGTACAGCCGGCTGCCGTGCGAGGCCGCGGTGACCGGCCGCCCCTCGGCGTCGACCACCCGCACGCCCATGGCCCGGGCGGCGGCGTCCGGGGTGACCGTCACGCTCTGGGCACCCGTCCGTACGGTCACCGGCCCGATCCGGCCGCCGGCCGGGCCCGAGACCTGCCCGGGCTCCAGGCTCAGCGACGCCGGCGGCTCACTCATCCGCCCGGCCGACTTCTGCAGATAGTCGGCCAGCTTCTGGGCCGCCGGGTCGGTCGCCTCCACCTGGACGCCGTCGGCCAGCCGCCAGATCGCCACCTGGGTCCCGGCCGCCGCGCTCTCCGCGGTGAGCGCGCCGGCGCCGGCCGCCTTCGCCAGCCCGGCCAGATCGTTCAGCTGGGGGTAGGAGTGCTCCAGCACCCAGCGGATCCGGCCCGCCTCGCCGTTCCCGCCGAGCGGGCTGCCGCTCCACGCGGTCTCCGTGTAGCGGGCCTGCGGCTGCGCGGACCCGGCCAGGCCGACCCCGTACGTCTGCAGCATCCCGCCGCCGTCGACACGCATCTCGTACAGCCCGGCGGGAATCTGCCGCACGGCGCCGTCACTGGTGCGCAGGACCGCCTGCCCGTACGTCTTCAGGCCGTCCAGCACGGCGCTCGCGCCCTCCTGCGGCCGCTGCACCAGGCCGTCCCCTTCGGCGGCGGCGGCCGGGGCGCCGGGCGCGGTCGCGAGCGCGGCGGCGAGCAGTGCCACCGCGAACGGCCGCCGGGCGGCAGCCCGGACTCCACCACCACCGGCACGCGCACCGGCGCTGCCGGCGGTATCGGTGGCGGGCCCTTCGGAATCGGCAGGAACAGAAGAAGCGGGAACGGCAATCGACACAGTCTTCCCCTTCGGGCCAACGACCCAGATGCCCGTGTATTCCGGGGAATCCTATAGGTCTCGAACACCTAGACCACCGCCACCCTCTGAGCTTCCGTCAGGGGTGCCCCCACCTTGATCACCCGGCGGAACGCGGCGGTCCCCCGGGTCAGGTCGTGCCCGGCGGCGAACGCGTCGACCTCGGCGGTGACCCAGCGCTTGCCGTCGTCCGTCTCGTCCCGCACCCGCAGCCGCCCGTGCAGCACCAGGGGCTCCCCCACCGACACCGAGGCCGCGAGGTTGGCGGCCAGGGTCCGCCGCGCCCACACGGTGTAGAAGCTGGCCGCCCCGTCGGCCCAGGCCTCCTTCTGCCGGTCGTAGAACCTCGGCTGCACACAGAAGCGGAACCTCGCCGACGGCCCGCTCGGCGTCTCGCGGTAGTCGATCTGGGTCGCCACATGACCCACCAGCGTCACCACGGTCTCGTTCATCCCGGTGTCCCCTCCTCATCGTCCCGGCACGTGCGAACCACGCGAGACCAGCCTGCGCCCGACCCTCCTCACCCCGCCCGCGCCTGTGGACTACTGACGGATTGTGGACAACCTCGCGCCCAGACCACCCGAACGGCCGGATCCACCCGAGCCACCACCCGGTCCGCCCGAGCCACCGCCCGAACCACCCGAACCGCCCGAGCCGCCGCCCGATCCACCCGAACGGCCCGCCACCGCGCCCGCGGCCACGTTCACGTACTGCTCCCGCACCTCCTGGTAGCGCAGCAGTTCCGCCGCCACCGGTTCCAGCACCCGGGCCCGCCCGCACCCGGCCGCCGCCTGCCGCAGCCGCTGCTCGGCATCCTGCCCGTACCGCCGGGCCGGCCCCCGCGCGGCCATCGAGCAGGCCCACTCCACGAGCGGCCCGCCCACGATGCCCGCCACCATCAGCAGCACCGGCGGCAGCAGCCGCGGCGGGAGCACCCCGGCGATCTGCCCGACCAGCCACAGCCCGCCGAAGATCTGCAGCAGCGTCATCGCGGCCTGCGTGAGGACGGCCACCGGCCACCACGCGGGCCGCGGCGGCTTGCCGGTCGGCACGCCCACCGTCACCGCGAGTTCGTCCAGCGCCTCCGGCAGCTGGTCCGCGCCGCGCACCGCCGCCTCCCGCACGGCCTGTGCCCAGGGTTCGGGCAGCCCGGCGGCGGCCTCGTCTGCGACCGTGCGCACCGCCTGCTCCACGCGCTGGCGGGCCGTCACCTCCTCCTCGGGGGGCGGTTCCGGCTCTCCGCCGAAGGTGCGCCCGCCGAGGGCCGCCAGCGCCGCCAGCCCGCTGAGCCGGTGCGGGGCGCGCTTGCCCTCGTACCAGCGCCACAGCCGCAGCCAGGGGGTGCCGCAGGCCTTGCCGGCGTTGCGCCGCCAGGACCGTTCCGCGGCGAGCCCGGCCGCGTACGCGCCGACCGCCTCCGCGAGCCGGTCCTCGAACTCGGCGCGGGCGCTCTCCCCGATCTCCGGCCGGCCGTGTCCGTCGGCGACGTACAGGGGCCGCAGCCGCGCCGCCGCACGGTCGACGTCGGCGGAGATCCGCCGGTTGGCGGCGCCGCGTTCCTGGGTGAACTGGCCCAGCAGCTCGCGCAGCTCGCCGACGCCCTCGCCGGTCAGCGCGGACAGCGCCAGCACGGTGGCGCCCGGCTCGCCGTGCTCGCCCAGCGCGATCCCGTCCTCGTCCAGCAGCCGGCGCAGGTCGTCGAGCACCTGGTCGGCGGCCTCGCTCGGGAGCCGGTCGACCTGGTTGAGGACGACGAAGGTCACCTCGGCGTGCCCGGCGAGCGGCCGCAGGTACCTCTCGTGGAGGACGGCGTCGGCGTACTTCTCGGGGTCGACCACCCACACCACGGCGTCGACGAGGGCGAGCACCCGGTCCACGTGCTCGCGGTGCACGCCGAGTGCCGAGTCGAGGTCGGGCAGGTCGACGAGGACGAGCCCGCGCAGCGCCTCGCCGTCCGGGCTCTCGCGGGGCCGGCGGCGCAGCCGGCCGGGGATCTCCAGCCGGTCCAGCAGCCCGGCCGCGCCGTCCGACCAGCTGCACGCGATGGGCGCGGCGGTGGTGGGGCGGCGTAGTCCGGTCTCCGAAATCTGTACCCCGGCGAGTGAATTGAAGAGGGTGGACTTGCCACTTCCGGTGGCACCGGCGACGGCGACGACCGTGTGCTGCGGCGAGAGCCCGCGGCGCGCCGCGGCCTCGTCCAGCACCCGGCCGGCCTCGGCCAGGGTCTTGCCGTCGAGCCGGGTGCGCGACAGGCCGACGAGCTGACGCAGCGCCTCCAGGCGGGCGCGCAGCGCCTGCCCCTCGGGGCTGAGCGGCGGCGCGGACGCCTTGCCGCCGTCGCTGCCGGCCCCGGAGACGGCCCGGACCAGCGCCTCGTCGGAGGCGCAGTCCTCGTCGCCGAGTTCGCCGTCGGCGTCCGGGCGGCGCGAGCGGGCGATGAGCCCGTCGTCCCAGCGGTCGTCGGTGCGGTCGGTCAGAGCGGTCACCGCGTCACCTCTCCTTCTGCAGAACGGACAGCGCGGCGATCAGCTCGGACTGGAGCTCCGGGGTGACTTCGAGCGCGTCGAGGGGGGCGAGGCGGCGGTCGCGTTCGGCGCGCAGCACCTGGTCGAGGTGTTCACCGACGAGTTCGCCGCCGCGGTCGCGCAGCCGCAGCGCGGCCTGGACGCCGATCCGTTCGGCGAGCTTCTCGCCGGCGGCCCGGGCCCGTTTGCCGCCGAGCAGGGCGGCGACCAGCAGCGCGGCCACGCTGTCGGGGTCGGGGGCGGGCTGCTTGGCGAGCCCGGCCACCTCCTCCTCGGCGAGCTCCTCCAGGACGCGCCGCCAGTGGCGTACGGCCATGCCGATGCGTTCGGCGGCCTCCCGGTCGGGGGCGGCCAGCGGGACGGCTCCGGAGGCGGGTTCCCGGCGCCAGGCCTGGGCGATCCGCTCGTCGGCGGCGGCCACGGCGCACTGGAGGAGGGCCGCGAGGCTCTCGGCGAGCGAGTCGAGCAGCTCGTCGGCGGAGGTGTCGAGGGGGTAGCCGCGCCAGCGGGTGAGGGCGTCCCCGGCCAGGACGGCTCCGGCGTCGAGCCGCGCCCGTACGCGCTTGCCCTCCCGCTTGAAGGCGTCCTCGACGGCGGTGGTGAGCCGTACGGCGGCGGCGTGCTGGGCGGCGACGGCGGAGGCGAGTTCGGGCATCCGGCGGCGGAGGGAGTCCAGCATGCCCATGGCGGTACGGCCGACCGCCTGCTGGCGCGCGGCCGGGTCCTGGGCGTGGTGCAGCAGCCAGGCGGCGAGCGGCGCGACGGCGCTGGCGGGCAGCAGCCCGCTGCCGCCGGCGGACTCGGGCAGCTCGGGGACCGTGAAGCGCGGTACGTCGCCCAGCCCGGCCCGGGTGAGCAGGGCGCCGTACTGGCGGGAGACCTCGGTGAGCACCTGGTGGGGGACCCGGTCGAGGACGGTGATGAGGGTGGCCTTGTACTCCTTGGCGGTGCGCAGGAGATACCAGGGCACGGCGTCCGCGTAGCGGGAGGCGGTGGTGACCATGACCCAGACGTCGGCGGCGCAGAGGAGTTCGGCGGCGAGCGTCCGGTTCTCCACCACGAGCGAGTCGATGTCGGGCGCGTCGAGGAGGGCGAGGCCGCGCGGCAGGCTGCTGACGGTCTCGATGCGCAGCTCGCGGGCGGCACCGCCGCGCGTCCTGGCGCCCCGGCGGGCGGGGTTCCTGTCCTGGGGGACGACCTCCTCCTCGCCCGGCGGCAGCCAGACCCGCATCAGGTCGGGCAGGACCCGCATGCCGGCGAACCAGTGGTGGTCGTCCGGGTGGCAGACGAGCACCGGGGTCCGGGTGGTGGGCCGCAGCACCCCGGCCTCGCTGACCTGCCGCCCGACGAGGGAGTTGACGAGGGTGGACTTCCCGGCGCCGGTGGACCCGCCGACGACGGCGAGCACCGGGGCCTCGGGGGCCTTGAGGCGCGGTACGAGGTAGTCGTCGAGCTGCGCGAGCAGCTCGGCTCTGGTCTGGCGGGCGCGCGGGGCGCCGGGCAGGGGCAGCGGGAGACGCACGGAGGCGACCCGGTCGCGCAGCGCGGACAGGGCATCGAGCAGCTGAGGCCGAACATCCAAGGTCACCACATGCGAAGAATGCCCAATTTGTGACCTTTTTTGAAGCTTATACGCCCTCTGCGCGCCGACCGCGACTCCGGAGGGACATCACAGACACACGGGATGAGTGGGACGCAGGCATAACGAGTGCACAACACCCGGGGCGCCGCGGCGCAAAAGCGGTGCGAGAATCGCACCTGCCTGCGATTATCGGGACCGCTTCACCGAACCTCCACATCGTGGCACGCGGGTGAAGCAACCGGGACAAGGCGACCGGAGCCCTATCCTTGACCCGGCACGGACCGAAGTCCCACCCCCACCTCGGGGCTCCAGGCCGCACACGGTCACCTTCCGGCCCCCGTAGCTCAGTGGATAGAGCAGGCGCCTTCTAAGCGCTTGGCCGCAGGTTCGAGTCCTGCCGGGGGCACTCTTCCTCCACAGCCCTCCGTCCCTCCGGACCGGAGGGCTTTTTCGCAGGTCAGCGCACCTTAGCGGGCTACCGGTAGCAGTCGCGTAAGGCCCGGCCACGGTGCACACGCACGGTGGCGTTCACGGGGCAGCGGCGGGGGGCTCGCAAGGTCTCGGGTCGGCCATCCCGGCGTCAGGGCGGCGTCAAGAGTTCCGGGGGCGCCGTATGGAGGGCGTCAAAGCGTCTTAACGCGGGGACGAGCGCGCGGTTTGCTCGTCATCGGCCAAGACGGCCGATTCCCATCTCATCACTTCATCCAGGAGCTCACGATGGCCGACGTGGCCTTCGTCGTCACCACGGTCGCGGTTTTCGCGCTGGTGGCGCTTGTCGCCAAGGGGGTGGCAAAGCTGTGAGCGTCGAGAACATTGTCGGCCTGGTCGTGGCCGTCGCCCTGCTCGGTTACCTCGTCCTTGCGCTTGTGTACCCGGAGAGGTTCTGAGCACCGAAATGAGCCCCGTAACCGCTGGTGTGCTCCAGCTGCTCGCGCTGATCGCCGCGCTCGCGCTGGCGTACCGTCCGCTGGGCGATTACATGGCCCGGGTCTACTCCTCCGAGAAGCATTACCTTCCGGAGAAGTGGATCTACAAGGCCATCGGCGCCAACCCGTCCGCCGAGATGCGCTGGCCCGCCTACCTGCGTGGTGTGCTGGCGTTCTCGGCCGTGAGTGTCCTGTTCCTCTACGCCCTGCAGCGTCTGCAGGGCAGTCTGCCCGGCTCGCTGGGTTTCGCCTCGATCGATCCGGATCAGGCGTTCAACACCGCCGCGTCGTTCGTGGCGAACACCAACTGGCAGTCGTACTACGGCGAGCAGGCCATGGGCCATGTGGTGCAGACCGGTGGTCTGGCGGTGCAGAACTTCGTGTCCGCGGCCGTCGGTATCGCCGTCGCGGTGGCGCTGGTGCGGGGTTTCGCGCGTTCGCGTACCGGTGAGCTCGGCAACTTCTGGGCCGATCTGGTCCGTGGTGTGTTCCGTATCCTGCTGCCGCTGTCGGTGATCGGCGCGGTCGTCCTGGTGGCCTGTGGTGCGATCCAGAACTTCGCGGGGATTCACGAGGTCGGCCAGTTCATGGGCGGCAGCCAGCAGTGGAACGGTGGTGCGGTGGCCTCGCAGGAGGTCATCAAGGAGCTGGGCACCAACGGCGGCGGCTACTTCAACGCCAACTCCGCCCACCCCTTCGAGAACCCGACCCCGTTCACGAGCCTCTTCGAGGTCTTCCTGATCCTGGTCATCCCGTTCGCGCTGACCCGGACCTTCGGCAAGATGGTCGGCAGTGTGAAGCAGGGTTACGCGATCCTGGCGACGATGGCGTTCATCTGGATCGTCTTCACCGCGCTGATGATGTGGACCGAGTTCGCGGGCCGCGGCCCGGCGTTCGAGGCCGCGGGCGGGGCGATGGAGGGCAAGGAGACCCGTTTCGGCATCGCCGGTTCCGCGATCTTCTCCGTGGCCACGACGCTGACGTCCACGGGTGCGGTCAACTCCTTCCATTCCTCCTTCACCGGTTTCGGCGGCGGGATCCAGCTGCTGGGCATGCAGCTCGGCGAGATCGCCCCCGGCGGTGTCGGCTCCGGCCTCTACGGCATGCTGATCATGGCGATCATCGCGGTGTTCATCGCGGGTCTGATGGTCGGCCGGACGCCGGAGTACCTGGGCAAGAAGATCGGCACCCGCGAGATCAAGTTCGCGGCCTGCTACATCCTGATCACCCCGGCTCTCGTGCTGTGCTTCACCGCCGCCGCCATGGCCCTGCCCACCCCGGGCAACTCCATGACCAACTCCGGCGCGCACGGCTTCTCCGAGATCCTCTACGCCTACACCTCCGGCGCCAACAACAACGGCTCCGCGTTCGCGGGCCTGAACGCCGACACGCAGTGGTTCAACTCGACGATCGGCATCGCGATGCTGCTGGGCCGTTTCCTGCCCATGGTGTTCGTCCTGGCGCTGGCCGGCTCGCTGGCCGAGCAGAAGCCCGTTCCCGAGACCGCGGGCACGCTGCGCACCGACAAGCCGCTCTACGCGGGCCTGCTCGTCGGCACGATCCTCATCATCACCGGTCTGACCTACTTCCCCGCCCTCGCGCTGGGTCCGCTTGCCGAAGGGCTCGCCTCATGAGCACCATCACCCCCACCCGTGCCCCACACGAGGACGTTCCCACCGGGCACAAGCCCCCGGCCGGACGCGTGGGCGGCGGCCTGTTCGACCCCAAGCAGCTCATCAAGTCCTTCCCCGACGCGATCCGCAAGCTCGACCCGCGCATCATGATCAAGTCGCCGGTCATGTTCGTGGTCCTGATCGGATCGGTGGTCACCACCGTCCTGGCCGTCAAGAACCCCACCGACTGGTTCGGGTGGGCGATCACCGCCTGGCTGTGGCTGACCACGATCTTCGCCAACCTCGCCGAGGCCGTCGCCGAGGGCCGCGGCAAGGCCCAGGCCGACACCCTGCGCAAGGCCAAGACCGACACCGTCGCCCGCCGCCTGACCAAGGACGGCCAAGGTGAGGAGCAGGTCCCCGGCACCGACCTGAAGATCGGTGACCTGGTGGTCTGCGAGGCCGGCGACGTCATCCCCGGCGACGGTGACGTCGTCGAGGGTGTCGCCTCCGTGGACGAATCCGCGATCACCGGCGAGTCCGCCCCGGTCATCCGGGAGTCCGGCGGCGACCGCAGCGCGGTCACCGGCGGCACGAAGGTCCTCTCCGACCGGATCGTCGTCAAGATCACGACGAAGCCCGGTGAGACGTTCATCGACCGCATGATCAACCTGGTCGAGGGCGCGGCCCGGCAGAAGACCCCCAACGAGATCGCCCTGAACATCCTGCTGGCGTCCCTCACCATCGTCTTCCTCCTGGCGGTCGTCACCCTCAAGCCGTTCGCGATCTACGCCGGCGCCGACGACCAGACCTCGCTGATCGTCCTGGCGGCCCTGCTGGTCTGCCTGATCCCCACCACGATCGGCGCGCTGCTCTCCGCGATCGGCATCGCCGGCATGGACCGCCTCGTCCAGCGCAACGTCCTGGCCATGAGCGGACGTGCCGTGGAAGCGGCGGGTGACGTCTCGACGCTGCTGCTGGACAAGACCGGCACCATCACCCTCGGCAACCGCCAGGCCGCCGAGTTCCTCCCCGTCAAGGGCACCACCGAGGCCGAGGTCGCCGACGCCGCCCAGCTGTCCTCCCTGGCCGACGAGACCCCCGAGGGCCGTTCCATCGTCGTCCTCGCCAAGGAGAAGTACGGGCTGCGCGAGCGCCACCAGGGCGAACTCGCCCACGCCCAGTGGATCGCCTTCACCGCCCAGACCCGCATGTCGGGCGTGGACGTCGACGGCAGGAAGATCCGCAAGGGCGCCGCCGGATCCGTCATCACCTGGGTCAAGGAGCAGGGCGGCCACGTCTCCGACGACGCCGACCTCCTCGCCAACACGATCTCCGAGGCCGGCGGTACGCCGCTGCTGGTCGCCGTCGAGGACGACAAGGGCGCCCGGATCCTGGGTGTCATCCACCTCAAGGACGTCGTCAAGGAAGGCATGCGGGAGCGGTTCGAGGAACTGCGCCGCATGGGCATCAAGACGGTCATGATCACGGGTGACAACCCGCTGACCGCGAAGGCCATCGCCGAGGAGGCCGGCGTCGACGACTTCCTCGCCGAGGCCACCCCCGAGGACAAGATGGCCCTCATCAAGCGGGAACAGGCCGGCGGCAAGCTGGTCGCGATGACCGGTGACGGCACCAACGACGCCCCCGCCCTGGCCCAGGCCGACGTCGGCGTCGCCATGAACACCGGAACCTCGGCCGCCAAGGAGGCCGGGAACATGGTGGACCTGGACTCCAACCCCACCAAGCTCATCGAGATCGTCGAGATCGGCAAGCAGCTCCTGATCACCCGCGGCGCGCTGACCACCTTCTCCATCGCCAACGACGTCGCGAAGTACTTCGCGATCATCCCCGCGATGTTCGCGATCGCCTACCCCAGCCTGGACAAGCTCAACATCATGGGCCTGGCCTCACCGGAGTCCGCGATCCTCTCCGCGGTCATCTTCAACGCACTGATCATCATCGCGCTCGTGCCGCTCGCCCTGAAGGGCGTGCAGTACCGGCCCTCCAGCGCCGACAAGATGCTCCGCCGCAACCTCGGCCTCTACGGACTCGGCGGCCTGATCGCCCCGTTCATCGGCATCAAGCTCATCGACATGATCATCTCCCTCATCCCCGGAATCGGCTAAGGGCCATGAATAACTCCGTAGGAAACACCGCGCGCCTGCTGGGCGCCGGGCTGCGTGCCCTGCTCGTCCTGACGGTGCTGTGCGGGGTCCTCTACCCGCTCGCCGTGACCGGCATCGCCCAGGCCCTCTTCAACGACAACGCCAACGGGTCCGAGATCAAGGACAAGAGCGGGCAGGTCGTCGGCTCCGAGCTGATCGGGCAGACCTACAACCTGCCCAAGCAGAACCCGGACGACGCGGAGGAGGCGGCCAGGCCGGACCTGAAGTGGTTCCAGCCGCGCCCCTCCAACGGCCTGGGCACCAACAGCGTCAACACCCAGTACTCGATCATCCTCTCCGGCGCCACCAACCGCTCCGGCGACAACGGCGCGATCGACGGCACGTGCACCAAGGACGCCAAAGAGGGAACCCTCTGCGCCCAGGTCGTCGCAGCCAAGGAAGCCGTCGTAGCCGACAACACCACCGCGACGTACAAGGTCGACCCCAAGGACGTACCGGCCGACGCCGTCACCTCCTCCGGCTCCGGCCTCGACCCGAACATCTCCCCCGAGTACGCCGACCTCCAGATCCACCGCGTCGCCGAGCAGAACAACCTCGACGTCAAGCAGGTCGAAAAGCTCGTCAAGGACAACACCGAAGGCCGCACGCTGGGCTTCATCGGCGAACCCCGCGTCAACGTCCTCAAGCTGAACACCGCCCTCAGGGACCTGGTCAAGGGGTGAACCCCGGGCGCTTACGCACCGGGCTGCCCTCCGTCGTGCCCCGCACCGAAGAAAGGCTGCACACCCCATGACCCGGGTGCTCGTGGTGGAAGACGACCATCAGCTCGTGCGCGCGCTCAGGATCAACCTGCAGGCGCGCAAGTTCGAGGTCGAGGAGGCCGCCGACGGCGGGGCGGCCCTGCGCAGCATCGTCGCCCGCAAGCCGGACGTCATCCTTTTGGACCTCGGTCTGCCGGACATGGACGGCGTCGATGTGATCAAAAGTGTGCGCGGCTGGAGCAGGGTACCGATCCTGGTCCTGTCCGCCCGGCACACCTCCGAGGAGAAGATCAGGGCGCTGGACGCCGGCGCGGACGACTACGTCACCAAGCCGTTCAGCATGGACGAGCTGCTGGCCCGCCTGCGCGCCGCCACCCGGCGCCAGGAGGAGCCGGTCCGCTCCGACGCCCCGCCCCTGATCACGACCGACGATTTCACCATCGACCTGGTCGCCAAGAAGGTGCTGCGCGGCAACCGCCCCGTACGTCTGACCCCGACCGAGTGGCACCTGCTGGAGATCCTGACCGCCGCCCCCGGGCACCTGGTCAGCCAACGCCGGCTGCTGCTGGAGGTCTGGGGTCCGACGTACGCGGAACACACCAACTACCTGCGGGTCTACATGGCCCAGCTGCGCCGCAAGCTGGAGCCCGACCCGTCCCGGCCGCGGTACCTGATCACCGAGCCGGGCATGGGATACCGCTTCGAGCTGTCACCGGGCCCGGCCGTCCCCGACGGGCCCGGCCGTCCCTGACGTGCCCTCACGCCCGGCGGGCCCGGCCACTCCCGGCGGGCCCCACTCCCCCCACACACGAACCCCCTCGAAGGAAGAGAAGCCGGCGGCATGGGACGCGGAAAGCTCCGGATCTACCTCGGCGCGGCGCCAGGCGTCGGCAAGACGTACGCCATGCTCTCCGAGGCGCACCGCAGGGTCGAGCGCGGCACGGACTGCGTCGTCGGCTTCGTGGAGCACCACAGCAGGCCGCGCACCGAGGTGATGCTGCACGGCCTGGAGCTCATGGGGCGCCGGGAGATCGAGTACCGGGGCGGCACGTTCACCGAGATGGACGTGGACGCCCTGCTCGCCCGGCGTCCCGCCGTCGCGCTGGTGGACGAGCTGGCGCACACCAATGTGCCGGGCTCGCGCAACACCAAGCGCTGGCAGGACGTGGAGGAGCTGCTCCAGGCGGGCATCGACGTGGTGTCCACCGTCAACATCCAGCACCTGGAGTCGCTGGGTGACGTGGTCGAGACGATCACGGGGGTGCGTCAGCGCGAGACGGTGCCGGACGAGGTCGTCCGGCGTGCCGACCAGATCGAGCTGGTGGACATGTCGCCGCAGGCGCTGCGCCGGCGGATGGCGCACGGCAACATCTACAAGCCGGACAAGGTCGACGCGGCCCTGTCGAACTACTTCCGTCCCGGCAACCTCACGGCCCTGCGCGAGCTGGCCCTGCTGTGGGTCGCCGACCGGGTCGACGAGTACCTCCAGGAGTACCGGGGCGAGCACAACATCCGCACCACCTGGCAGGCCCGCGAACGCATCGTGGTGGGCCTGACCGGCGGCCCCGAGGGCCGCACCCTGATCCGCCGGGCCGCGCGCCTGGCGGAGAAGGGCGCGGGCGGCGAGGTCCTGGCCGTCTACATCGCGGCGAGCGACGGACTCTCCTCCGCCTCGCCCAAGGAACTGGCCGTCCAGCGGACCCTGGTCGAGGATCTCGGCGGCACCTTCCACCACGTCATAGGCGATGACGTCTCGCACTCCCTGCTGGAGTTCGCGCGCGGGGTCAACGCCACCCAGATCGTCCTGGGCGTCAGCCGCCGCAAGAGCTGGCAGTACGCCTTCGGGCCCGGTGTGAGCGCCACCGTGGCCCGGGAGTCCGGCCCGGACCTCGACGTCCACATGGTCACCCACGACGCGGTGGCGAAGGGGCGCGGGCTGCCGATCGCGCGGGGTGCGCGGCTGGGGCGTTCGCGGATCATCTGGGGCTGGCTGACCGGAGTCGTCGGGCCGGGGCTGCTGACGCTGCTGCTCAGCCAGGTCCTGCCCGGCCTCGGGCTCGCGAACGACATGCTGCTGTTCCTGACGCTGACGGTCGCCGCCGCCCTGCTGGGCGGGCTGCTGCCGGCGCTGGCGTCGGCGGCGGTCGGCTCGCTGGTGCTCAACTACTTCTTCACACCGCCCCTGTACCAGCTGACGATCTCCGATCCGCGCAACATGGTCGCCCTCGCCATCTTCGTGGGCGTGGCCGTCTCGGTGGCGTCGGTGGTGGACCTGGCGGCCCGCCGCACCCACCAGGCGGCCCGGCTGCGCGCCGAGTCCGAGATCCTCTCCTTCCTCGCCGGCAGCGTGCTGCGCGGCGAGAACTCCCTGGACGCCCTGCTGGAGCGGCTGCGCGAGACGTTCTCGATGGACTCGGTGGCGCTGCTGGAACGGGCGAGCGAGGTCGACGCCTGGAGCACGGCCGCGTCCGTGGGCCCGCACCCCGTGGGCCGGCCCGAGGACGCGGACGTCGACATGCCGATGGGCGACACCATGGCCCTCGCGCTCTCGGGGCGGGTGCTGCCCGCCGAGGACCGGCGCGTGCTGGGTGCCTTCGCCGCGCAGGCGGCGGTGGTCCTGGACCGCCAGCGCCTGGTGGGCGAGGCGGAGAAGGCCCGCGAGCTCGCCGAGGGCAACCGGATCCGCACCGCCCTCCTCGCGGCCGTCAGCCACGATCTGCGGACCCCGCTCGCCGGGATCAAGGCGTCGGTGACCTCGCTGCGCTCCGACGACGTCGAGTGGTCCGAGACCGACCGTGCCGACCTGCTGGAGGGCATCGAGGAGGGCGCCGACCGGCTCGCCGCGCTGATCGGCAACCTGCTCGACATGTCCCGGCTGAACACGGGCACCGTGGTCCCGCTGATCCGCGAGACCGACCTCGACGAGGTCGTGCCCATGGCCCTGGGCGGGGTCCCCGAGGACAGCGTCGACCTCGACATTCCCGAGACCCTGCCGATGGTCGCCGTGGACCGGGGGCTGCTGGAGCGGGCGGTGGCCAACATCGTGGAGAACGCCGTCAAGTACAGCCCCGACGGCCAGTGCGTGCACGTGTCGGCCAGTGCCCTGCGCGACCGGGTGGAACTGCGGGTCGTGGATCGCGGGCCCGGCGTCCCCGACGAGGCCAAGGGGCGGATATTCGAACCGTTCCAGCGGTACGGCGACGCCCCGCGCGGCGCGGGCGTCGGCCTCGGCCTCGCGGTCGCCCGCGGGTTCACCGAGGCCATCGGCGGCACCCTCACCGCCGAGGACACCCCCGGTGGCGGCCTCACCATGGTCCTCACCCTGCCGACGGCGGGCGGCGCCGCTCCGGTGACGCCGGAACTGCCGACGTCGGCGGTCACGTGAGGGCGGCGCCGCCGTCCTCGGCCGCACTGTCAGACCCCACTGCCACCATCTGGCGTATGGACACGCAGCAGTTCTGGCAACTGATCGAGGAGGCCCGCGCCGAGGCCGGGGACGGGGCCGACGGGGAGCAGATCGCCGAACGCGCGAGCGCGCTCCTCGCGGGGCGGACGGTCCCCGAGATACTCGGGGCCCAGCAGGTGCTGTGGGACCTGCTGGCCGTCTCCTGCACCAGCCCGCTGTGGGCCGCCGCCTACCTGGTCAACGGCGGCTGCTCGGACGACGGCTTCGACTGCTTCCGGGGCTGGCTGATCACCCAGGGGCGGGAGGTCTTCGAGCGGGCGGTGGCCGATCCGGATGCGATGGCCGGGCTCGCGGGCGTGGTGGCGGGTCTCGCCGGCGGCGGCGAACTGGAGTGCGAGGACACCCTGGGGATCGCCTGGGCGGCGTACCGGTCGGCGACGGGGCAGCAGATACCGGACGGGGCGTTCAGCATCAGCTATCCGGCGCTCGACCCCGACTGGGGCTTCGACTTCGACGACGAGCGGGAGATGGCGCGCAGGCTGCCCCGCCTGGCCGCCCTCGCGCACGGCTGAGGCGGGCGCGAGGGGGAGGCGGGCGGGCGGGGCAGCCGGGACGAGCCGCGGCGGGAGCCGCCGGCCGTCAGCCGACCGGGGCGTTCTCCGGGGAGACGCCGAGGACGCGCACGGCCTGGTAGTAGGTCCAGGCGGTGGCGTCGCAGGAGCTCTTCTTCGCGCCCGAGTACTGCGCGCAGACCCGCTTGAGGTCGGCGTAGAAGGCGTCGTCGAGGCGGTTCTTGTGGGCGCTGAAGATGCCCGCCGCCTTGTAGTTGCGGTAGCCGAAGTCGTGGCGGGCGCAGGAGGTCTGGAAGGGGAACCCGAACGGGTTGTCCGGGGAGCTGGAGCAGTAGTCGGTGGTCCAGTTGAAGTTGTAGGCGGCCCAGCGGGCCTGGTTCCCCCGCGCGGCGGCCCAGGCGTTGAAGCTGGCGGAGCTGGTCTGCGTCCAGCTGCTCAGCACCGTCGGTTTGTCCGCGGGGACCGCCGACGCCGGGGTGGCGAGGGCGAGGACACCGGCCATGGCGGCGGCCGTCAGTGCGGGGGCCAGATGGCGACGCATCGAGTTCCTCCTCGTGTCGGGTGAGTGCTCACCGTCGGAGGAAGGGATATCGCGGATCGATAGCGCAGCTGTATGGCCCGGCTAAAGCATCGGTTACGGCTGCGTGACCCTTCGGCTCGATGACTACGAACCGTCAACTCATGTACGGATATGGGTTGTTGATGGATCCGGGCGTGAGGCGGGCCGCTGCCGGGCCCGACGGCGGGCGGCGGGCCGGCGTCCACCTGTGGAGGTATCCCGTGTGCTACTTGAGGCAGAGACCGGGTTGGCTCTGAGGAGCGATGCGCCGGAGGGGGCCCGCGGGCCACCCTGGGAGACATGAAGCGTCCTTTCGTCATCGCAGCCGCCGCCGTCGGGGTCCTCGCGACCGCCGGGTTCGCCCTGCCCAACCTGCCGCCGAACGCGCTGACGCAGACCGTCCACGACCGCCTGTTCCAGCAGAAGGAGCAGTCCTTCGCCTCCGCCGCCGACGCGCACGGCCGCGGCGACCGGGCGTTCGCGCTGCCGCAGTGGATACCCCAGGACGCCAAGAACGTGAAGGTGAAGGTCCGTACGAGCGGCGAGGGCAAGCTGATCCGCTTCACGCTCGGCAGGACCCCGCTGGACGCGCCGCACTGCGCCGCGCGGCCCAAGCCGGTCGGGGCGCCGGAGCTGGCCGCGAAGTGGTGGCCGTCCGACGCCCGGCACGGCGGGCGGGCGGAGTGCCGGGACGCCCTGCAGTACCAGGTGGTCGTCAAGGGCAAGCGGGTCTACGCGTGGACGAACGGCGACGCGTCCCCCGACGCACCGCCCGGCGCGAAGTTCCGGGGCTAGATCCTGTCGGTGTCCAGGCGGTCCCGGGGCCCGTGGGCCCCATGGGCCCCGTGGGCCCCGTACGGCACGCCTCCACTACGCTCGTCGGATGATCGAGTACGTGAACCAACTCGGCGCCGCCGCCCCGCGATCCGGTGCGCTCCCCGCCGGCCGGGCCGTGTCCGTGTGGTCGCTGGACACCACGCTCGACGTCGTCGGCGGGCACCCGGTCGCCGACGCCCTGCCGCTGCTGGACAGCGCCGAACGCACCCGGGCCGGGAAGCTGCTGCGCGCCGGCGACCGGCACCGCTACCTGGCCTCGCACCTGGGCCTGCGGCTGCTGCTCGGCGGTTTCCTGGGCCTGGCCCCGGAGCGGGTGGAACTGACCCGCGAGGACTGCCCGTGCTGCGGAGAGCCGCACGGCCGCCCCGCCGTCGTCGGCGGCGCGGCCCACTTCTCGCTCTCGCACAGCGGGGACCTCGCCTACCTCGCCTTCGCCCGGGTGCCGGTCGGGGTCGACGTGGAGGCCGTACCGGGCCCGGACGCCGTCGCGGACGTCCTGACCAGCCTGCACCCGGACGAGAGCGCCGAACTGCGGGCGATGCCCGACACCGGCCGGCCGGTCGCCCTGGCCCGCCTGTGGTCCCGCAAGGAGGCCTACCTCAAGGGCACCGGCACGGGCCTCGCCCTGGGTCTGGCCGATCCGTACGTCGGCTCCGCGCCCGACCCGGCGCCGGTCACCGGCTGGACCCTGTCGGACCTGCCCGCCCCGGCGGGCTACGCGGCGGCCCTGGCGGTTCGCGCCACCTGAAGGCCCCGCGCGGCCTACGCTGACCGCCATGAACATCCGCCCTGCGCGCACACCCGCCGAACTCGCGGCGGCCGAGGGACTCTTCGACGGACCGGCCCGGCAGGACTGGAGCGAGCGGTTCCTGGCCGCGGCGGGTCATCTGATGCTCATCGCCTACGTGGACGGCGTCCCGGCCGGAATGGTCTCGGGCGTGGAGATGAGCCACCCGGACAAGGGCACGGAGATGTGCCTGTACGAGCTGTCGGTGGACGAGGGCTACCGGCGCCGCGGCATCGGGCGCGCCCTGGTCGACGCGCTCGCCGGGGAGGCACGGGCACGCGGCTGTTACGGCATGTGGGTGGGCGTCGACACGGACAACGAGGCGGCGCTGGCCACGTACACGGCGGCCGGGGCACAGGACGAGGGCGAGTTCACGATGCGGGGCTGGCCCCTGGCACCGTAGGCCCGGCGCGGCCGACCGGGGCCGATCGGGGCCGGGGCGGCTCCTCGGGAAACCACCCCCCGGCCGCGTGTCGTGCGGCCACTCGGCGCACCCTCCGCGCGCCCGGACGGACGCTCGCCGAGCATCTCGGCATGACCTCACTCACCGCACTGCTCCCCGCTGCCGCCCTGCTGGCGACGGCCGCCCTGGGCACCGCCCCGGGCCTGTCCCCCGGCCGTCCGGACGGCGGCCGGCCGGCGGCCGGGAAGGACACCGCACCGTACGTCGTCGTCCTCAAGGAGACCGTCGCCCCGCGCGCCCTCACCCGGGCGCTCGCGACCGAGGCCGCCGAGGCGGGCGACGACGTCGGGCACGTCTACCGGACCGTTCTCGACGGCTTCGCGGTCCGCACCACGGCCGCCCGGGCCGCCGAACTCGCCGCCGACCCGCGGGTGGCGTACGTCGAGCCGGACACCGAGTACCGGATCAGCGACACCCAGCCGGCGGCGCCCTGGCCGCTGGACCGGCTGGACCAGCGGGGGCTCCCGCTCGACTCGGCCTACACGTACGGGCAGACGGGCACGGGCGTCACCGTGTACGTCGTGGACACCGGGATCAACACCTACCACCGGGAGTTCGGCGGCCGGGCCCGGGCGGGCACGAGCGCCGTGTTCCTGGAGGGCCCGGACGACTGCAACGGGCACGGCACGCACGTCGCGGGAAGCGTCGGCGGCGCGACGTACGGCGTGGCCAAGGACGTGAAGCTGGTCGGCGTGAAGGTGGCCAACTGCCGCGGTTCGGCACGCCTGTCGTCGATCCTGCGGGGCCTGGACTGGATGGTCGACGACGCGACCGCCACCCGCGCGCTGCCGGCCGTGGCCAACATGAGCCTGGGCGGCGACCGCAGCCAGAGCATGGACAGCGCGGTGCAGCGGGCGATCCGGGCCGGTTTCACCGTGACGGCGGCCGCCGGGAACGCCGGCACCGACGCGTGCGGATCCTCGCCGGGGCGGGTCGCGGAGGTGGTCACGGTGGGCGCGAGCGACAGCGAGGACCGGCGGGCCGCGTACTCCAACCACGGTCCGTGCGTGGACCTGTTCGCCCCGGGGAGCCGGATCACCTCGGCGTGGATGGGGCTGCCGAGCGCGGTCCGGTCGATGTCCGGGACCTCGATGGCCGCCCCGCACGTGGCGGGCGTGGCGGCCCTGCTGCTGGCCGCGCACCCGGGCGCCACGCCGGCCCAGGTGAGCGCGGGGCTGCTGCGCGACGCCCTGCCGGACGCGCTGACCGGCGTCCCGGCGAACACCCGCAACCTCCTCCTCCACCACCCGGCCCCGGCCCCGCTCCCGCTCCCGGCCACAGACCCGGTTCCGGTTCCGGCCCCGGCCCCGGCCCCGGCCCCGGCAACCCCTTAGCCACCCCGCTCGGGCGCGGCGCCCCGGGTTCACCGACCGGTCGGTATTCATGGGGATATACCCCCGTAACCGCCCCGGCCTGATGGGACATCAATTTCTGTGTGCTTCGGGCGAAAGGAAGTCATTGACTTCTCATCACGGCGACGCGTCAATGGCCGCCACCGCACCGGCTCGGCCGTCCCCGCACACACGGGTGGGGGGAGGGGATTCGTCATGACGAAGGAGTCGCGACCCAGTGAGTACCGATACGTTCCGACGAAGAGTGCTGGCCGGGGCGGGAGCCCTCTCCCTGGCCCTGACCGGTGGCGTGGTGGGCCTGGCGGGGACGGCGCAGGCGGCGACCAGGACCACGCCGGTCTATGTGAAGTGCGACGCCCCCGCTCCCCAGCCGGACGCGGAGGGCAGCCAGGACTTCACGGTCACGCTGCCGGACGGCGCCAAGGCCGGTGACACGGTACCGATCACGATCGACCCCGGTCTGTCGCCGATCGTGCCGATGCTGACCATCGACAGCGTCAACGTCATGAAGGCCAAGCTGCTGGTCGGCGGCGCCGCCCAGACCGTCACGAGCGCGGCGATACCCAGCCACCAGGAGGGCGGCGTCAAGGCCGATCCGCCCGCGTTCAGCGGCACCATCACGATCCCGGACGGCACCGAGGGCACCACCGTGCAGGTGACGCTCGACCAGTTCATCACCGACGCGGACATCGGCGGGGCCGTCTACACCACGACGTGCACCCCCTCGCCGCGGCCCAGCGCCTCGATCGGCTCGGTGGCGGTCGAGGCTCTGCCGAAGGACCCGGTCACCACGAAGGTGACGCCCAACAGCGGCAAGGCGGGCACCGCCGTCGTCGCCACCGGCGCCAACTTCCCGGCCGGCCCCGTCACCTGTTCCGCGCTGCTGGCGGGTGCGGCGACCGGTGACACCGGATCCGGCAGCGCCGACGCCTCCGGCGCCGCCAGCTGCTCCCTCACGGTCACCAAGAAGGCCGACGAGATCAAGATCAACGGATCGGCCGGCGCCGGCCGCGCCTTCGTCTTCGTCGAGGACGTGCCGGGCGTGAAGAACCCGGTCGACGTCGAGGTCCTGCCCGGTCCGCTCGGGATCGGCCCGCAGGCCGGCAACCCGCCGGTGGACTTCGGCAAGGTCACCATCAACGGCAAGCCGCAGTCGATCGTCGGGCAGTTCAACGCCATGGCCGTGCACGACTTCCGCGGCGGCTCGCTCGGCTGGGACGTGACGGCCACCCGTACCCCGTTCCTGAACGAGACCACCGGGCACGCCATGACCACGGCGCAGATCGGCATCCAGCCGGCCTGCACGGTCACCAACGCGGACAGCCCGAGCACCTGCACCGCCGGTGCGCCCGGTGCGATCACGGACACCCCGATGAAGATCGCCTCCCAGGCGGCCGGCGGGGACCAGCTGACGGGCGGCGAGTTCGCGATCGGCGGCGCGGGGATGATCCAGCTCCCGCCGTTCATGTTCGCCGACACCTACCGGTCGGTCGTCACCTTCTCGATCGCCTGACCGACCCGGCCGGAGCCGGTCCCGGTTCCGCCGGTCCCGGGGGGGGGGGGGGGGGGGGGGGGGGCGCCGCCCCCCCCCCCCCCCCCACCCCACCCGCCTTCCCTGGAGACCCGCCCATGCCCACGCGCACGCGACTGTACGGCCCGCTGTCCGTTCTGCTCGGCCTGCTGGCCCTGGCCGGCGCGGGACTGCTGCCCGCCGGCAGCGCGGCCGCCGCCGACAACGGGACCTGGGGGGTGTTCCCGACGCCCCCGGCGGGGGCCGCCATGACCGACCGCGCGTACTTCTTCCATCAGGGCGCGGCCGGGACCACCGTCGCCGACAGCGTCACGCTCCTGAACTCCTCCGACCGGGAGCTGACGTTCCGGGTCTTCGCCACCGACGCCGTGAACACCCCGGCCGGCGGGGCGTTCGCCCTGCTGCCGGTGGACCAGAAGCCCAGGGACGTCGGTACGTGGATCCAGTTGCCGCCGGAGACCGCGCAGGTCGTGAAGGTCCCGCCGAAGGGGCGCAAGGACGTGCCGTTCACGGTGAAGGTGCCCGAGGACGCGGCCCCCGGTGACCACGTCGGGGGGATCGTCGCGCTGGGCACCGAGCTGGAGGGCGTACAGCAGGAGGGCAAGGTCCAGGTCGGGGTACGGCGCCAGGTCGGCGCGCGGCTGTACTTCCGGGTGCCGGGGCCGCTGACGCCCGCGGTGAGCGTGGAGGAGGTGAAGGTGAACCGGCGCGCGCCGCTGCTGCCGTGGCTGCGGGACGCGTCCGCGACGATCTCGTACACGCTGGTCAACCGGGGCAACGTGGTGGTCGAGCCGAAGGTGGCGGTGGGGGCGCGCGGGCTGTTCGGGCGCCAGGTGCTGGACCGTCCGGCGCGCGAGACGAAGCTGGTCCTGCTGCCGGGCCAGCGGGTACGGCTGACCGAACCGTGGCCCGACGCGCCGCAGTCGGACTGGGTGACCGTACGGCTGACGGCGACGGCCACGGCGTACCCGGAGGTGGTCTCCCGGGCCGAGCGGGACTTCGTCGCCGTCCCGTGGCCGGCCGTGGGCGCGCTGCTGGTCCTGGCGGGCGGGGCCGTGGGCGTGCGGATCGTACGTCGCCGCCGGCGCGCGCCGCGGGAGGCGGAACCTGCCGCCGGCGCACGGGACCTGGCCGGCACCCGCTGACCTGGCCGGCACCCGCTGACCTGGCCGGCACCCGCTGACATGGGCGCGCCCCCCGCGGTGAGGGTGCGGGGGGCGCGCCGGTCCGCCCGCGGCCCGGGGGCGGGCCGTGGGAGGGGCCGGGGGCCGTCGCTCGGGGCGGCGGCGGGCCGGGTCAGTGGTTGCGGGGGAAGCCCAGGTCCACGCCGGCCGGGGCCTCGGACGGGTCCGGCCAGCGGGTCGTGACGACCTTGCCGCGGGTGTAGAAGTGGATGCCGTCGTTGCCGTAGATGTGGTGGTCGCCGAAGAGCGAGTCCTTCCAGCCGCCGAAGGAGTGGTAGCCGACCGGCACCGGGATCGGGACGTTGACGCCGACCATGCCGGCCTCGATCTCCAGCTGGAAGCGGCGGGCGGCGCCGCCGTCGCGGGTGAAGATCGCGGTGCCGTTGCCGAACGGCGAGGCGTTGATGAGGGCCACGCCCTCCTCGTAGGTGTCGGCGCGCAGCACGCACAGCACCGGGCCGAAGATCTCGTCGCGGTAGGCGTCGGAGTCGGTCTTGACGCGGTCCAGGAGGGACAGGCCGATCCAGTGGCCGTTCTCGAAGCCGTCGACGGTGTAGCCCGTACCGTCCAGGATCACGTCCGCGCCCTGGTCGGCGGCGCCCTTGACGTACGAGGCGACCTTGTCGCGGTGGGCGGCGGTGATCAGCGGGCCCATCTCGGAGGTGGGGTCGTTGCCGGGGCCGATCTTGATCTTCTCGGCGCGCTCGCGGATCTTCTCCACCAGTTCGTCGCCGATCGAGCCGACCGCGACCACGGCCGAGATCGCCATGCAGCGCTCGCCGGCCGAGCCGTACGCGGCGGAGACGGCGGCGTCGGCGGCCGCGTCGAGGTCGGCGTCCGGCAGCACCAGCATGTGGTTCTTGGCGCCGCCCAGCGCCTGGACGCGCTTGCCGTTGGCGGAGGCGGTGGTGTGGATGTGGCGGGCGATGGGGGTGGAGCCGACGAAGGAGACCGCCGCGATGCCCGGGTGGGCCAGGAGGGCGTCGACCGCCACCTTGTCGCCGTGGACGACGTTCAGCACGCCGTCGGGCAGACCGGCCTCCTTCGCCAGCTCGGCCAGCTTCAGGGAGGCGGAGGGGTCCTTCTCGCTCGGCTTGAGGATGAAGGTGTTGCCGCAGGCGATGGCGAGGGGGAACATCCACATCGGGACCATCGCCGGGAAGTTGAACGGGGTGATGCCCGCGACCACGCCGAGCGGCTGGCGGATGGCGGACACGTCCACGCGGTTGGAGACGGACGTGGACAGCTCGCCCTTGAGCTGGGTGGTGATCCCGCAGGCCAGCTCGACGATCTCCAGGCCGCGCGCGACCTCGCCGAGGGCGTCGGAGTGCACCTTGCCGTGCTCGGCGGTGATCAGCTCGGCGATCTCGTCGCGGTGGGCGTCCAGCAGGGCGCGGTAGGCGAAGAGCACCTTGGTGCGGGCGGCCAGCGAGGACTGGCCCCAGGAGAGGAACGCGTCCCGGGCGATCTGTACCGCCGCGTCGACCTCCTCGGCCGAGGCGAGCGCGACCTGGGTGGTGACCTCGCCGGTGGCCGGGTCGGTGACCGGGCCGTAGTTGCCCGACGCGCCCTCGACGGTCTTGCCACCGATCCAGTGGTTGACGGTCTTCATGCTTGCTCCTTCACAGATGGCGACGTCGCTGCGCGGTGTGCCGGGCGTACTCTTCGCGGGCCGCCGACGCCGACGCACGGGTCGCGGTCTCGGCCACAGGAACATCCCACCACGCCGTCGCAGGGGGTGGGCCCGACACAGTGTCGGGCGTTCGGGTCTGTGTGTAGACACATGTGGGACGGTCCGCGGCTCGCGCCCGGGAGAGGGCTTCTCGCAGGTCACGGATGGTATGGGCGCGGATGACGGCCATCCCGAGGGAGGCCGCGTTGGCCGCGAGGTCCACCGGGAGCGGGTCGCCGTCGTAGGCGCCGTCCGCGCCCCGGAAGCGGTACGCGGTGCCGAAGCCCTCGCCGCCGGTGGCGGCGGACAGGCCGCCGATGGAGGCGTAGCCGTGGTTGTCGAGGATGACCACCTTGACCGGGACGCCCTCCTGGACGGCCGTGACCAGCTCGGTGGGGTTCATCAGGTACGTCCCGTCGCCGACCAGGGCCCACACCGGGCGGCCCGGCTCGGCGAGGGCGGCGCCGATGGCGGCGGGGATCTCGTAGCCCATGCAGGAGTAGCCGTACTCGACGTGGTACTGGCCGGGTGCGCGGGTCCGCCACAGCTTGTGGAGGTCGCCGGGGAGCGAGCCGGCGGCGTTGATGATCACGTCGTCGGCGGTGACGATCTCGTCGAGCAGGCCCAGGACCTGGACCTGGGTGGGAACGGCGTCGGGGTCGGGGGTGGCGTACGCCCGGTCCACGCGCCGCTCCCAGGCGGCCTTGGCCTCGGCATGGCGGCTCTCGGCATGGCGGCTCTCGGCATGGTGCCCGGCGAGCTCGGCGCGCAGCAGGTCCAGGGTCTCGCGGGCGTCGCCCACCAGCGGGTGCGCGGCCAGCTTGTGGGCGTCGTACGGGTCGAGGTTGAGGCCGACGAAGCGGACACCGGGGTGCTGGAAGAGGGTCCCCGAGGCGGTGGTGAAGTCCGTCAGCCGGGTCCCGGCCGCGATCACCAGGTCGGCGCCGCGGGCCAGGTCGTTGGCGGGCGCGGTGCCGGTGTGGCCGACGCCGCCGACGTCGGCCGGGTGGTCGTACGGCAGGGCGCCCTTGCCGGCCTGGGTGGCGGCCACCGGGATCCCGGTGGCCTCGGCGAACGCGGCCAGCGCGGCCTCGGCCCCGCTGTGCCGGATGCCGCCGCCGGCGATGATCAGCGGGCGGGCGGCGGCGCGTACGGCCGTGGCGGCCGCGGCGAGCTCGGCGGCGTCGGGGCGGGGCCGGCGGACGTGCCAGACGCGGTCGGCGAAGAACTCCTCCGGCCAGTCGTACGCCTCGGCCTGGACGTCCTGTGGCAGCGCGAGGGTGACGGCGCCGGTGGCGACGGGGTCGGTGAGCACCCGCATGGCCTGGAGGGCGGCGGGGATCAGGGCCTCGGGACGGGTGACGCGGTCGAAATAGCGGGAGACGGGGCGCAGGGTGTCGTTGACGGAGACGTCCCCGGCGTGGGGCACCTCCAGCTGCTGCAGGACGGGGTCGGCGGGCCGGGTGGCGAACGCGTCGCCCGGCAGCAGCAGGACGGGCAGCCGGTTGACGGTGGCCAGCGCCGCCCCGGTGACGAGGTTGGTGGCGCCGGGACCGATGGACGTGGTCACGGCGTGCGCGGAGAGCCGTCCGCTCTGGCGGGCGTAGCCGACGGCGGCGTGCACCATGGCCTGCTCGTTGCGGCCCTGGAGGAACGGCATCTCCTTGGCGCCGGTCTCCAGCAGGGCCTGCCCAACGCCCGCGACGTTGCCGTGCCCGAAGATCCCCCAGGTGGCGGCGATCAGCCGGTGCCGCCGCCCGTCGCGCTCGGTGAACTGGCGGGCCAGGAACTCCACGAGCGCCTGCGCCACGGTCAGCCTTCGCATGCCTGCTCCTCCTCCTGCGCCCGGTAGAAGGGCAGCCGCGGGTCGAGGTCCTGCGCGGCCCAGGTGTCGCGGATCCAGCCGTGGTCGGGGTGGTCGCGGATGAGCCACTCCCGGACCGGGCCGGGGCCCGCCATCACGTTCAGGTAGTACATGTCGTGGCCGGGCGCGGCGATGGCCGGACCGTGCCAGCCGTCGGGGATGAGCACGGCGTCACCGCTGCGCACCTCGGTGAGGATGTCGGTCTTCCCCGCCGGGGAGGGCGTGACACGCTGGTATCCCACGCCGGGCGTGGTGCCGTGCGGGGCGATCTCGTAGTAGTAGATCTCCTCCAGCTCCGACTCCTGGTCCGGGTGGTGCTCGTCGTGCTTGTGCGGCGGGTACGAGGACCAGTTGCCGCCGGGGGTGAGCACTTCGACGGCGATCAGCCGGTCACAGTCGAAGGCGTCGGCGGCGGCGAAGTTGTTGACCTGCCGCGAACAGCTGCCGCGCCCGCGCATCTCGATGGCGACGTCCGCCGCCGGCCCGTACCGGGCGGGCAGCCGCCGCCCGCACGCGGCCCCGACGACGGCGAACCGGCCGCCGCCGTCCGACCGGACCTCGGCGTCGGCGTCCCGCGGCAGGTAGGCGAAGTCGGTGGCCCGGTGGAACACGCCGGCGCGGCCGCGGAGGGTGAACCGCTCGGTCCGCTGCTCCTGGCAGGAGGCGGCTGAGGAGGCGACCGTGCAGGCGCCCGCCAGCGGCAGGACGATCCACTCGTACGTGCCGGTGGTGTACGCGTACGTCTCCCCCGGCGCCAGCTCCAGCACCCGCAGCCGGGTGCGTGCCAGTCCGTGTTCGGCGATCAGCGGCACGACGCGAGCACCTCCTCCACCTCGTCGGGGCGCGGCATCGCCGTCGAGCACGCCAGCCGGGAGGCGACGATCGCGCCCGCCGCGTTCGCGTACCGCAGGACGCGGGGCAGTTCCCAGCCTGCCAGCAGGCCGTGGCAGAGGGCACCCCCGAAGGCGTCGCCCGCCCCGAGGCCGTTGACCACCTCGACCGGCACCGGCGGCACCTGCGCCTGCGTGCCGTCCCGGTGGACGGCCAGGACCCCCTCCGGGCCGAGTTTGACCACGGCCAGCGCCGGCCCGGCCGCCAGCAGGGCGCGCGCCGCCTCCCGCGGGTCACGGCAGCCGGTGGCGATCTCGCACTCCTCGGCGTTGCCGACGGCGACGTCCGCCATCGACAGCGCCCGCTCGTAGTACGGCTGCGGCTTCTCGTCCCACAGCATCGGACGCCAGTCCAGGTCGAAGACGGTCGGGCCGCCGGCGCGGCCGGCGCCTTCGGCCCGCGCCGACAGCGCCGCGAACGTCGCTTCCCGCGAGGGCTCCGCGCTCAGTCCCGTCCCGGTCATCCAGAACACCCGCGCCGCGCGCACCGCGTCCAGGTCCAGTTCCCCGGCCCGGATCTCCAGATCGGGCGCCTTCGGCAGCCGGTAGAAGTACAGCGGGAACCGGTCGGGCGGGAAGATCTCGCAGAACGCCAGCGGCGTCGGGTACGCGGCGACCTCCGCCACCCACCGGTCGTCCACCCCGAATCCGCGCAGCTCCGACCGCAGGTACGCGCCGAACGGGTCCGCCCCGGTCCGGGTGATCACGGCGGTACGCCGCCCCAGCCGGGCCGCCGCGACGGCCACGTTCGCGGCCGAGCCGCCGAGGAACTTGCCGAAGGTGTCGGCCTCGGCGAGCGGTACCCCGGTTCTGAGAGGGTAGAGATCCACCCCGATCCGGCCCATCGTGATCAGATCGAACGGGTCGGTGGTCACAAGCAGTCCTCCCAGTCTCTGCGAACGAAGCGACCTAAGGTGGCCGTTATGACGTCCTCCCCTTCCGCGCTGACCCGTATCCGCATCGGCTCGGCACCGGACTCCTGGGGTGTGTGGTTCCCGGAGGATCCGCGCCAGACCGGCTGGGAACGCTTCCTCGACGAGGTCGCGGACGCCGGCTACGCGTGGATCGAGCTCGGCCCGTACGGCTATCTGCCCACCGACCCGGCCCGGCTGCTCGCGGAGACGGAGCGGCGCGGGCTGAGGGTGTCGGCCGGCACGGTCTTCACCGGACTCCATCACGGTCCCGCCGTGTGGGAGGACACCTGGGCGCACGTGTCGCGGGTCGCGGAGCTGACGCGGGCGACGGGCGCGGCGCACCTGGTCGTCATCCCCTCCTTCTGGCGGGACGACAAGACCGGCGCGGTACTGGAGGAGCGGACGCTGGACGCCGGCCAGTGGCGCGAACTCGCCCGGCAGACCGAGCGGCTGGGACGTGAGGTCCAGGACCGCTACGGGCTGCGGATCGTGGTCCACCCGCACGCCGACACCCACATCGACACCCCCGAGAACGTGGCCCGGTTCCTGGACGCCACCGATCCCGGCCTGGTCTCCCTCTGCCTGGACACCGGGCACTACGCCTACTGCGGCGGCGACAGCGTGGAGCTGATCGAGACCTTCGGCGAGCGGATCGGCTACCTCCACCTCAAGCAGGTGGATCCGCGGATCCTGGCCGAGGTCGTCGCCGGGGAGGTGCCCTTCGGGCCGGCCGTGGCCCGCGGGGTGATGTGCGAGCCGCCGGCCGGGGTGCCCGCGCTGGAGCCGGTGCTGACCGCGGCGCAGAAGCTCGGCGTGGAGCTGTTCGCCATCGTGGAGCAGGACATGTACCCCTGTTCCCCGGACCGGCCGCTGCCGATCGCCCGGCGGACCCGGGCCTACCTGCGCTCGTGCGGTGCCTGACGGGCGGGCGCCGCGGCGTTCCACCGCACAGTTCCACACCGCGAAGATCGGACCGCGATGCTCCGGACCGCGAAGATCCGGACCAGGGGAGGAGGGGGAGTCGGTATGAGCAGTGTGCTCGGGATCGCCGTCATCGGTACGGGGAGGATGGGCGCCGACCATGTCCGGCGGATCGGCAGGACGGTCGGCGGCGCCCGGGTGGTGGCCGTGGCCGATCCGGACGGGGACCGGGTCAAGGAGGTGGCGGCGGGCCTGGACGGGGTGAGCGCGCACACCGATCCGGCGGCCGCGATCGCCGCGCCCGGGGTGGCGGCGGTGCTGATCGCCTCACCCGGTCCGGCGCACGAGGAGGCCATCGGGCTGGCCCTGGCCCGGGACCTGCCGGTGCTGTGCGAGAAGCCGCTGACGCCGGACCCGGCGGGCGCGCTGCGGGTGATGGAGGCCGAGCAGCGGCTGGGCCGGCGACGGATCCAGGTGGGGTTCATGCGGCGGTACGACGCCGAGTACGAGCGGCTCAAGGAGCTGCTGGACGGGGACGGGATCGGGCGGCCGCTGTTCCTGCACTGCCGCCACCGCAACGCGTCCTCGCCGTCCTTCTTCACCAGCGACATGCTGATCAGCGACTCGGTGGTGCACGAGGTGGACGCGGCGCGCTGGCTGCTGGGGCAGGAGATCACCGCGGTGTCGGTCCTCGCCCCGCGGCCGTCGGGCGCGGCCCCCGAGGGGCTGCGCGATCCCCAGCTGGTGCTGCTGGAGACCTCCGGCGGGGCCCTGGTCGACGTGGAGATCTTCGTCAACTGCGGCTTCGGTTATCAGGTGACCTGCGAGGCGGTCGGCGAGCGGGGCAGCGCCCGCATCGGGGACGGCGCCGCGATGGTGGTGCAGTCCGCGGGCCGCTGGGGCGGGGAGATCGTCCAGGACTACACGGTCCGGTTCGCCGACGCGTACGACCGCCAGCTGCGCCGTTGGGTCGCGGCGACCCTGCGCGGGCGCGTCGAGGGGCCCGACGCGTGGGACGGCTACGCGGCGGCCGCGGTCTCCAAGGCGGGCCTCACGGCCGGGCGCACCGGCACCCGGACCCCGGTGGACCTGGTGGAACGGCCGCCTCTGTACCGCTGACGGCCCGTGTGCCACATCCGTCACAGAAGTCCGCCGCCTGTCACGTGTGTCCGCATCACGCGGGTCTTCCGTCACAGGCGTTCAACAGCCCCTCCCCCGCCTTCACCGAGCGTCGTTCTCCGGGCACAACTCGACTGATCGTCAGCATCAGCGTCCACGCCCCGGCTCCCCCGACGGCCTCCCGGCCGCCCCTGGGGCGTGGCCACAGGAGGTGTGCCATGACCGACCGAAAGCTGTGGTCGTACAAGGAGATCGCCGCCCACATCCGGGTACAGCCGGACACCGTCCGCTCCTACCGCAAGCACGGACTGCTGCCCCCGCCCGACCATGTGGAGGGCGGCAAGCCCTACTGGTACGCCGACACCGTCCGCGCCTGGGTGGCCCGCCGCCCGGGCAACCGCGGCCGCCGCGAGGACTGACCCCGCGGCGGCCCCCGGACCGTCCTAACGGCTGCCGGCCGTCACCTTCCCCGAATCCGGTGCCGCGGCCGGCGACGCGGCCACCGCGGTGACCGACTCGCCCTCGCTCAGCCCGAACCGGTCGTGCAGCCGGCGCAGCGGACCGGGTGCCCACCAGGTGGCCCGCCCGGTCAGCTTCATCACGGCCGGGACGAGCAGGCTGCGCACCACCATCGCGTCCATCAGCACCGCCAGGGCGATGCCCAGCCCGAGCATCTTGGTGTTGGTCACCCGCGAGGTGCCGATGGCCACCATCACCACCGCCAGGATCACGGCCGCCGCGGTGATCAGTCCGCCGGTGCGGGCCAGCCCGGTCCGCACCGCCCCCTCGTGGTCGCCGGTGCGGTCGTACTCCTCCTTGATGCGGGATATGAGGAACACCCCGTAGTCCATGGAGAGTCCGAAGGCGATACAGAACATCAGCACCGGCAGGGTGGTCTCGATGTCCCCGGTGGCGGTGAAGGAGAGCAGGCCCGAGAGGTTGCCCTCCTGGAAGACCCACACCACCGCGCCGAACATCGCGGTCAGGCTCAGCGCGTTGAGCAGCACCGCCTGGAGGGGTATGAGCACACTCCCGGTGAGCAGGAAGACCAGGACGAGGGTCGCGACCACGATCAGCGCCAGGGCCCGGGGCAGCTGCTCGGCTATCGCGTCCTGCGCGTCGACCAGTTGCGCCGCCTGCCCGGTCACCGCCGTGCGGAACGGGGCGTCCACCGCGCGCACCTCGCCGACCAGGTCCTGGGCCTGCTGACCCACGGCCTCGCCCTCGCCGAGGACGCTGAAGTACGCGTACGTCCCCGGCTGCCGCGCGGTCACCGGGCCGTCGACGCGGATCACGCCCTCCAGCGCCCGGAGCCGGTCGCGGTACGCGCCGTACTCCGCCTCGGTCGCCGGGCCCTCGGCGAGCACCACCAGGGCGGCACCCGGGCTGCCGGGGAAGCCGTCCCGGATCTGCTGCTGGACCACATGCGACTCCGCCGTCCTCGGCAGCTGCCGGTCGTCGACCGTGCCGAACTTCACCCCGAGGAAGGGCAGTCCGAGCAGCAGCAGACCGGCCGTCGTGGCCACGGCGAACAGCGGGGCCCGGCGCATCACCAGCGTCGCCGAGCGCGCCCAGCCCCGCCCGGCCTCCACCGCGCCGGTCCCCTCGCCCCCGGCGACCGCCCCCTCGGCGGGCCGGCCGCCCCGCCGCCACAGCCGCCGCAGGTCCAGCGCGTCGACCCGGTCCCCCAGGAGCACCAGCGCGGCCGGGAGCAGGATCAGCGCCGCGGCCGCCGCGATCAGGACGACCGCGATCCCGGCGTACGCGAAGGAGCGCAGGAAGTACATCGGGAAGAAGAGCATCGCCGAGAGCGCGACCGCGACGGTGAGCGCCGAGAAGAGCACGGTGCGCCCGGCGGTGCGCAGGGTGATCCCGACCGCGGTCACCGGATCCCGTCCGGCGGCGCTCTCCTCGCGGAAGCGGCGCACGATGAACAGCGCGTAGTCGATGGCGAGACCGAGCCCCAGGGCGGTGGTGAGGTTCTGGGCGAACACCGAGACGTCGGTGAACTCGGTGAGCACGCGCAGCACCGCGTTGGTGCCGAGGATCGCGACGATGCCGACGCCGAGCGGCAGCAGGGCCGCCACCGCGCTGCCGAAGACGAGGACCAGCAGCACCAGGGTGACCGGGAGGGCGATCAGCTCGGCCCGCAGCAGGTCCTCCTGGATGGTGGTGGTCACCTCGCGCTGTACGGCGACGGGCCCGCCGAGGGAGACCGTCACCGGTCCCTGCGTGCCCCGGTAGGCGGGGGCTATCCGGTCGAGCACCTGGGCGGTGGTCTTCTCGTCGCCCTGCACCCGGGCGGTGATCAGTGCCTGGTGCCCGTCCTCGGAGCGGAGCGCGGGCAGGCGGGTGCGCCAGTACGACCCCGCGGCGGTGATCCCCGGCTCGGTGCCGAGCGCGGCGGTGAGCCGCTCCGCCTCGGCGGCGACGGCGGGGTCGTCCACGTCGGCCCGGCCGGCGTCGACGAGCAGCAGCAGGTTGGGCTGGGAGTCGGGGAACTCCCGCTCCAGGGCCTCGGCGGCGAGTGTGGACCGGGCGTCGGGATCCTCCCAGCCGCCGCTGGCCATCCGGTCGGCGACGCCGCCTCCCGCGAACACGGCCAGGGCCGTGACGACCAGGGCGAGCAGCAGCGACAGCCGCGGCCGGCCGGTGACGAGACGGGTCCAGCGGCCCTCCCCCGGTGGCTTGATCTCCAGCGTCTTCTTGACTGCGGGCATGGCGCAGTGTCCCCCTATGACCGGCATGGCCATCTAGACTGGCAAATACGAGCTACTGCTCGCGTTTCTCAAGAATGCGAGTGGTTCCTCGTGTTTGTCAATCACCCACAGGACGCAAGGGGTTGAAGTGCAGTCGGAGACGACCGACCAGCCGGAGCGCGAACCGGAGCGCGAGACGGAGTCGCGGACCGAGCAGCGGGCCGAGCGGGCGACCGGGCGGAAGGCGGCGAAGACCGCGAGGACGGTGAAGACGGCGAAGACGCCCGCCGCGCCGCGCCGTCGCCAGGCCCGCGGCGAGCGCCGGATCGAGCAGCTCCTGAGCGCCGCGGCGGGCGTGTTCTGCCGCAGCGGGTACGCCGCCTCCAGCACCAACGCGATCGCGCGCGAGGCCGGCGTGTCACCCGGCACGCTGTACCAGTTCTTCCCGAACAAGGAGGCCATCGCCATCGAGCTGGGCGGCCAGCTGCTGCGGCGCGCCCACGAGATGCACGGCCAGGTCTTCCTCCCGGAGAACCTCGACAAGCCGCTGCCGGAGCTGCTCGACGCCGTCCTCGACCCGGTGATCGCCTTCAACTGCGAGAACCCGGCCTTCTGGGCCCTCATGCACGGCACCGGCATCCCCGGCATCACCCAGGAGCACGACGAGCTGCACGCCGGCCTGGTGTCCCGTATCGAGGTGATCCTGCGCCGCTTCCGCCCGGACGCCGGGCCGGCCGAGCTCACCCGGGTCTCCCTGATGATCCTGGGCATCTTCAAGTCGTCCCTGGACCTGATCCTGGCCAGCGAGGGAGCCGAGCGCGCCGCGTACGCCGCCGAACTGAAGACGGTCCTGCTGCGCTACATGGAGCCCGCGCCCACCACGACCCCCCTGGCGCCCGGCCCTGCTCGCATCGATACCCCCTAGGGGTATATAGTCGGGAGTGGCGGGAGGACGGTGGGCCCCGCAGGTGTCTCCTGCGCCCCCCGCCCCGACGCCGACCGGACACTTCCCCGAAGAGGAGAACGAGATGACCGCCGAGACGGAATCCCAGACCACCACCGTCTACCGGGTGACCGGCATGACCTGCGGGCACTGCGAGGGCGCGGTGACCGCCGAGCTCGCGGAGCTGCCCGGCGTCAGCTCGGTCAAGGCCGTCGCCGCCACCGGCGAGGTCACGGTGGTCTCCGCGCACCCGCTCACCGAGGCCGACGTCCGCGCCGCCGTGGACGAGGCGGGGTACGAGCTCGCCGGCCAGGCGTAGCACCGGCACCCGACCCCTCCTCGCCCGCCGGGCCGCACCCGGCCAGCCACCGCTGGTCCCGTACGGCCCGGCCCACCCCGACGGAACGTGACATGAGCAGCAGCACAGTGCACGACGGCGGACCCATAGCTGCCGAGGTAGAACTGACGATCGGCGGGATGACCTGCGCCTCCTGCGCGGCCCGCATCGAGAAGAAGCTCAACCGGATGGACGGGGTCACCGCCTCGGTGAACTACGCCACCGAGAAGGCGAAGGTGTCCTACGCCGCGGACGTGGCGGTCGCCGACCTGATCGCGACCGTGGTCCGCACCGGCTACACGGCCGCGGAACCCCCGCCGCCGGCCCCCGCCCCCGAGCCCGGCCCGGAGCGGGAGCCGCAGGCCGGCGGGGCCGCGGCGGCCGGGCGCGACCCCGAACTGGCCGCGCTGCGCGAGCGGCTGCTGGTCAGCGCCGTGCTCGCGGCCCCCGTCGTCCTGCTCGCGATGATCCCCGCCCTGCAGTTCGACAACTGGCAGTGGCTCTCCCTCACCCTCGCCGCCCCCGTCGTCGTCTGGGGCGGCCTGCCCTTCCACCGGGCCGCGTGGACCAACGCCCGGCACGGCGCCGCCACCATGGACACCCTGGTCTCCGTCGGCACCCTGGCCGCGTTCGGCTGGTCCCTGTGGGCCCTGTTCTTCGGCCACGCCGGCATGGCCGGCATGCGGCACGGCTTCGACCTCACCACCCGGCGCGGCGACGGCTCCTCCGCCCTCTACCTCGAAGTCGCCGCCGGCGTCGTCACCTTCCTCCTGCTCGGCCGCTACCTGGAGGCCCGGGCCAAGCGGAAGGCGGGCGCCGCGCTGCGGGCACTGCTGGAACTGGGCGCCAAGGACGTGACCGTCCTGCGGGACGGCGCCGAGGTGCGGATCCCGGTCGCCGCGCTGGCCGTCGGCGACCGCTTCGTCGTCCGCCCCGGCGAGAAGATCGCCACCGACGGCACGGTCGTCCAGGGCAGTTCCGCCGTCGACGCCGCCATGCTGACCGGCGAGTCCGTACCCGTCGACGTCACCGTCGGGGACACCGTCACCGGCGCCACCGTCAACACGTCCGGACGGTTGGTCGTCGAGGCCACCCGGGTCGGCGCCGACACCCAGCTCGCCCGGATGGCCCAGCTGGTCGAGGACGCCCAGAACGGCAAGGCCGAGGCCCAGCGGCTCGCCGACCGGATCTCCGCGGTCTTCGTCCCCGTGGTCCTGCTCCTGGCCCTGGGCACCTGGGTGGTCTGGCTGCTGGCCACCGACGACGCCACCGCCGCCTTCACCGCCGCCGTGGCCGTCCTGATCATCGCCTGCCCCTGCGCCCTGGGGCTGGCCACGCCGACCGCGCTGATGGTCGGCACCGGGCGCGGCGCCCAGCTGGGCATCCTGATCAAGGGCCCGGAGGTGCTGGAATCCACCCGGCGCGTGGACACCGTCGTCCTCGACAAGACCGGTACGGTCACCACCGGCCGGATGACCCTCGCCGGTGTCCACCCCGCGCCGGGCGTGACCGAGGCGGAACTGCTGCGCCTGGCGGGCTCCCTGGAGCACGCCTCCGAGCACCCCGTCGCCCGCGCGGTGGCCGCCGGCGCCGCCGAGCGGGTCGGCGCCCTGCCGGTCCCCGAGGGCTTCGAGAACGTCCCCGGCCTCGGCGTCCGCGGCCATGTCGACGGGCACGCCGTCCTGGTGGGCCGCGAGCGGCTGCTGACGGACGCGGGGATCGCCCTCCCCGAGGACCTGACGGCCTCCCTGAAGGCCGCCGAGACCTCCGGCGCCACGGCGGTCCTGGCCGCCTGGGACGGCGCGGCACGCGGGCTGCTGACGGTCGCCGACGCGGTCAAGGAGACCAGCGCCGAGGCGGTGGCCCGGCTGCGCGCCCTCGGCCTCACCCCGGTCCTGCTCACGGGCGACAACCGGGCCGTGGCCGAGACCGTGGCGCGCGAGGTCGGCATCGACGAGGTGATCGCCGAGGTGCTCCCGCAGGACAAGGTGGCCGTCGTACGCCGCCTGCAGGAGCAGGGCCGTACGGTCGCCATGGTCGGCGACGGGGTCAACGACGCGGCGGCGCTGGCGCGGGCCGATCTGGGGCTGGCCATGGGCACCGGCACGGACGCCGCCATCGAGGCGGGCGACCTGACCCTGGTCCGCGGCGACCTGCGGGTGGCGGCGGACGCGATCCGGCTCTCCCGGCGGACCCTGGCCACCATCAAGGGCAACCTGTTCTGGGCCTTCGGATACAACGTGGCGGCGCTGCCCCTGGCGGCCGCCGGACTGCTCAACCCGATGATCGCGGGGGCGGCGATGGCCTTCTCATCGGTGTTCGTGGTGACCAACAGCCTGCGGTTGAGGTCGTTCCGGTAGGGGTTCACCTTCTCTATCCATCCACATCTCCTTCACAGGAGACGCAGATCACAGTGATGTGAACGTAACCATCCGGGGCCGGTATGGGTCTAATGGGTCGATGCCAGGAAGTCTTGGGGGACGTCTGGCACCGCAGGCCGGGGCACGTGCCCGAGGGAAGCTTTGAGCGGCCTTCCCGATCCGTACGGGTCCCGGCAGACACCGACGCCCTGGTCCGGGTCCCGTGGGGGGAATCCGTTCCGGGGAAAGGAAAGCGCCCCGTCCGTCGACCCGTGGGGGGATCGACGGCGGGGCGCTTTTCGCTGGTCTCAGCCGCTCAGCGGGGCTCGACCGGGACGGATCAGCGGGCCTCTACGGGCACGAAGTCGCGCAGGACCTCGCCGGTGTAGATCTGGCGCGGACGGCCGATGCGGGAACCCGGCTCCTTGATCATCTCGTGCCACTGGGCGATCCAGCCGGGAAGGCGGCCGAGCGCGAAGAGCACGGTGAACATCTCGGTGGGGAAGCCCATGGCCCGGTAGATCAGGCCGGTGTAGAAGTCCACGTTCGGGTAGAGGTTGCGCTCGACGAAGTAGTCGTCGGCCAGCGCGTGCTCCTCCAGCTTGAGCGCGATGTCCAGCAGCTCGTCGCTCTTGCCGAGCTGCGAGAGGACGTCGTGCGCCGCAGCCTTGATGATCTTCGCCCGGGGGTCGAAGCTCTTGTAGACGCGGTGCCCGAAGCCCATCAGGCGGACGCCGTCCTCCTTGTTCTTCACCTTGCGGATGAAGGAGTCGACGTCGCCGCCGGTGGCCTGGATGCCCTCGAGCATCTCCAGCACCGACTGGTTGGCGCCACCGTGCAGCGGGCCCCACAGGGCGCTGATGCCGGCGGAGATCGAGGCGAACATGTTCGCCTGCGAGGAGCCCACCAGACGGACGGTGGAGGTCGAGCAGTTCTGCTCGTGGTCCGCGTGCAGGATCAGCAGCTTGTCGAGCGCGGAGGCGACCACCGGGTCGAGCTCGTACTCCTGGGCCGGCACGGAGAAGGTCATGCGCAGGAAGTTCTCGACGTAGCCGAGGTCGTTGCGCGGGTAGACCACCGGGTGGCCGACCGACTTCTTGTACGCGTACGCGGCGATCGTCGGGAGCTTGGCCAGCAGCCGGATCGTCGAGAGGTGGCGCTGCTTCTCGTCGAACGGGTTGTGGCTGTCCTGGTAGAACGTCGACAGCGCGCTGACCACGGAGGACAGCATCGCCATCGGGTGCGCGTCGCGCGGGAAGCCGTCGTAGAAGCGCTTGACGTCCTCGTGCAGCAGCGTGTGCTGGGTGATCTCGTTGCGGAACGACGCGAGCTGGTCGACGGTCGGCAGCTCCCCGTTGATCAGCAGGTACGCGACCTCGATGAAGGTCGAGCGCTCCGCCAGCTGCTCGATCGGGTAGCCGCGGTAGCGCAGGATGCCCTGCTCACCGTCGAGGTAGGTAATTGCGGACTTGTAGGCCGCGGTGTTCCCGTAGCCGCTGTCCAGGGTGACCAGACCGGTCTGGGCCCGCAGCTTCGCGATGTCGAAGCCCTTGTCGCCTACGGTGCTGTCGACCACCGGGTAGGTGTATTCACCGTCCGCGTACCGGAGTACTACAGAGTTGTCGCTCACGTCATCCCTCACCGACGTAGTGCCTCTTCTTCGAGGTGCCCTGACTGCCTCTACCTTCCCCCATTTGGCGCAGGAGAGTGCACTCGGGGTCGGCCTTTGGTGCTACTGACGGCACTGAGTGCCGCCAACCTGCTCATCCTGCCCCCTCCGCACCGGTGCAGGAACCCAAAATGATCGATCATCTAGGTGATGTTTCCCACCGGTATACGGCCGGAAAGCCTGGACGCGACCGCCGTGTACCTCCTGCCTGCGGAAACGGTACGCACCGCCTGGCCGAGCGCCTTGCGGGACCCGACCAGCACGACCAGTTTCTTCGCCCTGGTCACGGCGGTGTAGAGCAGATTCCGCTGGAGCATCATCCAAGCCCCGGTGGTGACCGGGATCACTACCGCCGGGTATTCACTCCCCTGGGAACGGTGGATGGTGACGGCGTACGCGTGCGCCAGCTCGTCGAGCTCCGCGAAGTCGTAGCCGATCTCCTCGTCCTCCTCCGTGCGCACCGTCAGGCGCTGTTCGACCAGGTCGAGACCGGTGACCACGCCCACGGTGCCGTTGAAGACGCCGTTGGCGCCCTTGTCGTAGTTGTTGCGGATCTGGGTGACCTTGTCCCCCACCCGGAAGACCCGGCCGCCGAACCGCTTCTCGGGCAGGTCCGGCCGGGCCGGGGTGATGGCCTGCTGGAGCAGCCCGTTGAGGTTTCCGGCGCCGGCCGGGCCGCGGTGCATGGGGGCGAGCACCTGGACGTCCCGGCGCGGGTCGAGGCCGAATCTGGCCGGAATGCGCTGGGCGGCGACGTCCACGGCGAGCCGGCCGGCCGCCTCGGTGTCCTCCTCGGGGAAGAGGAAGAAGTCCGGCAGGCCGTCCGTGATCGGCGGCACCCCGGTGTTGATCCGGTGGGCGTTGGTGACCACGCCGGACTGCTGCGCCTGCCGGAAGATCCGGGTGAGCCGGACGGCGGGCACCGGCCCGCCCTCGGCCAGCAGGTCCCGCAGCACCTCCCCGGCACCGACCGACGGCAGCTGGTCCACGTCCCCGACCAGCAGCAGGTGGGCGCCCGGTGCCACCGCCTTGACCAGCTTGTTCGCCAGCAGCAGGTCGAGCATCGAGGCCTCGTCGACGACCACCAGATCGGCCTGGAGCGGCCGGTCGCGGTCGTACGCCGCGTCCCCGCCCGGCTTGAGCTCCAGCAGCCGGTGCACGGTGGACGCCTCGGCACCCGTCAGCTCCGCGAGCCGCTTGGCGGCCCGGCCGGTGGGCGCGGCGAGCACCACCTTGGCCTTCTTGGCCCGCGCGAGTTCCACGATGGAGCGCACCGTGAAGGACTTGCCGCAGCCCGGACCGCCGGTCAGGACCGCCACCTTGCGGGTCAGCGCCAGGCGTACCGCGTCCCGCTGCTCGCGGGCGAGGTCGGCCCCGGTCCGGCCGGCCAGCCAGGTCAGCGCCTTGTCCCAGTCCACGTCCTGGAAGGACGGCAGCCGGTCCTCCTCGGCGTGCAGCAGCCGCCGCAGCTGTCCCGTCAGGGACAACTCGGCCCGGTGGAAGGGCACCAGGTAGACGGCCGTGACCGGATCACCGCCGTCCGGGTCGGGCACCTGCTCGCGCACGACCCCCTCCGGGTCGGCGGCGAGCTCCGCCAGGCACTCGATGACCAGGCCCGTGTCCACCTGGAGCAGCTTGACCCCGTCGGCGATGAGCCGCTCCTCGGGCAGGAAGCAGTGCCCCTGGTCGGTGGACTGCGACAGCGCGTACTGCAGCCCCGCCTTGACCCGTTCGGGGCTGTCGTGCGGGATGCCGACGGCCTGGGCGATCCGGTCGGCGGTCAGGAAGCCGATGCCCCACACGTCGGCGGCGAGCCGGTAGGGCTGGTTCCTGACCACCGAGATGGAGGCGTCGGCGTACTTCTTGTAGATGCGCACGGCGATGGAGGTGGAGACGCCGACGCCCTGGAGGAAGACCATGACCTCCTTGATGGCCTTCTGCTCCTCCCAGGCGGCCCCGATCAGCTTGGTGCGCTTGGGCCCCAGACCCGGCACCTCGATCAGCCTCTCGGGCTCGCTCTCGATGACATCGAGGGTGTCGGTGCCGAAGTGCTCCACGATGCGGTCGGCGATCCGCGGGCCGATGCCCTTGATCAGTCCCGAGCCGAGGTAGCGGCGGATGCCCTGGATGGTGGCCGGCAGCACCGTCGTGTAGTTCTCGACCGTGAACTGGCGGCCGTACTGCGGGTGGGAGCCCCAGCGGCCCTGCATCCGCAGCGACTCGCCGGGCTGCGCGCCCAGCAGGGAGCCGACGACCGTCAGGAGGTCGCCGGCGCCGCGGCCGGTGTCGACCCGCGCGACGGTGTAGCCGCTCTCCTCATTGGCGTAGGTGATCCGCTCCAGGACCCCTTCGACCACCGCAAGACTGACTGTGCCTTCCAAGGACATGCCCCGACGTTACCGCCGCGCTCCGACAGCCGGGTCGGCCCTGTGGACAACCCGCGGAACGGGCACGGGAGCACGATGAAGGGGGCCCGGCCTCGCGGCCGGACCCCCTCACGGTTACCCCTCCCTCGTCGGACTTCCCGATCCCCCCAGATCCCCTCCCGGAAGTACCGACGCCACATACGACCCGCGGCCCCCGCGGACGGTTGCACGCCGGAGCCGGACTTTATCTTTCTGTTACCAAAGCGGAGTCCGAGGTGCCGACACACCCCCCGGGCCTTAGCGTTTCGGGCATGAGCGAAACCTCCTTCCAGGACGACGTGGTGGGCGAACTCGACGACGAAAGGCTGGTCGAGATCGCCTCGCTGCTCGGCACCGACGAAGCCGGTGCCCGCGAGACCGTCGCCACCACCGTCGACGCCATGACCGTCGACCTCCAGCAGAAGGCCGGCGCCGACGACGCCGACGGCGAGGCGGTCCGCCAGGCCCTCTCGGCGGCGGCCGAGCCGCCCCCGCAGGGCATCGCCACGCTCGGCGGCGGGCTGCTGGGCGGCGGGCTGCTCGCCGGGGTGCTCGCCAAGGTGAGCAAGCCCGTGGCCACGGCCGTCGCGAAGAAGACCGGCATCCCAGCGCCCACCGTCTCCCGCGTGATCGAGATGGTGATCCCGGTGGTGCTGGCCGTCTTCGCCAGGCGCGCGGCCGCCCGGAAGACGGGCGCCGCCCCGGGCGCCGCCGCCCCAGGGGCCCAGGGCGGCCAGGGCGGTCTGGGCGACCTGCTGGGCGACGTCCTCGGCGGCGCCAGGAAGTAGCCCCCGGGAAGGCAACCCCCCACCCACGGCGGGAAGTCGGCGGTACGGGTGCCCGGTCCGCCCGCGGTCCGCCTACACTGCGGCCATGGCGGGCCTGGAGAACGTACGACTGCGCGATCCCGAGCCGGGCGACCTGGGCTGGATCGTCCAGCGCCACGGCGCCCTGTACGCCGCCGAGTACGGCTGGAACACCGACTTCGAGGGCCTGGTGGCCCGGCTCGTAGCCGACTTCGCACAGGACCACGACCCGTACCTGGAACGCGTGTGGATCGCCGAGCTCGACGGCCGGCCGGTCGGCTCGGTGATGTGCGTGCGCGAGGAGGGCGCGCCGGGCACCGCCCGGCTGCGGCTGCTGCTGGTCGAGCCGGAGGTCCGGGGCCTGGGCGTCGGCGCCCTCCTGGTGGACACGGTGGTGGAGTTCGCCCGCTCCGTCGGCTACCGCGAACTGGTGCTGTGGACCAACGACGTACTGGAGTCCGCCCGCGCGGTCTACCAGCGGGCCGGGTTCATCCTGGTCGCCGAGCGGCCGCACCGCTCGTTCGGAGCGAGCCTGACCGGGCAGGACTGGCGGCTCCCGCTCCAGGAGGACTCACCACGCTGACCGGGCGGCCCCCGTCGGACGTACGGGCGCCGCGCGCCGGCGCCAGCGAGGTCACCGCGACCCCGCCGACCAGCAGCACGGCCGCCGCCCAGCGCAGCCCGGAAATCTGCTCCCCCAGCAGCAGCGCCGCCGAGGACATCCCGAAGACCGGCACCAGCAGGCTGAACGGCGCCACCGAGGACGCCGGGTAACGGCGCAGCAGATAGCCCCAGGCCGCGAAGCCGAACACGGTGGAGACCCAGGCGACGTAGCCGATGACGGCCGCCCCCGACCAGTCCAGGGCGCGCAGCGCGGCCAGGTCCCGCTCGGGACCCTCGAGCACCAGCGAGAGCAGCAGCAGCGGCACCACCGGCACCGTGCACACCCACACCATGAAGTTGAGCGCGTCGGGCGGGGCGGCCTTGCGGGTCAGCACGTTGGACACGCCCCAGCAGGCGGCGGCCGCGACCACCAGGGCGAAGCCGAGCACCGGCCCGGACGCGCCGCCGTCCACGGCGGCCACCGCGATCCCGGCGAGCGCCAGCGCCATGCCCGCCAGCCGGACCGGACCGGGGCGCTCGCGCAGCACCCACGCCGCGAACAGGGCCGTGAAGACGGCCTGGACCTGGAGCACCAGCGAGGACAGTCCGGCCGGCATCCCGGCGGCCATACCGGTGAACAGCAGTCCGAACTTGGCGACCCCGAGGGCGAGCCCCACCCCGATGATCCACTTCCAGGCCGCCCTGGGCCGTCCGACGAAGAACACCGCGGGCAGGGCCGCGACCAGGAAGCGCAGGGCGGACAGCAGCAGCGGCGGGAAGTGGTCGAGCCCGATCTCGATGACGACGAAGTTGACTCCCCAGACGGCGGCGACGAGAACGGCGAGTGCGGTGTGTGCGGGACGCATGCTCCGAGCATCGGCCCCGCCGACCATGTAGCACCAGCGCGGATCTCTTCCGTGTTGGATGAAGCAGTGCTTACGATTGGGCCATGCTCGACCTGTCCCGGCTGCGCGCCCTGCACGCCGTCGCCGTCCACGGTTCGGTCGCGGGCGCGGCGGCCGCCCTCGGCTACACCCCCTCGGCCGTCTCCCAGCAGATCGCCAAGCTGGAACGCGAGACCCGCACCACGTTGCTGGAGCGGCGCGGGCGCGGGGTCCAGCTCACCGAGGAGGCCCGCCACCTCGCCTCGACCGCCCAAGAGTTGCTGGCGATCGTGGAGCGGGCCGAGACCACCCTGGAGGAGCGGCGCGGGCGGCCGAGCGGGCTGCTGACGGTGGCCGCGTTCGCCTCCGCCGCCCGCGGACTGCTGCCCGGCGTCCTGGCGGAGCTGGCCCGCGAGCACCCCGCGCTGGACGTCCGGCTGACCGAGGTGGACCCGCACCTGTCGGTGGACCTCGTGGCCAAGGGCGTCACCGACCTCGCCGTCGCCCACGACTGGGACATCGCCCCGCTGCCGGCCCCCGAGGGCATCGAGCAGGCGGTCATCGGCGACGACCTGTGCGACCTCCTGGTGCCGGCCGGGCACCCCTTCACCGCCCGGCCGGTCGTCCACCGCGCCGACCTGGGCGGGCAGCGCTGGGTGTGCCAGCCGCCCGGGCGGGTCTGCCACGACTGGCTGATGCGCACCCTGCGCGCCGCCGGCCTCGAACCCGACATCGCGCACGTCGCCGAGGAGAACCACACGATCGTCGCCCTGGTCGCGGCCGGGCTCGGAGTGGCGGTCGTACCGCGGCTGGGCACCGGCGCGCTGCCGTCGGGGGTGGCCGCCGTCCGCCTCGAACCGGCGCCCGTACGCCGCCTGTACGCCCTGTGGCGCACCGGCGCCGCCCGCCGGCCGGCGATCACCGAGGCAGTCCGTATCCTCCGGGCGCACTGGCCCCAGCCTCGTACGGGGGACCCGGCGAGTGTCCCCGGAGCCGCGGCGGACGGCGCGCAGTAGCGTGCCCGGATGCCGACTCCCGCATCCCGCCGCACCCTGCTGACCGCGGCCGCCGTGGCCGCCGTATCGGCCGTCGGCGCCTCCGCCGCGGCCCTGCGGCACCATGTGCACGGCTCCGCGCACCCCCCGGACGCCCGGTCCCGCACCCGGGAGCTGGTGGCCCGGATGAGCCTGGAGGAGAAGGTCGGGCAGCTCTTCGTCAGCCGGGTGTACGGGCATTCGGCGACCGCTCCGGACCCGGCCGACGCGCAGACGAACCTGACCCACTTCGGGGTCCGCACGGCCGCCGAGCTCATCGGCCGCTACCACCTCGGCGGGATCATCTACTTCGCCTGGGCCCACAACACCCGCTCCCCCCTCCAGATCGCCGAGCTGTCCAACGGGCTCCAGCGGGCGGCCGCGAGCGCCGGCGCAGGAATCCCGCTGCTGCTCTCCACCGACCAGGAGCACGGGATCATCGCCCGGATCGGCAAGCCGGCCACCCTGTTCCCCGGCGCGATGGCGCTGGGCGCGCAGGCCCGCGGCGCCGGGTCCACGGCCGCCGCCGGCCGGGCCGCGCGGATCGCGGGCGCGGAGCTGGCGGCCATGGGCATCCGGCAGGACTACGCGCCGGTCGCCGACGTGAACGTGAACCCGGCGAACCCGGTGATCGGCGTCCGGTCCTTCGGCTCCGACCCGCGGGCCGTCGCCGCGCTGGTGGCGGCCCAGGTGGCGGGCTATCAGGGGGCCGGGATCGCCGCCACGGCCAAGCACTTCCCCGGGCACGGGGACACCGAGACCGACAGCCACGTCGGGCTGCCGGTGATGCGGCACAGCCGCGCGCAGTGGGAGGAGCTGGACGAGCCGCCGTTCCGGGCGGCGGTCGAGGCGGGCATCGACGTCGTCATGACCGCGCACATGGTCGTCCCCGCGCTGGATCCGTCCGGGGACCCCGCCACCCTGTCGCGGCCGATCATCACGGGCGTCCTGCGCGAACGGCTCGGCTTCCGCGGGGTGGTGGTCACCGACGCGCTCGACATGGCCGGCGTACGCCAGAAGTACGGGGACGACCGGGTGCCGGTGCTGGCCCTGCTGGCCGGCTGCGACCAGCTGCTGAACCCGCCGGACCTGCCGCTGGCGTACCGCAGCGTGCTGGCGGCGGTGCGGTCGGGGGAGCTGACGGAGCGGCGGATCGAGGAATCGGTGACGCGGATCCTGCTGCTGAAAGCCCGCCGGGGCCTGTTCGAGGACGCCTCCACCACGGCGGAACGGGTCGCGGCCACCGTCGGGACCCCGGAACACCTGGCCGCCGCCGACGAGATCGCGGCCGGCACCACCACCGTGCTGGCCAACCCGCAGGGGCTGCTGCCACTGGACCCGTCCGGGAGCCCGAAGCTGCTGGTCACCGGCGCCGACCCGGTCTCCCCCAGCGGCACGACGGGGCCGCCGACGGCCGTCCTGGCCCGGGAACTCACGGCACTGGGCTGCGCGGCGACGGCCGTGCCGCCGGGCCGGGCGGTGGCCGCGGCGCCGGACCACGAGGCGGTGCTGGTGTGCACGTACAACGTCCCGGAGGGCGGGAGTCCGCAGCGCACGCTGGTGGCGGACCTGGTCGCGACCGGCGTCCCGGTGGTGGTCGTGGCCGTGCGCAACCCGTACGACCCGGCCCGGCTGCCGGCGTGCGCGGCCGAGGTGGCGACGTACGCCTGGACGGACGTGGAGATGCGGGCGGCGGCCCGGGTCCTGACGGGCACGGTCCGCCCCGCGGGCCGCCTCCCCGTCCCGGTCCCGGGCCGCTACCCGCTGGACCACGGCCTGGACTACTAGAGCGGCCCCCGCCATGTTGCAAGGCGGTCCCGCCGGGCCCCCGCCGCCGTTCACGGCGCGGAGGCCCGGGGGGGCAGGAACGCCGGGCCTACGGCCGCAGCTGCCGCTCCTGCCTGAGGTCCTGCTGGTCCAGGACGGCGTCCGGCGCCGCCAGCGGCGCCGCTCCGGCCGGGTCCAGCCTGGCGGCCGCCGGGGCGACCCCCGCCCACTGCTGGATCTTCGCGGTGGCCAGTGCCCTCTCGCCCTCCATCAGCTTGGCGACGTTCGCCCCGTGGTTGGCGCCCGGGGCGGTCATCACGTAGCTGTCGCGGGCGTTGTAGCCGATCCGGAACGGCTCGGCTCCCCACGGGTCGTTCTGCCCGTACACGAACAGCATCCGGTCGGCGTTGTCACGGACCCACCGGTCCACGTCGGCCATGGCCCACGGCTGGAAGGTCATGGGGATGTCGCGGGGCACGAAGTTGCGCGGCGGCTGGTAGCCGTAGCGGCTCAGGTTGCCCAGGTGCGGCTGCTTGATGTCAGGCGCGCCGAGCTGGGTGCCCGCCTGGTAGTAGTACGGCGTGTACGTCGCCAGCCCCTGGTCGGTGTAGGCGGAGAAGCCGGAGATCGCGTCGACCGAGTCCCAGATCTGCTGGTCGGTCGCGGTCGCGGCGACCGGGACCGAAGCGCAGTCGGCGACCAGGCTGTACTGCCAGAAGGCCCACACGTAGTCCAGGACGACCGCCTCGTAGGCCTTGTCCAGGTCGCCGACGGTGGTGAAGGTGTAGCCGTTGTCGGCCGCGTAGGCCGCGTACCTGGCCTCCAGCGGCTCACGGCGCACCAGCGCCTCGCGCTGCACCGCGTTCAGCCTGTCGCGGCACTCCTTGGTGCCGACCTTCTTGAAGAACCGGTCGTACGCCGAGTCCTCGTTGTTGACGACGTCGTTGGGCGCGACGTACGCGACGACCCCGTCCATGTCGTCCGGGTAGAAGCGCTCGTAGTAGGTGGCCGTCATGCCGCCCTTGCTGCCGCCGGTGGCCAGCCAGTTCGCGGGGTAGATCTTCTTCAGGGCGGTGAAGAGGCGGTGCTGGTCGCTGGCGGCCTGCCAGATGTCGAGGTGGGCCCAGTTGGCCGGATCGGGCCGCGAGGGCGTGAAGAACCGGTACTCCAGGGACACCTGGTTGCCGTCGACGATGGTCGTCGGCTCGCTGCGGCGCGGGTTGGTGTTGACGTTGTAGCCGGAGGTGAAGAACACCGTGGGCCGGGACGTGTCCTTGTGCAGCAGGGTGAGCCGCTGCCGGAAGGTGCCCTTCCACGGCTGCCGGTGGTCGACCGGCTGCTCGTAGTTCAGTACGAAGAACCGGTAGCCGGAGTACGGCTTCTCCTCGATCAGGCTCATCCCCGGCACGGCGAGGATCTGGTCCTTGATGTCCGGGCCGGCGGCGGGACCGGCGGCGGTCGCCGCCTGTGCCGACGCACCGGCCGCGCCCATGGTGCCGATGAGCACCACGAGCGCCAGCAGCCATCTGAACGCCTTGCGCATTCACCCTCCCCTGGAGTTCACTGCGGTCGCCGTGAACCTAGCGGTGTGAACACGCTGGTGAACAGAGGAAGTTGGGCCGGAAATCGGCCACGCAACCGGTCAGGGGCGGGCAACCCGTCTGGGGCGGGCTGCGGGGATCAGCACAGGATCCAGCCCGAGGAGACCGGCTCCGCCCCCACGTGCCCGCGCACGAACACGCAGCGGCTGATCGCGTGGACGGTGACGGGGCCCGCGAACCGCCCGACGGGGCGCTGGCGGCCGTCCGCGCGGAATCCGCCCGAGGCCTGGACGGGCACGCCGCCGCGCGGCTGGATGCTCACCCCCAGCTGGCCGCGCGGGACCGGCCGGTGCGCAATCGTTACTGCACAGGCGTGGGTCCGGGTCTTGTACAGCCGCACCTCACCGGCGGAGACGGTCATGGTGTGCACCAGCCGGCCCTCGCAGCCGCGGCGCGCGGCCTGGGCCGACGGTGCCGTCAGCAGGCCCACCAGGGCCAGGGCCAGGCCGGCCGCGCCTACCCCGAGGAACCGGCCCGCCCGGCGGCCCGGCCGTCGACCCGCCCACCGGTCCGCCCGCCGACCCGACCTCCCGCACCTGTGCACCACGACTCCCCCGCTGTCGGTCGTACGAACACCGTCGTACGTACGTCCGTACGACGCGTCAGCCCCCGGGAAGGTTGCGTTCCGCGACGGCCGCCGGCTGCCACCGGCCCCGCCCGGGGTTCCGCCGGGCGGCGGGCCGGGTCAGGCGGCCGCCCGCTCGTCCTCGCCGACGAACGTGCGCCACAGCTCGGCGTAGCGGCCGCCGAGGGCCAGCAGCTCGGCGTGCGTACCGTCCTCGACGACCCGGCCGCGGTCCATGACCACGACCCGGTCGGCGCGGGCGGCGGTGGTCAGCCGGTGGGCGACGACGAGGGTGGTGCGCTTGCCCGCGAGCCGGTCGGTGGCCTGGTTGACCTGGGCCTCGGTGGCCAGGTCCAGGGCGGCGGTGGCCTCGTCGAGCAGCAGCACGTCCGGGTCGACGAGCTCGGCGCGGGCCAGGGCGATCAGCTGGCGCTGGCCGGCCGAGAGGTTGCGGCCGCGCTCGGTGACGGCGTGCAGGTAACCGCCGTCGAGGGTGGCGATCATGTCGTGGGCGCCGACCGCGCGGGCGGCCGCCTCCACCTCCGCGTCGCTCGCGCCGGGGCGCCCGTACGCGATGGCGTCGCGCACCGTCCCCGGGAAGAGGTACGCCTCCTGGGGGACGACGCCCAGCCGGTGGCGGTACCCCGTCAGGTCCAGTTCGCGCAGGTCGGTGCCGTCGGCGGTGACCCGGCCGGCGGTGGGGTCGTAGAACCGGGCGACGAGCTTGACCAGGGTGGACTTGCCCGCTCCGGTCTCGCCGACGAAGGCGACGGTCTGGCCCGCCGGTATCCGCAGGTCGATGCCGGCCAGCGCCTCGCCCTTCTCCCCGCGTTCGGCGGCGGTGCCGTACGCGAAGTGGACGTCCTCGAAGGCGATCTCGCCGCGCAGCGCGCCGGCCTCGCGGGGGCGGGCCGCCGGCGGTGTGCTGGTCGGCTCGCGCAGCAGGTCCTGGATGCGGCCGAGGGAGACGGTGGCCTGCTGGTAGCCGTCGAAGACCTGCGAGAGCTGCTGGACGGGCGCGAAGAACAGGTCGATGTAGAGCAGGTACGCCACCAGCGCGCCGGTGGTCAGCGTGCCCGCCTCGACCCGGCCCGCGCCGACGACGAGCACGGCGGCCGCGGCGAGGGAGGACAGCAGCTGGACGAAGGGGAAGTAGACCGATATCAGCCACTGGCCGCGCACGCGGGCCTCGCGGTACGAGGAGCTGCGCGCGGCGAACCGCTCGGCGCCGGAGCGCTCGCGCCGGAAGGCCTGGACGATGCGCAGGCCCGAGACGGACTCCTGGAGGTCGGCGTTGACCACGCTGACGCGGTCGCGGGCCAGTTCGTACGCGGCGACGGACTTGCGGCGGAACACGATCGTGCCGATGACCAGCACGGGCAGGGTCGCGAAGACGATCAGCGCGAGCTCGACGTCGAGGACGAGGAGCGCGACGAGGATGCCGAAGAAGGTGAAGACGGAGACGACGGCGGTGACCAGACCGGTCTGGAGGAAGGTGGACAGGGAGTCCACGTCCGTGGTCATCCGGGTCATGATCTTGCCGGTCAGTTCGCGCTCGTAGTAGTCGAGTCCGAGCCGCTGGAGCTGGGCGAAGATCTTCACGCGCAGGGCGTAGAGCACGCGCTCGCCGGTGCGGCCGGTCATGCGGGTCTCGGCGAACTGCGCCGCCCACTGGGCGACGACCACGCCCAGGGCCAGGCCGGCCGCGGCCCAGACCGCGGCGAGCAGGCCGCGCTCCACGCCCTGGTCGATGCCGTTGCGGATCAGGATCGGCAGCAGCAGCCCGGCGGCCGCGTCGACCGCGACCAGGCCGAGGCTGATGGCGAGCGGGGCCCAGAAGCCGCGCAGGAGGTGGCGCAGCGTGTAGTTCTTCTCGGCGGCCGCGGCCCGGTCCTCGTCGACATCGGGGGTGTCGGTGGCGGGCGGCAGCGCGGCCACCTGGGCCAGGAGTTCGGGGGTGGCCGGCATGCCGGCGACCGCGCCGGCCATGGAGGGCGGCCCGCCCGCGGGGGCGCCGGTGCCGGCGGCGGGGGCCAGGACCGTGTCCTGTTCCTGGCGCCGCCACAGCTCGGGGGTGACCCCGTCGACGGCCCGGCGCTTGGCGCTGACCGGCTCGGAGTCGATCTCGGCCTCGATCTCCATGTCCCGTTCGAGGTCACGTTCGCGGTCGAGCTCCCGGTCGAGCTCGGCGAGGGCCTCGGCGTCCGCCTCGGGCAGCCGGGGCGAGCCCGCGGCCAGCGCGTCGGGGTCGGTCAGCAGCCGCCGGAAGAGCGCGGAGCCGCGCTCCAGCTCCTCGTACGTACCGACGGCGGCGAGCCGGCCGTGCTCGAGGACGGCGATCCGGTCGGCCAGCGCCAGGGTGGACCGGCGGTGGGCGATCAGCAGGGTGGTCCGCCCGGCCATCACCGACCGCAGGGCCTCGTGGATCTCGTGCTCGACGCGGGCGTCGACGGCGGAGGTGGCGTCGTCGAGGAGCAGCAGCCGGGGGTCGGTGAGGATGGCGCGGGCCAGCGCGATGCGCTGGCGCTGGCCACCGGAGAGGGTGAGGCCGTGCTCGCCGACCTTGGTGTCGTAGCCGGCGGGCAGGGCCTCGATGAAGCCCTCGGCCTGGGCGGCGCGGGCGGCGGCCCGGATCTCCTCCTCGGTCGCGCCGGGGCGGCCGTAGGCGACGTTGGCGCGTATGGAGTCGGAGAAGAGGAACGAATCCTCCGGTACGAGTCCGATGGCCGCGCGCAGCGAGTCGAAGGTCAGCTCGCGCACGTCGTGGCCGCCGACGCGGACGGTGCCGCCGGTGGCGTCGTAGAAGCGGGGCAGGAGGAGGGAGACGGTGGACTTGCCGCTGCCGGAGGCGCCGACGACGGCGACGGTCTCGCCGGGCGCGATGCTCAGGCTGAAGCCGTCGAGGACCGGCCGGGCGGGGTCGTACCCGAAGGAGACGTCGTCGAACTCGACGGTGGCGGGCGCGTCGGCCGGCAGCTCGGTGGCGCCCTCCTCGATCACCGGTTCGGTGTCGATGAGCTCCAGCACGCGCTCCACGCCGGCGCGGGCCTGCTGGCCGACGGTGAGGACCATGGCGAGCATGCGCACCGGGCCGACGAGCTGCGCGAGGTACGTCGAGAAGGCGACGAACGTGCCGAGGGTGACCCGGCCGTTGGTGGCCATCCAGCCGCCGAGGGCGAGCATGGCGACCTGGGCGAGGGCCGGGACGGCCTGGAGGGCGGGGGTGTAGCGGGAGTTCAGCCGGATGGTGCGCATCCGGCCGGCGAAGAGCCGGCGGCCGGTCTCGCGGAGCTTGCCGGTCTCCTGCTCCTCCTGGCCGAAGCCCTTGACCACGCGGACGCCGGTGACGGCGCCGTCGACGACGGTCGCGACGGCGGCGGCCTGCCCTTGCGCGTACCAGGTGGCCGGGAAGAGCTTGATCCGGCTGCGCTGGGCGATGAACCACAGGGCGGGGGCCATGAGGAGGGCGACCAGGGTCAGCAGCGGCGAGAGCCACAGCATGATGCCCAGCGAGATGCCGAAGAGCAGGAAGTTCCCGATGGTCATCGGGAGCATGAAGAGCAGGCCCTGGATGAGCTGGAGGTCGCTGGTGGCGCGGCCGACGACCTGGCCGGTGGACAGCTCGTCCTGGCGGCGGCCGTCGAGGCGGGCGACGGTGTCGTACATCTCGGTGCGCAGGTCGTGCTGCACGTCGAGGGCGAGGCGTCCGCCGTAGTACCGGCGTATGTACGTCAGCACGTACACGGCCGCCGCCGCGCCTATGAGCAGGCCGGCCCAGACCGCCATGCTCTTCGAATGGTCCCCGATGACATCGTCGATGATCACCTTGGTGACCAGCGGCACGAGGGCCATGACGGCCATCCCGCCGAGCGACGACCCGAGCGCGAGCAGCACGTTGGCCTTGTACCGCCAGGCGTACCCCGCGAGCCTCCTGGCCCAGCCCTGTTTCCCGCCCGTCTTCGCCCCAGCCGCAGCCACGTGGGCCTCCCCGTCCGTCTGTGTCGTCCGTGCGTCCTGCCGGAAGCCCCAACGCCCCGACCGGCGGTTTTCATCCCGCTGACACAATCGAACGATTTCCCGTGCCCCCGGGCGAGCGGCGGACGGCCGTATGGGTACGCCACCCCATCACGTCCGAGCACGCGGCCCGGCCCGGGCCGGGCGCCCGGCCGGCCCGGCTTTGCGGACGGCCGGATCGGTCGGGACGCGGACCACGGCCGACGTGTCGATCAGGCGGTGACCGGACTCACCGCCGGTAGCAACGCGACTACGGCAGGTGGGTCGGGGCGAACATCTTGAGGGTGGCCGGGAGGACGACCACCGAGGGGCCGGGGGTGGTCAGGGCCTTCTTCAGGTCCGCCGTCAGGGACTCGGGCGTGGTCGTGGTCGACGGGATGCCGAAGGACGCGGCCAGGGCCGCGAAGTCCGGGCGGGTGAGGTCGGTGCCCGTCGCGCAGCCGTACTCGCGCAGGATGCCGTAGCCGCCGTCGTCCACGATCAGCCAGGTGACGTCCAGGTCGTGCTGGCGGGCGGTGGCCAGTTCGGCGATCGAGTACATCGCGCCGCCGTCGCCCGAGACGGCCAGGACCGGGGTGCCCGGTTCCGCGACGCAGGCGCCCAGCGCCGCCGGGAAGGCGTAGCCGAGGCCGCCGGCGCCCTGGGCGGAGTGCATCGTGTTGGGGTGGCGGGCGTCGAACGCGGACCAGGCCCAGTACGACAGGACCGTCATGTCCCAGAAGGACGGCGAGCGGGGCGGCAGGGCCGCGCGGACCGAGGCCAGCAGGGACCGCTCCAGGGCGACGTCCTGCGTGGAGAGGCGCTCCGCGATCTCCGCGAGGACCGCCGCGACGCGCGCGGGCGCGTCGGGGTCCCGGCGCTCGCCGACCGTCTCCAGCAGGGCCTGGAGCGCCAGGCGGGCGTCGGCGTGGATGCCGAGCGCCGCGTGGTTGGACTCCAGCTTGCCGAGGTCGGCCTCGATCTGGACGACCCGGCCCCCGGGGACGAACGTGTGGTAGTTCGAGGAGAGTTCGCCCAGACCGCTGCCGACGACCAGCAGGACGTCCGCGTCCTCCAGGAAGTCGGTCATGTGGCGGTCCTCCAGCCAGGACTGGAGGGAGAGGGGGTGCGTCCAGGGGAAGGCGCCCTTGCCGCCGAAGGTGGTGACCACCGGGGCGTCCAGGCGTTCGGCGAGCTGCCTGAGCTTGCCCGCCGCGTCCGCGCGGACCACGCCGCCGCCCGCGATGATCACCGGGCGGGCGGCGTTCTGCAGCCAGTGCGCGGCGAGCGCGGTGAGCTCCGGGCGCGGCGCCAGCTCGTGCGGGGTCGCGTCCATGCCCGTGACCTGCGGGATCACGGTCTCGGCGCGGAGTACGTCCTCCGGGATCTCCACCCACACCGGGCCGTGCGGGGCCGTGAGGGCCGATTCCCAGGCCTGCGCGACCGCCGTGGGGATCTGGGACGGCGTTCGGGCGACGTGGACGGACTTGACCACGTCGCGGAAGGAGGCGGCCTGGTCGCGCAGCTCGTGCAGGTGGCCGCGCCGGCCGCCGCCGAGACCGGCGCTCGGCACCTGGGAGGCGATCGCGAGGACCGGGGCGGAGGCGGCCGCCGCCTCCATCAGGGCCGGCAGGGCGGTCAGGGCGCCCGGGCCGGTGGACAGCAGCAGCGGGGTCGCCTCGCCGGTCATCCGGCCGTACGCGTCGGCGGCGAAGCCCGCGTTGTTCTCGACGCGGAGCCCGACCAGGCGCAGGTCGGAACGGCCGACCGCGTCGAACAGGGCGAGCGCGTGCTGCCCCGGCAGACCGAAGACGGTGGTCGCGCCGAGGCCGCACAGCGTCTCCACGACCAGGTCCCCGCCCGTACGGCCCGGTGGCGGCGCCAGGGCGGCCGCCGTCTGGGCCTCGGTGGGACGGAGTACCAGGTCGTGGTCGTGCGTCACGTGCGCCTACTCGCCCTTCGGGTTCGCCTTCGCCGCCGCGATCTGGCGGCTCATGATCGTGGTCAGCTCGTACGCGGTGTGCGAGGCCGCGACCGAGGTGATCTCGGCGTGATCGTACGCCGGGGCGACCTCGACCACGTCGGCGGAGACCAGGTTGCAGGAGGAGAGCCCGCGGATGATCTCCAGCAGCTCGCGGGAGGTCATGCCGCCCGCCTCGGGGGTGCCGGTGCCGGGCGCGTGGGCCGGGTCGAGCACGTCGATGTCGATGGAGATGTACAGCGGGCGGTCGCCGATGCGCTGGCGCAGCTGGTCGGCGATCTCGTCGGCGCCGCGGCGGTAGACGTCGGCGGAGGTGACGATGCCGAAGCCCATCTTGGCGTCGTCGTCGAGGTCCTGCTTGCCGTAGAGGGGGCCGCGGGTGCCGACGTGGGAGAGCGCCTCGGTGTCGAGGATGCCCTCCTCGACGGCACGGCGGAACGGCGTGCCGTGGGTGTACTCGGCGCCGAAGTAGGTGTCCCAGGTGTCCAGGTGCGCGTCGAAGTGGAGGAGCGCGACCGGGCCGTGCTTCTTGGCGACCGAGCGGAGGAGGGGGAGGGCGATGGTGTGGTCGCCGCCGAGGGTCATGAGGCGGGAGCCGGCGGAGAGGAGCTCGTCGGCGGCGGCCTCGACCGTCTCGACGGCCTCGTTGATGTTGAAGGGGTTCACGGCGATGTCACCGGCGTCGGCGACCTGCGCGAGGGCGAAGGGGGAGGCGTCCTGCGCGGGGTTGTACGGGCGCAGCAGGCGCGAGGCCTCACGGATGGCGTTGCCGCCGAAGCGGGCGCCGGGACGGTAGGACACACCCGAGTCGAAGGGCACGCCGACGACGGCGACGTCGGCGGAACCGACCTCGTCGAGGCGGGGCAGCCGGGCGAAGGTGGCGGGGCCCGCGTAGCGCGGGATGCGGGAGGAGTCGACGGGGCCGCGCGGCTGCGTGCTCATCGGGGTGGCCTTCCTGTGGGGTGTGCGGTGTTTCGAGCGTAAGCCGCGGGGCGGGCGGCACGAAGGGTACGTTTTATCCATACGGTCCTGCTGTTGTGTACGGAGCATCCATGCCCCCTTCCCGCCCCCGCCCCGGGCCCCGGCCCGCCCCGTCCGGCCCGGGCCCCGGCCCTGCGCCGCCGACCGGCGCGGGCCCGGCTGCCGTGCCGGGTACGGCGGGTGTGACGGTCGGAGGGCCGGTGCCGTCCGGAGGGTCCGTGGGCATCGGGGCCACGGGGGTGCCCGGGACGCCCGTGGCGCTCGCGGCGCTGGTCGGGGACCGGGAGCTGGGGCTGCGGCAGCTGGCCGGGCCCGTCGGGGGCGGGGTGCACGGGGTGCATGCCTCCGAGATGGCCGACCCCTCCCCGTACCTGCTCGGCGGCGAGCTGCTCCTGACCGCCGGAGCCGGCACCACCGGCGCCCACGAGGCGGGCAGCCGCCCCGGAACCGGCGGGGGGCTCGGCGCTGCTGGGGGCCCCGGGGGTGGCGGGGACGGGGGGTACGACCTGTACGTCGCTCGGCTGGTGGCGGCCGGGGTTGCCGCTCTCGGGTTCGGCGTGGCGCCCGTTCATGAGGAGGTGCCGGCCGGGCTGGTCGAGGCGTGTGCGCGGCACGGGCTGCCGCTGCTCGAGGTCCCGCCGCGCACCCCGTTCACCGCGGTCGCCCGCGCCGTCTGGCGGCTGATGGCCGAGGCCCGGACCCGCGAGCTGCGCCGGGTGACCGAGGCCCAGCAGGCCCTCGCGGCCGCCGCGGCCCGCCCCGACCCCGTCCCGGCGGTGCTGACCCGCCTCGCGGCGAGCCTCGGCGGCCACGTCGTGCTGCGGCCCGGCGGCCGGTCGGCGGGTGCCGCGCCACCGCCCGAGGCGTCGGGCGCGCTGCCCGCCCTCGACGCCCTGCTGGGCCGGGTCGGCGGCCCGGCCCAGGGCCCGGCGACCGCCACCGACCAGGCCGGCGGCTGGCACCTGGCCGCCTACGCCCTCGGGCGGCACGCCGCCCTGGGCACCGCCACCCCGGCCCGCGCCCCGGGTGACCACACCATCGCCTCGGTCGCGGCGGTCCTGCTGACCCTGCTCACCGCCGACCGGCCGGCCGGCGCCGAGGCCGCCTCGCTCGCCCGGCTGCTGCTGGGCGGCTCGCCCGCCGAGGCGCTGGGCCGGCCCGGCCCCTGGTACGCCGTCCATGCCCGCGGCGGCGCCGACCCGCAGGCCCTCGCCGCCGCGCTGGGGACCGTACTGGCGGATCCGGCGGGCCCCGTCGTCCGGCTCCTCACCGACCGCGAGCCGGTCCCCCAGCCCGGATGGCGGCTGGGGGTCAGCGCCCCGGCCGGGCCCGACGCACTGTCGGCCGCCGACGCGCAGGCCCGCCGCGCCCTGGAGCGGGCCGAGTCCGCCCGCGCCCCGGTCGCCCGGCACACCGACCCCGGCCTCTCGGGCCTGGTCGGCGAGGCCGAGGCCCGCGCCCACGCCGAGGCCCTGCTCGGGCCGCTCTCCCCCGTGCTGCGGGACACCCTGCGCGCCTGGCTGGCCCACCATGGCAGCTGGGACCGCACGGCGGCCGCCCTGGGGGTGCACCGCAACACGGTCCGCCAGCGGATCGCCCGCGCGGCGGCCCTCCTGGACCGGGACGTCGACGACGCCGACGTCCGCATGGAGCTGTGGTTCGCCCTGCGCCGGCCGCTCAGCGGTTGAAGGCGGGGAACGCGAAGCGCTGGGCTATCTTCAGGCCGTCGCCCTTGGCGTCCGTGCTGTTGACCGAGTAGACGAGGGTCCGGGACAGGTCGCGGGTGGCGGCGACGACCGTGTGGTAGCCGGGGCGGGCACCGGTCTTGCCCCAGATCTCCTTGCCGTTCACCTCCAGCCGCTGCAGGCCCGCGCCGCGCGTGGCGCCCGGGACGTCGGGGACCGTGAACATCTCCTGGAGCTGCGGTCCGGGGACGATCCGGCCGCGGAAGAGGGCGACGACGAAGCGTTCGAGGTCGCGGGTGGTGGAGATCATGTCGCCGGCGGCGAAGCGGTCGGACATGTTCCATTCGGTGACGTCGACGGTCTTGCCGCCGATCAGCTGGTAGCCGCGGTTGTGGGGGCCGTGGATGCGCGGATCGGTGCCCCGCGGGAAGGAGGTGGCGGTCATGCCGACGGGGCGGAAGATCCGCACCTCGGCCTGGTGGGCGTACTTGTCGCCGGTGACCTTCTCGATCAGCATGCCCAGGATCGTGTAGTTGATGTTGTTGTAGTCCTGCTGCGTGCCCGGGGCGAAGGCCGGGCCCTTGGCCACCCCGGCGGCGACCGACTGCTCCGGCGTGATCGTCTCGAAGCGGTGCGGGAACTCCTCCTCCACGGTGTCGCCGAAGGTGAGCCCGCCCTGGATGCCGCTGGTGAAGTTGAGCAGGTTCCGGACGGTGACCGGCTCGGTGAACGAGGCCGGGAGCAGGCCGGGAAGGTAGGCGCCGACGGGGGCGTTCAGGTCGACCTTCCCCTCGGCGGCGAGCTGGAGGACGAGGGCGGACGTGACCATCTTGGTGGTGGAGCCGGCCCGGAAGCGGGCGTCGGACAGGGCCGGGGCACCGGTCCGCAGGTCGCGTACGCCCGCGCTGCCCGTCCAGCGGCCCTCCCCGCCGACGCGGATCAGCGCGGCGGTCGCGTCCTGGTCCGGCAGCCCGGCGATGGCGGCGCGCAGCGCAGCGACGTCGGGCCCGCGCCGGGCGTCGGCGACCGCCCCGGAGCCGTCGCCGGTACGGTCGCCGGCACCGGCACCGGCGACGGCGACGGTCGCGGCCGGCGCGGGTCCGGTCGCGGCCAGCGCGGTGGCGGTCATGGGCCCCGCCGTCAGGCCGAGCAGGAGGACGGCGGCCAGGGCGGTACGGGTACGGCGGTTCACGGGCAGCTCCCGGTGATCGGTACGCGGCGTTCGACGATCCGGCGACAATGGCGCGGTCGTCGTGGACACCTTCCATCGTGGTGATCACCGAAGGCCTGCGGATCCTCCGCGCAGACGACCCGCGCGGGCCCCGTCCCCTGGGGGTCGCCCGGCCCCGGCTCTCAGGGGTTCCCCTGACCTCCGGCTCTGGACAGTGGCCATAACCCGCCGGTAACTTGTATATGAGCAAGCGCTTAGACATGGGCGGCGGAGCGCCGCGACCGAAGGGAGTCCGGCCGTGCGCCGTACCGTTTTCAACGAGGACCACGAGGCGTTCCGCGAGACGATCCGCGCCTTCATCGAGGCCGAGGTCGTCCCCGTCTACGACGAGTGGTTCGCCGCCGGCCAGGCGCCGCGCGACTTCTACCACCAGCTCGGCGAGCTGGGCGTCTTCGGCATCAACGTCCCCGAGGAGTTCGGCGGCGCGGGCCTGGACACCCACAAGTTCGAGGCCGTCCTCTACGAGGAGACCTCCCGCGCGGGCGTGAACTTCGGCGGCTCCGGCGTGCACGTGCTGCTCGCCCTGCCCTACATCAAGATGCTCGCCACCGATGAGCAGAAGAAGCGTTTCCTTCCGAAGTTCGTCTCCGGCGAGGAGATGTGGGCGCTGGCGATGACCGAGCCGGGCACCGGCTCCGACGTCGCGGGCATGAAGACCACCGCCAAGCTCTCCGAGGACGGCACGCACTACGTCCTCAACGGCGCCAAGACCTTCATCACCGGCGGCGTGCACGCCGACCGCGTCATCGTCTGCGCCCGCACCTCGGCCCCGAGCGAGGACGACCGCCGCTTCGGCATCTCCCTCTTCGCCGTGGACACCAAGTCCGAGGGCTACTCCATCGGCCGCAAGCTCGACAAGCTGGGCCTGAAGACCTCCGACACCGCCGAGCTGGCGTTCGTCGACGTCAAGGTCCCCGTCGAGGACCTGCTCGGCGAGGAGGGCAAGGGCTTCTACTACCTCGGCCACAACCTGGCCTCCGAGCGCTGGGGCATCGCCTTCGGCGCGTACGCCCAGGCCGCCGCGGCCGTCCGGTTCGCCCAGCAGTACGTGACGGAGCGCACCGTCTTCGGCAAGCCGGTCTCCCACTTCCAGAACACCAAGTTCGAGCTGGCCGCCTGCCAGGCCGAGGTGGACGCCGCGCAGGCCGTCGCCGACCGCGCCCTGGAGGCCCTGGACGCCGGCGAGCTGACCCCGGCCGAGGCCGCCTCCGCGAAGCTGTTCTGCACCGAGGTCGCGCACCGCGTCATCGACCGCTGCCTCCAGCTGCACGGCGGCTACGGCTACATGAACGAGTACCCGATCGCCCGCCTGTACGCCGACAACCGCGTCAACCGCATCTACGGCGGCACCAGCGAGATCATGAAGTCGATCATCGCCAAGTCGATGGGTCTGTAAGTCGCCTTGAGCGAGGCACTCACCGATCTCCTCGATCTGCTCGACCTGGAGCAGATCGAGGAGAACATCTTCCGCGGCACCAGCAGGACCTCCCTGGTGCCGCGCGTGTTCGGCGGGCAGGTCGCGGCGCAGGCCATGGTCGCGGCCGGCCGGACCGTACCCGCCGACCGCACGGCGCACTCGCTGCACTCGTACTTCCTGCGGGCCGGTGACCCCGGCGCGCCGATCGTCTACTCGGTCGACCGGATCCGCGACGGGCAGTCCTTCACCACCCGCCGGGTCGTCGCCGTGCAGCACGGGCAGCCGATCTTCCACCTCTCGGCGTCGTTCCAGACGTACGAGGAGGGGCTGGACCACCAGGCGCTCATGCCGCAGGCCCCGGACCCGGAGACCCTGCCGACGGCCGCCGAGTCGCTCCCGCACTACCGGGACATCTTCCGCGACCCGGGCACGGTGGAGCGGCTGATCGACGCGCGCGGCGCGGTTGACCTGCGCTACGCCACGACTCCGCCGTGGGGCAGCGTCGGCGAACCCCTTCAGCCGCGCTCGCAGGTGTGGTTCCGTACGGCGGGCAAGCTCGCCGACGACCCGATGCTGCACATCTGCCTGGCCACGTACGTGTCCGACATGACGCTGCTCGACGCGGTGCTGCTCGCGCACGGGCGCGGCGGCTGGGCGGTCGGGGACGTGGTCGGCGCCTCCCTGGACCACGCGATGTGGTTCCACCGCCCGTTCCGGGCCGACGAATGGCTGCTGTACGACCAGGAGTCGCCCTCCGCCCACGGCGGCCGGGGGCTCGGTCAGGCCCGTATCTGGACCCAGGACGGCCGGCTGGCCGTGACCGTCATCCAGGAGGGCGTGGTGCGCGTCCCGCGCGCCTGACGCCCGGCCGCGACCGGGCCCGGTCCCCGAACCGGGCCCGGCCTCACCACCACTGACCGCCCCTCAGTCGCCTCAGCCGCCCCGTCCCTCAGTCCCACCAGAAGCCCCAGTACCCGGAACCCGCGACGGCCTCGTCCGCGTACGCCCGCACGCTGCCGGAGCCCTGCCAGACGTTGTCGGGGCAGAAGGCGAAGTGCTCGGCGGCGACCGGGAGCGCCCCGGCCGTCGTCCGGGGCGGGGCCGCCACCGACACGTGGAGTTCGTCGAAGCCGAGGGCGACGACGCGGGCGCCGAAGCGGTCCTCCCAGGAACGCAGGACGGTGCTGATCAGAGCCGTGTCGGCGACATGGTTCACCGGCCCGCGCCAGCCCATCGCGGTGGGTACGTCGGCGCCCCGGCCGGCGGGTATCAGCGCCAGCCGGGGGCTCGGCAGGGCGCCGTCCCGGATCAGCTCGTCGGCCAGGGCGACGGCCGCCCCGTCCGGGTCCTCCTCCCCCGCGGCCCCGTGCTCCGCGAGCCCGGGCCAGTCGCGGCCGAAGGGGGCTATGAGCCCCGCGCCGTCGGGCCCCTCGCCCTCCTCGGGGTCGGGCACGACCCCGGCCCACCACGTGCGCAGGACCGGCTCGACATGGTGGTCGTCGGGGTCGGACATGGAGGCGGGGCTCAGCTCGTCGCGGGTCCACCAGCTCTCCAGGCCGCGCCGCTCCTGGAACAGCACCGCCTGGAGGCCGGCGGCCGCCAGGGCGGGGCTGCGGGCGGCGGCGAGCGCGCCGACGCCCACGGGCGCGTCGGACACCCACAGCAGCGGCTCGCGGCGGCTGCGCGGCCACCGCCGCCCGCCGGGGCGCGCCAGGAGCGTGCCCGGCGGCAACTCCAGGTCCAGGGACCGGCCGTGCGGGTCGTCGGCCAGGACCGACAGCGGGTTCTGTTCCTTCGGCGGATTCGTCACGCCTTCGACGCTAACGGCCGCCACTGACAACGCCCGCGCGCCGCACGGACCGTGACGACACGCCTTAGTGCCCGGGCTTCGCCTTGAGCTTGGCCCAGACCGACTCCAGCGCGGCTATGTCCGCGTCGTCGAGACGGTCGTCGAACACCTCGGCCAGGGCTTCGCGGCGGGTGGCGTCGGCCTCGGCGAACGCGCGGCGGCCGGCCTCGGTGAGGGCGATCCCCACGGACCGGGCGTCCGTCGGGGAGGGAACCCGCTCGACCAGGCCGCGGGCCCGCAGGGCGTCGGCGACCCGGGAGACCTGGCTGCGGCTGAGCAGGGTCCTGGCACCCAGCTCGGAGGGGGCGACCGGCTCGCGCCGGACGCTCAGCCACAGCATGACCTCGAACCACGACAACGGAAGGTCGTGGCGGCGCGTGAGGGCCTGGTCGACGCGTGCGGTGAGCGTGGTGCCGGCCCAGACCAGCCCGTAGAAGGCGTGGTCGCGCGGGGTGAGGCCGTCCAGGTTGAGTTCGTCGTGCGCCATGACACGAGGATACCCGGGTTGCGTGCACACGCACACAAAGTTAATGTGTGTGTGCACGCACAAATCTAGGGAGTCTTCCATGACCACGAACAGCACCGGGACCACCAAGACCGTCCTCATCACCGGCACCTCCTCCGGCATCGGCCTGGCCGCCGCGGTCGCCGCCGCCAGGGCGGGCTGGCTGGCCATCGCCACCATGCGCGACACCGGCCGGGCCGACGCCCTCCTCAAGGCTGCCGAGGAGGCCGGGGTCAGCGACCTCGTGCAGGTCAAACGGCTGGACGTGACCGACGCGGACTCCGTCGCCGCCTGCGTGGCCGAGGTCGTCGCCGAACACGGCCACCTCGACGCGGTCGTGAACAACGCGGGCGCCGGCTTCGTCGGCACCATCGAGCAGCACGGCATGGACAAGCTGCGGGAGGTCATGGAGGTCAACTTCTTCGGCGTCGCCGAACTCACCCGGGCCGCGCTCCCCCACCTGCGCGCCTCGGGCGGCCGGGTCATCACCGTGACCAGCGTCGGCGGCATCGTCGGCCAGCCGTTCAACGAGTCCTACTGCGCGGCGAAGTTCGCCGTCGAGGGCTTCATGGAGGCCCTCGCCCCGGTCGCCGCGTCCGCGGGCGTCCAGGTGGCCGTCGTCGAACCGGGCGCCGTCTCCAGCGAGTTCGTCAACAACGTCGGCCTCGACATCCCGGCCCTGCTCGCGGCGGCCGGGCCGTACGCCCCGGCGCTCCAGGGCTACATCGACCACGTCCTGGCGGTGTTCGGGGCGGACACCGCCCAGACCCCGGAGCAGGCCGCGGCGCCGGTCGTCGAGGCACTGACCGCCGAGACGATGCCGTTCCGGATCCAGACCTCCGACTGGGCCCGCGACTTCGTGGCCCGCAAGCTCACGGACCTCGACGGCTCGGCCGTACAGACCGAGATGACCGCCTGGCTCGGCTAGTGCCATGAGGCAGCCACGGCCAAGGCCCCCGGGCCGCCGGCGTCGTGCCGGAGGCCCGCGGGGCGGGCCTACAGCAGGCCCGCCGCCGACAGCAGGTACGCCACCATCGGGTCGTAGAAGCGCGGGTCGCGCACGTGGTCGTCCAGCGGGACCGCGACCTGGAGGGTGCCCTCCACCTCACCGATGAACAGGGCGGGGTCGTTGCAGTCGGCGTAGCCGACGGCGTCCAGGCCCCGCTGGGCCGCGCAGCCCGCCCAGCCGTGGTCGGCGACGACCAGATCGGGCTGCGGACGGTTCTCGGCGGCCAGGCCGTCGAGGATCGCGGCCATCGGCTCCGGCGAGTGGGTGTGCCACAGCGTCGCGCCCCGCTCCTGGACGGCGACGTCGGCGACCTGCCACACCGAGCCCTCGTCGGCGGTCAGGCCGCGCGGGATCACCACGATCTCGCAGCCGGCGGCCCGCAGCGCGGCCGCGGTCGCGCGGTGGACGTCCAGGAGCCCACCCGGGTGACCCGTGGCGAACAGCACGCTCTGCTGGTCCAGCGCGGCCTTGCGCAGGCGCGCCGCCATCCGCTCCAGACCGTCGGCCGTGAGCTCCGGGTCGATGGTGTCCTGGCCGAAGCGGTGGGAGGGGTCGTCCACGACGCCGACCCGCTCGGCCATGACCGCGAGGACGTCCTGCTCGTCCGTCCAGCGGTCGCCGAGCTCCAGGCCGAGCCAGTAGTGGCGGTCGCCGTTCGCGAGCTTGCGGTAGTGGGAGAGGTTGTTCTCCCGCGGGGTGGCGACCTGCCCCGCGATCCGAGTGCGGACCAGGTGGTCGACGAGTTCGGCGCGGCTGGGTACGGACGTCTCAATCGGCTCTATCGGCATGATGCATATTCTGCCGTCGCCGCGCCCGGGGCGCGGCCTGCCGTCCCATCAACCGGACAGCGCGGCAAAGGATCCGTGCGCCAGCCGGCGCAGCAGCGACTCCGTCGCCGCCCGCCCCAGCGACCCCAGGTGCGGGGTCGAGTTCAGCAGGCCGAAGACCGCGTGCACCGCGACCCGGGTCTCCGCCTCCGGCACCTCGGGGTGCAGCTCCCGTACGACCTCCACCCACAGCTCGACGTACTGCCGCTGGAGCTGGCGCACCAGTTTGCGGTCGGCCTCGCGCAGCCGGTCCAGCTCGCGGTCGTGCACGGTGATCAGCGCCCGGTCGTCGAGCGCGAAGTCGATGTGGCCGTCGATCAGGGAGGACAGGACGGCCGCCGGGCCGCCCGCGGCCTCGGCCACGCGGCGGCGGCCGCCGGTCAGCAGCCGCTCGCTGATGCCGACCAGCAGCTCGGCCAGCATCGCGTCCTTGCCCGCGAAGTGCCGGTACAGGCCGGGGCCGCTGATGCCCACCGCGGCCCCTATCTCGTCCACGCCCACGCCGTGGAATCCGCGCTCGGCGAAGAGGCGGGCAGCCTCGCTGAGGATCTGCTCGCGACGGGTGGGGGCGGCCGCTGAAGTGCTCATGGGAATCCATTCTAGACAGGGCCGTTAGCGGTCGTTAACCTGGCCGTGTACGCGTTAACGCTCATTAACCGAGCAAGGGAGCTCGAGCGATGCAGCAGGCACCAGTGCTTCACAGCGCCGCCGATCCGGCGTCCGAGGCCTGGCGGACCAACGAGGCCGCCCACCAGGAGCTCGCGGAGGGCCTGCGCGCCCGGCTCGCGGCGGCCCGCGAGGGGGGCGGGGAGAAGGCCCGCGCCCGCCACACGGCCCGCGGGAAGCTGCTCCCCCGCGACCGTGTCGACACCCTCCTCGACCCCGGCTCGCCCTTCCTGGAGCTGGCCCCGCTGGCCGCCGAGGGCATGTACGGGGGCGCCGCCCCGGCGGCCGGTGTGATCGCCGGCATCGGGCGGGTCAGCGGCCGCGAGTGCGTGGTCGTCGCGAACGACGCCACCGTCAAGGGCGGCACCTACTACCCGATGACGGTCAAGAAGCACCTGCGCGCCCAGGAGGTCGCGCTGGAGAACAGGCTCCCCTGCCTCTACCTCGTCGACTCCGGCGGCGCCTTCCTGCCCATGCAGGACGAGGTCTTCCCCGACCGCGAGCACTTCGGCCGCATCTTCTACAACCAGGCCCGGATGTCCGGCGCCGGCATCCCGCAGATCGCCGCCGTGCTCGGCTCCTGCACCGCGGGCGGCGCGTACGTGCCGGCGATGAGCGACGAGGCCGTCATCGTCCGCGGCCAGGGCACGATCTTCCTGGGCGGCCCGCCGCTGGTGAAGGCCGCCACCGGCGAGGTCGTCACGGCCGAGGAGCTCGGCGGCGGCGAGGTCCACTCCCGGATCTCCGGCGTGACCGACCACCTCGCGGAGGACGACGCGCACGCGCTGCGGATCGTACGGAACATCGTGGCGACCCTGCCCGCGCGCGGGGCGCTGCCCTGGAAGGTCGAGGCGCCCGAGGAGCCGAAGGTGGACCCGTACGGGCTCTACGGCGCCGTCCCGGTCGACTCGCGCACCCCCTACGACGCCCGCGAGATCATCGCGCGGCTCGTGGACGGCTCCCGCTTCCAGGAGTTCAAGTCCGAGTTCGGCACGACCCTGGTCACCGGGTTCGCCCGGATCCACGGCCACCCGGTGGGGATCGTCGCCAACAACGGCATCCTCTTCTCCGAGTCCGCCCAGAAGGGCGCGCACTTCATCGAACTGTGCGACCAGCGCGGCATCCCCCTCCTCTTCCTCCAGAACATCTCCGGCTTCATGGTCGGCCGCGACTACGAGGCGGGCGGCATCGCCAAGCACGGCGCGAAGATGGTCACGGCCGTGGCCTGCACCCGGGTCCCGAAGCTGACCGTGGTCGTCGGCGGCTCCTACGGCGCGGGCAACTACTCGATGTGCGGGCGGGCGTACTCGCCCCGCTTCCTGTGGATGTGGCCCAACGCCAAGATCTCCGTGATGGGCGGCGAGCAGGCCGCCTCCGTGCTGGCCACGGTCAAGCGCGACCAGATCGAGGGCGCCGGGCAGGAGTGGGCGGCCGAGGAGGAGGACGCCTTCAAGGCGCCGATCCGGGCGCAGTACGACGAGCAGGGCAACGCGTACTACGCCACCGCCCGGCTGTGGGACGACGGGGTCATCGACCCGCTGGAGACCCGGCAGGTGGTGGGGCTCGCCCTGACCGCGTGCGCCAACGCCCCGCTGGGTGAGCCCGGCTTCGGCATCTTCCGAATGTGACGTGTGACGTGAGGACCTCTTCGATGTTCACGACTGTTCTGGTCGCCAACCGAGGCGAGATCGCGGTCCGCGTCATCCGCACGCTGCGGGCGCTGGGCGTACGGTCGGTGGCCGTCTTCAGCGACGCGGACGCCGACGCCCGGCACGTGCGGGAGGCCGACACGGCCGTCCGGATCGGCCCGGCGGCGGCCGCCGAGAGCTACCTGTCGGTGCCGAAGCTGATCGACGCGGCCCGGCGTACGGGAGCGCAGGCGATCCACCCGGGCTACGGCTTCCTGGCGGAGAACGCGGCCTTCGCGGCCGCCTGCGCCGAGGCCGGGCTGGCCTTCATCGGGCCGCCCGCCTCCGCGATCTCCCTGATGGGGGACAAGATCCGCGCCAAGGAGACGGTGAAGGCGGCGGGCGTGCCCGTGGTGCCCGGCTCCTCGGGCAGCGGCCTGACGGACGCGGAACTGGTCGCGGCCGCCGAGGAGATCGGCATGCCGGTGCTGCTGAAGCCCTCGGCGGGCGGCGGCGGCAAGGGCATGCGGCTGGTGCGCGACGCCGGCCTGCTGGCGGACGAGATCGCGGCGGCGCGCCGCGAGGCCCGCTCCTCGTTCGGCGACGACACGCTGCTGGTGGAGCGGTGGATCGACCGGCCGCGCCACATCGAGATCCAGGTGCTCGCCGACGCCCACGGCAACGTGGTCCACCTGGGCGAGCGCGAGTGCTCGCTGCAGCGCCGCCACCAGAAGGTCGTCGAGGAGGCGCCGAGCGTCCTGCTGGACGAGAAGACGCGTGCGGCGATGGGCGCGGCGGCGGTGGACGCGGCCCGCTCGTGCGGGTACGTCGGCGCGGGCACGGTGGAGTTCATCGTCCCGGGCGGGGACCCGTCCTCGTACTACTTCATGGAGATGAACACCCGCCTCCAGGTCGAGCACCCGGTGACGGAGCTGATCACCGGGCTGGACCTGGTGGAGCAGCAGCTGTGGGTGGCGGCGGGCGAGTCCCTCGGCTTCTCCCAGGACGACGTCACGCTCACCGGGCACGCGATCGAGGCCCGTGTCTGCGCGGAGGACCCGGCCCGCGGGTTCCTGCCGTCCGGCGGTACGGTCCTGGCCCTGTCCGAGCCGGACGGCGGCCCGGTGCGTACCGACTCGGGCCTGACGGCGGGTGTGCCGGTGGGGTCTACGTACGACCCGATGCTGTCGAAGGTCATCGTCCACGGGCCGGACCGGGCCAGTGCGCTGCGGATGCTGCGGGCGGCGCTGGCCGACACGGTGATCCTGGGCGTCCAGACCAACGCCGGGTTCCTGCGGCGGCTGCTGGCCCATCCGGACGTGGTCTCCGGTGACCTCGACACCGGTCTGGTCGAGCGCGACCTGGAGGGGCTGCTGCCGGAGGGTGTGCCGCCGGAGGTGTACGCCACCGCCGCGCTGCTGGCCGACCGGGGGCTGCGTGGCCACCGGGGCTCCGCCCCGGACCTCGGTCCTCGAACGCCGGACGGGCCGGACACGTGGGTCGATCCCTTCGACGCCGGCAACGGCTGGCGCCTGGGCGGCGTACCCGCCTGGACGGTCCACCACGTACGCCTCCCGGGCCGGGACCCGGTCGAGCTCCGGACCCGGACACTCGGTGCGGACACCGAACTGCTCCTGGCGGACGGCGCCGACCGTCCGGCCGCACCGGCCCGTGGCCGGATCGTCGCGTTCACCGCGGACGCGGTCACCGTCGAACTCGACGGCGTCACGCACCGCTTCGCCCACGCCGCCTCCCCTGAGGGGATCTGGCTGGGCCGGGACGGCGACAGCTGGCACGTCCAGCGGCACGACCCCGTCACCGCCAAGGGCGCGGCCGGCGGCGGCGCCGACACGCTCGCCGCCCCCATGCCGGGCACCGTCACCGTCGTGAAGGTCGCCGTCGGCGACCGGGTGAGCGCCGGTCAGAGCCTGCTCGTCGTCGAGGCGATGAAGATGGAGCACGTCATCTCCGCCCCGCACGCCGGCACCGTCAGCGAGCTCGACGTGACCCCCGGCACGACCGTCGCCATGGACCAGGTGCTGGCCGTGGTCACCCCGGACGAGGACGAGGAGGGCGCATGACCGGCCTGCCCATGACCGTGCCCGCCCCCGAGCTGCCGGCCCGGGTCCGTATCCATGAGGTCGGCGCCCGCGACGGCCTGCAGAACGAGAAGTCGGTCGTCCCCGTCGAGGTGAAGGCCGAGTTCATCCACCGGCTGGCCGCCGCCGGGCTGACCACCATCGAGGCGACCAGCTTCGTGCACCCCAAGTGGGTCCCGCAGCTCGCCGACGCCGAGCAGCTGCTGCCGCTCCTGGCCGACGTACGGGCGGACCTGCCGGTGCTCGTGCCCAACGAGCGGGGTCTGGAGCGGGCGCTGGCCCAGGGGGTGACCCGGATCGCCGTCTTCGGCTCCGCCACCGAGACCTTCGCCGCCCGCAACCTCAACCGCACGGTCGACGAGTCCCTCGCGATGTTCGAGCCGGTGGTCGCCCGGGCCAAGCAGTCCGCCGGCGGACCGGTGCACGTCCGCGGCTACCTGTCCATGTGCTTCGGCGACCCCTGGGAGGGCCCGGTCCCGGTCCACCAGGTGGTCCGGGTCGCCAAGGCGCTGATCGACCTCGGCTGCGACGAACTGAGCCTGGGCGACACCATCGGCGTCGCCACCCCCGGGCACGTCCAGGAGCTGCTGAGCAGCCTCAACGAGCAGGGCGTGGGCACCGACCGGATCGGCGTGCACTTCCACGACACCTACGGCCAGGCCCTGTCCAACACCCTGGCCGCCCTCCAGCACGGCGTCACCACCGTCGACGCCTCCGCCGGCGGCCTCGGCGGCTGCCCCTACGCCAAGAGCGCCACCGGGAACCTCGCCACCGAGGACCTGGTGTGGATGCTCGACGGCCTCGGCATCGAGACCGGGGTCGACCTGGCCGCCCTCACCGCCACGAGCGTGTGGATGGCCGAGCGGCTGGGCCGTCCCAGCCCGTCCCGCACCGTCCGCGCCCTCTCCCACAAGGAGTAAGAGACCCATGTCCCTCGACCACCGGCTCACCCCCGAGCACGAGGAACTCCGTCGCACCGTCGAGGAGTTCGCGCACGACGTCGTCGCTCCGAAGATCGGCGACTTCTACGAGCGGCACGAGTTCCCGTACGAGATCGTCCGCGAGATGGGCCGCATGGGCCTGTTCGGCCTGCCGTTCCCGGAGGAGTACGGCGGCATGGGCGGCGACTACCTCGCCCTCGGCATCGCCCTGGAGGAGCTCGCCCGGGTCGACTCCTCGGTCGCCATCACCCTGGAGGCCGGCGTCTCGCTCGGCGCGATGCCGATCTACCGCTTCGGTTCCGAGGAGCAGAAGCGGCAGTGGCTGCCGAAGATGTGCTCCGGCGAGGTGCTGGGCGCGTTCGGCCTGACCGAGCCGGGCGCGGGCTCCGACGCCGGCGGGACCCGCACCACCGCCGTCAAGGACGGCGACGAGTGGGTGATCAACGGCTCGAAGTGCTTCATCACCAACTCCGGTACGGACATCACCGGGCTGGTCACGGTCACGGCCGTGACGGGCCGTACCGAGGACGGCCGTCCGCTGATCTCCTCGATCATCGTGCCGTCGGGCACCCCCGGCTTCACGGTGGCCGCCCCGTACTCCAAGGTCGGCTGGAACGCCTCGGACACCCGCGAGCTGTCCTTCGACGGCGTACGGGTCCCGCTGGCGAACCTGGTGGGCGAGGAGGGCCGCGGCTACGCGCAGTTCCTGCGGATCCTGGACGAGGGCCGGATCGCCATCTCCGCGCTCGCCACGGGCCTTGCGCAGGGCTGTGTGGACGAGTCGGTGAAGTACGCGAAGGAACGGCACGCCTTCGGGAAGGCCATCGGCGACAACCAGGCCATCCAGTTCAAGCTGGCCGACATGGAGATGCGCGCCCACATGGCCCGCATCGGCTGGCGCGACGCGGCCTCCCGGCTGGTCCTCGGTGAGCCGTTCAAGAAGGAGGCGGCGATCGCGAAGCTGTACTCCTCGACGGTGGCCGTGGACAACGCCCGTGAGGCCACGCAGATCCACGGCGGGTACGGGTTCATGAACGAGTACCCGGTGGCCCGGATGTGGCGCGATTCCAAGATCCTGGAGATCGGCGAGGGCACCAGCGAGGTGCAGCGCATGCTGATCGCCCGCGAGCTGGGCTTCGCCGGCTAGGCGTACGGTGCACGGTCGGGCGCCGGGGTGCACCACCCGGCGCCCGGATGGCCGGATTTCGCCGGTCGGCGAGCGGTCGGTGCGAGGTGGCCCGAAAAAAACTTAGGGCCCCCTTATCGTTTTCGGCCAAGGTTAGGCTAACCTTCCCTCCGAACGGCCCAGTGGCCGCCCGGCACGCACGAAAACGGACACCGACATGCCCAAGTCCCGCAGTTCCCTCCTCACCCGCCGCGGTCTGATCGCGGCCGGCGGCGCCCTCGGCCTCGTCGCGACGCTCACCGCCTGCGGTGGCTCCGACAAGAAGGCCGACGCGGACGCCAAGGACAAGGGCGCGGCGGCCTCGGGCCCCTGGACGTTCAAGGACGACCTGGGCAAGGACATCAGCCTGAAGGCCAAGCCGAAGAACATCGTCGCGTTCACCGGCACCGCGGCCGCGCTGCACGACTACGGCGTGCCGGTCAAGGGCGTGTTCGGCCCGACCAAGACGGCCGACGGCAAGCCCGACATCCAGGCCGGCTCGATGGACATCTCCAAGGTCGAGATCCTCGGCAACGTCTACGACGAGTTCAACGTCGAGAAGTACGCCGCCCTCCAGCCCGAGCTGCTGGTCACCAACACCTGGGACGGCACGTACTGGTACGTCCCGGAGGCCTCCAAGGACAAGATCCTGAAGCTGGCCCCGGCCGCCGCGATCTCCACCGGCGGCGACGCCACCCTCGACAAGTCCCTGCAGCGCACCGCCGAGCTCGCGCAGGCCCTGGGCGCCGACCTGAACGCCAAGTCCACCGTGGACGCCAAGGCCCGCTTCGAGGCCGCCGCCGCCAAGGTCCGCGAGGCCACCAAGGCCAACCCGGGCGTCAAGGTGCTCGTCGGCTCCGGCTCGGACCAGCTCTTCTACGTCTCCACCCCGAAGACCTCGGCCGACCTGAAGTACTTCGAGACCCTGGGCGTCGAGTTCGTCACCCCGGAGCAGGACAAGCTGGACGCCGGCGGCTTCTTCGAGAGCCTCAGCTGGGAGAACGCCGGCAAGTACAAGGCCGACGTCATCCTCCTCGACAACCGCACGGCCACCCTGCAGCCGGAGCAGCTGAAGGACAAGCCGACCTGGGCCGAGCTGCCCGCCGTCAAGGCCGGCCAGGTCACCCCGCGCGTGACCGAGCCGATCTACTCGTACGCCAAGTGCGCCCAGATCCTCGAGGACCTCGCCAAGGCCATCCAGAACGCCAAGAAGGTCGGCTGACCGCTCCAACCGCACTCGGGGGAACTCACCGCATGACCGTCTCCGCATCCGACGCCCCGGCCGTCGCCCACTTCCGCTTCTTCGAGCTGGAGGTGCTCCGCACCCGGCGCCTGGGCCACTCCTTCCTGCGGGTCACGTTCGGCGGTGAGTCCCTCGCGGACTTCCGCTCGGGCGGCTACGACCAGAGCCTCTCGCTCTTCCTCCCGCTGCCCCACCAGGAGCACACCGTCCTGCCGTCCACGGACGAGGACACCTGGTTCGCCGCCTGGCGGGGCGTCCCGGACGAGGAGCGCCCGGTGATGCGCTCGTACACCGTGCGCGAGCAGCGCCGCACCACCGACGGCACCGACGGCACCGTCGAGGTCGACATCGACTTCGTCCTGCACGGCGATGCGTCACCGGCCTCCCACTGGGCGGGGCGGGCCTCCGCCGGCCACCGCATCATGGCGATCGGTCCGGCCGTCGCCGCGAACAAGTCCGTCCGGTTCCAGCCGCCCGCCGGGACCGACGCGCTCGTGATGTACGCCGACGAGACCGCGCTGCCGGCGGCGGCGGCGATCCTGGAACGGCTGGACGCCGGCCTTCCGGTCAAGGCCTTCTTCGAGGTCCCGCACGCGGACGACCGGCTGGAGCTCGCCACCCGCGCGGACGCCGACATCACCTGGATCGTGCGCGAGGGCTCCGGCCCCGGGCGCACCGAGCAGGTCCTGGCCGCCCTGCGCGGGGCGGCCTTCCCGGACGCGGGCACGCCGTACGGCTGGATCGCGGGCGAGGCCGGCACCGTCCGCGCGGTGCGCCGCCACGTCGTGCAGGAACGTCACTTCGACCGGCGCGCGGTGCGATTCACCGGTTACTGGCGCCTCGGAGCGAGCGAGGAACAGCTGTTGGCGGAGGCCTACGCGGGCAAGGCGCCCAGCGAGGACTCCAACTCCGAGCTGTAGAGGTATCTTTAGGACGAAGAGCCCCGGTTTGTACCGGGGCTCTTCGTCATTTGTTCATCAAGTAAGGTTAGGCTAACCTAATCCAAGTAACTCCCGCCCCACTCTTCCCTGCCCGGAGGAACTGTTGATGCGTTCGCATCTGCTCAATGAGACGACCGCTGACCGCTACCGGCGATCCGTCACCGAGGGCGTCGAACGCGTGGCCGCCAAGCTCGCGTCCACCGACAAGCCCCACACGGGCATATCCGTCGACGAACTCGCCCCGGTCATCGCCGGGATCGACCTGGACCGGCCGCTGGCCGACCCGGCGGCCGCCCTCGACGAACTGGAAGAGGTCTACCTGCGCGACGCGGTGTACTTCCACCACCCGCGCTACCTCGGCCACCTCAACTGCCCGGTCGTCATCCCCGCCGTGCTGGGCGAGGCGATCCTCTCCGCCGTCAACTCCTCCCTGGACACCTGGGACCAGTCCATCGGCGGCACGCTCATCGAGCGCCGCCTCATCGACTGGACCGCCCAGCGCATCGGCCTCGGCCCCGGCGCGGACGGCATCTTCACCTCCGGCGGCAGCCAGTCCAACTTCCACGCCCTGCTGCTGGCCCGTGACGAGGCCTGCCGGACCGTGATGAAGAACAGCGAGCGCGAGCTGCCCAAGTCCGAGGTGCTGCCGAAGCTGCGCATCTTCACCTCCGAGTGCAGCCACTTCTCCGTGCAGAAGTCCGCCGCCATGCTGGGCCTGGGCTACGAGGCCGTCATCTCCATCCCCGCGGACCGCAACCGCCGCATGGACACCGCCGCCCTGGCCCTGGAGCTGGAGAACTGCGAGCGCGACGGCCTCTTCCCGATGGCCGTCGTCGCCACCGCCGGCACCACCGACTTCGGGTCCATCGACCCGCTCCCCGAGATCGCCCGCCTGGCCGCCGAGCACTCCGCCTGGATGCACGTGGACGCCGCGTACGGCTGCGGACTGCTGGTCTCCCCCACCCGCCGCCACCTGCTGGACGGCATCGAGCTGGCCGACTCGGTCACGGTGGACTACCACAAGTCCTTCTTCCAGCCCGTGTCCTCCTCCGCCATGCTGGTGCGCGACCGCGACACCCTCAAGCACGCCACGTACCACGCGGACTACCTCAACCCGCGCCGCATGGCCGAGGAGCGCATCCCCAACCAGGTCGACAAGTCCATCCAGACCACGCGCCGCTTCGACGCGCTCAAGCTCTGGATGACCCTGCGCGTCATGGGCGCCGACGGCATCGGGCAGCTCTTCGACGAGGTCATCGACCTGGCCGCCGAGGGCTACGACGTCATCGCCGCCGACGCGCGCTACGAGGTCGTGGTCCGCCCGCAGATCTCGACCCTGGTCTTCCGCTACGTCCCCGAGGGCGACGTACGCCCCGAGCTGGTGGACGAGGCCAACCTGCACGCCCGCAAGGCCCTGTTCGCCTCCGGCGACGCGGTGGTCGCCGGCACCAAGGTGGACGGCCGCCAGTACCTGAAATTCACCCTCCTCAACCCGCAGACCACGACGGCCGACCTGCGCGCCGTCCTCGACCTCCTCGCGTCCCACGCCGAGCAGTTCCTGGGAGAATCCCTTGTCCACGCCTCGTGACCCCCGCCGAGAGCTCGACTTCATCGGTATCGGCCTCGGCCCCTTCAACCTGGGGCTCGCCTGCCTGACCGCGCCGATCGACGAGCTGAGCGGGCTCTTCATCGAGTCGAAGCCGCACTTCGAGTGGCACGCGGGCATGTTCCTGGACGGCGCCCACCTCCAGACGCCGTTCATGTCGGACCTGGTGACGCTGGCGGACCCGACCTCGCCGTTCTCGTTCCTGAACTACCTCAAGGACCAGGACCGGCTGTACTCCTTCTACATCCGGGAGAACTTCTACCCGCTGCGCACGGAGTACAACGACTACTGCCGCTGGGCCGCCGACCGCCTCGAGAACGTCCTGTACTCCACCTCCGTGACCGAGGTGACGTACGACGAGCAGGCCGGGCTGTACCTGGTCTCCACCGACGCAGGCGAGACCTACCGCGCCCGCCGGCTGGTGCTGGGCACCGGCACCCAGCCGTACGCCCCGCCGGCCTGCCAGGGCCTGGGCGGCGACTTCGTCCACAACTCCGCCTACATGCAGAACAAGGCGGAGCTGCAGAAGAAGAAGTCCATCACCCTGGTCGGCTCCGGCCAGAGCGCGGCGGAGATCTACTACGACCTGCTCGCCGAGATCGACGTCTACGGCTACCGGCTCAACTGGGTCACCCGCTCCCCGCGGTTCTTCCCGCTGGAGTACACCAAGCTGACCCTGGAGATGACCTCCCCCGAGTACGTGGACTACTTCCACGCGCTGCCGGAGGACACCCGCTACCGGCTGGAGACCCAGCAGAAGAACCTCTTCAAGGGCATCGACGGCGAGCTGATCAACGCCATCTTCGACCTGCTCTACCAGAAGAAGGTCTCCATGCCGGGCGCCGTCCCGACGAACCTGCTGACCAACAGCTCGCTGAACAGCGCCGCCTACGACTCCTCGACCGGCGCCTACACGCTCGGCCTGCGGCAGGAGGAGCAGGAGCGGGACTTCTCCCTGACCACCGAGGGCCTGGTGCTGGCCACCGGCTACAAGTACAACGTGCCGGAGTTCCTGAACCCGGTCCGCGAGCGGCTGAACTTCGACGGCCGCGGGCGCCTGGACGCGGCCCGCAACTACACCGTCGACGCCGCCGGCACCTCGGTCTTCCTGCAGAACGGCACCACGCACAACCACTCCATCACCTCGCCCGACCTGGGCATGGCGGCGTACCGCAACGCGTACATCGTCGGGGAGCTGCTCGGCCGCGAGTACTACAAGGTCGAGAAGTCCATCGCCTTCCAGCAGTTCACCGCCCCCGAGGGAAACCTGGCATGAGCACCACCGAGACCACCGGGTCCGACGCGACCACCGAGACCACCGACGTGCGCTTCAGCCGCACCGACGACGCACTGGGCACCTTCGCCGTCCGGCCGCTGGACCCCTTCGCGGACGCCGAGCTGCTGCACGGCTGGGTGACGCACCCCAAGGCCGCGTTCTGGATGATGCAGGAGGCCTCCCTCCCGGACGTCGAGCGCGAGTACATGCGCATCGCGGCGCACGAGCACCACGACGCGTTCATCGGTCTGCACAACGGCGAGCCCGCCTTCCTGATGGAGCGCTACGACCCCTCGCAGCTGGAGCTGGTCGGCCTCTACGACGCCCAGCCGGGCGACGTCGGCATGCACTTCCTCGTCGCGCCGAGCGACACCCCGCTGCACGGCTTCACCCGCGCCGTGATCACGACCGTCATGGCGGCCCTGTTCGCCGAGCCGGCGACCCAGCGCGTGGTCGTCGAGCCCGACGTGCACAACACCGCCGTCCACGCCCTGAACGAGGTCGTCGGCTTCGTGCCGGAGCGGCCGGTCCAGAAGCCGGAGAAGGAAGCCCTCCTCAGCTTCTGCACCCGTGCCCAGTTCGAGGCCGCCACCGGAATCTTCGCGAGCTGCCAGGAGGCGGCGATATGACCGCCGACACAACCCGCTTCTCCCTCTCCGACACGCTCTCCGACGCGGTCGGGCACCTCGACCCGGAGCTGTGGGACCGCGCGAACCGGGCCATGGTCCGCAAGGCGCTGGCCGAGTTCTCCCACGAGCGGCTGCTGACCCCGGCCGACCTCGGCAACGGGCAGTACGCGGTACGCAGCGACGACGGCAGCGTGGAGTACCGTTTCACCGCCGCCCGGCACGCCCTGGACCACTGGGCGGTCGACGAGGCCTCGGTCACGCGGACGGTCGGCGGCGAGCATCGTCCGCTGGACGCGCTCGACTTCCACATCGAGCTGAAGGACACCCTGGGCCTGAGCGCGGAGGTCCTGCCGGTCTACCTGGAGGAGATCTCCTCCACGCTGGCGGGCTCGGCGTACAAGTACACCAAGCCGCAGATCTCTTCCTCCGTCCTCGCGAAGTCCTCCTTCCAGGACATCGAGACGGGCATGACCGAGGGCCACCCCTGCTTTGTGGCCAACAACGGCCGGCTCGGCTTCGGCGTCCACGAGTACCGCGCGTACGCCCCGGAGACGGCCACCGCCGTCCACCTGGTGTGGGTGGCGGCGCACCGCTCGGTGACCACCTTCACGGCGGGCGAGGGCCTGGACCACGACTCGTTCCTGCGCGAGGAGCTGGGCGAGGCGGCGGTGGCGGCCTTCGCCGCGAAGCTGTCCTCCCTGGGCCTGGACCCGGCGGACTACCTCTACCTGCCGATCCACCCGTGGCAGTGGTGGAACAAGACGACGGTCACGTTCGCGGCCGAGATCGCGAACCGGCGCCTGGTGCTGCTGGGCGAGGGCGAGGACGCGTACCTGGCGCAGCAGTCGATCCGTACGTTCTTCAACACGACGACCCCGACGAAGCACTACGTCAAGACGGCGATCTCCGTCCTGAACATGGGCTTCATGCGGGGCCTGTCGGCCGCGTACATGGAGGCCACCCCGGCGATCAACGACTGGCTGCACCGCCTGATCGAGTCGGACGAGGTGCTGCGGTCGGTCGACTTCTCGATCATCCGCGAGCGGGCGGCCATCGGCTACCGGCACATGCAGTACGAGCGCGCGACCGACCGGTACTCGCCGTACCGCAAGATGCTGGCGGCGCTCTGGCGCGAGTCCCCGGTGAACTTCCTGCGCGACGAGGACGAGCGGCTGGCCACCATGGCCTCCCTCCTCCACGTGGACTCCGAGGGCAAGTCCTTCGTGGGCGCCCTGATCGCGGAGTCGGGCCTGACGCCGGCGGAGTGGCTGGCTCCGTACCTCCGCGCGTACCTGGTCCCCCTGCTCCACTGCTTCTACCAGTACGACCTCGCGTACATGCCGCACGGCGAGAACACCATCCTGGTCATCAAGGACGGCGTCGTGCAGCGGGCGATCTTCAAGGACATCGCCGAGGAGATCGTCGTCATGGACCCGGACGCGGTCCTGCCGCCGGCGGTGGAGCGCATCCGCGCGGACATCCCGGAGGACATGAAGCTCCTGTCGATCTTCACGGACGTCTTCGACTGCTTCTTCCGCTTCCTGGGCTCGATCCTGGCCTCCGAGGGCATCTGCGAGGAGTCCGTCTTCTGGCAGGCGGTGGCCGACTGCGCCCACGGCTACCAGGCAACGGTCCCTGCCCTTTCGGACCGCTTCGAGCGCTACGACCTCTTCGCGGACGAGTTCCAGCTGTCCTGCCTCAACCGCCTCCAGCTGCGCAACAACAAGCAGATGGTCGACCTGGCCGACCCCTCTGCCGCGCTCCAGCTGATCGGCAACCTCAAGAACCCCGTCGCGCCGTACGCGCGGCGGTGATCGCGGGGCGGGTCCGTCCCGGCCGACTACGGTCCCTCGGCCGGGACGCCCGTCCCCACCCGCGTCGGCGGGTTCGCGAAGCCCTGACTGGCCCTCTTCGCGGACCCGCCGCGCTTCGTCTATCGCGGCCTCAGAGCCCGCCGAAAATCGGTGACGATCCGCCGGTACCCGGTGTGCCCGGTCCCACGCGCGTGCCGCAACGCCCACACGTCGGCGGCCCCCTCCTCGTCCCCGGGCCCGGACCCCTCATGACACGAGGTGCACTCGACCTCGTAGATGGCCCCGCTCCCGCTCCGGTCGGCCGTGAGCAGCCACATGCTCACCCCGTCCCCTTCACGGACACCTCGGCCCACACCCGCTTCCCGGGCCCGCCGCGCTCCCCGACGGCCCACCGGTCCGCGACCGCCGCCACGAGCCACAACCCGCGCCCGCCGTCCCCGTACTGCGCGTCCTTGAGGACGGGCCGCGCGGGGCACGCGTCGTGCACCTCCACCCGCACGCCCCGCGCGAGCCGCACGTACCGGGTCTCGATCTCCCGGTCCCGGGGCGCGACGGCGTGCCGCACGGCGTTGGTCACCAGCTCGGACGCCACGAGCAGCGCGTCATCGGTGACCTCCTGGAGCCCCCACCGCAGGAGCGCCTCCCGCAGTTCCTCCCGCGCGAGCCCCACGCACCGCGGCTCCCGCCGCCACCGCCGCACGACCTCGTCGCCCTGCTCACACCCGCTCACCGGCACACCCCGATAAAATGCAGCACGTTGACGCTCCTTGAGTAAGCGTTGACCACGCCCCCGGACCGGTCGCACGGTCGCGGGGGTCCTTCATGCCAGGACCAAGCCCGGTCACTCACCGTCGCGCGCTGCGACGGTGAGTACTCAGCCTTAGCGTCCTCCGCTCTCGCGCAATCCGCAAGCGACTCTTTGGAACAAGTTCCAAGATCTTCTGCGAGGGGTAACCTCGGGCGTCACGCGCCCAGTTGGAGAGATTCCTATGTCCGAGAGCAGGCCAACCGTTCGACGCCGTCGGCTCGCGACGCTGCTGGTCAAGTTCCGCGAGGAGGCCGGCAAGACGCCCGAGGAGGCGGCCGAGAGGATCGGATGCCATCGCACCAAGATCAATCGGATCGAGAACGCACGCCTCGGCATCTCACTCGGTGAGCTGCGCGACTTGCTGACGTTCTACGGCGTCACGAGTGACGTGCAGATCGACGAGATGGTCGCGCTGGCACGGCGCGGCCGCGCACCGGGGTGGGTGCAGCGGGCCAGCCTGGCCCGACCGTCCTACTCGGACTTCATCGGCTACGAGGAGACGTCCCACTACATCCGTTCGTTCCAGTCGACCTTGATCGCGGGTCTGTTGCAGACCGCCGACTACGCGCGGGCCGTGATCGACGCTGCGCAAGCAGAGCTGAGCGACGACGCGGTCGAAGCGTTGGTCACCGCACGGCTGGAACGCCAGAACGTGCTCCACCGGCCGAAACCGCCGCGTCTGTCCGTCATCCAGTGCGAGGCCGCACTCCGTGTCGAGGTCGGGGGCCGCCCCGTCATGGGGCGGCAACTCGACCACCTCGCCGAGGTGGCCCGGCATCCGAGCATCGACCTTCAGGTGATCCCGAACAGGGCCGGCGCCCATGCCGGGTTGTTCGGCTCTTTCGTCCTCTTCCGCTTCCCCAACCCCGACTTCTCCGATGTCGTGTGCGTCGAACACCGAACGGGGACGCTGTACATGGAGACTCCGGAAGAGACCGCGGAATATACGCTGATCTTCGATTCGCTCCGCTCGATCGCGCTCAGTCCGGCTGACAGCCTGGACCTGATCGCGCGCGCCCGAAAGGAGCTGTAGTCGGCGGCTGGAGAGGACACCACCCATGCACACCCTCAAGTGGCACAAGAGCAGCTACAGCGGCTCCGGCGGCGACTGCGTCGAGGTGGCCGTGACCGCCGACGCCGGGCGGGCCGTACGGGACAGCAAGGACACCGCCCGCCCCGGCATCCACTGCACCGGCGGAGCCTGGGCGGCGTTCCTCCACGGAGTGAAGCGCGGCTAGCTAGGGCACGTCGAAGGCGGGGGCGCTGCCGTAGGACGTGGTCTCAGTGCCCTCGTGGACGAGGGTCCACTCACCGGGCGCGCGGGGCGGGGTGGAGGTCAGGACCACACCGCCCCGGCCGGTCGTCAGGTCGGCGACGGGCTGCCAGAGCGAGCCGCCGTACGGGATGTACTCCAGCCGGACCCGGAGTCCGGCGGGGGCTCCGATGTACCCGCCGTTGTCCCAGTCGGCAAGAGTCAGGCGGCCGACCACGCCGTGCGGGTAGCCGGGGCGTGGGCGTTTGGGGAACACGTCGATGGTGAGCTGGGACAGCCTCTGGATGCGGACGGAGTCGAGGTTGCCGGCGGTGACCAGGCCCCCGGAGCCGGTGGCCGGATCGAAGTCGTTGGCAGTGACCAGGGCCCAGAGGCGATAGGTGCCGGCGCCGGCGTTGGTGAGCGTGCCACTGTTCACGGTGAAGGTGAACCGGCAGGTCGAGCGGGTGGGGCTGGTCGGTGTACAGATGCTGGTGCCGGATGGGGGGCGGTCGGAGGTGAGATCGTTCGGACCGGGGCCGTCGAGGATCGCCTCGGCGCCGTTGGGCCGGATGCCCGAGTCGTCCTCGGCGTCGAACGAGACGCTGAAGGTCCGTGATCCCTCCGGGCCCACCGCCAGTACCGAGGGGTGGATGTTGCCGGACAGGATGCGCGGCGGGATGGCGCGATCGGCCCGGGCCGCGGTGGGTGCGGCGAAGAGCGTGAGGGCTGCAACGGCGGTGGCGAGGGTGGCGGTGACGGGTCTGCGCATGGGAACCCCCTGGAGTGTCTCGTGCGCACACCGTAGGACGGGCTCGTCACCTTGTTGAGGGGGCCGACGCCGACGGGTACCGGCCCATGACAGTCGGGGCGCGCTCGTGACAGCCGTGACCCGACGGTCAACGAGCGGCCGACCTTCACCGCCACCCGCACCTGAGTCCCGGCCGTTCCGCCCCCGGAACCTGAGCCGGGTGCCAGGCCATGTCCCATGAGTCCCCGCCCGGACATCAGTGCACCGGTCGGCTCACGTCGGCTCCACGTGCCTCACCCGCCCCGGAGCGTGACGTACCAGGAGGCCGGAACCGGGACGGTGAGACACCCGATACGACAAGACTCCCGACAGCTACCTCGCCAGTCTCCACCCGCACGCCTCGATGATCTGGATCAAGGACCTCACCAGGACCACCCGGTGATCACGACTCGATACGCGCCCTAATCGGTCGCCTTGTCCTCCAGCCAATCCAGGACCCAGAGGGACCGGTCGAGTTCGCGCTGGTGGACGTCGGGCCGGCGGCGGGCCAGTTCCCGCCTGAGCGCAACGGCTTCCGTGATCGCGGCCAGGCCTTCCCGGTACCGTCTCTGGTCTTCCAGATCGATGGCGAGGTTGTGGAGGCTCGCCGCCAGGTCCGGCAGGAAGGCGTCAGGCCGCTGGCGCGCCAGCCCGCGGTACACGTCGACCGCCTCGGTCACCGCGACCAGGCCCTCCTCACGCCGCCCCAGCCCACCCAGCGCGATGGACAGGTTGTTCAGGCTCGCGGCGAGGGCGGGCAGGTGGACGTCCGGCCGGCGACGGGCCAGCTCCCGGACCACCACGACCGATTCGTCGATCGATGCCAGAGCCTCCTCCGGCCGGCCGAGAGCGCCGAGGTTCTTGGCGCGGTTGCTCAGGCTCCTCGCGAGGGTCGGCAGGAACACCTCGGGCCGCTGACGCGCCAGCCCGCGGTACACGTCGACCGCCTCGGTCACCGCGACCAGAGCCTTCTCGTCCCGCCCCAGCTCGTTCAGCTGTACACACAGGTTGTTCAGGCTCATTGCGAGGTCCGGCAGGAAGGCATCGGGCCGCTGGCGCGCCAGCCCGCGGTACACGTCGACCGCCTCGCTGATCGCGGCTAGGGCCTCCTCCCGACGCCCCAGGTCACCCGCGTGGAGACTCAGGTTGTTCAGGCTCATCGCGAGGTCCGGCAGGCAGGCGTCGGGGCGCTCGCGTGCCAACCCGCGTGACACGTCGACCGCCTCGCTGATCGCGGCCAGGGCCTCCTCCCGACGCCCCAGCTCGGCCAGGTGGACACTCAGGTTGTTCAGACTCATCACGAGGCTCGGCAGGAACACCTCGGGCTGCTGGCGCGCCAGCTCCCTGCGCGCGTCCAGCGCTTCGGCGATCACGGCCAGGGCCTCCTCCCGACGCCCCAGCTCCGCCAGGTGGACACTCAGGTTGTTCAGGCTCATCGCAAGGCTCGGCAGGAACACCTCGGGCCGCCGGCGCGCCAGCTCCCGGTGCACGGCCACCGCCTCGGTGACCGTGGCCAGTGCTTCCTCCCACTGCCCGAGGTCACGCAGCCTGACGGACAGGTTGTTCAGGCTGGCCGCGAGGCTGCCCAGGCGTTCGGGCTGTTCGGCTGCGCGTGCGCGGTAGTGGTCGGTGATGAGCCGGGTGAGGTGGGCCGACCAGGAAGCGAGATTGTGGCTGGTCTCCGGGAGCCGGTCGGCGAGGTCCTCCAGGTCCGCCAGCGCTGTACCGGGGGCCTCCGAGACGCGGTGGAGGGCCTCGAGCAGGGGTTCCGGGGTCTCCGTACGGGTCGCCACCTCGATCGCGGGGGCCGCCAGGACCCCGGCGTGGCGTACGCACAGCGCGGTCAGGTACGGGTCCAGCGCGCCGTCGAAGACCGGGTGTGCCGCGGCCCGGGTGCAGACCGTCAGGAGCTGGGTGGCCTGGGCCTCGGTGGCGCCCGGGAGCAGGTGGTCGGGCAGTTCCGGGTGGGTCTGGAGGTGGCGGCCGGCGAACCGCTCCGCCAGGCGGTCCGGCTGGAGGCCGTCCCAGGGGCGCGTACCGCTGCCGGGGTAGAGCGCGGCGATCCAGGCGCGGACGGCGGCCGGGCGCTCGCGCGGCAGGCCGGGGACGCGGCCCAGGAGATCCTCCGCCTCGGTGCGGGTTGCGGCGCCCAGGAGGAAGGCGGCCGCCAGGGCGTCGGTCAGCGTTTCGTCCAGGAGCGGCCCCTGGGCCAGGCCGCGGGCGACCGCGGAGCTCGTCCAGTAGCGGCGTTCGTGGACCAGCAGCCGGTCCTCCACGCCCGCCGCGCCCCTGGTCCCGGCGGGAACCCGTGCGGCGCCGTCCAGCAGGTCGGCCAGCGCCGTCATGTGCAGCGTCAGGACGGTCTCCAGCCCCGGGCGGTCCAGTTCACCGGGGCGGTCCAGGGCCGCCGCCAGGGCCGGCCAGTCGTGGTCCCGCCAGCCCCGTACCCGCGGCAGGTGCGCGGCGTACCCCTGGACGGCCTCCCGGTAGGCCTCGGTACGGGAGGCGCCGGGGTCGGGCTCCAGCGGGGGCAGGTCGGTGGTGCCGGCGCCGTCCAGCAGGTCCTCGGCCACGGCGCTGGCGGCTTGGAGGCCCTGCCACCAGTCCCCCGCCGTGCGGGCCAGCAGCAGCACCTTGAACGGCGTGCCGCCCTGGTGCCGGGCCGCGGCCTCCAGGAGCTCCGTCACCTGGGCGATCCGCGTCTCGGCGTAGTCGACGACGACCAGCAGCGGAACCGCCGCGCCCGCCAGGACCGTGAGCGTCCCGCCCGGCGCCCCGCCGCGCAGCCACAGCGCCGCCCAGCGTTCGCCGGCCAGCGCGTCGGCCAGGTGCTGGGCCAGCCGTGTCTTGCCCTGCCCGCCCGGCCCGTGCAGCAGCCGTGCGCCGAATCCGGGTTCGCGGACCCAGGCGAGCAGGTCGGCCATGGCCTCCGTACGGCCGCGGAAGGGCACCACCTGACGGCGCGCCCGCAGCAGCGCGGCCGGGCCGGTGGCGACCGGGTCGGCCGCCTCCGCCAGGTGCTGCCACTCGACCGGTTCCAGCACCGTGCCCAGGTCCGGGGCGTGTTCGGCCAGGGCGGCGCGGAACGAGGCGGCGTGCATCAGGACGTACGCGGGTACGGCCTCCAGCGCGGCGTGGGACCGGCCCGCCGGGTCGGCGGCGACCACCCCCGCCAGCAGGTCGCCGCAGAACAGCGCGGAGCCCGAGATCCCGCCCCACGGCGAGGTCCCGTCGTCCCGGCCGGCCGGCGGGTGCTGGTCCAGGTGCATCACGTACCGGTTGCCCACGTACCGGTCACCGGGGTTCAGCGTCCCGGACGGCTGCGCGGTGTCCACCGGCCGGTCCGGGCGCTGTACGAGCTCCGGCACGCCCCACGCCTCGCACGGCGTGCCGGGCCGGTGGGTGGCCAGGCGCCCCCAGCGGACCGGCGGGCCCGGCGGCGGCACCCATGCCGGGTCGTCGATGTCGACCAGGGCGGCGTCGTCCCGGCCGCCCGGTGTGCCGCGCCAGACCACGACGCCGCTCCACCGGGCCGCCTGATGGGGCCGGGACAGCGACACCGGCCCGCCGGGCGGCGGCGCCACGTGCGCCGACGTCAGGACCAGCCTCGGCGCGACGACGTACCCGGAGCCCGGCCCGTCCGGTGCCGCGACCGCGAGCACCCGCGCGCGATCCACCGCGCGGTCAGCCTTCGATGTGGCCCGAGACGTCACCCGGCCCCTGCGGCCGCGCAGCGCTGCCGCGCACCAGCAGGTCCCCGCCACCGGGCCGTTGCGGGGTCAGCGCGACCTTCACCCGGTGCGTGCGGGCGCGGGCCACGCCCGCCTCCACGTCACCCGAGACCACCCACGCCTTGAAGCCGGCCTTCGCCTTCGCGTCGGCCCGCAGCTCGACGGCGAACTCGAGCTCCACCGGCCCGACCTTGAACTCCAGCTCCTGGCCCGCGGCCCGGGCCGCCGCGTCCAGCAGCTCATCCCGTACGGCCGCCACCGCGTCCGCCAGTTCGATCTCCACCGTGCCTACCCCCCACACCCGCACGCAACAGACAGGGCCCCCACTATGCCCCTTCCACCCGGCGCCCGCCCCGACTTCGCGAAGTCGGGGCGGGCGTCGCACGTACGCACGACGAGGGACGCCGAAGGGTCAGCGGCCGGAGCCCGGGGGCGTCTCCCACGGCACTTCCGGTGCCCGGTGGAAGGCGATGCCCTGTGCGTCCAGCCGGGCCGTCTGGGCCGCCAGCCGGAGGCGGTAGCGGTTCCAGTCGTGGGCGGCCGCCGGGGACCAGCCGAGTTCGGCGATCCCGAGGACGCGGGGGAAGGCCAGGTGCTCCAGGTCCGCAACGGTCGCCACGGTCTCCGTCCACAGCGCCGCCTCGACCCCGAGCACCGAGGACTCCGGCACCCCGGCCAGGTACGCCCCCGGATCCCAGTCGTAGGCGCGGCGCACCGGGACGTACCCGGCCCACGCCAGGCCCGGCTTCGTCGCCTTGTCGTACTTCATGTCCAGGTACGCGTGGTCGGCCGGCGAGAGGATCACCGGGTGGCCCGCCTTCGCCGCCGCGGCCACCTTCGCCCGCTCCGCGGCCGCCGTCCGGTCGTGCCCCCACCACTGCAGGACCGCGCCCGGGGCCGGGGCGGCCCCGGCCAGCTGGTGCCAGGCGACGACCCGCTTGCCGTACGCCGCCACGGTCCTCTGCGCCCGCTCCATGAACGCCGCGTAGTCCGCCGCGGGCGTCGCGTTCGCCTCGTCGCCGCCGATGTGCAGGTAGCGGCCCGGGGTGAGCTCGGCGACCTCCCGCAGCACGTCGTCCACGAAGGCGTACGTCAGCTCCTTGCCGACGCACAGCGAGCTGAAGCCGACCTTGATCCCGGTGTACCGCTCGGGGGCCTTCCCGTCGCAGTTCAGCTCCGCGTACGAGGCGAGGGCGGCGTTGGTGTGGCCCGGCATGTCGATCTCCGGCACCACCTCCACGTACCGCTCGGCCGCGTACCGGACCACCTCGCGGTAGTCGTCCCTGGTCCAGGCCCCGCCCGTGCCGCCGCCGACCTCGCTCGCCCCGCCGTACGCCGCCAGCCGCGGCCAGGAGGCGATGTCCAGGCGCCAGCCCTGGTCGTCGGTGAGGTGCAGGTGCAGGGTGTTGACCTTGTACTGGGCGAGCTGGTCGACGTACCGCTGGACCTGCTCCACGGTGAAGAAGTGCCGCGCGATGTCCAGCATCGCCCCGCGGTACGCGAACCGGGGCCGGTCGGTGATCCGCCCGCCCGGTACCGTGCCGCGCCCGCCCGCCGGGACCAGCTGGCGCAGGGTCTGCGCGGCGTGGAAGAGCCCGGCGGGCGTGCGCGCGGTCAGCGTCACGGCGGCGGGGGCGGACTCCAGCCGGTAGCCCTCCTCCCCCAGCTCCCGCGTGCCCTCGCCGCCGTCCAGCCGCAGCAGGATGCCGTGGCCGCCGGAGCCGTCGGCCACCGGCAGCGGCAGGGCGCCGGGCCCGCGCAGCGCCTCGGCCAGCCGCTCGCCGATCCGGCGCACCTCGGCGTGGCCGGGAACGGTACGGATCACCGTGCCGGGGGCGAGCTCGTAGCCGGGGCCGCCGCCCTGGGCGGAGACGGGGGCGGGCAGCAGCCGTTCGTACGGCGCGAGGTCCACCGCGCGGGGCCGGCCGCCGGCGTTCGCGCCGCCGGGCTTGGCGTCGGCCGGGCTTCCGCCTCCGGCCGCGGTGCAGGAGACCGCGGCCACGAGGGCCAGCAGGACGCCGAACGTGCGCAGGACTCTCATGCCCACCAGGTATAGGCCCCAACTCCCGCACTGTCGTGGGTGCGAGAATCGAAGGATGGCGGAAATCATCCAGAAGGACGGCACTTGGAGCTTCGACGGGGACGCGGTGCACATCGTGCCGGGCCGCGACAAGGGGGTCGGCCTGCTGCGCCAGACCCTCGGCGCGGTGAGCGTGCCGCTGCACGCGATCGCCGGGATCAGCCACGAGCCCGGTCGCAAGGCGGGCCGGCTGCGGCTGCGGCTGCGTGACGGCGCGGACCCGCTGCTGCGGGTGACGGCCGGACGGCTGCCGGATTCCTCGGACCCCTACCAGCTGACGGTGGAGCCGGACCGTACCGGCGTCGCCGAGTACCTCGTCGACGAGGTCCGCAACGCGCTGCTGCTGGACCAGGTGGACGCCGGCCCGGTGGCGACGTACCTGCTGCCCGGCCCCTCGGTGCCGCTCACCGTGGGCGCGGGCGACGGGACCGCGGCCTTCGACGGCTCCCGGGTCTCGCTGGCCTGGAACTGGAAGACGGAGGAGGCCAAGAGCTCCGGCGGCCCGCGCACGTTCGCCGTCGAGGACCTCGCGGCGGTGGAGTGGTACCCGGCGATGGGCCTGGACAACGGCTACCTCCGCTTCACCCTGGCCTCCGCCACCGGCTCCGCGCCCGAGCCGAAGTACGACCCGCACAGCGTGGAGCTCTTCGGATTCAAGAAGGACCCGCTGATGGCGCTGGTCGCGGCGGCCGTGGCGGTCCGGATGCCGCACCCCGCCGCCGCTCCGGCGCCGGCCGCCGAGGCGGCCCTGGCCAAGGAGCTCGACCGCGCCCCGGAGGGTGCGCAGGATCACGACGCCCTGCTGCGGCGGCTGCGGGAGCTGGGCGAGCTGCACCAGGGCGGGGTCCTGACCGCCGACGAGTTCGCGGCGGCCAAGCAGGCCATCCTGCGGCGGTTCTGAGTCGCCTCCCGCATCCATCCTGGTCCAGACCAGAGGGATCCTGCCCGATATCGGGCAGGATCTTTGCGTTCCCGGGCGCGACCCGTCAGTATCTACGGGTGCTCGACCGCCGCCCGTCGCATGACGATCTTGTGGACCACCTGGTGCGCAGCACCGCGCTGCAGCGCGGTGAGGCCGCCCGGGTGATCCTCGACGTCCTCGCGTACTTCGACGAGACGACCGAGGAGTTCGTCCGCCGCCGCCACCGCGAACTGCAGTCGGGCGGCGCGGTCAACGCCGAGATCTTCGAACGGATCGCGGCCGAGCTGCCGCACCGCGCGGTGGCGCCTGCGGAGCTCTCGCTCCGGCAGCTGCGCCGCATCGTCTACGGCTGAGCACCACCACACGGCAACACCTCAGGAGGGGCAGAACTCTATGTGCGGAATCGTCGGATACATCGGCAAGCGTGACGTGGCACCGCTGCTGCTGGAAGGCCTGCAGCGCCTGGAGTACCGCGGGTACGACTCCGCGGGCATCGTCGTCAACAGCCCGAAGTCCGGCGCGCTGAAGATGGTCAAGGCGAAGGGCCGGGTCCGGGACCTCGAGGCGCGCGTCCCCAAGCGCTTCGCGGGCACCACCGGCATCGCCCACACCCGCTGGGCCACCCACGGCGCGCCCAGCGACATCAACTCGCACCCGCACCTGGACCCCGAGAACAAGGTCGCCGTCGTCCACAACGGCATCGTCGACAACGCCGCCGAGCTGCGCGCGAAGCTGGAGGCCGACGGGGTCGTCTTCGCCTCCGAGACCGACACCGAGGTCATCACCCACCTGATCGCCCGCTCCCAGGCCGACACCCTGGAGGGCAAGGTCCGCGAGGCGCTCAAGGTCATCGAGGGCACGTACGGCATCGCCGTCATGCACGCCGACTTCGCCGACCGCATCGTCGTCGCCCGCAACGGCTCGCCGGTCATCCTCGGCATCGGCGAGAAGGAGATGCTGGTCGCCTCCGACGTGGCCGCGCTGATCGCCCACACCCGCCAGGTCGTCACCCTCAACGACGGCGAGATGGCCACCCTCAAGGCCGACGACTTCCGTACGTACACCACCAGCGGTACGACGACGAACGCCACCCCGGAGACCGTGGAGTGGGAGGCCGCCTCGTACGACATGGGCGGTCACGACACGTACATGCACAAGGAGATCTCCGAGCAGCCCGACGCGGTCGACCGCGTGCTGCGCGGCCGGATCGACGACCGCTTCAACACCGTCCACCTGGGCGGCCTGAACCTGGACCCGCGCGAGGCGCGCGGCATCCGCCGGGTGAAGATCCTGGGCTGCGGCACCTCCTACCACGCGGGCCTGATCGGCGCGGGCCTGATCGAGGGCATGGCGCGGATCCCCGCCGACGCCGAGCCGGCGTCGGAGTTCCGCTACCGCAACCCGGTCGTGGACCCCGACACCCTCTACATCGCGGTCTCGCAGTCCGGTGAGACCTACGACGTGCTCGCCGCCGTGCAGGAGCTCAAGCGCAAGGGCGCCCGCGTCCTCGGCGTGGTCAACGTGGTCGGCTCGGCCATCGCCCGCGAGGCCGACGGCGGCGTGTACGTGCACGCCGGCCCCGAGGTCTGCGTGGTGTCCACCAAGTGCTTCACCAACACGGTCGTGGCCTTCGCGCTGCTGGCCGTCCACCTCGGCCGGATCCGGGACCTGTCGGTCACCGACGGCAAGCGGATCATCGAGGGCCTGCGCAAGCTGCCCGAGCAGATCCAGGAGATCCTGGAGGGCGAGGAGGACATCAAGAAGCTCGCGGCCGAGTACGCCGACGCCAAGTCGATGATGTTCATCGGCCGCGTCCGCGGCTACCCGGTCGCGCTGGAGGCCTCCCTCAAGCTCAAGGAGATCTCCTACATCCACGCCGAGGCCTACCCGGCCTCCGAGCTCAAGCACGGCCCGCTGGCGCTGATCGAGCCCTCGCTGCCGACCGTCGCGATCGTCCCGGACGACGACCTGCTGGAGAAGAACCGCGCGGCGCTGGAGGAGATCAAGGCCCGCAGCGGCAGGATCCTCGCCGTCGCCCACCGGCCGCAGGAGAAGGCCGACCACACGATCGTCGTCCCGAAGAACGAGGACGAGCTCGACCCGATCCTGATGGGCATCCCGCTCCAGCTGCTGGCGTACCACACGGCCCTGTCCCTGGGCCGGGACATCGACAAGCCGCGCAACCTGGCGAAGTCCGTCACCGTCGAGTAGTCGCGACCGGGGGGCGACGCCCCCCGGCACGCGCAGAGGCCCCTCGTGCACCCGGTGCACGAGGGGCCTCTCCCGTTCCCCGCCGTGGCGCGGGGCCGCGCGTCAGCTCGCGGCGACCGCCCCGCGGCCGGACGCCTTGCCGATGGCCATGGGCCATTTGGCCAGCGCGGCCGTGGTGCCGTACCAGGCCAGCAGCCCGGAGACGGCCGCGACCCAGCCGCCGGCCTTGGCCAGGCCGCCGCTGTCGGCGAAGGACGCTATCGCCAGCAGCACCAGGGACAGGAACAGCAGCCCGTACATGCCCTGGCTGAACAGCCCGCTCGCGGCGCTCACCGTGAGGGTCAGGGCGAGCATGGCGAACAGGACCAGAAACGTTCCGGCTGCGCCGTCGGAGACCTTGTCCCCGGCGCCACTGGCCCAGGTGAACCAGAAGGCGCCGAGACCGGCGAACGCGGTGCCGTTGAAACCGTTGCCGCCGCGGAACTCCAGGAGCCCGAGGAGGAAGAGGCCGATGCCACCGACGAAGGTGGCGAGGGAAGCGGAATCCGCCGCGGACACACCGTCGATCACTCCGGTGTGGCCGATTCCGAAGGCGAGAAGGGTCAGCCCCAGAGCCAGGTGCCCCAGGGTAGAAGTCGTGGCCGTGCTTCCCGCGGAGACGTCATTGTCCACGGCGGGCTCCCTTCGATCTGCAGTTTTGTGCTGCTACCCAGCGACTTTTATGTACCCTTTACACGGGAGGGCAATCGCACAATCCGCAGTCGGCCGGTCACGGAGGGATTACGGAATGACAACGACGGGCCGCTGGGCCCGCTTGGCGAGCCGGCCGGCGACGGAGCCGAAAATGCGCCCCACGATGCCGTGCGTGGAACCGACCACGATGGCGTCGGCCGAGTACTCGCGGCCGACCTCCTCCAGCTCGTGGCAGATGTCCCCGCCGCGCTCGACCAGGATCCACGGGACCTCGGCCAGGTAGTCGGCACACGCCAGTTCCAGGCCCAGCACCTCGGTGCGATGGTCGGGCACGTCCACGAAGACGGGCGGCTCGCAGCCCGCCCACACCGTGGTGGGCAGTCGGTTGGCCACATGGACGATGATCAGGCCCGATCCGGACCGGCGGGCCATGCCGATCGCGTAGGCCAGGGCCCGCTCACTGGAGGTCGAGCCGTCGAAGCCCACCACGACGCCGTGCCGGAAGGCCGGGTCGCACGGATGGCGTGCCTCTTCCACCGCGCGCAGATCGGCCGACGCGGGGTCGGCGAGGCGTTTGCGCTTGCGGTCCGCAGGTTCGGGGTATTCGTGACCGGCCATGGGTGTCTCGGCGAAGAGTCCTCAGAATTCGGCAACGGAGGGTGACGGAGCTTGCGTCCGGGAAGCATCTTCCCAAGCCCTTACCCACCAGGGTACGGCGACACTCCTGTCCAGGACAGGGCTTGCCGCCCTTGGAGAGCGTCCCACGGAGCATGCCGGAGCGGGGCCGCCTTGGCAATGGCCGCTGGCGCATACAGGCAGTGACGAGCCACCTGTTGGGCACAGTGACCGAGTCGGGCCGCGCCGCGTTGGTCATTCGTCCGACCGTCCAGGAAGAGCCCGCAGGGAGCACGCCGTGCCCGGCCATCCGGTTCACCCCGTCCAGCCCGCTCAGCCGACGCAGTCAGCCCACGCCGCCCACCCCACGCACTCCGCCCCCCGCCACGGCGTTCACCCGTCCGTGCGCCCCGCACGCCGGCCGCGGCACGACGACCCTGCGGGTGACGTGGTGCGCTGGGCGGCCTTCAGCTGCCTGCTCGTCCCCGTGGTCCTCGTCGTCTACGGAACGTCCTTCGGCGGGGCGGCGGTGGCGACCCTGGGCCTGGTCGCGGTCACGGCCGCGTGCCGGGTGATGCTGCGCCACTCCGAACGGACGGCGCGAACGGCACGGACGATGCCGTCCGCACGGACCGCACGGGCCGCCCCGGCCCCGGTCCCCGCCCGGGCCCTCGCGGCCGAGCACCTGCCCTCCGCGCACCGCGGCCGGCACTCCCGTTCAGGGGCCGGCGCGCACCGCGGCTGCCACGCCTCCGGCGGGTTCTCCCCGCACGACTGACCGGTTCGCACACGCGCGCCCGCATGTTTTCAGCCAACTTCGCGACCCCTGGCAACCGTTGCCGGAATGTCCACCCAACCCCCCTACCACCAGCGACGACGGAGCCGGGGTACCGCGAGGACCCTATGTGTACTGGCCACAGGCGGACGGCGTGCTTCCCCCCAAGGTCGCGGAGTGGAACGCTTCCTGATCGAATGCTTTTCGCCAAGTTGCCAAGTCGACATAGCGCTGCGTGCTGAACTTGTCACGCCGACACCACGGGACGCAGTAGATTCGATCATGTATTTACGGCGGGGGACCACGTGCAAGGCCGAGGGGAAACGTGCAGGTGCGACCAGACCAAGGAGTCGCGACACCCAAGGGGGGCTTAGCGCCATGAGCCAGGACTCCACCGCCGTCGTCACGGACGCCGGCCGGAAGCTCGCGGGGCGGCGCCGCAGGGAAATTGTCGCGGTGCTGCTGTTCAGCGGCGGTCCGATTTTCGAGAGTTCCATTCCACTCTCCGTGTTCGGCATTGACCGGCAGGACGCGGGAGTTCCACGCTACCGACTGCTCGTGTGCGCCGGTGAGGACGGTCCACTGCGGACCACCGGCGGGCTCGAACTGACCGCGCCGTACGGGTTGGAGGCGATCGCCCGGGCAGGCACGGTCGTCGTTCCGGCCTGGCGCTCCATCACATCGCCGCCGCCTCCGGAAGCGCTGGACGCCCTGCGTCAGGCGCACGAGGAGGGCGCCCGGATCGTCGGACTGTGCACGGGGGCCTTCGTGCTCGCCGCCGCCGGTCTGCTGGACGGCCGGCCCGCGACGACGCACTGGATGTACGCGCCGACGCTGGCCAAGCGGTACCCGTCCGTCCACGTCGATCCGCGCGAGCTGTTCGTCGACGACGGCGACGTGCTCACCTCCGCGGGCACCGCGGCCGGAATCGACCTGTGCCTGCACATCGTGCGCACCGACCACGGCAGCGAGGCGGCCGGGGCCCTGGCCCGCAGGCTCGTCGTCCCGCCGCGGCGCACGGGCGGCCAGGAGCGCTACCTCGACAGGTCCCTGCCGGAGGAGATCGGCGCGGACCCGCTGGCCGAGGTCGTCGCCTGGGCGCTGGAGCACCTCCACGAGCAGTTCGACGTGGAGACGCTCGCCGCCCGGGCGTACATGAGCCGGCGGACCTTCGACCGCCGCTTCCGGTCGCTGACCGGCAGCGCGCCGCTGCAGTGGCTGATCACCCAGCGGGTGCTCCAGGCACAGCGGCTGCTGGAGACCTCCGACTACTCGGTCGACGAGGTCGCCGGACGGTGCGGGTTCCGTTCGCCGGTCGCGCTGCGCGGGCACTTCCGGCGGCAGCTGGGGTCCTCCCCGGCCGCCTACCGCTCCGCCTACCGGGCACGCCGGCCGCAGGCCGACGTACCGGTGTCCGAGCTCTCGGGCGGTCCGGTTCCGCACCAGCGCACCCCGCAGCCCCAGCGGGCCGCGGCCGCGCTGGCGGCGACCGGCCCGACCGTGACCGAGCTCTACGCCCCGGGCCGCGCTCTGCGCGAGCACGCCTGACGCCCGGCGGCACGGCACACCCTGCGCGAGGTCCCCGCACCGGTCATCACCGGTGCGGGGATCTGGCGCATAAAGTGGACGCATGAACGATCGCATGGTGTGGATCGACTGCGAGATGACCGGGCTCTCGCTGACGGACGACGCACTTATCGAGGTGGCCGCACTGGTCACCGACTCGGAGCTCAACGTGCTCGGCGACGGCGTGGACATCGTGATCCGCCCACCGGACGCCGCACTGGAATCCATGCCCGACGTGGTGCGCGAGATGCACACCGCCTCCGGCCTGCTCGAGGAGCTGGCCGGCGGTACCACCCTGGCCGACGCCGAGGCCCAGGTCCTGGCCTACGTACGGGAACACGTGAAGGAGCCCCGCAAGGCTCCGCTCTGCGGGAACTCGGTCGGCACCGACCGCGGCTTCCTGCTGCGCGACATGCCCGCGCTGGAGAGCCACCTGCACTACCGGATCGTGGACGTGTCCTCGGTCAAGGAGCTGGCCCGCCGCTGGTACCCGCGGGCCTACTTCAACAGCCCGCCGAAGAACGGCAACCACCGCGCGCTGGCGGACATCAAGGAATCCATCGCCGAGCTGCGCTACTACCGCGAGGCGGTCTTCGTGCCGCAGCCCGGTCCGGACTCGGACACCGCACGGGCCATCGCCGCCAAGCACGTCCTGCCGGCCGAATAGCGAGGCGGCGGGAGCCCCGGAGGAGGGGTGGCGGGAAACCGGGGAGCGAGCACCCTTCCGGACCCTGTACCCTTTTCTTCGGCCGGTCGGTTTCCGACCGGACATGGTGGGTGTAGCTCAGTTGGTAGAGCACCTGGTTGTGGTCCAGGTGGCCGCGGGTTCGAGTCCCGTCACTCACCCTGATCGGAAGGTCCCGGTCCGCGCGAGCGGACCGGGACCTTCCGCGTTCCGCGGGCCCGGCACCGCCCCGAGGACCGGCTACGAGGACTGGCGGACGACCAGCTCGGTCGGCAGCACCACGGCCCGGGCCGGTTCCGTTCCGCCCCGCGCGATGCGCTCCAGCAGCACCCGCGCCATCGTCCGGCCCATCTCCTCGATCGGCTGGCGCACGCTCGTCAGTGGCGGGTCCATGTGCCGGGCCACCACCGAGTCGTCGAAGCCGACCAGGGCCACGTCCTCGGGGGTGCGGTGGCCGGCCGCGCGCAGCTCGTGCCGGGCCCCGGCGGCCATGACGTCGGAGGCGGCGAAGACGGCGTCCGGGGCGGGGCCGCGCGCCAGCAGCTCGCGCATGGCCCGGCGGCCGCCCTCCTCGGTGAAGTCGCCGTACGCGATCAGCGCCTCGTCCACGCGGTGGCCGGCCTCGGCCAGGGCCTGCCGGTAGCCCTCCAGGCGGCACTGGGAGGCGTACACGTCGAGCGGGCCGGTGATCGTCGCGATCGTGCGCCGGCCGCGGGCCAGCAGGTGCCGTACGGCGGCCCGGCCGCCCTCCAGGTTGTCGGAGTCCACGCACGGCAGCGGTTCGTCGGCCGACCGGCGGCCGCTGATCACGGCCGGGATGCCCAGCTCGGCCAGCAGCTCCGGCAGCGGGTCGCCGGCGTGCACCGAGACCAGCAGGACGCCGTCCACGCGGTGCCCGGACAGGTACTGCGCCAGCCGGCGCCGCTCGCGGTCGGAGCCGGCCAGGGTGAGCACCAGCTGGACGTCGGTCTCGGCGAGGGCGGCGCCGACCCCGCGGACCACCTCCGAGAAGTACGGCTCGGCGAAGAACCGGTCCTCCGGCTCGGGGATGACCAGGGCGACGGCGTCGGTCCGGTTGGCCGCCAGGGCCCGGGCGGCCCGGTTGGGTACGTAACCCAGCTCGGCCACCGCGGCCTCGACGGCGGCCCGGGTGTGCTCGCTGACCTTCGACGACCCGTTGATCACGCGGGACACGGTGCCGCGCCCGACCCCGGCCCGCACGGCCACCTCTTCCAGGGTCGGCCGTCCCCCGCCGCGCACACGCCCATTCATGGCTTCCTCCCGATGGTGAATCTACCCCTTGACGCCGATGGGAGCGCTCCCACACTGTGGCACACAACACACGGCACGTTCACTCCTCAAGGAGGACGCACATGCGAGCCCGAAGAGCCCGAGGAACCCTGGCCGCCGTCGTGGGCGCCGCCCTGCTGCTGGCGGGCTGCGCACAGGACCCGGCGGACGGCCCGGAGGAAAGCGGCAAGGGCGGCGGCAAGGGCAGTGGCGCCGCGCGCGTCACCCTCACCGTCGGGGTCTTCGGGGCCTTCGGCCTCAAGGAGGCCGGCCTGTACGACGCCTACATGGAGCAGAACCCGGGTGTGGTGATCGAGCAGACCTCGATCGAGCGGAACGAGAACTACTACCCGCAGCTGCTGACCCACCTGGGCACGGGCAGCGGACTCGCCGACATCCAGGCCGTCGAGGTCAACAACATCGCCGAGATCACCGCGACGCAGAGCGAGAAGCTGGTGGACCTCGGCAAGGCGGCCGGGGTGGACAAGGCGGCGTACCTGCCGTGGAAATGGGCGCAGGGGACGGCGAAGAACGGCGCCACGGTGGGGCTCGGCACCGACATCGGGCCGCAGGGCATCTGCTACCGCAAGGACCTGTTCGCGGCGGCCGGGCTCCCCACCGACCGGGCGGCGGTCGGGGCGCTGTGGGCGGGCGACTGGAACAAGTACCTGGAGGCGGGCCGGCAGTACAAGGCGAAGGCGCCCGCCGGGACGGCGTTCGTCGACTCGGCCTCGGGCGTGATGGCGGCGGTGACCGGCGGCAGCGCGCAGCGCTTCTACGACGAACAGGGCAAGGTCGTGTACAAGACCAACCCGGCGGTGCGCGCGTCCTTCGACCTGGCCGCGTCCTTCGCGACGGAGGGCCTGAGCGCGAAGCTCCAGCAGTTCACCCCGGCCTGGGACCAGGCGTTCGCCAACGGGACGTTCGCCACCGTGTCCTGTCCGGCCTGGATGCTCGGCTACATCCAGGACAAGGCGGGCCCGGCGGGCCAGGACAAGTGGGACGTGGCGCAGGCCCCCCGGCCCAGCAACTGGGGCGGCTCGTTCCTGGTGGTGCCCAAGGCCGGGAAGAACGCGGCGGAGGCGGCGAAGCTGGCGGCGTGGCTGACGGCGCCCGCGCAGCAGGCCCGGCTGTTCGAGAAGCGGGGCAGCTTCCCGAGCGCGAGCGCGGCCTACGCCCTGCCGACGGTCTCGGGGGCCAAGCACGCGTACTTCGGGGGCGCGCCGATCGGGGAGATCTTCGCGCAGGCGGCGCAGGGGGTGCCGGTGACGGTGGTCGGCCCCAAGGACCTGGTGATCGCCCAGAACCTCGCCGACATCGGGATGCTCCAGGTCGACCAGAAGGGGCGGTCCCCGGAGGAAGGCTGGCAGGCGGCCGTCAAGGCGATCGACAACGCGCTGGACCAGTAGCCGATGGCCGACGAGACGACGGGGACCGCGGTCCTGCCCACGTCCTCCCGCGCTCTGCGGGAGGGCCGGGCGGGCCGGGCATGGCGGTCCCGGCGCTACCGCTGGGACCTGCGCCTGAGCCCGTACGCGTTCGTGGCGCCGTTCTTCCTGTTCTTCGCCGCCTTCGGGCTCTTCCCGCTGCTGTACACGGGCTGGGCGGCGCTGCACCAGGTGGAGCTGACCGATCCGGACACGATGCGGTGGGTGGGCCTGCGCAACTTCAGCCGGCTGCTGGACGACGCGTTCTTCTGGAACGCGCTGCGCAACACGGTGACGATCGGGCTGCTCTCGACGGTGCCGCAGCTGGCGGTCGCGCTGGGGCTGGCCCATCTGCTGAACTACCGGCTGCGCGGCTCGACGTTCTTCAAGGTCGCCGTCCTCACCCCGTACGCGACCTCGGTGGCGGCGGCCACCTTGGTCTTCGTGCTGCTCTTCGGCCGGGACTACGGGATGGTGAACTGGGCGCTGGACCTGGTCGGGTTCGGGCCGGTGGACTGGCAGAACGGCACCCTCGCCTCACAGTTGGCGGTCTCGACGATCGTGATCTGGCGATGGACGGGCTACAACGCGCTGATCTACCTGGCGGCGATGCAGGCGGTGCCGGGTGAGCTGTACGAGTCGGCGGCGCTCGACGGTGCCTCCCGGTGGCAGCAGTTCTTCCACGTGACCGTGCCGTGCCTGCGGCCGACGATCCTGTTCACCTGCGTGGTCTCGACGATCGGGGCGACGCAGCTGTTCGGCGAGCCGCTGCTGTTCAACGGCGGGGCGGGCGCGACGGGCGGCTCGGACCACCAGTTCCAGACGCTGGGCCTGTACCTGTACGAGCAGGGCTGGGTGAACCTGCACCTGGGGCGGGCCTCGGCGATCGCGTGGACGATGTTCCTGATCCTGCTGCTGATCGCCGGAGTGGCGCGACTGCTGCGCGGGCGGGGTGAGCGGTGAACTCCCTGCGCGCGAGCCGGCTGACGTATCTCGTCCTCGGTCTCTTCACGGCGGTCTCCCTCTTCCCGTTGGTGTGGACGGCGATCGCGGCCTCGCGGACCAGTACGCGGCTGGCGCAGACCCCGCCGCCGTTCTGGTTCGGCGGGAACCTGGGCCGCAACCTCACCGTGGCCTGGAACGACGCGAACATGGGCACGGCCCTGCTCAACACCGTGGTGGTGGCGGGCACGGTCGCCGCGGGCACGGTCCTCTTCTCGACCCTGGCCGGGTTCGCGTTCGCCCGGCTGCGGTTCCGCGGCCGCCGGCTGCTGCTGATGCTGGTGGTCGCCACCATGCTGATCCCGCCGCAGCTGAGCGTGGTGCCGCTCTACATGCTGATCGCGAAGCTGTCGTGGACCGATCAGCTGCAGTCGGTGGTCCTCCCCTCGCTGGTCTCGGCCTTCGGGGTGTTCTTCATGCGCCAGTACCTCACTCAGGTCCTCCCGGCGGAGCTGGTGGAGGCGGCCCGGGTGGACGGCGCGAGTTCGCTGCGGATCGTGTGGCACGTGGTCTTCCCGGCGGCCCGCCCGGCGATGGCGGTCCTGGGCATGCTGACCTTCGTCATGGCCTGGAACGACTTCTTCTGGCCGATCGTCGCGCTCACCCAGAACGGCAGCCCCACGGTCCAGGTGGCCCTGACGGGCCTGGGCCGCGGCTATATCCCGGACCAGTCGGTGATCATGGCGGGCGCGCTGCTGGGCACGCTCCCGCTCCTCCTCGTCTTCGTCGTCTTCGGCCGCCAGATCGTGGGCGGCATCATGCAGGGAGCAATCAAGGGATGAGCACACCCACGACGCTGACCTTCCCGGAGAAGTTCCTCTGGGGCGCGGCCACGGCGGCCTTCCAGATCGAGGGCGGCGCGGACAGCCGCGGGCCGTCGATCTGGGACACCTTCTGCCGCACCCCGGGCAAGGTACACGCCGGTGACACGGGCGACGTCGCCGTGGACCACCACCGGCTGTGGCGGCAGGACGTACGCCTGATGGCAAAACTCCATCTGAACTCCTATCGTTTCTCGGTCTCCTGGCCACGGGTGCTGGCGGGCGGCATCGGCTTCTACGACGCCCTGGTGGACGAACTGCTGGCGTTCGGCATCGAGCCCTGTCTGACGCTGTACCACTGGGACCTGCCGCAGTATCTGGAGGACGCGGGCGGCTGGGCGGAACGGGAGACGGCGTACGCCTTCGCCCAGTACGCGCAGGACGTCGGCGCGGCGCTCGGCGACCGGGTCCGGTTGTGGTGCACCCTCAACGAGCCCTGGTGCAGTGCCTTCCTCGGCTACGCCTCGGGCGTGCACGCCCCGGGCCGGACCTGCCCGGCGGACGCGCTGCGCGCGGCACACCACCTCAACCTCGCCCACGGCCTGGCGGCGCGGGCGCTGCCCTCCGCCGCCCACGTCGGCATCGCGCTCAACCCGAGCGCGGTCCGCCCGCTGACGGCCTCCCCCGCCGACCGGGACGCCCGGCGCCGCATCGACGCGCTGGCCAACCGCGTCTTCACGGGACCGCTCCTGCACGGCGCCTATCCAGACGACCTGCTGACCGACACGGCCACCGTGACGGACTGGTCGTTCGTCCATGAGGGCGACGAGAGCCTGATCCAGCAGCCCCTGGACTTCCTGGGGGTGAACTACTACAGCCCCGCCGTGGTCTCGGCGGCCACCGCCGGCGGCGGCCCCCGCAGGGACGGCCACGCCACGACCGTCCACTCTCCCTGGCCCGCGGCGGAGACGGTGGCCTTCCACCAACCTCCGGGCGAGCGGACCGACATGGACTGGTCCATCGACCCGACGGGCCTGTACGACCTGCTGATGCGCTTCTCCAAGGAGGCCCCCGGCCTGCCGCTGATGGTCACGGAGAACGGCGCGGCCTACCCCGCCGACCTCCACGACCCGCTGCGGATCGCCTATCTGGAGGCCCATCTGACCGCCGTCCACCGGGCCCTGTCGGACGGCGCCCCGGTCGAGGGCTACTTCCTGTGGTCCCTGCTGGACAACTTCGAGTGGTCCTACGGCTACAGCAAGCGCTTCGGCATCGTCCACGTCGACTACGCCACCCAGGTCCGCACCCCCCGTTCCAGCGCCCACTGGTACGCCCGGCTGGCCCGCACGGGTCGGCTGTGAGCCGCCGGGTCGCGGGTCAGGAGAAGGCCTCCACGTGGTCCTCGGCCCAGGTCTCGAACGCGCGGGCGGGGTGGCCGGTCAGACGCTCGACCTCGTCGGTGACCGGCGTCGCGATCCCGTCCTGGGCGGCCCAGTGGGCGAGCAGGGCATCGGCATAGGGGCCGGGTATGAAGCCCTCGACGTCGGCCTTCCACTGCTCGGGGGTGACGGTCTCGAAGGGGACGGACCGGCCGAGGACGCCGGAGAGGACCGCAAGCTGCGTGGCGAAGGTGAGGGACTGCGGGCCGGTGAGGGTGTACGCCCGGCCGGCCAGGGCGGGGTCGGTGAGGACGGCGACGGCCGCGTCGGCGATGTCGGCCTCGTGGACCGGGTCGGCGTACGCACCGGGGTAGGGCAGCCGGATGGCCGCCCCGGACTTCATGGCCCAGGCCCAGCCGAGGGCGTTGCTCGCGAAGGCTCCGGGGCGCAGCAGGGTGGTGCGCAGCGGCGAGGCGAGCAGGGCCTGCTCGACCACGAGGTGGGAGGCGGCCAGGGCGTTCTCGGTGGCGTCGGGGGCGAGGACGCTGGAGGAGGACAGCAGCACGACATGCTCGACGCCGGCGGCGGTGGCCTCCTTCACGAAGGCGTCGATCGCCGCCGCCTCGGCGTAGAGGAAGACCGTGCGGATGCCCTCCAGGGCCGCCGGGAAGGTGGCGGGATCGGTCAGGTCCAGATGCACGGCGCCCGGGGCGCCGGACGCACCCGACGCGCCGGGAGGCCCGGGCTCGCGGGAGCCGAGGCGGAACGGGACCCCGCGCTCGGCCAGGCGGGCGGCGACAGCGCGGGCCACGGCGCCGCGGCCACCGGTGACCAGGACACACGGCCCGGACGACGCCGACGACGTGGATGACGCGGACAGAGACCGGGACGGAGACGCGGACGCGGACGGGAGCGATGCCGGGAGGGAGGGCTGGGACATGGAAGGCTCCTTGTGATCGGACGCGACACGGCTACAATCTCCGTGACGCAGATTCTGTGCGACGCATTCTCTGCGTCACACAGATAAATTTGGAGCACGGAGAAGCCGATGTCAACCGATTCCCCCCGTTCGGGTGAATGGAGCCGCGCGGAGCTGCTCGCGCGCGTCATCACGGAGAGCCAGAAGCACTACGCCGACTACTCCGTCTTCAACCAGGCGATGGCCGACCACGTCGGCCTGCACCCCACCGACATGCAGTGCGTGGCCCTGCTCGACCTCGAACCCGGCCCCGTCAGCACCGGCGACGTCGCCCGTCTGACCGGCCTGACCTCGGGTTCCGCCACCCGCCTCGTCGACCGCCTGGTCAAGGCCGGCGTCGTCGAACGGCACGCGGACCCCCACGACCGCCGCCGTTCCCTGGTGGCCCTCTCCCCCATCGCCCGCACGCGCATCTCCACCGCCTGGGACACCCCCGGGCGCGCGTTCGGCGAGGTCCTGAGCGGCTACTCCGACGCCGAACTGGCCGTCATCGCCGACTACCTCCACCGCACCGCCGCGGTCGGCCGCGAGCAGGCCGAACGCCTCTCCCACACCCCCCACGCAGCCCCCGGCACCCCCGGCACCCCCTGACCCGCGGGTCCGCGGGTGCGCGGGTGCGTCGGTGCGCGCGGCCGCTCAGCCCTGGGCCGCCGCCATCGCCTTCAGGCCCCGCTCCAGACCGTCGCGGTCCATCACCGGGGCGACCTCGATCTCGGCGCCCAGCTCCATGAACAGGCCCTCCAGCAGCGGCGGCAACGTCGCGCTGTCGTCCATGTCGAAGACGATCCAGCAGGAGCGGACGCCCTCCGAGAGGCCGAAGTAGGCCGCCTCCGGGTTGACGGCCTTCAGCAGCTTCTCCATCGTCCGCTGCAGCGACCCGTTCTGGAGGGCCTCGTTACCCGCGGTGGTGTCGATGTGGGCCCGGAGCATGACTCTCATGCGTGACTCCTTCCGTCACGCCCACCCTCGGCTGCCCCACCAGGGGAGGCAACAATTGCGCACCCGTCAGTGGCCGCCCCAGGCCCCGCCGCCGCCCGCGCCCGTGATGTGGAAGTTGAAGTCGGTGTGCCCGAGGGTGCCCATCAGGCGCAGCCAGATCGGCAGCAGCATCTCCGTGCCGCGCGCGGACTCGATGCCACCGAGGTCCAGCACGCTCGATTCCGGCCAGCCGAAGGAGTACAGCAGCTCCCGCACCGTCTTCTTGGCCTCCGCGTCCTCGCCCGAGACGAAGACGTGGTGCTCGCCCGCGACCCGGCTCGGGTCGACCATGACGGCGCAGTTCATGGTGTTCAGGGACTTCACCACCCGCAGGCCCGGGAAGGTCCGCTGGATCCGCTCCCCGAGGCTGTCGGTGTTCACCGGGTCCAGTCCGGGCGGGAATCCGTGGCTGAAATCCAGCGGGTTGGCGATGTCCAGCAGCACCTTGCCCTCGAGGTCGGCGGCGTCGGCGGCGGCCAGCGCGTCCAGGCTGACCCGGCCGCCCGTGGCGTTCACCAGCACCTCCCCGGCCGCCACGGCCCCGGCGAAGGGCGCGAGCGTCACGTCGGGATGGGAGGCCTGCCAGACGGCGTACGGGCCCACGCCCGTCTCGCCGGTCTCCGTACGCGCGAGGGTGGCGGCCGGGTCGCGGGTGCCGATGACCACCTCGTGGCCGAGCGAGACCAGCTTGGCGGCGACGGTCCGGCCGACGATCCCGGTGCCGAGGACGGCGTAACGCATGGCGGACTCCTTCTGGAGCGGGACGGACGAGTCCAGGATGCCCACGCCGGAGTGGAAACCGGTACCGCGCCGTACCGTGAACCCGCCCCTCGGCCCCGTCGGCCCCCCAGCCGGGCCAGCCCCGTCGCCCCCCCCCAGCCCGGGTCGGCCCCTCACCCCCGTCGCTTGCGCCGTCCCCGCCGCGCCTGCGGCCCGCCCGCACCGCCCCGGCTGCGCCCGTCCAGTGCGATCCACACCCGCACCTCGGTGCCGCCGAGCACCGAGCGCCCGATCCGTACGTCGCCGCCCGTCGACTCCGCCACCCGGCGGACGATGTCCAGCCCGAGCCCGGTGGAACCGTCCCGGCCCCCGTCGTTGCCGCGCCGCAGCGCGGCGTCCGGGTCGGCGATCCCGGGGCCGGCGTCGGAGACCAGCACGATGACCGCGTCCCCGGCGTCGTGCACGTCCACCGCGAACGGGGTGCCCTCGGGGGTGTGCCGGAAGACGTTGCCGAGCATGGCGTCCAGGGCCGCCGCGAGCTCCGGGCGGGCCACCGGGATCCGTACCGTCCGGTCGACGCCGGCGAGGCGCACCTCGCGGCCCTCGTCCTCGGCGAGCGCGGACCAGAAGTCCATCCGGTCGCGGATCACCTCGGAGGCGTCGCAGCCCGCGCCGGCCCCCTGCGTCGCCGGCCGCTGCTCGCGCGCGGTCCGGATGATCGTGTCGACCTCGCGCTCCAGCTGCTCGACGGCCGCCCGGGTCTGGTCGGCGGCCGGTCCGTCCCCGAGGGAGGCCGCGTTGAGCCGCAGCACCGTCAGCGGCGTCCGCAGCCGGTGCGAGAGGTCGGCGGCCAGCTCCCGCTCGTTGGCGAGGAGTTCGACGACCTGGTCCGCCATCGAGTTGAACGCCACGGCGGCCGACCGCAGTTCCTTGGGCCCGGCCTCGGGCACGCGCGCGCCGAGCCTGCCCTCGCCCAGCTGGTGGGCGGCGTCCGCGAGCCGCTCGGCGGGCCGCACCAGGCGGGCGCCGAGCCGGTCGGCGACCGCCACCGAACCCACGATCAGGGCGAGTCCGACGCCCGCGAGGACCAGCCAGGCGGTGGTGACGCCGTTGCTGACCTCGCTCTCCGGTACGAAGATCTCCACGACCGCGATGTCGCCGGTACCGATGGCGGTGGGCTGGAGCAGCGCCGAGCCGCCGCCCGGCACCGAGGCGGTGGTGGCCCGCCCGTACTCGCGGGTGCGGGCCACGTCACCGGCGGCCGCCCGGGCCCTGCCGATGGTCACCGCGGCCGCCCCGCCGACCCCCGGCACGTGCACGGCCATCCGCTCGGCAGCGCCCATCTGGGTGGACTCCACGGCCTTGCGCAGCTGCTGCGGGTCGGTGGTGATGGACAGGGTGGGCCCGATGGTGGCGGCCTGCCGCTCGGCGTTGGAGAACGCCCGGTCGCTGGCCATCTCCTGGACGACCATCCCCAGCGGTACGGCGAACGCGACGACCACCATGGCGGTGACCGCGAGGCACACCTTGACCAGGGCCCATCTCATCGCACGCGCCCCCCGCCCGCCGCGCCGGCCCTCCCCATGACGCCCGCCCCGCTCACGCGGGTGGCTCCAGTTTGACCCCGACGCCCCGCAGGGTGTGCAGATAGCGGGGGTTCGCGGCCGTCTCGCCCAATTTGCGCCGCAGCCACGACAGATGGACGTCGATCGTCTGGTCGTCCCCGTACGACTGCTGCCAGACCTCCGCCAGCAGCTCGCGCCGCGCCACGACCACCCCGGGCCGCCCGGCCAGGAAGGCCAGCAGGTCGAACTCGCGCCGGGTCAGGTCCAGTACGGCCCCGTCCAGCTCCGCGAGACGGCGCAGCGGGTCGATGGCCAGCCCGCCGACCCGCAGCACGCGCGAGGGGGGTTCGGCCCCGGCGGCGGCCCGGGCGCGGCGCAGTACGGCGGCCATCCGGGCGGAGAGGTGTTCCACGGAGAAGGGCTTGGTCAGGTAGTCGTCGGCGCCGGCGTTGAGCAGCCGGACGATCTCCGTCTCGTCGTCCCGCGCGGTCGCGATGATCACCGGGACGTCGGTGATGCCGCGCAGCATCTTCAGCGCCTCCGACCCGTCCAGGTCGGGCAGCCCGAGGTCCAGGATGACCACGTCGAAGTGGTGGTGGGCGACTTCGCGCAGGGCCTCCAGGGCCGTACCGACGCTCCGCACTGTGTGGGAGGCATCGGTGAGGTGCCGGATGAGGGCGGAACGTACGAACTGGTCGTCCTCGACCACGAGCACACTTGCCATGGGCGGCACCGTACGCCATTCGGGGGACCGCGCGGGGTGGCGGTCCACCTCTGCGACGCGTGGTGCAGTATGTGCCCTGATGCGACGAGGACTGGTACACGCTTTCGCCTGGACACTGGCCACCGGGGCGGCGGTGACGCTGTCGTGGTGGGGCGTGCACACGGTCATGTCCGGTACGGCGTACGACCGGCCGCTCGCCGTTCCGCTCACGACGCAGGCGCTGTCCTCGGCCACCCAGGGCACGCGGCCCCCGGCTCCGTCCGCCTCACCCGGCCCGGCCACGCCCTCGGCGCCGGCCCCCTCCGCCTCGCCGTCCGCGTCCGCCTCGTCCCGGCCGCCGGCCGCCGCGAAGCCCTCGCCGAGCCAGCAGCCGTACGGCGGCGGGCCGGCGAAGGAGGGCACGGGCGATGTGAAGGGTTACACGGTCCCCGGCGGCCGGGTGGTCTTCGACCTCGGCGCCACCTCGGCGGAGCTGGTCTCGGCGACCCCGGCGGCCGGATGGCGGATGCAGGTGTGGAAGCAGCCGTTCATGATCCGGGTCACCTTCACCCGTGACGGCCGCGAGTCCTCCGTCTTCTGCACCTGGCACGACCACCCGCCGCTGGTGGAGTTCGACGAGCGCTGAGGGGACGGAGCGGGCCGGCCGGGATCTGGCCCGGGATCTGGCCCTGGACCTGACCCGGGACCGGGACCTGGACTACCGGAACACCGACGGCGGCGGTGCGGGCGAGGCCACCGCCGAGGCGTCGGCCACGGGGGCCGCGCCGCCCGTGAAGTCCGCCAGGTCGCGGCCGTGCAGCACCCGGCCGGGGTGCGGGTCGCCGGCCACCCGGCGGGTGAACTCGGCCACCGGGAGCTCGCGGTCGGAAGCCACCAGCACGGCATTGCCGAAACGTTTCCCCCTGAGGACGACCGGGTCCGCCGCCAGCGCCAGCCGCTCGAAGCGGACCGCCGCGGTCGCGATCTGCCCGCGCAGGTGGGCCAGCGGCGCGCCGTCGGCGAGGTTCGCGACGTACCACCCGGTGGGCGCCATCGCCCGCCGTACGTCGTCCAGGAACTCGGTGCTGGTCAGGTGCGCCGGGGTGCGCGCCCCGCTGAACACGTCCGCGATCACCAGGTCCGCCCAGCCGTCCGGCACCTTGGCGAGTCCGGCCCGGGCGTCGACGGCGCGGACCCGTACCCGTGCCTGCGGATCCAGCGGGAGGTGCTCCCGTACGAAGGCCACCAGGCCCGCGTCGATCTCCACGACCTGCTGGGCGGACCGGGGCCGGGTGGCCGCGGTGTAGCGGGCCAGGGTGAAGGCACCGCCGCCCAGGTGCACCACGTTCAGCGGCTGCCGGGCCGGGGCGGCGAGGTCGACGAGGTGCCCGATCCGGCGCTGGTAGGCGAAGTCCAGGTGGGCCGGATCGCCGAGGTCCACGTGGGACTGCGGGGCGCCGTCGATCAGCAGCGTGAACGCGCGGGCTCGCTCCCGGTCGGGGACCAGCTCGGCCGTACCGCCGTCGACCTGTCCCACGACCGTCTCGGCGGCCGCCGCCTTTCCACTTCTCCTGCCCTTTGCCACGCCCCCCATTATCGCTGGTCAGAGCCGGGCCCTCGCGGCGGCGGGACGGCGGCGGGGCAGCGGCGGGTGCCGGGGCGATCCCCGGCGCCGGCGCCGGTGCGAGGTCAGTGGCAGCCGTCCGCCGCCTCGATCAGGCGGGCCGCCTCGCCGAGGGCCGCGCGCAGCACCTCCGGGTCGGTCAGACCGCCGGTGACCTCCGGCGGCAACAGCCAGGCGGTGGGGCCGGCGGCGGGCGCGTCGCCGAAGCGCATGCCGCGCCCGTTGGTCTGCGTACACGCGCTGCCCGGCATGTCCCAGGCGTCGGCGGTGCCGGGCGGGACGAGGAAGCCGAGGGTGTCGCCGGATCCGTCGTGGAGCACGGGACCGACGCCGGCGGCCGGGGTCGGGGAGGCGCGGAGGATGATGTCCACCGCCTCCAGTCCCTGCCGGGTGGGCACGGTCACCAGATCCGGGGCCGGGGTCGGGGTCGCGCCAGGCTCGGGCGCGGTGCTCGTTCCACTGCTCTCCATGCCACCCTCCAACAAGGGAACCCCTCCTTGATGCTCGAGTCCGCATGGTTCAACGCACCGGAACGTCAACGGTGGCGGCGCGAGAACGCCGCAAAGGATGGCACTTCATGGCGGATCGTGGGTGAGATATCCGTTTTGTAGCCAAACACCGTGTGGAGCCACCGGCGTCGGCGGTACGTTCATGCGCGCCGGACCCCACCCGTCACCGGCACCCTTCCTCGCCAGAGAGGCCAGGTCCATGGCGGCGTCCCCCCACGCACCGAACGCCACGTTCCGCCGGCTGCGCGGGCAGCGTTCGCCCGCCGAGTTCGCCGCCCTGGTGCGCAGGGCGGCGAAGGAAATCGGAGAAACGGTTTCCTGCGACCCCCGCTACATCGGCCGGGTCGAGTCCGGCGAGATCCGCTGCCCCAACTACGCCTACGAGCGGGTGTTCCTGCACCTGTTCCCCGGCCGCACGCTGAGCGACCTCGGTTTCGCCCCGCGCGAGGCGGTGCGCGGCCGCTCGGCCCGCGTCCCGGCCGCCCCGTCCCCCACCCCCCACCCCTCCAAGGAGAGCGACGTGCTGCGTCGCGCGTTCATGGCGGGCGGCTCGGCGACCGTGGCCGCCGCGACGCTCAACTTCAGCCTGCTCGGTGACCACCGCCCCCCTCCCGCGCGGGCCGGGGAGGCCGAGGTGGCCGCGGTGGAGGACGCCGTCCGCCAGATCCGGCTGCTGGACGACCGGCACGGCGCCGACGCCCTCTACCGCAGGGCCGCCGAGCCGCTGCGCGCCGCGTACGCACTGCTGGACGCCGGGGCCGCCCGGCAGTCGACGGAGGACCGGCTGCACGCGGGCGCCGGCGAACTCGCCCTCTCGGTGGGCTGGCTGGCGCACGACTCGAGCCGCTTCGACGACGCCCGCTCCCACTACGCCGAGGCGCTGGCCACGGCCCGGGTCGCCGGGGACGCGGGCCTGGAGGCGCACGCCTTCTGCAACACGGCCTTCCTGGCCCGGGACTGCGGGCGGCCGCGCGAGGCGGTCCGCGCCGCCCAGGCCGGGCAGCGCGCGGCGCGGGGGCTGGGTTCGGCGCGGCTGCTGTCGCTGCTCTCGCTGCGGGAGGCGGGCGGCTGGGCGGGGCTGGCGGACCGCTCGTCCTGCGAGGACGCGCTGAGCCGGGCGCACACGCACTTCTCGCGGGGCGCGGAGGAGGCCGATCCGGAGTGGATGTCCTTCTTCGGCGAGGCGGAGCTGGAGTCGCTGGAGGCCAAGTGCTGGGCGGAGCTGGGCGAGTACGGCCGGGCCGCCCGGCACGCCCGGAGGGCGGCCGACCTCCAGGACCCGCACTTCGCGCGCAATGTCGCGCTGTACACCGCCGAGCTCGCCGACGACCTGGCCCGCGCGGGCGCCCCCGACGAGGCCGCCTGGGCCGGCGGCCGGGTGCTGGACCTGCTCACCGAGGTGCAGTCCACCCGGGTGCGGTCGCTGCTGGCGGGCACCGCGCAGACCCTGGTCCCGCACCAGCGCTCGCCGCGCGTCTGCGACTTCCTGGCCCGGCACGCCTCGGTCTGAGCCCCGCCCCGCCCTCGCGCGGGCGGGGCGGCCGCGGTCACGCGTCCAGGTGGCCCGTGTCGTTCCAGCGCTCCAGGGCCGGCTCCCCGTACGCCCAGCCCAGGACGGACAGGGAGGTCGGGTCCAGCCGGATGCGCGCGCCGAAGGAGGCGTCCAGGCCGAGCCAGCGGGCCGCCAGGGTGCGCAGGATGTGGCCGTGCGCGAAGACCAGGACGTCCTGCTCGGCCGCACGGGCCCAGCGCACGACCTCGTCGGCGCGGGCGGCGACGTCGGCGACCGACTCGCCGCCGGGGACGCCGTCGCGCCAGATCAGCCAGCCGGGGCGGACGGCCTGGATCTCGGCCGGGGTCATGCCCTCGTAGTCGCCGTAGTCCCACTCCATCAGCGTGTCCCAGGGCTCGGCGCGGGCGCCGAAGCCGGCGAGGTCGCAGCTCTCGCTCGCCCGCAGCAGCGGGCTGGTGCGCACCTCGACGCCCGGCAGCCCCGCCCACGGGTCCTTGGCGAGCCGCTCGCCGAGGAGCCTCGCGCCGCGCCGGCCCTCCTCGAGCAGGGGGACGTCCGTGCGGCCCGTGTGCTTGCCGGACAGCGACCACGCGGTCTGCCCGTGGCGGGCCAGCAGGATGCGGGGGGCCATGTGCGTTTCTCCCAGGTTCGTGCCGGTTATGGCCGGTAATCGCCGGTTGTATCGTCCGACCATCATCCATCACGGGAACACCAGGCAACCCGTCCGTACATACGTGCGTCTTACACCGTATGACTCAAAGGCCCCGGCCCACCCGTTGGTGGGCCGAACTGCTGCTCCTGGGGCTCGTCTACGCCGCGTACTCGGGCGGCAGACTCCTCGCCCGCGGCGACGTGCAGCTCGCCGTCGACCACGGGCTCGCGATCCTGCGTTCCGAGGGCGCCCTCGGGATGGACTTCGAACGGCCCCTCAACCGGCTGTTCACCGACCAGGCCTGGCTGGGCGTACCCGCCGACTTCGTCTACGCCTCGCTGCACTACCTGGTGACCCCGGCCGTGCTGGTCTGGCTCTACCGCCGCCGGCCCGCCCACTACCGGCTCGCGCGCACCTGGCTGGTGGCGTCCACGCTGCTCGGGCTGATCGGCTTCACGCTGATGCCGACCTGCCCGCCGCGGCTGCTGGACGCGGCGCACGGGTTCAGCGACACGATGGCGCAGTACAGCGGGTACGGCTGGTGGGGCGCGGAGGCCAGCGCACCGCGCGGGATGGGCTCGTTGACCAACCAGTACGCCGCCATGCCGAGCCTGCACGTCGGCTGGGCGCTGTGGTGCGGCGTCCTGCTGTGGACGTACGGCCGCCGCCCCCTGGTGCGGGCGTTCGCCGTGGCGTATCCGCTGGTCACGACCCTGGTCGTGATGGGGACGGCCAACCACTACTTCTTCGACGCGGTCGCGGGCGCGGCGGTCATGGGAGCCGGCTATCTGCTGGCCCGGCGGATCGTTTTCCGCCGCGGCCCCACGATTGTCAGTGGCGGATGGGACACTTCCGCGGGTGAGCTCCTACCCGCCCAGCGGCCCTCCGCAGACGACTCTCCGGCAGCGGCTCGCTGACCTGCGCGGCCCCGCCGTGCCGCCCCGCCCGCTCGACGCCCGGGCGCTGGCGGCGCTCGCCGCCAACCCCGGCTGCGGCAGACGCGCCCTGCTGGACGGGGCCGGTGTGGACAAGACCGCGCTGGCCTCGGCCCTGGGCTCGCCCGCGGCCTTCGGCCAGTCGCAGTTCGCGATGATCCGCGGCAATTCCTTCGAGGCCAAGGTGAAGGGCGACGGCGGGGCGGAGCTGCTGCGCCTGGTCCACGAGCACCTCGGCGCCGGGGCCGAGCCGCCCGGCCGGGGCGCCCGCGTCCCCGACCTGACCGCCGCCGGCCCCGAGGGCCGCGCGGCCCGTACGGCGCTGGCGCTGCGCGAGGCCACCGCGGCCGGCCGCGACGAGGGCGCGTGGACCCTGCTGGACCACCCGATGCTGGCGCTGGAGGTGGCGGGCACCCCCGCCTATCTGGAGCCGGACGCCGTGGTGGTGCACCCCGACGGCCGCTGGACGGTCGTCGAGATCAAGTCCTTCCCGATGATCGACGGGGCGGCGGACGCGGCGAAGGTCGGCGCCGCCGCCCGCCAGGCCGCCGTCTACGTGCTGGCCCTGGAGAAGACCGCCGACCTGCTGCCGCAGGCGCGGGTGGGGCACACGGCGCTGCTGGTCTGCCCCAAGGACTTCTCGAACCTGCCCACCGCGGCCGCCATGGACGTCCGCAAGCAGCGCTCCGTCACCCGGCGCCAGCTGGACCGGCTCACCCGCGTCGAGGAGCTGGCCGCCGCGCTGCCCGCGGGCCTGAGCTTCGACGTGGCCCGGCCCGCCGAGGAGCTGACCGAGGCGGTGGCCGCGGTCGACGCGGTGTACGCGCCGGAGTGCCTGGCCTCGTGCGAGCTGGCCTTCCACTGCCGTTCCGCGGCGCGCGCCGCCGACACCGTCACCGCGCTGGGCCGCTCGGTCCGGGGCGAGCTGGGGGCGCTGACCACCGTCGGCGAGGCCCTCGCCGCCGCCTGCGGGGAGGGCGCCGGGGACGACCCGACCGCCGCCGCGCTGTACCGGGCGGCCCGGCTGCGCGCGGAGGCCCTGGAGATCGCGGCCGCCGATCCGTACGAGGTGCCGGAGGCCGTCGAATGCCCCTGCTGAACACGCTGGCCCGGCTGGAGGCCGTGCGCGCGGGCCGGGCCCAGCCGCTGGCGACCGTCCGGCACCGGCACATCGGCGCGGAGCCGCTGGTGTTCGTGCCGCTGACCACGGCCGGTGAGGCCGGCGCGCCGCTGGGCGCGATGGTCGGCACCGACCGGCACGACCCGCGGATCCTCGTCGTACCGCAGCCGCGCGACCGGGACCTGCGCTGGGAGTTCCTGGCGGACCTCGCGGCGCGGGTCATGCCGTACCTCGACGGGTACGCGGACGTGGTGGAGCCGGCCGAGCGCACCGAGACCGACCCGGAGACGGGCAAGCGGGTCAAGGTGGAGACCGAGCTGTGCGTGGACGCGCCGCAGCTGATCGTGCCGAGCCGGGCGGGCATCGAGTACGTCCGGCTGCTGGGCCGGTCGATGCGGTTCCGGCGGACGGCGGAGGAGGACCCGGACAACCCCTACCCGGCGCCCACCCAGGTGCCGCTGCTGGGCCGCTGGTTCACGCACCTGGGCGAGCGCGCGCGGGTGCCGGGCTCCTCGATGCTGCTGTCGGCGACCGATCTGCTGGCGCGGCACTGGGCGACCGGGCAGAGCAACCTGGAGGACCAGCACCTGGGCTCGCTGCTGGCCTGGATAGATCCCCCGGAGGGTGCTTCCGGGGCGGAGGCCGCGCTGCGCGCCGAGCACGGCCGGGACGCCGACGGCCAGCTGCTGGTGCCGCCGGCCGGTCCGGCCACCGACCCGGCCTTCGACAACAAGCTGCTGGCCCCGGCGATGGCGAAGTTCGACGCGGCCCGGGTTGGCGGGCAGCCGCGCGACGCGGACCCGGTGCGGCTGGCCGAGCGGGCGATCCGGCGCCTGGTCGTGGCGCAGATGGCGAACACCTGGTGGTCGGTGTGGGAGGCCGTCGACCTGATGCGCACGCTGCGGCCGGGCGAGCGGGCCGAGGAGCGCTGGACGCGCGACCGCTGGTCCTACACCGGTCACCGGGACCGGGTGCGGGCGGGTGAGCCGCCGCAGCCGCGCCGCGACGACGCGGTGACGGCGGCGCAGAAGCTGGCCACGCGCGAGACCGAGCAGGTCCGCCTGGACGCCCAGGAGGCGCTGGACGACCCGCTGGTGATGGCGGGCCGGCGGCTGGCGGGCGAGGCGTTCGCGGGCGAGGTCACCGAGGTGGTGATGGCGTGGACGGAGTCGAAGCGGCCCAGTCCGCGCCCGCTGGTGACGGTCGCCACGGAGGACACCCCGCAGCTGGCGGAGGCCGGCGGCGGCAAGGTGTTCCGGGTGCTCGACGGCCGGACGCAGGCCGCCGAGTTCGTCCGCTTCGAGGAGGACGGGCAGCTGGTGCTGCGGCTGCTGGACCGGATGGGCCGCGGCCGGGAGCCGGAGCCGGGCTCGGTGCCGGAGAAGGGCGACCGGCTGTGCTGGACGCTGTTCGAGCACGACGCCCGGGGCGGCCCGAAGCTGCCGGACCCGGAGAACACGCCGTGGACCCACGGCGGCCCGCCCGGGTCGCCTGCCGCCACGCTCTTCCCCCACCCCGTTGACGCCGTGACCGACGAGGACATCCTGTGACCGCGACCGCGTTCGACCCGGGCACCGCCGCCGCTCGGGCCACCGAGGCGATCCTCGATGACACGCTCCACGGCACCGAGCGGGGAGTGGTCGTCGACTCCCCGCCCGGCGCCGGCAAGTCCACGCTCGTGGTCCGGGCCGCCCGTGAACTGGCCGGGGCCGGCCGCCGGCTGATGGTGGTCGCGCAGACCAACGCGCAGGTGGACGATCTGGTGCTGCGGCTGGCGCAGAAGGACCCGGAGCTGAAGGTGGGCCGGCTGCACAGCAGCGACGGCGACGCGTACGACCCGGCGCTGCGCGAGCTGCCCTCGGTCACCCTCTCGGCCAAGGCGGGCGATCTGGCCGGGCTGCCGATCGTGATCTCCACAGCCGCCAAGTGGGCGCACACGCAGGGTGTGGAGCCCTGGGAGCACGCGATCGTCGACGAGGCGTACCAGATGCGTTCGGACGCGCTGCTTGCCGTGGCCGGGCTGTTCGAGCGGGCGCTGTTCGTGGGCGACCCGGGGCAGCTGGACCCGTTCAGCGTGGTCGGCGCCGAGCAGTGGGCGGGGCTGTCGTACGACCCGTCGGCGAGCGCGGTCTCCACGCTCCTGGCGCACAATCCGCACCTGCCGCAGCACCGGCTGCCGGTGTCCTGGCGGCTGCCGGCGTCGGCGGCGCCCCTGGTGTCCGGCGCGTTCTACCCGTACACCCCGTTCCGCAGCGGTACGGGCCACGGCGACCGGCGGCTGTCGTACGGCGTGGCCTCGGACGGCTCGGGCCCGGACCGGGTCCTGGACGAGGCGGCGGAGGCGGGCTGGGGCCTGCTGGAGCTGCCCGCGCGGCACACCCCGCGCACGGATCCGGAGGCGGTACGGGCGGTCGCCCTGGTCGTACGGCGCGCGCTGGACCGCGGCGCGGTGACGGCGGACGAGCAGTCCCCGGACCCGCGGCCGCTGTCGGCGGACCGGATCGCGGTCGGCACGGCCCACCGCGACCAGGCCTCGGCGGTCCGCGCGGCGCTCGCCGAGCTCGGGGTCACGGGCGTCACGGTGGACACCGCGAACCGGCTGCAGGGCCGCGAGTACGACCTGACGGTGGTGCTGCACCCGCTGTCCGGCCGCCCGGACGCGACCGCCTTCCACCTGGAGACGGGCCGGCTGTGCGTGCTGGCGTCCCGGCACCGGCACGCGTGCGTGGTCGTGGCCCGGGCGGGCATCGCGGACCTGCTGGACGACCACCCGTCGACGGAACCGGTGCAGCTGGGCGTGACGGTGAAGTTCCCGGACGGCTGGGAGGCCAACCACTCGGTGCTGGCGCACCTGGCGGAACACCGGGTGACGTGGCGGCCGTGAGGCTCGTCAGGGCCCTTCCTCCACCAGCCGCTCGGTGATGGCGTCACCGAGCTGGGTCAGGGCCTCCATCTGGGCGGGGGTGAGCAGGTCGATCAGGTGCCGGCGTACGGAGGCCACGTGGGGCGGGGCGGCCTCGGTGACCGTCCGCAGCCCGGCCTCGGTGAGCGCCACCTCGGCGCCGCGGCCGTCGCAGGCGACCTCCTCGCGGCGGACGAGGCCGCGCAGCTCCATCCGGGTGATCTGGTGGGAGAGCCGGCTGCGCGACCAGAGCATGCGTTCGGCGAGGTCGCTGACGCGGCGGCGGCGACCGGGGCTCTCGCTGAGGACGGACAGCACGTCGTAGTCGGCTTCGGAGAGTGCGCTGTCCTGGCCGAGGTCGCGGGCGATCCGTGCGTTGACCAGGGGGAACATCCGGCGCCAGGCTCGCCAGGCGCGCTGCTCGGACTCCGTGAGCCAGGCGGGCTCGGCGGTCGGCGCGGGTTCCGTCATGCGGAGACTGTAGCCGTTGGGTGACACGTCATCTACCTAGTTGACACATCACACAGTGCCCGCTTTGATCAGTGACACGTCAACTACTACTCCCTATCGGAGGCCGCGCGATGCCGCGTCTGCTCGTCCTGTCCACCAGCACCCGCCCCACCTCCCTCGGCCGCCCCCTCGCCGCCTGGGTCACCGAGACCGCGCGTGCGCACGACGGCTTCGCCGTGACCCCCGCCGATCTCGGCGAGATCGCCCTGCCGCTCCTGGACGAGCCGGAGCAGCCGGCCACCGGCGTCTACACGCACCAGCACACCAAGGACTGGAGCGCGCTGGTGCAGTCGGCGGACGCCGTGCTGTTCGTCATGCCGATGTACAACGGCAGCTTCAACGCCGCGCTGAAGAACGCCGTCGACTACCTCTACAAGGAGTGGAAGGGCAAGGCCGTCGGCCTCGTCAGCTACAGCGCGGGGCCGACCGGGGGCGCGCCGGCCGCCGAGATGATCCGCACCGTGCTGGACCGCATCGGCACCCGTACGGCCGCGCAGGCCCCGGCCGTGGCGGGCATCCACACGCTGGTCGCGGACGGCGCCTTCCAGGCCCCGGAGGGCCTCGGCGGCCAGGTCACCGAGCTGCTCGACGAGCTGGCGAAGCTGGCCGCGGAGGCGTAGGGACCTCACGGGGGTGGTCTTGCGCGGGGTTGGACAATGGTGGATGGCCCGGAAAGCCGGCACCGACGTAGGAGGACAGGCATGGCAGAGCCCGAGCGGAGGCTGCGGCCCGCGCCGCTGCTCTTCGAGCCCGCGGAGGCCGCCGCGGACCCCGAGCACTTCTTCGACCTCGAGTCGATCGAGGACCCGGGCGAGCTGCTGGCACGTGCGACCGAACTGACGCTGGCGTTCCGGGCGGCGCAGGACCGGGCGGTGGAGTTCCAGGCGATCGCCGCCGCACAGCTGGCGGATCCGCGCCGCTTCGACCGGGTGCCGGCGGCCGCGATCGCCGAGCGGGCGGAGTGGACGGAGGACTACGCGCGCAAGATGATCGAGTTCGGCGAAGCCCTTCTCCGCGGGGCGTCGGACCCCGAATAGCGGGGACCCCGCCCCCGGGCCTCCCCGGGACCTCCCCCGGATTCCGTCCGGAGACCCCCGGCTCCTCACACGTCGGCGGGGCCATAGCGCATTCCGGGGGGCGGTGTCCTCCGTTTGCGCAACTCTGCGCAAGCGACCCGGCACGCCCGGTAGACCTGGTCCGTATGACGACGATGCTGACCACGGACACGCGCCCCCACGTCACCCCGGACGGCGCCGCCTGGCTCGCCTCGGCCGCGCCGTACCCCCGCAGCACCCTCGCCCTCTGGCAGGCCCGGCCCGGCGCGCCCGCCGTGCTGCCGTGCGGGACCGTGTTCGACGTCGTCAACGTGCCCGTCGTGTTCGGGCGGCGGATGCTGGACCTGCTGTGGAACGAGGGGCCCGGGTCCGGGCCGGTGGCCGTGCACCGGGGGCGGATGCTGCTCCTCGCCGAACCCGGCACCGCCGACCGGCTGCCCTCGCTGCTGCGCTGGGAGGAGTGGGAGGACGACGTCCCCAGCCCGCTGTGCCACGGCCGCGGGGACGCGGTGACCGTCCCGGCGCTCACCGCCACGCCCGGCCCCTCCCGCTGGCTGGTGGCCCCCGACAGCCGCACCCCCTGGCTGCCCGGCCCCGAGGCCCTGCTGTGGGCCTGCGTCCGCGCCGGACGGGCAGGACGGCCCGGTCGGCCCGGCCTGGCCGGCCAGGCCGGTCGGAGCGACCGCCACCGCGGACCTGCGGATATCGATTTTTCGTTCCGCCGGTCCGGATGCTAATGTCTACCACGTCAGCAGGCGCCGCTAGCTCAGTTGGTTAGAGCAGCTGACTCTTAATCAGCGGGTCCGGGGTTCGAGTCCCTGGCGGCGCACGACAAAAACAAGGCCCCCTTCGCGAGAAGGGGGCCTTGTTCGTCTGTCCACCGGCTACGTCGTGATCTTCACCGTGTACGCGCCCGACCGCGTCCGGTCCGCGACCTCGATCCGGATCCGCTCGCCCGGCACCGCGTAGGACTCCCCCACCTCCAGCGGCGCGTCCGCCAGCGGCGGGTACACCGAGCGGTCCCAGCAGGCCTCCGACTCCGGGTGCGCGTCGAGGACCTCGATCGGGCCGCCGCCCGATGCCGCCTCGTTGCGCACCCGGTAGACCAGCACGCCCTCCGTGCACGTCTCCCCGTCGTTGCCGGCGGAGCCCCGCGCCTCGACGGCGATCGCGCTGCCCGGGCCGGTACGGACCACCGCCAGCCGGGTCCCGCCGCTGCCGCCCCGCGGCGGGGCCTCGCCGAGCGGGACCAGGGTGTGCAGCGAGGAGCCGTTCTGCACGCAGTCCACCTGCGCCGCGCCCAGCCAGCCCAGCTTCCACTTGTGCCAGCCGAACAGGTCCGGGGCCATGCCGAACTGGCTGCCCATGACGTCCCAGTCCCCGACGTACGTGTCCCAGTCCCCCTTGCCGTCCGTCGGCCGGTGGTAGAGGTCGGGCAGGTCGAAGACGTGGCCCGTCTCGTGGGCCAGGACGTTGCGGTCGGGCGGGTGCTGCTCGAAGACGGTCACGATGCGCCGCAGGTCCGTGCCGTCCGCCCGGATCGGACGGTCGAAGTTGACGACCTTGGTGGCGTCGGAGTCCACCCCCGGCGCGTCCGGGTCGGCCACGAAGTAGACGACGTCGTACGCCGAGAAGTCGACCTTCTCGTCCGCGGTGGCGACCGCGTCGCGCAGGTAGGCCGCCCGGTCCTCCGGGGCCCAGTCGCGCTGTATCCCGTACGCGGTGGACGGCTTGGGCATCTGGACCCACTCCGGCTGCGGGTGCGGCACCAGCTTGAACTTCCCGTACGAGGCGCGTTCGAAGAACTCGCTGGTCACCGGGAAGTAGTCGCCCGTCAGCTCCTTCGGCGTGACCCGCGGCCCGGCGTCGGGGAAGGAGAGGAACACCATGACCGCGTTCAGGGTGCGCACGGGCTGGGGGTAGGCACGGTTCCAGGTGTCCAGACCCAGGGAGTGGTGTGCCGCCGTACGGGTGAGGGCGCAGGGCCCGGCCCCCGAGTCGGCGACCGCGGGCCCCGCGACGAGAGACATGGCGGCGAGTGCCGTCAGGGAGGTGAGGGCGGCCGCGGCGCTGCGGGCGCGGTCGCGGTCACGCTCCACTCCCCCGGGTGTCTGCTGTCGCGGCACATCGACCTCCGGTGGTGGTTTTTGCGATAACTCCTCCACCTTGCGGCGACTTACTGCCATATGTCCTGTTCCGCTGCCCCACGCGAGTGAGCGGACGGGCGCGCCGATGACCCCCGGCCTTCACGTCTCGCCTACAGAACGTCACGACCGATCACCTGGGATCAGCTGCGGAGTTTGCCTGCTCAGAGGCGTGCAGAAACGATCGGGCAGCACCCCCCGCCCGTACCGTCACGCTGACGAACTGCCGCCCCACGGACGGCGACGCCGCTGGATAGGCCCGTGCGGGTGCCTCTATGATCGGCACACTTTCCTGCGCGGCCATCACGAGAACTGCGGGAGCGAGCGGTGAGCGGAACCTCAGAGGGAACCGGTTCGGCGGCCGACAGCTTCCGTCCGGCCACTACGGAGCGTTACACTCCGATGGCGGCAGGGCCGTCCCGGAGCGGCTCCGAAATGCGCGACTACCGGGCCGCGTTCAACGCCGCCCACCTCCCGATGGCCGTCGTCGACCGGGACGGATTCGTCGTCGCGGCCAACGACGCGCTGGCCACGCTGCTGGGCACCGAGCCGCACGCGCTCGTCGAGCAGCGGGCCGCCGAGCTCGTGGACCTGGCCGCCGAGGCCCGGACCTGGCAGGCGTACCGGGAGGTGCTGCGCGGCCGGCAGGCGCGGCTGCGCTGCACCCGCCGGCTCAAGCACCCCGACGGGCACTCGGTGTGGACCGAGGTCACGCTGGGGCCCGTACCCGGCAGCCGTGACGTGCTGCTGTCGGTCGCGGACATCAGCGACCGGCGCGACCTCCAGGCCCGGCTGCGGCACCTCCAGATGCACGACCCGGTCACCCGGCTGCCCAACCGGGCGCTGTTCTTCGAACGGCTCTCGGCCGCCCTGGAGTCCTCCTCGTACGAGCACGGCGGCACCGGCCGGATCGGGCTGTGCTACCTGGACCTGGACGGTTTCAAGGCCGTCAACGACACGCTCGGGCACCGGGTGGGCGACCGGCTGCTGACGGCGGTGGCGGCACGCCTGACGACGTGCGCCGACCAGTCGGGGTACGGGCGCACGGGCGGCCACCTGGTGGCGCGGCTGGGCGGGGACGAGTTCGCGCTGCTGGTGGAGGACTCCACGGGCACCGAGCAGCTGGCCGACCTGGCCCGGTCCGTCCTGGCCGCCGTCCAGGAGCCGTTCGACCTGGCCGGGCAGCGGCTGTCGGTGTCGGCGTCGATCGGGGTGGTGGAGCGGACGACGGAGGGGACCTCGGCGACGGGGCTGATGCAGGCCGCGGACACGACGCTGTACTGGGCGAAGGCGGACGGCAAGGCCCGCTGGACCCTCTTCGACCCGGAGCGCAACGCGCACCGCATGACCCGCCAGGCCCTGTCCTCCACCCTCCGGCCGGCGGTCGAACGGGGCGAGTTCGAGCTGGAGTACCAGCCGCTGGTGGACCTGGAGAGCGGGGCCGTGCGCGGGGTGGAGGCCCTGGTGCGCTGGAACCACCCGCAGTTCGGCATGCTGACGCCGAATCGGTTCATCGGAATTGCGGAAGAGGACGGGTCGATCGTCCAGCTGGGGCAGTGGGTGCTGCGTACGGCCTGCCGGCAGGCCCGGCGCTGGCAGATCGAGCACCCCAGCGACTCGCCGGTGTTCGTGTCCGTCAACGTGGCGGTGCGCCAGGTGTGGGACTCCGACCTGGTGGGCGACGTCGCGGAGATCCTCGCGGAGACGGGCCTCGCCCCGCAGCTGCTGCAGCTGGAGCTGACCGAGTCGGCGGTGATGGGCTCGGCCGGGCGCCCGCTCCAGGCCCTCCAGGCGCTCAGCGACATGGGCGTGCGCATCGCCATCGACGACTTCGGCACCGGCTACTCCAACCTGGCGTACCTGAGCCGGCTCCCGGTCTCGGTGCTCAAGCTGGACGGCTCCTTCGTCCGCGGTTTCCGCTACGAGGAGGGCACGCACCCCAACCCGGCCGACGAGACCATCGTCGAGGCCATGGTCCAGCTCGCCCACCGGCTGGGGCTGACGGTCACCGCCGAGTGCGTGGAGACGGCGGGGCAGGCGGCCCGGCTGCGGCGCGTCGGCTGCGACACGGGCCAGGGCTGGCTGTACTCCCGGGCGGTGGCACCGGAACGGATCGCGGAGATGATCGTCACCCGGGAGGCCGTCGCCCCGGCCAAGGGGTAGCCGGGGCGGTACGGGCGGTACGGGGCGCGCGTGGCGGCTCCCCGGCGGCCTGTCCATCCCCACATTTCGGGGGTCGCGGCGAGACGGATCCGGCCCACCCTGAGAAGGGAAAGCGGAACATCCCTCCTCACCGAAGGGAACGGACATGTCTCACAGCGATCTCCGTGAACCCGCGACCGGGAGCACGGCAGGCAGCGCGGCGACGGCCGGATCCGAGCAGGGGATCGAGCCCACCGGCGGGGGCCCGGGCACGGCACAACTGGGTCCGGAGCTGGCCGCCTACTACTACGACCTCCGGGGCCGAGGCGTCTTCGACAGGGTGCTGAACGCCCCCGGCTTCGGGGGAGCCTTCGCGATGGTGCTCGCCAGCGTCACGGAGTTCACCCCCGGCAGCGGCAAGCCCATCATGGGAGACGCGGTCATCAGCCTGCACAGCGTGGTGCCCCTGGACGGGCAGCGCGTGATGGTCCGCGTGGAATCGCGCTGGTCCGCGGACCTCTCGATCAGGGTCCAGCTCCTGTACTTCGTCTGAGCCCGCTCACGGTCCGGAGCATCCGGCAGTCGTGTGACACACCGCCACCCCGCACCCGGAATCCGGGGCGGGGCGGAGGCGTCGCTCGGCGCGGGGTGGGGGGATCAGCAGGCGCCGAGGTCCTTCCAGACACCCCATTCACCGGTGGTGCCCGGCGTCTCGTTCTGCGTCCACCACTGGGCCTTGTACTTGCGGCCGTTGTGGGCGACCTCGCTGCCGCCGGTGTAGACGGTGCCCGCGACGTACGCCGGCGTGGAGCCGCAGCCCGTGGGCGGGGTCGTCGGCGGAGTCGTCGGCGGGGTGGTCGGAGGCGTGGTCGGCGGGGTCGTGGGAGGCGTGGTCGGCGGGACCGTGGTGCCGCCCAGCGCGGTGTTGATCTGGTTCAGCAGCGTGATGTTGTTGTCCAGGCCGAGCAGGGAGTACATCATCGCGCCGGCCAGGCCGCGCTGCTTGCCGTAGTCGACGCGCGCCTGGATCGACTTCTGGTTCAGGCCGGTGAAGAACTCGCCGTCCTTGTAGAAGTACGAGGACTTCGACTGGTCGTCCCAGAAGGTGGTCGCCGGGTTGTCGACGATGCCGCCGAGCTCCTTGAAGTGCGCGATGCCGGCCTGCTGGCTCAGCGGACGGGCGCCCGAGCCGCCGGTGGCGCTCTGCGCGAGGCCGTTGGTGGTGCCGGCGGGCACGCCCTTCCAGCCGCGGTAGTAGAACTCGTAGCCCAGCGTCAGCTTGTTCGCCGGGAAGCCGCCCGTGATGCCGTACGCCGGGTTGCCGTCGATCCAGGAGTCGATGGCGTTGTCGATCGAGTACTTCTCGGTGCCCGGCGCGATCGGGTCGGTCGGGTCGGCCGCCGACGGGTAGAGCGGGGACTGGTGGTACGTCGGCCCGTCGCCGTCCCAGGCGCCGTGCATGTCGTACGTCATGATGTTGGCGTAGTCCAAGTACTGGCCGATCTTGTCGGTCTCGATGTACTTGATCTTGTCCTGGCCGGCCGGCAGGGCCGCGGTCAGCAGGTACTTCTTGCCGCCGCCCGCCGCACCCTCGGCGTCGAGCTGCTTGCGGAACTCCGCCAGCAGGAGGGTGAAGTTGGCCTTGTCCTCGGGGCCGTAGTGGTTGCCCAGGTGGCCGCCGGAGGAGCCCGGGTACTCCCAGTCGATGTCGATGCCGTCGAAGATGCCGGCCGCGGTGCCGGGGCCGCCGAAGCCGCCCTCCACCGGGAGGTCGCCCTTGATGTACTGCTTGATGCAGGAGGCGACGAACTTCTTGCGGGAGGCGTCGGTCTTGGCCGCGTCGTGGAAGTACTTGGAGTACGTCCAGCCGCCCAGCGAGATGTTGATCTTCAGGTGGGGGTACTTGGCCTTCAGTTCCTTGAACTGGTTGAAGACGCCCACGATCGGCTGGTCCCACTTGTCGGCGACGCCGTCGACGCTGTCGGCCGCGCTGAAGGACTTCTGGTAATCGGCGTACGAGTCACCCGCGCCGTCACCGGCGTTGGGGTTGTTGTCGTCGCCGGCGGCCTTGTTCGCCTCGAAACAGGTGAGCTCGGTGGGGTGGATGTTGCCGAACGAGTAATTGATGACGTCCAGCTTGCCCGCGATGCCCCGGGTGTCGAGGTGCTTGGGATAGAAGGCGTTGCCGTACACGCTCCACTGGTCGTAGTACGCGATGCGCACCCCGCCCGCGGCGGCGGTCGTACCCGCGGTGGAGTCGGCGGCGGCGGCCGTGCCGAGACCCGCGAACGCGGCCAGTGCTCCGGCGGCGAGCGCGGCCGTGGCGGCGGCCGCGACAAGGGGTTTACGAATGTGCATGAACAGCCTCCGGATGTGGGAGGGGAGGATGTGACAGCCCGGGTGGAAGCAGTGATAGCGATCACGTGAACACCGCGTCAATGGTTTGAACCAAATAAGGACTAGACCACTCGTGGCGCATTTTCCCAAGTCAGGAGCCTGACGTCACATCAGAAACCGCTCGCCACCCCTGGTGACGAGCGGTTTAAGGCTCCCTTGAGGAGGCCCGGCGCACGGTTTCGGCAACAAACCAGCCAAACCCCGTTCACGCGCCGCCGGCCGGGTCAGGAGGCGGCCGTCGGCATCCCGTACGCATCTGCGACGAGCTCGTACGACCGCAGCCGCGCCGCCCCGCTGTGCGCGTTGGTGGTCAGCATCAGCTCGTCCGCGCCCGTCCGCTTGGCCAGGTCGTCGAGCCCGGACCGGACCTCGTCGGGCGTGCCGTGCACGATCGTGGCGAGCCAGCCCTCCACGAACTCCCGCTCCAGCGGGGTGTACGGGTACGCCGCCGCCTCCTCGGGCGTCGGCACCAGCCCGGGGCGGCCCGACCGCAGCCGCAGCATCGACAGCGCGCCCGTGAGCACCTGGGCCCGCGCGGTGGCCGCGTCCTCGGCGGCGAGCGCGGCGACCCCGATGACGGCGTACGGCTCGTCCAGCACGACGGAGGGGCGGAAGCTGTCCCGGTAGAGCTCCAGCGCGGGTACGGTGCCCGCCGCCGAGAAGTGGTGGGCGTACGCGAACGGCAGCCCGAGCTGCCCGGCCAGGCGCGCGCTGAACCCGGAGGAGCCCAGCAGCCACAGCGGGGGCCGGGCGGCCGGACCCTGCACCGGGCCGGGGACTGCGTGCACGCGGGCGTAGGGGTGGCCGTCGGGGAAGTCGTCGTCGAGGAACCGGGTCAGCTCCGCGAGCTGGCGCGGGAACTCCTCGGCCGCCTCGTCCAGCCGGCCCGGCCCGCGCAGCGCGAGGGCGGTGCGCCCGTCGGTGCCGGGGGCGCGGCCGAGCCCGAGGTCGACGCGGCCCGGCGCCAGGGCCTCCAGGGTGCCGAACTGCTCGGCGACGGCGAGCGGCGCGTGGTTGGGCAGCATCACCCCGCCCGAGCCGAGCCGGATGCGGGAGGTGTGCGCGGCGAGGTGGGCCAGGATCACCGCCGGGGAGGAGCTGGCGACCCCGGGCATGGAGTGGTGCTCGGCGACCCAGTGGCGCTCGAAGCCGCGGGACTCCGCCAGCCGTGCGAGGGCCACGCTGGTGCGCAGGGAGGCGTGGGCGGTGCTGCCGACGCCGACGGTGACCAGGTCCAGCACCGACAGCGGCACCGGCGCCGTGCCGCGGGCCGCGCCGCGGATCGGGTCGGCGGGGGCGGGGGCGGCGGAACCCTCGGTCCGGTGTGCGACGGGATCCTCGGTCCGGTGTTCGGAGGGGCTCTCGGTCTTTGGTTCGACGGGACCCCCGGTCTGGCGTTCGCCCCGTCCCCCGGCGGCGCCCGGCTTCCCCCGGCCCCCGAGCCCGTCCCCGGCGTCACTCATCGTCGCTCCCCTCACATACCGCTCAGGTCAGTCCGCCCGTACGAAGGGATCGAACAGGCTGCGGCGGGCAGTCATTCCCGGTGCACCGGGGCACGGTTCATGACCTTGGCATATGCCATGCGAGTAGCCACTGGCGAAGGGGCATGATTGAGCCATCAATCTCATCAACAGGCGCTCCACATGGGCCTCTTGATGGCTATCGTGGTAGGGCAAGCGGTAACAACCTGCTAGGGGGAAACCGTGGCGCTGAAGCCCGAGCCGACCGCGCCGTTCCACTCGGTGCAGTACGCCCTGCGCGTGCTGGAAACGATCGGACGGCACGCGGGCGGTGTGACCGACGTACAGATCGCCCGCGAGACCGGCCTGCCCGCCGTCCATCTCGCCCCCATGCTCCTCATGCTGCGCCGTGAGGGGTACGTCCTGCAGGTGTCGGACGGCGCGTACACGATAGGTGACTCGCTCGTCCTGCTCGGCTCGGGCATCGACCGCCAGCAGGCCCTGCACAACAAGCTGCAGGAGACCCTGGACCGGCTGCGGGACTCGGTGGGGGCCGCCGTCTACATCAGCCGGTACGTCGACGGCGAGGTCAGGATCACGCAGTTCGCGGACAGCCCGCGCACACCGAAGGTCCACGAGTGGGTCGACTTCCGCTCGGCGGCGCACGCGAGCGCCGTGGGCAAGTGCCTGCTGACGCAGCTCGACCAGAACGGGCGCCGCGACCACCTCTCCCGGCACAAGATCGCCCGTCTGACGTCGAAGACGATCGTCAACGAACGGATCCTGTTCTCGAAGCTGGACTCCCAGCCCGCCACGGTGCCGGTGCTGGACCTCCAGGAGTATGCGGTGGGGACGGTCTGCGCGGCGGTACCGATCACGGCCGGGGCCTCGGTCGGCTGCCTGGCCCTGTCGATGCCGGTCGAGCACGCGCACCGGCTGCGGGCCGCGGCGGACGCGCTGAACCGGAAGGCCGCGCCCCTGCTGCTGTCGCTGACGCTCTAGACGAGCCCCGGGCTTCTGGGACCTGCGGGACCTCTGGGACCTCCGGAAACGCCTCAGGGCGGGTACCGGTGAACCGGTACCCGCCCTGAGCTTCAGGTGCGCCGCCAGGGACTCGAACCCCGGACCCGCTGATTAAGAGTCAGCTGCTCTAACCAACTGAGCTAGCGGCGCCTGCTGACAGAGAAAATACTACCTGGTCCCGAGGGGTGCTCGTGACCACCATCCCGGGGCCGCCAAACGTGACCCCGGTCACCCGGGTCACCCCTGTCGCCTGGGGTCGCCCCGGTCGCGACAGGGCCTAGCGGCCCAGCAGGTCCGCCCGCCCCTGCGCGGCGTACGCGGCGAGCAGCTCCGTCCGGTCCCGGTCGGTCAGCGGGCGGTACGCGGCGGACCCCGGCGGGCGCCACCAGACCGGGTCGGGATGAGCGGCGAAGCCGGCCCGGCGCAGGGCGACCCGGTGGATCTTGTTGGTCGCGGTGACCGGCAGGGCGGCGAGGACCCGTACGTAGCGCGGGGCCATCTTGGTGCCGAGGTCGGGCTGGGCCGCGAGGAAGGCGGTGAACGCCTCCGGGTCGAAGGCGGCGACGCCGTCGCGCAGCGCGAGGGCCGCCATGACCTGGTCGCCCGCCCGTTCGTCGGGGACCGCGTAGACGGCGACGGCACTCGCGGCGTCCCAGCGGGCCAGGATGTTCTCGATCACCGCGGCGGCGAGGTTCTCGCTGTCCACGCGCAGCCGGTCGTCCGTGCGGCCCGCGAAGTAGAGGAACCCCTCGGCGTCGCGGAAGAACAGGTCGCCGGTCCAGTACCAGCCGTCGCGGGTACGGGCGGCCTCCGCGCCGGGGTTGCGCCAGTAGCCCTCGAAGAGGCTGCGGCCCCGGTTGACCAGCTCACCGATGGCCTCGGAACCGTTCAGCAGCCGGCCGTCGGCGTCCAGGCGGGCCGGCGGGCACTCCGCGCCGGTGGCGGGGTCGACGACGGCCAGGTCGTCCCCGGCGCCGGCCCGGCCGAGCGCCCCGGGCGGGGTGTCCGGGGTCCGCTGGACGGAGGCGCCGCCCTCCGTGGCGCCGTACCCCTCGACCAGCCGTACCCCGAACCGCTCCGCGAAGCGCGCCGCGTCCACCGCCCCGGCCTCGGTGCCGAAGCCGAGGCGCAGCGCGTGGTCGCGGTCCTCGGGGCGCGGCGGGGTGGCCAGCAGGTACTGGACGGCCCGGCCGACGTAGGTGAAGTAGGTCGCGCCGTACGCGCGGACGTCGTCCAGGAACGCGGAGGCCGAGAAGCGCCGGCGCAGGGCGACGGAGGCGCCGGCCGCGAGTGCCGGGAGCCAGTCGGCGATGACGGCGTTGCCGTGGAACATCGGCATGCAGACGTAGTGGACGTCGTCCGGGCCGACGGAGAACTGGCGCGCCAGGGAGGCCCCGGCGGCGGCCAGCCGGCCCTGGGTGCAGATGGCGGCCTTGGGCGCGCCGGTGGAGCCGGACGTGAAGTAGAGCAGCAGCCGGTCGGCGGGACCGGGGGCGCGGGCGGCGACGTCCTCGGGGCGGGCGCCGGCGTAGGGGGCGAGCAGGGCGGCGTACTCCTCGGCGCGCTCGTCGCCGTGCTCGCCGCCGTCGGTGACCAGGATTCGTACGCCGGGCAGGTCGAGCCCGGCGAGCAGCGGCAGGTGGGCCTGCTCGGTGACCAGCACGGCGCACTCGGTGTGCAGGATGTCGCGGGCGAGCTCGGGGCCGCGCCGGGTGGGGTTGATCCCGGCGACGGCGGCCCCGGCGAGGGCCGCCGCGCCGAGCCAGAACGGGAACTCGGGGGTGTTGTCGAGCAGCACCCCCACGTGCGGCTGCGCGCCCGGCGGCAGCAGGTCGGCCAGGAGCGCGGCGCGGGCGGCGGCCTCCTGGGCGGTCCGGTGGTGGCTGAGGACGGTGTCGCCGTACCGCAGCCCGGGCCGGTGGTCGCCCCATTGGCGCGTGATGAGCTCCGCGACGGTTCCGGGTGTGGTCCGCATGCGGCCGGAGAGTAGCTGACGAAGGGTCAGAACTGAACGCCGGACCGGACGTCAGAACTGAACGTCAGAACTGGACGTCGGAGCAGGCGTAGAAGGCGTTGGCGGTGTCGTTGATGGTCCAGACGGCGAGGATCAGGTGGCGTCCGGTCTTGCCGCTGGGGAGCGCGCCCTGGTGGGAGAAGGTCATCGGCGGGCGGGCGCCGTTGTAGGCGATGGTCAGGAAGGGCTGGGACTCCAGGGAGGCGCGGGTCAGGGGCTTGGAGGGGTCCCAGCCGTTCTTGGTGACGTAGTACTTGAAGTCCGTGGTGGAGTGGTTGGCGGTGAACTGCCACCGGAAGGTGAAGTTCTGGCCACTGGTCAGCCTGGTGGTGGGCCATGCGCCGCCACGGGGGTCGTCGAGCTCGGCGAACTGACCGTTGCCGCCGGCGCATATCCTGCCGTCGGCGGGGCCGGCGGCCGGGAAGCCCTTGAGGCCCTCGACGCTCTGCGGCTCCCACTGGATCTGACCGCAGTTGGCGACGGTCCTGTTGGCACAGAGCTTCTGGCGACTGATGGGGCTGTCGGTGTAGCCGTGACTGCTCGCGCTCGGGGCCATGAGGAGAGAGGCGCCGGCTATGAGACCGAGGCCGAGCGTGGCGGCGCCGGCCCGTCTGGCGGAGACGGTGCGGGTGTTACGCATGATGCTCCCTTGAACGTGGGGGGATGTCCGGTGAGCGTGCGCACGCGTGGGGAAGTGGGGATGACGGTTCCCCGGTGCGGCCGGCACCGGGGATCCAGGTCTAGACCAAGTCTCAGATTATTGACGCGAGTTGACGTTGTCCATACCAATCGCGGTGCGGGGTGGGGTGTGCCGCTGGGTTATTCGGCGCGGCCGGTGTAGAAGGCGACGGTGAGGTCCTTGACCAGAGCCTTGCGCTCGTAGTCGTCGAGCTCGACCAGGCCCCGGGTGGTCAGCCGGTTGACGGTGTCGTCGACGGCGTCCACGACCGAGGTGAGCACGCTGTCGCGGTGCTTGGCGTCGATGGCGGCGACGCGGCGGCGCTGCATGGCGGCGGCGACCTCGGGCGCGTATTCGATCCGGGTGGGCTGGGCGGAGTACACCTCGACACCGATGGCCTCGGTCTCGAGGGCGAGCATCCGGGTCAGCGCGTCACCGACGGCTTCGGCGTCGCGGAGGGTGGGCGCGTCCTCGTGGAAGGCGTCGGCGGGCAGCTGGGAGAGGACGCGGGCCATGGCGGACTCGACCTGTTCGGCCAGGTACGCCGTGTGGTCGGCGACGGCGAGGGTGGCGCGGGCGGTGTCCTTGACCCTCCAGACCACCTGGACGACGACCCGCAGGGCGAGGCCGCCCGCGTCGACGGCGGGCATGGGCTCGCTGCGCCAGTGGCGGATGCGTACGTCGACCCTGCGGCGCAGGAGCAACGGGCTGATCCAGAGCAGCCCGGCCCTGCGGACCGTGCCCCGGTAGCGCCCGAAGAGGGTGAGCACCCAGGCGTGGCCGACCTTGCCGCGGCCGAGGCCGCCGAGGGCGAGCAGCGCGACGATGCCGAGGAAGGCGAGCGGGGGCCAGTGGTACGCCCGCAGCCCGGCGTACGGCCGGGGCTCGACCCCGAACGCCGCCACCACCTGGGCCGGCAGCACCCCGGCCCGCCACAGCACGCCCGCGCACCCGGCGGCCGCGACGAGCCCGACGAGCACCCCGACCCATCCGGGCAGCACGGGCCCGCGCACCTCCCGCAACCGCGCGTCGCCGAGCGGCACACGGCGCGGGGGTACGGCGACGGGGGGCGTGGTCCGGGGCGCAGCGGGGGTGGGAGCGGTGTCGTTCCGGTGCCCGGTGTCGGGGGTGGGGCCGGGGCCGGGGCCGGTGTTCCGGCTCAGGCCGACCCGGCTGACGGCCTTCCCGGCGACGACGAACGAAGCCGCGGCCCCGGCGAGGGCGGCGGGACCACCGCTGAGCGAGGCACCGGTGAGACGAACCCTGCGGGTGCCGGGGGCGGGGGCGGGGGCGCCGTCCGGCGCGCCCTCGGACGGGGGCACCGGGTGGGCCCCGGTCCCGTCGGCGGTGTCGGGGCGGGACGGAGCGTCGGCGAGGCTCGTCCCGCCTGCCGGGGCGGCGGTGGAAGCGGCGGATACGGGAACACCGTCGGCCGGGGCGGGAACACCGTCCGCGGCGGCCGGGGCGGGGGTTGCACCCGCTGCTCCTTCGGGACGGGGTCGCACCCGGGGCGCGTCGCCGGGCGGGGCCACCGGGAGGCGGGCCGGGCGGGGACCGTGGCCCTCCGGGTCCCGGCCTGTGGCGGCGGCGCCCCGCGTGACGTCGAGGCGGGCAGGCGCGAGCGAACCGTCGTGCGCCGTCCCCGTGCCGACTGCCGCAGCCCCGGAGAGCGGGGCCGCGGGGGCCGTGACAGCTTGGCGGGAAGCCACGTGGGGTGCGCCGTCCGCGGTGACCGGGCCGAGGGCCGACGGGGCCGGGGAGGCCGCGCCGGCGGCAGGGCCGCGGAGAACGGCGGGAACGGGTGTGGCGGCGGGGCCGGTGTGGGCCGCTGCCGGGGCGGGACCGGTGTCCGGGCGCCCGGTGAAGCCCAACGGGCGGACCGGCAGGGAGGCGTGCGCCGCGCCCTCGGCGCGTGGGTGGCCACCGGGGGCGGCGTCCGTCGTCTCCCCCACGAAGCCGTGTGCGACGGGGCCGGGGTCCGGCGCGGAACCGTCGTACGCCGGGGCCGCGGCGATGCCGATGTCGGCGCCGACATCGGATACGTCCCTCGGCTGGGGTCCGGCGGACCGCACGGGGCCCGGCACGACGTACGGTTCCGCGTCGGCGTGGACGTCCGCCTCGGGTGCGGCGCGGCGCACCGGGTCCGGCGTGGAGAGGGCCGCCGGGTGGGCGGCGTACGGGTCCGCGGAGGGGCCGCCGGTCCGTCCGTCGGCCGCGAGCGACCGCGCCGCGTCCATGACGTCCGGGCCGGAAGGGGCCGTGTGTCCGGGCACGGAAGCGGCGGCCCAGCCGGTGGCGAACACCGGGTCGTCGGTGAACGCCCTCGTCGACGGCTTCCCGGCGCGTCGGCCAGCGGCCGCCGACTCCGCCGAGGGCAGCGGCGAAGGGGCACGCCCTTCGTCCGCCGGAGGGCGGGTGTCCCGGGCGGACCCGGCCGGGCCCGCGTATGCCGGCCGCGGGCCGTCGCCGGCCACCGGCCGCACGGACCGATCGGCCGCCGTGGACTCCGCGTCGGCGCGAGCGCCCGGGCGGAGCCCGGCCACTGGGCCTGACGCCGCCGATCCGGCGGACGTCGCCTCCCGGCCGTCGACGGCCACCGGCTCCGCCGGGGCGGAAGCGTGGGGTGCCGGGAACCCGGCGGGCCCGCCGGCCCACGCGGGTGCGGCCGGGGTCTGCGGGTGCGGGCCCGACGGCCGTGGCGGGCGGGCCGCCGAGGGACCCGCGGGAGGGGTCGCAGGGGGCGGTGCGGCGGGCGGCGGCGGTCCCGGGGTGGCGGCCGGGGCCGGGAGCGGGTCGTCGACGGAGGCGGTGGGGCGCGCCGGGGTGCGGGGGGCCGCGAACGGCAGGTCCGCCGGGACCTCCGTGACCAGGCTTCCGCCGACCGCCGGCAGCCGCGGCAGGTCCGGCGTGTCCGCCTCGGCCATCGCGTGAGCTACGGCCTGCGCCACGGCCACCTCGACCCCGGGCGCGGGGATCCGCCCGTACTCCGCGGCCCGGGCCCCCGGCAGGTCCGCCTCCGGGACGGCCCAGGCCGGGACCACCCCGTACCCCGAGCTGACCGGTGCCGCGGGCGGCAGCGGCGGCGACAGCGGTGATGACAGGCGTGACGGGGGCAGCAGCAGGGTGCCCGTCGTGAACGTGGTGCGCGTGGGGTACATCGTTGCCTCCGTCATGCGAACAGCCGGCGCCAGGTTTCCGGGCCCGGGTAGCCGTCGGCCGAGGCGCCGCGCCAGCCCTGGGCGCGCTGGAAGGCCTCGACGTTGCGGCGGTCGGCCTCGGTCCAGCGGGCGCCCGGACCGGAGGTGTAGTGCGTACCGAAGCCCTTCTTGCGGAGCTGCCGCCCCAGCGCCTCGATCGAGGGGTGGCTGCTGCCCGGGCGGAAGACCGCCGCACCCGGGAACGCCGGGATCGGGTGCCCGGCGCCGACGACGGGACGGGCGCCCGGGCCCGTGGCGGGGCGGACACCGTTGCCCGTGACCGGACGGGCACCGTTGCCCGTAGCCGGACGGGCCGCGTTGCCCGCGACCGGACGGCCCGCGTTGCCCGTGACCGGGCGGGCACCCTTGCCCGTGGCCGGGCGGGCGCTGTTGCCCGTGGCCTGGGCTGGCGTGCCGGTGCGGATCGGGACGATGTCCTTGCCCTGTTTCTGCACCAGCAGGCGCCAGGTGTGCTCGCCCGGAATGCCGTCCGCGTCCGCGCCGGTCCAGCCCTGCGCCTGCTGGAAGGCCTGCGTGGCCAGCCGGTCGGCGTCACTCCACTTGGTGCTGGCGCCCTTCGGGTAGAAGCGGCGGCCGCCCCGGTCGATCAGCATCCGGCCGAGCTGGGCGACGTACTCGTTGTCGGCGCCCGGCCCGAACTTCGCCGCGCCCGGGAACGCCTGCGAGATCGACCCCTGGGCGGCCGGCCCCGTCGGCGGTTGCGGCTGGGGCTGCGGCGTCGGCTGCGGCTGGGGTTGCGGCTGGGGCTCGACGCCGCCCGTCACGCCGGTGAAGCGGTACGGGAGGTACTTGGCCGAGTTGTTCCAGTACCCGTACGGCGTCGCCAGCTTCCGCGTGTTCGGCTTCGTCTGCTCGTACGCGACGTAGTGCGTCCGGGTGTCGTCCACCCACCCGCCGAAGATCACGACGTGCGAGCCCTTGTTGGGGTCGGCCGGGTTGTGGAAGAGCAGCATGTCACCGGGGAGCAGCTCTTCCTTGGTGATCTTGGTGGCGAACTTGTCCAGGCTGCCGGTCCACTCGTTCGTACCAAGGTTCCACGCCATCGAGACGTAGCCGGAGCAGTCCTGCCGGTAGCCGTCCGTCCAGTACTTCTCCATGCTGTAGGGGACCTCGGCGTCCAGCCACACCTTCGCCCGGTTGATGATCGTCGCCCGGTCGATCCGCTTCGCCGCCCCCGGCGCTCCCGCCTGCGGCCCGGGCCGGCCCGGCCGGCCGTGGAGCGGGGACCGCTTGCCCTGGGGCGAACCGGGCGGATCCTCGGCCTGCGGGGGATCGGTCCGCGGGGCGTCGGTCCGCGGGGCGGCCGGGACGGCGTCCGGGGTCAGGGCCGCGGCCGTCCCCACGCCGCCGATGCCGGCGCCACCGCCGCCGCCCAGCACCACGCCGGCCGCCGTGGCCAGCACCAGCGCGCGCCGGGCGCCGTGCGCGGCGGGGTGCCCGCCGTCCCGCAGCGCTATGGCCGGCGCCCGGCGGCGCTCGGCGCAGCCCTGGCAGGCGCAGTCGCCGGCGGGCTCGTACTCCTCGAAGACCGGCATCGGCATCTGCGGCTGTTGCATGCCCAACCCACTCCCCTGCTCGTCCACGTCTCGGTCTCGTCCCGGGCGGCAGCCGACAGCGCGCATCTGGCGGGGCGTCAGATACGGATCGACCGAGAGATATCGTGCACGAAAACCCCTCGAATATTCGTTAATCGGACAAGTCGGGCGTGGCTGGTCACGGACACCGCGAAACGTGGGGTAGAGTTTTCTCTGTCAGCAGGCGCCGCTAGCTCAGTTGGTTAGAGCAGCTGACTCTTAATCAGCGGGTCCGGGGTTCGAGTCCCTGGCGGCGCACAGACGGAAGAAGCCCCTCGCGCGAGCGGGGGGCTTCTTCGTTGTCCGGGGCGGGACGTAGCCGGGGCGTACCGAGGCGGGCGGACCGGTGGGGCTCACACGTCGCGCGCGACGCCGCCCGTTCCCGTCAGGTACGCCGACACCACCACGTTCGCCGTGTACTGCTTGGCCACCTTGTCGTACGTCCCCCCGCACGTCACCAGGCGCAGCTCAGCCCGCCCCTTGACCCGCGACCCGTACGCCTTGTGCGGGTCGAAGGCCTGCCGCTCGTAGACCTGCACGTCGTCGACGGTGAACTCGGCCACCGTCCCGTCGTCCCGCACGACGCGCACCTTGTCCCCCGGCCGGGCCGTGCTCAGCCCGTAGAAGACGGCCGGCTTGGACTCGGTGTCCACGTGCCCCACCAGCAGCGCGGTCCCGGCCACGCCCGGCCGGGTGCCGTCGGACCACCAGCCCACGGTGCCCGGCCTGTCGTACGGCGGGGGGTCGATCGCGCCCTGCGCGTCCAGGCCGCGAGCGATCACCGGGGCCTGGATGCGCAGCGACGGGACGTCCAGGCGTTGCGGCAGGCCGGCGGCGGTCTGCGGGGCGTGCGCGGCGGGCAGGCCGACGACGTACGCCGAGCCCGCGCCACCCGGGTCCGGGGGCGGCGCCTCGGTGATCTCCCGGCCCCACAGCCACAGCCCCAGCACGAGGACGGTCCAGGCGGCGGTGGTCAGCAGCCGGCCGCCGCCGGTGGCCCGGGGCTCCTCCGTCATCCGCGGGCCCCCTCGCTCACTCGGCGCTGCGGCGGCGGCGCATGGCCAGCGCCTTGCCGGCGACGGCGAGCGTGGCGACGGCGGCCAGTACGGCACCGATCACGGTGTGGGGCAGGCCGGGGCCGTCACTGTCGTGCTGCTTCTTCGCGGTCGACGCGGCGAGCTCGGCGGACATCCCGCCGCCGCCCGCGTGGACGGGCCAGACGGGCGTGGGGCGGTGATCGGGCCGGTGTTCGCCGTGGTGGTCGCCCTGGTGCCCGCCGCCGTGGCGGACGATCTGGATCGAGCCGGTCGCCTTGTCGTGACGGCCGTCGCAGTTCACCCGGATGGTGTGCCAGCCCGGATCGGCGTGCGCGCGGATCTTCGCCTCGCCGAACAGCGGACTGCCGTGCCCCTCGCGGCCGAAGAGCTCGGCGTCGGCGACGAAGACCGGGGACTTCGCCCAGCCGCGGCGGCCGTCGCAGCCGTGGACGCGCAGCTCGACCTCCTCCCCGGGGCGGGCGGTGGAGGGGCTGACCGAGACCGTGCCCCGGTTGCCTTCGTTCGCCAGCGCGGCGGGAACGGTCACGGCGGAGACGGCCGTCAGGACGGCCGCGGCGCCGGTGACACGGAGAGCGAGCAGAGCAGTGCGCATCGTGAACCTCCTCGTCCCAGAAGATTCACTCGCAGAGCGCCGCTCCGCATCCGGAGCGGCGCGCCGCTGGTCCGTACGGGTTCAGCAGACCGGCAGCCCGTCAGACCAGGTCGACGAGGTCCGCGATCGAGTCGACGATCTTGGTGGGGCGGAAGGGGAACTTCTCGGTGTCGTCGACCGTGGTGAGACCGGTCAGCACGAGGAAGGTCTGCATGCCCGCCTCCAGACCCGCCAGCACGTCGGTGTCCATCCGGTCGCCGATCATGGCGCTGGACTCGGAGTGCGCGCCGATCGCGTTGAGGCCCGTACGCATCATCAGCGGGTTCGGCTTGCCCGCGAAGTACGGCTTCTTGCCGGTCGCCTTGGTGATCAGCGCGGCGACGGCGCCGGTCGCCGGCAGCGGGCCCTCGGTGGAGGGGCCGGTCTCGTCGGGGTTGGTGCAGATGAAACGCGCACCGGCGTTGATGAGGCGGACCGCCTTGGTCATGGCCTCGAAGCTGTACGTGCGGGTCTCGCCGAGGACGACGTAGTCCGGCTCGTGGTCGGTGAGCACGTAGCCGATGTCGTGCAGCGCGGTCGTGAGGCCGGCCTCGCCGATGACGTACGCGGTGCCGCCCGGGCGCTGGTCGTCGAGGAACTTCGCGGTGGCGAGGGCGGAGGTCCATATGTTCTCGACGGGCACGTCCAGGCCCATGCGGCTCAGGCGGGCCTGGAGGTCGCGCGGGGTGTAGATGGAGTTGTTCGTCAGCACCAGGAAGGGCTTGCCGGACTCGCGCAGCCGCTTGATGAAGGCGTCGGCGCCGGGAATCGGGGTGCCCTCGTGGATGAGGACCCCGTCCATGTCGGTGAGCCAGGATTCGATCGGCTTGCGCTCTGCCACGACTTCTCTCCGCTCTGCGGTGGCCTCTGACCTCTGGGGTCGGTTGGTCTCGACCACCCTATCGAGGTCGGGCGAACGGGTGACCCCGCGTCCGAACCGTGATCACGGGCCCCGCACGGCCCGGGCACGGCCAGGGCCCCGGCACGGCCACGGCCCTGCGGGGCCGTGGCCGCGCGCGGTGATCAGCCCAGGGTGACGTTGTCGACGGTCCAGTACCAGTTGTTGTTGCCGCTGTAGCGGAAGCGGACCTGGACGTCGGTGGCACCGGCCGGGACCTGGAGGCTGAGGGCCTCGCCCTTGGCGACGGCGTCGGCGGTGTAGTTCTTGACCACCGTCGGGGTGCCGCCGTTGTAGGAGACCAGGACCTGCGCGGTCTGGCCGGCCTCCTGACGGTAGTGGGTCTGGTAGCGCAGCGTCGCGACGGAGCCGCCGGTGACCGCCCACTTGGGCGTGATCAGCGTGGAGTCGAAGGTGCCGGTGTGGCTCTTGTCGTCCCACTCGTCGGAGTCGGCGACGGCGAAGACGTCACGGGAACGGACGTTCAGCTCGCGCCACTGGTCGCGCTGCGCCTGGCTCCAGAACTCGTCGGTCGCGAACGCCCAGCCGGCCCACTCGGTGACGCCGCCGGTGCCCATCCTGGAGTTGTCCACCGACCAGCCGGCCGGCGGGGTGTGCGTGAAGCCCTTGACCCCGGCGGGGATGCCCGTCTCGTCCACGCGCGCCTGGAGGGCCGGGCGCAGGGCGTCGAAGGGGTCGCTGTCGGGGGCGTTCAGCGGTACGCCGTCCAGGCCGGCCGTGGAGACGCCGACGTGCTGGAGCGCGGTCGCGGCGACGTCGACGAGACGGACGTCGTCACGGACCGAACCGGCCGGGATACCCGCCCCCTTGGCGATGACGAAGGTGCCGCGCTCGGCGATGGAGGAGCCGCCGTGGCCGCCGGAGCCGGTGTGCCCGTGGTCGGTGGTGACGAGGATCTTCCAGTTCTCCTGGGCGTACGTCGGACGCTGCTGGACGGCGGTGAGCACCTGGCCGACGAGCGCGTCGACGCGGGCGATGGCGTCGAGGTACGCCTGGCTGCCCGCGCCGCTGGAGTGGCCGGCGGCGTCGACCTCGCCGAAGTAGACGAAGGAGGCGTCCGGGTTGCCGGTGCGCAGCTCGGTGGCGGCCGCGGCGGCGATCTTCGGGTCCTCGTTGCGGTAGCCGTCGCGGTCGCCCTTGAGGGAGAGGCGCTTGTCGACCTTCGGGGAGAAGATCGGGCCGTTCTGGTCGGTGGAGGTGATGGGCTCCCAGTCGGCGGCCGCGTAGGTGTTGAGCGCCGGGTTGGCGTTCTCGGCGCGCGTCAGGAAGTCCGGGTACGCGGTGTAGTTCTTGCCGTTGAAGGAGTTGTCCTTCACGCCGTGCTTGTCGGGCCAGACGCCGGTGGCGATGGTCGACCAGCCCGGGCCGGAGGAGGTGGCGCCCATGGGGTTGGCGTACAGGGTGCTCTTGGCCGTGAGGCCCTGGGCCATCAGACCGTTGAGGTGGGGGGCGTTGGCGGCCTTGACGCGGTCGACGACCACGCCGTCCAGGCCGATGACGAGGACCTTGTCGGTGTTCGCGGCGGCGGCAGCGGCAGCAGCGGCGGGGACGGCCGCGGTCGCGGCGCCGGCCGGGGCGGCGGCGACGGTGGCGGCGATCAGGGCGGCGGCCGAGGCGGTCAGGGCCACGGCACGGCGTCCGGGCAGGACAGGGGACACGTACTCCTCCTGGGAGCAGGTGGTGAAGGACGGGGGTGCGGGTGCGGCACGCGTTTGGTCCAGACCCGTTATCAAAGCGATGCACGAGCGACCGGTCCAGAGCATGTCCGGCCCGCATGGCCGCCCGGTTAAGAGCTGATTGCGCTCGCCCGTCGGCCTCCGGGACGAGAGCCGCCGCCCGCGTGAACGCGGCGGTGCCCCGCCGGAGGATCCGGCGGGGCACCAGGGGAGGAACGCAAGAGCGGAAGTACGGTTGACCGGTTGAGGCGACGAGCCGTGGAGCGCGCCGGACGTCAGCTGCCCGTCGCGGCCTTCCAGGCGTCCACGTACGACGAGAGGTTCTTGTCGATGTCGGCCCAGTCGGGCTCGAAGATCTCGACCCCGCCCATCAGCTTGGTGAGTTCGACGGCGTTGGCGTCGGTGGGCTTGACGTCCGTACGCGCCGGGAAGCCGCCGCCGACCTCGCTGACCAGCTTCTGGGCCTCCTCGCTGAGCAGGTAGTCCAGGAGCTTCTTGCCGTTCTCGGAGTGCGGGCCGTCGGCCACCAGGCCGGCCGCGTACGGGAGGGCGAAGGAGGTGGGCTTGCCGCCGTCCTTGGCGGGGAACCAGATGCCCAGGTTCGGCATGGACTTGGACTGGGCGAAGTTCATCTGCACGTCGCCGTTGGCCACGAGCAGCTCGCCCTTGTCGGTCTTGGGCGCGAGCTTGCTGGTGGAGGAGGACGGGCCGACGTTGTTGGCCTGGAGCTTCTTCAGGTACTCCATCGCCGGCTCCTTGCCGCCGAAGTCGTGCATCGACTTGATGAGCACGGCGGTGCCGTCGCCCGCGACGCCCGGGGTGGAGTACTGCAGCTTGCCCTTGTACTTGGCGTCCAGCAGCTCCTCCCACGTCTTGGGCGCGGCGGGGAGCTCCTTCTTGTTGTAGATGAACCCGAAGTAGTTGTTGACGACCGAGGTCCACTTGCCGTCGGGGGCCTTGTCGGCACCGTTGACCTTGTCGGAGCCCTGCGGCTTGTAGGACTGCAGCAGCCCCTTGCCGTCGGCCTGCTGGATGAACGGCGGCAGCGTGATCAGCACGTCGGCCTGGGTGTTGGTCTTCTCGCGGACGGCGCGCTGCACCATCTCGCCGGAGCCGCCCTCGACGTACTTCACCTCGATGCCGGTCTTCTTGGTGAAGTCGGCGAAGACCCTGTCGTACCAGCCGTCGCCCTTGTCGCTCTTGAGGCCGTCGGCGCTGTAGACGGTGACGACCTTCTCGCCACCGCCCTTGGACTCGGCGGAACCGGAGGTGTCGGACGAACCGCCGCAGGCGGTGAGGGAGGCGGCGAGGGCGAGGCTGCCGGTGAGGGCGGCGAGGGGGCGGACGTAACGGGACATGGCGTGGAGCTCCTCGGGACAGGGACTGCGGGGAGATGCAGGGCGGTGCGGGGAGGTGCGGCGGCGCGGGGGGTTGCGGGGGTGGTGCGGGGGTGGTGCGGGGGTGGTGCGGGGATGCCGGCTACGGCTGGGGAGGGGCTAGCGGTAGGTGGCTCTGGTGCGGATACGGGAGACGGCCAGCAGGACGAGCAGGGTCGTGGCCATCAGGACCACCGCCACGGCGGAGCCGCTGAAGAGCGAACCGCGGTCGGTGGCAGTGAAGATACGGACGGGCAGCGGGAGCCAGTCCGGCGGGTAGAGCATCATCGTGGCGCTCAACTCGCCCATGGACAGGGCGAAGCAGAGTCCGGCCGCCGCGGTGAGGGACGGCAACAGGAGGGGCAGTTTGACCCGCCACAGCACGTACGCGGGACGGGCGCCCAGGGACGCCGCCGCCTGCTCGTACGCGGGATCGAGACGGACGATCGCGGCCGACACCGACTGGTAGGCGAACGCCGTGACAAGGATGGTGTGCGCGAGGATGACGATGCTGCTGGTGCCGTTGAGCAGCAGCGGCGGCCGGCTGAAGGCGACGAGGACGGCGAGGCCGACGACCACGGACGGCACGGCGACCGGCAGCATGAACAGGGCGTCCAGCGTCCGCTTCCCGCGCTTCCTCAGGCCGGCGGCCGCCAGGGCCGCCCAGCTGCCGACGGTGAGGGCGAGCACGCTCGCCACCACGGCCGTCACCAGGCTGGTGGTCAGCGCCTCCAGGGACTCGCCGCGGACGGCCGCGGCGTAGTGCTCGGTGGTCGGGTCGGAGGGGAAGGCCCCGGACCAGTGGCCGGCGAAGGAGGCCGCGACGACCACGAGCAGGGGCAGGGCGAACAGCGGCAGGAAGAGGACCCCGAAGACGCCCCAGGCGGCCCAGCGGCCCGCCTTGCTATGCACCAGCACGCTTGCTCACCACCCGGTAGAGGCCGAACAGGCCGACGGAGATCGCGATGTTGACGACGGCGACCACACAGGCGGCCGGGTAGTCGGATTCGAGGATGGCCTTGCCGTAGATGAGCATCGGGAGGGTCGTGACGCCCTTGGCTCCGGTGAAGAGGACGATCCCGAACTCGTTGAGGCACATGACCAGGACGAGGCTGCCGCCGGCACCGAGCGCGGGGAGCGCCTCGGGCAGGATCACCCGGCGGATGATCCTGCCCGGCCGCGCGCCGAGGCTGGAGGCCACCTCCAGCTGCGCGGTGTCGAGCTGGGAGAACGCGGCCAGGAGCGGGCGCATGACGAACGGGGTGAAGTAGGTGATCTCCGCGAGGAGGACGCCCCACGGCGTGGTCAGGAAGTGGAACGGGCCCTCGGCAGCGCCGGTGAGGTCGGTCCAGACCCCGTTGGCCATGCCGACCGTTCCGTAGATGAACAGGAGGGCGAGGGTGATGAGGAAGGAGGGGAAGGAGAGGAAGACGTCGATGAACTTGGCGACGGCCCGCGCCCCGGGGAAGGGCACGAAGGCGATGATCAGCGCGAGGGTGAACCCGAGGACGAGACACCCGGCGGTGGCGCCGACCGCCAGCCACACCGTGGTTCCCAGCGCGTCCCGGAAGGCGTTCGAGCCGAAGACGCCGGCGTAGGCGGAGAAGGCGCCGCCGCCGTTGTCGGGGGTGAGGGACTGCTGGACGACCAGGGCGAGCGGGTAGAGGAAGACGAGGGCGAGCACGGCGAGCGGGGGCAGCGCCCACACCCAGCCCGGTACGCCGCGCGGGCCGCGGGCGGGGACGGGGCCGGGGGCGGGGGCGGGGGCGGGGACGGGGACGGCACCCGGGTGGGCGGGCGGCCGCTCCTGGAGCGTGCGGGTGTCCGTGGCCGGACCCGTGGCCTCAGCCATGGGACACCCCGGCCGTCAGGAGGACGGCGTCGCGGGGTTCGAAGTGCAGGGTCACCTCGTCGCCCAGGGCCGGGGTCTCGCGCAGTTCGGGCAGGTCCGCCTTGACGCGGTGGCCGGCCACGTCGACGTACAGCCGGTGCGTCGAGCCGCGCCACTGGACCTCGGCGATGTGCCCGCGCAGGGCGTTGGGCCCCTCGCCCAGGGCCAGCAGGTGCGGGCGTACGCACAGGGTGGCGCGCGAGCCGGGCGCGGCGCTGCCGACGTCGAGGGTGAGGGCGCGGCCCTCGAAGACCGCGCCGGAGTCCGCCACCGTCACCGGCAGGAGGTTGGCGTTGCCGACGAAGGACGCGGTGAACTCCGTACGCGGGGCGCGGTACAGCTGCTGCGGGGTGCCGCAGTCCTGGAGGCGGGCCCGGTCCATGACGGCGATCCGGTCGGCGAGCGTGAGCGCCTCGACCTGGTCGTGGGTGACGTAGAGAATCGATACGTCGGGCAGTTCACGGTGCAGCCGGGCCAGTTCGGCGAGCATCCCGGAGCGCAGCTGCGCGTCGAGCGCGGAGAGCGGCTCGTCCAGCAGCAGCACGCCCGGCCGGATGGCGAGCGCGCGGGCGATGGCGACGCGCTGCTGCTGGCCGCCGGAGAGCTCGCGCGGGTAGCGCTTGGCGTACGCGCCCATGCCGGTCATCTCCAGGGCCTCGGCGACCCGGGCGGGTATCTCGGCCTTGGGGGCCTTCTGCGCCTTGAGGCCGAAGGCCACGTTGTCCTCGACCCGCATGTGCGGGAAGAGCGCGTACTGCTGGACGACCATGCCGATGCCGCGCCGGTGCGGCGGCAGCCCGGTGACGTCGCGGCCGCCGATCAGCACCCGGCCGGAGACCGGGGTGACGAAGCCGGCGACGGCCCGCAGCGCCGTGGTCTTGCCCGAACCGGAGGGCCCCAGCAGCGCCATGACCTCGCCCGGCTCGACGGTCAGGTCCAGGGAGTCCAGGACGGTCGTGCCGTGGTAGGCGACCGAGACCGCGTCGAAGCGGATGCCGCTCACGGCCGCTCCAGGAGGGCGGGCAGCTGCGCGACGGAATCGAGCACGTGGGTGGCGCCGTGTTCCTCCAGGGCCGCGCGGCCGTGCGCGCCGGTCAGCACGCCCGCGACCAGGCCGGCGCCGGAGCGGGTGCCGCTGAGCATGTCGTACGCGGTGTCGCCCGCGACGACGATGTCGCGTACGTCGTCCACGGCGCCGGTGCGCAGGAACGCGGCGAGCACCATGTCCGGGTACGGGCGGCCGCGGCCGCCGGCGTCGGCGGGGCAGAGGGTGAGGTCGGCCAGGTCCTGCCAGCCGAGGGCGTCGAGGATGGCGTCCTGGGTGACCCGGGCGAACCCGGTGGTCAGGGCCACGGTACGGCCGTCGGCGCGGAGCTTTTCGATGGCCTCGCGGGCGCCGGGGACCGGCTCGATCAGGCCGCCGTCGACGAGTTCGGCGTACGCCTGCTCGAAGGCGGTGTTGGCCTGCCGGGCGAGGTCCTCGGTGCCGAAGAGGTGACGGAAGACCGAGATCTTCGACTCGCCCATGGTGTCGCGGACGTACTGGAGCTTGGCGTCGTGGTCGGCGGAGCCGGGCTCGACACCGAGGCGCTGCGCGGCGCGCTCGAAGGCGCGCTCGACGAGCCCGCCGTCGGCGACGGTGGTACCGGCCATGTCGAGCACGACGAGCGCGCGCCGCCGGTCATTGTTGCTGTTGCTGCTGCTGCTGTGGATGTCGCTCATGTTCTCTACCAGCCCAGTTCGTTCGCGGTGGTCTCGGCTATGGCGGGCGAGCACGTCATGCCGCGGCCGCCGGGTCCGGTCACCAGCCAGACGCCGTCGCGCACCTGCTGGCGGTGGACGACGCGGGAGGTGTCGGTGCACTGCGCGTACACGCCCGCCCAGCGGTGCTTGATCTTCGGCAGCGGGCGGCCCAGGAAGGACTCGACGACCTCGGTGAGGTGGTCGTAGGGGTCTTCGAGGGTGTCGAAGGCGAAGGGGTGCTCGTACTCGTGGGTGTCGCCGATGGTCAGACCGCCGTCCAGGCGCTGGACCATGAGCAGCTGCATCTTGTGCGCGGCGGCGATCGGGGCCTGCGCCTGCTCGGCGTTGAGCGCGTCCAGGGCGGCGGACTTGTACGCCGGGTAGTAGCGGAAGCTGTCGGCGTCCGCGACCGAGGTGGTCAGGGCCTCGCCGAGGGGCTCGGTCTGCATCATCTGCAGGCGTACGCGGCGTACGGGCAGGTCGGGGACCAGCTCGCGGACCACGCCGGACAGCCAGGCGCCGGTGGCCAGGACGACCGCGTCGCCGCGGTGGACGTCACCGTGGTCGTCGCGGACCGCGGCGGCGCCGACGACCTCGCGCACCTCCCGTCCAGGCAGGAAGGTGTAGCGGCCGGTCGCCCGGAGGGCCTCGCGCAGGTGCAGCTGGGCGGTGCGCGGCTCGACGGCGGCGTCGCGCTCGCACCACAGGGCGGCCTCGAAGTCGCCGCGCAGGGCGGGGTTGATGGCGCGCGCCTCGTCGGCGGTGACCAGTTCGTAGCCACGGGCGGCGGCGTCGGGGCGGGCGACGGCCGCCTCGGCGACCGCGTACTCGCGGGCCCCCCGGACCGGGGTCAGCGATCCGATGGCGCGGAAGCCCAGGCCGGGGACCCGCTCACCGATCCGCTCCCAGAGCTCGCGGGCCCGCAGGGCGGTGTCGAGCTCCGCGCCCCCGGCCCGGCCACTGACCCAGATCTGGCCGAAATTGCGCAGTGAGGCGCCGCGCGCCTCGGCCTCACGCTCGATCTGGACGACCTCGTGGCCGCGTTCGACTGCTTGCCAGGCGTGCATGGTGCCGACCACGCCGCCTCCGACGACTATGACTCTCACGTCGGCAACGGTGGTCGCGGACCATGACCCGGAAAGGTCCGACGGGCAACGGAACGGTGAACAGGCCTCGACGGTTGGACTAGACCCGTTATCTTTCTGTGATACACAGGTGCCCGTTTCGGGCGTAATGCGCAGGGGGAGTGGGGTGGGAACGGGCTATTCGGGACGCAGGTGGGTCGTGAAGCTGAACCGATCACCACGGTAGAGCGAACGGACCCGCTCCAGGGGACGGCCGTCCTGGTCGCGCGAGAAGCGGTGGATGAGGAGCATCGGGAGGGCCGGCGGCGTACCGATGAGCAGTGCCTCGCGGGGGGTGGCGAGGACGGTCTCCAGCTTCTCGTCGGCGTCGCCGAAGCTGATGCCGAGGCTGTCCTTGAGGTAGAGGTAGAAGGAGGAGTCAGGCTTGAATTCGACGTCCAGGCGGGGGGCGCGGGCGACACGGATGTAGGTGCTCTCCAGGCCCACGCGCTCGTCGTCGGCGAGCAGGACGCGCTCCATGTGCCAGACGGGCTCGCCGGGTTCGGCGCCGAGGGCGGGGGCGAGGTCGGGCGGGCAGGGGAACTGTTCCAGTCCGATGAGGTTACGGCCGGGGCGCCGGCCCTGGCGGCGTACGCCTTCGGTGTAGCTGGCCAGCGACAACGGCTGTTCCAACTTGGGCCCGGCGACGACGGTACCGCGCCCGGAACGCCGGAGCCGGCCCTCGAGCAGCAACTCGCGCAGGGCCTGGCGCACGGTCTCGCGGGAGACCTCGTACCGCTCGGCCAGATCGCGCTCGGTGGGGAGCAGCCCGCCTTCGCCGAGCTCCTCGACGAGCTCGGAGATGCGGGCCTTGACGGCGTAGTACTTGGGGATGCGCCCGTGCTCGGGAATGCCGGAGCGGACGGGCGAGCCGGGGCGGTGCTGGGTCGGTTCTTCCACGGAGGGACTGTACGGGGGGAAGGGGACGGGGGCGGTGCGCGGGTTGCCGCATGGACCAGGACCGTGGGGCGGACCGGGACCGTATGGCGGACCTGCCGGGCGGACGAGGACTATCGGGTTTGGATGGTGTGGATCAGGACTGTCGCCTCAGACGGCGGGCCGCGACGAGCAGGGCGGCGCCGGCGGTGGTGGCGGCGAAGGCGGCGATGCCGTATCCGGCGGCGGGGCGGCCGGTCCGGTCACCGGCGTGGGCGCCGGTATGGGCCAGCGAACCGGCGGCCTCGGACGGCTCCCGCGGTCCCTCGACGCTGAACCGGTACCCACCGGCCTCGCCGACCCAGTCGCCGTCGTCGCCCTTGCGCTGGACGAGGGCCGCGTCGGCGAGGACCTCGCCGGTGGGGGCGTCGGGGGCGAAGGCGAGGCGCACCTTGACGGTGACGGTGCCGCCGGGACCGACGGCGAAGCCGGGGAAGGCACTGCCGCCGTCGAAGACGGCGACGATCTCGTCGCGGTCGGTGCGTTCGAGGCTGACATGGAAGGGGCCGCCGGGGGCGTCGAACTCCATGCGCAGGTGGGCGGGGCGCAGCAGGCGGGCCTGGTCGGTGAAGACGACCACGGGGTGGATCGCCGTGCAGTTGCCGGCGGTCATGTTCGTCAGGTCCAGGTACCAGGCCTGCGGGTCGCCACCGGTCCGGTAGACAGCGGGGCCGCCGCGGATGCGGGCACCGATGGGGAAGGCGGTGCTCCTGCCGTCCCCGCAGGTGGCCTTCGCGCGGGAGGGCAGGGCGGGTGCGGGCCGGGCGCCCGGGCCGGCGCCGGAGCCGGACCCGACGTCCCGGGTGGGCGGCGGTGCGGGCACGGTGGCAGCCGCGGCGGTGGCGGCCGGCGCGGCGACGGCGACCAGGACGGCGGTGAGGGCAAGGGCTTTGCGTGCGCGCATGAAGGGCCTTCGCAGCTCGCCGGACGATGATCTGACGAGGTGACAATCACCCCGCCCTCCCGCACCCTCCCACGCCGGCCCGCCATCCTCCTCCAAGACGCCACCCAGCACCGCCCGGTTTACCCCCATTCAGCCGAAACCGTCAAGCGCGCTGAGCCGCGACGGCGGCGAGCCCTCCGAGAACCGAGCCGCCCGAGGCGACGGGCCCCGGGACAACACCATGCGGCCCGAAAGGCACCCCGTCGCCCGCCCCGGGCCGTCGAGGGCGGCCGAGGCGACGGACCCAGAAAAGCACCGTGCGGCCGGGAAGACAGCTCCCGCCTCCTCTGGGCCCTTCGAAGGCCGGAGCGGCCGAGGCCGCGGGGTCCCGGAGGACACCGTGCGGCTCGGAAGGCACTCGGTCGACCTGCGGCCCCGGGGCGGGTCACCGGATTCGGCGGGCACACCCGGCCCGCAGCCGCCGACGGCGCTCGGCCGACGACAGAGAGGCCGGCCCTCCACCCCCGCGTCACGGGCGGTGCGGGCGGGAAACCAGCCCGCGCGCAGCGCGGGCCACCCCGCACGGGCGTGAGGCCTCCAACGGCGCCGCGGGCAGCCCACGCGGAGGCGGCCAGCGGCCACGAAGCCTCCGACGCAGATCGGTACGCCGTACCGGCCCGGCCCTCCGACGACGCACGGCCACCCCCGGCGTGCCACCCGCACGGGACGTGCAGCCACCCCCCGCCGAGCACCGGGCACCGGGCGAGGGGCACCAGGCGACGGGGCGACCGTCGCTCCGCCCGGCGCCGCGGCCCACCGTCACCCCGCCCGCCCGAACAGCAGCGGCCCCAGCACCAGCTCCGCCGCCCCCTCCGCCACCCCGCCCCCCGCCAGGCCGACCGACGCCACCACCGGCCCCAGCGCCCGCTCGGCCAGCACCTGCCGTACCCCTGAGACGAACACCTCCGGCGCCGCCCGTACCACCCGCCCGCCCAACCGCACCCGCTCCACGTCCAGCAGCGCGACCAGGTTCGCCGCCGCCTCCCCCAGCACCCGCGCCGCCTCGCGGACATCCCCCCGCGCCACTGCCGCCAGGCACAGCGCCTCCACGCACCCCCGCGCCCCGCACCGGCACACCGGCCCGTCCAGCAGCAGCACCTGGTGCCCGAATTCCCCCGCCCCCGACCGCACCCCCCGGTACACCTCGCCGTCCAGGCACAGCCCGGCCCCGACACCCGTTCCCACGTGCAGGTACGCGGAGCTGCCCGGACCCAGCCCCGCCGCCCCGGCGTTCGTGTCCTTGTCCAGGACCACCGGCCACCCCAGCCGCCCAGCCAGCACCTCCCGCAACGGGAACCCCGCCCACGCGGGGAAACCCGTCACCCGCCCCAGCACCCCGGCCTCCCGGTCCAGCGGCCCGGGCGCCGCGACACCCACCCCCACAACCGGCACACCGGCCCCCGCCACCACCCCCGTCGCCGTCGCCGGGACCACCGGCACCACCACACCCACCGCCCGCACGACCGCGTCGACGACCGCCGCCGGTCCCTCCCCCAGATCCAGCCCCCCGCGCCACTGCGACACCACCCGCCCCGCCAGGTCCACGCGCACCACGTGCAGCTCGTCCCGGTCCAGGTGCACCCCCACCGCGTACCCGGCCTCCGGCACCAGTCGCAGCAGAGTGCGCGGCTTGCCGCCCGTCGACGCGCCCCGGCCCGCCTCGGCCACCAGCCCCTCCGCCCGCAGCCGCGCCGTGATCTTGCTGACGGCCTGCGGCGTCAGCCCCGTACGGTCGGCCAGTTCGCCCCGGCCGATCCCCTCGGCCCCCGCGCCCCGCAGCAGATCCAGCACCAGCGCCCCGTTGTGGCTGCGCAGCGCCGGCAGATTGAAGCCCGCGTTGCCGCCACTCGCCCCGCCACTCCCCGTGCCACCCCTGTTACCCCTGTTCACGCACCCATTCTCCCCTCTCCTTGCACTTCGGCAACACTGTTGCCAAAGTGGCGTCCATGAACGCCCCCACCCGCCCCCTCCGCGTCGGCCTCATCGGCTACGGACTCGCCGGCTCCGTCTTCCACGCCCCGCTCGTCGCCGCCACCGCGGGCCTGGTCCTGGACACCGTCGTCACCTCGAACCCCGAGCGCCAGGACGCCGCCCGCGACGCCCACCCGGACGTGACGATCGCGTCCCACCCCGACGAGCTCCGGGACCGCGGCCTCGACCTCGTCGTGATCGCCTCCCCGAACAAGACCCACGTCCCGCTCGCCACCACCGCCCTGGAAGCCGGCACCGCGGTCGTCGTCGACAAGCCGCTGGCCGCCACCGCCGCCGAGGCCCACGCCCTGGCCGCGCTCGCCGACCGGAGCGGCACGTTCCTCTCCGTCTTCCAGAACCGCCGCTGGGACAACGACTTCCTCACCCTGCGCCGCCTCCTCGCCTCCGGCGAGCTCGGCGAGATCCAGCGCTTCGAGTCCCGCTTCGAACGCTGGCGCCCGCAGCTCAAGGGCGGCTGGCGCGAGTCCGGGGCGCCGGAGGAGATCGGTGGCCTGCTCTACGACCTGGGCAGCCATGTCGTGGACCAGGCGCTGGTGCTCTTCGGTCCGGCCGTCCGGGTCTACGCCGAGGCCGACGTACGCCGCCCTGGCGCCGAGACCGACGACGACACGTTCATCGCCCTCACCCACGCCGGCGGGGTCCGCTCCCACCTGTACGTCAGCGCCACCACCGCCCAGCTGGGCCCGCGCTTCCGCGTCCTGGGCTCGGCAGCCGGGTACGTGAAGTACGGCCTGGACCCGCAGGAGGCCGCGCTGCGCGAGGGCCGCCGCCCGGAACCGGGGCAGCCGTGGGGCGAGGAACCGGAACACTGCTGGGGCCGCGTCGGCTCGGGCGAGTCCCCGCTGACCGGCGGCGGCCGGCCCGAGCCGACCGTCCCCGGCGACTACCCGGCGTACTACGCGGCGGTCGAGGAGGCCCTGCGCACCGGCGGCCCGGCCCCGGTCACCGCGCACGAGGCCGCGGCCTGCCTGGCCGTACTGGAGGCGGCGCACCGCTCCTCCCGGGAGGGCGTGGCCATCACCCTCGACTGAACCGTCTGGACCGAACGGCCGGGCGGAACCGGCCGGACGGTGCCGGGAGCCGGGAGCCGACGGGAAACACGCCGGAGCCGGGCGCCGGTGACTACGCGCTCTTGAACTCCTGGCGCTGCCGCCCGAGCCCCTCGATCGCCACCTCGACCACGTCACCGGCCCGCAGGTACGGCTTCGGCTCCGGCTGGCCCATCGCCACGCCCGCCGGCGTGCCGGTGATGATGACGTCGCCCGGGTGGAGCGTCATGAACTGGCTCAGATACCGGACCACCTCGCCCACCGGGAAGATCTGGTCCGAGGTCTCGCCGTCCTGCTTGAGCTCACCGTTGACCCACAGCTTCACGTCCAGGGCCTGCGGGTCCGGAATCTCGTCGGCCGTGACCAGCCACGGTCCGAGCGGGGTGAAGGTCTCGCAGTTCTTGCCCTTGTCCCAGGTGCCGCCGCGCTCGATCTGGAACTCCCGCTCGGAGACGTCGTTCACGAGCAGGTAGCCGCCGACGTGCGCGAGGCCCTCCTCGGCGGTGTCCAGGTAGCGGGCGGTGGCGCCGATGACGACGCCGAGCTCAGCCTCCCAGTCGGTCTTCACGCTGCCGCGCGGGATCAGCACCGTGTCGTCCGGGCCGACGACCGTGTCGGGCGCCTTGAGGAACATGATCGGCTCCTCGGGCGTCGCCGCGCCGATCTCGGCGGCGTGACCGTGGTAGTTCAGGCCGATGCCGACGATCTTGCCGATCCGGCCGACCGGCGCACCGGTGCGCAGCCCCTCGCCGTCGAGGACCGGAAGCTGCCCGGACTCCGCCGCGTCGCGCACCCGGGACAGCACGGACGCATCGGCGAGCAGTCCGCCGTCCACATCCGTGATCAGGCCCGACAGGTCGCGCAGGATCCCGTTCTGGTCGAGCAGCGCGGGGCGCTCCGCCCCCACCGGTCCGACACGCAGCAGCTTCATGGGCATTCTCCCGTGGTCGAGGGTGGTCGGCCCGCGGGCATGCCCCGGGCCGGACGATGGGTTGCGGCCATCGGAGGATTGGTTGATCCTCCAAGAAGGCAGCCCAATCCGCAAGACCCTGTTCACAGACTGGAACGCACCGCAGCGCCGACCCTCTCCTCCCCGCGGCTCGCCCGGTTCTTGCGCCACTCCAGCCAGATCCGCTCGGCGACCGTCCACGCGGTGGTCGTGAGCAGGTAGAGCCCGGCCGCCAGCGGCACGATGGCAGCGGTGATCAGCGTCCCGAACGACAGCAGCGGCAGCACACCGATCACCTTGCGTACGGCCTCCTCCTGCTCCGGAGTCGGCACCGGACCCGTGCGGCCGCCCGCGCGCGCCGACTTCCCGGCGGCGGAGCCCCCTGCTCCACCCGCGACGCCCGCGACGCCGGCCGTGCGCGCCGCCCGGCGGCCCCGGACCGCGCTCCACGCCGCTACGGCGGCGATCGCCGCGAACAGCCCGAGGAACACCAGCCCCGACTCCCCGACCAGCCCGCCGTCCCCGAGGGCGTCCGCCCACCGGTCCCCGAGCGGCGCCGCGAACAGCCGGTGGCCGAGCAGTTCGTTGGCCGCGCCGCCGACCTCGGAGGCGGAGAAGGCCTGGTACATCACGAAGAACACCGGCAGCTGGAGCAGCACCGGCAGGCACCCGGCCATCGGGGTCGCGCTCCGGAAGGCGGCCCGGTTCAGGGGGTGCAGGACCAGCCGTACCAGCAGGGTGAACAGCACGATCGCCGCAGCGGTCGCGGACTGGGCCAGCACCGGCTCCAGCAACTGGGCCAGCTCGGCAACAAGGTGGGTGAATACGGACACGCGGGCCCTCCGAGGGGTCTCGTCGAACGTCGAAAACGGGTTTCGGCGTGACGACCCACGAGGGGCGACAACAGCGGTGTGAAGGGTGAGGAAGCGGGCTGAGCGCCCCTACGCGGCCGTCAGGACGGGACGACCGGGCGCCCTGGGACGCGACTTGCCCTGCGCGTCGGGATCGCGCTGCGGCAGGAACGCCGTGCGCTGCTCGCGATCACGGATCGCGGTACGTATTCGGTGTGGCGGCACGGGGCGCGCAGCGCGCGCCGCGAAGGCGGCACAGGCCACCAGGGCCACCCCGGCGGCCGCGGTGGCCGCCACGGTCACGAGGGCCGCGAAGCCGCCTTCGCCGAACAGCGCCGCCGGCCCGAGCACCCCGAACACGCTCAGGAGCAGCACGGACACCCACATGTTCCTGCCCACAGGTGCCCCCTCCCGGCATCGGCAACGCTATGCAACGCAACGCAACGACTCGCGATTCGAGTACGGATTCGATCTTAGCCACCGCCACCCGTCGACGGCCTCACTCTCAAGTCGCATCTTTCAGCGTCCCCCATACGACCAACCGGTACTTGGAGGTGTACTCGGGCGTGCACGTCGTGAGCGTGATGTACGCGCCGGGCTCGGCGTAGCCGTACCCGGGCTTCACCGCACTCCGCGGTACGGGCGCGATGACGCCCGTGTCCCGTTCCGTGGTCTCCGGGAGCACCTTCCCGACCACGTACGTGAACCGCCTCCCCTTCACGTCGACCAGCAGCTCGTCCCCCGCCCGCAGCCGGTTGATGTACCGGAACGGCTCGCCGTGGGTGTTGCGGTGCCCGGCCAGCGCGAAGTTCCCCGCGGCCCCGGGCGCCGCGGTCCCCGGGTAGTGCCCGGCGTACCCCTTGTCCAGCACCCCGCGCTTGCCCACGCCCTCGGCCACCGGTACGACCACCCCGAGCCGGGGGATGCGCAGCACGGCGTACGCCTGGTCCAGCCGCGGCCCCGACCCGGGCCCGGCCGGCTTCCCCCCGCCGGGCGCCGGCCCGGCCGACGCCGTACCGCCACCCCCGCCCGCGGCGGGCACCTCCGGCACGACCGGCACCCCCGGCACCACCGGCTCATCCGACGCATCCGGCACAACCGCCCCGCCAGCACCCCCGGCCGATGCCCCGGTACCGTCGGCCGGCGCGTCGGCCGTCCCGCCGGCCCACTCCCCCTCCAGCCCCCGCACCAACTCCCGCGCCCCGGCCGCCGCCTGCCGATTGGTCCACCACACCTGATGCACCACCAGCAACGCGACCACCACCCCCACGGTGGTGATCACCTCGGCCCCGACCCACAGCATCCGCGCGACCCGCACCCGCCATACCCGCACCGTGTGATCTCGCACGGCCCGCACCTTAAGTCCTCCCCCGTCAACTGACCAGCGGCAGTACGGTGTGAACCATGCGCCCCGACACGCCTGCCGAGCACATCGCCGAAGCCGAGCGCCTCATCCGCACGGCGACCCGCTACCCCGAGGACCAGGAGCCACTGCTCCTCCAGGCCGCGGCCCACCTCGAACTGGCCGACGCCCGGGACCGCGCCAGCGCCCTCTACGACCAGCTCCTGTCGGCCTCACCCGCCAAGCCGCACCTGATCAAGGCGCTCCAGGCGGCCAACCTGTGGGAGTACGGACACGAGGCCGAGGCGCGCGCCCTCATCTCGGGCATCCGCGACGCCGCCCCGACCGACCCGGCCCCCTGGGAGGTGATCGCCGAGGCCCTGGAGACCCACGACGAACTCGACGCCTCCCACGAGGCCTTCACCCAGGCGGCCACCCTCCTGATCTCCGACGACGCCCCGCTGACCCCCGCCACCACCGCCCTGCTCACGGGCCGGCACCGGGTACGCCGCCTCCTCGCCCTCCCCCACGACGACTGGGACATGGTGGCCGACACCCGCCACACCGGTCCCATCCCGCTGGACGAGCTCCACGACCCCAAGCGCATCTGGGCCCTGGGTTCCAACGACCCGGCCGAGCTCCGCGCCGAGATCGCCCGCCTGCGCGCCGAACTCGGCGACCGCCGCGCCGCGCTCTCCCGCCCGTTCCCGGTGGCCCTCCTGCACTGGCCGGCGGCGGAACTGGCCGAGCTCATCACGGCGTACCCCACCCTGAAGGCGGAGTACCCCTCCCATACGGCTCACCTGACGGAGATCGAGGCCTCCCTGCGCGCCCTGGCGGCCTCGGGCACGACGAACCTGGGCATCGTGACGGCGAGCGTCCCCTCGTACGAAGCCTTCGCGGCGTCCGAGAAGACCTCCCCGGCCTCCCCGTCCCTCCTCCCCGAGTACGCCACGACCCTCGCCGCCCGCGGCAAGGCCACCCCCTGGCCCCCCACCCCCACGGCCCCCTGCTGGTGCACCTCGGGCAAGCCGTACACCCACTGCCACGGCGAGGCATCGCGACCGTGAGCCGCTGACAGGAAGGGCGCGGGCTACTCGCCGGTGGTCTCACCCCAGAGCTTGTCCCACCATTCACGCTGGTAGCGGGCGTATCCGGGGTGAAGCCCGTGTCCCTTCTTCATCAGCAGCTTGGGCCGCGTCGTCCGAGGTTCTCCCTCGGGCGCGCGGTCGATCACCGACCAGTCATCATCGAAAGAGATGGCACCGAGGTCGAGACGCACATGGCAGTTCGGGCAGAGGCAGAGGATGTTGCGCTCGACGTCGGGGCCCCGGTGGGGCGCGGCGAGCGGCTTCAGGTGGGCGCCCTGGCTGTACGGCTTGGAGCCCGCGCCGACCAGCCGTATGCCGCAGGTCTGGCACTGGCCGTCGTAGAGCTCCTTGATCCGGCGGGCAGCGGCCGTATCGCGGATCATGCGCTGAACCTGCGTGGTGCGGGTCTGCGGGAACTTCTCCCCGTCACCGAATCCGAGCACTTCAGCTGCGGAAATCTCGATCTGCGTGAGCTCCTGCGCCGGCTCCGGCAGGCGCTCGAGGTCGAACTGACAGATCTCGATGGGCTCACCAGCCGGGCCGACGGCGTGCTGGGAGGTGGCGGTGCGGATCGCCGTAATCACGTACAGACCGTCGTAGCGATAGCCGGACTTCGGCGAGTACCGGGCATCACCCTTGTGACCACGAAGGATGCGGATGGGATGCTTCCGCTCCCAGCTGAGCTTCAGCGCAGCGTTGTCGCGGTAGTCCCAACTCTGACTCTTCATGGGCTGCTTGGTTTCGGGGTGCTTCTCCGCGTCCGGCGAGGCTCCGGTGTAGCGGATCTGATGCCACGCATCGTCATCGTCGAGATAGCCGCCGCTGAGGACGATCGCATCGGATACGTACGTACCGTCCGCGCCCTTCAGCCGGGAGATGCCACGCATCGTGTCGCTGTGCAACGACGCGTCCCGGACGTCCGTTCGCCGTTCAAGCACGATGCCCGGTACGACGCCTTCGATATGCCCGATGACTCTCTCTGCCTTCATCAGCTCACCCTAATCGTCGTGGTTCTCCATCCGGCAGACCTTTTCCGCCCGCTCCTGCCCCCCTCCTGCCCTACATCGGGAGGGCGAGTTGTTGGTGGCCGCGGGCCCGGGCCGTGGGGGGTGTGGGGCGGGTGGTGGCCAGGGTGAGGAGGGTGCGGAGGGCCGCGGTGACCTCCGTCGGGGTGGCGCGCAGGATCGAGGGCGTCGTGGAGACGACCAGGATGCCGTGGGCTTCGAGGTGGAGCCTGCGGCGGAGGGTGGCGTGCCAGGAGTCGCGCGTGTAGTGGTACTCCGCCGAGTCGATCTCCAGGGCCACGCCCTCGTCCGGCCAGTACGCGTCGGGGCTGGCCAGGAACGTGCCGTCCGGGGTGTGGAGGCGGGCGTTCCACAGGGGTTCGGGGAGGTCGGTGGCGGCCAGGGCATCGCGGGCGTGGGCCTCGGCGATGGAGCAGACGCCGGCCAGGAGTTCGGCGGCGGCCGCGCGGACCGCGGGGCGGGCCAGGAGGCGGCCGGCGCGCAGTTCGGCGTACAGGTCCGTCGGATGGCACCAGCCGGACTGGACGGTGTTGGCGAGGACCGAGCGGACCAGGTCGGCGTCGGGGGCGCCGGCCCGGGAGGCGAAGTCGGCCGCCGCGCGCAGGGGCCGGGTGCAGGGGATGCCGGAGACGGACATCGTGGCCGGCCAGCGCCTGGTGGGCAGGGGACGGACACCGGGCTGGGGTGTCAGTCTTCGGGGTGCCCGGATCAGGACGTCGTGCGGGGTGGGCGAGGCGTCGCGGATGCCGAGCAGGGCGAGGGCCGCGCCGCCGGTGAGGGCCGCCGTGGCGCCGGAGAGCGGGTCTCCGGTGGGGTCGGCGGCGTACAGGACGGCGGCCAGTGCGCGTTGGTGGCGCGAGGGCGGGCCGGTCTGGAGGAGGTAGACGCGGGGCAGCAGGCGTTGCCAGGGGCCGCCGGGGCGGGTGCGGCGGGTGAGGGTGGCCGGGGAGAGGCCGGTGTGGAGGAGCTGGGGGCGGGTGGCCAGGTTGAGTTGACGGTGGGTGGGGTGGGTGGGGTGGGTGGCTTGGCGTGGTGCGGCTGAGGGGTTCATGGTCCGGCTATGCCCGCCGGAGGGGGTGGTGACGCTCAGTGATCGGGGTGATCGGGAGAGAGGAAGACGAGGACGCCGTTCGCGGTGCCGGGCAGCGGGGTGACCTCGTGCCAGCCCAGGCGGCGGTACGTCGCCACGGTGTCCGTGGCCTTGCGGGCGGTCAGCAGCCAGGCGCGCCGGCCGGGGGCATCGGCGGTGATCTCGGCGAGGAGGGCACGGCCGGTGCCGTGTCCGCGGGCGTGGGCGCGGACGGCGAGTTCGTCGATCTCCAGGGCGCCGACCAGGAGTTGCCTGACGCGGTCGGGGCCGAGCTGGGCCGCGACGTGCACGTACGAGCGGTCGGCGGGGAAGGGATCGCGGGTCACCCAGGCGGTGGCGAAGCCGTCGATGCCGGCGGCCGACTGGACGAAGGCGGTACGGAAGCCGGGGCGGCGGGCGTCGGCCTGGAGCCGGGACCCGAACTGACGAATGGTTTCTTCGTCCTCGTTCCACGGCGGGGCGGCGAAGACGTCGGCGTAGGCGTCGACCAGCTCATCCGCGAGATCGAGGACGGCCGGTCCGTAGGAGATCACGATTGTCCGCTCCTGGTGATGTTCTCCGGTTTTCCGGGTTCTTGGCTGGAAGAGTGAATTTACGGGGTGCGGGTTCCGGAGGTGGGCGGATGGGCGGATCCGGCGAGTGTGCGACAAATCGCCTCTCCTGTCGTTGAACACCGCGTGGACCGACTGCTGCTCGGCGCCGGCGGCGCCGCCGTCTCCTTCCTTCTCGTCCTCGGGGGCGTGGCCCTGCTGCCGGACGCCCTGCGGGACTCGGTGCCCGACAGCGTGATCGGTGGTGTGGTGCTGGTGCTGGGGGTGGTGGGGGCGCTGAGGTTGGGGCGACGGGCGCGTTAGCCTCGGGTCGGGCGCGGGTCGCAGGACGCGGCCGTCGCGCGTTCAGGTGTGGACTACGTACGGGGAGTTGATCGGCGATGGCACAGGTACCGACGGCGGCGGTGGCCGCTGCGGGGTTGGTCGGTGGGTACGCGGTCGCGCGGTGGACGCGGAAGCGGCCGCTGGGCGGTGTCGTCCTGGGCGCGGCCGGGGTCGCGGCCGGGCGGGAGTGGCACCGGCGTGCCGGGGCGCCGGTCGCGGCGGCGCTGGGTGCGCTGTACGTCGGCGGGTTCGCCGGGGCGCATCCGCTGGCGAAGAAGGTGGGGGCCTGGCCGGCGGTGCTGGGTGTGGCGGGGGTGGTAGGGGCGGCAGCCTGGGCCACCGTTGACCGGCGGCGCGTGCGGGCGTAGGGCCGGGCCCGGGTCCGGAACCCCCACATTCCGGCCCCCGGACCCCCCACCGGCCCCGCGGGCCCGGGGCCCGGAGGCCGGGGGGTCCGGGAGCCCACCCAGAGCACCCGAGGCCCGGGCCACCCCCGAGCACCCGAGGCCCGGGCCACCCGGAGCACCGGGGCTAACCAGCAGCGTCGGGTGTGGGTGAGGCGTTGCGGGGCCGGTGCGGGGTGCTACGCCCCCAGGGCCTTCGACGCCGTGTAGATCAGCAGGCCCGCCAGGGCGCCCACCACCGTGCCGTTGATGCGGATGAACTGCAGGTCGCGGCCGATGTGGGCCTCGATCTTGCGCGAGGTGTGTTCCGCGTCCCAGCTCGCCACCGTGTCCGTGATCAGGGACGTGATCTCCGCGCGGTACGTCGTCACCACGTACACCACCGCGCCCTCGATCCAGCCCTCCACCTTCGCCTGGAGGCGATCGTCCGTGGCCAGCCGGCGGCCCAGGGAGATCAGGGACGCCCGCACGCGCAGGCGCAGTTCGCTCCGCTCGTCCTCCGCCGCGGAGATGATCATGGTGCGGATCGCCGTCCACGCCGAGGCGATCACGTCCTGGACCTCGTCCCGGGCCAGGATCTCCGATTTCAGACGCTCCACCCGCACCCGCGTCCGGGTGTCCGACTGCAGGTCCGACGCGAAGTCGTGCAGGAAGCGGTCCACCGCGCCCCGCGCCGGGTGTTCCGGCATGTCGCGCATCTCCGTGACGAAGCGCAGCAGCTCCTTGTAGACGCGCTCGCCGACCTTGCGGTCCACGAAGCGCGGGGTCCAGCCCGGTGCACCCCCCTGGACCGCGTCCGAGATCGAGTCGCCGTGCGTGACCAGCCAGTCGTGGGCCTTCGCGCAGACCAGGTCCACCACCCGCCGGTGGCCGCCGTCCGCGACGACCCGCTCCAGCGTCTTGCCGATGCCCGGCGCGATCTCCGCCGTCTCCGCGCGCCGCGTGATGGCCTCGCCGACCACCGCCTGGACGTCCGAGTCGCGCAGGACCGTCAGCGCACCCCGCAGCGCGGTGGCCAGTTCCGCCGTGACGCGGTCCGCGTGCGCCGGCTCCGCCAGCCACGCGCCCAGCCGGCCGCCGATGCCCAGGGCGTGCAGGCGGTCGCGCACGACCTCCGAGGAGAGGAAGTTCTCGCCGACGAACTCACCGAGCGAAACGCCCAGCTGGTCCTTCTTGGTCGGGATGATCGCCGTGTGCGGGATCGGCAGGCCCAGGGGGCGGCGGAAGAGGGCGGTGACCGCGAACCAGTCCGCCAGCGCGCCCACCATGCCCGCCTCTGCAGCGGCCGCCACATACCCGGCCCAGGCGCCCGCCCCCTCCTGCTGGGCCCACTTCGCGAGGACGTAGACCAGCGCCACCAGCACGAGCAGGCCGGTGGCCGTCCTCTTCATGCGGCGTACGCCGCGGCGGCGTTCCTCGTCCGCCGCGTTGAAGACGAATGAGCTGGATGACACGCGGGCCTGCCTTCCCCCCGGGGGCGTCGTCGGGTTTGTCTGCATAGCATCCGACTCCCGGGAGGCTCCGAGAGTTCCCGACGGCTCCCGGCGCGTCGCCCCGATCGCCCGGTCACCCCCGTCGCCCCGCTACAGCTCCTTGCGGGTCTTGCCCCGGCCCAGGTCCTTGCGCGCCTTCACCTTGATCTCCACCCCGCCCCAGAACGCCAGGCCGGTGATCACCACACGCGGTGCCCCGGGATCCGCCGGCGGCGGGCTGTCGCGCTGGTCGAAGGCGCCCATGATGCCGATGCCACGCACGTCGACCTCCACCCCCGGCGGTACGGCGATCTCGATGCCGCCCATGATCGCCACGCACGTGATCTCGACCTCGCGCTCGGCGAAGTTCGCCTCGCGCAGGTCGATCTCGCCGCCGCCCCAGAACGCCACCGCCGTGAAACGGCGCGGCACCGTCCAGTGCCCCTTGCGCTGGAACCCGGACATGATCGCCACGGCCCCCGAGGAGGTGCCCGCGCCGCCGATCCGGGCGGGCCAGGACGTTCCGGTGCCCGGCGCCGGCCGGTCGCCGGGCACGGGCGGATAGGCCTGGGCGACCGCCGGGAGGTCGCGCGTCAGCGGTTCCAGTTCGGCGTACGTACGGGACGTGTACGCCGCCTCCAGCCGCTCCTCGAACTCGTCCATGTCGAGCCGGCCCTCGGCCACGGCGTCCCGCAGCCGCTCCACCACCCGCTCACGGTCCGCGTCCGACGCCCGCAGCGCCGGCTGCGCCGGCTGCGGATCGGACGCCGGGGTGCTCCCCGCCGGCTCCTTGCTCAGGTCCGCCTTCCGCGGGGCCGCCCCGTCCACGTCCGCCTTCTCCGGCAACGGCTTCTCCGGCCGCTCGTCACTCATGGGCACAGCCTATTCAGTACGCCATCCATGTCATACGACTTGATCGCGCGGAAACGCACTACCCCCGCCCGGCGTACATCCGCGCGATCACGTCCTCGATGTCCGGCTCCCGCACCGACAGGTCCACCAGCGGGTACCGCTCCGCCACCGCCGCCACCAGCGGCGCCGCCGATGATCCCGCCGGGAACGCCAGCCACTGCCGCGGCCCCTCCACCCGCACGATCCGCGCGCCCGGCAGTTCGATCGGCGGAAGTTCCCGTTCCAGGTCCACCACCAGCGTCCGCTCGATCTCCTCCCCCGCCCCCGCCGCCCCCGCCGCGTGCAGACCGCCCAGCGGCCCGTCGTACATCAGCCGCCCGTGGTCGATCACCATCACCCGCTCGCACAGCTGCTCGATGTCCTGGAGGTCGTGCGTGGTCAGCAGCACCGTCGTACCGAGCTCCTCGTTCAACTGCCGCAGGAATCCCCGCATCTTCGCCTTGCTCACCACATCGAGCCCGATCGTCGGCTCGTCCAGGTACAGCACGTCCGGATCGTGCAGCAGCGCCGCCGCGATGTCCCCGCGCATCCGCTGCCCCAGCGACAGCTGCCGCACCGGTACGTCCAGCAGCTCGCCCAGGTCCAGCCGCTCCACGCAGCGCGCCAGGTTGCGCCGGTAACGGTCGTCCGGGATCCGGTACATCCGGCGCATCAGGCCGTAACTGTCCTTCAGCGGCAGGTCCCACCACAGCGTCGTGCGCTGCCCGAACACCACCCCGATCCGGTGCGCCAGCCGGGTCCGCTCTCGCGCCGGGTCGATCCCCGCGACCCGCAGCCGGCCGCCACTCGGCGTCAGGATGCCCGTCAGCATCTTGATCGTGGTGGACTTGCCGGCGCCGTTCGGACCGATGTAGCCGACCATCTCACCGCGCCGCACCGTGAACGAGATCCCGTCCACCGCCCTGACCTGCCGCTTCTCCCGCCGCCACAGACCGGTGCGGCGCCGGACGTCGAAGACCTTCGCCACCTCCTCCAGTTCGATCACCAGCTCCGTCTCCTGCGATGCCGACCTCGGCGTCGACGTCGATGTCGTTGACATCGGTCCTCAGCTCCCCGTACTCCGGTACGAACGGACACCCGCGCGCCACGCCAGCGACGCCGGTACGAACACCACGAACGCCACCAGCGGGCTCGCGTACGCCAGCCACCCCGGCAGCCCCAGCGGATCGGGCCGCCCCAGCACCTCCAGCGCCGGCAGCCAGTTGACGAACGCCAGCGGCACCACGAACGTCACCCCGCGCAGCAGCTCCTTGGCGAAGATGGTCGGCGGGTACTGCAGCATCGTGTTGCCGCCGTACGTGAAGGAGTTCTGCACCTCCGCCGCGTCCCCCGCGACGAACTGGAACGCCGCCCCCGCCACCATCACCGCCCCGAAGATCGCCGCCCCGGCCACCACCATCACGGGCACCAGCAGCACCCGCCCCACCGTCCAGTCCACGTCCAGCACCGAGAGCGCCCACCCCAGCACCGCCAGCCCCTGCACGATCCGCCCGACCCGGCGCAGCGCGAAGCGGTCCGCCGCGACCTGCGCCAGCACCGGAACCGGCCGTACCAGCATCGTGTCGAGCGAACCGTCACGCACCCGCGTCCCGATCCGGTCGGTGTTGCCCAGGATCAGGTCCGCCAGCCCCAGCGAGGCCGAACACGAGCCGTACAGCAGCCCGATCTCCGCCAGCGAGAACCCGCCCAGCGCGTCCACGTGCCGGAACATGACGAAGATGCCGACGAAGTCGAGCCCGGTGATCGCCGCGTTGCCGAACACCGACAGCAGGAACGACGTCCGGTACGTCATCGTCGCCCGGATCCACATGGCCACGATCAGCCCGTAGCCGCGTACGCCCTCCAGCGCGCGGTTGCGCTCCGGGATCCCGGCCGGCTCCCGCCGCACCGCCACCCGCTCGCCGCCGCCGGCCGTCGTCGCCTCAGCCACCCTGGACCACCACCTTCCGCGTCGCCGCGGACTGCAGCAGCCGCCCGCAGCCCAGCAGGACGACCGCCCACAGCAACTGGAAGCCCAGCGCGGGCGCCGCGCCGCCCGCCCCCGCGTGCTCGCCCAGCAGCACGTCCAGCGGCACCTGGAGCATCGCCGCCCACGGCAGCGCGCGCACCAACTCCCCGAAGGCGCCCGGGAAGACCGTCAGCGGCAGCAGCATCCCCGAGAAGAAGATCGAGACGACGGTCGCGACCAGGTTGAGACCGGACCCGTCGAGCAGCCAGAACGCCACCAGCGCCAGCAGGTAGCGCAGCGCGAAACCCACCACCAGCCCCAGCGTCACCGACACCAGGAACAGCAGCCAGCGCACCGGATCGGCGGGCAGCGCCAGCGGGAACGCCAGCGCCCCCGCCACCAGCGGCACCACGCCCCGCCCGACCAACTGGAAGGCGGCCCGGCCCAGATCGGCCGCCAGCCACCACACCTGCAGATCGGCGGGCCGGTACAGGTCGACCGCGATGTCACCCGTACGGATCCGCTCCTGGACCTCCTCGTGGAAGCCGCCCCCGATCAGCGCACCCGCCGCCAGCAGCGCCTGACTGACCCACACGAAGGTCAGTGCCTGCGCCATGTCGTAGCCGCCGAGCCCGGGACGCTGCTCCCACAGCGCGATGTACGTGAAGGCGACGATGAACCCGAAGACCGTATTGGTGAACACCCCGGCCGCGGTCGCGGTCCCGTAGGTGGCGTAGCGGCGGAAGCCGCCCGCGGCGACCGCCAGATACAGGCGCACGTGCAGGCGCACCCTGTCTCCCCTCCCACTCGTTTCCCTGCGTCGGCCAAAGCGCGCGAGCTTAGTGCGGAGGGGCGATCCACGCGACCGAATAACGCCCGTCCGGCACGGATCGTTCAGCCATCGGGTAGACAGCATCAGATAGAGCAGCAAGCAGACCTTCAGGTACAAACGTGGATGTTTCCCACGGCGTCGAGGAGCCCCGGAGATGAGCGACCCCTCCCCCCGACCGGGCTGGAGCCCCCGGGACCCGGACACGCCGCACCAACCGCCCCCGCACCACCCGCCGCCGCACCCGCGGAGCACACCCGGCGAACAGACCGAACCCGGCCGCCCCGTGCGCCGACAGCGCACCGGATGGCGCCGGTTCATCCCCACCTGGCGCGTGGTCGTGGGCACCGTCCTGCTCGTCGCCCTGGTCATCGGCGCCTGCCTCGTCGCCGGCTACCTGCTCGTCAACATCCCGCCCGCCAACGCCGCCGCCACCGCGCAGTCCAACCTCTACCTCTACTCCGACGGCTCCCAGCTCGCCCGCGACGGCGAGGTCAACCGCGTCAACGCGCCGCTCTCCCAGGTCCCCCGCACCGTCCAGGAAGCCGTACTCGCCGCCGAGGACCGGGACTTCTACTCCGAGCGGGCCGTCGACCCCAAAGCCATGGTGCGCGCCGCCTGGAACACCGCGACCGGCAAGGGCACCCAGTCCGGCTCCACCATCACCCAGCAGTACGTCAAGAACTACTACCTGGGCCAGGAACAGACCATCAAACGCAAGGTCAAGGAATTCTTCATCGCGATCAAACTCGGCCGCGAGAAGTCCAAGGACTACATCCTCGAAGGCTATCTGAACACCAGTTACTTCGGCCGGAACGCATACGGCATCCAGGCCGCCGCCCAGGCCTACTACGGCAAGGACGTCAGCGACCTCACCACCGCCGAGGGCGCCTACCTCGCCACCCTCCTCAACTCCCCCAGCGCCTTCGACGTCGTCGCCCACCCCCAGAACCGCGACCGCGCCCTCGCCCGCTGGAACTACGTCCTCGACGGCATGGTCAAGAAGAAATGGCTGACCCCCGCCGAACGCGCCGCCACCCGGTTCCCCGAACCCGGCAAGGTCCGCCCGGCCGCCGGCCTGTCGGGACAGCGCGGCTACCTCGTCGAGGCCATCAAGGACTACATCGTCGAGAACGAGATCGTCGACGACCGGGCCCTCGCCGAAGGCGGCTACCGGATCACCACCACCATCGACAAGGCCCGCCAGAACGACTTCGTCACCGCCGTCGAGCAGCAGATGCTCTCCCGGCTCGACCCCGCCGCACACCCCGCCGACCGCATCGTCCGCGCCGGCGGCGCCTCCATCGACCCCCTCACCGGCAAGGTCGTCGCCCTCTACGGCGGCGTCGACTACACCAAGCAGTACGTCAACAACGCCACCCGGCACGACTACCAGGTCGCCTCCACCTTCAAACCGTTCGTCTTCGCCTCCGCCGTCGACAACGACTCCCGCACCCAGGACGGCCGCCCCATCACCCCCAACACCCTGTACAACGGCGACAACAGACGCCCCGTCGTCGGCAGCCGCGTCCCCTACGCCCCCGAGAACGAGGACCAGCGCTCCTACGGCCCCATCACCGTCCGCACCGCCACCGACCTCTCCGTCAACAGCGTCTTCGCGCAGATGGTCGTCGACGTCGGCACCCAGAAGGTCAAGCGGACCGCCGTCGCCCTCGGCATCCCCGAGAACACCCCCAACTTCGACGCCGGCCCCGCCATGGCACTCGGCACCCTCCAGGCCAGCGTCCTCGACATGACCGTGGCGTACGCGACACTGGCCGACCACGGCCGGCACACCCCGTACACCTTCCTCGAGAAGATCACCAAGGGCTCCGACGGGATCCCCCTGCCCGAGCGCGCCCCCACCCAGGCCATCAGCCGCGAGGCCGCCGACACCACCACCTCGGTCCTCATCGGCGTCGTCGACAACGGCACCGGCACCGCAGCGCTGGCCGCCGGCCGCCCCGCCGCCGGCAAGACCGGCACCGGCGAGCTCGACCGCTCGGCCTGGTTCGCCGGCTACACCCCCGACCTCGTCACGGTCGTCGCCATGATGGGCCAGGACCCCGACACCGGAACCCTGCAGTCCCTCTACGGAGCACTGGGCGAACCACGCATCGGGGGCGGCGGCTACCCGGCCCGCGTCTGGGCCGCGTACACCAAGGCGGCACTGGGCGACAACGACCCGCTGGACTTCGAACTCGACCTCCAGCCCGGCGCCGACCGCCGGCCCCCGCCCCCGCCGCCGCCACCGCCCGGCCACGAATCCCCCGGCATCCGCCCGCCGGCCACGCCGCCCCCAGGCGACACCGACGGCGGCCCCGGCGGCACCCCCACCGACGACACCCCCACGGACGGGGACGACACCGGACGCGGCGACACCGACGGGGGCGACACGACCGGCGGCAACCCCACCGGCAGGGGCGACACCGACGGAGGCGACACGAACGGGGGCGACACAGGCGGCGGCAACCCCGCGAACGGCGGCCGGACCTCCGGCGGCAACACCGCCGGAGGTCGCCCCGACGGCGCGACGGCGGAAGGCGGCCGCCCGCCGGAACGATGAACGCCGGAACGATGAACGCCCGGTCAGTGACCGGAGGTGGCCTTCAGCCCCACCACCGCCACCAGCAGCAGACAGACGAAGAAGATCCGGGCCGCGGTCACCGGCTCGCCCAGGACCGCCATTCCCACCACCGCGGCCCCCGCCGCGCCGATCCCCACCCACACGCCGTACGCCGTACCGATCGGCAGCGTCTTGGCGGCGTACGACAGCAGCAGCATGCTCGCCACGATCCCGGCACCCGTGAACACGGACGGCCACAGGCGGGTGAAACCCTCGGTGAACTTCATACCGATCGACCAGCCGACCTCGAGCAGACCGGCGAGCAGCAACAGAACCCAGGCCATGACGGGCACCTCCGGAACGAGAGCGGAACAGGGGTGCGTCGTCTTGTCCTACCCGGTACGGCGCGTCTCGTCGGGGTCCCTCTTCACCGTAACAAACGGCACGCCAAAGGGCCGGTGACCTCGGTCACCGGCCCCTGCCACGGATGAGACGGCCGCGGATAACACGGCCGCGGATGAGACAGCCGCGGACGACGGTCAGAGGTACAGCCCGGTGGAGTCCTCGGACCCCTCCAGCCGCTCCGCCGCCACCGCGTGCAGATCCCGCTCCCGCATCAGCACGTACGCCACGCCCCGCACCTCGACCTCGGCACGGTCCTCGGGGTCGTACAGCACCCGGTCGCCGGGCTCCACGGTCCGCACGTTCTGCCCGACCGCGACCACCTCCGCCCAGGCCAGCCGCTTGCCGACCGCGGCCGTCGCCGGGATCAGAATGCCGCCGCCCGAGCGGCGCTCGCCCTCGGGCGAATCGGACCGCACGAGCACACGGTCGTGCAGCATACGAATGGGCAGCTTGTCGTGGGTGGTGTGGTTGCTCACGACTCGAACCTACCTGCCGGCGCCGGCCTTGTAATCCAGCGGGTCAGCCGCGCCGACGGCGCGCCGACACCACCAGCAGACCGACCAGCCCGACGGCCACCAGCGCGACCGGCACCAGCCGCTCCACGCGCGGCGCGCCGTCATCGTCGCGGAACCCGGCCTTGACGTCGGTCACCACCCGGTTCACGGCGAAGACCGCCCGGCCCGCCGCCTGCTCCACCGACGAGGCGACCCGGGCCTTCGCGTCCCCGATGATCGTCTTCGGGTGCACGCGCACGCCGATCTCGTCGAGCGTCTCGGCGAGCTGCTCGCGCCTGCGGATGATGTCCGCCTCGATCTGCGCAGGGGTCCTTGCTTCGGGCACCGCGCCGCCTCCGTCGTCGTGTGTGGGCATGGTCCTGGATGGACAGTCTGTCAGCTTACGCTCGGGTGGTACCGATCCCCTCCCGAGGAGACTGTGAGACATGAGCGAGCGACTCCAGCCGGGCGACACCGCCCCCGCCTTCACCCTGCCCGACGCGGACGGCAACGAGGTCTCGCTCGCCGACCACAAGGGCCGCAAGGTGATCGTCTACTTCTACCCGGCGGCCCTGACCCCGGGCTGCACCAAGCAGGCCTGCGACTTCACGGACAACCTGGCACTGCTGGCCACGGCCGGTTACGACGTCATCGGCGTCTCCCCGGACAAGCCGGAGAAGCTGGCGAAGTTCCGCGAGAAGGAGGACCTGAAGGTCACCCTCGTCGGCGACCCCTCCAAGGAGGTCCTGACGGCGTACGGCGCCTTCGGCGAGAAGAAGCTCTACGGCAAGACGGTGACCGGCGTGATCCGCTCGACGGTGATCGTGGACGAGGAGGGCAAGGTCGAGCGCGCCCTGTACAACGTGAAGGCCACCGGCCACGTGGCCAAGATCATCAAGGACCTCGGCATCTGACCCACCCCACCCCGCGATCGGCCCGCCCCCCACCCCGGCGCGGGCCGTTCCGTTTATCGGACGTAACCATTCACATATCGGGGCGTTACTCCATGCGAGGGTCGCACGAACGAGCGGCCGGAATGGAGGGGCGACATGCCGGAGAGCCCGTACACGAAGGAACGGCTGGCCGAGGCGGCCGGGGCGTCGCGGACGCTGAGCGAGGCACTGGGGAAGCTCGGGGTAGAGCCGCGGGGAGGGTCACGGAGGTACCTCCACGACCGGATGCGCAAACTGGGCGTCGACACTTCGCACTTCACGGCGGAGGGGGCGAAGTGGACGAAGGATGTGCTCGAGGAGGCGGTCGCCGCCTCGACGAACATGTCCGACGTGCTCCGCCGGCTGGGGGTCGAGGTGGTCGGAGGCCAGCACACCCACATCAGCCGCCGGGTGAAGGCGTTCGGTATCGACACTTCGCATTTCATCCTGCCGTCCCCGGCAGGACGCACCAAGCGACGACGCACCCCGGAAACGGTGCTGGTCAGGCAGGACGACACCCGCTCGCGTCGGATACCGAGCGACCGCCTGAGGGAAGCACTCACCGCTCGGGGCGTCCCGGAACGCTGCACGATGTGCGGCAACGAAGGAACCTGGCAGGGACACTCTCTTGCGCTTGAGGTCGATCACATCGACGGCGACTGGCGCAACAACCAGCAGGAGAACCTGCGCTACCTCTGCCCCAACTGCCACTCGACGACGGACACCTACCGGGGCCGCGGCAAGGGCCGCCGATGAGTACCCGCACGTACACGCGGCACCCGAAACCGCCGGCGTCAGTGCTCCGTGAAGCCGTCACCGCCTCCTACAGCCTGGCCCAGACCCTGCGCACACTGGGCCTCCCGGAGAACGGGCAGCTGAACGACAAGCTCAAGCGATGGATTCGTGAGGACGGTCTCTCGACCGCGCATTTCCTGGGCCGGGCCCACAGGCGCGGCCAACCCGGGTCGACACCGCTGAAACCCGCACGGCAGATCCTCGTCAAGCATGACGGCACTCGACGCACCCGCACTCGCATGCTGCGCCGGGCATTGCATGAGGTTGGAGTTCCTGAGCGCTGTCACACGTGCGGAACGCCGCCCGAGTGGTTGGGCCATCCCATGACCCTGGAGGTCGACCACATCAACGGCGACTGGAGCGACGACCGGCGCGAGAACCTCCGACTGCTGTGCCCCAACTGCCATGCGATCACCAGCACCTGGTGCCGGGGAGGACGCCGGAGGCTGGTCGCGGAGGAGAGTGCAGCCGCCGTACACTGACCGCAGTCGACCAGGCTCAATGTCCGATTCGGGTCGAAATATCGCGGTCGTGGCGAAATAGGCGATACGCGCAGGTTTTAGGTACCTGTGGGAGAAATCCCGTGGGGGTTCGAGTCCCCCCGACCGCACCTGTACGGCGAGGCCCCGATCCGCATCGCGTGGACCGGGGCCTCGTGGCGTTCGTGAAGCGGCTCAGCTCACCAGTTCCCGGACCACCGGGACCAGGGCGCGGAAGGCCTGGCCGCGGTGGGAGATGGCGTTCTTCTCGGCCGGGGTGAGTTCCGCGCAGGTGCGGGTCTCGCCCGCCGGCTGGAGGATCGGGTCGTAGCCGAAGCCGCCCGTGCCGGACGGGGTGTGGCGCAGGGTGCCCAGGAGGCGGCCCTCGACGACGCGTTCGGTGCCGTCGGGCAGGGCGAGGGCGGCGGCGCAGAAGAAGTGGGCGCCGCGGTGGGCGTCGTCGATGTCCGAGAGCTGGGCGAGGAGCAGGTCGAGGTTGGCCCGGTCGTCGCCGTGGCGGCCGGCCCAGCGGGCGGAGAAGATGCCCGGGGCACCGTTCAGGACGTCGACGCAGAGGCCGGAGTCGTCGGCGACGGCAGGCAGTCCGGTGGCCTTGGCCAGGGCGTGGGCCTTGAGCAGGGCGTTCTCGGCGAAGGTGACGCCGGTTTCCTTGACGTCCGGGATCTCCGGGTACGCGTCCGCGCCGACCAGCTCGTGGGGCAGGCCGGCCGCGGACAGGATGGCGTGGAGCTCGGTGACTTTGCCCGCGTTGCGGGTCGCGAGGATCAGGCGGGTCATGGTCACCGATTATCTCCGGTCAGCCGGGTGTGCAGACCTTGGAGATCTCGGAGGCGGCATCGGCGACGGGCTTGACGTCGGGGGTGGGGTTGCCCTGCTCGAGGGCGGTGCGGACGTTCTTGACGGCCGTGTTCATCGAGTCGATGGCCTTGCCGAGGTCGGCGTTGTCGGTCTGGTCGCCGATCTTCTTCAGGCTCGTCTCGATCTGGTTGAGGGCGTTCTGGGCGTCCTGCGGGCTGTTGCCGGCCTGGGAGACGGCCTGCTGGAGGTCGCCGGCCCCCTCGCTGATGGCGACGGCGGTGTTGGCGCAGTCCAGGGCGGTGGAGAGGGCGGAGCAGGAGGCGAGGGCCGGGACCACCAGGGCTCCGGCGAGGGCGAGCGCGGCCAGACGGTGGCGGTGGTGCGTGGTCATCGGGACGGATCCCCCCTGGGTCGGATACGTGGACGGGCGCACGATGGTGGATCGTGCGCCCGTACTGGTAGAGACGGTGCGGAGCGGGCCGCGGTTGCGTCAGAGGCCGAGTGCTCCGCGCTGGATGGCCTCGAGGTCGGCGCAGCCGCCGGCGGCGAGGTCGAGCAGGGCGTTGAGTTCCTTGCGGTCGAAGGGCTCGCCCTCGGCGGTGCCCTGGACCTCGACGAAGCGGCCGTCGCCGGTGCAGACGACGTTCATGTCGGTCTCGGCGCGGACGTCCTCCTCGTAGCAGAGGTCGAGGAGGGGTTCACCGTCGACGATGCCGACGCTGACGGCGGCGACGGTGCCGGTCAGGGGTTTGCGGCCGGCCTTGATGAGCTTCTTGGACTGGCCCCAGGCGACGGCGTCGGCCAGTGCGACGTAGGCGCCGGTGATGGCGGCGGTGCGGGTGCCGCCGTCGGCCTGGAGGACGTCGCAGTCCAGGACGATGGTGTTCTCGCCGAGGGCCTTGTAGTCGATGACGGCGCGCAGCGAGCGGCCGATGAGGCGGGAGATCTCGTGGGTGCGGCCGCCGATCTTGCCGCGGACGGATTCGCGGTCGCCGCGGGTGTTGGTGGAGCGGGGCAGCATCGAGTACTCGGAGGTGACCCAGCCTTCGCCGCTGCCCTTGCGCCAGCGCGGGACGCCTTCGGTGAAGGAGGCGGTGCAGAAGACCTTGGTGTCGCCGAAGGAGATGAGGACGGAGCCCTCTGCGTGCTTGCTCCATCCGCGTTCGATGGTGACCGGGCGGAGCTGTTCGGGGGTGCGGCCGTCGATGCGAGACATGGTGGTGAGCCTAGTCGCTGCGGGTGAACGGCAAGGACGGGTGAACGGGAAGACCCCGTCCGGATGCGGCCGGGACGGGGTCTTCGGGGTGAGCCTCGGGCTCAGCTCACATCATGTCTTCGATCTCGCCGGCGATCGGGTCGGCGTCGGTGCCGATGACGACCTGGACGGCGGTGCCCATGCGGACGACGCCGTGGGCGCCGGCGGCCTTGAGGGCGGCCTCGTCGACGAGGTCGGGGTTGGCCACCTCGGTGCGCAGGCGGGTGATGCAGCCCTCGACCTCTTCGATGTTGTCGATGCCGCCGAGTCCGGCGACGATCTTCTCAGCCTTGGTGGCCATGTGTTCTCCCTGAGTGCCTGTATGCGCGGGGTCCGCATGCGGGAACCGCTTTGTCACGGTAGCCCACGGTTGGCCCATCTTCGCGAGCGCGGGTGGTGCTTCTGCCGAATGATGACGATCAGCGGCGACCCGCCCTCCGGGCGGGTGAAGGCGACCGCATCACAGGTGGTCTACACCAGTGTGCCGCACCGGCCGCCGCCGCCAAAACGGGCCGTCAGGGAGGTTGCCGGATGAGCGCGGACAGCGCCGCGGCCGCGGGGCCGCGGCACCAGTGGTGGAACGGTCTGTTCCAGGGGCTGCAGAAGATGGGCCGCAGTCTCCAGCTGCCCATCGCGGTGCTGCCGGCGGCCGGCATCCTGAACCGACTGGGCCTGGTCGACGCGTTCGGTTCGGACGGTCTGGGCTGGGAGACCGTCGCGAGGGTGATGGCGGGTGCGGGCGGTGCGCTGCTGGACAGTGATCTCGGGCTGCCGCTGCTGTTCTGCGTCGGTGTCGCGATCGGTATGGCGAAGAAGGCGGACGGGTCGACGGCGCTGGCGGCGGTGGCGGGGTTCCTGGCGTACCGGGGGGTGCTGCGGGCGTTCCCGAACCCGTGTCCGCCGGGGTCGCGGGACATCGGCGGCGCGTGTCTGGGGCCGGACGAGGTGTTCGCGGGGTACACGTACACGAATCCGGGGGTGTTCGGCGGCATCGTGATGGGGCTGCTGACGGCGTGGTTCTGGCAGCGCTACCACCGGGTGAAGCTGGTGGACTGGCTGGGTTTCTTCAACGGCCGCCGGCTGGTGCCGATCATCATGGCGTGCGTGGCGATCGTGTTCGCGTCGCTGTGCCTGTGGATCTGGCCGCCGATCGGCGATGCGCTGGAGGCGTTCAGCGACTGGCTGGTGGACATCGGGTCCTGGGGGGCGGGGATCTTCGGGGTGGCGAACCGGGCGTTGCTGGTGATCGGTCTGCACCAGTTCCTGAACGTGCCCATCTGGTTCCAGTTCGGCTCGTACACCAAGCCGGACGGGCAGGTCGTGCACGGTGACATCCCGATGTTCCTGGCGGGCGACCCGAACGCGGGGCAGTTCCTGTCGGGCTTCTTCCCGATCATGATGTTCGCGCTGCCGGCGGCGGCGCTGGCGATCACGCACTGCGCGAAGCCGCAGCGCCGCGCGGAGGTCGGCGGGCTGATGCTGTCGGTGGCGCTGACGTCGTTCGTCACGGGCATCACCGAGCCGCTGGAGTACTCGTTCCTCTTCGTGGCACCCCTCCTGTACGTGATCCACGCGGTCCTGACCGGTGTGTCGATGGCGGTGACCTGGGGGCTGGGGGTCCACGACGGGTTCACGTTCTCCGCGGGCCTGATCGACTACGTCATCAACTGGGGGCTGGCGACCAAGCCGTGGCTGATCATCCCGATCGGACTGGGGTTCGCGGTGGTCTATTACGTCGTCTTCCGGGTGCTGATCACGAAGCTGAACCTGGCGACGCCGGGGCGGGAGTCGGACGAGGAGATCGAGGAGATGCAGCGGGACAACGTCAAGGCGTAGCGGCCCCAAGGCGCCGCAGGGCTTCCGGCCCGGTGGGAAGGGCCCTCGGATCCAGTGGTCCGGGGGCCTTCGGCGTGCCCGGAAACGGGCGGTGCCGGTGGCTTCGGCCCGGGGCGGAGAATGTGATCCAGGCCACAGGAAATCGAAGGTTCCTTATCTAACCCGGACCATGCTACAACTGGTCTACACCACGCATTGGTGTAGACCACGCGCCCCCTCACCGGGGCCCGTGAGTCCCCTGTTTCTGAAGACGCCGCCGGCCCCCGTGCTTTCCACCCCCGGGCGGCGCCTTGCCCACTGGAGGAACTTGTGACCACGGCTGCCGCCCCCGCGGCCGAGAAGAAGAAGGGCTCCGGCGCGATGGCCGTGGCCCAGCGCATCGGCCGCAGCCTCATGCTGCCGATCGCCGTCCTGCCGGCCGCCGCCCTGCTGGTCCGGTTCGGCCAGAACGACCTGCTGGGCAGCAAGTCGCTCCCCGAGTTCGTCAACACCATCGCCTCGTACATGGCCGCCGGCGGTGGGGCCATCTTCAGCAACATGGCCCTGCTCTTCGCCGTCGGCATCGCCGTCGGCTTCGCGAAGAAGGCCGACGGTTCCACCGGTCTCGCCGCGGTCACCGGCTACCTGGTCTTCAAGGCGGTCCTCGGCAAGTTCACCGACGGCAGCCTGCCGAAGGTGGAGGCGATCGTCGACCACAAGATCGTCATGGTGGCGCCCGCGGTGGACGCCGGTGTGCTGGGCGGCGTGGTCATGGGCATCGTGACCGCCCTGCTGTACCAGCGGTTCTTCCGCACCAAGCTGCCGGACTGGGCGGGCTTCTTCGGCGGCCGCCGCCTGGTGCCGATCCTCTCCTCCTTCGCCGGTCTGGTCCTCGGCATCGTCTTCGGTCTGATCTGGCCGGTCCTGGGCAAGGGCATCCACGGCTTCGGCGAGTGGCTGGTCGGCTCCGGCGCCGCCGGCGCGGGCATCTTCGGTGTCGCCAACCGTGCGCTGATCCCGGTCGGCATGCACCACCTGCTGAACTCCTTCCCGTGGCTCCAGGCCGGTTCCTACGAGGGCCCCGACGGCACCGTGCACGGTGACATCGCCCGCTTCATCGCCGGCGACCCGACCGCCGGCCAGTTCATGACCGGCTTCTTCCCGATCATGATGTTCGCCCTCCCGGCAGCCTGCCTCGCGATCGTCCACTGCGCCCGCCCCGAGCGCCGCAAGGTCGTCGGCGGCATGATGTTCTCCCTCGCGCTCACCGCCTTCATCACCGGCATCACCGAGCCGATCGAGTTCACCTTCATGTTCATCGCTCCGGTGCTGTACGCGATCCACGCGCTGCTGACCGGTGTCTCCATGGCGCTGACCTGGGCACTCGGCATGAAGGACGGCTTCGGCTTCTCCGCAGGTGCGATCGACTACCTGCTGAACTACGGCATCGCGTCCAAGCCGCTGGGCCTGCTGCTGGTCGGCGTGTGCTTCGCCGCCCTCTACTACGTGATCTTCCGCTTCGCGATCACCAAGTTCAACCTCCCGACGCCGGGCCGCGAGTCCGACGAGGAGCTGGCCGAGCTGGCCAAGGCCGAGGCCAAGTAACACACCCCGGGCAACACGGCGGAGCCCCCGCTCTCCCTGACGGGAGGGCGGGGGCTCCGCCGTATCCGTACGTGCCGTGCGGACGCGCCGTGCGGGCCGGGTCAGACCTCGTAGACGGCGCCCGCGTACGCGAGGTCGACCCGGCCGCCGTACACCGCGCGGGCGTCGGCGAGGTTCTGCTCGGCGGAGGTCCACGGCGGGATGTGGGTCAGGACCAGGCGCCCGACGCCGCCCCGTTGCGCGTACTCGCCGGCCTCGCGGCCGTTGAGGTGCAGGCCGGGGATGTCCTCCTTGCCGTGCGTGAAGGAGGCCTCGCACAGGAAGAGGTCGGCGCCCTCGGCGAGCAGTCCCAGCTCGGGGCAGACGCCGGTGTCCCCGGAGTACGTCAGGGAGCGGCCGTCGTGCTCGACGCGGATGCCGAACGCCTCGACGGGGTGGCAGACGCGCTCGGTGCGGACCTGGAAGGGGCCGATCTCGAAAGTGCCGGACTTCAGGGTCCGGAACTCGAAGACCTCGCTCATCGAACGCTCGTCGGGGACGTCCTCGTAGGCGGCGGTCAGGCGCTTCTCGGTGCCTTCCGGGCCGTACACCGGGATCGTGCCGCAGCGGCCGCCCTCGTGGCGGTAGTAGCGGGCGACGAAGTACGCGCACATGTCGATGCAGTGATCGCTGTGCAGGTGGCTGAGGAAGATCGCGTCGAGGTCGTAGAGACCGATGTGGCGCTGCAGCTCGCCGAGGGCGCCGTTGCCCATGTCGAGGAGCAGCCGGAAGCCGTCGGCCTCGACGAGGTAGCTCGAGCAGGCCGATTCCGCGGACGGGAACGAACCCGAGCAGCCGACGACGGTGAGCTTCATGGGAGCGGGAACCTCCGTGGACGGTCCGTGGCGGGCGGAGACGGGGAGGGCGTCGGGGGTCGTGCGGTGCGTCGAGCGTAAGGCGCGAAACCTCCGGTCGCTCCTCCACGGCGTGCCGTTGTGGGGGAACTCACCTGTGGTGTCACCCGGGGGAGCGACAGGGCCGCGGAGGTTGCCGTGCCGGGTGGCCGGGGCGCGGTTACGGTCGATCCATGGACACGTCCTGGTGGCCGGCCGTGGCCGCGGTGGTGGCCGTGGCGCTGGTCGTGCTGGTGGCGGGCGGCCGGGCCCGCGGTGCGCCGGCGGCCCGTGCGGTGCGCGGTCCGGGGCCGGCGCCGCGGCCCCGGGCGGGCGAGCTCTGGCGGCTGGCCGACGACCGGGCGTGTCTGGTGCTGTCGGTACGGGGCCGGCGGGCGCGGATCGCGCAGGTCACGGGGAAGTACCACGACGAGCGGGCCGGGGTGATCCCGCTGCCGCCCGGCATGGTGGGCGACGCGCACGGCCGGCCGGGGTTCCTGGAGGCGGACCGGCCGGTGGAGGTGTCGGTGTGGGAGTTCCGGCGGCGGGTGGGCGTGCTGGACCCCGCGGTGTGGGACGAGGTCAAGGGGCTCGGAGGTGGGCACTCATGATCCGGCTGCGGCGTGTGTACGAGGCACCGGACCCGGTGGCGGACGGCGTGCGGGTGCTGGTGGACCGGCTGTGGCCGCGCGGGCTGGCGAAGGCGGCGGCGCGGGTGGACGAGTGGCCCAAGGCGGTGACGCCGTCCTCGGAGCTGCGCACGTGGTTCCACGGCGGGGGGTCGTGGGAGGAGTTCCGGGCCCGGTACGAGGAGGAGCTGCGGGCGCCCGAGGCGGAGGCGGCGCTGGCGCATCTGCGGGCGCTGGCGGCGGCGGGTCCGCTGACGCTGGTGACGGCGGTCCGTACGCCGCAGTCCAGTCACGCGTCGATCCTGGCGGAGCTGCTGGCCGCGCCGTCCTGACGGCGCGGCCAGCAGCTCCGGGTCAGAGGCCGGACGCCGCGCCCCGTGGCACCGCGAAGCACAGGACGTAGACGATGTAGAGGCCGATGGCGATGGCGATCAGCGACCACCACGGCTGGTAGGGCAGCCAGATGAAGTTCAGGATCACCGACAGCGTCGCGATGACGAGGCCGGCGATCCGCGCCCAGGCCCGGCCCTTGAGGAGGGCGAGGCCGGTGACGAGCGAGACCACGCCCAGGATCAGATGGATCCAGCCCCAGGTGGTGAGGTTGAACGCGAAGGTGTACTGGCCGACGCCCAGGTAGACGTCGTCGTCGGCCAGAGCGGCGATGCCCTCGAAGATCGCGGACACGCCGAAGAGGCTGAGCATGAACCCGGCGAACGAGGCGGGTCCGGAGACCCATCCGCCGTACGGGTCCTTGGCGGCGGACGGGGTACTGCGGGGTGCGCCGCCGGGTGTGGCCGTCATCGCGCCACCTTCCTCTCCTGGGACGGTCGGGCGATTCGAGCGTCCGCCGCGCCGCTGCCGACGGCGACCCGCGGGCGGCCGAACGGGTGACGGGAGGGGACTACGGAAACGGGCCGGGCCGGGAACCGTCGGGTTCCCGGCCCGGCCCGGGCGGATCGTGGGGTCAGGCCCAGAGCTGGCCCTGGAGGACCTCGATGGCCTCTTCCGTGGTGGCCGCGGTGTAGACGCCCGTCGAGAGGTACTTCCAGCCGCCGTCGGCCACGACGAAGACGATGTCCGCCGCTTCGCCCGCCGCGACGGCCTTGCGGCCCACCCCGATCGCCGCGTGCAGGGCGGCGCCGGTGGAGACGCCGGCGAAGATGCCCTCCTCGCGCAGCAGTTCGCGGGTACGGGTGACGGCGTCCGCGGAGCCCACCGAGTAGCGCGAGGTGAGCACGGAGGCGTCGTAGAGCTCGGGGACGAAGCCCTCGTCGAGGTTGCGCAGGCCGTAGACCAGGTCGTCGTAGCGCGGCTCGGCCGCGATGATCCTGATGTCGGGCTTGTGCTCGCGCAGGTAGCGGCCGACGCCCATCAGGGTGCCGGTGGTGCCCAGGCCCGCCACGAAGTGGGTGATGGAGGGCAGGTCGGTGAGGATCTCCGGGCCCGTGGTGGCGTAGTGGGCGCCCGCGTTGTCGGGGTTGCCGTACTGGTAGAGCATCACCCAGTCCGGGTGCTCCGCCGCCAGTTCCTTCGCCACGCGCACGGCGGTGTTGGAGCCGCCCGCGGCCGGCGAGGAGATGATCTCGGCTCCCCACATCGCCAGGAGGTCACGCCGCTCCTGGGAGGTGTTCTCCGGCATGACGCACACGATGCGGTAGCCCTTGAGCTTCGCGGCCATGGCCAGCGAGATGCCGGTGTTGCCGGAAGTGGGCTCCAGGATCGTGCACCCGGGGGTCAGGCGGCCGGCCTTCTCGGCCTGCTCGATCATGTGGAGCGCCGGGCGGTCCTTGATCGAGCCGGTCGGGTTGCGGTCCTCCAGCTTGGCCCAGATCCGGACGTCGGCGGAGGGCGACAGCCGGGGCAGCCGGACCAGCGGGGTGTGGCCGACCGCCGCGAGCGGGGAGTCGTAACGCATTACTTCGAGCCGCCGGCGACGGCCGGGAGGATGGTGACGCTGTCGCCGTCCTTGACCTCGGTGGCGATGCCGGCGAGGAAGCGGACGTCCTCGTCGTTGAGGTAGACGTTCACGAAGCGGCGCAGCTCGCCGCCCTTGGACTCGTCGACGATGCGCTCCTGGATGCCCTTGTGGCGGGTCTCGAGGTCGGCGAAGAGCTCGGCGAGCGTGGTGCCCTCACCGCTCACGGCCTTCTCGCCGTCGGTGTAGGTGCGGAGGATGGTGGGGATGCGGACCTCGATGGCCATGACAGGCTCCTGTTGTCACATGGGGCGCGCGGCTCTGAGCCCCCGCGCGAGAGGGGCTGTGGTGTGGTGCGGAAGGTGGTGCGGCGGGCTCAGACAGCAGGACAGATGGCGCTGGCGAGGCGGCACAGGTCGACGTGCAGCCGCGCCACGAGCAGCACTGTGCCGGGCGTCTCGATGCTCACGTCGTGGGAAACCATGCGGTCATGTTAACGATTCCCCGATGGCGGTTAGGAGTGTGATCCCACATCCCGGACGCACCCTTCTCGCATAGTGGTCAGTAGGCCGCCACAACCTGCACTTCTTCCTCGGTGATCACGCCGTCGACGATGCGGTACGAGCGGAACTGGAACTCCCCCGCCCCGTCGGTGTCGGCCGTGGAGACCAGCACGTAGTGCGCGCCGGGCTCGTTCGCGTACGTGACGTCCGTGCGCGAGGGGTAGGCCTCGGTCGCGGTGTGGGAGTGGTAGATGATCACGGGCTCCTCGTCCCGGTCGTCCATCTCCCGGTAGAGCGCCAGCAGGTCCTTGGAGTCGAACTCGTAGAACGTGGGCGAGCGGGCGGCGTTGAGCATCGGGATGAACCGCTCGGGGCGGCCGGTGCCCGCCGGGCCGGCCACGACGCCGCACGCCTCGTCCGGGTGGTCCTTGCGGGCGTGCTCGACGATCTGGTCGTACAGGGCCTGGGTGAGGGTCAGCATGAGCGACAGGATAAGCAGACGGGCCCTCCCGTACCGAGGAGTGGTACGGAAGGGCCCGGATGCTGGACGGGGGCGCCGGATCAGGCGTCGATGTCGACCGAGATCTTGACGCTGGTGCCGCCGGAGCCGCCGGCGCGCTTGGTCAGCACCAGGTAGGACACGCCGAGGAGCAGACCCCACAGCGGGGCGCAGTACAGCGAGACGCGGGCGTCCTTGTCGGCACCCATCATCACGATGACCATGCCGATGAAGAGCAGGGCGAACCAGCTGGTCCACGGGGCGCCGGGGGCGCGGAACGGGGACGCGGGCAGCTCGCCGCGGTCCGACTTGGCCCGGTAGCGGATCTGGCAGACCAGGATCATGATCCAGGCCCACATGCCGGAGATGGTGGCGAAGGAGACGACGTAGTCGAAGGCCTTGCCGGGGGCCACGTAGTTGATCCAGACGCCCACCAGCATGAGCGAGGCCGAGAAGGTGGTGCCGACCAGCGGCGTGCCGTTCTTGGTCAGCTTGGTGAACACCTTCGGGCCCTGGCCGTTGAGCGCGAGGTCGCGCAGCATGCGGCCGGTGGAGTACATGCCCGAGTTGCAGGAGGACAGCGCCGCGGTCAGCACGACGAAGTTGACGATGGCCGCGCCGACGCCGAGGCCCATCCGCTCGAAGGCGGCGACGAAGGGCGAGACGCCGGGCTGGAAGTGCGACCACGGCACCACCGACAGGATCATGATGAGCGCGCCGACGTAGAAGACGGCGATGCGCCACGGCACGGTGTTGATGGCCTTGGGCAGGGTCGTGGCCGGGTCCTTGGACTCGCCGGCGGTGACGCCGACCAGCTCCACGGCGAGGAAGGCGAACATCACGATCTGCAGGGTCATCAGCGTGCCGCCGATGCCCTTGGGGAAGAAGCCGCCGTCGTTCCACAGGTTGGAGACCGAGGCGGTGGCCGCGGCGTCCGAGAAGCCGATGGTGAGGATGCCGGCGCAGATCAGGATCATGCCGACGATGGCGGTGACCTTGACCATGGAGAACCAGAACTCCAGCTCGCCGAAGAGCTTCACGGAGATCAGGTTCGCGCCGTAGAGGATCACGGTGAAGATCAGCGCGTACGCCCACTGCGGGAAGCTGTCGCCCGTCCAGTAGGCCATGTACTGCGCGGCCGCGGTCACCTCGGTGATGCCGGTGACCACCCAGAAGAGCCAGTACGTCCAGCCCGTCGCGTACCCCCAGAAGGGGCCGAGGAACTCGCGGGCGTAGTCCGAGAAGGAGCCCGAGACGGGGCGGTACATGAGCAGCTCGCCCAGGGCCCGCATGATGAAGAAGATGACCAGGCCCGCGATGGCGTAGGCCAGGATCAGGCTGGGTCCGGCCTTGGAGATGGCCTTGCCCGCGCCGAGGAAGAGGCCCGTGCCGATGGCCCCGCCGATGGCGATCATCTGGATCTGGCGGGCGCCGAGTGCGCGGTGATAACCGTCGCCCTCGCCCTCGCCGCCACCTGCCGGCTTGGCCGGCCCGTTGTCGTGCTGCTCGACCTGCACAGAGGTCATGTCTGGTGCGCCTTTCTCCACGCCGACCCGCGCCCTGGAAGTGGCAGCGGATCGGGTTTCCTCGATCCCCCCGGATACGGATGGAGTTGCACGCCGGCGGTCGGCCGGTTCAAGCAGCGCCGTGGGGACAGGGGTGGCGTCCCGGCGGCGGTCGTGAAGATCTATCACGGGCTCATGGGTGACCAGCGGGACCGAATGTGACACGCGCCACACCGAAATCAGGGCAGACGGCCCGAAAAAGATCAGATCACCACATGGTGGTGATCCGATCGTTATCCGGATTTGAGCGTCCGCTGAGCGAACGGGAGGCGCCCAAAGGGTGACGAACGGGCACCGGGCCCACCCGTCCGGCCGGCCCGGCCGGACGAGATCCCCACTGCGCCGGCCGGACTAGAGGGTCTCGATGAGGGTCTCCTGGAGCCCGCCCAGCCACAGGTACGCCATCACCATGGGCTTGCGCGGGTCGTCGTCCGGCAGCCGGAAGAGCTGCGCGCTCTCGTCGTCCTCGGTGATCTCCAGCCGCGCCCCGATGGTCAGCCGCAGGTCGTTCAGGGCGCCCAGCCAGCGCATCGGCAGCTCGCCGGTCAGTTCCAGCTCGACCTCGCCGCCCCCGGCCGGCGCCAGGGCGTCCAGGCTCCGTACGACGGCCAGCGCGTCCTCGCGCTTGCGGGTGCGCAGGTCGTTCTCGGTGAACCGGCGGAACTCCGCCGACATCGCCGCCTGCTCCGCCGGGTCGACGCCCGGGGCCTGCGGGCCGGCCGGCCCGCCGTAGGCGTCGGGGAAGAGCCGAGCCAGCGCCGGGTCGGACGGGGGCTCGCTCGGCCCCTCCGCGAACAGCGCGGCGAGGGGGTCGGCGTCGGCGGCCGGCTCGGGCTCGCCCGGCCCGATCAGCTCCAGCAGCTGGATGGCCAGCGAGCGCAGGATGGAGATCTCGATGTCGTCGAGGACGATGGCCGCGCCCCCGCCGTCCAGGGCCTGGAAGGTGCCGCCCATCAGCCGCGGTCCTGCGAGAGGGTGGCCCACAGGCCGTATCCGTGCATGGCCTGCACGTCGCGCTCCATCTCCTCGCGGGTGCCGCTGGAGACGACCGCCCGCCCCTTGTGGTGGACGTCGAGCATCAGCTTGTGCGCCTTGTCCTTGGAGTAGCCGAAGTACGCCTGGAACACGTACGTCACGTAGCTCATGAGGTTGACCGGGTCGTTGTGCACCAGGGTCACCCAGGGGACGTCCGGTGAGGGGACCGCGAAGGTCTCCTCGGCGGATTCGGTGCGTTCGATCTCAATGGGAGCAACACTCACCCGTCCCATGCTGCCACTGTGACCGGTCGGTCGCACAAACGGGGTTCCCCATCTCGTCAGTTTGACGAAATGTGCGCTAGCATCCGTGACATGAACCCTGCGGACCTGGGCCTGCCGGTGGACGTGCCGTCGACAGCGCTCTTCACGGACCATTACGAGCTCACGATGGTGCAGGCCGCCCTGGCCAACGGCACCGCCGACCGCCGCTCGGTCTTCGAGGTGTTCACCCGGCGGCTGCCCGAGGGCCGGCGCTACGGCGTCGTGGCGGGCACCGGCCGGGTGCTGGACGCGGTGGAGAACTTCCGCTTCGACTCGGCGGTGCTGGAGTTCCTGCGGGAGCGGGCCGTCGTCGACATGCGGACCCTGGACTGGCTGTCCTCGTACCGCTTCTCGGGCGACATCTGGGGCTACCCGGAGGGCGAGGTCTACTTCCCGGGCTCGCCCGTGCTGCGGGTGGAGGGCAGCTTCGCGGAGTGCGTGCTGCTGGAGACGGTGATCCTGTCGATCCTCAACCACGACTCCGCCATCGCGGCGGCGGCCTCGCGGATGGCCTCGGCCGCCGGTGACCGGCCGCTGATCGAGATGGGCGCGCGGCGCACCCACGAGCTGGCGGCGGTCGCCGCGGCGCGGGCCGCGTACGTGGGCGGCTTCTCCTCGACCTCGGACCTGGCGGCGGGCTTCCGGTACGGGATCCCGACGGTGGGGACGGCGGCCCACGCCTTCACCCTGCTGCACGACAGCGAGCGCGACGCGTTCCAGGCGCAGGTGTCCTCGCTGGGCGGCGGAACGACGCTGCTGGTGGACACCTACGACGTCGCGGAGGCCGTCCGCACGGCGGTGGAGATCGCCGGGCCGAAGCTGGGCGCCGTCCGGATCGACTCCGGCGACCTGCTGCTGGTGGCCCACCGGGTCCGCCAGCAGCTGGACGAGCTGGGCGCGACGGGGACCCGGATCGTGGTGACGTCCGACCTGGACGAGTACGCGATCGCCTCGCTGGCGGCCGCCCCGGTGGACGCGTACGGGGTGGGCACGCAGCTGGTCACCGGGAGCGGGCACCCGACCTGCTCGATGGTCTACAAGCTCGTCGCGCGGGCCGGGTCGGCGGACCCGAAGGCGCCGCTGGTGCCGGTGGCGAAGAAGTCCTCCGGCGGCAAGACCTCGATCGGCGGCCGCAAGTGGGCGGCGCGGCGGCCGGACGCGGACGGGGTCGCCGAGGCGGAGGTCATCGGCACGGGCCCGGTGCCGGCGGCGCTGTCGTCGCGGCAGCTGCTGGTGGAGCTGGTCAAGGGGGGCGAGGTGGTCGCGCGCGAGCCGCTGGAGGCGGCGCGGGACCGGCACGTGGCGGCGCGGGCCGCCCTGCCGTTGTCCGCGACGCAGCTGTCGCGGGGCGAACCGGTGATCCCGACGGAGTACGCCTGACCCCTCCGCGGGCTCCGCCACCGTTTCGGGAAGGGGCGGGGTGGGGGAAAGGCCCCGCAGGGAAAGCCGGCCGCCGAAGACATCGACCTAAGGACCGCGTCATGCACCGCGCACTGATCGTCGTCGACGTACAGAACGACTTCTGCGAAGGCGGCAGCCTCGCCGTGGCGGGCGGCGCCGACGTCGCCGCCGCCGTCACCGAGCTGATCGGCCAGGCCACGGCGGGCTACCGGCACGTGGTGGCCACCCGCGACCACCACGTCGACCCCGGCCCGCACTTCGCCCGGCCGCCCGCCGAGCCGGACTACGAGACGTCCTGGCCGGTGCACTGCGTGGCCGGCACCGAGGGCGTCGGGTTCCACCCGAACTTCGCGCCCGCCGTCGCCTCCGGCAGCATCGCCGCCGTCTTCGACAAGGGCGCCCACGCCGCCGCGTACAGCGGTTTCGAGGGCGCCGACGAGAACGGCACCGGCCTGGCCCAGTGGCTGCGCGACCGGCACGTCAGCGAGGTCGACGTCGTCGGGATCGCCACCGACCACTGCGTCCGGGCGACCGCCCTGGACGCCGTACGCGAGGGCTTCGCCACCCGCGTGCTGCTCGGCCTGACCGCCGGGGTGGCCCCGCACACCACCCGGCGGGCCCTGGAGGAGCTCCGGGAGGCCGGGGTGGAGCTGACCGGCACCCCGGTCGTGGCGGGCGGCTAGAGGGGCCCTACGCGCCCCGCAGGAGGGCACGTATGGGGTGCCAGAGCTCCTCGACGTCGTCCGGGACCGTCCGCCACAGCAGGCCGTCCGGGTGGTGCAGCACCGCCGTGACCTCGTCGGGGGTCGGCGGCTGGGTGTTGCCCCGCAGGTAGACCGCCCGCATGCCGACGTTGCGCAGCCTGGTCAGGGCGCGGGCCCGGTTCGCGGCGTGCACGAGCACCCGGACCGGGCCGCCGTCCCCGGCCGGTCTGGGCAGGGTCAGGGCGACCACGACGGTCCCGCTCGGGAGCTTGGTGAAACCTCCGCCTGGCATGGTGCATCTCCCCCGTGAGATGGAAAGGGGTTCGCGGTGCCGACGCCGGCGGTCGTGCCGGTGTCAATAACGAACCTCGCCCCCGCATCTAAACGCGATCGGCCGCCGCCCGCTAGAGGGCGACGGCCGATCATGCTTTGACCTGCGGTTTTACCGACTACTTCGCGGAGGGGCCGACCTCGATGGTCATGACCTCGCCGTCGTAGGTCTCCTTCAGGATCTTGATCTTGGTGTTGGTGTCAGTGACCTTCACCGAACCGGTCGGGTTCTCGTCGTAGTAGTACGTGCCCTTGCGGTCGTCGAAGACCAGGTTCGCGGGCTTCGGCTTCAGGAACAGCGACTCACCGTTCTTGTGGAGGGTGAACGCGTCCGTCTTGTACGCGCTGAAGGTCGCGTCGTACGGCTGGATCTTGTTGCGCAGCAGGGTGCCGTCCGCCCACTTCATGGGCTTGGCGTTGGCGTCGATCGGCAGGATCAGGCCCTGGCCGGGGTGGACGCTGGTGTTGTTGTCCTTCTGGGAGGTGTCCCACTGCCAGATCAGCAGGCCGTCCTGGTACGGGTAGTGCTCGACCCAGTCGGGACGGGTGTTGGCGAAGCCGAAGTTGTACGGGCCGACCTGGAGGGTCTTGTCGTACGAGACGTAGCGGCGGTTCTCCGCGATGTAGTACTGCGCGTACTCCTTGGTGAAGCTCGCGCCGATCCGGGAGAAGCCCTTGAGGGTCCAGCCGTTGTCGCCGGCCTCGGCACCGTCGGTGAGCAGCTGCGCACCGTCCGCCGTCAGGGTGATCGCGTCGGCGGTGAAGCCCTTGCCGCCCGCGCCGCCGTCCGTCTGGTAGCGGAAGCGGAGGTCGACCTTCTTGCCCGCGTAGGCGTCGAGGCCGAACTTCAGGTCCTGCCAGCCGCCCGAGACGTCGGTCAGCGACGGGGAGCCCGCGGCGTCGACCGGGATGGGCTGGCCGTTGGCGGTGCCGGCGAGGGCGGTCCAGGTGGCGCCGCCGTCCGTGGACACCTCGGTGTACAGGTAGTCGTAGTCCTTCTCGATGTCCCACCAGCCCTTGAGGGACAGGGACGCGGAGGACTTGCCGGTCAGGTCGACCGAGCGGGTCAGGGTGTTCTTGAGGTCGTCACCCATGCCGCTCCACCACTGGGTGGAACCCTCGGCGGGCGCGACGACCTCGGTCTTGACCTGCTTCTTGGGCAGCTCGACGACCAGCGCCTGCTTGTCCTTGGTGTTGAACTCGGCCACGCCCAGCTTGTGGGTGGACTTCGTCGCGGCCTTGGCCTTGTCGTAGTTCAGCCAGCCCAGCTGGAGCTTGTCCCAGGCGGTCATGTCGCCCGGCATGTCGCCTATGGAGTCCTTGCCCTCGCCGAGCCAGGAGCCCGCCGACATCAGGGACCAGAAGCCGACGCCGTTCTCGCCGCCACCGGTGGTGTCGTAGAGGTCCGGCAGACCGAGGTCGTGGCCGTACTCGTGGGCGAAGACACCGAGGCCGCCGTTCTCGGGCTGCATGGTGTAGTCGCCGACCCAGATGCCGGTGTTGCCGATCTGCGTGCCGCCGGCCTTGTTGTTCTCCGGGCCGGTCTTGCCCGCGCTGGTGCCGTAGGCGTACCAGCGGTGGGCCCAGAGGGCGTTGGTGCCCTCCTTGCCGCCACCGGCCGACTCGTCCTCGCCCGCGTGGACGATCTGGAAGTGGTCGATGTAGCCGTCGGACTCGTTGAAGTTGCCGTCGCCGTCGAAGTCGTAGCGGTCCCACTGGTCGTACTGGGACAGCTGCGCCTTGATCTGCTCGTCGGTCTTGCCGGCCTTCTTCTGCGCCTCGGTCCAGGCGGTGACGCCGTCACGGACGGTGTCCCACACGTTGGAGCAGTTGGAGCTGCCGCAGAAGTTCGAGCCGTAACGGGCCTCGTTGTACGGCACCTTGACCCAGTCGGAGACCTCGCCCTCGACCGAGTAACGGCCCGAGGAGGTCTTCTCGTAGTAGGTCTTCAGCGAGTGCTTGCCCTCACCCGTGGCGAAGTACAGGTCCTGGAAGTACTCGCGGCTGAAGTCGGCGCGCCAGGCGGTGCTGTTGTCCTTGGCGCGGTCCGGCTTCGGGATGGCGTTGCGCAGCGGGCCGGGCTCGCCGCCGTACTTGGGGGCCGGCGGCTTGGGGCCGGGGCCGTCCGGGTCGTGCATGGTCGTGCTGTCGACCTGGTCGCCGAACTCGACGAGGATCGTGAAGATCTTGTCGGTCTTCTCGCGGCCGAGCTCGACGTACTTCTTGTCGTCGAGCTTGACGACCTTGGAGGCGCCGCGCTGCTCGACGTCCTTCTTGCCGGACAGCACCTGGTCCAGGGCGGCCTCGCGGGCCTGCTCCTGCTGCTTGCTGAACGGGCCCTGGAGGTCGTGGTCGACCTTCGTCTTCGCCGGGGCCGTCGGGTCCTGGCGGTCGACCGCCGGGGCGCCCGGGCCGGAAACGGCCTGAGCCGTGGTGAATGCGGCGGCGGTGGTGGCGCACGCGGCGAGCGCCACACCGACGGCAGCGGCGCGCAGGGCGCGCCGCTTCACGGAATTGCTGGTCACTTGATGTGTTCCCCTCCCGCGGCCGCATGGACTGTCGGAACTTCTCCATAGGAGTGGGGGGTTCCGCGCGGCGCGCGTCTCAAGTGACGACATTTGACCGGACAGGCTCAAGAAAAGACAGACCTTGACTTGACCAGGTCAACTGCACTATGCGGTCAGTCAGTTCCGGTATCCGGACGTTCCCCAGCCATATGGGGCGAACGTCACGTCCGCACCCCTGCGGGGCGCGCACGATGCCCCCGTGCGCCCCCCTTGCTCCCCGGCACCGTGGGTCAGGTCACGCTTACTGGCGGTTCCACCCGGGAATCCCCCGTCGTAGAGTCTCTTGACAGCGCGACCGAGTTGAGCCGACTCCCCTCCCCGCCTCCGAGGACGGAAATCGCCATGCCGCGACCGACTGCCGCACAGCTCGCCTACGGGACCGCCACCGTCGTCGTGTCGACCATCGCCATGCTGCTGCTCTCGCAGACGCGTACGGGGCTCGGCGTCGCGGTCATCGCCGCGGCCGCCCTCGCCCTCGGCCTGCTCGTGGCGCTCACTGTACCCATGCCGAAGCGACGCGGCTCCGCGCGGGCCGCGGCAGCCGCTTCCGCCGCCGCCCCGCAGGCGGCACCCGCACCTGCGGCCGCCCGGGTGCCGGAGCCCCGGGCGGCCGCAGCCGAACATCCCGTCCACCACTGAGTACTGACAGCGGGTCGTACCCGCGTGGCGCGCCTCAGGCCGTCGCGCCCCAAGTCGTCGCACCCCAGGCCGTCGCGCGCCTCAGGTCGTGGTGACCACCACCGTCTTGGCGACCTTGTCGTGCAGCGCCTGCCGGTAGGGCTTGTCGACCAGCATCGAAATGATCAGCGCGATCGGCCACAGGCAGAAGCAGCAGAGCAGGGTCGGCAGCCACAGTACGGCGGCGCGGGCGAGTGCGGCTCCGGAGGGCGGGACACTGCCGTCGTTGAGCATCGCCACGCGCAGGCCCAGCGCCTTCTTGCCGAGGGTCTGGCCGCTCTTCTGGGTGAAGAACCAGTCGTAGCCGACGTACGCGATGACCCCGATCAGGGTCCAGATCAGCCCGGTGCCGCTGTACGACTTGCTGATGATCTCGGTGACGTCCTCGCCCTGGTCGGTCTCGACCATGTACCGCCGGTTGTCGAACGGCAGCTGGATGAGGAAGAGCGGGATCGCCACGATCAGCACGTCCAGCACGCGGGCGGCCAGCCGCTTGCCGAAGTCCGCGAGCGGGGGCATGCCCGCGAGCGGGTCCGGCATGCCGTACCCGCCGGGGCCACCGGGACCACCGCCTCCGTACGGGCCACCGGGCGGCGGAGGCGGGGGCGGCGGCGGGTACCCCCCGCCCTCGCCGGTGCCGCCTCCGTACGGGCCGCCGGGCGGCGGAGTGCCTTCCGGGGGCGGCGGTGAGCCGTACGGCGAACCGCCCGACGGAGGCGTCGGTTCCTGGGGCTTCTTGAGGAACGGGTCGTCCTCGGGTCGCTCGCCCGGCGGCGGCTGATCGGTACTCATGGCCCGAGTCGAACCCGGGGGTCCGCACCCCGCAACGGGAGGGCCGCCGTCCGGGCGACCCGTTGCGCTCAGCGGGCGACGAAGGTGCCCGCCGCCTTGTCGTGCCAGGCCTGCCGCCAGGGCCGGTCGACCAGCGCCCACAGGGCTCCGGGCAGGCCGAGCAGCGCGTACACCAGCCAGCGCCGCAGCGCCGCCCCGAAGGTGGGCGGCCGCCGGGTCGCGGCGCCCAGGACCCGGATCCCGCACAGCTTCTTGCCGGGCGTACGGCCCCACTTGGCCGTCGGTACGGCTTCGTAGAACACCCCGAAGAGCAGCAGCGCGCCCAGGACGATCCCGAGGTAGCCGGCGGTGGTGGCGTCGAGCAGCCAGACGGTGACCGGCTGCCCGCTCCCCCGGGCGGCGGCCGCGTCGACCTTGGCCTGGAGGTGGGCGGTCACATCAGGGACGAAGGGCAGGGCGACCGCCGTGCCGACGGCGGCGAGGACGAGGCCGTCGACGGTACGGGCGAGCAGCCGGCGCCCGAACCCGGCGGGCCGGGGGTCGGGCTTCGCCATCCGCTCGAAGACCTCGCGGGTGGCGGCGGCGCCGCGGACGGGGCCGTCGTCGGCGGCGCCGCCGGTCCGCCCGTCCGGTTCCCGGCCGGGGGCACGCTCGGGCTCGGACGCGGTCCTGGGCGCGGGCGCGGTTCTGGCCGCGGTCTCCGGCGCCGTGCTCGGCGTCGGCGCGGGGGCCGGGGCCGGGGCCGGGTCGGGAGCCGGCACCGGGCGCGGGGCGTGCCCCTCGGCGTACCGCGCGGCGGCCGGGCGCAGGGACTCCGGTGCGGGCTCGCGTACGGGTTCCCGCACGGGTTCACGTACGGGTTCCCGCACGGATTCACGGACGGGTTCCCGTACGGGCTCGTACGCGGGTTCCCGTACGGGCGGGGCGGGTGCCGGTGCTGCGTCGGCGGCCGGGCGGACGGGCTCCGGGTCGGGGCGGGGTGCGGGCTCGGGCGCCGGTACCGGGCGCAGCGGCCGGGGGGACGGCGGGGGCGGCACGGCCTCCTCCTCGGCGCGCCTGGCCTCGGGCCAGGCCGGGGCCGGCGGGGCGGCCTGGGCGGCGACGGCGGCGCTGCGGCGCAGCGAGACGCCCGCCGGGGCCGGGGCCGCCGCGGCGGCCCGGGCCGGGGCCGGGGCCGGCACGTCGGGGCCGCCCCAGGAGACCCTGCGGTCGTGGGGGCCGCCGAAGCCGGCCTGGTGGAGGGGATCGGCCTGCCACGGGGAGGGGGCCGGTGCCGGGATCGGGGACGCGACCGGGATCGGGGACGGGACCGGGGACGGCCGGGGAACGGCCAGGACCTCCGACAGCGAGGTGTCGTCGAGGAAGACCGGTCCGGTCTCGTCGGCCGGGGCGGCCGGGCGGCTCGTGCCGGGCACCCAGGCCCCGCCGTTCCAGTACCGGACGTACCCGGGGATGGACGGATCGGGGTAGTAGCCCTCGCGGGCCGCGTGCTCGCCGTCACCAGGGGAGGCCGTCAATGTCCCCAACTCCGATCGTGGCTTGAGGCTTGTGCAGGGCAGGACCATAGCCAAGAACCCCGCCCCGGCAGGCCGGGTAACGGGAGAATCCAAGCCTTCGGGGGAACGGGAGCCCGAAGGCCTTTTTCAGTCAGCCGACAGAATCCGGCCAGTTTTCGGAAAACCTCGCGAAGTCGCGTCACAACCGGGCGTCTCGGCGCTCTCACGGGTGTGGGGCCCGGACCGGGCCGCGCGCACCGCACCGAGCCGAACTGAACCGAAGCGAGGCACCCCATGCACCACACCCCCGTCATCGAGCGCGAGCTGGAGCTCAAGCTGGTCCTGTCCCCCGAGCGCAGCGTCGCCGTCCCCGCCCGGCTGAGCTACCGCGCCGACGACCCGTACGCCGTGCACATCACCTTCCACACCGGGTCCAGCACCCCCGTCAACTGGACCTTCGCCCGTGAGCTGCTGGTCGAGGGGGTGTTCCGGCCGTGCGGGCACGGGGACGTGCGGATCTGGCCCACCAAGGTCGACCACAAGGCGGTGCTGTGCATGGCGCTCAGCTCCCCCGACGGCGACGCCCTGCTGGAGGCCCCGGCCGCCTCGGTGTCGGCGTGGCTGGAGCGGACCCTGCGCGTGGTGCCGCCGGGGGACGAGCCCGCGCTGCTGGGCCTGGACGCCGCCCTGGCGGAGCTGCTGACCCCGACCCCGGCGGACGAGCTGTGGCTGCGCGACCCGTGGCCCTCCGACGAGTCCGGGGAGGGCGACGCATGAGCACCGTCACGTCGACGCGGGAGCAGGGGCGCCGCCGTCAGAACAGCTTGCCGGGGTTGAGCAGTCCCAGCGGGTCGAAGGCCTCCTTGACCTTGCGCTGGAGCTCCAGTCCGACCGGGCCCAGCTCACGGGCCAGCCACTCCTTCTTCAGTACGCCGACCCCGTGCTCGCCGGTGATGGTGCCGCCCAGCTCCAGGCCGAGCGCCATGATCGCGTCGAAGGAGGCGCGGGCCCGGGCCGCCTCGTCGGCGTCGGCCGGGTCGAAGCAGACCACCGGGTGGGTGTTGCCGTCGCCGGCGTGGGCGCAGACGCCGATGGTGAGGTCGTACCGGTCGGCGATGGCGTTCGTGCCGTCGAGCATCTCGGCGAGCCGGGAGCGCGGCACGCACACGTCGTCGATCATGGTGGCCGGGCGCAGCGCCTCCAGGGCGGTCAGGGACATCCGGCGGGCCTGGAGCAGCAGCTCGGATTCGGCCTCGTCCTCGGCGGGGACGACGGCGGTGGCCCCGGCCACCGCGCACAGCGCGCCCACGGCGGCGAGGTCGTCGGGCGCGTGCGGGGTGTCGAAGGCGGCGAGCAGCAGCGCCTCGGTGGTCTCGGGCAACCCGATCCGGCCCAGCGCGTTGACGGCGCGGACGGTCGTGCGGTCCATCAGCTCCAGCAGGGAGGGGGTGAACCCGGCCTCCATGACCGCGCAGACGGCGGCGCAGGCCGCCGCGGCCGAGGGGAACTCGGCGGCGAGCGCGAGCTGCCGGGGCGGGGCCGGGCGCAGGGCGAGCACGGCCTGGACGACGATGCCGAGGCTGCCCTCGGAGCCGACGAAGAGCCGGGTGAGGTCGTATCCGGCGACCCCCTTGGCGGTGCGGCGGCCGGTGCGCAGCAGCCGCCCGTCGGCGAGGACCACGTCGAGGCCGAGGACGTACTCGGCGGTGACGCCGTATTTGACACAGCACAGACCGCCCGAGGCGGTGCCGATATTGCCGCCGATGGTGCACTGCTCCCAGCTGGAGGGATCGGGCGGGTAGTACAGGCCCTGGGCGGCGACGGCCCGGGACAGGACGGCATTGACGACGCCCGGTTCGACCACGGCGGTCCGGTCGACGGTGTTGATCTCCAGGATGCGGTCCATCGCGAGCAGGGAGAGCACGATGCAGCCGTCGGAGGCGTTGGCGGCGCCGGACAGCCCGGTACGGGCGCCCTGGGGGACGACCGGGACGCCCAGGGCGGTGGCGGTGCGCATGACGTGCTGGACCTGCTCGACCGTACGGGGCATGACGACGGCGGCCGGGGTGCCGGCGGCGCAGAAGCTGGCCATGTCGGTGGCATAGGAGGCGGTCACCTGCGGATCGGTGTGCAGGGCCTCGTCGGGCAGACCCGTCCGGAGGGCGGTGTGGAGCCTGGCGTGGAGATCGTCCTTGGGATCCATGAGGTCAGCGTGGCACTCGGGGCCATCGGTGTGAACCGTGCCGCGACCCTCTTCGGACACCGCCGCACGCTCTTCATATTGACGCACAGTAAGCGCATGGACATGGACGAGGATTCGCACCCGGCACCGCCCGTGACCTTCACCGGCCGCAAGACGCTCGTGGCGGCCGCGGTCGCCGTGGTCCTGATCGCCGGCGCGCTGCTGATCCGGCCGGCCCGGCAGGACGACGACGCGCGCCCGCCCGGGCCGAGCCAGCGGGCCGCGGCGGCGGTGGGAATGGGCTCGCCGGTGGCCGCGATGGACCTGACGGCACTGGTCACCGACCGCGAGGCGTGGCTGAAGAAGCACGCCGACGACGACGCGTCGTGGGCGGTGCTGGGGTCGGCGTACCTGGAGCAGGCCCGGCGGACGGCGGACTCGGCCTGGTACCCGAAGGCGGAGCGGGCGCTGAAGAAGTCGCTGGAGCTGCGGCCGGCGGAGAAGGACAACGTCGACGCGATGACGGGCATGGGCACGCTGGCCAACGCCCGGCGGGACTACGGGACCGCCAAGAAGTGGGGCGAGCTGGTCCGGGCGCAGGCGCCGAAGCACTGGACGGCGTACCCGGTGCTGGTGGACGCGTACAGCGGGCTCGGCGACTACAAGGCCGCCGACCGGGCGCTGGAGCGGCTGCTCGAACTGCGGCCGGGGCTGACGGCGTACGCGCGGGCCTCGGCCGTCTACCGTGACCACGGCTGGCGCGAGGACGCGGTGCTGTCGATGGAGCACGGCGCGGGCGCGGCGAAGACGCCGGCGGAGAAGGGGTACGCGCTGTACCGGCTGGGCGAACTGGCGTGGGAGCGCGGGGAGCCGTCGGAGGCGCTGCGCCAGTTCGAGGGCGCGCTGCGCGCCGACCCTGGCTCGGGCGCGGCGCTGGGCGGCCGGGCGCGGGTGCTGGCGGCGCTGGGGCGGGACGGGGAGGCCGTACGGGACTACCGGATGGCGCTGGGGCGGGTGGCGGTGCCGGCGCTGGCGCTGGAACTGGGCGAACTGCTGGAGGCGCGCGGGCGGACGGACGAGGCGAAGGATCCGTACGCGAAGCTCGGCGGGCTGGTGGTGCGGGGGACCGCGCACGGGGTGAACGAGTCGGTGGTGCTCGGCCTGTACGAGGCGGACCACGGGGACGCGACGGCGGCGGTGACGCGGCTGACGGCGGAGTGGGCGCGGCACAAGAGCGTGCAGGTGGCGGACGCGCTGGGATGGGCGCTGCACCGGGCAGGGGACGACGAGGAGGCGCTGGAGTACGCGAAGAAGGCGACCGATCTGGGGCTGCGGAGCGCGGAGTTCTCCTACCACCGGGCGCAGATCGAGCGGTCGCTGGGCGACGCGGGGGCTGCGCGGCGGCACTTCGAGGAGGCGCTGCGGACGAACCCGCGGTTCTCGCCGCTGCGTGCCCCGTTGGCGAAGCAGGCCCTGGCCGCCCTGGGCAACCCGCCCCCGGGCGGCCCGGAGAACGTCCGCCCGCGGGGCCGGTGGGTCCAACCGGAGGTGACGGTGGTCCCCAAGTCCGCGCCGTAGCCCGCCCGGGGCCCAGCTGGGCGGCGTGCCGGTGGTGCCCGGCGGGCGCGGGCCACGCCAAACGTACGGGGACTCCGCCCCCACTCCCCCGCGCCTCAAACGCCGGCGGGGCTGGATTGGGTGCCCGACGGCGCCGGAAGGGCACCCGGCGGCGCCGGTCTCGGGGGCTCCGCCCCCGGGCCCCCGCGCCTCAAACGCCGACGGGGCTGCAGTGGTGCCCGGTGGAACTGGGTGGGTGCTGGGCGCGGCTGGTTGCCGCGCAGCGGCAAATCCAGCCCGCGCGGCGTTTGAGCGCACGGGCGCGCAGCGCACGTGTCCGGCTCCGGGCTGAGCCTCCGCCCACCCGCCCAGCCCCGCCGGCGCTTGAGGCGCGCGCCCCGGGGAGGCGGGTGGGTCCGGGGCGTAGCGCCCGGGCGGGCCCCCGTGGGGCCGGGGGTGGGTCAGCCTGGCCCGGAACCCGGAATTACAGGTTGCCGCGCTTGTCCTGTTCGCGCTCGATCGCCTCGAACAGCGCCTTGAAGTTGCCCTTGCCGAAGCCCATCGACCCGTGCCGCTCGATGATCTCGAAGAAGACCGTCGGCCGGTCCTGCACCGGCTTGGTGAAGATCTGCAGCAGGTAGCCGTCCTCGTCACGGTCCGCCAGGATCTTCAGCTCGCGCAGCTCGTCGATCGGGACGCGGGTGTCGCCGACCCACTCACCCAGGGTGTCGTAGTAGGTGTCCGGAACCGAGAGGAACTGGACGCCCGCCGCCCGCATGGACCGCACCGTCGCGACGATGTCGTTCGAGGCGAGCGCGATGTGCTGGACGCCCGGGCCGCCGTAGAACTCCAGGTACTCGTCGATCTGCGACTTCTTCTTCGCGATCGCCGGCTCGTTGATCGGGAACTTGACCTTCTTCGTCCCGTCCGCGACCACCTTCGACATCAGCGCCGAGTACTCGGTCGCGATGTCGTCGCCCACGAACTCCTTCATGTTCGTGAAGCCCATGACCTTGTTGTAGAAGCCGACCCACTCGTCCATCCGGCCGAGCTCGACGTTGCCGACGCAGTGGTCGATCGCCTGGAAGGTCCGCTTGGCGGGCGGGGCCACCATCGGCTCGACGGCCACGAAGCCGGGCAGGTACGGGCCGGTGTACGCCGACCGCTCCACCAGGGTGTGGCGGGTCTGGCCGTACGTCGCGATCGCCGCGAGGACGACCGTGCCGTGCTCGTCGCTCACCTCGTGCGGCTCCTCCAGACCCCGCGCCCCCTGCTCGACCGCGTAGGCGTACGCCGCCCGCACGTCCGGCACCTCGATGGCCAGGTCGATGACGCCGTCGCCGTGCTCCGTGACGTGCTCCGCCAGGAAGCGGCCGTGGTCGGTCGTCGCCTTGATGACCGAGGTCATCACGAAGCGCGCCGAGCCGTTGGTGAGGACGTAGCTCGCCGTCTCGCGGCTGCCGGTCTCTGGTCCGGAGTAGGCGACGAGCTTCATGCCGAAGGCGGTCGAGTAGTAGTGGGCGGCCTGCTTGGCGTTGCCCACGGCGAACACGACCGCGTCCATGCCCTTCACCGGGAAGGGGTCGGCCTCACGCGCGGTGTCGGGGGTGTGATGCAGGGTCTCAGTCATGAGCGCAGAGTCCCGCCGAACCACAAGCTGCGCAATAGTTTCCATTTTGCCTGGACAAGATGTACAGCACAGCCCCAGCATGGCTGGAGTATCTGTGCAGTATGACCAGCGGAAGGCGCCTCATGGGCATCGACAATCTCGATGGCAGGCTCATCGTTCTCCTGGCCCGTGAGCCCCGGATCGGCGTCCTGGAGGCCTCCCGCCGGCTCGGGGTCGCGCGCGGCACGGTCCAGGCCCGGCTGGACCGGCTCCAGTCGAGCGGGGTCATCCGCGGCTTCGGCCCGCAGGTGGACCCGACGGCGCTGGGCTACCCGGTGACCGCCTTCGCCACGCTGGAGATCAAGCAGGGGCAGGGGGCGGACGTACGGGCGCACCTGACCGGGGTCCCGGAGGTGCTGGAGCTGCACACCACGACGGGGCACGGGGACATGCTGTGCCGGCTGGTCGCCCGCTCGAACGCCGACCTGCAGCGCGTGATCGACCGGGTCGTCGGGTTCGAGGGCATCGTGCGGGCGTCGACCGCGATCGTGATGGAGAACCCCGTACCCCTGCGGATCATCCCGCTGGTCGAGCAGGCGGCCGAGGACGACTGAGCCGGCCGGGCACCCCGTGCAGAAAAGGCGTTGCATAGGAATCTTTGCAACTCTACTGTCGCGTCCGTGCCCGACAAAGAGCTCAACATCCGTACGCTCGACGCCCGTTCACTGCGCGGCCTCGCGCACCCGCTGCGCATCCGGCTGCTGGGCGCGCTGCGGCACGACGGACCGGCGACCGCCTCCCGCCTCGCCGAGCGGCTCGGCGAGTCCAGCGGCGCCACCAGCTACCACCTGCGCCAGCTCGCCGCGCACGGCTTCGTCGAGGACGCCCCCGAGCACGGCAAGGGGCGCGAGCGCTGGTGGCGGGCCGCCCACGACGGCACGCTCTTCGACGAGAACCTGATCCACGACCCCGACCCGGCCGTACGCGGCGCCGCCGACGTCTTCCTCCAGCAGATCGCCTCGATCCACGCCCAGGAGCTGAACCGCTGGCTGGGCGGCGCACAGCACTGGCCGCTCGCGTGGCGGCGGGGCTCGGACCTCAGCGACTTCACGCTGCGGCTCGGCCCCGAGCAGGCGCTGGACCTCATCCACCAGCTGCACGCCGTGATCGACAGCTTCCGCGACCGGGCCCCCGGCGGGGACGCCGACGGGGACGCCCCGGGCGCCGAGTCGGTGCGGGTGCACGTCCACGTCTTCCCGCGCGCCGACGTGTAGCGGCCCTCCCCGCCCTCGCCACCCCTCCGCCTCCCGAAGGAGTTCTGCATGCACGCCATCAGCACCACCGGGACGGCCGGTCCCGGCCCGGTGCGCCGCCGTGGCCCACTGGCCGCCGTACTGGCCGCCAACACCGTGTCCATCGCGGGGAGTTCCCTCACCCTCATCGGCGTCCCCTGGTTCGTCCTCCAGACCACCGGCAGCGCCGGCCGGGCGGGAGTCGTCGCCTTCTGCGCCACGCTTCCCGTCGTCGTCGCGGCCCTGATCGGCGGGCCCGTGATCGACCGGCTCGGCCGCCGCCGGGTCTCGGTGGTCTCCGACGCCGTCTGCGGTGTCGCGGTGGGTGCGATCCCGCTGCTGCACTACGCCGGGCTGCTGCAGTTCTGGATGCTCTGCGCGCTCATGGCGGTCGGCGGGCTGGTCCACACGCCGGGCCTGACCGCCCGATACGTCCTCTTCCCCCACCTCGCCGAGGAGGCGGGCACGACCCTCGGGCGGGCCGCCGGCCTCTACGACGCCGTCTCGCGCGGTGCCCGCATGATCGGGGCGGCCGTGGCCGGCCTGCTCATCGCCGTGCTCGGCGCCGAGACGGTGCTGCTGCTGGACGCGGCGACCTTCGCCGTCTCGGCGGCGCTCGTCGCCTTCGGGGTGCGCGGCGTGGCGGCGGCCGAGCCGCAGAAGGCGGCCGGGAAGATCACTCTCGCCGGGTACCGGGCCGAACTGGGCGAGGGCTGGGCGTTCCTGGCCCGCAGCCGGCTGCTGCTGGGCATCACCTTCATGGTCATGATGACCAACGGCATGGACCAGGGCTGGAGTTCGGTGCTGCTCCCGGTGCACGGCCGGGACGAGCTGGGCGGGGCCGCCGCCGTGGGGCTGCTGATCTCACTGTTCGGCGGGTTCGCGCTGCTGGGCGCCCTGCTGTACGGGGCGTACGGCGAACGCCTGCCGCGCCGGACGGTGTTCGCGGTGGCCTTCCTCATCTCGGGTGCCCCGCGCTACCTGACGGCCGCGCTGACCGACACCACGCTGCCGCTCGCGGTGACGATGGCCCTGGCGGGGCTGACGGCGGGCATTCTCAACCCGGTCCTGACGACGGTCATGTACGAGCGGATCCCCGACGCGCTGCGCAGCCGGGTCGCCGGGGTGACCACGGCCGGGTGCGAGCTGACGATGCCGCTGGGCGGGCTCGCGGCGGGCCTGCTGGTGGAGGGCTTCGGGCTGACGCCGGCGCTGCTGCTGTTCGGCGGTCTCTACCTGCTGACCACGCTCTCGCCGCTGGTCTTCCCGGCCTGGCGGGAGATGGACCGGCGGCCGGCCGCCGCCGTCAGCAGGACGGAACCTCTCCCCCACGGTTCAGCGCACGCAGAGAGTTCACCGCGTCCGACAGCGAAGTGACGGGGATCAGCTGCAGGCCCTTCGGCAGGTCGGCGCGGGCGTCGGAGCACTCCGCCGCCGGTACGAGGAACACCGTCGCGCCGTCCCGGTGGGCGGCCTGGGTCTTCAGCGCCACGCCGCCCACCGCGCCGACCTCGCCGTCGGCGCCGATGGTGCCCGTACCGGCGATGCTGCGCCCGCCGGTGAGGTCTCCGCCGCTGCCGTCGCCGTCGAGCTTGTCGACGATGCCGAGGGAGAACAGCAGACCGGCGCTGGGGCCGCCGACGCCGGCGAGGTTGAGGTCGACCTTCACGTCGTCCGGGTTCTTGTGGAGGAAGCCGAGGGCCGCCTTGGTGGCGGTCGTCTGCGAGGAGGTCATTTCCTCCAGGTTGTGCTTCTCGATCTCCTCGTCGCTTCCGCCCGTCGGGTAGACGGCCTCCTTGGGCATGACGGCCCGGTCGGTGCGGAACCACATCCGGGCCAGCTCGACGAGGTTGGTGTTCTCGGAGGGGCCGGTGGCACTGATCGTGGTCATGCGCAGCTGGCCGGAGGTCTCGCGGGTCGGCGCGCCGCTGACGCTGATGACGGGCTTGCCGTCCTCGGAGCCGAGCACGTTGGCCGTCGGCCCGGGCAGTGCGATGGCGAAGGGCAGCGGCGCGAAGACCGCTACGGCGAGCAGGGCGGCCAGGGGCGCCGCGCAGACGGCCAGGGCGGCGGGACGCGGCAGACGTGAGAGGCGAGTGAGCACCCGGCCAATCTAACCGCCCACCGCGACCGGGCCGGGAGCGGCGGGGCGCGGGCCGGCGTCCGCCGCGGGGGTTCCCGCCGGCCCGGCGTCCGCCCCCGGGGGCCCGCCGACCCGGCGCCGGCCCCAGGGCCGCGGCGTGCGCCGGCGCCCCCGGGACCAGCCGGTCGTCGGAGCCGGGGGCCGGGCCCTGGGGCCCGTACCGCCCGGCGCGTAGCCGCGGTCGGCTACCCCTCACCCATGACTGCAAACGTCGATTTTCGGTCAGCGGAGGGCGTCGGCCACCTCGCGGGCCGCGTCGACCACGCGGGGGCCGACCCGTTCGGGCACGGCGTCGGCGAGCATGACCACGCCGACGCTGCCCTCCAGGCCCGTGATGCCCACCAGGGGCGCGGCGGCACCGCTGGCGCCCGCCTCCAGCTCGCCGTGGGTCAGCGTGTAGCCCGGCTCGGTCAGCGAGCCCTGACGGGCGGCCAGGATGGCCCGGCCGGCGGCCCCGCGGTCCAGCGGGTGCCGGAACCCGGCCCGGTAGGCCACGTGGTAGTCGGTCCAGGTCGGCTCGACGACGGCCACGGCCAGCGCCTCCGTACCGTCGACGAGGGTCAGGTGCGCGGTGGCCCCGATGTCCTCGGCGAGCGAGCGGAGCGCGGGCAGCGCGGCCTCCCGTACGAGCGGATGGACCTGGCGGCCCAGCCGCAGCACGCCGAGGCCGACCCGGGCGCGGCCGCCGAGGTCACGGCGGACCAGGGCGTGCTGTTCCAGCGTGGCCAGCAGCCGGTAGACGACCGTGCGGTTGACGCCGAGTCGGTTGGACAACTCGGTGACCGTCAGCCCATGGTCGGTGTCGGCAAGCAGTTTGAGGACTCTGAGCCCTCGGTCGAGAGTCTGGGAGGTCTCCGCGGTCACGACGCCTCTCCCTCTGTGGTGAGCGGCGGGTGACTCTCACGGGCGGAGCGTGCCGGTCCGTTTCGGCGACGCACGGAGAGGCCGCCGGTAAGGCCATGGCACCGGCTGCGCTCCCGCGGCGGCGCTGCCACGGGGCGTTCGATGCGGGGACAGTAGCGAGCGGGTCCGCTGAGCGGAAGGGCTCGTCCAGAATCCGGGCGCCGTCAACCGTTATGCACGGGTACGCGACCGCGTTCACGGCCGTTCATGGCGACTTCGGGTCCGTGCCGGGCGGTACCAACGCACCGCCCGCGCCCCTCGCCACCTTCGTCCGTTTCTCCCGGAATGGCTGGTGGTATTGCATTCAACTTGTGATCCGCCGTGGCTGAAAACCGCTTTACCTGCCGATTACCCTGATCGTGTTCAAAAAAGTGAGTGGGTGGTCCGGAGCAGCGTGCCCGGAGCCCCTGTAGGGGGAGTAGCAGCAGATGAAGCTCAAGCGCGTGGCCCTCGCGGCCGCTGCCGCCGTCGCCGGTCCGACGGTCCTGATGGCCTCGCCGGCCATGGCCCAGGAGAACCCGGCCGTCATCGTCCCGGACGCCGCGCCGAAGGGCGACGGCTCGCCCGCCGCGGCCCCGGAGACCAAGACCGAGACCCCGGCGCAGACCCCGGCGGCCGAGAGCCCGGCCAAGGACGGCGCCGCCGTCACCCCGCCGGTGCCGGCGCAGCCCGCCGTGCAGCCCCCGGTGGTCCCGGCCCCGCCCGTCGCGGAGAAGCCGCAGACGCCGGCGCCCGCGGCCAAGGCCGACGAGGAACTCGACCTCGACCTCGACGAGGAGTTCGTCGCCAACGGCCCGAAGGTGACGCTGAGCGGCGTGCCGTCCAGCTTCACCGCGGGCGGCGACTGGAAGACGTTCACCCTGCACGTGGACAACTCCGCCGGTGGCGACCTGGAGGACTACGCCCTGGGTCTGAACCTCATCGCCACGGACACCCTGAAGATGAAGGCCGACCAGATCCACCTGGAGGCCTACCTCGAGGGCGACGGCGGGTCCTTCGACTGGTACCCGGTCGAGGCCTACGGCTCCGAGGAGGCCTACGGCCTCTTCATCGGCACCGGCCCCATCGCCAAGAAGGACAGCGTCGACATCAAGCTGCGCCTGAAGTTCTCCAAGGGCACCCCGGCCACCGGCATCGGCCTGCACACGGTCGGCTTCAGCATGACCGAGGGCGAGGAGATCTGGTCCGACAGCGTCATGTACCGCTCGAAGATCGTCACCGGCGGTGGCAGCACGGGCGGCAACACCGGCAACACCGGTAACACGGGCAACACCGGCGGCGGCAACACCACCAAGCCCAACGGTGGCACCACCACCACGCCGATCGTCGCCCCCGGCACCGGCACCACCGGCACCACCGCGACCGGCGGCGGCCAGCTCGCCGAGACCGGCTCCGACGCCGCCACCAGCTGGGCCCTCGGCGCCTCGGGCGTGGCCCTGGCCATGGGCGCCGCGCTCGTCGCCGGCACCGGCCGCCGTCGCCGTCCCACCGCGTGACGTGTGAGGTGTGAGCGCGTAGCGCCGTAGCCTCCCGGCTCCGGCGCACACGCCGACGGGGTCCGTGCGAACCTCCGCACGGACCCCGTCGTACATTCCGTAGCGGGCTACCGCATCCGCGTCGCCCACTCCTGGACCTTCTTGATCCGCTCCCGCAGCTGCCCCGCCGTCGCCTCCGCGCTCGGCGGCCCGCCGCACACCCGGCGCAGCTCGGTGTGGATCACCCCGTGCGGCTTGCCGCTCTGGTGGACGTACGCGCCGACCATCGTGTTCAGCGACTTCCGCAGCTCCAGCAGCTCCTTGTGCAAGACCACCGGCCGCCGCTCCGCCGGCAGCTCCAGCAGGTCCGCCGCCGCGTCCGGCTTGCGGCGGCTGTGCGCGATCTGCCGCGACTGCCGCTTCTGCAGCAGCAGCTGCACCTGGTCCGGCTCCAGCAGACCGGGGATCCCGAGGTAGTCCTGCTCCTCCTCGCTGCCCGGGTGCGCCTGCATGCCGAACTCGGCGCCGTCGTAGAGGACCCGGTCGAAGACGGCGTCGGACTCCAGCGCCTCGAAGGACATCTGCTCGTCCTCGCCGGTGTCCTCGTCCTCCTGCCGGTTCGCCTCCTCCATCTCCTTCTCGGACTCGGCGTACGGGTCCTCCTCGCCCTGCTTCTTCGGCCGGTCGAGGACGTGGTCGCGCTCGACCTCCATCTCGTTGGCGAAGCCGAGCAGGTAGGGGATCGTCGGAAGGAACACGGACGCGGTCTCGCCGCGCCTGCGCGAACGCACGAAACGCCCGACCGCCTGCGCGAAGAACAGCGGCGTCGAGATGGTCGTGGCGTAGACGCCGACCGCCAGGCGCGGCACGTCGACGCCCTCGGACACCATCCGGACCGCGACCATCCAGCGTTCGTCGTTCCCGCTGAAGGTGTCGATGTTCTTCGAGGCGCCGGTGTCGTCGGAGAGGACGAGGGTGGCCTTGGTGCCGGTGATCTCCCGGATCAGCTTGGCGTAGGCGCGCGCCGAGTCCTGGTCGGAGGCGATGACGAGGCCGCCCGCGTCCGGGATGCCCTTCCTGACCTCGGTCAGCCGCTGGTCGGCGGCGCGCAGCACGTTCGGCATCCAGTCGCCGCGCGGGTCCAGCGCCGTGCGCCAGGCCTGCGAGATGGCGTCCTTGGTCATGGGCTCGCCGAGCCGGGCGGCGATCTCGTCGCCGGCCTTCGTGCGCCAGCGCATGTTGCCGCTGTAGGACAGGAAGATCACCGGCCGGACGACGCCGTCGCCGAGCGCGTTGCCGTACCCGTAGGTGTAGTCGGCGGAGGACCGCCGGATCCCGTCGTTGCCCTCCTCGTAGGTGACGAAGGGGATGGGGTTGGTGTCCGACCGGAAGGGGGTTCCGGTCAGGGCCAGCCGGCGCGTCGCCGGGTCGAAGGCCTCCAGGCACGCCTCGCCCCAGGACTTCGAGTCACCGGCGTGGTGGATCTCGTCGAGGATGACGAGGGTCTTGCGCTGTTCGCAGCGGTTGCGGTGCAGCATCGGCCGTACGCCCACACCGGCGTAAGTGACGGCGACGCCGTGGTACTCCTTGCTCAGCGGCCCGGCCGAGTACTCGGGATCGAGCCGGATGCCTATCCGGGCCGCGGCCTCGGCCCACTGCTTCTTCAGGTGCTCGGTGGGGGCGACGACCGTCACCTGCTGCACCACGTGGTGGTGCAGCAGCCAGGAGGCGAGGGTCAGCGCGAAGGTGGTCTTTCCGGCGCCTGGCGTGGCGACCGCGAGGAAGTCCCGCGGCTGGGTCTGGACGTACTTGTCCAGCGCTCCCTGCTGCCAGGCACGCAGCTTGCTGGCCGTGCCCCACGGGGCACGGCCGGGGAAGGCGGGTGAGAGGTGGTGGGAGGCGGTAGTAGTCACGGTCTCCGGTTCGGGCTCTCGGCGTATCTGGTACGCGCAGGCTGTTGCGGTCGTACGTAGGACAACCGGGCCACCCTACCGGTGCGGGCCCGCCCCGGCGGGCGGGACAGGCCCGTGACCTCGGGGGGTGCGGCGAGGGTCACACGGCGGCGTGCAGGGCGCGCAGCCGGGCGGCGATCCGCGGCAGATCGGCCTCGGCACCGGAGGCCACGTCGATGACCAGGTCGTACGCCACGTCCTGGTCGGCGTCGGCCAGATCGGCCCCGTTGACGGCGAGGAAGGTGACGGCCGCGAGCCAGGCGGTGCGCTTGTTGCCGTCCACCAGCGGGTGGTTGGTGGCGAGGGCGTGCAGCAGCGCGGCCGCCTGCTCGTACAGGTCCTCGTACGCGGACGTACCGAACATGCGCGCCCGGGGCCGGTGGACGGCCGACTCCAGCAGCCCCGGGGCGCGCAGCTCGACCGCCTGGTCCTGGGCGAGGCAGGCGTACGCGGCGAGGTCGGTGACCTCGGCGAGCGTCAGGTGGCGCACCTGCTCGGGGGCGCTCATGCGCCGAGCCGCTTCAGCAGGGCGGCGTGCCGCAGGGCCAGCCGCTGGGCGTGCCGCCCCACGCTCTGCCGGTCGGCGGTCAGCCGTCCGCGTACGGCGTCCAGCGCCAGCTCCTCGGGCGTGCGCCCGGTGGCGTCGGCGAGGTCGTCGAGCGCGGCGCGCTCGGCCGGGGACAGGGTCAGGATGAGCTCGTTCACGCGGCGACGGTACCGCCCGGCGCCGGGGCCGCTCAGCCGGTTTTCCCGGGCGCGGCCGGCTTCGCGTGGAGCCGGGTGGCGACCCACGCGCCGGCCAGGGCGACCGCCGCCATCGGCAGGAACACGGCGACGAACGCACCCGGGTGGGAGGCGGTCGCGGCGCCCTCGGTCAGCGTGTGCGCCACCCCCACCGCGCCGCCGCCGAGCGCGGCGAACGCCGCCCCGCCGCCGGCCAGCAGCACGACGTTGGCGAGGGCGTCGGAGATCTGCAGGGCGGCGGAGTTCGTGCCCGCCTCCTCCGGCGGCGACAGCTTCAGCAGCAGCACGCTCGTCGAGCCGATCACCAGGCCCATGCCGAAGCAGCCCACGGCCCAGACCGCGGCCGTGGTCCACACCGGTACGGCGTCGATGAGCACGGCGGGCGCGCCCACGACGGCGGCGGCCACCATGATCATGCCGAGCACCATCAGCCGCTCACGGTAGGGCTGCACGCGCCCCTTGGACTGCACCCAGGAGCCCAGCGCCCACGTCACCCCGCCCAGCGCCAGCGAGAACCCGGCCAGGGTCGGGCTCAGCCCGCGCTGGGTGACCAGCATCAGCGGGACGAAGCTCTCGGCCGCGATGAACGAACCGGCCGCGACCCCGCGCAGCAGCACCACCGAGGGCAGCCCGCGCCGCGCCCGGTAGGTGCCGCGCGGCAGCAGTCCCCGCACCGCCGGCACCAGCAGCGCGACGCCCACGGCACCGGGCAGGAGCGAGAGCCACCGCAGGTCCTGGGCGGCGTACTGGAGCAGGGCCGCGCCCAGCGCGATGCCCAGCGCCAGCCGGATCCGCCGCCGGTCGAACGGCACGGGCGGGGCGCCGGGGTCCACGGGGCCGGACGCGGTCCGCCGGATCGCGGGGAGCGCGACGGCCAGCGGTACGACGACCAGGACCGGGATGGCGAGGAAGACCCAGCGCCAGCCGAGGTGCTCGGTGACGGTTCCGGAGGCGAGCGGTCCGACGATGGACGGCACCAGCCAGCCCGCGGCGAACGCCGCCATGATCGAGGGGCGCAGCCGTTCGTCGTAGGCGCGGCTGACGACGACGTACAGGGCGACGATCACGAGGCCGCCGCCGAAGCCCTGGACGGCCCGGCCGATCAGGAACACCCACATGGCGCCGGCCGTCCCGGCCAGCACCAGGCCGGCCGCGAAGGAGGCGATGCCGACGGTCAGGGGGCGCAGCGGGCCGCTGCGGTCGGACCACTGGCCGGAGAGGACCATGGCGAAGAGGCTGGTGGTGAAGTAGGAGGAGAACGCGAACGCGTACAGCCCGACCCCGTCCAGCTCGTGCGCGGCGACCGGCATGGCGGTGCCGACGGCGATGGCCTCGAAGGCGATGAGGAAGACGACGGAGATGATCCCGATGCTGAGCGTCCGGTGCGCGGGCCCCAGGATCCCGCCCCGCGGCGGTGCCGGCGGGGCGGGATCGGATATGTGCGGGGCTGCGGGGTCCAGGGAGGCGCTCATCGCCCCAGCGTAAGGTCCGTGACAGGTTCTGGCCCCTGTCCAGCGGACGGATTTCCCCTAGGTCGCGGGACGTAGGACCCCGACCCGGACACCTCCCCGACAGCGCTCCCCGCCCGCGGGGAGTCACACCGACCCGATTCCGGTCACGTCCTCCGGCATGGGCCACCCGGGTGGCGCACGGGGTGGTCTTCGGGTCTCTGCGTCACGGTGCGCAGTTCAGCTGCTTGCTGGTGAAGGCCTGGAGGTCCTTCATCAGCTGGGTGTTCAGCGCCTTGGCCTTCGTGCTGTCGATGGACGCCGGGCCGTCACCGATCCTGAGCTCCAGTTCGAAGGACTCCGCCGGGGTCCGGCAGGTGTAGAGCAGCGTGGCGCCACCGTCCCACACCAGACCCTTGCGCCCCAGGTCGAGCTTGTCCGGGTGCAGCGCGTCGAAGGCCTGCCAGAACGCGTCGCTCCCCATCGGCTTGCGCCACACGGACGCCGTCATCACCGTTGCCGCGTCCAGCTGCACCCGGCACGTGACCGTCTTGAGATCGGCCGGCAGCGAGAACGCGTCCCTGGTGTCCTCCGTGACCGTCTTCCCGCTGCCGAGCAGGGGTGCCACCGTCTTCCCGTCGAAGGCTCCCCAGCACAGACGGTCCGGGACCTCGGGCTCGGCAGCCTTCTTCTCCTCGGGCTCCGAACAGCCGGCCAGCAATATCCCGGCAGCCAGTACGACGGCAACTCTGCGAGCCGGTTTCGCCGTGCGCATCAGGACGGCGCCTTCGAGCTGTCCACCAGGCCACGGCCGACCGAGTGCGCGACCGACGACTCCTTGGACGCCACGCCGGCCAGGGTGTCGATGTCCTTCTGGGACAGGCCCGATCCCGCGGCCGCGTGCCGTACCGCCCGCTCGGCCGCGGTGCTGTTGCTGATGTCCGCTTGCGAGTACATCTCCCCCACGGCCTTCTCGGTCTTGCCCGTCTCCTCCTTGCCCTTGTCCTTGGCGTCCTCGACGAACAGCTCGGTGACGTCCTCCTGAACCCATTCCACGACGTCACCGGCGATCGGCACCAGTTCGAGGTACTTGCCGCCGGCGGCCGTGATGCCGCGGTTGATCCACTTCGCGCCGTCCTCGACGCCCTTCACGTACTCCTCGTTCTTGTGGGCGGTTTCGCCGTGCATGCCCTGGGCACGGGCCTCCGTCAGGAAGCCGGCGATCTGGCCGCCCGGCGTCACGGCGACCTCCACCGCCTCGCCGAGGAGGCTGTGCTCACTGCGGTGCTGGATGACGTCATTGACCAGGACCGCCGTGAACGCCTGGTTGGCGTTGGTGATCGCGCCGTAGGCTCCCGGGTCCTGGCCGACCGCGCCGAGGAAGCGGGCCACGGTGGCCTCGTCGAACTTGGCCATCTCCCCGGTGACCTTGATCTGCCCGCCACCGTTCTCGGCGGACGCCTGGAAGTCTGCGATGTACTCCGCCGTCATGTTGCCGAAGTGGCCCGACAGCGCCCCGAGCTTCGGCTTCTTGTCCTCGTCCGGGTCCGCCGCCACCAGGCCCGGCTCGTCGCCCACCTTCTGGACGACCCGTTCCATGACGTCCGTCATCTCCTTGGTGTGCGGCACCGGCTTGGCGTCCTCTTCGCCCGGGATGGCACGGCCGGTGACCGCTGCCTCCAGCGCGTTGCCCACGGCCTGCTGGGCCGGGAGCGCCCCGCCGCCGGGGTGTCCGACCGCCAGGTCGAAGCTGCCGGCCCACGACTCCTTGTCCAGCATGTAGTCGACCATGCCCTGCATCTTGCCGTGCTGGCCCTCGACCACCTTGTCGGCCGTCGTGACGATCCCGTCGCGGTTGCTGTCCTGCCGCACCGGCTCGTTGAAGAACGCCGTCGCCGCCTCCGGGTTCTGGGACATCGCGTCCATCAGCCCGGTCAGCGGGTAGTACCCCCGGCTGCCGTCCTTGTCCTGGCTGAGCACCGTCTTGGGGTCGATCGGCGCGTTGTGCTCCCAGATCTTCGGGTTCTGGCGGTCCATCGCCACCATGTCCCGCCCGACCGACGTCAGGAAGTCCTTGTCGTACTTCCCCTCGTGCAGCAGCGCGCCCAGCGCCTGGTAGCCGTACACCGGCGACACCCGGCCCACGTCCATCGGCTTGCGGCCGGCCTTCATCAGCTCGGTCGTCCAGGCCGCGTCCAGGTGGTTCGGCACGTTCTTCTGCGTCGCCAGGCCCAGCATCGCGCCCATGTCGCTCTGGATGTTGCCGACCATCGCCAGCCGGTCCTTGCCCGGCTCACCCAGCGAGGAGGCGTCGATCGACATCCGGGCGTACGCCTCCAGCGTGCCCTCGGGGCCCATGGTGCGGTAGAAGGCGGTGGAGAACTCCGGGTCCGTGCGGTTGTCGTCGAGCAGGTCCTCCAGCTCGCGCAGCTTCTCCACGTTGCGCGCCGTACCGCCCGGGTCCTTGCTGATGGTCTTCATCAGCTGCGCCGCCCGGTCGGCCTGCTCCCCGTCCAGGGAGGTGTACTTCGGCGCGGTGAAGTTGTGGTCGTCGGTGACGTTGGCGCGCAGCGCGCGGGCCAGCGAGTCGTCGGCGTCCTGGCAGTCCTCGACCAGCCGGTCGATCTTCGCCTGCCACGCCTTGCGGTTCTCCTCCTGCTTGCGCAGGACCTCCGGGTAGTCCGGGTCGTGCCGGGCGGCGTACGCGGTCTTGGGGTCCATCGGGATCGCCGAGACCTTGCCGGCCTCGTCCACGCGGAACCCGGCCGCCGGAGCCTCCTCGTCGACGACCTTCTTCAGCTGGTCCCGGGCGAACTTGATCGTCGTGTGCCCGTCCGACAGCAGCTGGTGGATGCCCTTGGCCTCCTTGGCGGCGTCCTCGAACTCCTTCGCCGTCTTGTGCACGAACGGCTTGGTCACGTCGGCGTTCACGCCGGACCAGTCCGCCTTGTCGGCGCGCGCCTTCATCCCCGTACGGGCCGACTCGGCCAGTTCGTCGAGCTTCTTGACCATCGCGCCCCAGTCCGTGACCGCGGTGTTCAGCTGGTCCAGGGGCGCCTTCATCACGTTCTCGAACGTCAGCATGCGCTCGGGCCTTCCTCGGCTACTTGAGGTACTCGTTGATCTTCGAGGCGTTGAGCGTGGTGACGAGGTCGCGCTCTTCGTGTTCGTGATGGGTGACGGTGTAGTCGCAGTGGTTGGAGATGTTCGCGCAGGCGGCGACGAGCACCTTCAGCTGGGAGCTCCAGCGGTCGTGGACCATGAGGAGGGCGGAGCCGCTGGTGAAGTTCTGCCGCGTGAGCGCGTTCGCGCCCTCGAAGGTGGCGACGCGGGCGTGGTCGCCGTCGGTCTGGAGGCGGTTGTGCAGCTTGAACGCCTCGCTGCCGATGGCCCCGATGTGGTCGTCCTCGATCTTCAGGTCGGCCTTGCCGCCGCTGCCGCCGCCGGGTTCGGGGGCGACCTGGTTGAGCCGCATCGCCACGCCGGTGTGGGCGCCGGAGCGCGCCGAGGACCACTCTTGCTCGAAGGACATGCGATGTTCCCCGTTCTCGGTGTGTGCGTCCAGCGGCCGGCGACCGGCGGGGCGGCCCGCTCGGTTCGGCGCCGCCTTGTCTACCGGTTCCGCTGCCTGACGACAACCGCCGTGACCGCGCCGCCGATCAGCACGCATACCGCGATCCCGAGCCCGATCCAGGTCCAGGGCAGCCCGCCGGTGTCCTGCTGCGCCTTGGGCGCGGCGGTGTCGCCGGTCGTGGCAGCCGGCGAACCGGCGGGCCCGGACGGCGACTTCGACCCGGCTGCCGCGGCGGCGAGGTCGGGCATCGGGAACTCGTTGGCGGGGCCGGGGTCGCCGGGGGTGGTGAGGGCGACGCGGGGCCGGACGATGCCGTAGCCGATGGAATCGTTACGCTGCGCGCCGTCGCGGGGCTTGCCGGAGGTGTTGAGGAGGACGCGCAGGACCTGGTTGTTGGTCCAGTCGGGGTGAGCGGACCAGATCAGCGCGGCGGAGGCGGAGGCGAGGGCAGTCGCGTCACTGGTTCCGTGGCCCTTGCAGACCCCGGTCTCCCCCGTGCAGGGGGAGACGATGTCCACACCAGGGGCCGAAAGGTCCACCTGGGGACCGTGCTGCGACTCCTTGGTGGCGTTGGCCTGCCGATCGATACCTGCCACGCCAACCACCCCGGCAGTCGCTGCCGGGTAAAGCACGGCATTCTCTCCCACACCGGTGTTACCCACACCTGCAAAGATCAGCTTCCCCTTCGAGAGGGCATACTTCACCGCCTCCGGAAGCTGAGGGTCCTCCCCCTTGCGTGCCATGGAGATGTTGATGATCTTCGCCTCGGAATCGGCCGCGAACCGAATCGCTTCGACCCACGACGGCGTTTTGCCCACAGAATTCTCATGCGGCACCCGAATCGGAAGGATCTTGACCCCAGGGGCGAGGCCGAACGCCCCACCACCAGCGGCCCCCTTGCCTGTTCCGGCGATCGCCCCGGCCATAGCCGTGCCGTGGTTCTCGTAGTCGGTACGCTCATTGCCCTTGTAACCGACAGCCAGGTCCTTGCCGGGCAGGACCTGGCCCTCGAGTTCCGACACAGCTCCGACGCCGGTGTCAATTACCGCGACAACGACGCCCTTTCCTGTGCTCGACTTCCACATTTCGTCGGCCTGCATCGAGTCGAGATGCCATTGCATGGACCGGATGGTCTCCGCGTGGGCCGGAGTCGCGGCGACTCCGGCCAGCAGGAGGCCGATCAGGGCAGACGTGGTCTTACGCATGCGCATCTCGTGCAGGATCCGTTCGCTTAGTCGATCACGGGCGGGACAACACGACGGTTGCCCTGCCACGTCTCTTCGTCCTCGGTCAGGTAATCAGGGCGCTCGCCGTTCGGGCCCTCGCGACGCTTGCCCGCGGTACGGGCACCCGCGCCGGCGTGACCGACGGGACCGCCGACCGCTCCGGGGCCCTGGTTGCGTACGAGACCGGAACCGCCCTGCGTGAAGGGCTGACCTCCCGTGCTCGAACGGCCGCCCGCTCCCGGCTGACGTCCGCCGACCAGACCGCCCGGCTCCTGAGCCAGACGTCGGCCACCGGCCGTGTTGTTCGGTCCGCCGACACCGCCGCCGCCCAGACCGCCGCTACCGCCCATCGCACGCCCGGTCTGGCCGGACTGTCCGCCCTCGCCGTGGCCGATGACCGTGCTGCGCGGGATCCCGGTGTTCGGGCCGCTCGTCGTGATCTGACGGCCACCGCTGATGCCGTTGTCGCGCGGGGGCAGGCCGGGGGAAACCGGGCTCTTGCCGAGAGGGCCAGGACCGGACTGCGGCGGGCGGGTGCCCGGACCGCCGGGACCGGGCAGACCCGGGCCGGGGCCGGCCGTCGGCGGAAGGGTGAAGGGCGGAAACGGACCCGGGTTGCCGGGACCGGGACCGGGACCGACAGGAGGCGCGGGAAGGTTCGGCGTCGCGGGCTGCGTCGAGGGCGGAAGCGTCTGGACGCTGTCGAGATCGACGTTCACGTCCTTGTCGGGGACCGACGGAGGCGGAGTGGACGTCGACGGCACCGTGGCGTCCGGGTTAGGGCCATGTCCGGGCACCCAGCCGGGCTTGTTGGACGTATCGCCACTGTCAGCTCTGGGCGCCACATACTTGTCCGACCTACCAACGCCCCTGGAACCAGTGCCGTCCCCACCAGGTCGAACAATGTCGCGACTACCCACACTCTGCGGCACGAAATTGTCCGGCGGCGGCGCATAAGTAGGCGGCGTCAGGCCGTTCAGCCCCGTCGTCGACGCTTCGTATGACTGCGCCAGCCGCGTCATCGCAGTGATCGCCTCGCGCCGGTCCGACGCCAGCTTCGAGTGGGCCTTCGAGCCGATCTCCTGCGAGTCCGGGTCGTTGCGGTACTTGCGGGCCGAGTCATAGTTCTCCTGCGCCGACGTGTCGAACGCCGGCATCGCCGACTTCGAGTCGCCCATCGTCGCCGCGGCGCGCGTCATCCACTTGCCGCTCTCGTCGCTGTACTCGGCCAGCCGGAGCGTGGTGTTGCCGGTCTCGTTGACCCACTCGTTGAAGGCGTCGGCGGCCTCGCCCTCCCAGTCCGCGACGCGGTACTTCTTGAGGTCCTCGCCGATCTGCTTGATGACCTTGGCCGCCTCGACCAGGTCCTTGCCGCGGCCGCTCGCCGCACCGCTGTTGACCGAGGCGATCATGGCCAGCAGCTGCTGGTGCGTGTAGTCCTCGAAATTCGTCGTCGCCATCAGAACTCACCCCCGGCCGTGCCGCCGTCGTTCCCCTGCTTCGGATCGCTCTGCGGGTTCCCGTTCCCGACACGCCGCGCGTTCGGATCGCGCTTCGCGTCGTACTTCTCCGAGATCGTCGCCGCCAGCCCCGCCATCGTGCGCTTCGTCTCGTCGTCCATGTTCTCGTAGCCCTTGCGCGAGAAGACGACCGCGATGGCCAGTGCCTCCAGCTGGAGGGTGAGCACGTGCGAGAGCGTCTGCAGCTCGGTGACGGTCCTGGTGTACGCCGTGTGCAGCGCCGCCGCCTCGGTGAAGCCCGTGCCCAGGTTGTTCTTGGGCAGGTCGCCTTCCTTCTTCAGCTGCTTGTCACCCGCGGCCGAGCCCTCGAGCTTCTTGATCAGCTCGTCGACGCGGCTCTTGTACTTGTCCAGCTGGTCGTACTCGACCGAAAGCCTCTTCGCCTGTGCGGCGATCAGCGATGCCGTGCTCGACATGCCGCCCCCGAGCGAGGCGAACACCCCTTCCCATGCCACGATGGCCTCCCCGACTCCCCGTTGCTCCCCGTTGACACGGCGTTGCCGCCGCACCTCGTCCCCGTACCCGTACTTGTCCCCGTCCCCGGGCCTGTTCGCACCCGTTCGCGCGCGGACTCACGCAGACGTACCGATCACTCTAGCGACCGGTTCCGACAGTCCCAAGTACGGGGTTGCACGTGCAATGCGGGTCACACGGTCACGAGTTGGTTCCCGCCACCGCCGAGGAAGGCCGGATCGGGAGCCTGTTGACCGGGCGGCCCGTCGCCGCACGCACTGCCGAGGCTACCGCCGCGGGCGCCGTCACCACAGGGACCGCGCTCGCCGCCTTGGCACCGAAGGGGGCCACCACGTCGCGCTCCTCGACCAGTTTGACGATGCGGACGGACGGAGCGTCCAGCGCCGTCGGCAGGGCGTAGCCGGTGAGGTCGGGGTGGCGGACCAGGCCGGCGACGGTGCGGAGGTTCTCGGTGAGGGCCGCTCCGACGCCCTGGGTGACGCCCGCCTCGATACGGGCGTGCAGCTGGCGGGGGTTGAGGACGCGGCCGACGTCCTGGGCGACGGCGAGTTCCACGACGCGGACCGAGCCGAGCTCGACGTCCACGTCGACCACCGCGCGGATCGCGCAGAAGGCGAGGCCGACGAACGCGTCGCCCTGGCCGTCGGCGTCCAGCGGCTCGGTGGGGTGGGGGCGGCACTGGGCGGTGGCCCAGAGTTCCTTGCCGGCCACCGCTTCCGCCACCGTGGTCGAGAACGCGCCGTCGTACGACGTGATCCGGCCGTCCGTGATCTGGAGCAGCTCGGTGGACATGCCGAGCTGGTGCGCCATCGGCTGGAGCAGCTGCGTACGGACCATCTTCGCCGCCCGTTCGACCGCGCCGCCCGACACCCAGGTGTGGCGGCCGTGCGTGGCGGGGCCGGCCGGGGGCTGGTCGGTGTCGACGGGGGCCACGACGACCTCGTCCAGGCCCAGGACCTCCTGGACGATCTGGCGGGCCAGCGTCGCGAAGCCCTGACCGGTCTCCACGGCCGCGCAGATGACGGTGGCGATGCCGTCGTGCACCTTGACGGTGGCCGTCGAGACCTCGTCGGCGCCCTCCGCGCCGAGCATGTGGACCATGCCGACGCCGTAGCCGACGCCGCGCCGTACGGCTCCGGGCTCGCCCGCGCCCTCGGGGCCGCCGGGCAGCAGCCAGTCCTCCGCCGGGGAGTCCTTGGGCAGGGAGGGCAGTTCGGCCTCGCGCACCGCCTGCAGGAGTTCGGCGACCGGGGCCGGGCAGGTCACCGTCTGGCCGGTCGGGAGCAGGTCGCCGGTGGCCAGGACGTTGCGCAGGCGCAGTTCGGCGCCGTCGATGCCGAGGGCGGCGGCGAGCTTGTCCATCTGGCCCTCGTAGGCCGCGCAGACCTGGAGGGCGCCCTCGCCGCGGACGTGGCCGGAGGGCGGGTTGTTGGTACGGACGGCCCAGCCCTCGACGAAGGCGTGCGGAACGACGTACGGGCCGCAGGCGAAGGCCACGGCGGCGGCGAGGGATTCGGCCGAGGAGTCGGCGTAGGCGCCGGCGTCCATCAGGATCTGCGCCTCGACCTTGACCAGGCGGCCCTCGGCGTCCGCGTGGTGGCGGTAGCGCAGCAGGGTCGGGTGGCGGTGGGCGTGGCCGAGGAAGGACTCCTCGCGGGTGGCGGCGAGCTTGACCGGGCAGCCGGTGCGCAGCGCGAGGAGGCCGAGCGGGAGCTGGAAGGCGGAGTCCTCGCGGTCGGAGGTGGCGCCGGGGACGCCGGTGACGACGACCTTGACCCGCTCGGGCTCCAGGCCGAAGCAGGCGGCGGCCAGGTCGCGGTCGGTGTGCGGGTCGGTGGAGGCGGTGTAGAGCTCGACGCCGCCGTCGGGGCGGGGCACGGCGAGGCCGGCCTCGGCGCCGATGGGTGCCGGGTCCTGGCGGCCGATGCGGTAGAGGCCCTCGACGACCACCTCACCGGTGGCCTCGGGGTCGCCGTAGCGCAGCGGGATGTGGCGGATCAGGTTGCCGTCCGGGTGGAGCGGGGCGGCTCCGAAGGACTGCTCGGGGTCGGTGACGGCGTCCAGCAGCTCGTACTCGACGGCGATCGCGGCGGCGGCCAGGCGGGCGGTGTCGGGGTGGTCGGCGGCGACGGCGGCGATGGGCTCGCCGTGGTGGCGCACGACGTCGTGGGCGAAGACGGGCCGGTCGGCGATGCGGCGGCCGTGCGTGGTGGCGCCGGGGACGTCGGCGTGGGTGACGACGGCGCGTACGCCCGGCATCTCGCGGGCGGCGGAGGTGTCGACGGAGAGGATGCGGGCGTGGGCGTGCGGGGAGCGGAGCACGGCGGCCCACAGCAGTCCCTCGGCCCAGAGGTCGGCGGCGTAGGGGAAGGTGCCCTCGGTCTTGGCGCGGGCGTCGGCGGGCAGGACGGAGGCGCCGAGTCCGCGCGGGGCGGACTGCGGTCCCTCGTCGCCCGCACCGGCGCCCGTGCCGCCGAGGGGGTCGGTCGCGGCCGTGACGGTCGCCGTCGCCGTCGCCGCGTCGTTCCCGCTCACGCCATGCCTCCGTGGTGGTCGGGGTGGATACCGCCCTCGCCGGGGGCGGCCTGGTGCGGGATACGGGGTTCGGGGCCGGGGCCGAAGTCAGGGCCAGGGCCGGGGCCGAAGTCGGGGCCGGGGCCGGGGCCGAAGTCGGGGCCAGGGCCGGGGCCCGCGGCGGTCGCTTCGGCGGCGACAGCGGCTGCGGCCGCCGCGGTGGCGTCGCGCTCGGCGACGACCTCGCGGACGGCGTCGACGACGCCCTGGTAGCCGGAGCAGCGGCAGAGGTTGCCGCAGAGGGCCTGGCGCGTCTCCAGCTCGCTGGGGGCGTGGTTGCCCTCCAGCAGGTCGTGGATGGTCATGGCCATGCCGGGCACGCAGAAGCCGCACTGGACGGCGCCGGAGCGGCACAGGGCCTGCTGTACGTCGGACAGCTCGCCGTTCTGGGCGAGGCCCTCGACGGTACGGACCTCGCTGCCGGCGGTGGTGGCGGCGGGCACGAGGCAGGACGCGACGAGCCGGCCGTCGACCTTGACGGCGCAGGCGCCGCACTCGCCCTGCGAGCAGCCGTCCTTGGCGCCGGCGAGACCGAGGCGCTCGCGCAGCACGTAGAGCAGCGACTCGCCGATCCAGGCGCCGGTGACGGGGCGGTCGGCGCCGTTGACGCGGAGCACGTAGGAGGCGAGCGGGTGCTCGTGGTGCCCCCCGTGATCGGGGGCGGTACCGCTCCCGTCGGCCTGCGCGGCCGCCTCCCCCTCGGGCAGCAGGGCGCCCGGGTCCGGGGTCTGCGCCTCGTCGACGGGGGTGTGCTCCGCGGGCGCGTCGCCGTGCCCGGCGACCGCGATCCCCTCGGCCGGAGTGTGACCCGCGTACGGGTCGGCGTGCTCGCCCCCGGCGAGCGCCGCACCGGGAAGGGCGACGCCCTCGGCCGGGGTGTGACCCGCGTGTACGTCGCCGTGCCCGGCGGCCGCGAAACCCTCGGCCGGAGTGTGACCGGCGGCGTCGGCCCCGACGTGCTCCTCGGTGGCGCCGGGGAAGGCGACTCCCCCGGGGGGCGTGTGCGCGGCGTACCCGTCGGCATCGGCCGGCGCGGAGGCCGGGAAGGCGACCCCCTCGGGCGGGGTGTGGCCGCCCGGGCCGGCGTACGGCTCGCCGTCGGCGCTCGCGCCACCGGGGAACACGGTCCCCTCGGCGGGCGTGTGACCGGCGTACGCGCCGGTGGTGGTGAACGGCGTACCGGCGGGCGCCGTCCCGGGCGTGGCGGGCGTCGGCGGGAGGTGTTCGGCCGAGACGGCGTACGCACCGCCCGACGCGTACGGGTCGCCCTGCTCGACGATGGCGAACGAGACGCCGCCGCCCAGCGTGTGACCGGAACCCTCGCCAGGGACCGGCACGCCGCCGCCCAGCGTGTGACCGGAACCGTCACCGGCAACCGGCACGCCTCCGCCCAGCGTGTGGCCGGAACCCTCGCCGGGGACCGGTACGCCGTCCGCCGGGGTGTGCTCCGGGGCACCGGGGTAACCGGCCGCCGGTGCGTACGGGTCGCCGTGACCGGTGGCGTCGGCGAACGACACGCCCCCGCCCAGGGTGTGGCCGTGCGGGGCCGCGTACGGATCGGTGTGCTCGGCGCCCGTGAAGGAGATGCCCTCGCCCAGGGTGTGGCCGGAGGCCGGGGTGCCCGTCGGGTGCGGGCGCTCGGCCGGGGCCGGGGCGGGGGCCGTGGCGTGGGTGGCCTCGATGTCCGGGGCCGGGTGGATGCCCGGCTCGCCCTCGGGGAGGGTGCCCACGCCGGGGCCGCCCAGGACGCGGCGGAACGCGGGGGTCGTGCCGACGCCCGGACCGCCCAGCAGCCGCTGGCCGGATGCCGGCGCCGGGGCGGTGGCGTCCGGGAGGACGCCGGCGCTCAGGGTGGTCGGCGCGGGGCCGCCCTCGGGCTCGCCGGCGTCCGCGTCGGCGTCCGCGCCCGCGGCCGCCGCGGCGAAGTCCGGGTGGGAGGCCCACGGCGCGGCCGCTCCGCCCGGGAGGGTGGCCGGCGCCTGGCTCCAGTCGGCGGACGGCGTCACGGGCACGGCGGGCGTGGCCCGCACGGCATCCGGGAACTGCCACTCCGCCGTCGACGTGTCGGCCCCACCGCCGTCCGCACCCGCCTCCGGCCACTGCACCGGAAGCGACCACGTGCCCGTCGCCGACGGGTCCGCGGTGGCCGCCGTGTTCAGCGGCACGATCATCGGCGGCGGGACGTACCCGTGCCCGGGCGCGGCCAGCGGTTCGCCGGTGCCCAGCGCCTCCAGCATGTCGTCGGGCAGCTTGACGAACGCCGTGGCGTCCGAGTCGTAGTCGCCGCCGTGCGGCACCGGCTCCCAGCCGAAGCCGCCGGTACCGGAAACGTTCTCGTTCTCACTCATGAGGTCAGCGCCCTCCCCAGGGCCCTCCGTGCCAGCACGGCCACCGTCCGCCGCAGATGCAGTACACCCGCCGGAACCGGGTCGCCCTGGTCCGGTACGCAGGCGGCCGCCACGTACTCGCCGAAGGCCTCCAGAGCCTCCGGTGCCAGCGTCCGCTCCCCGTCCCAGTCGATCAGCGAGGCCACCCACTGCTCGGCCTCCAGCGGCCGCAGCGGCATCGGCGCGACCGCGCCGACCGCGCAGCGCACGCCGCGCCGGGCGGGGTCGAGGACCAGGCCGACCGAGGCCACCGCGCGGCCCGGCCCGGTCCGGCCGGTGGCCTTCAGGAACACCTGGGGGGCGTGCAGCAGCGGCACCCGTACGTAGCCGATCAGTTCGCCGGGGCGCAGCATCTCGCGGCCCGCCAGCAGGTGCGAGACCGGGATCTCGCGCCGGCCCTCCGGGCCGACGATGACCAGCACCGCCTCCAGCGCGGCCAGCACCGGCAGCGCGTCGCCCGAGGGGGCCCCGCTGGCGATGTTGCCGCCGAGCGTGCCGGCGTTGCGGATCTGCGGCGGGCCGGCGGCGCGCGCGGCCGCGGCCAGCGCCGGGATCAGGGCGGCGAAATCCGGCCGTCCCATCCGGGCGTGGGTGAGTCCCGCGCCGAGCAGCGCGTGTCCGTCCTGGTACTGCCAGCCGCGGATCTCGTTGATCCGGCCGAGGCCGACCAGTGCGGCGGGCCGCAGCAGTCCGGCGTTGACGGCCGCCATCAGATCGGTGCCTCCGGCAACCGGTACTGCGGCAGGCATGGCGGCGAGCGCCGCCACGGCCTCGTCGAGCGAGGCCGGCAGCGTCACGGACTGCGCCGCCTGCGCTGCGTGCGGTGCGTGCGTGGTCAACCCAGCTGCCCCTTCCCGATGTCCCGGTCCCGGCGCTCGCGCCTGTCCGCCGTACGGTACGTGCTCACCGCCGGGACGTGGCAACTCTGGCACATCTTCCGCACCGCCCGGCGCGAGGGTCCGCCGGGCGCCCCCTGGGCCATCCCCTCCCCCGCCCACCGCACCAACTCGCCCGATTTACCCCGTATCAGAGGACATTCCGGCAGATGTGGCACGTTTCCCGGATCGGCCAGGCCGCGGCCCCGCACCCGACGGCCACGGCCCCCGCACCCGACGGCCACCGCCTCGCAGCCACCGCCTCGCAGCCACCACGGCCTCATACCCGCGGGGGCGCGCCCTCCCTCGGGCGCCCCGGCACGCCCGGCCGCCGCTGCCACGGCCGCGGCCCGCCCGGCGGCCGGTAGTCGACCCCCAGCGCGTCCAGCCGGGCGTAGTGGGCCGCCATCCGGGCGGCGAAGCCCGCCCAGTCGCGCTCGGCGGGGGCCGGCAGGGCCGACCACATCACCTCGGCGAAGGCGCTCAGCCGGGGGAACGTCTGGTAGTCCACCCGGTTCTGGTTCTCCATCACCTCGGTCCACACGTTGGCCTGCCCGCCCAGGACGTGCGCCGCGGCCGCCGGCGACAGTTCCGGCGGCACCGGCTCGAAGCGGTAGACGTCCTCCAGCGTGCGCACGTACCCGATGGGCACCGGCTCGTCCGCGCCGCCGTCCTGACGGTGGTCCAGATAGACCTGCTGCTCCGGGCACATCACCACGTCGTGCCCGGCCTGCGCCGCCGCGACGCCGCCCGCGTAGCCGCGCCAGGAGGAGACCGCGGCGCCCGGGGCCAGTCCGCCCTCCAGGATCTCGTCCCAGCCGATGAGGCGGCGCCCGCGCGCGGCGAGCCAGGTGTCGAAGTGCCGGACGAACCACGCCTGCAGCTCGTCCTCGCCGGCCAGGCCGAGCTCGCGGATCCGGCCCTGCGCGACGGCCGAGGCCCGCCACTGCGCCTTGGGGCACTCGTCGCCGCCGATGTGCACGAACGGCGAGACCTCCGCCGGGAAGAGCTCCAGCAGCTCCTCGAAGACGCCCTCGTAGAAGCGCAGGACGGCCTCGGTCGGCGCGAGCACGTTCTCGCTGATGCCCCACCGGTCCCACACGCCGAGCCCGGCGGTGTCGACGACGTCGGTGTTCCCGAGCTCGGGGTACGCCGCGATCGCCGCCTGCGCATGGCCGGGCACGTCGATCTCGGGGACCACGCGGATGTGCCGCTCGGCGGCGTACGCGGCGATCTCGCGCAGGTCGTCCTGGGTGTAGAAGCCGCCGTGCGGGGTGTCGTCCCACAGCCGCGAGGAGCCGTGGCCCCGCCGGCTGCGGGGCCGCCACGCGCCGACGCCCGTGAGCCGCGGATAGCGCTTGATCTCCACGCGCCAGCCCTGGTCGTCCGTCAGGTGCAGGTGCAGGACGTTGAGCTTGTGCGCCGCGAGCAGGTCCAGGTAGCGCAGGACGCCGTCCTTGGGCAGGAAGTGCCGGGCGACGTCGAGCATCAGGCCGCGCCAGGCGAAGCGCGGGGCGTCCTCGATCGCGGTGTGCGGCAGCCGCCAGGGCCGGCCCGGCCGCAGCGGCGCCCGCCGGTAGGCCCGCGGCCCCAGCAGCTGACGCAGCGTCTGCGCGGCCCAGAACACCCCGGCCGCGCTCCCGCCGGCCAGCTCCACCCCGTCCGCGCCGACGGTCAGCCGGTACGCCTCGGGGGCCGGCGCCGCGTCGACCCGCAGCCGCACGACGTCCCGCACGCCGTCCGCCCCGCCGTCCCGTACGCCGTCCGGCCGCGCGGTGGGCAGCTCCCAGCCGGTGGCCGCCCCCAGCTCCCGGCGCAGCCAGCGGGCGACCCGCTCGGTGCCGGGGCCGACGGCCAGGGCGGGGTCGAGGAGTTCGAGGTGGCCGGGGCCGACGGCCACGTGCACCGGTGCCGGAATGAGATCCATGACGTCCCTTCGCCGGACGGACGCGCAGGACGCGCAGATCGTTGCACGATGCGCAACGACCGTTTCGCGGAGCGCTTTGCCGCCGACCCTAGTACGCCGAGGGCCCCCGGAACGCGCGGTCGCGCGCCCCGGGGGCCCTCGGTCGTGGTCGTACGTCGTGCGCCGTGCGCCGTCCCGCGACGGCGGGAGCCGCGGCCGTGGCCGTGACCCCGGCCGGACGGCCGGTCGGTGGGGGCTACTTGTCCTTGCCGCCCTTGTCCTTGTCCCCGCCGGGACCCATGGAGTCGTAGATCTCCTTGCACATGGGGCAGACCGGGTACTTCTTCGGGTCGCGGCCCGGCACCCAGACCTTGCCGCAGAGCGCGACGACGGGAGTCCCGTCGAGTGCGCTCGCCATGATCTTGTCCTTCTGGACGTAATGGGCGAAGCGCTCGTGGTCGCCGTCGCCGTGGGACACCTGTGGCGTCGGCTCTACGAGGGTCCCCGCGCCAGTCCCGCGCTCGGGCTCAAGAGTGCTCATACCGGCAAGGGTACTGAACCCCGCGGGCCTCAGTTGAGCGACGGGTCGTCCGGATAGGTGGCGACCATCGCGAGCTCGCTGCGCTGGCGCCGCAGGACCGCCCGCCACAGTTGCTCGGGCACCGGGTGGGACACGTCCCCGGGCTCGGACTCCACCACGTACCAGGCGCCGTCGCTGAGCTCGTCCTCCAGCTGGCCGGGGCCCCAGCCGGAGTACCCGGCGAAGATCCGCAGCGACCCCAGGGCGCTGGCCAGCAGCTCCGGCGGCGCCTCCAGGTCCACCAGGCCGATGGCGCCGTGCACCCGTCTCCAGCCCAGCGGGCCCTCCTCGCCGGGGATCACCGCGATGCCGAGGGCGGAGTCGAGGGCGACCGGGCCGCCCTGGAAGACCACCCCCGGATCGCCGGCCAGCGCCGCCCAGGGCAGCAGGATGTCGCCGACGTCCACGGGGGTGGGCCGGTTGAGGACCACGCCGAGCGAGCCCTGCTCGTCGTGGTCGAGCAGCAGCACCACCGCGCGGTCGAAGTTCGGGTCCGCGAGGGCGGGGGTGGCCACGAGCAGCCGCCCTGTGAGGGAGGACACCTCGGTCATGCCGACATGATCCCGCATCTTCGCCCTCCGGGGGGAGCGGGCGGTCGTACCGGATTGCACGCAGCTCAGGGCGCACGGCAGCAGCGAGGAGCGCGCGTACGGCCGGCTGGCGGAATGCAACCCTCCGCCATGACACCGCCACTCAGGGTGCTGTGGCGAATTCATGACAGTCCTACGGCCACGTCAGCCTTACGAACCGGGGGGTGGTGCCCCTTACCCTTCTATCTGGCCCCCTGCCCACCTTCTCTCCGGCCCCGCCGGAAAGAACTCCGGAACGCGAGATTCATGACCGGCACAGACGATGTCCTGCTTGTCCACGGCGGTACCCCGCTCGAGGGCGAGATCCGTGTCCGCGGTGCGAAGAACCTCGTGCCCAAGGCCATGGTCGCCGCTCTGCTCGGCAGCGAGCCGAGCCGCCTGCGCAACGTGCCCGACATCCGTGACGTCCGGGTCGTGCGCGGCCTGCTGCAGCTGCACGGCGTAACGGTCCGCCCCGGCGAGGAGCCGGGCGAGCTCGTGCTCGACCCCACCCACGTCGAGAGCGCGAACGTCGCGGACATCGACGCCCACGCGGGTTCCTCGCGCATCCCGATCCTCTTCTGCGGCCCGCTGCTGCACCGCCTCGGCCACGCCTTCATCCCGGGCCTGGGCGGCTGCGACATCGGCGGCCGGCCGATCGACTTCCACTTCGACGTGCTGCGCCAGTTCGGCGCCACCATCGAGAAGCGTGAAGGCGGTCAGTACCTGGAGGCCCCGCAGCGGCTGCGCGGCTGCAAGATCCGCCTGCCCTACCCGTCGGTCGGTTCGACCGAACAGGTGCTCCTGACGGCCGTCCTGGCCGAGGGCGTCACCGAGCTGAGCAACGCCGCGGTGGAACCGGAGATCGAGGACCTCATCTGCGTCCTGCAGAAGATGGGCGCCATCATCTCCATGGACACCGACCGGACCATCCGGATCACCGGTGTGGACCGCCTCGGCGGCTACAACCACAAGGCGCTCCCGGACCGTCTGGAGGCGGCGTCGTGGGCCTCCGCGGCCCTGGCGACCGGCGGCAACATCTACGTGCGCGGCGCCCAGCAGCGTTCGATGATGACCTTCCTGAACACGTACCGGAAGGTCGGCGGCGCCTTCGAGATCGACGACAACGGCATCCGCTTCTGGCACCCCGGCGGCCCGCTGAACGCGATCGCCCTGGAGACGGACGTCCACCCCGGCTTCCAGACCGACTGGCAGCAGCCGCTGGTCGTGGCGCTGACGCAGGCCTCGGGCCTGTCCATCGTCCACGAGACGGTCTACGAGTCGCGCCTGGGCTTCACCTCCGCGCTCAACCAGATGGGCGCGCACATCCAGCTCTACCGCGAGTGCCTGGGCGGCTCCGCCTGCCGCTTCGGCCAGCGCAACTTCCTGCACTCCGCGGTCGTCTCCGGCCCGACCAAGCTGCAGGGCGCCGACCTGGTCATCCCCGACCTGCGCGGCGGCTTCTCGTACCTGATCGCGGCCCTGGCGGCCGAGGGCACCTCGCGGGTCCACGGCATCGACCTGATCAACCGCGGCTACGAGAACTTCATGGAGAAGCTGGTGGAACTCGGCGCGAAGGTCGAGCTCCCCAACGGCGACCTCGTGTAGGGCCCGTAGCGGCGAACGTGCCGAAGGGCGGCCACCCGGTACCGGGTGGCCGCCCTTCGTCGTTCTACGAGGCCTGCAAGCCGTCGTACAAGGGACTTACTTGCCCTTGGCGGCTTCCTTGAGCTTGGAGCCCGCGGAGACCTTCACGCTGTAGCCGGCCGGGATCTGGATGGGGTCGCCGGTCTGCGGGTTGCGAGCGGTGCGAGCGGCACGGTGGGTGCGCTCGAAGGTCAGGAAGCCGGGGATGGTGACCTTCTCGTCGCCCTTGGCGACGACCTCGCCGATGGTCTCGGCGAGCGCGGCCAGAACGGCGTCGGCGTCCTTGCGGGTCACCTCGGCGCGCTCGGACAGAGCGGCCACCAGCTCACTGCGGTTCATGTTGTACTCCCGTGTTCAACTTGCCTATGAGGCGTGAGATCGAAGCCGATGCTGCCAGGGCCCTCGGACAGTCCCCGGACCCGGGTCTGCCGTCAGACCCTCTCGCCACGGTTACGCATCCTGCCCCCACCAGCGGCGGGAAAGCCAATCCGGCACCCGCCAGGGTCACACGAAAAGCGCCACAGTCACGCCGCGGTGACGCTCCGTCCGCGCCCGTGGGTGAAACGGGGACGCGGCAGCCGCGGACCTCGCGGGCATCCCCGCAACCCTAGAGGCGGCCCGCACCCGCCGCATCCCGCGACGCGCCGGGATCAGGCGGACGTGGGGCCCGTCACAGCGGCCGTGGCGGCCTTGCGGACGGCTCCGGCGACCGCGCCGGCCACCTTGTCGTTGAAGACGGACGGAATGATGTAGTTCGCGTTCAGCTCGTCCTCGCCGACGACGTCGGCGAGCGCGCTGGCCGCGGCGAGCATCATGTCCGTGTTCACGGTGCGGGACTGGGCGTCCAGCAGACCGCGGAAGACGCCCGGGAAGACCAGCACGTTGTTGATCTGGTTCGGGAAGTCCGAGCGGCCGGTGGCCACCACGGCGGCGGTCTGACGGGCGACGGCCGGGTCGACCTCGGGGTCCGGGTTCGCGAGCGCGAACACGATGGCGCCCTCCGCCATGGCCGCGACGTCCTCTCCGCCAAGGACGTTGGGGGCCGAGACGCCGATGAACACGTCGGCACCGACGACGGCTTCCTTCAGAGTGCCGGTGTAGCCCTCGGGGTTGGTGTTGTCGGCGATCCAGCGCAGCGGCGAATCGGCGTGGGCGTCGACGAGGTCGGCGCGGCCCGCGTGCACGACACCGTGGATGTCCGCGACGACGGCGTTCTTCACGCCGGCCGCGAGCAGCAGCTTGAGGATGGCCGTACCGGCCGCGCCGGCACCGGACATGACGACCTTGACGTCCCCAACTGCCTTGCCCACGACGCGAAGTGCGTTCGTGAGGGCGGCCAGGACGACGATGGCCGTGCCGTGCTGGTCGTCGTGGAAGACCGGGATGTCCAGGGCCTCGCGCAGGCGCGCCTCGATCTCGAAGCAGCGGGGGGCGGAGATGTCCTCCAGGTTGATGCCGGCGAAGCCCGGGGCGATGGCCTTGACGATCGCCACGATCTCGTCGGTGTCCTGGGTGTCCAGGCACAGCGGCCAGGCGTCGATGCCCGCGAACCGCTTGAAGAGGGCCGCCTTGCCCTCCATGACGGGCAGCGCGGCCTTGGGGCCGATGTTGCCGAGGCCCAGGACGGCGGAGCCGTCCGTCACGACTGCGACGGAGTTGCGCTTGATGGTCAGACGCCGGGCGTCCTCGGGGTTCTCGGCGATCGCCATGCACACGCGGGCCACGCCCGGGGTGTAGATCATCGAGAGGTCGTCACGGTTGCGGATGGGGTGCTTAGACGCCATCTCGATCTTGCCGCCGAGGTGCATGAGGAACGTACGGTCGGAGACCTTGCCCAGCGAGACGCCCTCGATACCGCGCAGCTTCTCGACGATCTCGTCGGCGTGCGCCGTGGACGTGGCGGCGATCGTGACGTCGATACGGAGCTTCTCGTGGCCGGAGGCCGTCACATCGAGGCCGGTGACCGAGCCGCCGGAGGACTCCACGGCGGTGGTGAGCTGGGAGACCGCTGTTCCGCTCGCGGGCACCTCCAGGCGGACCGTCATCGAGTACGAGACGCTGGGCGCCGTTGCCATGGCCGTGTTCCTCTGCATTCCCTGGGGTTCCCTGTTTTCGCTGTACACGGGCCCCACACGCGGCAGGCGCGGCGGGACCTGTTGTCCGATCGTCCCACCTACTGGCCGGTACAAGGTAACCAGCTACAAATTTCGGAAAGACACTTCCACCATACGAGATACGCGGGGCCGCGGGGAAGGGTGGGTCCGTACGAAAAAGGTCCGCGCCCCTCATGAGGTGAGGGGCGCGGACCTGTAGCAACGTCTATGACACCGACCCGCCATGCTCGCCTCGCGGCAAGTGGTCGCTCTAGGCGACGAAGGTTGGGCCCGGGGGCTTGGATCGAGCCGGTGTCGCTACCCAGGCTAACAAAGGATCGCCGGAACGGATCCCCCTCCCGGCAGTTGACCCGGCCTCACCACGCGAGTGGGCGCGGACCGTCCGGCGGTACGCCCTACGCCTGGTCGCGCAGGAGTTCCGGGACGCCCGCCGCGTCCGGGGTGTCGCGGTCGTCCGAGACCACGGTCAGCTGCTGCGTGGCGCGCGTCAGGGCGACGTACAGCACGCGCAGGCCGGCCGGGGACTCCGCGGCGATCTCCGCCGGGGAGACGACCACCGTGGCGTCGTACTCCAGGCCCTTGGCCTCCAGGCTGCCCAGGGCCACCGCCCGCTCGCCCAGGCCGGCCAGCCAGCCGGCCGCCTGCGCGCGCCGGTCCATGGCGACCACGACGCCGACCGTGCCGTCCACCTGGCCCAGCAGCCGCTCGGTCTCCGCGCGGACCGCCTCGCCCAGACCGTCCGCACCCGCACCGGCACGGGCACCGGTACCGGCACCCGCACCGGCGGCCACGAAACGGGGCGTGAGACCCGTCGAGCGGACCGCCGTCGGCGGCTCCATCCCGGGCATGGCCAGCCGCAGCACCTTCGCCGCGAGCGCGGCGATCTCCGCCGGGTTGCGGTAGTTCACGGTCAGCGTGAAGCGCCGGCGGGGCCGGCTGCCCAGCGCCTCGTCCCGCGCGGCCGCCGCCTCCTGCGGGTCCGACCAGGAGGACTGCGCCGGGTCACCGACCACCGTCCACGTGCCGTGCCGGCCGCGCCGGCCCACCATCCGCCACTGCATCGGCGTCAGGTCCTGCGCCTCGTCGACGATCACGTGCGCGTACTCGGTACGCTCCGCCGCCAGCCGCTCCGCCCGCTCCCGCGAGGTCTCCTCACGGGTCGGCATCAGCTCCTCCAGGCCCGTGAGCTGGTCCAGCGGGTCGAACTCCCGCTTGCGCCGCGGCCGCGCCGGGGCGCCCAGCAGCCCGTGCAGCTCGTCCAGCAGCGCCACGTCGTGCACCGACAGCTCCGCGCGGCGCAGCGAGCGCGCCAGCCGCCGGGTCTCGCCCGGGTTGAGCACCCGCCGCGACCAGCGGCCCAGCCGCCGCTCGTCGGCCATCGCCGTCAGCACCCCGCGCGGGGTCAGCTCCGGCCACCAGGCGTTCAGGAACTCCAGGAAGGAGTCCTCGGTGGAGACGTCGTCGTCGAAGCCGGAGCGCAGCTCGGCGGCCAGCTCCGGGTCGGAGTGCCGGCCCGCGCCGCCCGACTTGGCCCACAGGGCGTCCAGCAGCAGCCGGCGCGCCCGCGGCCGCAGCAGGTTGACCGGCGTGGAGGCGCCCAGCGCCGACTGCCGGATCCGGTTCAGCTCGTCGGCCTCCAGCTCCTGGCGGCGGCCGAAGGCCACCACCCGCAGCCGGTCGGGCGCTCCGCCCAGCTCCAGGGATCCGTGGACGGCCTTGCGCAGCACCTTGAGCATCCGCGAGGAGCCCTTGATCCGGGCCACCGCCGGATCGTCGTACGTCGTCGCCTCGGCGCCGTCCACCAGCGAACCGAGGGCGCGGATGGCGACCTGGCCCTCCTCGCCGAGGGAGGGCAGCACGCCCTCGGTGTACGCCACCAGCAGCGGGGTCGGCGAGACGATCAGGATGCCGCCGGAGTAGCGGCGCCGGTCCTGGTAGAGCAGGTAGGCGGCGCGGTGCAGGGCGACCGCGGTCTTGCCGGTGCCCGGCCCGCCGGAGACCTCCGCGACCGACGCGGCGGGCGCCCGGATGACCAGGTCCTGCTCGGCCTGGATGGAGGAGACGATGTCGCGCATGGAGTGCGTACGGGCCCGGCCGAGCGCGGCCATCAGCGCACCGTCGCCGATGGCGGGCAGCTCGACGCCGTCGAGGAACGCGGTGACCTCGGGACGCATCAGGTCGTCCTCGACGCCGAGCACCTTGCGCCCCTTGGAACGGATCACGCGCCGGCGCACGACCCGGCCCGGGTCCTTGGGCGTGGAGCGGTAGAACGGCGCGGCGGCCGGTGCCCGCCAGTCGATGACCAGCGGCGAGTAGTCGGCGTCGAGCACGCCGATGCGGCCGATGTGCAGGGTCTCGGCGACGTCGGCGGTCAGGTCGGCGCGGATCGCGTCGTCGGCCGGGTCCACCGAGGTGTAGGCGCCGTCGGGGCCGCGCTCGCCGTCCTTGCCGAGGACGAGGTCGATGCGGCCGAAGAGGAAGTCCTCGAACTCGTTGTTGAGCCGGTTGAGGTGGATCCCGGCCCGGAAGACCTGCGCGTCGCGTTCGGCGAGCGCACCGGGAGTGCCGACCTGGCCCCGCTTGGCCGCGTCGTTCATCAGGAACTCCGCCTCGTGGATCTTCTCCTCGAGGCGCCGGTACACCTGGTCCAGATGCGTCTGCTCGACCGCGATCTCGCGATCGCGGACGGAATCCGCCGTGCTGTCGACAGCGGCATCCTGCGCGGCCACCAAGGCCCCCTTCTGACGTGCGTGGGCGACCGTCAACCGTACGCGACCGGAGCGGGTGTCCGCACGCCCGTACCGCGCGCCGGACGCTACGCGTCCCGTCCTCGGGACGACCGGGTCACGCCGGCTTCGCCGCCAGGGTCCGGCGCCGGTGGCGCGCCACCCGCTCGCGGTTGCCGCACAGCTCGCTGGAGCACCAGCGGCGCCGGTGGCCGCGCGAGGTGTCCAGGTAGACGCGGGTACAGCCGTCGCCCTCGCAGGCGCGCAGCAGGGCCACCTCGCCCGGGTCGGTCAGCAGCTCGACGGCGTCCCGGGCGACGGCCGCGAGCAGGGCCCCGCACTCGGCGCCGCCGCACAGCTCCCGCACCAGGTGTCCCTCCTGGTCCCGTACGGCACACAGGCCCGGGGGCGGACCGGCGGCCAGCGCGTTGACCCGGGTCAGCGCCGCGTCCTCGGGGACCGCGCCGCCGAGTTCGGCCCGTACGAGCGCGGCCACGTCCGCGCGCAGGGCCCAGAAGGGTGCCAGCCAGTCCGCTCCCACGCAGGTCAGCGGCGTCCGGTCGGGCACCAGCCCGGCTCCGGTGAGCCACTGGCGCAGCGCGTCGCCGTCCCGGATGCCCTCCCGGGGCGTGAAGGTGGCCACCAGGTCCAGGCAGACCCGCCCGGAGTCGAACCACATGCCCGTCACCGCCTCGGTCGCCGTAGCTCCCCCAGAGTGCCCCCGCCCGCCGACGAGCGGAAGACCTCAGAAGGGTGGCGGGTCGTCGTGCAGGATCCGCTGGAAGAGCCGGTGGTCCCGCCAGGCGCCGTTGATGTGCAGGTACTGGGGGGCGACGCCGTACGCGAGGAATCCCGCCTTGGTCAGCACCCGCTGCGAGGCGTGGTTGTCCAGGAGCGTGCCGGCCTCGACCCGGTGCAGCCCGAGCTCCTCGCGGGCGATCCGGCAGACCTCGTGGACGGCGGCGGTGGCCAGGCCCTTGCCGCAGCGGGCCTCGTCGACCCAGTAGCCCAGTCCGCCGCTGGACAGCGGCCCGTGCTGGATGTTGCCGAGGTTCACGGTCCCCAGCGGAGCGCCGGTGGCGGCGTCGACGAGGACGAACGGCAGCAGCCGGCCCTCGGCGCGGGAGTGCAGCTGCTGCTCGATCCGCTCCCGCTGGCCCTGCGCCGTGTAGAACGCCTCGGGGCGGGCGGGTTCGAAGGGGCTCAGGAACACCCGGTTGCGGACCAGCGCCTCGGCCAGCCCCGCCGCGTCGTCGGGCCCGACGATCCGCAGCTCCACACCGTCAATGATCATCATCCGTGCACGCTAGCGCCGTGACCGGAAAAGTTCACCGTGTCACGGCCCCCGGCACGGCACCTCGCCGCGTTGTCGGACCGCACAAGTACGTCCAGTACGAGCCACGGCCCTCCGCCTTGCGATGCACCGCACCGGAAACCGCGACCCGGCAAACCTTTCCGGCCACGGCACTAGCCGACGTCCGGCGGCCCGGCCAGGGTCGGTCGGCCACCGGCTCAGGCGTCCGCGTACTTGCCCTCCGCGCCGGCGTCGAGGGCCAGCCGGTAGCCGCGCTTGACCACCGTCTGGATCAGCTGGGGCGTGCCCAGCGACCCGCGCAGCCGGGCCATCGCGGTCTCCACGGCGTGCTCGTCGCGGCCCGCGCCGGGCAGGCGGCGCAGCAGGTCGGCGCGGGCCACCACCCAGCCCGGGCGGTGGGCCAGCGCCCGCAGCAGCGCCATGCCGGCGGGCGGTACGGGCCGCAGCTCGGCGTCGACCAGCACGGCGTGCCCGCGGATCTCCAGGCGGTGCCCGGCGACCGGCAGCACCCGGGCCCGGCCCGGCAGCTCCTGGCACAGCAGTTGCACCAGCGGGCCCAGCCTGAACCGATCGGGGTGCACCGTGTCCACGCCCGCGCCCTGCAGCGGCAGCGCGGTCACCGGTCCCACGCAGGCGGCCAGCACCTCGCCGCGCAGCGCGGAGACCAGGGCGCTGCCGAGCCCCCGTGCCTCGGCCCGCGACAACAGCGAGGCCGCCGCCGGCGCCGAGGTGAAGCAGATCGCGTCCAGGGTCCCGGCCACCGCCGCGTCCAGCAGCCGGTCCAGCGGGGCCAGGTCCTCCGGCGGCATCCACCGGTACACCGGTACGACGACCACGTCGGCGCCGCCCTCGCGCAGCGCCTCGACGAACCCCGGCAGCGGCTCCCCGTGCAGCTGGAGCGCCACCCGCCGGCCGGCGACGCCGTCGGCGAGCAGCCGGTCCAGCACCTCGGCCAGCGATTCGGAGTCCGGGGACCAGCGCTCCACCAGCCCGGCGGCCCGGATCGCGCCCTTGACCTTGGGGCCGCGCGCCAGCAGCTCGGCTCCGCGCAGCCGGGCCAGCAGGTCCTCGCCGATCCCCCAGCCGTCGGCGGCCTCGATCCAGCCGCGGAAGCCGATCGCGGTGGTCGCCACGACCACGTCCGGGGCGCAGTCGATCAGCTCCTTGGTGGCGGCCAGCAGTTCGCTGTCGTCGGCCAGCGGCACGATCCGCAGGGCGGGTGCGTGCACGACGGATGCCCCGCGCCGGCGCAGCAGGGCGATCAGCTCGTCGGCGCGCCGGGCGGCGGTGACCCCGACGGTGAATCCGGCGAGCGGGCCGGCACTCGGCACAGCGTTGTCATCCATCGCGACCTGCCTTGTTCAACCGTGGGGGGATACGCCGGAACCGAGCCTGCCAACAGGGCGTATCAGGCTCGGTTCACGCGTATTTCGCGCCGGTTACACCGACGTGAGCTGCGGTTTCGCAACGTTGTCCGGGGCGGGGGCGGCCGCGGCGGCCGGCCGCCGAAGGTATACCGACCAGGTCACCGCGCAGCAGACGGCGTAGAAGCCGAGGAAGGTGACGAAGGCGGCGGTGCCGGAACCGGAGGAGGAGAACGCCTCCCGGAAGACCAGGTTGATGCCCAGGCCGCCGAGCGCGCCGACCGCGCCGATGAGCCCCATCGCCGCGCCGGACAGCCGCCGTCCGTACGCGTCGGCCGCCTCGCCCGCCATGCCGCGGGCCCGGGCCTGCGCCTGGAAGATGCCGGGGATCATCTTGTACGTCGAGCCGTTGCCGAGGCCGCTCAGCACGAACAGCGCCACGAACCCGACCAGGAACACGGGCAGCGACTCCTGGACCGAGGCGGCGATCACCACGCCCGTCGCGGCCGCCATGGCCACGAAGGTGCCCAGGGTGATCCGCGCCCCGCCGAACCGGTCGGCGAGCCAGCCGCCCAGGGGCCGGATCAGCGATCCGAGGAGCGGCCCGATGAAGGTCAGCGAGGCGGCCTGGAGCGGGGTCCGCCCGAACTGCGTCTGGAGCACCAGCCCGAAGGCGAAGCTGTAGCCGATGAACGATCCGAAGGTGCCGATGTAGAGGAAGGCCATGATCCAGGTGTGGCGCTCGCGCAGCGACTCCTTCACGGCGCCGGTGTCGTTGCTGACGGGCGCCAGGTTGTCCATGCGCAGGGCCGCGAGCGTCGCCGCGATCACGATCAGCGGGAGGTAGACCCCCAGCAGCAGCCGGGGGTGGGCGGCCCCGGCCGTACCGATGATCAGCAGGGCGATCAGCTGCACGACGGGGACGCCGATGTTGCCGCCGCCCGCGTTGAGCCCGAGCGCCCAGCCCTTCTTGCGCAGCGGGAAGAAGGCGTTGATGTTGGTCATGGAGGAGGCGAAGTTGCCGCCGCCGACCCCGGTCAGCGCGGCCACCAGCAGGAACGTCGTGTAGGAGGTCCCCGGCTCCATCACCGCGAACGCGGCGGCCGTCGGCGCGAGCAGCAGCAGCGCGCTGACCACGGTCCAGTTGCGGCCGCCGAAGCGGGCGACGGCGAAGGTGTACGGCACGCGCACGAGGGCGCCCACGAAGGTCGCCGTCCCGATCAGGAAGAACTTCCCGGCCGGGTCGATGCCGTACTGCGGGCCCATGAACAGCACCATCACCGACCACAGCGACCAGATGGAGAAACCGATGTGCTCGCTCAGCACCGAGTAGATGAGGTTGCGCCGGGCGATCCGCTCCCCCGACTCCTTCCAGAAGGTCTCGTCCTCGGGATCCCACCGCTCGATCCAGCGGCCGCCCGTGCGCGGTGCGGTCATCACGCCTCCAGCTGTCGTGTCCGTGATGACCGACCGTAGGGACGACGCGTTTCAGCCCCGGTCCCCGCCCGATGACCGCCGCGCAACCTTGCACTCACCCCCCGGGCCCGCCGCGTGTGAGCCCCGCGCGTTCCCCAGGAGGTCAGGGGAGCCAGCAGCCGTCGGAGATGGCGAGCCAGCCGCGGGCGGCGGCCAGTTCCGCGGCGGCCGCGCGCAGCGCGTCCAGCGCCGGGTGGCCGGAGCCTTTGCGCCACACCATGGACAGCGGCGACAGCGGGACGGGGTCCACCAGCGGCCGCTTCACGGAGCCGGGCATGTCGAGGAAGTCGACGGTGACCAGGACCGGGTTGCGGGTCTTGGTCATCACCCGCCGGAACTCCTCCTTCCCCACGGCCACCGGCGCCGGCGGCGCCAGCGCGACACCGCGCCCCTCGAAGAGCCGCCGGGCCAGCTCCGTCCACTCCAGCGTCCTCGGGTTCCCGGCGCCCGCGTACACGCGCTCCCCGGCCAGCGCCCCGACCGGCACCCGCTCGAGAGCCGCCAGCCGGTGGTCCTCGGGCAGCAGCACGGCGAGCGGCTCGTACCGCACGGGCCGGTGGGCGAGCCGGGCCCGCAGCGCGGGGTCGAGCCCGTCCACCCAGCCGAAGGACACGTCCAGCCGCCCCGCCGCGACCTCCCCCGCCGCGTACGTCAGCCCGCTCTCGAACCGCGCCATCAACTCGGCGTCCGGCGCCAGTTCGCGGGCCCGTTCCAGCACGCTCCGCCCGGTGCTCGGCCCGTCGGTGTTCAGGTCGACGAGCAGGGCCCGCGCCGCCGCCCCGCCGAAGGCTGCGGCCAGTTCCTCCTGGGCCTCGACCACCCGCCGCGCGTACGGCACCAGCCGCTCCCCGGCCGCCGTCAGCTCCACCTGCCGGGTCGTGCGCAGGAACAGCTCGGCGCCCAGGTCCCGTTCGAGCCGGCGGATGTCCCGGCTGAGCGCCTGCTGGGCGACGTACAGCCGGGCGGCGGCACGGGTGAAGTGCAGTTCCTCGGCGGCGGCCAGGAACCCGCGCAGCAGCCGGGTCTCGACATCAGGGATCATCACGCGCCGAGACTAACAACGCACGTGCGTGAATCAGACCCGAACAGGTGTTGGACCGGGGCGCCCCGCTCCCAGCAGCCTGTTTCCCATGCCCCTCATGACCGTCTCCGGCACCACCCTCGTCCACGCCGTACCGCACACCCCGCACGCCGCACCGCGCACCGCCCCCGCCGCGCCGCGTCGCGCACCCCGCCCGGCCGGCCCGTACCGCCGCCTGTTCACCCTGCCCGGCACCCGGGGCTTCACCGCCGGCAACCTGATCGCCCGCCTCCCCATGGGCATGTTCGGCGTGAGCGCGGTCATGATGATCGCCGGACAGCGCGGCTCCTACGCCCTCGCGGGCGCCGTCACCGCGACCGGTCTCGCCACCACCGCCGTGGTCGCACCCATGACCGCCCGCCTCATCGACCGGTACGGCCAGGCCCGGATCGCCCTCCCCGCCACCCTGATCGCCGTCCTCGGCTCCCTCGCCCTCGTCCTGAGCGTGCGGACCCACGCCCCCGCCTGGACCCTCTTCGCCTCCTACGCCGCGACCGCCACCACCCCCAACATCGGCGGTATGTCCCGCGCCCGCTGGACCCATCTGCTGCGCGGGAACGCCCCCGCCCACCACACGGCCATGTCCTTCGAACAGGCCGCGGACGAGGCCTGCTTCATGCTCGGCCCGGTCCTCGCCGTCGCCCTGTGCTCGGCGCTCTTCCCCGAGGCCGGCACCCTCACCGGCGCCGCCCTGCTGCTCATCGGCATGGTCGTCTTCACGGCCCAGCGCTCCACCGAGCCCCCGCTCACCCCTGCGGACATCCGTCGGCCCTCCCCGCTGCGGTCTGCGAGCATCCGCCCCCTGCTGATGCTCTTCCTCGCTCTAGGAACGTTGTTCGGGGCCATGGAGGTTGCCTCGATCGCCTACCTCACCTCCCACGGCCTGGGCGCCGCCGCCGGACCCGTCCTCGCCCTCCAGGCCCTCGGCTCCTGCGCGGCCGGCCTCCTCTACGGCACCCTGCGCCCCCGCTCGCTGACCCGCTGCGTCGCCGCCCTGGCCGCCTTGATGACGCTCCCCTGGGCCGCGGCCGCCGCGGGCTCGGTCCCCCTGCTCGGGGTGGCCCTGCTGCTTGCCGGGATGGCCACCGCCCCGACGATGGTCACGGCCATGTCCCTGGTCCACCGCCACACCCCCGAGGGCCGCCTCAACGAGGGCATGACCCTGGCCGTGACGGCCATTTTCACCGGCATCGCGGCCGGTTCCGCGGCGTCCGGAGCGATCACCGACCACTGGGGCCCGGTGGTCGCGTACGCCGTTCCGGCCGTCGCCGCCGCGCTGGCGCTCGTACGGGCGCGGGGAGCGGACCGGCAACCGAGTGACGGTCCCCGCGAGGTGCCCACCACCGTCTCTCAAGATCAGCTTTAACTGGTGGCCTCAAGCGCACTTCCCTTCGCGGAGGAACACCCTTGTCTGCTTCCCGCTGCACACGCGCCGCCCTGGTCGTCGCCGCAGTCACCGCGTCCTGCCTGGTCCCGGCGGCACCGGCCGTCGCCGATACGCCCGGCATCCGGTTCTCCCAGCCGTACGTCCCCTCCATCGCCGCCGGCCGCACCGGACGCGTCGTGCTCGTTGCCACGGGCGGCGGCGAACCGGCGGTCAGTTCGACCTTCCGGATCACCGCGCCGGAGCGGACGACGTTCCCGGAGACCCGCTTCTACTGGAACGGGCAGCGCGCGTCCGTCGCGTGCGCGCGGTCGGCCGACGCCCGGCTGCTGACCTGCGACGCAGGAAGGCGCGCCGGCTTCACCTTCCCGGCGGACGCGCAGACGCGGCTGGCGGTGACGCTGCGGGTGGACACGGACGCGCCGCAGGGCACCACGCTGGACGGCGGCGAGTGGGATACGGGCGCCGCCGCGCCGGTCCTGTTCGCGGTCGCCACCCCGGTGACCGGTCCCGAGGGCCCGAAGGGAGACCCCGGCTACAAGGGACCCAAGGGACACAAGGGTGACACCGGCACGCCGGGCACCGGCGGCGGCAGCCACGGCGGCCCCGGTCACGGCGGCGGGCACGGCAAGGGCAACGGCAAGGGCAAGGGCAAGGGCAAGGGCAAGGGCAAGGGCAAGCACCCCCAGGCCCGCATCGTCTCCCCCACCCAGGGACTCGGCATCCGATCCGGCCCCGGTGCCGGCTACAGCCGTAACGGCAAGCTCAAGAACGGCGCCGTGGTCGCCGTCCAGTGCAAGACCAACGGCCAGAAGGTCGGCGGCAACGCGGTCTGGTACAAGCTCGCCGACGGCCGCGGCTGGATCGCCGCCCGCTACGCCCTGAACCTGAACAAGGTCCCCCTCTGCTGACCCCCGGCCACGGCCCCCGGGCATGACGAAGGCCCCGCAGCCGGTACGGCTGCGGGGCCTTCGCCCACATGGGATGAGTGGAGATGGCGGGAATCGAACCCGCCCACAAGCCCAACACGCAGCAGGCCAGGGAGCTATCTCCGCAGGTCAGCGGCATAGGACGACACCAGGTGGCACGATCCAGCAGGGTCCAGCACGCCCTGGCGCTCGCCCCGGGAGCACTGGACGACCCCTCGATCTGGCGACTGCAAAGTGACTGCATTGACGATAAAATGCAGTCATGACCGCATTCACGATCCGGGAAGTCCCCGATGACATCGCCCGCCGCATAAAGGTCCGAGCCGCCGAGGCCGGACAGTCCCTCCAGAGCTACCTGCTCAGCCTCGTCACCAGAGACGCCACCCAGCCCACGCTCGCCGAAATGGCCGACCGCGCCGAGCGCTACGCCACGGAGGACATCGACGTCCAGGACGTCCTCGACGCCATCGACGCGGGCAGGGCGGGCCGTTGATCGTCCTGGACTCCTCCGCCCTGGTCCTGTTCCTGACGGACAGGGGCTCCAGTGGCGCCGCCGCCCGCCGGCGCATCAGCGAGGAAGACACTCTCGCCGCTCCCTACCTCCTGGACACGGAGGTCGCGTCCGCCCTCCTGGGCATGGCACGCGGAGCCAAAATCGACCATACGAGCCTCGACGAGCACTTCAAGACCTACCAGGGGCTGCGCCTACAGCGGCACGAGACGGGCCCGCTACTCCCCCGGATCCGAAAGCTGTACGCCAACCTCTCCGCCTACGACGCCACGTACGTCGCCCTCGCCGAGGCGCTGGGCGTCCCCCTGCTGACGGCGGACGCTCGCATCAAACGGGGCGTCCAGAAGCCGCGTTGCGGGATCGAGGTCATCACCGCCAACGGCGATCAGCCCCCACACCCGGGCACGTGATACGCCGCCGCATCCGTCGCGCTCCCTGAAGGGTGGTGCTCCCGTCGTGCTCCCACATGACGAAGACCCCCCAACCTCACGAAGTTTTCGCAGGTCAGGGGGCCTTCGCCCACATGGGATGAGTGGAGATGGCGGGAATCGAACCCGCGTCCAACGGTGCAGAAACAGGGCTTCTCCGAGCGCAGTCCGCTGCGCTTTTCTCAGCCCCGGAGATCACACGGACAAGTCTCCGACGGGCTCAGTCACTGTTTGATTTCCCTCCAACCCCCGTGACCGGGGTTAGAGGTTTAGATCCCTAGTTGACGCCAGGATCCGGACCGGGACCACTTCCGGGCTGACGCTCCTCACAGAGGCTTCAGCTCACTGTTATTAGGCAGCGAGGGTGAAGCGGGAGTTATCGCTCTTGGAGTTGGCGATTATTGTTTGCGACATATGGTTAGCGAGATCATTGCCGCTTCCTCGGCTCGCTTCCCCTGCATCGACATCCGCTGTCGAAACCGATCATCCCCATGTTTTGTTGACAAACCACCGCGAACGGCGGGCGCTGACGCCATGGTACGCGAAGCGGACCACTGCGTGCCAGGTGATTAAACCGTGCCGCGCTGCTTGCGGCGGATCGCCGAGATCGCCCGGTTCGTCTCGCGGGTGTCCTGCTTCTCCCGCAGCGTCTGGCGCTTGTCGTACTCCTTCTTGCCCTTCGCCAGCGCGATCTCGACCTTCGCCCGGCCGTCCTTGAAGTAGAGCGACAGGGGCACGATCGTGTGACCCGACTCGTTCGCCTTGCGCTCCAGCTTGTCGATCTCCTCGCGGTGCATGAGGAGCTTGCGCTTGCGCCGGGCGCTGTGGTTGGTCCAGGTGCCCTGGCTGTACTCCGGCACGTGCACGTTGTAGAGCCACGCCTCCCGGCCCTCCACCGACACGAACCCGTCCACCAGCGAGGCCCGGCCCTGGCGCAGGGACTTCACCTCGGTGCCCATGAGCACGAGACCGCACTCGTAGGTGTCGAGGATGTGGTAGTCGTGCCGCGCCTTCTTGTTCTGGGCGATCAGCTTGCGCCCTTTTTCCTTAGCCATAGTGCGGCCATTTTCGCACTACGGCCCCACCCCGAGGCCACCCAATACCGTGCGGGCCCGCTCCTCCACGCGCTCACCGGCCGCCAGGTCGGGGGTGATGCCCCGCCCTTCGAGGCTGCGGCCCGCCGGAGTACGGTACGTGCCCACCGTCAGCTCGGCCACCGAGCCGTCCGGGAGTTCGGTCGGCATCTGCACCGAGCCCTTGCCGAAGGTGCGGGTCCCCACGGCCACCGCCCGGCCCCGGTCCTGCAGGGCCCCGGTGACCAGCTCGGCGGCGCTCATCGTGCCCCCGTCGACCAGGGTCACCAGCGGTCGGCCGGTATCGCCGCCGGGCTCCGCGTACAGGGCGCGCTCGGTACCGCGTACGTCGTACGTCGCGACCAGGCCGCCGTCGAGGAAGGCGGACGCGGCGGTGACGGCCTCCGCGACCAGGCCGCCGGGGTTGCCGCGCAGGTCGAGCATGAATCCGCCGCCGGGCGGGGCGGCGCGCACGGCCTGCCGGACCCGCTCGCCCGACCCCCGGGTGAAGGAGGCGACCTTGATGACCGTGACCCCGCCGGGCAGCTGCCGCACGGTCACCGGCTCGGTGCGCAGCTGTTCGCGGCGGACGGTGTCGGTCCGGACGGCGCCGTCCCGCTCCAGGGTCAGGACGACCGGGGTGCCCGCCTCGCCGCGCAGCAGGGCCACGACCCGGGCCAGTTCCATCCCGGCGACCTCGCGGCCGTCCACGCCTCGCAGCCGGTCCCCGGCCCGGATCCCGGCACGGGCGGCGGGCCCGCCGGGCTGGACCCGTTCGACGTCGATACGGCCGTCCGCGCGCCGCTCGACCCACAGGCCCACGCCCGTCCAGCGGCCGTCCATCTCCTGCGCGAACGCCTGGTACTCGCCCGCGTCGTAGACCACGCCCCAGCGGTCGCCGCTGCGGCTGACCACCTCCTGGGCGGCCTTCTTGCCGGACTTGCCCTCGGCGACCGCCTCGGCGGCGGCCCGGGCCACGGCCTCCCGGTCGGCGGTGCCGGGGCGGGGCGCGGCGCCGTCGGCGTCCGGGCCGGCGTCCGGTGCCGGCGTACCGGTGCCCGCGAACACGGTCTCGACACGGTGTTCGTCCCTGTCGTCCCAGCAGCCGGTACTGACGGCCGCACCGAGCGCACCCAGTAACGCCAGCGTCAGAGCGGCCCCGCGACGCAGGTCACGGGGCCGGAGGCGGAAGGCGGGGGAACCCGGCATGGCGCCGAGTCTAGGACAAGCCCCGCGGCGGGAAGGGAGGTTGGCCGTTCCGTTCGCGGGGCGCTCGTCACACCTTCAGGTACTTGCGCAACGCGACGAACGCGGCCATGGAGGGCATCAGGACGCCGATCAGGAGGACGAAGGGGAGCTTGGAGAGGACCGAGCCCCAGCCCATGAAGTTGATCAGTTCGATCTTCTCGCGCAGGCCGATGCCGTGGTCGATCACGAAGTACTGCCCCGAGGCCAGCATCGCGCAGGCGAAGACCGCGCCGATCAGGCCGGCGACGGCGGCCTCCATGATGAACGGCACCTGGATGTAGAAGCTGGAGGCGCCGACCAGCCGCATGATCCCGGTCTCCCGCCGACGGCTGAACGCCGAGACGCGCACCGTGTTGACGATCAGCAGCAGCGCCACCACGAGCATGATCAGCATGATGCCCAGGGCGGCGTAGTTCAGGTAGTTCAGGATCCTGAAGAGGTCGTCGATCTCCTTGCGCTGGTCGTCGACGCTGTGGACGCCGTCGCGCCCGGCGAAGGCGGTGGTGACGACCTTGTACTTCTCGGGGTGGGTGAGCTTGACGCGGAAGGACTCCTGCATCTGGTCGGGGGTGATGACCGAGGCCAGCGCCGTGTTCCCGTACCGCTCCTTGTAGTGCTTGTAGGCCTCGTCCGCCGACTCGTAGTAGACGGTCCTGACCAGGTCCATCTTCTTGAGGTCGGCGTCGATCACCTGCTTCTGCTCGGCGGTGACGGCACCCTTGGCGCAGATACCGGTGCCCGCGCCGCCGTCCGCGGCCGCGTCCTTGGCGGCGCCGCCGTCCTCGGCGTCGTTCTTGTTGCAGAGGTAGATCGAGATGTTGGCCTTGTCGTACCAGTAGCCCTTCATCCGGCTGACCTGCTCGCGCATGAGCAGCGAGCCGCCGAACAGGGCCAGCGACAGGGCGACCGAGATGATGACCGCGAAGGTCATGGTGAGGTTCCGGCGCAGACCTACGCCGATCTCGGACATGACGAACTGGGCGCGCATGGCGTCTTTCGGCCTTTCAGTGCTGGTAGCCGTAGACGCCGCGCGACTGGTCGCGGACGAGACGGCCCTGCTCGAGTTCGATGACGCGCTTGCGCATCTGGTCCACGATCTGCTGGTCGTGCGTCGCCATGATCACGGTGGTGCCGGTCCGGTTGATCCGGTCGAGCAGCTTCATGATGCCGACGGAGGTCTGCGGGTCGAGGTTGCCGGTGGGCTCGTCCGCGATCAGCAGGGCCGGGCGGTTGACGAAGGCCCGGGCGATGGCGACGCGCTGCTGCTCACCGCCGGAGAGCTCGCCGGGCATCCGGCTCTCCTTGCCGCCCAGGCCCACCAGTTCCAGCACCTGCGGGACGGCCTTGCGGATCTCACCGCGGGGCTTGCCGATGACTTCCTGGGCGAAGGCGACGTTCTCGGCGACCGTCTTGTTGGGCAGCAGCCGGAAGTCCTGGAAGACCGTCCCCAGCTGGCGCCGCATCTGGGGGACCTTCCAGTTGCTGAGTCTGGCGAGGTCCTTGCCGAGTACGTGGACCTGACCGTGGCTGGCGCGCTCCTCGCGCAGGATCAGCCGCAGGAAGGTGGACTTGCCGGAGCCGGAGGAACCGACCAGGAAGACGAACTCGCCCTTGGCGATCTCCAGGGACACGTCCCTGAGTGCGGGGCGGTTCTGCTTCGGGTAGGACTTGGAGACACTGTCGAATCGGATCATGGGTGCACCACGGTCGCCGGGAGTAGGTGTGCGTGACCATACGCGAACGGGCGCGGGGTGGGGACCCGGCGTCCGGTGTTGCCCGATATATCCCGGGGGATGTCACCGGCGGGAGCGGGCCCGGACCGCGATTGCCCGGACGGGCCGCGCCGAATGTCGCCGGAGCTGGCACAGTGGTAGGGGGAACGGTCTGGTTCCCCCCGCCGTTGTACCAGGGGACGAGAGGAGGAGAGCGCATGACATATGACCGGCTCGTGTGCGCGAACTGCGCCGCGCCCGTCAGCCAGGGCCGATGCCCGGTGTGCCGGGCCAACCGGGAGCGCCTCCAGCAGGAAGGCCCCTTCGCCGGCCTGAATCCGATGGCGCTCATCGCGCTCATGGTCGTGCTGGTCGCGGCACTGGCCCTCGTGGCGCACCAGACGGCGTAGCCTCCGCCGCGTCCCGATCGTAGGTCCTGGACCGTAGGTCTTGTACGGAGAAGGGCCCGGACACCTGTCAGGTGTCCGGGCCCTTCTCCGTACGCATGGGCTTAAGCGGCCGTCTCCTGCTGCTTGCGCCAGCGGATACCGGCCTCGAGGAACCCGTCGATCTCGCCGTCCAGGACGGCCTGCGGGTTGCCGACCTCGAACTCGGTGCGCAGGTCCTTGACCATCTGGTACGGGTGCAGGACGTACGAGCGCATCTGGTTGCCCCAGGAGCTGCCGCCGTCCTTGAGGGCGTCCATCTTGGCCTGCTCCTCCTGGCGGCGCCGCTCCAGCAGCTTGGCCTGGAGGACGTTCATGGCGCTGGCCTTGTTCTGGATCTGCGAGCGCTCGTTCTGGCAGGAGACCACGATGCCGGTCGGCAGGTGCGTGATGCGCACGGCCGAGTCGGTGGTGTTGACGCCCTGGCCGCCGGGGCCGGAGGCGCGGTAGACGTCGACGCGCAGCTCGGACTCGTCGATCTCGACGTGGTCGCTGGTCTCGACGACCGGGAGCACCTCGACGCCCGCGAAGGAGGTCTGGCGGCGGCCCTGGTTGTCGAAGGGCGAGATGCGCACCAGGCGGTGGGTGCCCTGTTCGACGGAGAGGGTGCCGTAGGCGTACGGGGCCTTGACGACGAAGGTGGTCGACTTGATGCCGGCCTCTTCCGCGTACGAGGTCTCGTAGATCTCCGTGGAGTAGCCGTGCCGCTCGGCCCAGCGCAGGTACATGCGCTGCAGGCGCTCGGCGAAGTCGGAGGCGTCGACGCCGCCGGCCTCGGCGCGGATGTTGACCAGCGCCTCGCGCTCGGCGTACTCGCCGGAGAGCAGGGTGCGGACCTCCATCTCGTCCAGCGCCTTGCGAACGGCGACCAGCTCGGTCTCCGCCTCGGCGAGGGTGTCCGCGTCGTCCATCTCCTGGGCGAGCTCGAACAGCACCGCGAGGTCGTCGATGCGGCCGCGCAGGGTCTCGGTCTTGCGGACCTCGGCCTGGAGGTGCGAAAGCTTGCTCGTGATCTTCTGGGCGGCCTCCGGGTCGTCCCACAGGGACGGCGCGGCGGCCTGCTCCTCGAGCACGGCGATATCTGCCCTCAGCTTGTCGAGGTCCAGGACGGCCTCGATCGACCCCATGGTCGAGGAGAGGGACTTCAGCTCTTCGGAAACATCGACGACTGCCACGGGTCCAGCGTAGCCGGTCCTCCGACCGGGTCGGCGGGGCGTACCCTCGCGGTATGACCCTTCTCGTGATGCGACGCCATGTGGACTACGGGCGTGTCACCACCACGAGCTGTCTGCCGCCGGACCGAACCAGAGCCTGATCACTGATTCGACCCCGGTCCTGTACGCGGCCCGCGCGGCCCCGGCGCCACCCTTCCGCCGGTCGGCCCTCCCCCTCCGCTGCCCCGCCACCCTTGGGGAACAGGACCCCGTGACATCCGAAACGGAGCTGTCATGCCGTCCGCGCACACGCACGATTCGCTGCCCGTCCTCGACCTCTCCCGGGCCGACGACGCCGATCCCGCCGAGCGGGAGGCCTTCCGCCGCGAGCTGCTCGCGGCAGCCCGGGACTGGGGCTTCCTGCATCTGACCGGCCATGGCGTCACGGACGCCGAGATGGCCCGCATCCTGGACGTGACCAGGGCTTTCTTCGCGCTGCCGGAGGCCGACCGGCTGGCGGTCAGCAATCTGAACTCGCCGCACTTCCGCGGCTACACCCGGATCGGCCACGAGCTGACGGGCGGCGCCTCCGACTGGCGCGACCAGCTGGACGTGGGCGCGGAGCGGCCGGCGCCGCGGCTCGGGCCGGGCGATCCGGCGTACCTGTGGCTGGAGGGTCCCAACCAGTGGCCGGCCGCGCTGCCGGAGCTGCGGGAGGTGGTCCTGGGCTGGCAGGAGCGGCTGGCGGGGGTCGCGCACCGGCTGCTGCGGGAGCTGCTGGCCTCGATCGGGGCGCCGCAGGACTTCTTCGACGCGGCGTTCGCCGAGCGCCCGCACCTGCACACCAAGCTGATCCGCTACCCGGGCACGGCGCCGTCGGGGACGGGGGTGCCCGGTCAGGGCGTGGGGGCGCACAAGGACTACGGGTTCCTGACCCTGCTGCTCCAGGACGGCGTGGGCGGGCTGCAGGTCGTACGGGACGGCGGCTATCTGGACGTGCCGCCGCTGGCCGGGGCGTTCGTCGTGAACCTGGGCGAGCTGCTGGAGATCGCGACGGAGGGGTACCTGACGGCGACGGATCACCGGGTGGTCAGTCCGCCCGGCGCGGTGGAACGTTTCTCCGTGCCGTTCTTCTACAACCCGCGCCTGGACGCGGTGATCGACACGGTGCCCGGCGCCTACGTCCGGGACGCCCCCGGGATCGCCCACGACGCCTCGAACCCGCTGCACGCCGAGTACGGCCGCAACGAGCTCAAGGGCTGGGTCCGCGCCCACCCGGCGGTGGCCCGCCGCTGGCACCCGGAACTGCTGGTGCCCCAGCCGTAGGGGCACCGGCCGTGGGAGCCCGGCCGTAGGGGCCCGAGCCCGTGAGAACGGCCCGACCGACGGGCCGACGGGCCCTACGGACGGGCCGGGGTCGAGTGCTTGCTGTCGCGCGGCGGGGCCTGGTCGTCGGAGGAGGCCGCGAGCCAGCCGCCGATGCCGATCGCCGCGACCAGGGCGACCGCGGCCGTGGAGAGCACCAGCCGGCGCCGGCGGGCGGCGTCGGCCCGGTGCCGGGCGGAGCCGGGCCGCGGGGCGCCGGCCGGGCGCGGGACGCGGGCGGTGCCCAGGGCGCCGCCCGCGAGCTCGTCCGGGGCCGGGACGCGCATCGAGGTGTGGGTGTCCCGGTTGGACTCGGGTGAGCTCCCCGGCCCGCCGGGGACCAGCGGGACGGCCCCGCGCCGCCGTACCGGGTCGGCCGGGGTCCGCGCCTCGGGCTGGGGGTCGGGGTCGGCCGCGTCGAGGTCGTCGGGCTCGTCGACGTCCAGCGGCGGGATGCCCGCGAGCAGGGGCTGCAGGTCGCGCAGGCGCGCGGAGAGCTCCGAGGCGCGCAGCCGGGAGGCCGGGGCCTTGGCCAGGCACTGCACGAGGAGCTGCCACAACTCCTCCGGGATGCCGGGCAGCGGCACCACGGTCTCGGTGACGTGGCGGCGCAGCACGGCGCCCGGGTGACCGCCCCCGAAGGGGGTGAAGCCGGCCAGCAGTTCGTACAGGACGGTGGCCAGGGCGTAGATGTCGACGGCCGCGCGCGGCGGCAGCCCCTCGACGATCTCGGGGGCGAGATAGTCCGGGGTGCCGATGATCCGGGTGACCGGGGCGGACGCGGGCCGCGGCCCGGCACGGCGCGGGGAGTCGATCAGCTTGGCCACGCCGAAGTCGGTCAGCAGCGCGGGATGCGCGCCGCCGGGGCCCAGCGGGCCCTGCATGTCCAGCAGGACGTTCTCGGGCTTGACGTCCCGGTGCACGACGCCGGCCGCGTGGGCGGCGGCCAGCGCGTCGGCGACGTCGGCGACGATCGCGACGGCGGCCTCCGGCGCGAGCCGGCGCTCCCGGTCCAGGCGGGTGCGCAGGTCGGTGCCGCGCACGAGGTCCATGACCAGGGCGAGGTCGTTGCCGTCGACGACCAGGTCGCGGACGGAGACGATGTGCGGATGCTCCAGGCCCAGCAGGGCGCTGCGCTCCTGGACGAAGCGTCCGACCAGCTCCTGGTCGGACGCGAGGTCCTCGCGGAGCAGCTTGACGGCGACGGGGCCCTCGGGCCCCTCGCCGAGCCACACCGTGCCGGCGCTGCCGCGCCCCAGGATCTGGTGCGCGGTGTACCGGCTGCCGATTTTCCGTGCCACGACTGCTCCCTCAGCGGCTGGCGTACGAGCCCAACGTACGCGGCCGGGTGGGCCTTGGATGCCCCGGATCGCGGCGACCTTCACTTCTGCGGGCGAAATCACGTCCCAGAAGTCGACAAATCCACGAACTCGGCATTACAGCAGGGTTCTGGCGGGCGGTCAGCGGCCGGTGCCCCCGCCGGTTCCGGTGCCCGTTCCCGTGCCCGTGCCCGTTCCGGCGGTGTCGCCCAGGCTGCTGACCCAGTCGACGATGCCGGAGCCCATCGCCCACAGCTGGTCCCACCAGCCGCGGCCGGTGCCGATCCACTCCTGGAGCGGGGTGAGCTCCCAGATCAGCCAGCCGCCGATGATGAACAGCACGATCACGAACAGACAGCCCTTGAGGCAGCCCAGGCCCGGGATCCGCATCGGGTTGGCGCTGCGCTGCCGGGGCTCGCGCGGCGGCCGCGGTTCCCGCGGGGCCTGCTGCTGGGGCGGCGGGGCCTGCGGGGGCTGCGCCTGCTGGGGCGGGCGCTGCTGGTACTGCTGCGGGGGCGGCGGCGCGTACTGCTGCTGCGGCTGCGGCTGCTGATAGGGCTGGGGCTGCTGCTGGTATTGCTGGTACTGCTGCGGCGGCGGGGGCGCCTGCCGGTACGGCTGCGGCGGCCGGTGCTGCTGGGGCTGCTGGGGCTGCTGCTGCGGAGGCTGGCGGCGCGGCTGCTGCGGCTGGTGGGCCGGCGGCGGGGGCGCCTGGCGCTGCGGGCGGCGCCGCAGCGGGTCCTCGCTGGGGTCCAGGTACTGGATCTGCGTCTGCTCGTTGCGGTCCCGGGCCGCCTGCATCTGCGACTGCCACGGGTGCGGGCTGTCCGGGCGCTGCACGGGCGGCATGACCGCGGTCGGGTCGGCGGCCGGGGCGCCCGGGGCGCCCGTGCTGGGCAGGACCGAGGTCGCGTCGGCGGCGCCGACCGGCGGCATCACGCTGGTCATCGCGTTCGGGTCGTACGCGCCCATCGGGGACGCGGAGCCGCTGGGCAGCACCTGGGTGGCGTCGGCGGCGCCCGCGGCGCCCGGCGTCTCGGGGACCGGCGCCGGGGAGGGGTCGGGGGCGAGCAGCGCGCCGACGCCGAGGGCCGCCTCGACCTCGTTCGGGGCGGAGTGCACGCCGATGCCCGCGGCGACCACGCGCAGGGCACGGGCCAGGCTCAGGGCGCTGGGGCGCTCGTTCGGCTCCTTGCGCAGGCAGCGCTCGATGACCGTCCACAGCGGCTCGGGCAGGGTCGAGGGGCGCTGCGGCTCCTCGCTGAGGTGGCGGTGCAGCACCTCCAGCGCGGTGCCGCCGGCGAACGGCGGACGGCCGGTGACCAGCTCGTACAGCAGGATGCCGGCGCCGTAGATGTCCACGGCGGAGGTCTGCGGGCGGCCCTCGGCGGACTCCGGGGCGACGTAGGCCGGGGTACCGACGAACTCGTGGGTGCGGGTCAGACCCGGGGAGTCGGCCAGGCGGGCGATGCCGAAGTCGGTGAGCATCGGGCGCATCTGGCCGGCGCTCTCGTCCAGCAGGACGTTGGCGGGCTTGAGGTCGCGGTGGACGACGCCGTCGGCGTGACTGGCGGCGAGCGCGTCCGCGATCTGGGCGGTCAGCAGGCTCGCCGCGACCGGCGTGAAGGGACCGTTCTCGCGGATGTACTTGTGCAGGTCCGGGCCGTCGATCAGGTCCATGACCAGGGCCAGCAGATCGCCCTCGACCACGAGGTCGCGGGTGCGGACGATGTTGGGGTGCGTCAGGCGCAGCAGGACCGAGCGCTCGCGAAGGAAGCGCATGACGACGTCCGCGTCGGACGCCAGCTCCTCCTTGAGGACCTTGATGGCCACGGTCTCGCCGGGCTGCCCGGCGACTGCCGCCTCCGCACCCGCGGTCTCCCGCTGGCGGGCACGCCAGACGGTGCCCGTGGCGCCGCGGCCGAGCGGCTCCTCGAGCAGGTACTTGCTGCCGACTGGCCGCACGTCTCGCGCTCCCCTGCATTCGTTTGGTTTTTCTGCCCCACTCTAGGGGGTGTCCCTGGGGAAGACGCGGCCTCCGGTGGGTTGGTTGCCGTACACGTGTACGAAGAGTGACGTCCGAGGGGTATGCCTCGGGCGTTTTACGTCCGGAATTGCGCGCGGTGTGGACACGGCGACGATCGATCAAGATCATTTGTTGGCGGGTGCCGGGCGTGTTGTCGGTGACAGGTGCGAGGATGCACCCGTACGCAAGGCACGGGGAGGGAGCCCCGCTTGCGCACGACGACGACCGGGGGGCGATCGGGCGGCCATGCCCGTTGTTCCCCTGCCGGGCGCAGACCGCGCACCGCGCACCGCGCAGAAGGGACCGCTGACGGCGATGCAGATCCGGCTGACCGTCCTCGGGCCGCGCAGCGGCCACCAGATCGCGCCCGCGCGCTGTGACGTGCTCGTCACCGCGCCCGTCGGCACCCCCCTGGCGGCGGTGGCCTCCGGGCTGGCCTCGACCGTCGGCGGCCCGGACACCGGAGGCACGGTCGTGCTCTACGCCGGTGCCGAGCGGCTCGATCCGCAGCGCCGGATCCTGGGCGAACCACCGCTGGTGGACGGCGCGGTGCTGGCGCTGCAGACACCGGTCTCCGAGGACTCGGCGGGCGGCGTGGCCGCGCTGCACGTGGTGGCCGGGCCGGACGCCGGCGGTGTGCACCTGCTGCACCCCGGGGCGATCCGCGTCGGCCGGTCCGCGGACGCCGACGTGCCGCTGGACGATCCGGACGTGTCGCGGCTGCACTGCGTGGTGACCGTGGCGGAGAGCGGCCGGGTCGCGGTCGCCGATCTCGATTCGACGAACGGGACCACGCTCGACGGCGCCGAGGTCGGCCCGGCCCCGGTCCCGCTGACGCCGGGGGCGCTGCTGCGGGTCGGCGAATCGACGCTGCGGCTGGCGGCGCCGGACCCGGACCCGGCGCTCGCGCCGGCCCCGGACCTGGAGGGCCACCTCATGCTCCCGGCACGGCCGGCGGCCGGCGGCGCGGACACGGAGCCCACGGCCCCGGGACACCCGGACCCGTCGCACCCCGGGCAGACCGGGCACCCGCACGCCTCGCCCGCCGGTCAGGGCTCCGTGCACAGCTCCACGCAGGGCCCCTCGCACGGCGCGCACGCCCCGCAGAGCCCGTACGCCTCGCACACCCCCGACACACCCCCGGCCCCACACGCCGCGCACGCCCCGCTCCACCCCGCCGCCCCGCAGGACCCGGGCGCCCCGCAGAGCCCCCACCCCTCCCGCGACCGCGCCCCGGAAGCCGCCGGCGACCCCCAGCCCGGGCGCCGCCGGGGCCTGGGGGCCTGGGCCCGGCGCTGGGTGGGGCGCGACGAGCAGGCGCCCGAGGCCGTGCCCGCCGCACCGAGCGCCACCGTCCTCGCCGTACCCGGCGAGGACGACGCCGCCGCGCTGCTGCTGGCCGCGCTCGGGCCGACCGAGCGGCTGTGGGGCCGGGGCCCCCGACACCCGGAGCGGCTCGTCGTCGGCCTCGGGGCCGGCAGCCGGGTGGCACTGCGCGAGACCGGGGCCCTGGGCCTGGCCGGTCCGCGGGCCCGGCTGGGCGGCCTCGCCCGCTCGGTGGTCTCCCAGCTCGCCGCCCTGCACGCGCCCGCCGGGCTCGAAGTGGTGCTGATAGCCGCCGACCGGGCCCGTCCCGTCCCGGAGCGGGTGCGCGACTGGGGCTGGCTGGGCTGGCTGCCGCACACCCGCCCCGCGCACGGGCAGGACTGCCGGCTGCTGCTCGCCTACGACCGCGACCAGGCCACCGCCCGCGTGGCCGAGCTGCACCGCCGGCTGGAAGAGGGAGCGCTCGGCGGCTCCTGGGCCACGGCCCCCGCGAGCGCGGTCCGCGAGGCGGCCGCCGGCTACGCGGGGCCGTACACGCTGCTGGTCGTCGACGGCGATCCCGGCGTCGCCGTCGGTCGGCTGGCCTCGCACGGGCCGGCCGCCGGCGTCCACGTACTGTGCCTGGCCGAGACGCCCGCCGCGGGCCCCGCCTCCCCGGTCCAGGAGACGTACGAGGCGGCCTGCGCCGCCGCGCCCGCCTTCCGGGACTGCGGGACCGTCGCGCTGCTCAGCGGGGACGTGGCCACGGCCGTACGGACCTTCACCGCCGACGCCGGCCGACCGGTCCCGCACGGGGTCACCGCCACCGCCGACGCGGTCTCCGCCGCCTGGGCCGAGCGGTTCGCCCGCGCGCTGGCTCCGCTGCGCGCCGACGGCTGCGTGCCCGAGCCGCGGCCCGCCGCGGCCGCGCTGCCCGCCGCCTCGCGGCTGCTGGACGAGCTGGGACTGGCCCGTGCCACCCCGGCCTCGCTCATGGCCCGCTGGGCGGCCGCCACCGAGCAGGGGCAGGCCGTCGGCGGTCTCGCCGAGATCGTGCTGGGCGGCGGCCGCGGCGGACCGGTCGGCGCCGAACTCGTCGCGGACGGCCCGCACCTGCTCATCGAGGGGCCCGCCGGCAGCGGGCGTACCGAGCTGCTGCGCAGTGTCGCCGCCGGCCTGGCCGCCGCCGCGCGCCCCGACCGGATCGGCCTGGTGCTGCTGGACGGGGCCGGCGGCGAACGCGGCGAGGGGCTGCTGCCCTGCACCGAGCTGCCGCACGTCTCCGCCCACCTGGTCGCCTCCGATCCGGTGCGCATGCGGGAGTTCGCCCAGGCGCTCGGCGCCGAGCTCAAGCGCCGGGCCGAGCTGCTGGAGGCCGAGGGCGGACTGTCCTTCACCGAGTGGCACGCCCGCAGGGAGGCCGCCGGCCGGGAAGCCGCCGGCCGGGTGGTCGCCCCGCGCCGCCCCGGCCCCGGCGAGCTGCTCGGGGAGGTGGAGTCGGCACGCACGGGCACCCTGCGGCTGCGGGCGGGCACGCCCCGTACGGAGCAGCACGCCGGCGGCGGCCCGCTGCCGCGCCTGGTGGTCCTGGTCGACGACTACGACGCGCTGGTCGCCCCCGGACTCGGCAGTACCGGACGGCCCGCCGCCGGTTCGGTGGTCCGGGCCCTGGAGGCGGTGGCCCGCGAGGGCGCCCGGCTCGGGGTGCACCTGGTGGCCACCAGCGCCCGCCCCGAGCGCACCGCCGAGACGGAGCTGGCGCGCGTGGCGACCCTGCGCGTGGAGCTGGCCGCGCCGGACCAGCCGGGCCCGGGCCGCGGGGTGCTGCGGCACCCGGACGGCCGGACGGCACACTTCCAGGCAGGCCGGGTGACCGGCCGGATCCCGCGGACCGCGACCCAGAGGCCCACTGTGGTGCCGGTCGAGTGGGACCGGATGGGCGACCCGCCGGCCCGCCGTCCGGTGCGCGAGCTGGGCAACGGCCCGACCGACCTCGCGCTGCTGGCCAGCGCCCTGGACCGGGCCTCGCACCTGGTCTCCGCGATACCCGTGCTGTTCCCTCCCGCCCCGTAGGTCCCGGCGTCCGGGCGGCGAGGCGGTATTGCGGGGGCGGGACGGGTCGGCGTAGACCTTGTGGCTCGGGACACACCACGGGTATCGGGGGCACAGCCATGCGCACGCACGGAACCGGCCGATCGATTCGCACCTGGGCGGCGCTCGCCGCCGTGGGCGCGCTCGCGCTCACCGCCTGCGGCGGCGACGGGGACAAGGCCGCGAAGGACGGCCCGTCCACGGGCGGGAGCTCCCAGCCGGGCCCGCGGGTGCAGTTGCCCTCCCTGGCGGGCGAGAAGCTGGAAGTGGCGGCCGTGTGGACCGGGCCCGAGCAGGAGAACTTCACCAAGGTCCTCAAGGAGTTCGAGAAGCGGACGGGCGCCACCGTCACGTTCGTCCCGGCGCAGGACCCGATCGTCACCTTCCTCGGTACGAAGGTCGCGGGCGGCCAGCCGCCGGACGTGGCACTGCTGCCGCAGGTCGGGGCGCTGGTGTCGGCCGTGCAGAACAAGTGGGCGCAGCCCCTGGGCCCGGAGGCGCAGGCGCAGCTGGACCAGCACTACGCGGCGGGCTGGAAGAAGCTCGGCGCGGTGGACGGCACCCAGTACGGGGTGTACTACAAGACCGCGAACAAGTCGCTGGTCTGGTACAACGCGAAGGCGTTCGAGGCGGCCGGCGCCCAGGTCCCCAAGACCTGGAAGGACTTCCTGGCCACCGCCGACACCATCTCGGCGTCGGGGGTCCCGGCGGTCTCGGTGGCCGGTGCGGACGGCTGGACGCTGACCGACTGGTTCGAGAACGTCTACCTGTCCCAGAACGGCCCGGACATGTACGACAAGCTGGCCAAGCACCAGATCAAGTGGACGGATCCGAGCGTCGGCGAGTCCCTGCGGATCCTGCAGTCGCTGTTCGGCCGCAAGGACTTCCTGGCGGGCGGCCAGAGCGGCGCGCTGTCGACCGAGTTCCCCAAGTCGGTCACCCAGACCTTCACCGGCGGCGACCGGCCGGCCGCCGCGATGGTCTTCGAGGGCGACTTCGTGGCGGTGAACATCGCGCAGACCGGGGCGAAGATCGGCAAGGACGCGCTCGTCTTCCCCTTCCCGGCGGTCGGCGCCAAGGCGCCGCTGGTCTCCGGTGGTGACGTCGCGGTGGCGCTGAAGCCGTCCAAGGGCGCGCAGGCGCTGCTGACCTTCCTCGCCTCGCCGGACGCGGCCGAGATCCAGGCCCGCCAGGGCGGTTTCATCTCCCCGAACAAGGGGGTCAGCCCGGCCGCGTACCCCGACGACATCCAGCGGGGCATCGCCAAGGCGCTGGTCGACGCCGGGGACGACTTCCGCTTCGACCTGTCCGACCAGGCGCCGGCGGCCTTCGGCGGCACCCCCGGCGCGGGCCTGTGGAAGGGGCTCCAGGACTTCCTGAAGAACCCGTCCGACGTGGAGGGCACCCAGGCCCGTCTGGAAGCGGACGCGGCCAAGGCGTACGGAAACTGACCCGTGGGGCGCGTCGTGGACGTCACGCCGCCGCGGTCCCGCTCCCGCGCCGCCGAGGTGCGGCGCGGGCGGGTCGTGGCCGCCGCCTTCCTGCTGCCGGCACTGGTGCTGCTCGGGGCGCTGGTGGTGCACCCGATCGGTTTCTCGGTCTACCGCAGCCTCTTCGACCGCTCCGGCGACTCCTTCGTGGGCGCGGCCAACTACCAGGAGATACTGACCGATCCGGCCATCCGGACCGCCCTGCGCAACACCCTGGTGTGGGTGGTGCTGGCGCCGGCGACCGCGACCGCGCTCGGCCTGATCTTCGCGGTGCTGACCGAACGGGTGCGCTGGGGCACGGCGTTCAAGCTGCTGGTGTTCATGCCGATGGCGATCTCGATGCTGGCGGCGGGCATCATCTTCCGGCTGGTCTACGAGGCCGATCCCGACCGCGGGGTGGCCAACGCGGTGTGGGTCGGGGTGCACGACACCTTCGCCGAGTCCTCCGCCTTCCCCAAGGCCCGGCCGGGCCGGGACTCGCCGCTGGTCGCGGCGGGCGGCGGGAGTTACGTGACGAGTGAGCCGGTACGGGCGGGCACGCCGGTGGTGCTGCCGCTGGTCGGGGTGGCTCCGGACGCCCTGCCGGAGGGCACCCGTCCGGCCGTTGCCGCCACCGCGGAGCCGGGCCGGGTCACCGGTACCGCCTGGCAGGACTTCACGCGCGGCGGGGGCGGGCGGACGAACGCGGTGGACGCGGGCGAGTCCGGGTACGCGGGCCTGCGCGTCGAGGCGGTCAAGGACGGCACGGTGGTGGAGCGCACCCGGACCCGCGTCGACGGCACGTTCTCGCTGTCCGGGAAGGCGGACGGGGCGGTGCTGCGGCTGCCGGCGGAGAACTTCCGGGAGGCGTACGCGGGCGTGGACTGGCTGGGGCCGGCGCTGGTCACCCCGGCGGTCATCGGGGCGTACGTGTGGATGTGGGCCGGGTTCGCGATGGTGCTGATCGGGGCCGGGCTCGCGGCGGTGCCCCGGGAGCTGCTGGAGGCGGCCCGGGTGGACGGTGCCAACGAGTGGCAGGTGTTCCGGCGGATCACCGTGCCGCTGCTGGCGCCGGTGCTGGCGGTGGTCCTCGTCACCCTCGTCATCAACGTGATGAAGGTCTTCGACCTGGTCTTCGTGATCGCGCCGGGGTCGGTCCACGACGACGCGAACGTGCTGGCGCTGCAGCTCTACCGCACCTCCTTCGGCACGGACGCCGACCCGGGGCTGGGCAGCGCCATCGCCGTGTTCCTGCTGGTGCTGGTGGTGCCGGTCATGGTCTACAACATCATCCGGATGCGCCGGGAGGGACGCCGATGACGCCGACCACGCCCACTCCCCCGGCGGCCGCGCGCGCGGCCGCCACACACGGCGCGTCCCGGTGGTCCGGGTCCCGCCGCGCGACGCTCCCGCCCGCCGCCCGGCTCGCCGCGCGCGCGGGTTCCGGCGCGGTGCGGGTCTTCCTCGTCCTGGCCGCGCTGTTCTGGCTGCTGCCCACGCTCGGGCTGCTGCTGTCCTCCTTCCTGTCGCCGGCCGACCTGAACCGGGCCGGCTGGTGGCAGGTGCTGACGGCGCCTGGCCGGCTGACCGCCGACAACTACGAGCGGCTGCTGTCGAACGAGACCATCACCGGCTCCCTGCTGAGCACGGTCGCGATCGCCGTGCCCGCGACGCTGCTGGTGCTGGTGCTGGGGTCGCTGGCCGGGTACGCCTTCGCCTGGCTGGAGTTCCCGGGCCGCGACTGGCTGTTCCTGATCGTGGTCGGGCTGCTCGTGGTGCCCGTCCAGGTGGCGCTGATCCCGGTCTCCGAACTCTTCGGCACGATCGGGCTGTTCGAGACCACGGCCGGTGTGGTGCTGTTCCACACGGCCTTCGGGCTGCCCTTCGCCGTCTTCCTGCTGCGCAACTTCTTCGCGGAGATCCCGCGCGAGCTGCTGGAGGCGGCCCGCCTGGACGGGGCGGGCGAACTGCGGCTGTTCGCCCGGGTCGTGCTGCCGCTGGGCGGCCCCGCGATCGCGTCGCTGGGCATCTTCCAGTTCCTGTGGGTGTGGAACGACATGCTGGTGGCGCTGGTCTTCGCGGACTCCGCGAACCCTCCCGTCACGGTGGCGCTCCAGCAGCAGGTACGGCAGTTCGGCAACAACATCGACGTGCTGGCGCCGGGGGCGTTCTTGTCGATGGCGGTCCCGCTGGTGGTGTTCTTCGCCTTCCAGCGGCAGTTCGTCTCGGGGGTGATGGCCGGCGCGATCAAATAGTTCGCGATCAAGTAGTTGACGTGCGGTGTTGACACTGAGTAACCCGATTGCCACGTCCGGCGTAACCCGGTGATCGGCGCGGCGGTTCCTGGGCAATATGCCCGCGCCGACCCCTGGATGTCCCGTGCCCCGGTTCAGCGTCATCGTGCCCGCGTACAAGGTTCAGGCGTACCTCCAGGAGAGTCTGGATTCGGTGCTCTCCCAGTCGTACCCGGATCTGGAGCTGATCGCGGTCGACGACGCCTCGCCGGACGCCTGCGGGGAGATCCTCGACGAGTACGCGGTCCGGGACCCCCGGGTGACCGCCGTGCACCTGCCGTACAACTGCGGCCTGGGCCCGGCCCGCAACGCGGGTCTGGCCCGGGCCACCGGCGACTACCTGATCTTCCTCGACGGCGACGACACGCTGGCCCCGGGCGCCCTGCGGGCCATCGCGGACCGGCTGGCGGCCACCGGCTCCCCGGACGTCCTGGTCTACGACTACGCGCGCACCTTCTGGACCGGTGAGCGGACCCGCAACCGGCTCGCGCACCGGCTGTCGGAGGACGGCCCGGCCAGCTTCCGGCTCGCGGACCGCCCGGCGCTGCTCGGGATGCTGATGGTGGTGTGGAACAAGGCCTACCGCCGGGAGTACGTGGAGCGCGAGGGCCTGGAGTTCCCGCCCGGCCTGTACGAGGACACTCCCTGGACCTATCCGGCGCTGCTGGCCGCCGAGTCCGTGGCCGTCCTGGACCGGGTGTGCGTGCACTACCGGCAGCGGCGCACCGGCTCGATCCTGACCACCTCCACCCGCCGGCACCTGGACCTCCTCGACCAGTACGAGCGGGTGTTCGGCTACCTGGCCGCGCGGCCGGAGCTGGAGCGCTGGCGGCCGGCGGTGCACCGGCGGATGGCGGAGCACCTGTGCGCCCTGTACGCGGACCGGCGGCGGCTGCCGCGCTCCTGCCGCGCGGAGTTCTTCCGCCGGGCCGCCGTGCTGCTGCGCGCCCACCGCGGTCGCGGGCCCGTACCGCTGTCGCTGTCGCTGTCGCGCACCGACCGGCTGCGGCACACGCTGATGCGGTGGGGCACCCGGCGCACCTACCGGCTGCTGTCGTCGCTGCGGTCGGCCGCCCTGGCGGCGGGGCGGGCGGGCGCGGGCGCGGGGCGGGGGCTGCGCGAGGCGGCCCTGCGGCTGCACTACCGCTGCCAGCGGCTGCTGCCGCTCCGCTCCGAGCTGGCGGTCTTCAGCGCGTACTGGCACGGCGGCTACGCCTGCAACCCGGCGGCGATCGAGGCGAAGCTGCGGGAGCTGGCGCCGCGGATGCGGACGGCGTGGATCTGCGACCCGGCGCACGCGGCGACCGTGCCGGCGGGGACGGTGGCGCTGCGGCCGGGGTCGGCGGCGTACTGGACGGCGCTGGCGCGGGCGACGTACCTGGTCACGAACGTCAACGTCGACCGCTCGCTGGTCAAGCGGCCCGGGCAGGTGCTGCTCCAGACGCAGCACGGCACCCCGCTCAAGCGGGTCGGCCTCGATCTCCAGGACCGTCCGGCGGCCACCCCCGTGACGGACTTCGCGGGCCTGCTGCGAGGTGCGGACCAGTGGGACTACCTGCTGTCGGCGAACCGGCACTCGACGCTGGTGTGGGAGAAGGCGGTGCCGTCGCCGTACACGACGCTGGAGTACGGCTACCCGCGCAACGACGTCTTCCACCAGGCGAGTTCGTCCGACGTGCTGGAACTGCGCGAGCGGCTGGGCATCCCGGCGGGCTCGACGGCGATCCTGTACGCGCCCACGCACCGCGACTACCGGCGCAGCCGCCCGGAGTACCTGGACTTCGAGCGGGTGCTGCGGGACCTGGGCCCGCGCTTCACCCTGCTGACCCGGGCCCACCTGACCTACGGCACGGCCCCGCTGTCCGGCGACCGCCACCCGCGCCTGATCGACGTGTCCTCCTACCCCTCGGTGGAGGACCTGTGCCTGGCCTCGGACGCGCTGGTGACGGACTATTCGTCGCTGATGTTCGACTATGCGGCCCTGGACCGGCCGATCGTCATCCACGCGGACGACTGGGAGGCGTACGAGGCGGCCCGCGGCACCTACTTCGACCTGCGGGCCTTCCCGCCGGGGGCGATCGCCCGGACGGAGGACGAGCTGATCGACATCTTCACCACCGGCCACTGGCAGGGCTCGCGCTCGGCGCAGCTGCGGGCGGCGTTCCGGGCCCGGTTCAGCACGCTGGACGACGGCCGGGCGGCGGAGCGGGTGGTCCGCCACGTCTTCCTGGGCCAGACCTCGGGCCTGCCACCGGTCGTCCCCCTGGCCGACCGCCGCCCGGCCCCGGCCGCCACCCCGTCGAAGCCGGCCCCGGCGCTCGCGCAGGAGGCCCCGCTGGCCGGGCTGAGCCCGAGCCTGTGGCCGTAGGGCCTGCCGTAGGCCGGGTACGCGCGGGACGTCAGCCGGTGGTCAGGCCCGCCACCACCTGGCGGGCCAGGGCGTCCAGGTAGTCCCTGGACGTGCCGTCGCCGACCACCACCTGGCGCCAGTAGAGCGGGCCGATCGCCAGGTCGAGGGCGTGGTCGGCGTCGATGCCCTCGGGCAGCTCGCCCCGGGCCACCGCGTCGGCGACGATGCCGGCGGCCATCCGGCGCTGGCCGTCCAGCAGCGCGCCGCGGACCGCGTCGGCGATCTCGGGGTTGCGCGCGGCCTCGACCAGCAGGTCGGGGATGACGGCCGAGGCCACCGGGTGGCGCAGGACGTGGGACATGACCTCCAGCAGGGCCCGGACGTCGCCGTAGAGCGAGCCGGTGGCGGGCACGGGCAGCCCGTCGGCCGCGAAGGCCCCGATCAGGTCCAGCACCAGGTGCAGCTTGGACTTCCAGCGCCGGTAGACCGCGGTCTTGCCGACGCCGGCCCGCCGCGCGATGCCCTCGATCGACATCCGCGAGAAACCGACCGCGGCGAGCTCCGCCAGGACCGCCGCCCGGATGGCTTCGGTGACGTCCTCGCGCAGGACGGCGGCGCCCGCGGGAGCGCGGCGGGCGGGAGCGGCGGCGGCAGGGTCCTTGGTCATGGACAGAGCATAACGGCCACGCCGCCACTGGGCCGTCACGACGATACGGTTGCGTTCCGACGTAACCGGCCCTACTCTCGCCGTAGCGACGATACGGACCCGTTCCAACGACCTTCCGGCGAAAGCGACCCTCCGTGACCACCACCTCGACCGCACCGGCGGAGCCCACCCCCGCGCAACTGGCGGCCGCCCACGGCCTGACCGTCAGCGGCGCCCGCCCCCCGCTGCCGCGTTACGTCCGGGAGCTGTGGGGCCGCCGCCACTTCGTGACCGCGTACGCCACCGCCCGCATGGCCGCCACGTACAGCACCGCGAAGCTGGGCCAGGTCTGGCACCTGGTGACCCCGCTGCTCAACGCGGCCGTCTACTACTTCGTCTTCGGCGTGATCATGCGCGCCGGGCACCAGGTGCCGGACTACATCCCGTTCCTGATCACCGGCGTCTTCGTGTGGGACTTCATCGGCAGCTCCATCAACGCCGGCACCCGCGCCGTCCACAGCAACCGCGGCCTGGTGCGGGCCCTGCACTTCCCGCGCGCCAGCCTGCCCCTCTCCGCCGTCGTCCAGCTCTTCCAGCAGCTGCTCGTCACCATGGCCGCCCTGGTCCTGCTGCTGCTCGCCTTCGGCCAGACCCCGGCCCTCTCCTGGCTGCTGGCCGTGCCCACCCTGTTCCTGATGGCCGTCTTCGCCGCCGGCTGCGCCATGGTCATGGCGCGCATCGGCAGCAAGAACCCCGACGTCAGCCAGCTGATGCCGTTCGTCCTGCGCACCTGGATGTACGCCTCGGGCGTCATGTGGAGCATCGACCAGATGCTCGCGGCCGGCCAGCTGCCGCACTGGGTCACCACGATGCTCAAGACCAACCCGGCTGCCGTCTTCATCGACCTCATGCGCTTCGCGCTGATCGACAGCTTCGAGGCGCACGCCCTGCCGCCGCACGTCTGGCTCCTGGCCACCGGCTGGGCGCTGCTCGCCGGCGTCGGCGGATTCATCTACTTCTGGAAGGCTGAGGAGGAGTACGGCCGTGGCTAGTACGACCGCCCGCACGACGACCCTGGAGCGCCCGGCGCCCACCGCGCCCGGGGCCCGCGTCCCCACCGTCATCGCCGACGACGTCCACGTCGTCTACAAGGTCACGGGCGGCGGCCGCAGGGGCGGCGCCACCGCGGCGCTGAGCCGGCTGCTGCGCCGGCGGCGGCCCGACCCGGCCGTCCGCGAGGTGCACGCCGTGCGCGGGGTCAGCTTCACCGCGTACAAGGGCGAGGCCATCGGCCTCATCGGCTCCAACGGCTCGGGCAAGTCGACCCTGCTCGGCGCGATCGCCGGCCTCCAGCCGGTCGCGAACGGCAGGATCTACTCGCACGGCCAGCCCTCGCTGCTGGGGGTCAACGCGGCGCTGATGAACGACCTGACCGGCGAGCGCAACGTGTTCCTGGGCGGCCTGGCGATGGGCATGACCAAGCAGCAGATCCGCGAACGCTACGACGGCATCGTCGAGTTCTCCGGGATCAACGAGAAGGGCGACTTCATCTCGCTGCCCATGCGCACCTACTCCTCCGGCATGGGCGCCCGGCTGCGCTTCTCGATCGCCGCCGCCAAGGACCACGACGTCCTGATGATCGACGAGGCCCTGGCCACCGGCGACGCCGCCTTCCAGCGCCGCAGCCAGAAGCGGATCGAGGAACTGCGGGCCACCGCCGGCACGGTCTTCCTGGTCAGCCACAGCATCGGCACGGTCCGCGAGACCTGCGACCGGGCGATCTGGCTGGAACGCGGCGAGCTGCGCATGGACGGCCCCACGGCCGAGGTCTGCGACGCGTACGAGGCGTTCACGCGCGGCGGCTGACACCGCGGCCCCACGACGGACGGGCGGCCCAGGACCTCGATCGGTCCCGGGCCGCCCGTCGTCGTACGGGGCGTCAGCCGTCGGACGTCAGCCGTCGGCTGCCGGCCGTCAGCCGTGCGCGCGCAGCAGCGAGCGCATGGTGCGCATCGCCACCGACAGGTTCGCCAGGTCGAAGTCGTCCGAGCCCTGGATCTCGTCCAGGGTCGTCCGGGCCCGGCCGATGATCGCCGCGTTCTTCTCCTCCCACGCCTTGAAGCGCTGCTCGGGAGTCGCGTCGCCGTCGCCCACCGCCAGCACGTCGGCGGTCAGGGCCGCGTGCGCCGCGAACAGGTCCTCGCGGATGGCGGCGCGGGCCATCGACTGCCAGCGGTCGGCCCGCGGCAGCTCGATGATCCGGTCCATCAGCGCGGTGATGTCCAGGCGGTCGGCGAGGTCGTAGTACACCTCGGCGACGTCCAGGGCGTCGACGCCGGTGCGGTCGGAGATCCCGACGATGTCGAGGATCGGGAAGGCGGAGGAGAACCCGGCCACCTTCGCCGCCAGCTCCTCCGGCACGCCCGCCCCGATCAGCTCGTCGCGGACCAGCTGGTACCACTCCAGGTCCGCGCCGCGCAGCAGCATGGGCAGCTCGCTCCACACCCGCGTCACCCGGTCGGCGAAGAAGCCGATGGTCTCGGTGATCGCCAGCGGCTGCGGCCGGTTGTTGAGCAGCCAGCGGGTACCGCGCTCGACCAGGCGGCGCGAGTGCAGCCGTACCCGGGTCTGGACGTCGGCCGCGACCTTGTTGTCCAGCGCCTCGACCGCGTCCCACACCTCGGCCATGCCGAAGATCTCGCGGGCCGAGAGCTGCGCCCGGACGATCTCCTCCAGGGAGGCCCCGGTCTCCTCGCGCAGCCGGTGCAGGAAGGTCGAACCACCGCTGTTGACGGTGTCGTTGACCAGCAGCGTGGTGACGATCTCGCGGCGCAGCGCGTGCCCGTCGACCTGCTCGGGGAACTTCTCGCGCAGCGCGGCCGGGAAGTACGCGTGCAGCAGGCGGCGCAGGTACGGGTCGTCCGGGAGCGTGGTGTGGATGAGCTCGTCCGCCACCGTGATCTTGGTGTAGGCGAACAGGACGGCCAGCTCCGGCTGGGTCAGGCCCTTGCCGGTGCCCAGCAGCTCGCGGATCTGCCGCTCGGTGGGCAGGAACTCCAGCGCGCGGTTGAGCAGGCCGGCGTTCTCCAGGCGGCGCATGTAGCGCTGCTGGGCGTGGAGCAGGCTGGGGGCCTGGGCGACGCCGTTGGTCAGGGCGACGTTCTGCGCGTAGTTGTTGCGCAGCACCAGGACGCCGACCTCGTCGGTCATCTCCGCCAGCAGCTTGTTGCGCTGCTTGACGGTCATGTCGCCGTCGGAGACCACCGCGTTGAGCAGGATCTTGATGTTCACCTCGTGGTCGGAGGTGTCCACGCCGGCGCTGTTGTCGATGGCGTCGGTGTTGATCTTGCCGCCCTCGCCGCCGGCGCCGAGGCGGGCGAACTCGATGCGGCCCAGCTGGGTCAGGCCCAGGTTGCCGCCCTCGCCGACGACCTTGACCCGCAGGTCCTGGCCGTTGACGCGGATGGCGTCGTTGGCCTTGTCGCCGACGTCGGCGTGCGACTCGGTGGCCGCCTTGACGTACGTACCGATGCCGCCGTTCCACAGCAGGTCCACCGGGGACCCCAGGATCGCCTGCATCAGCTCGGCCGGGGTCATCTTGGTGACGCCCGCCTCGATGCCGAGGGCCTCGCGCACGGCCGCGTTGACCGGGATGGCCTTCGCGGTACGCGGGTGGATCCCGCCGCCCGCGGAGAGCAGCTCGGTGTCGTAGTCGGCCCACGAGGAGCGCGGCAGCTCGAACAGGCGGCGGCGCTCGGCGTAGGAGACGGCCGCGTCCGGGTTCGGGTCGATGAAGATGTGCCGGTGGTCGAAGGCGGCGACCAGACGGATGTGCTCGGAGAGCAGCATGCCGTTGCCGAAGACGTCGCCGGACATGTCGCCGACGCCGACGACGGTGAAGTCCTGGGTCTGGGTGTCGTGGCCCAGCTCGCGGAAGTGGCGCTTGACCGACTCCCACGCGCCGCGCGCGGTGATGCCCATGCCCTTGTGGTCGTAGCCGGCCGAGCCGCCGGAGGCGAAGGCGTCGCCGAGCCAGAAGCCGTACGACTCCGCGACCCCGTTGGCGATGTCGGAGAAGGTCGCGGTGCCCTTGTCGGCGGCGACGACGAGGTAGGTGTCGTCCTCGTCGTGGCGGACCACGCCCTTGGGCGGCACGACCTCGCCGCCGACCATGTTGTCGGTGATGTCGAGCAGCGCCGAGATGAAGACCTTGTACGAGGCGATGCCCTCGGCCAGCCACGCGTCACGGTCGACGGACGGGTCCGGGAGGTTCTTGGCGACGAAGCCGCCCTTGGCGCCGACCGGCACGATGACGGTGTTCTTGACCATCTGCGCCTTGACCAGGCCGAGGATCTCCGTACGGAAGTCCTCGCGCCGGTCGGACCAGCGCAGACCGCCTCGGGCGACCTTGCCGAAGCGCAGGTGGACGCCCTCGACGCGCGGGGAGTACACCCAGATCTCGAAGGCCGGGCGGGGCGCCGGCAGGTCCGGGATGGCCTGCGGGTCGAACTTCATCGACACGTAGGGGTGCGTCTCGCCGGCCGCGTCCTTCTGGAAGAAGTTGGTGCGCAGGGTGGCGTTGATCAGGGTGAGGAAGGAGCGCAGGATGCGGTCCTCGTCCAGCGAGGCGACCTGGTCCAGGGCGCCCTCCAGCTCCTCCAGCATCGCGTCGACGAGCTCGGTGCCGGCGGCCTGGCGGCCCGGCGACATCCGCGCCTCGAAGAGGGAGACCAGCAGCCGGGTGGTGTGGACGTTGTTGCGGAGGGTGTCCTCCATGTAGTCCTGGCTGAAGGTGGAGCCGGCCTGGCGCAGGTACTTGGCGTACGCGCGCAGCACGACGGCCTGGCGCCAGGTCAGCCCGGCGCCCAGCACGAGGGTGTTGAAGTTGTCGTTCTCCGCCTCGCCCGTCCAGACGGCGGCGAAGGCCTCCTGGAAGCGCTCGCGGGCGTCGTCGCCGAGGTAGCTGTCGCCGCTGCCGTCGGACACCGGCATGCGCAGGCCGAAGTCGTAGATCCAGGCGTTGGTGCGGTCGGTGCAGCGCAGCTCGTACGGGCGCTCGTCGGTGACCTCGACGCCCAGGCGCTGGAGCACGGGCAGGACGGCCGACAGGGAGACCTGCTCGCCGGTGCGGTAGATCTTGAAGCGGCGCTCGCCGGGGCCCGCGCCGACCGGCTCGTACAGCGAGAGCGCGAAGTCCTGCCCGCCGGTGCGGAGCTTCTCCAGGTGGCACAGGTCGGCGACGGCGGCGCGCGGCGAGTGGTCGGACTTGTAGCCCTCGGAGAAGGAGCCGCTGTAGCGGCGCAGCAGCTCCGCGGCGCGCTCCTCGCCGAGCTCGGCGGTGAGCGCCTGGTCGAAGCCGTCGGACCAGGAGCGGGCGGCCTCGACGAGGCGGCCCTCCAGGCGCTCGACGTCGGCGTCGGTCAGCGCGGGCAGCTCGGTGCCGGGCGTGACGCGGACGACGAAGTGGATGCGGGAGAGGATCGACTCGGTGTTCCAGGCGGTGAAGTCGACGCTGTGGCCGTCGAGCTCCTCCTTGAGGATGTCGATGAGCCGCAGCCGGACGCCGGTGGTGTAGCGGTCGCGCGGCAGGTAGACGAGGGCCGAGTAGTAGCGGCCGTACTCGTCCTGGCGCAGGTACAGCCGCAGCCGGCGGCGCTCCTGGAGGTACAGGACGGAGGTGACGATCTCGCGGAGCTTGTCGACCGGGGTCTGGAACAGCTCGTCGCGCGGGTAGGTCTCCAGGATCTGCAGCAGGTCGCGGCCGTCGTGGCTGTTCGGCGAGAAGCCGGCGCCCTCCAGGACCTCGGCGACCTTGCGGCGGATGACCGGCACGCGGCGCACGGACTCGGTGTAGGCGGCGGACGAGAACAGGCCGAGGAAGCGGCGCTCGCCGACCACGTTGCCGTCGGCGTCGAACTTCTTGACGCCCACGTAGTCGAGGTAGGACGGCCGGTGCACGGTGGCGCGGCTGTTGGCCTTGGTCAGCACCAGCAGCTTGTGCTCGCGGGCCTTGGCGCGGGCGTCGGCGGGCAGCCGGTTGAACGACGGCGAGACCGGGTGGGCGTCCTCCTGGCCGCTGTGGTGCGGGTCGGAGCGCAGGATGCCGAGGCCGGTGCCGGGGACGGCGGCGAGCGCGTCGCCGTCGACCAGGTTGTACTCGCGGTACCCGAGGAAGGTGAAGTGGTCGTCGGCGAGCCAGCGCAGCAGCTCGCGGGCCTCGTCGAGCTCGTGCTCGCGCAGGTCGGACGCGACGGGCTCGGTGCCCAGCCCCTCGGCGATGCGCAGCGCCGCGTCGCGCATCTTCTCCCAGTCCTCGACGGCCTCGCGGACGTCGGAGAGCACGCGCAGCAGGTCGGCGGTCATCTGCTTGAGGTCGGCGCGGTCGGTCTCGCGGTCGATCTCGACGTGGATCCAGGACTCGACGAGGGAGTCGTGGGGGCGCGCGGTGCGGGGGCCGTGGGCGTCGCAGTCCGGGCCGAGGATCTCGATGAGCTTGCCGGTCACGTCACGGCGTACGACGACCTGCGGGTGGATGACCACGTGGATGCCGCGGCCCTGGCGGGAGAGCTCGTTGGTCACGCTGTCGACGAGGAAGGGCATGTCGTCGGTGACCACCTCGACGACCGAGTGGCTGGAGGTCCAGCCGTTCTCCTCGACCGTGGGGGTGTGGACGCGCACGTTCGCGGTGCCCTGCGGCCGGTTCTCGGCGAGCCGGTAGTGCGAGAGCGCCGCGCCGAAGATGTCGACCGGGTCGCGGTCGGTGATGTCCTCGGGGGCCGTGTGCAGGTAGTAGCGCTGGAGGTAGGAGAGCACCGTGGCCTGGTCCGGCCGCTCGCCCTGCTCGGACCCAGTCGGAAGTAGCCCCCCGGCCGGGCTGTTCTCAGCTACCCGTGCCGCCCGTGCGAGCAGCTCGGCCTTTGCTTCGTCCAGCTTGGTCTGCATGTCCTCATGGCTCCTGTCGCGCGCCGTTGCGTGACGTAGGCGTAAGTGAAGGAAGAAGGATCGACGTAGCGCCGCGAGGCGGGGAATCCGTCCGGAACCGACGCTATGTCGTCGTGGGAAGCGTCCGGGAGGGAATCGGCCATGATCGGCGAGCGGTCCCGGCAGCGGGGATCAGCGAAGGCCCGGGCACGGTCGTGCGCCGGGCGCTGGCCGGGGGCAGCGGTGCCCCCGATGACTATCGCGCTGATCACGGGTACAAGGCTATCTCCCCCTACCCCCGTTCCGTCATGAGAGGGCTTTGTACAAAAGAGGGGGCAGAACTTTGACACTCTGCGCAGAGACGTACACCGCCGCGCGTGCCAAGTCGCTATTCGGCCAGCTCGCGGGCAGTGCGAACGGCGTCTGCCAGGGTGTCGACGACGGGGACACCGGCCGATTCCAGACTGGCCCGGCTGTGCGAACCGCCCGTATAGAGGACGGCGCGGGCGCCGACGTGCGCGGCGGCGAGGGCGTCGTCGACGGCGTCCCCGATGAGGACCGTACGGGAGGCACGCACACCCGTCGGCGCCAGGGCCTCCAAATGGCGTACGAGATGTCCGGCCTTGCTGGTGTGGGAGGGGCCGGTGCGGCCGTCCACGCGGACGAAGTGCCCCTCGATGCCGTGGGTGCGCACGAGCGGGACGAGCTTGTCGTGGGGCGCGAGGGAGAGCAGGGACTGGCTCAGACCCCGGCGCTGCCAGTCGCCGAGGAGCTCCTTGGCACCGTCGGTCAGCCCGGCGTCCGCGGCGGCGGCCCAGTAATGGCGGTGGAAGGTGTCGTCCATGACGGTCCACTCCGCGTCCGTGGGCAGCCGTCCCATGATCCGCTCGTAGAACTTCGGCACGGGGACGACGTACAGCTCGCGGTACTCCTCGAGGGTGAGCGGGGCGAACCCGAACTCGGCGAACGAGGCGTTCGTCGCGGCTATGACCGCGTCGATGTCGTGCAGCAGGGTCCCGTTCCAGTCCCAGACCAGGTGCGGGCTCATGACAGCAGCCCCGGGATCTCCTGGACGCCGAACCAGAGCAGTTCGTGGTCCTCGGCACCGTCGACGGTGAACTGCGCGTCGTCGTCGCCGGAGTCGGCGGCGGGCAGGGCGTCGGCGGCGGCCGCGACGTCGGCCTCGGCGTCGGCGGCGTCGACGTGGACGGCGGCGGCGACGGTCAGGCGCACGGGGCCGTCGAGGGTGACCTGGCCGAGGGTGGCCTCGTCGAGGCCGGGGGTGGCGGAGGCGGCCTTGTCGGCCACGTCCACGGCGACGACCACGCGCTTGCGCGGCGCGGCGGCGTCGGCCGCGATCAGCCGCAGCGAAGCGGAGGCGGCGCGGCTGAGGGCCGCGTACTCCAGCTCCTCGATGTCGTCGGAGACGTACCACTCGCGGAGCCCGGGCGTGACGGCGTACGCCCGCAGGGGGGCGGGGCCCAGCTCGCCCGCCTTGTGCGCCTCGGCGAGCCCGGGAAGGGTCAGGGGGACGTACACGCGCATGGCCGGCTGCTTTCGGTAGTCGTCAAACGCCCTCAGGATACGGCCGCCCGTACCCCTTCGGGGTGCCCGGCCCTGGCCGGATCCCGTCCACCCCGCTCCCCGCGGACGGGCGCGGAGCCGGGCCGGGGGCGGGCGGGGTCACCCGGATAGGTGAACGTGCGCCGGGCCGGTGCGCACGAGGGGGACCGATTGCGGCGGGCGGTCACTCCCCGTAAAAGATCCCCAACAAGTTACCGCCCGGTACTCGCCGGGCCAGGCCTTCCCGGGGGCGATCGTGACGGACAGGACCAGCACCAGGACCCGGCCCGCCGACGGCAGCGGACGCGGACGACGGGCCGCCGCCCGGACCCGCCCCGCCGGCCGCCGCGACCAGCGCCGCCCGCCGGGCGCGCCGCGGGCGCTGCGCCTGGGCCCGCACTACTGGTTCGCCGAACGCCTGCTGGCGGTGCTCAGCGGCCACCGCCCGGTGCACGCGATGCTCGGCCACACGATCGGCCCGGCGTACGAGCAGCTGATCGCCCTCTGCGCCCGCCCGGACCCCCGTCCCGCCGACCGCCTGCGCCCGGTCCTGCGCCACTGCGGCCGCTTCCACCCCGGCCCGGGCGTGATCGAGGCCTTCGCCCGCATCGCGATCGGCGACCGCACGCTGGCGATGGCGTTCCGCCTGGAACAGGGCCCGGACCTCCGCTGGCGCTGCGCGGCCATCGACCTGGGCGGCCAACACCTCTGACCACCCCGGGGGCCCCACACGGGCCCCCGGGGCCCTCACCCGGCTCCCCGGCCCCCGGGGCGCCCAGGCCCCGCTGGCAGGCCCGGAACCGGGGGCGCGGCTCCCGCCCCCGGGGTCCGGGACGCAGCCCCGTCCGGGTCCCGGCCCGGAACCGGGCTGGGCTCACGGCCTCGGGGTACGGGGCGGAGCCCCGGTTCCCCGGGTCCGGGCACAGCCCGTCACCCCCCGGGGTCTGGGGCGGAGCCCCCGGTTTCGGGAAGGGGCGGGGTGGGGGAGAGCCCCGCGCAGCGGCGCAACGCCAGGCGGGGGCAGGCTCGCGTACCCCACCCGCCAGGGACGGCAGCGCGGGGCCGGGACGGCGTGCCAAGGGGCCGGGGACCAGGGAGCGGTGGCCAGGGGCCGGGAAGCGCGACGGGGCCGGCCCGCCCGGTGGGGGCGGGGCCGGCCCCGTCGGGGGTGGCGTTACTTCTTGCGGCGGCGGCCGCCCGACGCACGCTGCGCCTTGCGCCGCTCCGCCCGCGTCATCCCGTCGCCCGACCCGCCGGCAGCGCCGTCGTCGTCGAAGTCGCCCTCGACCACGCCGCCCTCACCGTCGACCGTCGGCGCCGAGAAGTGCAGGCCGCCACGGCGCTGCGGGGCCTCCAGGCCCTTCGCCCGGATCTCCGGACGCGCGGCCGGGACCGGCGCCTCCTCCTTCGTCAGCGACGGAGCCTGCACCGGAACCTCCTCGACCTGCTGCTCGACCTGGACCTCCAGGTTGAACAGGTAGCCGACGGACTCCTCCTTGATGCCCTCCATCATGGCGTTGAACATGTCGAAGCCCTCCCGCTGGTACTCGACCAGCGGGTCCTTCTGGGCCATCGCCCGCAGGCCGATGCCTTCCTGCAGGTAGTCCATCTCGTACAGGTGCTCGCGCCACTTGCGGTCCAGCACCGACAGCACCACGCGCCGCTCCAGCTCACGCATGATCTCCGAGCCCAGCGCCTTCTCGCGCTCCTCGTACTGCTCGTGGATGTCGTCCTTGACGGACTCCGCGATGAACTCGGCCGTGATCCCGGCCCGGTCGCCCGCCGCGTCCTCCAGCTCCTCCACCGTCACCTTGATCGGGTAGAGCTGCTTGAAGGCGCCCCACAGGCGCTCCAGGTCCCACTCCTCGGCGAAGCCCTCGACCGTCTCGGCCGCGATGTACGCGTCGATGGTGTCGTCCATGAAGAAGCGCACCTGCTCGTGCAGGTCCTCGCCCTCCAGGACGCGGCGGCGCTCGCCGTAGATGACCTCGCGCTGGCTGTTGAGGACCTCGTCGTACTTCAGGACGTTCTTGCGCGTCTCGAAGTTCTGGGTCTCGACCTGCGACTGGGCCGACGCGATCGCGCGCGTGACCATCTTGTTCTCGATCGGCACGTCGTCGGGGACATTGGCCATGGCCATGACCCGCTCGACCATCTGCGCCTTGAACAGGCGCATCAGGTCGTCGCCCAGCGACAGGTAGAAGCGGGACTCGCCCGGGTCGCCCTGTCGGCCGGAGCGGCCGCGCAGCTGGTTGTCGATACGCCGCGACTCGTGGCGCTCGGTGCCCAGCACGTACAGCCCGCCGAGCTCCTTGACCTCCTCGAACTCGGCCTTCACCGCCGCCTCGGCCCGGGTGAGCGCCGCGGGGAGGGCGTGCGCCCACTCCTCGATGTGCTCCTCCGGGTCCAGGCCCTGCTGGCGCAGCTCCGCCTCGGCGAGGTCGTCCGGGTTGCCGCCGAGCTTGATGTCCGTACCGCGGCCGGCCATGTTCGTGGCGACCGTGACCGCGCCGCGGCGGCCGGCCTGCGCGACGATGATCGCCTCGCGGTCGTGCTGCTTGGCGTTGAGGACCTCGTGCGGGATGCCCCGCTTGTTCAGCTGCTGCGAGAGGTACTCGGACTTCTCGACCGAGGTGGTGCCGACCAGGATCGGCTGGCCCTTCTCGTGCTTGTCCGCGATGTCGTCGACGACGGCGGCGAACTTGGCGACCTCGGTCCGGTAGATCAGGTCGGCCTGGTCCTTGCGCTGCATGGGCCGGTTCGTCGGGATCGGCACGACGCCCAGCTTGTAGATCTGGTGGAACTCGGCGGCCTCGGTCATGGCCGTACCGGTCATACCGGACAGCTTCGAGTAGAGGCGGAAGAAGTTCTGGAGGGTGATCGTGGCGAGCGTCTGGTTCTCGTCCTTGATGTCCACCCCTTCCTTCGCCTCGATCGCCTGGTGCATGCCCTCGTTGTAGCGGCGGCCGGCGAGGATACGGCCGGTGTGCTCGTCGACGATCATGACTTCGCCGTCCATGACGACGTAGTCCTTGTCCTTCTTGAACAGTTCCTTGGCCTTGATGGCGTTGTTGAGGTAGCCGACCAGGGGGGTGTTCACGGACTCGTAGAGGTTGTCGATGCCGAGCCAGTCCTCGACCTTGGCGACACCGGCCTCGTGGATGCCGACGGTGCGCTTCTTCTCGTCGACCTCGTAGTCGCCGGTCTCCTCGATGCCCTTCAGCGGCTGGCCGGGCTCGCCCTTGGTCAGGCGGGTGACCAGCTTGGCGAAGTCGGCGTACCACTTCGTGGCCTGGTCGGCCGGGCCGGAGATGATCAGCGGGGTACGGGCCTCGTCGACGAGGATCGAGTCGACCTCGTCGACCACGGCGAAGTTGTGGCCGCGCTGGACCAGCTCCTCCTTCGACCACGCCATGTTGTCGCGCAGGTAGTCGAAGCCGAACTCGTTGTTCGTGCCGTACGTGATGTCGCAGTCGTACTGCTCGCGGCGCTGGGCCGGGGTCATGTTGGCCAGGATGCAGCCGACGCTCAGGCCCAGGAAGCGGTGGACGCGGCCCATCATCTCGGAGTCGCGCTCGGCCAGGTAGTCGTTCACCGTGATCAGGTGCACGCCCTTGCCGGACAGCGCGTTCAGGTACGCCGGGAGGGTACCGACGAGGGTCTTGCCCTCACCGGTCTTCATCTCGGCCACGTAGCCGAGGTGCAGCGCGGCGCCGCCCATGAGCTGGACGTCGTAGTGACGCTGGCCGAGCACGCGCTTCGCGGCCTCGCGGACCGTCGCAAAGGCCTCGGGCAGCAGGTCGTCGAGGCTCTCGCCGTCCTGGAACCGCTGCCTGTACTCGTCCGTGAGCGCCCGCAACTCGGCGTCGGAGAGGTTGACGAAGTCCTCTTCGATGGAGTTGACCTGGTCCGCGATGCGGTGCAGTTTGCGCAGGATCTTGCCTTCGCCTGCACGCATGAGCTTGTTGAAGACGGACACCGAGGTTTGTCTCCTTGCCGGTCGGGCCTGGCACTGGTTCGTACACGGGCACGGCAGGTGGACCCCACCGCAACGGCCATCGTAAGCGAGGACTCGGTCACGCCGGGAGGTCTGCCGTGGCCGCAAGGGCTGCGGCCGCCCGGAAGGAGAACGTACGGGGACCGCGATAGGTGCCGGTGTCCGCCGAAAAGTGTTCGCTCCCACCTCCCCCCGGCTTCGCCCCCGCCGTCGCCCCGGCCCGGTGTCAGTGGCGGCCTCTAGGGTGCGGTCATGACGAGCCTGCCGCAGCCGACCGTGTCCCTCTCCGCCGACGACGCGCGCCGCATCGCCCTGCGCGCGCAGGGTTTCCTGGGCGCGCCCGACCGGCGTGGCGGGGTCCGCGGGGTGCTGCGGCACCTGGGCGCCGTCCAGCTCGACACGATCTCCGTGCTCGCCCGCTCGCACGAGCTGATTCCGTACGCGCGCCTGGGCGCGGTGGGCCGCACCGCCGTGGAGTCGGCGTACTGGAGCGGGAGCCACGCCTTCGAATACTGGTCGCACGCCGCGTGCATCCTGCCGATCGAGGAGTGGCCGCACTTCGCCTTCCGCCGCCGGGCCCGCTATGCGCGCGGCCACCGCTGGCACGTGCTCGCCGACAAGGAGCGCTCGACGAAGACGGTGCTGGACCGGCTGGCGGCCGAGGGCCCGATGACCTCGACGCAGCTGGGCGGCGCGAAGAACGGCGGCGAGTGGTTCGAGTGGTCCGAGACGAAGATCGCGGTGGAGTGGCTGCTGGACACCGGTGACGTGGTCTGCACCGAACGGCGCGGCTGGAAGCGGGTGTACGACCTGGCCGAGCGCGCGGTCCCGGCCGCCCTGTTCCACGACGACCTCGACGACGCCGAGTGCCTGCGCCGGCTGGTGGCCCTGTCCGGGCAGTCCCTCGGCGTGGGCACGCGCGCCGACATCGCGGACTACCACCGGCTCAGGGGCGAGCAGGTCGACGCGGTGATCGCGGACTCCGGGCTGGTGCCGGTGGAGGTCGAGGGCTGGGGCCGGCCCGCCTGGGCGGACCCGGCCGCGCTGGCCTCCGTACCGCGCGGGCGGCACCGCACCACGCTGCTCTCCCCGTTCGACTCGCTGATCTGGGACCGGCCGCGCACCGAGCGGATCTTCGGCTTCACGCACCGGCTGGAGGCGTACGTGCCGAAGCCGAAGCGGATCCACGGCTACTTCGCCATGCCGCTGCTGGCCGGGGGCCGGCTCCAGGGCCGCGTGGACCCGGCGCGGGAGGGCCGCACCCTGGTGGCCCGCCAGCTGTCGCTGACCACGCCGAGGGCGGCGCGCGCCATGGCCGAGGCGCTGGTGGAGGCGGCGTCCTGGGTGGGCTGCGAGGACGTACGGATCGAGCGGGCGGCCTCACCCGAGGAGGCGGCGGCCGTGACGGCGGAGCTGGCGACTCTCGGCTGAGCCGCCGGGCGGGGCCACAGGGCGGGGCCGCCGGGGCCGCGGGCCGCCGGTGCCGGGCGGCTCCGGGGCCGCGGGCCGCCGGCGGCCCCGGAGCGCTCAGCGGATTTCGAGGATCTTCTCGCGCATCGCGTAGACCACGGCCTCCATCCGGGAGTGCAGCTGCAGCTTCTCCAGGATGTTGCGGACGTGGTTCTTCACGGTGTTCTCGGAGATGAACAGCTCCTTGGCGATGTCGCGGTTGTTCATCCCGGTCGCCACCAGCTTGAGGACCTCCAGCTCGCGGTCGGTCAGCCGCGGCGCGGGCACCAGCCGCCGCTCGTCCGTGCGCTGGATCATCGACTTGAATTCGGTCAGGAGTTTCGACGCCATCGAGGGGCTGATCTGCGACTGCCCGTCCGCCACCGCGCGAATGGCGGTCGCGACCTCGTCCGTGGAGATCTCCTTGAGCAGGTAGCCCGTGGCCCCCGCCTTGATCGCGTCGTAGAGGTCGGCCTCCTCGTCGCTGATCGTCAGCATGATGATCTTCGCGGAGGGTGCCACCTCCTTGATCGAGGTGCACGCCTCGATCCCGCCCCGGCGCGGCATCCGCACGTCCATCAGCACGATGTCCGGCAGCAGGTCGGCCGCCTTGTCCACCGCCTCCGCACCGTCCCCGGCCTCACCGACGACCTGGATGTCCTCCTCCTGCGCGAGGACGATCTCCAGTCCGCGCCGGAAGAGGGCGTGGTCGTCCACGACGAGCACCCGGATCGGCTCACCGCCGGGGCCGTCGACACGGCATTCCGGCTCGAAGCTGTCCGCCATCGTTCCTCCCCCTGCAAGACCTGCGGGTCCTGCGAGCCCTGCGAGTTCCGCCTCAACCCGGCGAGGTCGACCGCCGGTTGACTGTCCGCCAGCATACGGGTGCCCCCGGGACGCACGGGCGCGTCCGCAGGGGCACCGGCCGATCCGGGGTCAGCCGCCGAGCGCGCCGCCGGCGCCGCCCCGCGGTTCCTCGGAGCTCGAGGCACCGTCGGGGTTCACGTGGATGACGCCGTAGTCATAGGCGTGGCGCCGGTAGACGACGCTGGGCAGCTTGGTCTCGGAGTCGACGAAAAGATAGAAGTCGTGCCCGACCAGCTCCATTTCGTAAAGCGCCTGGTCGAGCGACATGGGTGCCGCCGAGTGGGTCTTCTCGCGGACGATGAGCGGGCCCTCGCCCTGCACTTCCAGCGAGCCGATGCGGGTCGTCGGAACGCCCGACTCCTCGTCGGACACGGGCTGGCCGCTCCCGTTCAGCGTCGCGGCGTCCGGGACGGCATCGGCGACCTCCGCGGCGGAGAGGCGGCCGTTGCCGCGGCGGCTGGCACGCTTGTCGTGCTGCCTGCGCAGCCGGGCCTCGAGCTTCTCGTGCGCCAGGTCCAGCGCCGCGTACGGGTCGGCGGCGGCTGCCTCGGCACGGATCACGGGACCGCGGGAACGAAGGGTGATCTCCACACGGTCGGAACGGTCGGCCTGACGCGGGTTGAGCTCCTTGGACACCTCGACGTCCATGCTGATGACCTTGCCGTCATACCTCTGGATCTTGTCCACGTTGAGCTTCTCGGCCACGTGCTTACGGAACCGCTCGGGCACCTCGGTCTTGCGGCCCTTGACGACGATGTCCACGCAGAACTCCGTTCCCGGATCGCTCCGCCGCTTCGGGCGAAGCGTCTCCCTTTTCGCACCAGACCCCGGTGAACACCGGAGCCTCGGACTTGGCGACTTTCACCTCCTCCTCCCCCATCGGCAAGATCGCCACCCCACCGACTTCAGAGTCGAGAGACGTTGCGGGCCAAGGCTCGCCAGTTCCTCACAACCGAACATATCTCTCTCTGCCGGTTGTCGGCACCCGCTACCGGAACGTACCTCCGTTCAGGGGTATCACCCCTCTTACTACCTGCAACGATGCGCCTTCCCGATCAGTTCCAAATCTATTCGCAACTTTATTGCTCTGTTCGAGTTCCGGCAGATCTTGTCTCAATCGCGCAGGCGGGCGTGTACGCCGGACCCGCCACCACGGCCGCCGTCGGACCGCCCCCCACCGGCACCCCCGCCGCGCGCACCGCGCGGGCCGCCTCCGCGAGCGTCGCCCCGGTCGTCATCAAATCGTCCACCAGGACCACCCAGGGCCCCTCCAGCAGCCGCGCCGCACCCCGGCGTACCTCCAGTGCCCCCGCGAGGTTCTCCCGCCGCTGCCGGGCACCCAGGCCCGCCTGGTCGGCCACCGGCCGCCGCTGCCGCAGGACGGCCGCCACCCGCGCCGGCGTCCCGGTCGTACGCAGCCACGCGGACGCGGCCAGGGCGATCCTGCGCGCCGGATCGTGCCCGCGCGCCCGCACCCGGGCCCGCGCCGAGGGCACCGGTACGAGGACCACCTCGCGTTCCACCCCGCCGCCCGCCGCCCCGGCCCGTCCCGCCAGTCCCGTGCGTACGGCACCGGCCAGCGCGACGCCCAGCGCCCCGGCCAGCGGCATGGCGCCGCGTTCCTTGTGGGCGAGCAGCACCGCCCGTACCGCGCCCTCGTACGAGGCCGCGGCATGCACCACCGGCAGCCCGGCCGGCGCCGGGGACGGCCGCACCCGCCGCGCTCCCGCTCCGGTCAGCGCCGCACGGCAGCCGTGGCACAGCAGCACGCGCGCGGCACCGCACCCGGCGCAGTCCCCCGGCAGCACCAGCCCGGCGAGCTCCTGCCAGCACCACCGCATCACCCCACAGTGCCGCCGGCCACGCCCACGCGCCACCCCTGTGGACAACCCTCCGGGCCGGACGGCCCAGGACCACCTCCCCCGGGCGACAGTCCCCCGGGCCCGGCGGCTCCCGGGCCCGACGGCCCGCGGCCTCAGCCCGGGTAGACCGGCGCCCGGCCGCCCGCGCCCACGGTGCGCCACTGTCCGCCCGGCGGCAGCGACACGATCCCGTCGTCCACGGCCTGCGCCACCACCGGCGCCGCCCGCGTCTCGTCCTCCGTCGCCGCCACCGCGCTCAGCCCCGTCGCACCGGGCAGGCTGCCCGCGACCATCGAGCCGTCCGACAGCGTGTACCGGGCCTGCACGACACCGCCGCTCTCCCGCCCGATCACCAGCAGCCTGCCCCGCGGCGCCCAGCTCATCGCCGTCACATCGGCCATCTGCGGCGCCGCCGGCCGCAGCTCGCGCACCGACACCGCCGCCCCGTCCGTCTTGTGCTCGGGCCGCTCGATCCGCCCGACGTACAGCGTCTTGCGGCCGTCCTTGATCACCAGCAGCGCGATCCGCACCCCGTCGGCCGAGACCCGCACCGCGCTGATCCGGCCACTGCCGAGCCCGCTCACGTCGACCTTCTCGTGCGCCCCGGTCCCGGCGGGCACCCACAGCAGACCCGCGTTCGCCGGGTCCTGGTCCGCGATCCACAGGTCACCGCGGGCGTCCCAGCTGGGCGCCGTCAGCTTGTTCGCCTTGCTGGTCAGCACGGGCTGCGGCATCAGACCGGCCGTCGTCAGCGAGACGACGTACAGGGCGTGGCCGCCCTCGGAGACCACCGCCGCGCGCCGCTCGTCGTGCGACACCGCGGCGGCCCCGACCTTGAGGGCGGGCGAGTTCACCGGCCCCGGCACCGGCTCGGCCCGGTTCTGCTGGTCCTCGGCCTGCCCCTCCACCGGCATCCGGACCAGCTTGTCGTCCTTGTCGACGTAGTACTGGTACCTCGGAGCGGCCGGCCGGCTGGCGATCGTCGAGGCGGCCGCCTCGGTCACCGCGCACAGCGAGGACTTGTCCGAGCGCAGCAGCTCCACCCGGTCCAGCCGCGAGGCGGTCATGTCCCGCACCGTGTACAGCAGCTGGGTCGCCATCCGCTGGCACTGCGGCTGCGCCACGTTGTCCGCCTTGAGGTTCAGCGGCACGCGCAGCGTGTTCTGGCCGTCGTACGTCAGGGACTTGGTGCCCTCCCGCAGCTCCGTGCCCGTCGGGAAGCTGGAGGTGACGACCGGCCCGAGCCACTTGGAGGGCCCGTCCAGCAGCGACTTGACGGTCTGCGTCATCGGGTCCATGCGCGAGTCGGGGTCGGTGCGCTGGCGCACGTACACCGGGTCCGCGACGAGCGTCCCGCCCGCGAAGTAGAACTTGTTGACCGGCTTGTAGATGCGCTGGAAGTCGGACTCGCTCAGCACCAGCCCCTTGGGCGGTGTGGCGATCCGCCACTGCCCTTCCTTGTTCTTGAGGAGCTGCAGGTACTCCTCGTAGGTCCCGCCGCCGGGGTCCGGCTGGTACGCGCTGCGCTCGTCCACGGTCGCCAGCATCGTGCTGCTCATCTTGAACCGCGGGGTCTCCGGGTCCTTCTCGGTCTGCCCCGAGATGCGCAGGCCGCCCGCGGTCACGGTGATGCCGGAGCTGGGCTTCCAGCTGCGGGCCGCGTCCTCCGTGAGGTACTTGCGGGCCGTGTCCAGCTGCGGGTCGTCGGCGGTCATCGCCTCCACGAAACCGCGCACGATCTCCATCGGACTGGCCTTGTCGGCCGGCGGTACGCCGAAGACCCGCACCAGGGAATCGGCCCCCGGCGAGGCCTGCACCTGCCGGATCTCCCCGTGGTCGGGCATCGAGGCACAGCCGGGCACCAGCAGCGCGACCCCGCCGAGCACGGCGCCCGCCCGCAGCCCGCGCGCGCTCCCGGCACGCACCCGTCGTCCGGACCCGCCCGGCACGCCCCCGGCGGCCCCGGCGCCCGCCGAGGTCCCCTCGGTCACGGCGATCTCCGCGGTTTCGGCCGTCCCCGAGGCCCCGGCGATCCCGCCGGCCCCGCCCCTGCCCTCAGCCCTCACGTCCCGCGTCCTCCTGTACGTGCTCCGCCGCTCCCCCGCCGTTCGGCCGGGCCACCACCCGCGCGCCGCTGCCCGGCAGCGCCGTCGGGTCGGCGGGCACCGCCGCGGGGCGCGGCGGTATCGCCGAACGTTCGGCCGTACCGCCTCCGGGCAGCCCGGAGCCGCCCGCGACGCCCGGACCGCGGTCCGCCGGCTGCCCCGGTACGGCGGCGGCCCGGCGCTCGGCCTCGGCCCGCGCCCGGTTGCCCCGGGAATCCTCCGGCTCCAGCGGGATCGGCGACCCCCGCAACGGCTCGTCGGCCGTGCGCGGCAGCGTCAGCCGGAACTGCGAACCGCCGCCGGGCTCGCCCCACGCCTGGAGCCAGCCGCCGTGCAGCCGCGCGTCCTCGACCGCGATCGACAGGCCCAGCCCCGTACCGCCGGTGGTCCTGGCCCGGGCCGGGTCGGCCCGCCAGAACCGGTTGAAGACCCGCGTCGCCTCGCCGGGCTTGAGGCCCACGCCGTAGTCCCGTACCGCGACCGCGACCGCGCCGCCCGCCGAGGCCAGCCGTACGACCACGTCCCGGCCCTCGCCGTGCTCGACGGCGTTGACGACCAGGTTGCGCAGCACCCGCTCCACCCGCCGCGCGTCGGCCTCGGCGATCACCGGCTGGGTGTCGCCCAGCACCCGGATCCGGGTGCCCTTGCGCTCGGCCAGCGGCTCCGCGCCGTCGATGACCCGGCGTACGACGTCCCGCAGGTCGATCGGCTCCGCCTCCAGGGCGGCGGCGCCCGCGTCGAACCGGCTGATCTCCAGCAGGTCGGCGAGCAGGGACTCGAAGCGGTCCAGCTGACCGGCGAGCAGCTCGGCCGAGCGCGCGGTGACCGGGTCGAAGTCGACCCGGGCGTCGTGGATGACGTCGGCGGCCATCCGGACCGTCGTCAGCGGGGTCCGCAGCTCGTGGCTGACGTCCGAGACGAAGCGGCGCTGCATCCGGGACAGGTCCTCCAGCTGCTGGATCTTGTTCTGGAGGTTCTGCGCCATCTTGTTGAAGGCCTCGCCCAGGCGCGCGATGTCGTCCTCGCCGGTGACCTTCATCCGCTCCTGGAGCCGCCCCGCCGAGAGCCGCTCGGCGATCCCGGCGGCCATCCGCACGGGCGTGACGACCTGGCGCACGACCAGCCAGGCGATGGCGCCGAGCAGCACGACCACGAACAGGCCCGCCGTGGCGATCGTCGCCTTGATCAGGTTGAGGGACTCCTCCTCCTGCGTCAGCGGGAAGAGGTAGTACAGGTCGTACGGGGCACCGTTGATGTCGGTCAGCCGCTTGCCGATGACCAGGGCGGCCTCGGGGGCCTTGTCCGGGGCGGTGTAGCGGATCTTCGCGAAGGTCTGGAAGGTGCCGGTCCCGTGGTCGACGGACTTGCGCAGCTCCGCCGGGATGCTCGCGGTCGGGTCCACGTCGCCGGAGGCGCGCGCCCCGCGCACGCCCTTGCCGACGTCGCCCGTGTTCGCGCCCAGCGCGACCACCTCGAACGCGGACTGGCCGCCACTGGCCAGCTGCCACACGAGGGAGTTCATCCACGTACTGGCGTCCCGGCCGCCCTTGGCGTCCACGGCGCCCGTATCGGCGCCGTCCGCCGCGGACGGGGTGTTGGCCTTCTCCTGTGCGACCGCGAAGCCGCCCGCGGCCTGGCTCTGCGCCGCGTCCTGCTTGGCCTCGAGGAGGCCGTTGCTGACCTGGCCGATGACGACGAAGCCGAGCAGCAGCACCACGCCCAGCGACATCAGCAGCGTGCCGGCGACCACCCGCAGCTGCAGGTTGCGCCGCCACAACCGCACCGCGGGCAGCAGCGGACGCCGCGCCAGCCGTACGAACAGGCGCAGGACGGGGCCGCCGGGCGCCCCGTCCTGGAGCAGCCGGCGCGCCCGTGTCGCCCCCCAGCGGGAGCCGGGGGCCCTGCCGGGCGGCACGTCAGCTGGGTCCGGCCTTGTAGCCGACACCGCGCACCGTCACGACGATCTCGGGGCGCTCGGGGTCCTTCTCGACCTTCGAGCGCAGCCGCTGCACGTGCACGTTGACCAGGCGGGTGTCCGCGGCGTGGCGGTAGCCCCACACCTGCTCCAGCAGCACCTCACGGGTGAAGACCTGCCAGGGCTTGCGGGCGAGCGCGACCAGCAGGTCGAACTCCAGCGGGGTCAACGCGATCGAGGCACCGTCGCGCTTGACGGAGTGGCCGGCCACGTCGATGACCAGGTCACCGATGGTCAGCTGCTCCGGCGCGGGCTCCTCCGAACGCCGCAGGCGGGCCCGGATACGGGCGACCAGCTCCTTGGGCTTGAACGGCTTGACGATGTAGTCGTCGGCGCCGGACTCCAGTCCGACCACGACGTCCACCGTGTCGCTCTTGGCCGTGAGCATGACGATCGGCACGCCGGACTCGGCGCGGATCAGCCGGCAGACCTCTATGCCGTCCCGTCCGGGCAGCATGAGATCCAGCAGCACCAGGTCCGGCTTGGCCTCGCGAAAGGCAGCCAGGGCCTTGTCGCCGTCCGCGACGAACGACGGCTCGAAACCTTCTCCACGCAGCACGATGCCGAGCATCTCGGCCAGCGCGGTGTCGTCGTCGACGACAAGGACGCGTCCCTTCATGGTTGACATCATCCCATTAGCTAATCGTGACCTGGCGGTGAGCTGTCCCACAGCGGTCCCGCGGCCGGATGGCCGGGGTGATCCAGTCTGCCCGCTCGACGGGTGACAATTGAAGGTGCGGGCAGGCTCGGGAAACCGGGGGGGACGGCCGGTCCGCCCGGCGTCCCCACGTGGCACGATGGCAGCCGACCAGCGCCCCCGCCCCGCAGGTGACGTGAAGGAGCCACGATGAACGACTCTCCGGGCTGGGCAACGCCCGGATCCTCTCCGTCCGACGGGGAGCGGCCCGGCGCGCCCGACTCGCAGCCCACACCTCCCGGCGCGCAGCCCGAGCAGCCGGGCGCGCAGCCCCCTGCGGCCCCCGGCTGGTCGGCCGAGCAGCCGCCGCCCGGCCAGTGGTCCAGCCCTGGCACCGACGGCCCCGCGGCGCCCGGCTCCGGCCCGCAGCAGCCCCGCGCCGGCTGGGGCTCGTACGGCGGGCAGCAGCAGCCCCACGGCGGCCAGTACGGCAGCCCCTACGGCGGCCCCGGCGGCTGGAACAAGCCCCCGGCCGCCAAGCCCGGCGTGATCCCGCTGCGCCCCCTGGGCCTGGGCGAGATCCTCGACGGCGCGGTCACCACCATGCGTACGCACTGGCGCTCGGTCCTGTCGATCACCTTCACGGTGGCCGTCATCGTCGAGGTGGCCAACGTCCTCTTCGAGAAGTACGCCTTCGCCGACCTCACCCTCGACCCGGAGACCACCACCCCGGGAGAGGTCCTCGACGCCGCCGGCGGCAGCATGCTGCTGGCCCTCGTCGGCATCTTCGTCCAGCTGATCGGGGGAATCCTGGTCACCGCGATGCTCACGATGATCTTCAGCCGTGCGGTGCTGGGCCAGAGTTCCACCGTCTCCGGCGCCTGGCGCGACGCCCGCCCGCAGCTGCTGCGCCTGTGCGGACTGACCGTGCTGATGGCGCTCGGCGCGATCCTGCTGGTCAGCGTCCTGGTGGTACCCGCCCTGCTGGCCGGCGGCCCGGGACTCGCCGTGCTCGTCGGCATCGGCGCGCTCGTGCTGGTCACCTGGCTGTGGATCAAGTTCAGCCTGGCCCCGCCCGCCCTGATGCTGGAGAAGGCCGGCATCTTCACCGCCTTCGCCCGCTCCTCGAAGCTGGTCGGCGGCTCCTGGTGGCGGATCTTCGGCATCAGCGTCCTCACCGCCATCATCACCGGCATCGTGTCCATGATCATCGTGGTGCCCTTCACGGGGATCGGCGCCGCGCTCTTCGGCGGCGGCATGGCCGGCATCACCGACGGCACCGTCTCCGACAGCTGGGGCTACCTGATCATCTCGGCCATCGGCACGGTCATCGCCCTGGGCATCACCCTGCCGATGCAGGCCGGCGTCACCGTCCTGCTCTACATCGACCAGCGCATCCGCCGCGAGGCCCTCGACCTCGAGCTCGCGCGCGCGGCCGGCGTCGAGAACTACGGCACCACCGACGGCACCGGCGGACCGGGCCCGAACCACACCACCGGGGGCTGATGCGGTGACGAGCACGGGGGGACTCATCACGCACGCCGCGGCACTGCTGCCCGGCGACACCGCACCACCGGTGACGACACCGCGCGGCCCCGCCCGCGAGGCGGCCGAGCGCGAACTGTCGAAGCCGATGTACCACGAGAACGACCCCTCCCTCCTGGACCGCGCCATGCGCCGGTTCTGGGAGTGGGTCGACGACCTCTTCTCCGCCGCCTCCGGCGCCACCCCGGGAGGCGCCACCGGCCTGGTCGTGATCGTGCTGGCGATCATCCTGATCATCGGCCTGCTGTGGTGGCGGCTCGGCACCCCCGGGCGCCTGGCCGCCACCGCCGGCGACCTCTTCGACGACCGCGTCCGCTCCGCCGCCGACCACCGCGCGGCCGCCGACGCCCACGCGGCCGCCGGCCACTGGACCGAGGCCGTCCAGGAACGCATGCGCGCCGTCGTCCGCTCCCTGGAGGAACGCACCCTCCTGGACCCGCGCCCCGGCCGCACCGCCGACGAGGCCGCCGCCGAGGCCGCCCTCGCCCTGCCCGACCACACCGCGGACCTGCGCGCCGCCGCCCGTACCTTCGACGACGTCACCTACGGCGGCCGCACCGCCGACGCCGCCACGTACGGCCGCCTGCGCGACCTCGACCTCACCCTGGAGCGGGCCAAGCCCCTCCTGACCAGCGCCCCGGGACCCACCGCATGACCGGCCCGACGACCCCCGACCGCCCGACCGCGCCCGCTCCGGCGACCACGCCCGCGGCCGCACCCGTGCCCGCGACCGCCGCGGTGCCCGCGCGCACGCCCGGCACGACCTCCACCGCCCTCACCCCGGCCCAGCTCTGGCGCCGCTCCCGCGGCCTGGTCCTCGCCTTCGCCGCCCTCCTGGCGGCCGGCCTGCTGCTGGCCACCTTCAACAGCGGCAAGCAGCACGGCTACCTCGACCCCCGCAGCGCCGACCCCGAGGGCAGCCGGGCCGTCGCCGAACTCCTCGAGCAACGCGGCGTCGCCAGCCGCGTGGTGACCACCACTCGGGAAGCCGCCGCGGCCACCGGCAAGGGAACCACCCTGCTGGTCACCGACCCCGACCTCCTCGGCGAACAGCAGCGCACCGCCCTGCGCACCGCCATGGACCGCTCCGGCGGCCGCACCATCCTCCTCGGCGCCGACGACGCCCTGAACTCCCTCGCCCCCGGCGTCCGTTCCCGGCCCGCCACCACCGACGAGGTCCTCTCCCCCGACTGCACCCTCCCGGCCGCCGCCACCGCCGGCCGCGCCGCCACCGGCGACGGCCTGCGCTACACCACCGACCGGCCCGGCGCCGTCCGCTGCTACCCCAGCGCCGGCAGCCCGACCGTGCTCGTCCTGCCGGCGACCGGCGGCGGCGACACCGTCCTCCTCGGCTCCGAGCGCATCCTCCTCAACGAGGAGCTCGCCAAGGAGGGCAACGCCTCCCTCGCCCTGCAACTCCTCGGCTCCCGGCCCGAAGTGGTCTGGTACCTGCCCTCCCTCGCCGACCTCTCCGAAGGCGCCGCCGCCGAGCGGAAGTCCCTCGGCGACCTGATCCCCGACGGCTGGAACTGGGCCCTGCTCCAGCTCTTCATCGCCGCGGCCGTGGCCGCCCTGTGGCGGGCCCGGCGACTGGGCCCGCTCGTCACCGAACGGCTGCCCGTCGTCATCCGCGCCTCCGAGGCCACCGAGGGCCGCGCCCGCCTCTACCACAAGGCCGACGCCCGCGACCGCGCCGCCACCGTGCTGCGCGCCGCCACCCGCGAACGCCTCGCGGCCCTGCTCGGCGTACCGGCGGCCCGGGCCCACGACCCGGCGACCCTGCTGCCCGCCGCCTCGGCCCATCTCCTCGACCCCACCCGGGACCTGACAGGCCTTCTGTTCGGCCCCGCACCGTCCGACGACGCGGCACTCGTCGCGCTCGCCGACCACCTCGACGCCCTCGAAAGAGAGGTCCGCACCTCATGACGTCCCCGACCACCGCTCACGCGGACGACGCACGCGCCTCCCTGGAAGCGCTCCGCACCGAGATCGGAAAGGCCGTGGTCGGCCAGGACTCCGCGGTCACCGGTCTCGTCGTCGCCCTGCTCTGCCGCGGCCACGTCCTGCTCGAAGGCGTCCCCGGCGTCGCCAAGACCCTCCTGGTACGGGCACTGGCCGCCTCCCTCGAACTCGACACCAAGCGCGTGCAGTTCACCCCCGACCTGATGCCGAGCGACGTCACCGGCTCCCTCGTCTACGACGCCCGCACCGCCGAGTTCTCCTTCCAGAACGGCCCGGTCTTCACCAACCTCCTCCTCGCGGACGAGATCAACCGGACCCCTCCCAAGACCCAGTCCTCCCTCCTCGAGGCGATGGAGGAGCGCCAGGTCACCATCGACGGCACCCCGCGCATGCTCCCGGAGCCGTTCCTGGTCGCCGCGACGCAGAACCCCGTCGAGTACGAGGGCACCTACCCCCTCCCGGAAGCCCAGCTGGACCGCTTCCTGCTCAAGCTCACCGTGCCCCTGCCCTCCCGCGAGGACGAGATCGGCGTCCTGGCCCGGCACGCCGCCGGCTTCAACCCGCGCGACCTGGCCGCCGCCGGCGTCCGCCCGGTCGCCGGCCCCGCCGACCTGGAGGCCGCGCGCCAGGCCGTCGCCAAGACGGCCGTCTCCCCCGAGATCACCGCGTACGTCGTCGACATCTGCCGTGCCACCCGCGAATCGCCGTCGCTGACCCTCGGCGTCTCCCCGCGCGGTGCCACCGCCCTGCTCTCCACCGCCCGCGCCTGGGCCTGGCTGACCGGCCGCGACTACGTCATCCCGGACGACGTCAAGGCCCTCGCGCTGCCGACGCTGCGCCACCGCATCCAGCTCCGGCCGGAGGCGGAAATGGAGGGGGTCACGGCCGACGCGGTCATCACCGCGATCCTCTCCCACGTCCCGGTCCCCCGCTGATGGGATTCACCGGACGCGCCGCCCTGGTGGCGGCCCTCGGCAGCATCCCCGTCGGCATCCTGGAGCCGAGCTGGACGGGGATCCTCGCCGTCAACGGCCCGATCGCCCTGGCCTGCGCCTGCGACTACGCCCTGGCGGCGCCCGTACGCACTCTGCGCCTGTCCCGATCCGGCGACACCTCGGTACGCCTGGGCGAGAGCGCCGACGTCCACCTCACGGTGACCAACCCGGGCGGGCGCAAGCTCCGCGCCCGCCTGCGGGACGCCTGGCCGCCCAGCAGCTGGCGGCCGGGCACCGAGTTCGAGGCCTCCCGCCACACCCTGGAGATCCCGGCCGGTGAACGCCGCCGGCTCACCACCCGGCTGCGCCCGACCCGGCGCGGTGACCGCCGGGCCGCCCGAGTCACGATCCGCTCGTACGGGCCGCTGGGCCTGTTCGCCCGCCAGGGCAACCACGAGGTGCCCTGGACGGTCCGGGTCCTGCCGCCCTTCACCAGCCGCAAGCACCTCCCCTCCCGCCTGGCCCGCCTGCGCGAGCTGGACGGCCGCACGAGCGTGCTGACGCGCGGCGAGGGCACCGAGTTCGACAGCCTGCGCGACTACGTGCCCGGCGACGACACCCGCTCCATCGACTGGCGGGCCACCGCCCGCCAGAACAAGGTGGCCATCCGCACCTGGCGCCCGGAGCGCGACCGCCACATCCTGATCTGCCTGGACACCGGCCGCACCTCGGCCGGCCGGGTGGGCGACGCCCCCCGCCTGGACGCGTCCATGGACGCCGCCCTCCTGCTGGCCGCGCTGGCCACCAGGGCCGGCGACCGCGTGGACCTGCTGGCCTACGACCGGCGCACCCGCGCCCAGGTCCAGGGCCGGTCGGCGGCCGACGTCCTGCCGTCCTTCGTGAACGCGATGGCCACGCTCGAACCGGAACTGGTCGAGACGGACTCCCGCAGCCTGGTCTCCACCATCCTGCGCGGCGCCCCGCGCCGCTCCCTGGTGGTCCTCCTGACGAGCCTGGACGCGGCCCCTGTCGAAGAGGGCCTCCTCCCCCTGCTCCCGCGCCTCACGCAGCGCCACACGGTCGTCCTGGCCTCGGTGGCCGACCCCCACGTGGCGGAGATGACCGCGTCGCGCGGCACGGTCGAAGCCGTCTACGAGGCCGCGGCCGGCACCCAGACCCAGTCCCAGCGCCACCGCACGGCCGAGCAGCTCACCCGCCACGGCGTCACGGTCGTCGACGCCACCCCGGACACCCTGGCCCCCGCCCTGGCCGACGCCTACCTGTCCCTGAAGGCCGCCGGCCGCCTCTGACCCCTGGTGTCCTGGGAGCCCCCTCCCAGGACACGGGGCCTCAGAGGTTCACTCGCACGGGAACAGCAAACGGACCCTGAACGCAGAAAAGCCCCGCACCATAAGGTGCGGGGCTTTCCCACAATGATTGTTCGGCGGCGTCCTACTCTCCCACAGGGTCCCCCCTGCAGTACCATCGGCGCTGAAAGGCTTAGCTTCCGGGTTCGGAATGTAACCGGGCGT
>NZ_JBVJDL010000003.1:0-327424 GCF_055582305.1 Streptomyces sp. NPDC042102
GGTACTGCAGGGGGGACCCTGTGGGAGAGTAGGACGCCGCCGAACAATCATTGTGGGAAAGCCCCGCACCTTATGGTGCGGGGCTTTTCTGCGTTTAGGGTCAGGGTATGACCTATGAGCTGATCATCTTCGACAACGACGGTGTGCTGGTGGACAGCGAGCCGCTCGCCAACGGCGTGCTCGCCGCCTATCTCACCGAGCTGGGGCACCCCACCTCGCTGGAGGACTCGCTGCGGGACTACATGGGATCGGCCGTGCACCGGATCCACGACCTCGTGCACGAGCGGACCGGGCGCCGGCTGCCGGACGAGTTCAACCAGAGGCTGCTCACGCGCACGCTCGCCGCGTTCGAGCGGGAGCTGCGGCCCGTCGAGGGGATCGCGGACGTGCTCCGGACGCTCCAGGAGCAGGGGGTGCCGTACTGCGTGGCCTCCTCCTCGACCCATGAGCGGATCCGGGCCGGGCACCGGGCGGCCGGGCTGAGCGAGTGGTTCGAGGACCGGATCCTCTTCAGCGCCGAGGACGTGGGCAAGGGGAAGCCCGCCCCCGACCTGTTCCTGCACGCCGCCGCGCGGATGGGGTTCGAGCCGGAGCAGTGCGCGGTCGTCGAGGACAGCCCGCTCGGGGTGGAGGCCGCCGTCGCCGCCGGTATGGACGTGTACGGGTACACGGCCATGACGCCCGCCGGCCGACTGGGCGCGTCCACCGGGCTGTTCGGGGAGATGAGGGCGCTTCCCGGGCTGCTCGGACTCGGGGCCGGGCAGGGTGCCGGACTGGGTGTGTGAGATCTCTACCCGGGAGTAGGGGAACGCCCTACGCTGTGCCGCCATGACGGCAACGGGAACGGCGGACGTGCGGCTCGGGCGCGGGCGCGGGGCGCTGGGGTTCAGCTTCTTCGTGCAGGGCGTGACCTTCGCGCTCCTGGTGACGCGGATCCCCGCCATCCAGGACCGGTACGGGATATCCGACGGGTTGCTGCCCGCCTTCCTCGCCGCCGTGCCCATCCTCGCCGGCGTGGCGAGTGTGGGGACCGAGAAGCTCGTCCGGCGCGTGCCGCCCAGCGTCGTCCTGCGCTGGGCGCAGCCGCTGGTGCTGCTGTCGTTGCTGGCCGTGGGCGCCGGTACCGAGCTGTGGCACGTGGCGGTCGCGCTGGGGGCGTTCGGGCTCGCGGTCGGGGCGCTGGACGCGTCCATGAACATGCTGGGCGTCAGCCTCCAGCACGCGTACGGGCGGAGCATCATGCTCGGCTTCCACGCCGCGTACAGCCTCGGCGGCATCGTGGGGGCGTCGGCGGCGTGGGCGGGGGCGCACTGGCAGCTGGGGCTGTTCGTGTCGTACCTGCCGGCGGTGGCCGTGCTGCTGCCCGGCGCGCTCCTCGGGAGCCGGTTCTACGTCGACCATAGCGTCGGCGGGCAGCGCCAGGAGCCGGGCGAGCCGGGCGGCGCCGGGTTCCGGATGCTGCTGCCGCTGTGCCTGGTGATGGCGTGCGCGTACATCGGGGACTCGACGGTGGCGAACTGGAGTGCCAAGTACCTCCAGGACGTGCTGGGGAGTTCCGAGCAACTGGCCACCGTCCCCTACAACGTCTACATGGTGACCACGCTGCTCGGGCGGGCCGTCGGGGACCTGGGGGTGCGGCGGTTCGGGGCGGTGGCCGTGGTGCGCGGCGGGACGCTGGTGGCGGCCGGCGGATTCGCGGTGGTGGCGGTGGCGCCCGGGGCGTGGGTGGGGATGCTCGGGTTCACGCTGCTGGGGCTCGGGCTGTGCGTGATCGTGCCGCAGACCTTCGCCGCCGCCGGGCGGCTGTTCCCCGGCGCCTCCGACGTGGCCGTCGCGCGGCTGAACATCTTCAACTACGTGGGGTTCCTGATCGGGTCGCCGTTGGTGGGGGCGCTCGGGGACGCCTGGAGCTACCGGTGGGCCATGGTCGTGCCGATGCTGCTCGTGCTGGTGACGCTGTTCCACGCCCGCTCGTTCGGTGCTCAGGGCGCCCGATACGGTGTCGGGCATGAGCGGCCGCGGGTTGTTGATGTGGGACGAGGCGGTAACGAAGTATGACTTCGGGCCCAGCCATCCGATGGATCCGGTGCGCCTGGCGCTGACCATGGGCCTGGTGCGCGCCTTCGGGCTGGACCGGGAGATGGAGGTGCGCTCGGCCCGGGCGGCCGGGGACTCGACGCTGCGGCTGGTGCACCGCGAGGACTACGTGGCCGCCGTACGGGAGGTGTCCGCGGACCCGGGGGTGGCGGACGGCTCGTACGGGCTGGGGACCATGGACGATCCGGCGTTCCACGGGATCCACGAGGCGTCGGCGCTGATCGCCGGGCAGTCGGTGGGGGCGGCGGAGGCGATCTGGCGCGGGGAGGCCGCGCACGCCGTGAACTTCTCCGGCGGGCTGCACCACGCGATGCCGGGAGGCGCGGCCGGGTTCTGCGTGTACAACGATGCGTCGCTGGCCATCGCGCGGCTGCTGGAGCTGGGGGCCGAGCGGGTGGCGTACGTGGACGTCGACGTGCACCACGGGGACGGGGTGCAGACGGCGTTCTGGGACGACCCCCGGGTGCTGACGATCTCCCTGCACGAGCATCCGCGGACGCTGTTCCCGCAGACCGGCTGGCCCGAGGAGACCGGGGGGCCGGGGGCCGAGGGCGGCGCCGTGAACGTGGCGCTGCCGGCGGGCACGGGGGACGAGGGGTGGCTGCGGGCCTTCCACGCCACCGTGCCGGAGCTGCTGGCGGACTTCCGGCCGCAGGTGCTGGTGACGCAGCACGGGGCCGACACGCACTTCGAGGACCCGCTGGCGCACCTGGCGGTGTCGCTGGACGCGCAGCGGGCCGTCCAGGAGGCCTGTCACGCGCTGGCGCACGAGCACGCGGACGGGCGGTGGCTGGCGCTGGGCGGCGGCGGGTACGCGGTGGTGGACGTCGTACCGCGGTCGTGGACGCACCTGGTGGCGATCGCGGCGCACCGGCCGATCGATCCGGAGACGGCGGTGCCGTCGTCGTGGCGCGACGAGGTGTACGCGCGCACGCGGCAGTTGGCGCCGGCGCGGATGACGGACGGGCGGTCGGTGGGCTGGCGGGACTGGGAGGCGGGGTACGACCCGGCGGACCGGACGGACCAGGCGGTGCTGGCGACGCGGCGGGCGGTGTTCCCGCTGCGGGGGATGCTGCTCTAGTTCCGGTCACGGCACTGGCTCCCGCTGCCGGCTCGGCGGGCGGGTCGGGCGCGGTGCTCCGCACGGCGCTTATCACGGTTGCTGCACCCGGATGCGGCTGGTTAGGCCAACGGTGGGGCTGTTCGCGGGAATCGGCGAGCGGCCCGGGCGGGTGCGGCAGCATCGGAGCGTGTTGAGCACCGGCGCCCTGCGAGCGCATCTGCTGGCCGCCCGGTTGGCCGGGCCCGTCGCGACCTCCCGCGAGGAAAGCCTGCGCAGCTACCGGCTGTTCGCGGCGCGCGACCCGCGGGTGTTATTGGGGCTTGATCCGGAGTGGCGGTGGGGCGAGGGTGATCTGCTGCGGCTGATGGCCGACAAGTGCGGGGTCTCGGGGGATCCGGCGCACGTCAGCGGCCCGGACGTGATCGATCCGGAGCGGACGGTGGCGGCGCTGGAGGCGTTCGCGGAGCGGCTGCGGGCCGCCGCGGGCGTGCGGGCGGCCGTACTGCTGGGGACCGGGCACCCGCACCGGCTCCTGGACTTCTACGCCACTTTGGCGCGGGCCCTGTCGGCGGCGGGCTGTGTTGTGCTCACTCCGGCGCAGGGGTACCTGATGGACGTGGCGACCCGGTTCGGCGTACGCACGTACTGCCTCGACTACGTACGGGGGGTCGCACTGGTGCGGGAACCCGGCGTGCGGCCGTCCGGGAGTGCCACCGGCGCGCACTCCCATTCGCCGTTGCCGGTCCGGGTGGCCCTGGGGGCGCTGGCGGAGGCCGGCGGGCCGCTGCCGGAATTGGTGGTGGGGGATCACGGATGGGTCTGCGGAGCAGGTCAGCTGGGTTTTGAGGCCATCGGGCTGGCGGATACGGACGATCCCGCGCTGTTCGTGGGGGAGGCCGAGGGGCGGGTGGCGGTGGCCGTTCCGCTGGATGACGGGGTCCGCTCGGACTACTACGTGCCCCTCACGCGCTATGTCCTCGACCGGGCGCGGCTGTCGGGGCGGTACGAGGAGTCGTAGCTCCTCTTCCCCACTCGTATCATGCGCCCCTAATCTGGGGAGTGAGCGTGCGACGACGTGGAGTAACCGGAGGGGAAGCCGGTGCCCCGTCATGCGCGGAAGGTCAAGGTGTGTCATGGCTGCTGGCGAGAGGCCTCTCAGTGAGGTTCAGTTCCTGACCGTGGCGGAGGTCGCCTCGGTGATGCGAGTGTCGAAGATGACCGTGTACCGCCTGGTGCACAACGGCCATCTGCCCGCGATCCGGGTGGGCCGGTCCTTCCGGGTCCCCGAGAACGCGGTCCACGAGTACCTCCGGGAGTCGTTTGTGGGGGTGGAGTCGGCCTGAGTCTGACCCCCGGGTTGCCCTCGGATTACAAGCTCGGCTCTCAGGCGGGTAGGCTAGGCCGACGTAGGTCGTGTGGGCCCAGACGCCCCGCACCGAGTGAAGAGAAGTGAGCGAGGGTAGTCGTGGGCTCTGTTATCAAGAAGCGGCGCAAGCGGATGGCTAAGAAGAAGCACCGCAAGCTGCTCAAGCGCACCCGCGTTCAGCGCCGTAACAAGAAGTAGACGGCAGCTGTACGTGTTTTCCGCAGCCCCTCCACCATCCTGGTGGAGGGGCTGCGGTGCAGCCGGGTACTTCGTCCGCGGTGTTGACCGAGGGAGGCGCTGAGCGGTGGGCAAGGTCGTGCTGGTGACCGGGGCTGCGCGGCAGCTGGGGGGCCGTTTCGTGCGGCGGATCCAGCGCGACCCGGATGTCGAACGGGTGATCGCGGTCGACGCGGTACAGCCGCCGCACCGGTTGGGGGCGGCGCAGTTCGTGCGTACGGACATCCGGCAGTCGGCGATCGCGCGGGTGCTGGCGGAGCACGCGGTCGACACGGTGGTCCATCTGGCGGTCACCGGGGGCAGCGCGGGGGCGGGCGGGGCCCGCAGCGCCGTCAAGGAGACCAACGTCATCGGGACGATGCAGCTGCTCGGGGCGTGCCAGAAGTCGCCCACGGTACGGCGGCTGGTGGTGAAGTCGAGCACCAGCGTGTACGGCGGCTCGCCGAAGGATCCGGCCGTCTTCACCGAGACCTCGCAGCCGAAGGCGCTGCCGTCGTCCGGGTTCGCGAAGGACGCGGTCGAGGTCGAGGGGTACGTACGGGGCTTCGCGCGCCGGCGGCCGGACGTGGCGGTGTGCGTGCTGCGGTTCGCGAACATCCTGGGGCCGTTCGCGGACTCGGCGCTGGCGGAGTACTTCTCGATGCCGGTGCTGCCGACGGTGCTCGGGTACGACCCGCGGCTGCAGTTCGTGCACGAGGACGACGTGCTGGACGTGTTGCGGCTGGCGGCGGCGGAGCCGCGGCGCGGCACGCTGAACAGCGGCACCTTCAGCATCGCGGGTGACGGGGTGCTGCTGCTGTCGCAGTGCGCGCGGCGGCTGGGGCGGCCGACGGTGCCGCTGCTGCTGCCGGCGGTGACGTGGGTGGGGTCGGCGCTGCGGGCGGTGGGGGTGACGGACTTCTCGCCGGAGCAGATCCGGCTGCTCACGCACGGGCGGGTGGTGGAGACGGCCCAGATGCGTGACGTGCTCGGGTTCGAACCGGTGTACACGACGGCGGAGACCTTCGCGGACTTCGCGCGCAGCCGGGGGAACGGGCTGCTGCCGCCGGAGCGGGCGGCGCGGGCCGTGGACCGGATGGCGGAGCTGTTGGACATCGAAGTGGACGGCGCGGGCAAGGGCCCGGGCGGCGGCTTGGTGGACGAGGGAGCGAAGCGATAGTGGCGGACGCCAAGGTCATTCCGTTCGACGAGGAGCGGCGGCCGCGCCGGCGGGTGCGGCGGGTACGCGCGGTTCCGGAGCCGGCGGCCCCGCCGGGCGACGAGGTACGGCCGGCCGACGGGCCCGGGGAGGCGGCGGCGGAGCCGGCTCCGGCGGCCGGCGGTGGCTGGGACCGGCGGATCGCGGGCGGGCTGGCGTTCCTGCGGCGGCGGGTCACCGGGGAGTACGAGGTCGACGACTTCGGCTACGACAAGGAGCTCACCGATCAGGTGCTCATGTCGCTGCTCCGGCCGCTGTACGACAAGTACTTCCGGGTGGAGGTGAAGGGCCTGGAGAACGTCCCGTCGGAGGGCGGGGCGCTGATCGTGGCCAACCACTCGGGGACGCTGCCGCTGGACGGTCTGATGCTCCAGGTGGCGGTCCACGACCACCACCCGGCGCGGCGGCACCTGCGGCTGCTGGCGGCGGACCTGGTGTTCATGCTGCCGGTGGTCAACGAGCTGGCGCGGAAGGCCGGACACACGCTGGCGTGCGCGGAGGACGCGCAACGGCTGCTGGAGGCCGGGGAGCTGGTCGGGGTGATGCCGGAGGGCTTCAAGGGGATAGGGAAGCCGTTCGGGGACCGCTACAAGCTGCAGCGCTTCGGCCGGGGCGGTTTCGTGTCCACGGCGCTGCGGGCGGGCACGCCGATCGTGCCGTGCTCGATCGTGGGCGCGGAGGAGATCTACCCGATGGTCGGCAACGCCAAGACGCTGGCACGGCTGCTGGGGATCCCGTACTTCCCGATCACTCCGACGTTCCCGTGGCTGGGGCCGCTGGGTGCGGTGCCGCTGCCGACGAAGTGGACGATCCAGTTCGGGGAGCCGATCCCGACGGACGGGTATCCGCCGGAGGCGGCGGAGGATCCGATGCTGATGTTCAACCTGACGGACCAGGTGCGCGAACAGATACAGCACACCCTGTACAAGCTGCTGGTGCAGCGCCGTTCGGTGTTCTTCTGACGGTGTTGTTCTGACGGTGTTCTTCTGAAACGGCCCGGTGGGGCAGCTCGTGCGCTGTCCCACCGGGCCGTCCGGTCATTCGCCCGCGTCCTCCGCCTTCAGCCCCAGGCCCGGGAGGATGCCCGGGAGCAGGGGCGGCAGGGTGATCTCCGGCTTCGCCGCGTCGGGCGGGGTGGCGGAGGGACCGCCCGTGCCGCCCGGCGGGTGCTGGGGGAGCAGGCCTTCCGCGCCCCCGAGGAGGCCGCCGTCCTTGCCCGGCGGCGTGTTCGCCGCGGGCGTGGTCGGGGCCGCCGGGGCGGGGCCGCCGCCGGGGGCGGCCGCCGGGGGCGTGACGTGCTGCTTGCCCGGCGGTGTGCCGGTGGCCGGCTTGGACGGGGGCGCGCCGCGGGTCTGCTCCGGGGGCTTCGGCAGCAGATTCGCCAGGGGCGCGACGTCATCGTCTATGGCCTGGAAGACCGAGCTCACCTCGTCGCCCACGTCGGTGAGCTGGGGCGGCAGGTTCGACCGGAGCCGTCCCCACGCGTCGCGGTGCGAGCTGGAGAACGACGACAGCGCCTGCATGGGGCCGAGCGAGCCGTCCCGCTGGTAGGCGAGGTGGAGGAGCCGATGGGCTTCGGCCGCGTCGCGCTTCATGAAGGACAGCGTCTTGCGGATCTCGCCGAGGACCTCGTGGTCCAGCGGGCCGGACCGGCCCCGTTCCATCAGGCGCCGGGCCTCCGACAGCCGCCTCGACGCGTGGTCGAGGTACAGCTCGCCCTTGTCCGACTCGTCGTCGGCCATGCCGAGCTGGAGGTCCTCCATGCCCCGCTTGAGCGGGTACAGCGTTTCACCGGGCAGCGCGTCCGTACTGGCAGCGGCTACACCGCTGAACGCCCCCGCGGCCACTCCGACCGTGAGCCCCCCCGCCGCGATGCCCTTGGACCAGCGGGAGCGGGGCCGCATTTTCCGGAGCGTCGTCGCCCGGTGGGCGCCGCGGCCGGTCCGCTGCTCGGGCACCAGAGGGTCCGGGGCGGCACCGCCCCCGGCCCTCTCCTCCATCACCATGGCCTCCATGGCGGCAACGAGCTGGGCTCGTTGCACCACTTTGACCTCGGCGTCCAGCTTCGGGCGCGGCATTTCGCCGAGCGCGCTCGCCAGGGCCAACAGCCGGTCGTGCTCGGCAGGTTCGGCAGGTGCCTCGGACTGCTCGGCCGCCGGGTCCGGTTCCGAAAGGTCGGATGGGGTCCGATCCTCCAGGGCCTGGGCGAAGGCGTTCGCCCGCCGGTGCGGAGAAACGTTCGCGATCACTGGCGGCACCTCCTCTCGTCATGACGATCGACTCCCCAAGGTGTCCGGAAGGTTGCCTTCCTCCAGCGCGTCCACTCTTTCGAGTGAGCGGCTTCGGGCATGGCGTGTCCACAGGGAGCCTGCATTCCGCACAACGAGCGTCGCGGCACTTGGGTTACGGACGAAGGATGATCGGACCACAGCGTCATCGAGGGGTCACCGGTTGTGTCATGGGTCGAGGAGGGTCAGCGGGCGTCGTCCGGGAGCAGGCGGGCCAGGGTGCGGACCGCCCGGTACTGGAGGGTCTTGATCGCACCCTCGTTCTTTCCCATCACCCGGGCCGTCTCGGCGACCGAGAGGCCCTGCAGGAAGCGCAGGGTCACGCACTCCTGCTGCTGCGGATTGAGTTTCCGTACGGCCTCCAGCAGGGCCGCGTTGGAGAGGGACTCCAGGACGGAGTCCTCGGGGGAGCGTTCCACCTCGTTGGCGTCCAGCATTTCGCCCGTGGTCACTTCCAGGCGGAAACGGCTCGACTTGAAGTGGTCGGCGACCAGGTTGCGCGCGATCGTCACCAGCCAGGCGCCGAAGTCGCGGCCCTGCCAGGTGAAGGTGGAGATGCGGCGCAGGGCCCGCAGGAAGGTCTCGCTGGTGAGATCCTCCGCGGTCGCCTTGCCGCCGACGCGGTAGTAGATGTAGCGGTACACCGTGTCGCTGTACTGGTCGTAGAGGCGGCCGAAGGCCTCGGCCTCGCCGGCCTGGGCCCGTTCGACCAGGTCCATCATGCGGGCGCTGTCGCTGTCCGCGCTGGGGCGGCGGGTGGTGGTGGCCGCGCCGGCGGCGGTTGCGCCGCCGCTGGTACGACCGCGTCTGCCCACCGTCGCTCCACCGTCGGTCAGGGCGTAGCAAGGACCGGCAGGGCCGAGGCCGGCAGGGACCGCGGCGGCGAAGGCAGGGACGGCGTACGCGGTGGGGACGAAGCCGCGCAAGTGGTCGAGGACCGTTGCGCGCAGCGTAGCCAGGCCCGAGGCGTCAACCCCGACAGGTGGGTACACGGGACTCCCAGAGGCAGAGCTTCCATCACGTGCAGTGCGGGACCGTTCACCCGTCGTGGCGACAGATGGGCGGCGGCATGCGTTTGAGGAGAATAACGCTTCGTACAGGCAGCGCTACACCCAGTTGCGCAAATCATCGATTCCGACACTTCTGTTGCGTGTCGAGGGCATATTCAGTCGCGGACCGTGATCGATTGCTGATCGTTTGAGGTTCCGGAATGGATGCTTCGGGGGTGCCTCGCGACCGATTCGGGCAGGCCGGAGTGCCGTACCGGGGGTACGGGTAGACCTGCGGGAATGCCCGTGGCGCGGGCCGCGCGCGGGGTGCGCCTAGCGGCGGCGGCGGTGCAGGGCGATCGCGGCGGCCGCGCCGCCGGCCAGGGCGCCGACCCCGGCGGCTGCCGGGACGCCGACCTTCACGGCCTTGCGGCCGGTCCGATAGTCGCGCAGCCGCCAGTCGTGCGCCCGGGCATGCTTGCGCAGTTTTGTGTCGGGATTGATCGCGTACGGATGCCCGACCAGTGACAGCATGGGGATGTCGTTGTGCGAATCGCTGTACGCCGCGCAGCGTTCGAGGTCGAGGCCCTCGGCGGTCGCCAGGGCCCGTACGGCCTCGGCCTTGGCGGGCCCGTGCAGGGGTTCGCCGACGAGCTTGCCGGTGTAGACGCCGTCGACGGACTCGGCGACGGTGCCCAGGGCGCCGGTCAGGCCCAGCCGGCGGGCGATGATCGTGGCGGTCTCCACGGGGGCGGCCGTGACCAGCCACACCTTCTGTCCGGCGTCGAGGTGGGCCTGGGCCAGGGCGCGGGTGCCGGGCCAGATGCGTTCGGCCATGTACTCGTCGTAGATCTCCTCGCCGATGGCCATCAGCTCGGAGACCTTGTGTCCCTTGACGATGGACAGGGCGCTGTCGCGGGCGTCCTGCATGTGCTCGGGGTCCTCGACGCCGGCGAGCCGGAACCAGGCCTGCTGCCAGGCGAAGCGGGCGAGTTCGCGGCGGCGGAAGAATTCGCGTTTGTACAGTCCGCGGCCGAAGTGGAAGATCGCGGCGCCCTGCATGACGGTGTTGTCGAGGTCGAAGAAGGCGGCGGCGAGGTCGTCGCCGGCGACCGGGAACTCCGGCTCGGGCGGGGCCTGCGGCGCGGCTTCGGGGGCGGCGGCGGCTTCGGGTCCGGCCCCGGGCTCCGGCTCGGCGGGTTCGGTCAGCGCGGTCTTGCGGGCTGCCTCCGCCGAGGCCTCGCCTGCCAGTACGCTCCGCGCGGTCGCGGAGCGCCTACGGGGTGTGAGCCATCCGGGAGCGGCCATGACGCGAGCATAGCCACTGTGTTCGGTGGTTCCCGAACCGCGGGGATGCGGATGCGTGAACACTGTGGGGCCCCTGTGTTACGCGGGCGGAGGAGAATGAGGGCATGAGTCCTTTGCTGCGCCGTAAGGAAAAGAAGAGGCCCGCGGACCGGGTGGTCACGCTCGTCGGGAAGCAGGGGTGCCATCTGTGCGAGGACGCGGAGAAGGTGGTCGAGAAGGTCTGCGCCGAGACGGGCGCGCGGTGGGAGAAGAAGGACATCGCGCAGGACGAGGAGCTCTACCGGCTGTACTGGGAGCAGATCCCGGTGGTGCTGGTGGACGGCGAACAGCACACCTTCTGGAGGGTGAACCCCGAGCGGCTGCGGCGGGCGTTGGAGGACTGACCCGTTCCACGGTTACCATCATGGGCGATTTATGGGGACTCGGGGGCGTATCGATGAGGAGTGTGTGCGGTTTTGCCCCCTTCGGGATTTGAACGGGTTCGGCCCGTTCTCGGTTCCACCCCCATGGCAGGGAGGTGCGTGACCCCGGTCACTTTGGTCGGACAAAGCGGACACAATCTTTGTGCACGCGTTCACAAAGACATAGCCTGCTGTCGACGGGGCGGTCTTGGGACAAGTGACCGCCTGCAGCCCCGCTCATCCCGCAGGAGCATCGTGGCAACTGGCCGAACTCACCGACCGGCGACCCGCAGCCGAGGCATTCCCGAGGCCACTGTCGCCCGGCTCCCGCTGTACCTGCGGGCACTCACCGCGCTCTCCGAGCGATCGGTCCCGACGGTGTCCTCCGAGGAGCTCGCCGCCGCGGCCGGCGTCAACTCCGCGAAGCTGCGCAAGGACTTCTCCTACCTGGGCTCCTACGGGACCCGGGGCGTCGGCTACGACGTCGAGTACCTCGTCTACCAGATCTCCCGCGAGCTGGGCCTGACCCAGGACTGGCCGGTCGTCATCGTCGGCATCGGTAACCTCGGCGCCGCCCTGGCCAACTACGGCGGCTTCGCCTCCCGCGGTTTCCGGGTCGCCGCGCTGATCGACGCGGACCCGGCGATGGCCGGGAAGCCGGTCGCGGGCATGCCCGTGCAGCACACCGATGATCTGGAGAAGATCATCGAGGAGAACGGCGTCTCGATCGGCGTCATCGCCACGCCGGCCGGTGCGGCCCAGCAGGTCAGCGAGCGGCTGATCGCGGCCGGGGTCACCTCCATCCTGAACTTCGCGCCGACGGTGCTGTCGGTGCCGGAAGGCGTCGACGTGCGCAAGGTCGACCTCTCCATCGAGCTGCAGATCCTGGCGTTCCACGAGCAGCGCAAGGCCGGCGAGGACGCGTCGGCGCCCGCTCCGGCGCCCGCTTCGGCCCCGGCGGCGTCTGCTCCGGCTGCGCAGGCCGCGCCGGGGACGGCCGCCGCGGCCGCCCCCGTACCGCCGGCGACGCGCAAGGGCCGTCCCGACGGTGACGTGCCGGCGGTGATGCCGGCATGAGTCTGCTGGTCGTAGGGCTGAGCCATCGCAGCGCGCCGGTGAGCGTGCTGGAGCGCGCCGCCCTGTCCGCCGACGCGAAGGTGAAGCTGCTGCACGACACGCTGGCGGCGGAGCCGGCGGCCGAGGCGGCGGTACTCGCCACGTGCAACCGGATCGAGCTGTACGCGGACGTCGACAAGTTCCACGCGGGCGTGGCCGAGCTGTCCACGCTGCTCGCGCAGCACAGCGGGGTCGCTCTGGAGGAGCTCACCCCGTACCTGTACGTGCACTACGAGGACCGTGCGGTGCACCACCTGTTCTCGGTGGCGTGCGGACTGGACTCGATGGTGATCGGCGAGGGGCAGATCCTCGGCCAGATCAAGGACGCGCTGGCGCTGGGGCAGGAGCTGCACACCGCCGGCCGGCTGATCAACGACCTCTTCCAGCAGGCGCTGCGGGTCGGCAAGCGGGCGCACTCGGAGACCGGTATCGACCGGGCCGGGCAGTCGCTGGTGACGTTCGGGCTGGAGCAGCTCGCGGTGCACACGCCGGTGGGCGAGTGGGCGGCGGGCAAGCGGGCGCTGGTGATCGGCGCCGGGTCGATGTCGTCGCTGGCGGCGGCGACGCTGGCGCGGGTCGGCGTGGCCGAGATCGTGGTGGCCAACCGGACCGCCGAGCGGGCGGTGCGGCTGGTCGAGCTGCTGGGTGAGAGGGTCTCCGCCCGGGCCGTGTCCATGGCGGACGTCCCGTCCGAGCTGACACGAGTCGACGTGGTGGTGTCCTGCACGGGGGCCACTGGGCTGGTGCTGGACGCCGATGCGGTGGCGGTGGCGGTGGCCGGGCGCCCTGCGGGCGGCTCTTTCCCCACCCCGCCCCTTCCCGGAACCGGGGCTGCGCCCCGGACCCCCTCCCGGGGCTCCGCCCCGAACCCCGCGCCTCAAACGCCGGCGGGGCTGGGTGGGCTGGGCTCCGCCCCGGACTCCGCGCCGCTGGGTGGGCAGGGCTCCGCCCTGGACCTTCCTCGGACGACGCTGGGGGCACCCCCGGCGCCTCGAGCGTCGGAGGATGGCCTCCGGCTCGATGTGGCCTCGCGGCTGGCGGAGCAAAACTCAGCCTCGCCGGCGTTTGAGGCGCGGGGTGCGGGGCAGCGCCCCGCCGACGGCGAGCACGAGGTCGTCGCACGGCTTGCCGCCGCCGCGCAGGCGCTGGGCCGGCTGGCCGACGCGGGGGCCGCGCGGACCATCAGCGTCGGCGCCGAGCGCACCGCAGGTGTCGTCGCCGACGACTGCCCCCTCGACTTCGACGGGCGGGCCGCCCTGGCCGGGGTGGACGCCAGTTCGCTGGAGCTGCACGGGACCTGGGCCGACCAGGGCGAGGCCGCCGCGCAGCGGCAGCCCAGGCGGGCCGGACGGGCCGTCGCCGACGGTGCCGCCGCACCCGTACGGCTGGCGCTGCTCGACCTCGCCATGCCCCGCGACATCGACGCCGCCGTCCACCGGATCCCCGGCGTACGGCTCGTGGACATCGAGAGCCTGGCCGAGGCGTCGGCCGACGCCCCGATGGCCGCCGACGTCGACGCCGTGCGCGGGATCGTCGCTGACGAGGTGGCGGCTTTCGGCGCCGCCCAGCGCGCCGCCCGCATCACCCCGACCGTGGTGGCCCTGCGGGCCATGGCCGCCGAGGTCGTGGCCGGCGAGGTGGCCCGGCTCGACGGACGGCTCCCCGACCTCGACGACCGGCAGCGCGCCGAGGTGGCGCAGACCGTACGCCGTGTCGTCGACAAGCTGCTGCACGCACCGACCGTGCGCGTGAAGCAGCTCGCCAGCGAGCCCGGCGGCGCCGGGTACGCCGAGGCGCTGCGCGAACTTTTCGATCTCGACCCGCAGACGGTGGCCTCCGTCAGCCAGGCCGACAGGAACGACGACCCAGGACGGGCATCATGAATTCACGTCTCGACCAGCCGCTCCGGCTCGGCACGCGGCGAAGCAAGCTGGCCATGTCCCAGTCCGGCCATGTCGCGGAGGCGGTGCGGGCCGTCACCGGTCGCCCCGTCGAGCTCGTGGAGATCACGACGTACGGGGACGTCTCCCGGGAGAACCTCGCGCAGATCGGCGGCACCGGCGTGTTCGTCACCGCGCTGCGCGACGCCCTGGTGCGCGGCGAGGTCGACTTCGCCGTGCACTCGCTGAAGGACCTGCCCACCGCCCAGCCCGCCGAGCTCGTCGTCGCGGCCATGCCGCCGCGCGAGGACGCCCGGGACGCGCTCGTGGCGCGCGACGGCCTGACCTTCGAGCAGCTGCCCGACGGCGCCCGCGTGGGCACCGGTTCGCCGCGCCGCATGGCGCAGCTCAACCACTACGCCCGCGCGCTGGGCAAGCGCATCGAGACGGTCGCCATCCGCGGCAACGTCGACACCCGCATCGGGTACGTGCGCGACGGCGAGCTGGACGCGGTCGTCCTGGCCGCGGCCGGCCTCAACCGGATCGGACGCAGCGACGAAGTGACCGAATACCTGTCGGTCGACACGGTTCTGCCCGCCCCCGGCCAAGGGGCACTCGCAGTGGAATGCCTCGCGTCCGACGCGGAGCTCATCGCCGCCCTCGGTGAACTCGACGACCCGCACACCCGGGCCGCCGTGACCGCCGAGCGGTCCCTGCTCGCCGCCCTGGAGGCCGGCTGCAGCGCGCCCGTTGGCGCGTTCGCCGACCTTCTGGGGGACGGGCAGATTGTCAACGAAATGCGCCTGCGCGGCGTCGTCGGCACCCTCGACGGCTCGACGCTGGTGCAGCTGTCCACCACCGGTCCCGTGCCCCAGTCGTACGACGAGGCGATGGCGCTCGGCCGCGAACTCGCGGACGAGATGCTGGCCAAGGGCGCGGCCGGTCTGATGGGGGAGCGAGCGCTTTGAACCCCTCAAGTCCGTCCACCTCCGCGTTTCCGGCCGCTGTGGCCCAAGGACGCGTCACCTTCCTCGGTGCCGGTCCGGGCGACCCGGGACTGCTCACGCTGCGCGCCGTGGAGGCCCTGGCCGCCGCGGACGTGCTGATCGCGGAGCCCGAGGTGCTCGAAGTCGTCGTCGCGCACGCGCGCCCGGGCGTCGACACGCCACAGCTGACGGTCACTGACGAACTGTCAGCAGCCGCCGGGGTGCCGGTGATCCGGGACGCCGCCAATCTTGTCATGGAGGCCGCGCGCTCCGGCAGGCGGGTCGTGCGTGCCGTCACCGGAGACCCCGGGCTGGACGGCAGCGCCGCCGAGGAGATGCTCGCGTGCGCCACGGAGGGGATCCCCTTCGAGGTCGTGCCCGGTGTCGCGACGGCGGTGGGCGTGCCCGCGTACGCCGGTGTGCCGCTGCGCGACAAGCAGGGCGCGGACGTCCGTTTCCTCGACGCCCGGACCGCCTCGGCCCGCTGCTGGACCGAGACCGGCGCGAGCGACGGCATCCTCGTCGTCTCGGCGACCCTGGAGACGGTCGCGGCCGCGGCGGCGGAGCTGGTGTCGGCCGGGCGCAAGCCCGATACGCCGCTCACCGTCACCGTCGCCGGTACGACGACCCGGCAGCGCACGTGGTCGGCGACGCTCGGGACGATCGCCCAGGTCTTCAAGCAGGGCAAGATCCTGCCCTCGCCCGAAGGCGCGCGCCCGGTCATAGCCGTGGTCGGGGAGCACAGCGCCTGCGCCCGCCGCGAGGACCTGTCGTGGTTCGAGTCCAAGCCGCTGTTCGGCTGGCGGGTGCTGGTGCCGCGGACGAAGGAGCAGGCCGCGTCGCTCTCCGACCAGCTGCGTTCGTACGGCGCGGTGCCCCACGAGGTGCCGACCATCGCCGTGGAGCCGCCGCGTACCCCGCAGCAGATGGAGCGGGCGGTCAAGGGCCTGGTGACGGGCCGCTACGAGTGGATCGCCTTCACCTCGGTCAACGCCGTGAAGGCGGTGCGGGAGAAGTTCGAGGAGTACGGGCTCGACGCCCGCGCCTTCGCCGGGATCAAGGTGGCGGCGGTGGGCGAGCAGACCGCGGCCGCGCTGGTGGAGTTCGGCGTGAAGCCGGACCTGGTGCCCAGCGGTGAGCAGTCGGCGGCCGGGCTGCTGGAGGACTGGCCGCCGTACGACCCGGTCTTCGACCCGATCGACCGCGTCTTCCTGCCGCGCGCCGACATCGCGACGGAGACGCTGGTCGCGGGCCTGATAGAGCTGGGCTGGGAGGTGGACGACGTCACCGCCTACCGGACGGTGCGCGCGTCGCCGCCGCCGGCGGACACCCGCGAGGCGATCAAGGGCGGCGGTTTCGACGCCGTTCTCTTCACGTCGTCGAGCACCGTGCGCAACCTGGTCGGGATCGCGGGCAAGCCGCACAACGTGACGGTCATCGCCTGCATCGGGCCGGCGACGGCCAAGACGGCGGAGGAGCACGGCCTGCGGGTGGACGTGCTGTCGCCGGAGCCGAGCGTGAGCAAGCTCGCGGAGGCGCTGGCGGAGTACGGCGCGGCGCGCCGCGACGCGGCGCGGGAGGCCGGGGAGCCGGTCGCCCGGCCGAGCGAGCGCCGGCCGGGTGCGCGCAGGCGGCGCACCACCTGAGCGGGCACTCCCCGAGGGTTGCGGGGCCCGGACGCGGCGCGTCCGGGCCCCGACCCGTTTTCGGGAACGGCGAGGGGGACGGCCTACGCTGGACGCCGACTGTTCTCGAGGCTCGAAGAGGCGACTGAGTATGAGCGCGTACGGATCCTTCCCCGGCTCGCGGCCGCGACGGCTGCGCACCACCCCGGCGATGCGGCGCATGGTCGCGGAGACCCGGCTGCACCCCTCGGACCTGATCCTTCCGGCCTTCGTACGGGAGGGCATCAGCGAGCCGCTGGCGATCTCGGCGATGCCGGGCGTGGTCCAGCACACCCGTGACACGCTGCGCAAGGCGGCGGTCGAGGCGGTCGAGGCGGGCGTCGCGGGGATCATGCTCTTCGGGGTCCCGGCGGACGAGAACAAGGACGCCCTCGGTACGGCGGGCACCGAGCCGGACGGGATCCTCCAGGTCGCGATCCGTGACGTGAAGGCGGAGGTCGGGGACGACCTGGTCATCATGTCGGACCTGTGCCTGGACGAGTACACCGACCACGGCCACTGCGGGGTGCTGGACGCCGAAGGCCGTGTCGACAACGACGCGACGCTGGAGCGGTACGCGGAGATGGCGCAGGTCCAGGCCGACGCGGGCGTCCACGTCGTGGGGCCCAGCGGGATGATGGACGGCCAGGTCGGCGTCATCCGTGACGCGCTGGACGAGACCGGGCACGAGGACGTGTCGATCCTGGCCTACACGGCGAAGTACTCGTCGGCCTTCTACGGGCCCTTCCGCGAGGCCGTCGCCTCCTCCCTCCAGGGCGACCGCAAGACGTACCAGCAGGACCCGGCGAACGCGCGCGAGTCGCTGCGGGAGCTGGCGCTCGACCTGGAGGAGGGCGCCGACATGGTGATGGTCAAGCCGGCCGGCCCCTACCTCGACATCCTCTACCGGGTCGCGCAGGCCGTGGACGTGCCGGTGGCGGCGTACCAGATCAGCGGCGAGTACGCGATGGTCGAGGCGGCCGCGGAGAAGGGCTGGATCGAGCGCGACCGGGCCGTCATGGAGACCCTGATGGGCATCAAGCGGGCGGGCGCGGACACGATCCTGACGTACTGGGCGACCGAGGTGGCGGGCTGGCTGCGCCAGGAGCGCTAGGCAGACAGGGCTGGGGGCCGGGCCGCTGGGCGCGGGCCGGGTCTAGCCCTGGATCCAGAACAGGATCGCGTCCGGGGCGTGGCCGTACTTCAGGGACGTCTGGAGCTCGTCGTACTCGAACCGGAGCAGCTCCAGCAGCTGCTTCGTGTCGTACGTGAAGGAGCCGTCCAGGCGGTCCAGCACCGCGCTGTACGCGTCGATCACTTCCTTCAGCCGGGCCATCGGCAGACGCCCGATGGCCGGGTAGCCGTCCAGCGGGGACGGGATGGGGAAGGGGATCTCCTCGGGGACGCCCGCGTAGAGGAAGCCGTGCGGGAGCAGGTCGGCCGGGACGCCCAGGCCGGCCAGCTCCTCGTCCAGGAGCCCGAAGAACGTGGACGGCTTGGAGTAGACGCCCACGTCGGTCGGGTCCGAGCCGTGGCACTCGATGATGTTCTGCAGGGCCGTGTAGTACGCGTTGCCCACGTACGGGCCCGTCGCCTCCGGGCGGCCGGCCAGGAGGTGCTCCAGGGCCTCGGGCACGGTGATGCCCCAGTCGATGCCCTCGTAGTCCAGCGAGGCCTGGCTGGCGCGGGCGTGCTCGCGGATGTTGCCGAGGACGCGCTCCTGGTTGTCCGTCAGCTCGCCGGCCACCGGGAGGTAGGCGAGGATCCGGCTCATCGTGGCGGTCTTCATGCTGATCACGTGGCTCATGTGGGCCATCTTCGCCCCTGGCACCGACAGCACGCGCCCACGGGGCCTATGAGCGGTCGAAGTTGTGGCAGTGGCCGATCACGGTGAAGCCGTGGCGGGCGTACCAGTGGCGCGGCCAGTCGTCCGCGTCCGCGATCAGGAAGCGGGTCGGGAGGTGCGCGGCCAGCCGCAGCGCCGCGTGCAGGACCGCGGTGCCGTAGCCCTGCCCGAGGTGGGCCTCGGAGGTGACCAGGTCCTCGATCTGGGCGGTGCCCGTGACCGGGTCGGCGTAGAGGTCCGCCCACGCGGCGACCTCGCCGTCCGGCGTGGGGGCGCCGATGAAGCGGACGGAATCGGCGCCGCGCAGGCGGGTCTGCCGGCGTTCGACGAGGTGGTGGATCTCCTCGTCGCCGGCGACGGGCAGGAAGCCGCGCCAGCGGCGGGCGAGCGGCCGGCGCAGGGCCTCCAGGCCGACCGGCCCGGCCGGACCCGCCGCGCCCGCCGCGGGGACGGGTCCGTCGTGGAGCATGACGACGTACGTGGAGTGGGTGTACCCCGCCTCCGTGAGGTACGGCGCGCAGGCCCGGCCCGTCGCGTCGTCCAGGACCGACACCATCCGGTGCGGGAGGTGGGCGAGCGCCTCGTCCACGACGGCGGGGAGGGTGCGGGGATCCAGGGAGCCGGGGGCCCCGTCGATGAACACCTGGTTGTTCGCGCGCGAGTGGGCGTACGTGTCGTCGAGCGCGGCGAAGCCGCCCGGTACGTCGACCGTCCGCTCGGCCGCGCGGCGGGCGAACGCGGACTGGAAGGCGTTGGTCCTGGCGTACTCGGCGAGGGCGTGGGGGCTGGGCATGGGGTGAGCGTAGGCGGGCGGGGCGGGCCCGGTCCTGTCATTTGTCGCGGTCCCCTGCCGGTGGCACGCCCGTGACGCCGTGACCCGCAGGTCACGACGTCACGGGGGTGGGGCGATGCCCTAGGAGCGGTGTCCTAGCAGTGCGGGACGACCTTCTGGTTCGCGACCTTGTTGGCGTTGATCCAGCCGGAGACCCGGACCGACGAGCCGTTCGTGCTGACGCCGGGCGCGTGGACGAAGAACCAGCGGTTGGTGCCGTTGGCCCAGGCGCCGTCCGCCCAGCACCGCATGTCCACCTTGGTGCCCGCCCAGATCGTGCCCATGCGGTTCTGCGGGGTGGACCCGTAGATGGAGGCGTAGGCGGTGGCGGGGCTGTTCGTCTTGGGCTGTGCGGGCATCGCCATGCCGCCCCCGTCGTCGACGGCGGACGCCGGGCTCACGAAGGCCAGGGCGAGGGCGGCGCCGAGGGCCCCGGTGGTGGCCACCCGGCCCAGACGTCCGGACTGTGCGCGGTCGCGCTTCATGTGTCGCCTCTCGGTGCGTGCTGCGGGTGAGTGCTGCGGGAAGGTCCTCACAGTCGATCACGCACCGCCCCCGTCACCTCCCGGTTCGCCGGTTACGGAAGTCTTACGCCCGTTGCGGCCAGGGGGAGTTACGCCGGGAGTTACGCGGGGATGGCGGCCAGGCCGGCCTCGGCGATCTTCACGTCGTCCGACCAGTGCCCGCCCGAGACCCCGATCCCGCCGACGAGGTGTCCGTCGACGACGATCGGCAGCCCGCCGCCGAAGGTGACGAGCCGGTCGATCCCGGTCCGGGCGCCCACCGACAGCTGGGCGTCGTTCTCGACGAACTCGTGCCAGTCGGTGGTGCTCAGCCCGAAGGCGGCCGCGGTGTAGGCCTTGTCCTGGGCGATCTGGATGGTCATCAGGCCCGAGCCGTCCTGGCGGGCGAAGGCGCTCAGGTGGCCGGACTCGTCGACGACCGCGACGGCGAAGCGCAGGTCGGTCTCCCGGGCGGCGGCGAGGGCGGCGTCGACGATGGAGCGGGCGAGGTCGTTGCTGAGGGCGGGGCGGATCCGGGCAGCCGTCATCAGGCACTCCTTGTGCGTGTTGGTGCGGGGTGGTGCGTGCTGGTGTTCGTACGCATGCAGCTAACAGCATGCGAATAGGTCTACGCAAGCTCACCGCTGTCTTGGTGGTGGCTGCCCGTCGCTCCTACACTCGGCGCATGCACTACTCCGAGCGACTGTTGGTCTTCATCAAGCAGGCCGAGCGCGTGACCCAGGCCGCGAAGGAGGCAGCGGTGCGCGAGGCGGGCATCACCGCCGCGCAGCAGGGCGCGCTCGCCGTGCTCAGCGACAACCCGGGGATCAACGCCGCCGAGCTCGCGCGGCGGCTGTCGGTCACCCCGCAGACCATGAACAGCCTGCTCGGCCGGCTGGAGGCCCGCGGCCTGGTCGCGCGCACCCCGCACCCGATCCACGGCACGCTGATCGAGATCCGGATGACCGAGCGCGGCAAGGAAGTCTTCGCCCAGGCCGACGCGTTGGTGGCACAGCTCGACGCCCGCCTCGCCGAGGGGCTGTCCGAGGCCGAGGTGGCCGCCGTACGGGACCTGCTCACCCGGATCTCGCGCAACGCGGAGGGGCCGTCGCGCGGGGGTGAGTGAGTGCGGGGTGAGTGAGCAGGCGGCTGAGTGAGTACGTCGGATGAGTACCGCGACTCATGCCCGGGGCCGTGCGGAACGGTTTGCTGGGGCCATGACCTCGACGCACCTCGCCGACACCCGTGACCGTGACACCGCCCCTGACACCGCCCGTGACCGGCGGGCCTACATCGCGCCGCTGCTCAGCACGCTGCTGACGCTGCCCATGGGCCTGCTCTCGCTCTTCATCGCCGGGCTGTCCCCGATGGCCTGCGACTCGTGCGGCGAGGCGCAGAGCGACCGGTTCGACGCCAGCTTCGCGACCGCGTTCCCGATCTTCGGCGGCGGGCTGGTGATCGCCCTCGTCCTGCTGATCGCGACGTGGGCGCTGCCCTGGCAGCGGCGGTACGCCGCCCGGCGCGTGGCGCTCGCGCTGTGGGCGCCGGGCTTCGTGGTGGTCAACTACGTCGTCTTCTGGGGTCTGATCGACTGGCCGTAGGGGAGGGGTGGGCGCACCCTGGAGGGATAGAGGTCGACCTCTGGAGGTGATCCGCGATGCCCACGCTCGTCGGGTGGCATGTGGAAATGGAGTTCTCCGAGGAGGGCCACCGCACCAGCGCGGCGGCCATGCTCAGACTCGGTGACAACACCGAGCTCAAGGCGCGCGGCTATGCCATGCGCCACCCCTCCGACCCGGAGCAGCTACGGGTCGGAGAGGAGATCGCGGGCGCCCGTGCGCTCATGGATCTCGCGTCCCAGCTGCTCAGCAAGGCACACACCGAGATCGACGAGGCAACGGGCAGGCACTCCTACCCGCTGACCCACTGAGTGAGGTGCGACCACGTCGAAGGGGAAAGGGTGAGAGTGGGGCCGTGCGGGACCTTCGAGTCCCGCACGTGCACCTGGTCGGCGGCGGGGCAGGCGGCCATTTCGACGCACTGGCCGCCCTCGTCGCCGCTGTAGCTCGACTTGCGCCAGGCGACGGCGACTTCCAGGCACGCGCCGCCCTCGCTGCCGCTGTAGCTGGACTTGAACCACGTGAGTTCGGTGCTCATAGCTCTCCTAGCAGCTGGTCGAACAGGTCCTTCGTCGCTACGAAGTTGAGCGCCTGTGACCGCAGCATCGCATACTTCTGCTGGAGGATGCTGACCTCGTTCGGGTCCCTGACGAGGATGCTGCCGCGCTGGGTTTCGGAGTAGGCCAAGTGCTGGTGCTCGGGGGTCTCCAGGAGGATGAACGACCCATCGAGACCCGCGTGAGCGGTGACGCCCAAGGGCAGTACCTGGATGGAGATGCTGGGTCGGTCGGCGCATTCGCGCAGGTGCCGGAGTTGCTCACGGGCGACCTCCACACCGCCGATCCGGTCGCGGATGGCCGCCTCCGCGATGATGAAGCTGAGGGTGGGCGGGGTCGGACGGCGCAGTATCTCCTGGCGCTTCATCCGGCGGGCGGTCTGGAGCTCGATCTTCTCCTCCCCGACGTAGGGGACGCGACAGCGGAGGACCGCGCGGGCATACGCCTCGGTCTGGAGCAGACCCGGGACGGTCAGGGCGTCGTACCAGGACAGGGCGAGGGCCTCGGCCTCGCGTTCCATGTACTCCTCCGCCCAGGCCGGGATCGTGTCGACCTCGGGCAGACCGTTCGCGGCGACCGTCAGGAGGCCGGGCAGGCGCAGGATCCGGTCGAGTTTCTCGGCGACGTCCGGCATCAGGACGCGCCGGCCCTGCTCGATGGAGGCCAGGGTCTCGATGTCCATGGGGACGAGTTCGGCGAGCGCGCGCTGGGTGAGTTTGGCGGCGATGCGGGCCGTGGCGACGAGTGCGCCGACCATCTTCATCGCTGTGGCGTTGGGCCGTGGCCGCTTCCGTGGTGGCATGACTGGGGGCTCCCCACTGGAGACGTGGAACTAGGCCGTACCAACCCGTACTCGGCGAGGAGTACGGGTTGTTCGTCTCAGCCACGCTAGTCACGCATCGCGACGATCAGGGCGTGAACGTAAATATTCAACCCGCTCTGATGCGGGACCGACTCTACCCGCGCAGCCGTCAAACGGTGGGCGCTGCCAGGGAGTTCACGGTCGCGACACTTGACGCGTGGGGTGTCACATCGCGCCGGGACGAGATGTTGCTCTGCGTGAGCGAACTCGCCACCAACGCCCTGTTGCACGGCGTACCCCCGGGCCGCGGCTACCGCCTGCGGCTGCTGCGCTTCGAGGGCGTGGTGCGGGTCGAAGTGCACGACAGCGGTGGCGGGTTGCCCCGGGTCGGGGTCGGGGCGGGGGCGTCGGACGAACGCGGGCGCGGGCTGCTGCTGGTGGCGGCGGTGGCGGACGCGTGGGGGGTGGGCGCGAGGTCGCCGGGGAAGGTGGTGTGGTGCGAGTTCGCCGGATGACCTGAGACTGCGCCGTTCGGGCATCGCGCCAAGGGCTCCGGTGGGATCGTGGGCGTATGGCTCGATCGATGCGGTGGGGGGTCGTCGTGGCAGCGGCGGCCGTGGTGTTCGGGGTGTGCTTCGCGCTCGCCCGCGCGGATCCGTTCGGCTGGCTGCCGGACAAGGACAGTGACGCCGTCGCGGTCGCCGGTGCCTTCGCCGGGGCCGTGGCGGCCGCCGCCGTGGCCGCCGGGGCCTGGTGGGCCGCCGGGGGCGGGGGCGGCCGGTCGGTACGGCAACGGGCGCGGGCGTCGGGCGGTGCGCGGATCACCCAGAGCGGTGGGGCCGATGCCCCGGACCGGGTGGACCAGTGGGCCGACGCCTCCGGGGACGCGTGGATCCGGCAGACCGGTGGACGGACGCGCCGGGCGCCGGGTGCCGGGCGACCTGAGGAGCCGTAGTGGAGCCCGGGCGGGTGAATATGGAGGCCACGGCCGACTGGGGCGGGCAGGTCAACCAGTACTTCGTCGGCCGTGACTACTACGGGTCCGAGCCCGAGGGGGTGGCGCCCCGGGCGCTGCCCGAGGGGCCGGTCGCGCTGGTCGGGCGTACCGCACAGGTCGAGGAACTGCTCGGGGTGCTGGCACCGGACAGCCCGCGGCGGGCCGTGGTGGTGGCGGGGCTGGCCGGGGTGGGCAAGAGCGCGCTGGCCGTGCACGTGGCCGAGCGGGCCGCGGGGCTCGGGTGGTTCGAGGGCGGGGTGCTGTTCGTGGCCCTGCGCGGGTACGACCCGGGCGGGGCGGTGGGCATCGGGCAGGCCGTCGACACGCTGCTGGGTGAGCTGGGCGTACGGGACGCGGAGCTGCCCGCGACGGCGGAGGGGCGGCTGGCGAGGTACCGGTCGGAGCTGGCGGCGCGGGCGGAGGCGGGGCGGCGGGTCCTGATCGTCGCCGACGACGCGGGGGAGGTCGGGCAGGTCCGGGACCTGGTGCCGCCGGGCGAGGCGCACCGGTTGCTGGTGACCTCGCGGGACCGGCTGGTGGCGCCGGACTTCGGGGCGCGGGTGCTGGCCCTGGACGGGCTGCCGGAGCGGGCGGCGGCGGAGCTGGTGGCGGACGCGCTGCGCAGGGTGTGGGCGGAGGACCCGCGTCCGGACGCGGAATCCGGGGCGCTGGCGGAGATCGCGGGGCACTGCGGGCGGCTGCCGCTGGCGCTGACGGTGGCGGCGGCCGTACTGGCGGGGGATCCGGGGCTGCGGTGCGCCGAGTTCGCCGGGCAACTGGCCGATGCCCGGACGCGGCTGGAGGCGCTGAGCCCGAAGGACCGGGCCGGGGTGCCGACGGGGGTCCGGGCCGCGTTCGACCTGTCGTACGCGCGGCTGCCGGCCGATCAGGCGCGGCTGCTGCGGCTGCTGACGGCGAATCCGGGGCCGGACGTGTCGACCGTCGTGGTGACGGTGATGAGGCTGGGGGACGCCGCTGCGTACCAGGAGGAGGCGCGCTCCGAGACGGCGATGACGAGGAGGCTGCTGGCCGCGTTGGCCGGTGCCGGGCTGATTGCGGAGCACCCCCAGGGGTCGAACCGCTGGCGCATGCACGATCTGGTCCGGCTCTACGCCGCCGAGCACGCGGCGCGGGAAGCCGCGGCCGACGGCTGGGACGAGGCGGTGAACAGCCTCGTGCGCCTCTACGCCGGTTTCCTGTACGCGGCGCACACCTGCGTGGAGGAGCCGTCCGACGACGATGCAGCGCTGTTCACGGACGCCGTGACGGCGTTGCGCTGGCTGGATGTGGAGCGGGACAACCTGATCGCCGTGGTGTCCCTCTGCGCCACCATCCGCAGACCGAACGAAGTCATCTTCATGGTCGGATTCCTGGCCGACCATCTCATCCGCAGGCGGCTGTTCGAGAGCACGATCGAGATCTGCCGGACCGCCCTGGCCGAGACGCGGCGGATCGGGGACCGCGAAACCGAGCATGCCTTCCTCAGCCGGATCGGTGTGGCGTTGAGGCAGGCCTCCCGGTTCGAGGAGGCTTCCGAACTGCTGGAACAGGTCGCCGCTTTTCACAGTGAGGCGGGGGACACGCAGGACAGGGCCGCCGCATTGCTCAATCTCGCGGAGATGAGGAGGGAGACGGGCCGGCTGGCCGAGGCGGCGTCGGCGAACGGGCAGGCTCTCGCCATCCTGCGGCGGCTCGGCGACCGACGCCGCGAGGGCACGGTGCTGGCGAGCCTGTCAGGGATCCTGCTGGAGCAGGGGCGGGTGGACGAGGCCATGGAGACCCAGCAGGAGTCGGTCAGTCTCCTGCTGGAGCAAGGGGCACCCCTGGCGGCCGCCGATGCGCTGTTCAACCTCGGGGTCGGGCTGGACGATGCCGCGCGTCCCGACGACGCGATCGCCGCGTACCGGCAGGCCGCGGCGCTGTACCGGGATGTCCGGGACTGGCACGAGGCCGCCGTGACCGCGGGCCTGCTCGGCTTGCTGCTGGAGAAGAGGGGCAGGCCGGAGGAGGCGGTCGAAGCCCTGCGGCAGGCTGTCGAAGCCTCCCGCAGGGCCGGTGCCCGCAGTGCCGAGGTGGGGTGGCGGGTCGAACTGGGCGGGGTTCTGGCGGACAGGGGGGAGATTCCTGCGGCGCTGGCGGTGGTCAGTGAGGCCGTGCTCCTGTGCGCGGAAGACGGTGAGCCGTCCGATCTGGGAGCGGCGCTGGGCGGGTTGGGCAGCACGCGGGCTCTCATGGGGGACTTCGGCCAGGCTGCCGAGTGCTTCCTCGCCGCGGGGGAGGCCTTCCGGCAGGCCGGTGACGAGGAGCGGACGCTTCTCGCCGCGGTGGCGTACGAAGACGCCCGGCACGAGGCCGCCCGCCGCCGGAGGTGGTGGCGGCGGGCGTGGGACTGGCTGGTCAGGCGCTTCGGCGGGCGTTGAGGACGTTTGTCCCCTCCACGTTGGGCGTTGGAGGGGTTCCGGGGGCATCCCGTCAGTCCTTGACTGTCCTTCCGTGCCGGACCGGCCTGTCAAGAGCGCTCCTTCGTCGCGTCGCTGCGCGATTCCGCTTCGCTCCACTCCTGACAGCCCGCCCCGTCCCGGAAAGACAAGGACTGTCGGGACGCCCCCGAAAGAACGGAAGGTCGCAGCCTTTCCACGCCCGGGGGTTCCAAGGCCTGCCCAGGGGCCCGGCCAGCAGGTTCCCCCCAGCGACAGGTGCGGGAGCCGGCCCCTGGCGAGCAGGCGCGCCCGATCGCTACGCGCTCCTGCGGGCATAGCGGCCCCGGCCGCCTGTGGCCGGACATAGGCCGCCATCGATCGCTACGCGCTGCCCTTTCAGGCGTCTGATCCCCGTCTCCTGCTACTCAGCGAGCAGTCAGCCGGGAGGAAGTGCCTGGGAGGGGCTGCCAGACGGATTCTCACGCGGGGCGGATGTTCTCCGCCTGGAGGCCCTTCTGGCCCTGGGTAACGTCGAACTCGACCTTCTGGCCCTCGAGCAGCTCGCGGAAGCCCTGGCTGGCGATGTTCGAGTAGTGGGCGAAGACGTCCGGGCCGCCGCCGTCCTGCTCGATGAAGCCGAAGCCCTTTTCCGAGTTGAACCACTTCACAGTGCCTGTAGCCATGTGCCTGTCTCCGGATCCGTAGGTGATCGCCCTGGTTCGGCGAGGCGTTGAACAGCAAACGCCCGCGATTGCGATCACGGGCGAACGGGACTTCGTAACCACGACTGCTGATCACGACGTTACAGCCGGCGGTGACGCTCGGCCGCAAGGAACCGCGATGGCGACACGACCCGTGGGGCGACCGGCGGGAGCCTGCCGGTATGTCCAGCCACGGCCGGGCCGGGGCCGCTATGCCGGCCGAAGCGCGTAGCGATCGGGGGCGCCCCCTCGGCTCCGGTGGCTTTCGTACGTGGCGTGCGGGGAAGCGGACTGGCCGGGCCACTGGGCGGGCCTTTGGAACCCCCGGGCGTGGAAAGGCTGCGACCTCCCGTTCTTTCGGGGGCGTCCCGACAGTCCTTGTCTTTCCGGGACGGGACGGTCTGTCAGGAGTGGAGCGAAGCGGAATCGCGCAGCGACGCGACGAAGGAGCGCTCTTGACAGGCCGGCCCGGCACGGAAGGACAGTGAGGACTGACGGGATGACCCCGGAACCCCTCCAACGCCCGACGTGGAGGGGACCAGGGTCTCAGCGCCTGCCGAAGCCTCAGGCCGTGCGGCGGCGGAAGAGGAGCGCCGTCAGGGTCAAGGAGCCCAACGTGATGCCGGCGCACCAGGCCAGGGCCACCCAGGGGGTGGTGCCCGGGTCCCGGTCCAGGAGCAGGGCGCGCAGGGACTCGATGACCGGGGTCAGCGGCTGGTTCTCGGCGAAGCCGTGGAGCCAGGTGGGCATGGTGTGGATGGGGACGAAGGCGCTGGAGGGGTAGGGCAGGAACATCATCAGGAAGGTGAACCCGCCCGCCGCCTCAGGCGACTTGGCCGCCAGGCCCAGCGAGGCCGCGAGCCAGGAGATGGCCGTGATGTACGCGGTCAGGAGGCCGGCGGCGGCGAGCAGGGCCAGGGGGCCGGCCTGCGGGCGGAAGCCGATGGCGAGGGCGACGGCCAGCACCAGGGTGGTGGAGAGCAGGTTGCGCAGCACCGAGGCGGTGACGTGGCCGGCGAGGATGGGGATGCCGCCGATGTCGAGCGCGCGGAAGCGGTCGATGATGCCGTTCTTCATGTCGTCGGCGACGCTGACGGCGGTCGAGGCGGCGCCGAAGCCGGCGCAGAGCAGCATCGCTCCGGGGACCACGTAGGTGACGTACGCGGTGCCGGTGTCGATGGCGCCGCCGAAGAAGTAGACGAAGATCAGCATCAGCATGACGGGCAGCATCAGCGCGGTGATCAGCGCGTCCGGGCTGCGGCGGCTGATGTTCAGACTGCGCGCGGCCATGGTGCGGGCGGCGGCACCGGCACCGGCGGCGGGGCGGGCTGCGGCGGCGGGGCGGGCTGCGGCGGCGGTCGGGGTGGTCATCGCGGGGCTCCCGTCAGGGCGAGGAAGACGTCGTCGAGGGTGGCGGTGCGGACCGTGAAACGGTCCACGGCGGTGCGGTCGGGGTCGAGTTCGTCGAGCAGGGCGCGGACGTGGCCGGCGGTGCCGTCGGTGGGGAAGCCGAGGACGAGGTCGTCCGGCGCGTGGTGGACGGCTCCGTCGGTCAGCCGGTCGTACGCGGTGCGCGAGGCCAGGGTGAGGTCCAGGCGGTGGCCGGCGACGCGGGACTTGAGCTCGGCGGGCGTGCCCTCGGCGACGATGCGGCCGGCGTCGAGAACGGCCACGCGGTCGGCGAGCTGGTCGGCCTCCTCCAGGTACTGGGTGGTGAGCAGCACGGTGGTGCCGTCGGCGCGCAGTTCGCGGACGATGTCCCAGAGTTCGGCGCGGCTGCGCGGGTCCAGGCCGGTGGTCGGCTCGTCCAGGAAGATCACCTCGGGGCGGGGGACGAGGCTCGCCGCGAGGTCCAGGCGGCGGCGCATCCCGCCGGAGTAGGTCTTGGCGACGCGCCCGGCGGCCTCGGTGAGGCCGAAGCGGCCGAGGAGTTCGTCGGCGCGGGCCCGGGCGGCGCGGCTGGAGAGTCCGGACAGGCGGCCCATCATGCGCAGGGTCTCGGCGCCGGTCTGGAGCTCGTCGACGGCCGCGAACTGTCCGGTGAGGCTGATCCGGGCGCGGACCTCGGCGCGCTGGGCGGTGACGTCGTGGCCCGCGACGCGGGCGGTGCCGGAGTCCGGGGCGGTGAGGGTGGCCAGGACGCGGACGGTCGTGGTCTTGCCGGCGCCGTTGGGGCCGAGCAGGGCGAAGACCGTGCCCCGGGGGACGGCGAGGTCGAGGCCGTCGAGGACGCGGAGCTCCCCGTACGACTTGGTCAGGGCGGTGGCGTGGATTCCGAGGTCGTCCGGTGTCGTCACGGGCGTCGTCGCGGTGGTCATCGCGGTGGTGGTCACGGGGCGTCGCCTTCCTCTGCGGCTCTTCTGCGTATGCCTTACGCTCTACTGCGTAAGTAATACACAGAACTAGGATGTGGTCAACCGAAGGCACCGAGGGGATGGCGATGGCAGCAGCACCGGGAGATCCGCCGGAGGAGCCGGAGACTGGGCTTCCGGCGAGCCTGGAGGTGGCCTGGGGGCTGCGGGAACGCCGTACGAAGGGGCCGCGGCCCGCGCTCACCCTCGACCGGATCGTGGCGGCGGCCGTGCGGCTCGCGGCGACCGAGGGCATGGAGGCCGTGTCGATGGGGCGGGTCGCCAAGGAACTGGGCGCCTCGACCATGTCGTTGTACCGGTACGTCGCGGCGAAGGACGAGCTGTACGTGCTGATGGCGGACGTGGGAGTGGGGCAGCCGCCGCCGGCCTCGGTGGACCCGGGCGGGCCCGGTGGCTGGCGTGCGGCGTTCGGCGAATGGGCCTACCAGCAGCGGGCGATGCTCCAGCAGAACACCTGGATCCTGCGCATCCCGATCACCGGGCCGCCCGCGACGCCGAACCAGGTCGCCTGGATGGAGCGGGGGCTCGCGTCGCTGGCGGACTCGGGGCTGGAGGAGGGGGAGAAGCTCTCGGCGCTGATGCTGGTCGGGGGCCTCGTACGGAACGAGGCGACGCTGATGGCCGACATCGTGGACGCGATCATCAAGAGCGGGGTGTCGCCGGACCAGGTGATGGCGCGGTACATCAACACGTTGACCGTGCTGACGGATCCGGACCGGCACCCTGCCGTGACGCGGTTGCTGCGGTCGGGGGTGCTGGGCGGGGCGGAGGCGCCGGATGCGGAGTTCAGCTTTGGGCTGGAGCGGATCCTGGACGGCCTGGAGGCCCTTGTGCGGCGGCGGGCCGGGGGTGGCGGGGCCTAGGGGCTGTCCGGCCCCTAGAGGCGGAGCGTCCCGGGGAACGCGCTGTGGCCGACGCCCGGTGCGGTGAGGGCCAGCCAGCCGTGACCCCGCCGCTCGGTGTCCGGGCCGACCTCGCCGGGGTCGACCGAGAGGTGCCCGCAGGCGGACCGTGCGCCCGTGGTGCCCGCGTTGGGCTCGTCGTACTCGGGGTCAAAGCCCGGTTCGTCGGCCCCGAGGGTCTCCCACGGCAGCGGGTCGCCCTCCCATTCGGGGTCGCCCTCGGCCGCGTACCGACGGATCAGCCGGCCGTTCTCGGCGACCATCCATATGTCGGAGCCACCGGCGTCGTCCAGGAAGAAGAACTGGGCCTGACCGCAGTGGACACTGACCCGCTCGACCGTCTCGATCATGCCTTCCCAGAGATCGTCGCCGACGAGCAGCTCGAAGGCGCCGAAGACCAGGCGCCAGCCGTTCAGCTCCGGGGTGACGAAGACCCGCCCCACGGTGCGGTCGGTGCCGTCCGGCCCCGGTACCTGGATCCATCGGCCCTCCGCGGCCTCGATGCCAGCCGCGACCGTGAGCGGCCGCCGGTCGTGCAGGCCGAGGGCCTCGAAGACCCCTTCGTGCGACGCCCCGGGCACGGCCATCCACCAGCCGCTCAGGGTCGTCGACGGAAGCTCGGGGATCTCGTCCAGGATCTTGACCCGTATCAGCCGCTCGACCGCCGCCCGATCGCGGTCGTCGAGCGCGTCGACGCCGCCGCCCGCCACCAGGGCGGTCCTCGCGGCCCGCCGGGTCCCCGGGGGCGCGGCCGGGTCGCGGCGCAGGGAGCGCAGCCGCGGTCGGAAGCAGTCGTGCAGCAGCCGGGCGTAGTCGGATGCCTTGTAGGGGATGCGGCCGCCGCGGGCGAAGCAGCCCACCAGGGCCGTCAGTCCGGCCTCGGAGTCCACCCTCAGCCTGGCGAGCCCGGAGAAGCCGTTGTCCGACGTCGCGAAGTCCGGATCTGCCGCCAGGGCCGCGTACTGGTCGGCAGAGCGCTCGTCGAACGCCGTGAGGAGTCGCCCCACCTCCCAGTCCGACACCTGCTTCGCGCGCCAGGCCGCCAGCAGGGCGTCGAAGGCGGCCGGCCCGATACGCCTCAACACATCCATGACCGGCTTCAGATCAGAGGTCCGCCGCGCATGGCCCGGATTCCGCAGCAGGGTCGGCAGCACGCTGTCGGCCTGCTCCGCCAGCCCTGCGGCAGCGGCCTCCACCCGCGCGGCGTCGTCGCTGTGCAGGTCCTCGAGAAGGCGTTCGATCTTCATGGGGGAGCACAGTAACCCCACCCTCTGACCGCGCCCCGCGAGGGCAGCCTGGTTCAGTGGCCCAGGGTTCCCCGAGCTGTGCCGGCCTCTCGCCAGGTCTCGGGGGCCGCTGCCCCCCGGGCCCTCGCGCCTCAAACGCCGGCGAGGCTGGATTGGGGGCCCGGCGGGCTTGGCGGTCAGGCCGGTTGTTCCGGGGTTGTTGCCGTGATGATGGCGAAGACGCCGCCCTGGGGGTCCGACAGGACCGCCATGCGGCCCGCCACCATGTCGAACGGCGGCTGGAGCAGGGTGGCGCCCGCCCGTACCGCCGCGTCGGACACGCTGTCCACGCTGTCCACCTGGAAGTACGTCAGCCAGTTCGGCGGCGTGCCCGGCGGCACCTTGTCCAGGTTCATCATCCCGGCCACCCCGCGGCCGCCGACCTTGAGCTCGGTGTACCCCTCGGCCCCTTCCATCTCCGCCGGGGCCGGCGTGATCGGCAGGACCTTGCGGTAGAAGCCGCCCGCCGCGTCCGTGTCGCTGGTGCTCAGCTCGTTCCAGATCACCGCGCCCGGCTCGTTGACGATGCCCGCACCGGTGAACTCCCCGGCCTGCCACAGCCCGAACACCGCGCCCTGCGGGTCGGTCACGACCGCCATCCGGCCGATGGTCGTGATGTCCATGGCCGGCATGACCACCTTGCCGCCCTGGTCGCCGACGGAGGTCAGCGTGGCGTCCACGTCGTCCGTGGCCAGGTACGTCGTCCACACCGACGGCGGCATCGGGTCCGGCACGCTGCCGTCCGGGTTCATGGCGGCCATGATCCCGGCCACCGGCTTGCCCTTGAGCGAGCAGACGGCGTAGCCGCCGGTCTCGGCGGGGCCGACCTGGCCCTGCCAGCCGAACAGGTCGCAGTAGAAGTCGATCGCGGCCTGCTGGTCGGGAACCATCAGGTCGACCCAGCAGGGGGTGCCGGGCAGGTAGGGGCCGTTCTTCTCGGGCACGGGGCCTCCAGTGGTGGGGGAAGGACGGACCTCCCCTACCCCGCCACCGGGAGCGGAATCCCGCCATCCGAGGGACGGCGCCCCGCCCGCAGAACGCGAAGGCACCGGCGGCGTGATCGCCGGCGGTGCCTTCGCGGTCTACGGGACGCGTCCCCGAGGGGTCAGAGCTTCTCGGGGGTGCGGATGCCCAGCAGGGCCATGCCCTTCGACAGGGTGCGGGCCGTCAGGTCGATCAGGAAGAGGCGGTTCTCCCGCAGCTCCGCCGTCTCGGCCTGGGCGACCGGGCACTGGTCGTAGAACGCCGTCAGGTGCGAGGCCAGCTGGTACAGGTACGCGGCCAGCTTGTGCGGCGCGTACTCCTTGGCCGCATCCGCCACCAGCTCGCCGAAGCCGTCCAGGTGCAGGCCCATGGCGCGCTCCGCCGGGGCCAGCGGCAGCTCCGGGTGGGCCTTGGGCGCCACGTCGGGCAGCCGGCGCTGGATCGAGCGGATCCGGGCGTACGCGTACTGGAGGTAGACGGACGTGTCGCCGTTGAGCGAGACCATCTGGTCCAGGTCGAACTTGTAGTCCCGCGCCGCCGACGTCGACAGGTCGGCGTACTTCACCGCGCCGATGCCCACGAACCGGCCGTTCTCGGCGATCTCCTGCTCCGTCAGGCCGACCTTCTCCGCCTTCCCGCGCACGACCGACGTCGCCCGGTCCACCGCCTCGTCCAGGAGGTCCACCAGCCGCACCGTCTCGCCTTCACGCGTCTTGAACGGCTTGCCGTCCGCGCCCAGCACCGTGCCGAAGGCCAGCTGCTCGGCGTGGACGTCCTCGTTCAGCCAGCCGGCCCGGCGGGCGGTCTCGAAGACCATCTTGAAGTGGAGGGACTGGCGCGCGTCCACCACGTACAGCAGGGTGCTCGCCTTGAGGTGACCCACCCGGTCACGGATCGCCGACAGGTCGGTGGCCGCGTAGCCGAAGCCGCCGTCCGACTTCTGGACGATGAGGGGGGTGGGGTTGCCGTCCGGGCCCTTGTACTCGTCGAAGAACACGCACAGCGCGCCGTTGGAGCGGACGGCCACGCCCGACTCCTCCAGCAGCCGGCAGGTCTCCACCAGCATGTCGTTGTAGCCGGACTCGCCCACGATGTCCGGGTCCTGGATGTCCATGTCCAGCTTGTCGAAGACCGAGTAGAAGTAGATCTTCGACTCGTCCACGAACCGCTGCCACAGGGCGAGGGTCTCGGCATCGCCGGCCTGGAGGTCCACCACCCGGGCCCGGGCCCGCGTCTTGAACTCCTCGTCGGAGTCGAAGAGCGCGCGCGAGGCCTTGTAGAGGCGGTTCAGGTTCGACATCGCCTCCTCGCCCGAGGCCTCCGCGTCGGACGCCGCCGCCTTGTGGTCCAGCTCGTGCGGGTGCTCCAGCAGGTACTGGATGAGCATGCCGAACTGGGTGCCCCAGTCGCCGATGTGGTGGCGCCGGACCACCGTCTCGCCCGTGAACTCCAGGATCCCGACCATCGCCGCGCCGATGACCGCCGAGCGCAGGTGGCCGACGTGCATCTCCTTGGCCACGTTCGGCTGCGCGTAGTCGATCACCGTGGTGCCGGCGGCCGGGTTGACCGGTACGCCCAGCCGGTCGTCGGCGGCCCGCGCGGCCAGGGTCTCGACGATGGCGCGGTCGGAGACGGTGATGTTGAGGAAGCCGGGGCCGGAGACCTCGATCTCCTCGATCACCCCGCCCTTGTCCAGGCCCGCCAGCACGGTCGCCGCCAGCTCACGCGGATTGGCCTTCGCCTTCTTCGCGAGCGCCAGGATGCCGTTGGCCTGGAAGTCGGCCCGGTCGCTTCGTCGCAGCAGCGGGTCGGCGGCACCGGCCTCCGGCAGGGCGGAGACGAGGGCGGCCGAGACACGCTGGTCGACGGAGGAAGCGAGGGAAGGGACCGAGGCCATGAGCTGCCGTTCCTGTGAGACTGGGTACCGGGTACTGGGTGTTCCCCGTACTGGGTGTTCCTACGAGTGACGAGTATCCCACGCGGGGCCTCCCCATTTCGCGGGAGAAAAGCAACCCCGGAGCGGGCCCCTTCGTCTGGGAGAATGGCCTAGGCCGGCATCCGGCATTCGGCATACGGGCCGGCAGACGAGATAGAAGGACGTGACGTGGCTCAGAGCGCCCAGAGCAGCACCGAGACCGACTGGGTCTCCCGTTTCGCGGACGAGGTCATCGCCGAGTCGGACCGCCGTGCGCCGGGCAAACCTGTCGTCGTCGCGTCCGGCCTGTCCCCCTCCGGCCCGATCCACCTCGGCAACCTCCGCGAGGTCATGACCCCGCACCTGGTCGCCGACGAGATCCGCCGCCGCGGCCGCGAGGTCCGCCACGTGCTGTCCTGGGACGACTACGACCGCTACCGCAAGGTGCCCAAGGGCATCCCCGGCGTCAGCGAGGAGTCCCACGCCCAGCACATCGGCCGCCCCCTGACCGCCGTGCCCGCCCCCGAGGGCTCCGCCCACCCGAACTGGGCCGAGCACTTCAAGGCCGCCATGGTCGAGGCGCTCGCCGAGCTCGGCGTCGAGTACGACCCGATCAGCCAGACCGAGCAGTACACCTCCGGCGCCTACCGCGAGCAGGTGCTGTTCGCGATGAAGCACCGCGGTGACATCGACGCCGTCCTCGGGCAGTACCGCACCAAGCCGAAGGCCGGCAAGAAGCAGGGCCAGAAGCCGGTCGACGAGGCCGAGCTGGAGGCCGCCGAGGGCTCCGGCGCGGCCGCCGAGGACGACGGCAGCGCCGAGGGCGCCGAGTACTTCCCGTACAAGCCCTACTGCGGCTCCTGCAACAAGGACTTCACCAAGGTCACGGCGTACGACGACGAGACCACCGAGCTGACCTACGTCTGCACCGAGGACGAGTTCACCGAGACGGTCAAGCTGTCCGAGTTCAACCGCGGCAAGCTCGTCTGGAAGGTCGACTGGCCCATGCGCTGGGCCCGCGAGGGCGTCGTCTTCGAGCCCTCCGGCGTCGACCACTCCTCGCCCGGCTCCTCCTTCCAGGTCGGCGGGCAGATCGTGCCGCTGTTCGGCGGCGAGCAGCCCATCGGCCCGATGTACGCCTTCGTCGGTATCAGCGGCATGGCCAAGATGTCCTCCTCCAAGGGCGGCGTCCCCACCCCCGGCGACGCGCTGAAGATCATGGAGCCGCAGCTGCTGCGCTGGCTCTACGCCCGCCGCAAGCCCAACCAGTCCTTCAAGATCGCCTTCGACCAGGAGATCCAGCGCCTCTACGACGAGTGGGACAAGCTGGAGACCAAGGTCGCCGACGGCTCCGTGCTGCCCGCCGACGCCGCCGCCCACGCCCGCGCCGTCCGCGTCGCCTCGCACGAGCTGCCGCGCACCGCCCGCCCGATGCCGTACCGCACGCTCGCCTCGGTCGTCGACATCACCGCCGGCCACGACGAGCAGACGCTGCGCATCCTCAGCGAACTCGACCCCACCCAGCCGCTGACCTCCCTCGACGAGGTCCGCCCGCGCCTGGACCGCGCCGAGAACTGGATCACCACCCAGGTCCCGGCCGACCAGCGCACGCTGGTGCGCGAGGAGCCCGACACCGAGCTGCTCTCCTCGCTCGACGACGAGGGCCGCCGCTCCCTGGCGATGCTCCTGGAGGGCCTGGACTCGCACTGGTCGCTCGACGGCCTGACCACGCTCGTCTACGGCGTACCGAAGGTGATGGCCGGACTGGAGCCGGACGCCAAGCCGACGCCGGAGCTCAAGGTCGCGCAGCGGTCGTTCTTCGCGCTGCTGTACCGCCTGCTGGTCACCCGCGAGACCGGCCCCCGCCTGCCCACGCTGCTGCTGGCCGTGGGCGCCGACCGGGTGCGCAAGCTGCTGGCCGCCTGACGACCGGGCGCGCCTTCCGCGCATGACGAGAGGGCCGGTACCCCGCGGGGTACCGGCCCTCTTCGCGCATCCGCCTTGTGATCGGGCTCAGGCGATGTGCTCGTTCTCCAGGTCCGTCTGGTAGCGCTGCTTCAGCTGCGGCATCAGACGGCGCAGCAGCGACGCGCTGCGCGGGTGGGTCACGCCGTAGCGGTCGGCGAGGTGTATGTCGAGCGCCTCGGTCGTGGGGAAGTCGTTGTGCTCCTCCACGTACGCGAAGAACACCTTGTACGCCGACTCGGCGAACTCGATCTCGTCCGCGTGCTCCGGCTCGGCCGGCAGCTGCTGCTGTACGGGCTCACCGGGCGCGACGGGCTGACGCGGCTCGCCCGGCTGATGCGGTTGGCCGTCGGCGTGCGGGGCCGGCGCCGGGACCGCGCCGCGGACCTCCGCCTCCTGCTCGTCGGGGCCCGTCGGGGCCAGCACCGGAGTGGGCTCCAGGCCCTCGACGAAACTCGGGTTGTACGCCGCGTCGCGCACCGTCTGCGGATCCGCGTGCGCCGCGAACCACGAACTCGGGTGCGGGCCCGGCATGGCCGTCGGCTCCACCGCGAACGCCGGAGCCTGCTGCCCCGCCGCCACCCGCTGATCCACGAGGCCCGGCACGGCCTGCACCACCGGCGCCTGCTGCCCGGCCGCGACCGGAGCCTGCACCGCCGCAGCGGCCTGACCAGGCACCGCCGCAGCCGGCTGACCCGGCACCGCGGCGGCCGCCACGCCCGGCGCCAGCGCCGGCACGGCGGCCGCGCCCGCCACCGGAGCCGCCACCGGAACGGCGCCCGGAACGGCCCCCAGAACCGCCCCCGGACCCGCCACCTCCGCAGCCGCCGGAGGCAGCAGCGCCGGGTCGATGCCCGCCGCCGCCAGACCTTCCGGAGCCGTCTGCGACAACGGCACACCGATCCGCGCCAGCCGCAGCGGCATCAGGGCCTCCACCGGAGCCTTGCGGCGCCAGGCCCGGCCGTAACGAGCCTGCAGCCGCGCCTGGTAGATCAGGCGGTCCTGCTCCATGACGACCGCCTGCTCGTAACTGCGCAGCTCCCACAGCTTCATCCGGCGCCACAGCTTGAACGTCGGGATCGGCGAGAGGAACCACCGCGTCATGCGGACGCCCTCCATGTGGCGGTCCGCCGTGATGTCGGCGATCCGCCCCACCGCGTGCCGGGCCGCCTCCACCGTGACCACGAACAGGATCGGGATCACGGCGTGCATGCCCACGCCCAGCGGGTCCGGCCAGGCCGCCGCGCCGTTGAACGCGATCGTCGCCGCCGTCAGCAGCCACGCCGTCTGGCGCAGCAGCGGGAACGGGATCCGGATCCACGTCAGGAGGAGATCGAGGGCGAGCAGCACACAGATGCCCGCGTCGATACCGATCGGGAACACCAGCGAGAAGTCGCCGAAGCCCTTCTTCAGGGCAAGCGCCCGCACCGCGGAGTACGAACCCGCGAAACCGATCGCGGCGATGATCACGGCTCCCGCGACCACCACACCGATCAATATTCGGTGCGTACGAGTCAGCTGCATCGCGGCCACCCGCGATCCCCTCCCCTTATCGAGCTATGGCAGGCACAGCGTACGGCCAACTACTGCTGGGGCTGCTGCTGGTTGGCGGTGCCGACCGAGGCCACGGCCTCACGCGCCGCCGCGACGGCGCTTTCGAGCAGCTTCGCGTGGTCAGGAGCCTGCCGGCCCTCGTAGGAGGCACCGTTGTAGTCGAGCGTGATCACGGCGTTCTGGGTGCGGACCACGACGGTGGTGTTGAAGAAGTCGACGTCCTGCTTCTTGTTGTACATGACCGTCACCGCCTGGTCGCCGACGCCGCCGGCCTGCTCGGCCTTGACGTTCTGCGCGCCCTCGGTGGCCTTCGACGCCTCGACCTGCTTGGTGAACTGCTCCTCGGCACGCTTGTTGCCGCTGCCGAGGGTCTCGTGGGAGTCGTAGCGGACCAGCGAGACCGCCAGCCAGCGGTAGTCCGAGCCCTTCAGACCGTCCTCGTCCAGACCGTTCCAGGAGCAGCTCGCCCGGCTGGCCAGGTCGTTCGACTTGGTCGCCGTACCGTTCTTGTCCTTGGCCTCCGGGACGAGCGACTCGATGGTCTTGGCCGCCAGGGACTTGCAGGGGTCGGGCAGCGTCGCGAACGCGGCCTTCTCCACCTTCGCCGAGGGCTTCGCGCTCGGCGCGGCGCCGGAAGCCGACGAACCGGACTTCTTGTCGCCGCCGGAGCCCGAGCCGGAGCCCGAGCCCTTGCCGGAGTCGGACGAGCAGCCGGCGACGGTGAGGATCACCGGGACGGCTGCGCAAGCGAGAACGCGGGTGAGGCGCGAGGCTGATCGGTGCATGGTTCCTTCATCCAGGGGAGCAGCGGGACCCGGCAACGGTAGCCCGACCGGGCGGCGGCATGCTGTGCGCGCCGTCACGCGGGGCCCGGCCGACTGCCGTCAGTCGCTGAAACGGTCGGCCAGTTCCTTCGCCAACTGCCGTGCGCGGTCCTGGGTTTCGCCGCTGGGGGGCACCACGCCGGGGACGGACGGCTGGACGACGTACTCCAGCGTGACAATCACATTAGAGGTACGGAACACGATCCGTACGCTGCGGGACTGGGCCATGGCGCCGGCCGCGCTCAGCTTGTCGTCGAGGAACGCGGCGCCGCCGAGGCCCTCCAGGACGCGGGAGCCGAGCTCGGGGGGCGGGGCGGAGCCGGTGGCGGTGGCGCCGGCCGGGCTGCCGGAGGGGTTGGGGGTACCGGGGGTGCCGGCGGGCGGGGCCGCGGGCGCGGTGGTGGGGGCCTGCGTCGGAGTCGGTGTCGCCGTCGGGGCGGGGGTGGCGGAGCCGGTGGGGGCGGTGGGCGTGGCGGGGGCCGGGGTGGGCAGGTGGGCGTCGGCGAGCAGGCGCTCGTAGACCCCCTTCGCCTTGTCGTCGTCGCTGGTGAGGGCCCGGTCGTAGGACACCACGCGCTCGAAGTCGACGTGGAGGAGGCGGTTCTCCTCCGGTCCCTGCGCGTTCCAGCGGCAGCCGACGCGGCGGTCGGAGTCGTAGGAGGTGTCGGCGACGCCCGCGTACATCTGGTCGCGCTGCTGGGAGGTCAGCGTGTCGGCGGCCGGCAGCATGGCCTTCAGCCGCTTGAGGTCGACGGCCTTGCAGGGGGAGGGCAGGTTCCGGTACTTGCCCGGCGGCGCGGGCGCGGGGTTGCTGGTGGCGCCGCCCGCCTTCGCGTCACCGGCGCCGCCGCCTCCGGACGCGCCGGTGCATCCGGCGGCCATGAGTGCCGTCACCAATGCGATGCCCGGCAGGGCTGTCCGCCGTACCGCCGCCTTGCGCTGCACGTCGCGTGGCTCCCTTCGGTGGGGATAAATCCGTTGCCGCGGTTGGACGGCAGATGGACACAATGTCTATCGCACACGCTGGTGCTGACGCCGGTCCCCTGTCGTATTTGGGACGTTGAGCGAGGCTTTTTGCGTATTCAGACTTTTCTGTGGTTTACGGGGTAGTGGGGACAATATGTCGCATGTAGAGGTGCCCGGGGCGAAGGTCCCGATCCGGATGTGGACGGACCCGGCGACGGTCGAGGACCGCGCCATGGAGCAGCTCCGCGGCGTCGCCACCCTCCCGTGGATCAAGGGCCTGGCGGTCATGCCGGACGTCCACGTCGGCAAGGGCGCGACGGTCGGCTCGGTGATCGCGATGAAGGACGCGGTGTGTCCGGCGGCGGTCGGGGTGGACATCGGCTGCGGGATGTCGGCGGTGAAGACCTCCCTGAGGGCCGACGACCTGCCGGGCGACCTGTCGAAGCTGCGGTCGAAGATCGAGGCAGCCATCCCGGTGGGTGCGGGCATGCACCGCGAGGCGGTGGACCCGGACCGGCTGTACGGCTTCGGGGGCAAGGGCTTCGGGGACCTGTGGGAACGGTTCGACTACGTCGCGGACGCGGTGAAGTTCCGGCGGGACCGGGCGCTGAGGCAGATGGGGACGCTGGGCGGGGGAAATCATTTTGTGGAGGTATGCATAGATACGTCCGATTCTGTCTGGCTCATGCTGCACTCGGGTTCCCGGAACATCGGCAACCAGCTGGCCGACTTCCACATCGGCGTGGCGCGCGGGCTCAGCCACAACCAGAACCTGGTCGACCGCGACCTCGCGGTGTTCCTCGCGGCGACGCCGGAGATGGAGGCGTACCGCAACGACCTGTTCTGGGCGCAGGAGTACGCCAAGTACAACCGCGCCGTGATGATGAGCCTGTTCAAGGAGGTCCTGCGGCGGGAGTTCCGCAAGGCGAAGGTCTCCTTCGAGCAGGAGATCAGCTGCCACCACAACTACGTTGCGGAGGAGCGGTACGACGGTATGGACCTGCTGGTCACGCGGAAGGGCGCGATCCGCGCCGGCAGTGGCGAGTACGGGATCATCCCGGGGTCGATGGGTACGGGCTCGTACATCGTGAAGGGCCTCGGCAACGAGAAGTCCTTCAACTCGGCCTCGCACGGAGCGGGCCGGAAGATGAGCCGGACCGCGGCGAAGAAGCGGTTCTCGGCGCGCGATCTGGTGGAACAGACCAGGGGCGTGGAGTGCCGTAAGGACGCGGGCGTGGTGGACGAGATCCCGGGTGCGTACAAGTCGATCGAGCAGGTCATCGACCAGCAGACGGACCTGGTGGCGGTGGTGGCCAAGCTCAGGCAGGTCATCTGCGTCAAGGGCTGAGCCGCCGAGGGGGGTGCCGCGTGTGCGGCACCCCCCTCGTGCTGCTCCGAGTCGGGCTCAGTGAACGGACAACCCGCCGTCGACGAAGATCGCCTGCCCGGTGACGTAGCCGGAGGCGCGGCTGGCCAGGAACACCGCCGCTCCGGCGAAGTCCTCGGCCAGGCCGTTGCGCCCGACCATCGTGCGGGCGGCCAGCGCCGCCACCTTCTCCGGGTCGGACGACAACCGCGCATTGAGCGGGGTCATGACGAAGCCGGGCACCAGCGTGTTGCAGGTGACGCCGTGTGGCGACCACGCCTCAGCCTGTGAGCGGGCCAGCGACTCCAGCGCTCCCTTGGATACCCCGTAGGCACCGCTCTGGACGAACGCCCGGTGTGCCTGCTGGGAGGTGATGTGGATGATCCGCCCGAAGCCCCGCTCGGCCATGCCGGGTCCGAACCGCTGGCCCAGCAAGTAGGGCGCCTCCAGGTTCACCGCCATCGTGGCGTCCCATACGTCCTCGCCCAGCTCGTCCATCGGCGGCCGCACGTTGATCCCGGCGCTGTTGACGAGAACATCGGGCTCGCCGAACGCCTCGGTGGCCTGCTCCGCCGCAGCGCGCACCCCGTCACGGGTACTCAGATCGGCGCTCACCCAGGCCGCCCGGCAGCCGTCCGCCGCCAGCTCGTCGACCGTGGCGGCCAGTTCCGACTCCTTGCGCGCCACGATCACCACGCTCGCCCCCGCTCGCGCGAGAGCCCCGGCGATGGCTCGGCCGATGCCGGAACTGCCGCCCGTCACCACGGCGACCCGGCCGTCCAGTGAGAACAGTTCGGAGAGGTAGCTGGACGAGATCATGTCCGCACCCTAGGCGGTGCGTCCACGGCGACAGCCCCCGGGGCGGGTGGGCGGGGTCAGGTCAGGCCGGCTTCGGTGAGGCCCTTGAGGACCGCTTCGCCGAGGGTGTGGACCGCCGACTGGGGGCGGACCATCACCGTGAACTCGCGGATGCGGTCCTCCGGGTCGAGGTGGATCAGGTCGATGCCGTGGATCTGCTTGCCGTCGACCGTGGCGCGGAAGACCAGGCCCGCCGCCGGGGTCGAGGTGCCGTCGGTGCAGGTTTCGGCGGCGCCGTCGAAGTGGCCGACGTACCGGAAGTCCTCGAAGGTGCGCAGGAGGACCCCGAAGAGGCCCAGCACCATCGGCTTGCCCTCGAAGGGCGTGAACTTCACGGGGCTGTAGAGGCGGACGTCGTCGGTGAACAGGTCGCCGACGGCGGTGAGGTCGTGGGCTTCGACGGCTGCGCGGAAGCGGGCCACTGTCGGTGTCGTCATGGCTTCTCCTGGCATAGTCATGCATGGGAATAGTCAGATTCTTGACTATCATGCGGGTGAGGGTCGTGGGTAGAGGTGGAGGAGGCGGGCCATGGCTTTGCGCCATGCGGCGCTGGCGGCGCTGCTCGACGAGGAGCTGAGCGGGTATCAGCTGGCCAAGGCGTTCGGCATGGGGGTGGCGAACTTCTGGCACGCGTTGCCGCAGCAGCTGTACGCCGAGCTGGCCAAGCTGGAGCAGGAGGGGCTGATCGCGGGGCGGGAGGTGGTGCAGGACACCCGGCCCAACAAGCGGCTGTTCACGGTCACCGAGGCGGGGCTGGCGGAGCTGGAGCGGTTCACGGCCGCCGCCACCAAGCCCGTGTTCATCCGTGACGACCTGCTGGTCAAGGTGCAGGCGGCCGACCACGTGGACACCGGGGCGCTGATCGCGCAGCTCACGGAGCGGATCGCGTTCGCCGAGGGGCGCGTCGAGCTGTTCGGCGGGCTGCTGCGGGCGATGCGCGGGGAGCGGGGCGAGGAGGAGTTCCTGCGGCACGGTGACCGGATCGGGCCGTACCTGACGTGTCTGCGGGGGCTGGAGTTCGAGCGGGCCAACCGGGACTGGTACGTGCGCACGGTGGCGGTTCTGGAGGAGCGGCGGGCCGGGCATGGGTGAGGCGGAGCTGCGGTACGTCGCGCTCGGGGACAGCCAGACCGAGGGTGTCGGCGACGGCGACGACGTGGTGGGGCTGCGGGGGTTCGCGGACCGGCTGGCCGAGGGGCTCGCGGCGCACCGGCCGGGCGTGCGGTACGCCAATCTGGCCGTGCGCGGCCGGCTGGCCGGGCAGGTCCGGGCCGAGCAGCTCGCGCCGGCCCTGGCGCTGCGGCCCGGTCTGGCGACGGTGGTCGCGGGGGTCAACGACGTGCTGCGGCCGCGGTTCGACGCGGACGAGGTCGCCGGGCACCTGGAGGCGATGTTCGCGGCGCTGACCGCGCAGGGGGCGCGGGTCGCGACGGTGACGTTCCCCGACATCGCGATGATCACGCCGGTGGCGCGTCCGCTGGGCCCGCGCGTGGTCGCGCTGAACGAGCGGATCCGGGAGGCGGCGGACCGGCACGGGGTGGCCGTGGCCGAGTGCGCCGGTCATCCGGTGGTCACCGACCGGCGGCTGTGGGCGGCGGACCGGCTGCACGCGGCGCCGCTGGGGCACGAGCGGATCGCGGCGGCGCTGGCGGACGCCCTGGGGCTGCCGGGGAGCGACGACACGTGGACCCTGCCGCTGCCCGGCGGGCCGGCGGCGGTGCCCACGGGCTGGCGGATGGCGGTGGACGAGGCCCGGTGGGTGGCGTCGTTCCTGGGGCCGTGGCTGGGCCGGCGGCTGCGGGGCCGTTCGTCGGGCGACGGACGTACGGCCAAGCGGCCGCAGCTGCTGCCCGTGGGGCGCCCCGACCCGGTGGGGTGAGGCCGGGGGCGGGGGGTTAAGGTCCCGGTCACGGTATGAGGGGGAGGGGCAGGCGGATGGGTCTGCGGAGGTGGGGTGCGCGGTCGGTCGCGGCCGCTGTCGTGTGCGTGGTCGTGGCCGGGGTGGCCGGGTGCGGTGGCGGGAGTGGCGGGAGTGGCGGGAGTGGCGGGGGCGGTGGTGCGGCGGCGAAGCCGTCGGCCGCGGCGGCTCCCGCGCTGGTGATCACGAAGGCGGAGGCCGAGAAGGTCTTCAACGCGTACGAGTGGGAGCGCCGTACCGCCGCGGACTGGAAGGACGCCGAGGGCCTGGCCGCGGTGACGACCGGCGCGCTGTGGGCGGAGCGGAAGGCGGATGCCGCGCTGCGCAGGGCGATGGGGGACCGCAGCGACGGGGTGGCGGGGCTGGTGGCGCCGTCGTTCGCGATTCCGGCGGTGGCGGACCAGCCGTCGTACCCGAGGTCGTTCGCGGTGTTCAGCAAGCCGGACGGGCGGGAGGACGGGCAGGCCACGGCGGTGGACTACTTCGTGCAGGAGGCGGCCGGCGGTCCGTGGAAGGCGGCGGTGGAGAGCTGGCTGCCCATGGCGGCGCCGGTGCCGCTGGACACCGAGGACGTCTCGCCGTTCGCCGGGGTGAAGGTGCGGCTGCGCGGGGCCCCGGTGGCGGCGGTGCGCCGGGACGCGGCGGGGGCGGCGGTGCTGTCGCCGACCGCGGCGGCGGACCGGGGGGTGTGCGGCCGGTTCGCGGACTACCTGAGCTTCACGGCGCCGGACGGGAAGCCGGAGAGCACGGAGTTCGCGCCGGGGCCGCTGACGGACGAGGTGGTCCGGCGCATGAACGAGCGGGCGGCGGGGCTGGTCGGGTACACGTTCACGCATGGGGCGGCGACCGGTCCGGAACTGCCCGTGCTGAAGCTGGAGGGCGGTGGCTCGCTGGTCGCCTGCGCGCTGGTGCGCAAGGAGCGGACCGAGGGCAGGAGGGCGTCGGTGTCGTTCGCGGTCGACGAGAAGAGCGGCGTGGGCACGCTGCTGGGGGCCAAGGGCAAGCGGTGGCGCAGTACGGACGCGACGCTGAGCCTGACGGCCGTGATCGAGGTTCCGGCGGCGGGTCCGTCGGGCGGGCAGCCGGCCGAGGTGGCGGGGTGCAACTGCCTCAAGCCGCAGCTGCTGGAGGCCGTGGGGGTGGAGGCCGACTGACGGCGCCCGGCGCCCGGCCCGCCCGGCACCTTTCGGGGCGGGGCCGGGCGGGGCGGGCCGGGCGGGGTGTCAGAGGTCGCGGTGGACCTTGGTGTTCGAGGCCTGGGCGCGCGGGCGGACCACCAGGAGGTCGATGTTGACGTGGCTGGGGCGGGTCACGGCCCAGGTGATGGTGTCGGCCACGTCGTCGGCGGTGAGGGGCTCGGCGACGCCCGCGTAGACCTTGGCGGCCTTCTCCTTGTCGCCGCGGAAGCGGGTGGTGGCGAACTCCTCGGTGCGGACCATGCCGGGGGCGATCTCGATCACGCGTACGGGCTGTCCGACGATCTCCAGGCGGAGGGTCTCGGCGAGGACGCGGGCGCCGTTCTTGGCGGCGACGTAGCCCGCGCCGCCCTCGTACGTGGCGTGGCCGGCGGTGGAGGACAGGACGACCACCGTGCCGTCGCCGCTCTCGACCAGGGCGGGCAGCAGGGCCTGGGTGGTGTTGAGGGTGCCGATGACGTTGACCTCGTACATGGTGCGCCAGTCGGCCGGGTCGCCGGTGGCGACGGGCTCGGCGCCGATGGCCCCGCCGGCGTTGTTGACGAGGACGTCACAGCGGGAGAGGGAGGCCGCGAAGGCGTCGACGGCGGCGCGGTCGGTCACGTCGAGGGCGTGGGCGGTGGCGGCGTGGCCGGCGGCGGTGAGCTCGGCGGCGAGGTTCTCGATCCGGTCCTTGCGGCGGGCGGTGAGGACGACGTGGTAGCCGGCGGCGGCGAGTTGCCGGGCGGTGGCGGCGCCGATTCCGCTGCTGGCCCCGGTGACGACGGCGGTACGGCTGGTCATGGGGGGCGCTCTCCTCGGTCAGGCGATCGATACCCGGTCAGCATAGGACGCCGTCCGGGCGGGCCTCAGCGGCCGCGGGGCGCGTACATGATCAGGGCCATGCCGGCCAGGCAGACCAGGGCGCCGATGACGTCCCAGCGGTCGGGGCGGTAGCCGTCGGCGACGACGCCCCAGGCCAGTGAGCCGGCGACGAAGACGCCGCCGTACGCCGCGAGGACGCGGGCGAAGTCGCCCTGGGGCTGGAGGGTGGCGACGAAGCCGTAGAGGCCGAGGGCGATGACCCCGGCGCCGATCCAGATCCAGCCCTTGTGCTCCTTGACGCCTTGCCAGACCAGCCAGGCGCCGCCGATCTCCAGGACGGCGGCGAGGGCGAAGAGGGCGACGGAGCGGGTGATCAGCATGCGGCCAAGGGTGGCATGAGGGGGGTGAGGGGGCGGGGTGAGGAGTGTGCGTGCGGATGGGGGTGGGCGCGCCCTCGTTCGTGTGATGGTCCGATTTTTGGGGTGCGGGTGGGGCTAGCGTCCGCGCGTGGAGGTGGTCACGGTGCGTGCATGTGCAGCAGCCGTCGTCGTACGAAGTGTGGTCGCGTCGCTGGTCCTCGGGCTGGCCGGGGTGGCCGGGGCGGCCGGAGTGGCCGGGGCGGCCGGGCCGGCGGAGGCCGATGCCGAGGCCGATGTGGCGTACCACGGCCGGGTGTCGCTGACGCGGGGCCGGCTGGCGGTCTGGCTGGTCCCCGAGAACAACGGGCCGGCGGCGGTGCCGGGCGCCACGCTGCGCCTGCGCCTGTCGGCGGACCTGGCCCCCGAGCAGCGGCTGACGGAGGGCTGCGCCCGGGCCGGGCTGCGCGAGGTGCTGTGCGAGACGGGCGCGATGCCGCTGCACGGGCAGGGCCGGCACATCGGGCTGGTCCTGGCGCTGGCGGACCGGCCCTCGGAGGTGGTGGTCCGGGTGGACACGTGGTGGAACGGCGGGGCGACCGACCGCAACCTGGGCAACAACGAGCACGTGGTGCTGGCGCTGGACACGGGCGACGCGTACGCCTTCTGAAGAGGCATGGGCCGGGCCGGGCCGGGCTTGGTCCGGCCCGGCCGGGGCCCGGCGGCCCGGGTCAGGCGCGGGCGCCGCCGAACTCGGCCACGGACGCGTCGACGATGCGCTCCAGGCGGGCGTGGTGGGCGCCGCGCCAGTAGACGCGCTCGCACGCGGAGCACTGGGCGAAGACGTCGTACGAGCGGTGGGTGCCGCCCTGGAGGCGGTCGCCGACGCTGTCCTTGTCGGCGTCGTGCAGCGGGCCGTTGCAGGCGGTGCAGCGGGTCCACGGGGTCAGGGCGGGGGCGAACCGGCTGAGCACGTCGCGCAGTTGCTCGTCGGGGTTGTCGCTGTAGATGTACGCGCCGGCCCAGATCTCGCGGCGGCGCAGCAGGCCGCGGTCGCGGGAGAGCAGGACGCGCTGCTCGGCGGCGGAGCGGGCGGCGAGGGCGGGGTCGCCCGGGTCCTCGTTGTCGTACGCGGCGTCGACGCCGAGCAGGCGCAGGCGGCGGGCGAGGGTGCCGAGGTGGACGTCGAGGAGGAAACGGAGCGGCGCGCCGGGCACCTCCTGGGGGCGGCTGACGCTGAGCACCTCGACCGACTGGCCGCCGGTGGGGACGTAGCTGACCGGGACCTCCTCGCCGTCGACGAGCAGCCGGCCGACCTCGGTGAGTGGGACTCCGGCGGACTCGACGACGTGGCCGAGGCTGGACGAGCCGTCGGTGGGCGTCGGCACGCGGTCGGCGCGGCGGCTCGGCGGGGCGAACAGGCGCAGCTCGGGGGCGAGGGTGAGGTGGATGTCGGGACCGTTCACCCGTTCAGCATGCCATTGGGGGGTGGGGCCGGGGGCGGGGTTTTCAGGGGGCGGACCCGGACTCGGTCTCGGACGCGTCGTACGTGGCGCGGTGGGCGCTGACCTCGTCGAAGTGGTTCTCGGCCCAGAGCTTCACGGAGGAGAGCAGGCAGCCGAGGCTGGAGCCGAGCGGGGTGAGGGCGTAGTCGACGCGGACCGGGACGGTGGGGGTGACGGTACGGGTGACGATGCCGTCGCGTTCGAGGGAGCGGAGGGTCTGGGTGAGCATCTTCTGGCTGACGCCGGGGATGCGGCGGCCGAGGTCGCTGTAGCGCAGGGGGCCGGGGGCCTGCTGGAGGGCGGGGACGATGAGGCTGACCCACTTGTCGCTGATGCGGGCGAGGAGCTGGCTGGTGGGGCAGTCCTTGAGGAAGGCGTCGTAGGCGCTGCGGGCCTCTTCGCGGCGGGCGGCGGCGGTGCGGGTGGGCATGGGCGGCGGCCTGCTTTCTGTGGCACGGCCCGGCGAACGCCGGGGTGGGGTACGCACTTTGGAGTGCGTACTTACGAAAGGAAAGTACCTCTCCCTAAGTTAGTGCGCATCGGAACGAACGAAGCGTGTGAGAGGGAGAATTCCATGATGAAGGCGGTCGTGATCGAGGGTTTCGGCGGCCCGGAGCAGGTGCGGATCGCGGAGGTCGCGGTGCCGGTGCCGGCGGCGGGGCAGGTGCGGATCCGGGTACGGGCGGCGGGGCTCAACCCCGTGGACGGGGCGGTGCGCGCCGGGGTCTTCGGCGGCGGCGACGCCGGTCCGCTCGGGCTGGGCTGGGACGTCGCCGGCGACATCGACGCGGTGGGCGAGGGCGTCACGGGCTGGACGGCCGGGCAGCGGGTGGTGGGCCTGCACTACGGGCCGGTGAAGCCGCTGGGATCGCACGCGGAGTACGTCGTCCTGGACGCCTCGGCGGTGGCGGCGGCGCCGGAGTCGGTGGGCGTGGAGGAGGCGGCGGTGCTGCCGCTGAGCGGGCTGACGGCGGCCCGCGCGGTGGACCTGCTGGGGCTGCCGGCCGGGGCGTCGGTGCTGGTCACCGGGGCGGCGGGGGTCGTGGGCGGGCTGGCGGTCCAGCTCGCGGCGGCGGCCGGGCTGGTGGTGACGGGGCTGGCGGGCGCGGAGGACGAGGAGCTGGTGCGGTCGCTGGGGGCCGTCGGGTTCGTGGCGCGGGGCGAGGAGAAGGACGCGCCGGTGGTGGACGGGGTGCTGGACGCGGCGGTGCTGGGGGAGGCGGCGCTGGGCTTCGTGCGGGACGGCGGGTTGTACGTGGGGCTGCGCCCGGGGGGCGGGCCGGCGGCGGTGCGGGGCGTGCGGGTGATCGAGCAGGAGGTCGCGGCCGACGGGGAGCTGCTGGGGCGGCTGGCGCGGCTGGTGGATTCCGGCGTGCTGACCCTGCGGGTCGGGCAGACGTATCCGCTGACGGCGGCGGTGGAGGCGCACGCGCACCTTTCGAAGCCGGGGGTTCGGGGCCGGCTGGTCCTGACGCCGTGACCCTCCGGGTGGGCCGGCAGGTCCCCCCGGCGGGGCCGGCCCCGGGGGCTCCGCCCCCGCGCCTCAATCGCCGGCGGGGCTGGGTGGGGTTGCCCGGCGGCGCTGATGGTTGCCCAGCGGGGCAGGCTTCGGGGCTCCGCCCCGGACCCCGCGCCTCAATCGCCGGCGAGGCTGGATCGGGTGCCCCGCGGATGGGATGCCGCGCAGCGGCATTTCCAGCCCGCGCGGCGTTTGAGCGCACGGGCGCGGAGCGCACGTATGGGGGTTCGGGGGCGGAGCCCCCCGCATCTTTGAGCCCCGCCGGCGATTGAGGCGCGGGGGGCCCGGGGCCGGTGGTGGTCAGGGGGTGAGGGGGAGGCGCCAGTCGTGGCTGGTGTGGAAGATGCCCGGGGGGTACTCGAACTGGGTCTCGCCCAGCAGCGTGAAGCCCGCCCTGCGGCACACCGCGTTCGACGCCGCGTGGTCCACGCCCGGGAAGGCGTGCAGCGCCGGCCGTGTGCCGTGGGTGGCCGCGTGGGCCGCCGCCGCGGCGACCGCCGCCACCGCCAGCCCCTGTCCCTGGAACGCCGGCAGCACGCCCCACCCCGTCTCGTACACCTCCTCGTCGCGCCACTCCCGCTCCCAGTAGCCGACCGACCCGATGTCCTCGCCCGTCTCCGTCAGCGACACCCGGAACATCCGGCCCGCGGCCGGAGCCGCCGCGCTCAGGGCGACGTAGCGCCGCTGGCGGTCGGCGAGGCGGTCCGCCGGTTCCGGGCCGCCCAGGTGGACGGTCATGTCGGGCGCGTTCAGGCGCTCCAGCAGCGGGAAGTCGGCGTCCGACCACGGGGTCAGGGTCACCGCTCCAAGACTCAGCATGTATTCCTCCGTGTCCGCGCCCCGTCCGTGCGCCCAGTTCGTTTCCGTACCTGTCACTACGAAGCCGCACTCGGTCAGAACCCGCAGCGATGCCGCGTTGTCCGTCGCCACCCGCGCGTACAGCGGCCGGTGCGGCTCCCGCGCGAGCAGTTCGCGCAGGGCCGCCGTGGCGATGCCCCGGCCCCAGTGGGCGCGGGCGACCCAGTAGCCCACCGTCCGCCGCTCGGGCGGGCCGAAGAGCATGAGCGAGCCCACCATCGAGCCGTCGAGCACGATCGCGTGCGCGCCCACGGCCGGGTCACCCAGGATCCGCGTCCAGAACGCGTCGAAGGCGGCCCGGTCGTACGGATCCGGGGCGGTGAACGCCGCCATCCGCAGGGCGACCGGGTCGGTCGACATCTCCCAGACGGCCGGAAGGTCCCGCTCCGTCAGCTTCCGCAGGTCGACGTCCACCGTCACCATGGCCCCGCCCCCGTTGCCGTACCTCAACGTGCCGACACGATCGCGCCGATCACCTCGTCGAACGTGTGGGCCACCCACGTCGGTTCCGCCTGCGCGAGCCGGTCCGCCGGGTGGATGCCGTACGTCACCGCGACCGACCGCATCCCCGCCGCCCGCGCCATCAGCAGGTCGTGCGTGGTGTCGCCGACCATCACGGCGCGCGCGGCCGGCAGGCCGAGGCGGTCCAGGATCACCTGGCCGGACTCCGGGTCTGGCTTGGGGCGGCTGACCCGGTCCGCGCCGACCACGACCGCGAACAGCCCGCGCAGCCCGGCCGCCTCCAGCAGTGCCTCCGCACTGGCCTGGAGCTTGCTGGTGGCGACGGCGAGGACGACCCCGCGCGCCCGCAGCCGCGCCAGTCCCGACTCGACACCGGGGAAGAGCAGTTCGCGCGAGCGCGGCAGCACGAGCTCGCGGAACAGCCGCAGGTACGCCTCGACGCCGGCGGTGACGAGCGGGTCGGACTCGGGCAGCTCCAGCAGCGTGGACCAGGCCCGGGGCAGGGGCAGGCCGATCGTCGCGCGGATGGCCAGGGGGGAAGGCCTCTTCCCGGCCGGCGCCTCTCCGGCCGGCAGCAGTTCGGCGAAGGCCGCCTCGAAGGTGTTCACGATCGCCCGCGGGGTGTCGACCAGGGTGCCGTCCAGGTCGAAGACCGCCAGGCGGATGTCGGCGGTGGCCGTGATCTCGTCCGCGGTGAGGGTGAGGGGGGTGAGAGGGGTGCGTGCCGTGCTCGTCATGAGTCCGTCCCTGCCGTGCTGTACGCGGCGGCCAGGCGGCCCGCCGTCTCGGCGCAGGTCGCCAGCACCGCCATGTTGGCGCGGGCGGAGCGCCCACCGGTGGCCGCGTCGACCGCGCGCATAAGGTACTTCGTCAGGCCCTGGCCGGCGACGCCGTCGCGGTCGGCGGCCATCACCGCCTCGCCGATCGCGGCCTCGACCTCGGCCGCGTCGATGGCGTCGGCCTCCCGGACCGGGGTCGTGATCAGGAACGAGGTCGGGCTGCCCAGCGCCCAGTGGGTGGCCACCGCCCGGGCCAGGACGGCCTCGTCGTCGATCCGGTGCGGCGCGCGGTGGCCGCTCGTACGGCAGTAGAAGGCGGGGAAGTCGTCGGAGCGGTGGGCGACCACCGGCACGCAGTGGGTCTCCAGGAACTCCAGGGTCAGGCCCAGGTCCAGGATCATCTTCGCGCCGGCGCAGACCACCGCCACCCGCGAGCGCGTGAACTGGACGAGGTCCGAGGAGATGTCGAACGTCTCCTGCGCGCCCCGGTGGACGCCGCCGATGCCGGCCGAGGAGAACCAGCGGATCCCGGCGAGTTCGGCGGCCGCCACCGAGGAGGCCACGGTGGTGGCGCCGGGGCCGCCCCGGGCGAGCACCACCGGAAGGTCCCGGCTGGAGACCTTCGGGATGCCCGGCAGGGCGGCGAACCGTTCGATGTCCGCGTCCGTCATGCCCACGCGGATCGCGCCGCCGTCGACATGGACGGTCGCGGGCACGGCCCCGCCGGCCCGGACGGCGTCCTCGACCTTGCGGGCCGTGGCGGCGTTGTCCGGGTACGGCAGGCCGTGCGTGATGACGTTGGACTCCAGGGCCACGACCGCCCGGCCCTCGTGGAGGGCCTCGTGGACCTCCTCGGTGTACTCCACCGGAGGCGCGACACGGCTCATGCGCGGGCTCAACGGGCTCGACGGGCTCAACGGGCTCACGCCTCTTTCCAGTAACCGGGGGCCTTGATGAGCAGCTCCCGGCGCGCGGCGAACACGGCCACGACCTGGTCGCGCCAGTCCTGCGGCGCCACCGTTTCGAGCGCGATGGACACCTTGTCCTCGGTGACGCCGAAGGTGTCGGTGACGGCAGCGGTGACCGCGTCGTCGAAGGCCTTCAGGCGCTCGGGCGTCAGGTCGTCCTTCGGGTAGTGCTGGACGTGGACGTGCGGCATGAGCGGGTTTCCTTTCATCGGTCAGTCCGAAGAGATCTCACGGGTGTTCGTGCGGGTGCTGATCGCCGTCACCAGTTCCGCCAGGCCCTGGCCCTCCTTCAGTACCTGGTAGTGGTCGGCGGACAGGTCGAGGACGAGGGGCGGCTCGGCGCTGTAGCCGGAGCTGCCTTCGATGAAGGAGTAGTCGTCGCCCGCCGCGCGGACCAGGGTCACGGGGGCGGACAGCCGGCGTTCGGCCAGTTCGTGGAAGGTGTAGTCGAATTCGTACGTCTCCCCGACGATCCGCGTGATGCGGCGGATCACTTCCGGGTCCAGGTCCGGGTAGCGGCCGGCGACGAAGTCCACGAAGCCGTCCTCGTCCCGGACGGTCGCCAGGCAGCGCTCCAGTCCGGGGCCGGAGAGGGCGCCCGCGAACACCGAGTACAGGATCGTCAGGTAGCCGGGGTTGTCGTACGAGGACCGCCGGCCGTAGGCGCTGCCGTCGGCGGCGCGCACCTCGGGGTTGCCGGGGCAGATCAGCAGCAGGTCCGCGACCCGCTGCCCGGCCTGCTCCAGCTGCCAGGCGGTCTCGAAGGCGACGCGCGCGCCGAAGGAGTAGCCCCACAGCGTGTACGGGCCCTCGGGCTGGATCCGGCGGATCTCGGCGATGTCGGCGGCGGCCATGGCGCCGATGGTGGCGAAGGGGGTCTCGCCGGCGTTGATGCCGCCCGCCTGGATCCCGTAGAACGGCCCGCCGGTGGCCGCCTCGCGCGCCAGCGACCGCAGGTTCATGGGGTAGCCGCCCAGGCCCGGCCAGCAGAAGACGGGGGCGCCGGGGCCGCCGTCGTGCAGGCGTACCAGGCGGGAGGCGGGCCGGGCGGCGGCGTCGCCGTCGGCGAGGCGGCCGGCGAGGTCGGCCAGGCGCGGGTGGTCGAAGAGGGTCTGCATGGGCAGCGTGACGGCGAACTCGCGGTTGATCCAGCGGGTCAGGGTCATCGCGATCAGCGAGTTGCCGCCGGAGGCGAAGAAGCTGTCGTCCATCGAGACGGCCTCGTACTTGAGGGCTTTGCCCCAGGCCTCCGCGAGCCGTTCTTCGAGGGGGGTCTTCGGCGGCACGAGGGCGGTGCCCGGGGAGGCGGGGCCGGTGAGGTCCTCGCGGGCGGCCAGCGCCGCGTAGTCGATCTTCCCGTTGGCGGTCAGGGGCAGCGTGTCGAGCACGACCACCCGGTTGGGGATCATGTAGTCGGGCAGCAGCCGGGCGAGGTCGTCGCGGATCATCTCCGTCGGGCCGCGCATGTGGACGGAGTCCTCGCGCATGCCGGTGGAGGAGACCTGCTCCTCGCTGACCTTGCCGCCGAGGAAGAAGTACGAGGGTCCGGGCGCGATGCCGGCGGCCGCGAGGAGGTGGTCGGCGCGGCGGGCGGACGGCAGCGGGTTGCCGGTCTTGGAGGAGTAGCCGGACGACATCAGGCCCAGGCGCAGGGCGTTGCGCTGGAGCCGGTGCAGGGTGCGGCCGAGGTGGATGTACTCCAGCCAGCCGTCCTCGTCGGCGGCGCGGCTGACGGCGGTGATGCCGAAGGCGGCGTCCTCGTACACGCCCTGGTTGATGGCGATGACGTGGCGCTTCTCGACGATGTCGGAGGAGATCCGGACGAAGTCGCCCCGGCCGCCCGTGTCCCCGTCGACGCCCGTGTCCCCGACCCCGCCCCCTTCGGCGCCCGTGTCCCCGTCGCCGCCCGGTGCGCCGGCCTCGTGGCGGTACAGGCCGCCGGGCAGGCCGACCACGTGGCCGGGGTGGGCCTGGACGTACAGCTCGACGGGGTCGGTGGCCGGGCCGCCGGCCGGGGCGGTGTGGGGCACGATCGCGAACGTGCCGAGGTAGTGGTCCTCGGCGGCCACGTCGAGGGCGGCCTTGACGGCCTCCTCGTGGGCGCGGGGGCGGATCGTGAGCCCGTACGCGGGGAGCACCTCGTCGAAGACGCCCAGCATGTGGCCGGTCTCGAACTCCAGGACCTCCAGGATGTTGTTGCTGTAGACGGGCTCGATCGCGCGCCGCTTGCCCAGGAAGTGCACGTGCAGTCCGGCGCCCGTGCCGGTGCCGTCCCCGACGCGGACGAGGGTGTGCTCGACGGGGTGGAAGTAGTGGACGCCGGCGGGGACTCCGGCGACGGAGCCGTCCGTCTCCAGGTACAGCTGGGTGGCGTACAGGGCGCCGGGGGAGGCGTACGCGTACTTCGGCAGCAGCCGCTCGGGGCTCCGGAAGGGGCCGAACCAGCGCAGGATCGTGCCGAGTTCGGCGTACGTCAGTTCCTCGACGCCCCGCGCGTACGCCGGCACCCGGCCCGGGGCGGCGAGCAGTTCGAGCAGGTCGTCGCGGGTGACCTTGCCGCCCTCGTAGAAGCGGTAGGTCTTGCGGGCGAACGCCTCGCGGCGCTGGCGCGGGGTCTCGGCGAAGCCGGGCAGGGCGAGGGCGGGGCGGCCGGCCAGTTCGGCGGGCTCGCGCAGGCCCGGGTTGGACAGCTGGGCTTTGACCTGGAGCTTGCTGGATTTGGACTGGTGGTGGGAGCCGTGGTTGCCCTGGTCCATCAGGGCGGCTTCCTTGGGGTTGAGTTCGACGAGGGCGCACAGCTGCTGGAAGCCGGTGCGGGGGTCGTCGGCGACGACGGCGGCCGCGCGCCGGACCCAGGTGTGCTCCTCGATGGCGGAGGTGATCTCCTCCAGTTCGACGCGGTAGCCGCGCAGTTTGACCTGGGTGTCGGCGCGGCCGCAGAAGCGGATGGTGCCGTCGGTGTTCCACGCGGCGAGGTCGCCGGTGCGGTAGAGGCGCTCGGAGGGGAGGAAGGGGACGGTGAGGAACCGTTCCTTCGTCTGCTCGGGGAGGTTGAGGTAACCACGGGCCAGCTGGACGCCGCCGATGTACAGCTCGCCCTTCTCGCCGATGTTCACCGGGTGCAGGTTCTCGTCGAGGATGAAGCAGCGGGTGTTGTCGACGGGGACGCCGATCGAGACGATCGCGGCAGGGTCCTCGTCGGCGAGGGCGCCGAGGTCGACCTGGTGGGCGGTCGCGTTGATCGTGCACTCGGTGGGCCCGTACAGGTTGACCAGCGAGGCGTGCGGCAGCTGGGTGGCGAAGGCGCGGGCCAGCTTGACGGTGAGGGCCTCGCCGCCGGAGAACACCCGGCGCAGGGAGGCGCAGGAGGGCAGGCGCTCGGTGTCGAGGAGGGCCTGGAGGAGGGTCGGGACGCACTGCAGGGTGGTGACGTCGTACGCGGTGATCGTGTCGACCAGGGCCTCGGGGTCCCGGTAGCTGCCGGGCGCCGCCATGACCACCTGGCCGCCGGCGGCGGGGGCGAGGAGCTCCCACTGGGCGGCGTCGAAGCTCATCGGGGTCTTCTGGAGCACGGTGGTGCCGGGGCCGAGGTGGCCGCAGTCGGTCAGCCAGCGCAGCTGGGAGACGATGCTGCGGTGCTCGATCATCACGCCCTTGGGGCGGCCGGTGGAGCCGGAGGTGTAGATGACGTAGGCGAGGTCGTCGGGACGGGCGGCGGCCGTGCCGCCGCCGGGGGCCTCCGGGCGGCCGTGGCTCGCGGAACCGTCGTAGCTCTCGGGGCCTGCGGAACCCTCGCAGCTCGTGCCGGTGCGGTCGGCGTCGTGCGTGTCGGGCTCGTCCACCACCACGATCCGTGTGCCGTCGGGGACCAACTCGCGTAACCGCAACACCAGATGTCCCTGCGTCACCACGTACCCCAGCGCGGCGTGCTCGACCATGTAGCGCAGCCGGTCCTGCGGGTAGTCCGGCGACAGCGGCAGGTAGGCGCCGCCCGCGGCGAGGATGCCCCACACCCCGGTCATCAGGTCGAGGGAGGGCTCGGCGTACAGGCCCACGGGGGTGCCGGGGCCGGCGCCGAGCCGGGTCAGGCGCTCCGCGAGGCGGCCCGCCGCGGCGTCGAGGCCGCGGTACGTCAGCTGCCGGTCCGCGCACCGGACGGCGACCGCGTCGGGGCGGGCCGCGACCTGCCGGCGCAGCAGGTCCGGCAGCCGGGTGGCGGAGGCGGTGGCGGGCATGCTCGTGGGGATCTCATCCGTCTTCATGCTGCCGACCATGGCTGAGGGGGCTCGATTGCCTGTCGAGGGTCTCTCCGGACTTCATGAAGTCGGGGGCGGCCGGGCGGGGCGGCGGGGACGGGTGCGGCCGGTGGGGCGTCGGTTCCGGGCGGGCCTGCCGGGGCTGGGCCACGAAGACCGCCGCCAGCACCGCGGCCGCGCCGACGAGCTGGAGCGGCGAGAGGCGCTGCCCGAGGACGAGGTAGCCCAGCGCGGTGGCGGCCAGGGGCGAGACGAAGCCGAGGAAGGACACGGCGAGCGCGGGCAGCCGTTCCACCCCGCGGAACCACACGGCGTACGCGAGCAGCGCGCCGATGCCGCCCAGGTACGCGAAGCCGGCCAGGTTCTCCCCGGTGACGGAGTCCGGCAGGCCCTCGCCGAGCAGCATGACCGGGAGCAGGACCAGCCCGCCGACGGCCAGCTGCCAGCCGGTGAAGGTCAGCAGTCCGATGCCCGCGGGCCGGCCCCACCGCTTGGTGAGCACGATCCCGGAGGCCATGCTCGCGGCGGCCAGCAGGCCGCCGGCGACGCCGGCCGTGTCGAGCGCGGCCTCGGGCCGCAGGACCAGCAGGCCGACCCCGGTCGCGCCGAGGGCGCAGGCCACGACGTGGACGGGCCGGATCCGGTCCTTCAGCAGCAGCGCCGACAGCAGCAGCACGAACATCGGCTGGACGGAGCCGACCAGGGCCGCGACCCCGCCGGGCAGGTGGTAGGCGGCGATGAACAGGAAGGTGAAGAAGGCGCCGATGTTCAGTACGCCGAGGACCAGGGCCCGCCCCCACCAGATGCCGCGGGGCAGGGCCCGGCCGGCCGCGACGAGGACCAGCCCGGCCGGCAGGGCCCGTGCGGTGGCCGCCAGCAGCGGCCGGTCCGGCGGCAGGAGCTCGGTGGTGACCAGGTACGTCGAGCCCCAGACGGCGGGTGCCAGCGCGGTGACGGCGGAGTCCGTCGCGAGCCGGTGTCCGCTCACCGCCGGACCAGGGCCGCGTCGGCGGTGCCGAAGAAGCGGTCCCCGAAGTCGCCGATGCCCGGGATCATGAAGGCGTCGGGGTTCAGGCACTCCTCGGTCGACGAGGTGATCATCGTGACCCCGGGGTGGGCGCGGCGTACGGCGTCGATGCCCTCGGGTGCGGCGAGGAAGTTCACGAGGACGATGTTCTCCTCGCGCACGCCGGCGCCGAGGAGGACGTCGAGGGCGGCGTTGGCGCTGCCGCCGGTGGCGAGCATCGGCTCCAGCACCAGGACGTGCCGGTCGGCGATGTCGTCGGGCAGGTTCCAGTAGTGCAGGCGCGGCAGCTTGGTGGTCCTGTCCCGCTGGATGAGGATCTTGCCGACGCGGATGCCGGGGATGAGCTGGCGCAGCTCGTCCGCCATGGAGTCCCCGGCCCGGATCACGGGGACGGCGCACAGCTTGCCGGTGAACTTCAGGCCCGGGTAGGTCTCGCCGACGGGGGTGGTGACCTCCTGCTTGTCGAAGGGCAGCAGGTCGAGGGCGGATTCGAGGAGCAGGCGGATCACGCGGCGCGAGTAGAGGACGAAGTCGGCCCGGGAGGCGTCGCGGTCCCGGATCACGGTGTGCAGGGCGCGCAGCTGGTTGCTCTGCGGCAACTGGTGGACCTTCTGGGTGGTCGGCATGACACCTGCTCCAGGGGGATTCCGTAGGGGGCCCGAAAACAAAACAGATTCTCGGTTAGCAGGTGCCCCCGGCGGAATGCGTCAGGCCCCGGGATGGCCGTAAATCACGGTTGGCGCCACCAACCCCCACGGGGCCCGGGCACCCCGGCCCCGTCCGACCGGCGCGGGAGCCCCCGCCGGCCGCTGCCGCCGGCGCCGCGCACGCGGCCGCCCGGTGTCCGGATCGCGCCTACAGCATCACGCCGGACGCCGGACGCCGGACGCCGGACAGGATCAGGGCAGCAGCGGGCCAGGGTCCGGGCAGGACCAGGGCAGCGCCGGGGCAGGGGTCAGGGCCAGACCAGGCAGTACGGCTGGTGGCCGGCCTCGTGGAGGCGGTGGGAGAAGTCCTGCCACTCGTGCAGGAGCTGGTACACGTTGAACGCGTCGCGCGGGCCGCCGCGGTCGGGGACCGTCGACCAGATGAAGGCCGCCGCGCCGACCGATTCCTCACCGATGTCGCGCAGCGGGTCGACCACCGTCATGGGGAGCTTGACCACCGCGTAGTCGGGGTGGAGGACCACCAGCTCCAGCGGCGGGACCTTGTGCAGGGGTATGCCCTCGATGCCGGTCAGGACCATCGCGGCCACCGTCTCCGGCTTGATCTTGGTGAACATGCCGCCCATGCCGAGCTCGTCGCCGCCGAGCTCCTCCGGGCGCATGGTGACCGGCACCCGGGCGGCCGTCGCGCCGTCCGGGGCGCCGAAGTACTTGTACGTCACGCCCATGCCGCGGCCCCCGATCGCGGTCCCGGCGTCCTCCTCGGCACCGGGCCCGCCGGCCGCCGTCGTCTCGGGTCCCTCGGTCCGCTCGGCGGCCGCGCGTCGCCGGTGCTTGCCCAGGCGACGGGACTCGCGGGCGCGCTGCGGGTCCAGCCCGTCCGTGCCCTCGCCCGGTCCACCACCGCGTTGCATATCTCCACCCGACTGGTATTGCCCGTACCGGCCCCGCGGCCCCCGCCACGCAGCCTGATCATCATGGCAGTGACCTCCCCCGCGCCGCAGCGGTGAAACGCCCGTCCGCAAGTGAAGTCGCGGCCTCTGAGACCATGGCTGGTGTGAGCTACCCGTACCCGTATGAAGCCCCAGTTTCGCAGACGCTCTTCGAGCGTGCGTCCCTCGTGACCCCCGGCGGCGTGAACTCTCCGGTACGCGCCTTCCGTGCCGTGGGCGGTACGCCCCGGTTCATGGTGTCCGGTACCGGTCCCTACCTCACGGATGCCGACGGCCGCGAGTACGTCGACCTCGTCTGCTCGTGGGGGCCGATGATCCTCGGCCACTCCCACCCCGAGGTGATCGCCGCCGTCCAGGAGGCCGTCGCCCGCGGCACCTCCTTCGGCACGCCCGGCGAGGGCGAGGTCGCCCTCGCCGAGGAGATCGTCGCCCGTATCGAGCCCGTCGAGCAGGTCCGCCTGGTCTCGTCGGGTACCGAGGCGACCATGTCCGCGATCCGGCTGGCCAGGGGCTTCACCGGCCGCGCCAAGGTCGTGAAGTTCGCCGGCTGCTACCACGGTCATGTGGACGCGCTGCTCGCGGCGGCCGGTTCCGGGCTCGCGACCTTCGCCCTGCCCGACACCCCGGGCGTCACCGGCGCCCAGGCCGGCGACACGATCGTGCTGCCGTACAACGACCTGGACGCGGTGCGCGCGGCCTTCGCCGCCCACCCCGGCCAGATCGCGTGCGTGATCACCGAGGCCGCGCCCGGCAACATGGGCGTGGTGACCCCGGCCCCCGGCTTCAACCAGGGTCTGGCCGACATCTGCCGGGCGGACGGCGCGCTGTACATCTCCGACGAGGTCATGACGGGCTTCCGCACCTCCCGCGCGGGCTGGTACGGCGTCGACGGCGTCAAGCCCGACCTGATGACCTTCGGCAAGGTCATGGGCGGCGGCTTCCCGGCGGCGGCCTTCGGCGGCCGCGCCGACGTGATGGCCTACCTGGCCCCGGCCGGCCCGGTCTACCAGGCGGGCACCCTGTCGGGGAACCCGATCGCCACGGCCGCCGGGCTCGCGCAGCTGCGGCTGCTGGACGACGCGGCGTACGAGAAGGTCGACGCCGTCTCGGCGCAGATCCAGGAGCTGGTGACGGCCGCGCTCACCAAGGAGGGGGTCGCGCACCGGCTGCAGACCGCCTCCAACATGTTCTCCGTCTTCTTCACGCCCGACGAGGTCCGTGACTACGAGGACGCCAAGACCCAGGAGGGCTTCCGCTTCACCGCGTTCTTCCACGCGATGCTGGAGCGCGGCGTCTACCTGCCGCCGTCGGCCTTCGAGTCCTGGTTCGTCTCCACCGCCCACGACGAGCGGGCCGTCGAGCGCATCGCCGACGCCCTGCCCGCCGCCGCCCGCGCCGCCGCGGAGGCCACCGCATGAGCAGCGACACCCCGACCGCCGCCGGCGAGATCACCGTCGTCCACCTGATGCGGCACGGCGAGGTGGAGAACCCCGACGGCGTGCTCTACGGCCGCCGCCCCGGCTACCACCTCTCCGAGCTGGGCCGGCAGATGGCCGACCGGGTCGCCGAGCACCTGGAGGGCCGCGACATCACGTACGTCGTGTCCTCCCCGCTGGAGCGCGCCCAGGAGACGGCCGCCCCGATCGCCAAGAGCCACGGCCTGGACCTGGCCACGGACCCGCGGCTGCTGGAGGCGGAGAACGTCTTCGAGGGCAAGACCTTCGGCGTCGGCGACGGCGCGCTGCGCAAGCCCGCGAACTGGAAGCACCTGACGAACCCGTTCAGGCCGTCCTGGGGCGAGCCGTACGTCGAGCAGGTCGTCCGCATGATGAGCGCGCTGGACGCGGCCAAGGACGCCGCCCGCGGCCACGAGGCGGTGGCCGTGAGCCACCAGCTGCCGATCTGGATCGTGCGCAGCTTCGCGGAGAAGCGCCGGCTGTGGCACGACCCGCGGCGCCGGCAGTGCACGCTGGCCTCGCTGACGTCGTTCACGTACCAGGGCGACAAGCTGATGTCGGTGGGCTACAGCGAGCCGGCCCGCGACCTGGTGCCGGCGCACCTGCTGGCCGGGGCCAAGCCGGTCAAGGGCAAGTCGAAGGCGTTCGGCGCCTGATACGCGGTACGTCCGGGGCCGCGGCCACCGCTCCTGCGGGCCGCGGCCCCCGTTCCCGCCGGGCGCCGGGGGGCGCGGAAGATCCACAAAACGCCCATGCGAAACTTTTCACATGAGCCTTAGCCGCGTGCTTGTCCGTGGAAGTCGCCGCCGCTCGACCAGCCACCGCGCGGTCCTGCTGACCGCGGTGGCCGTCTCCGCTGCCCTGACCCTGACCGCCTGCACCGACGGGAGCGGCGGGAGCAAGTCCGCGAAGAGCTCCGGCGGCGGCTACGTCACCGGAGCCACCGGCATCTCCACCGTCGCCGTCGCCGACCGGGCCGAGGCCCCCAAGCTCGACGGTGAGACCGTCGACGGCAAGACGCTCGACACCACCGCCCTCAAGGGCAAGGTCGTCGTCCTCAACGTCTGGGGCTCCTGGTGCCCGCCGTGCCGCTCCGAGGCCCCGTACTTCGCGAAGGTCTCCAAGGAGATGGCCGACGCCGGCAAGGACGTGGCGTTCGTCGGGATCAACACCCGCGACAACAGCAAGCAGAACGCGACCGCGTTCGAGGAGACCTACGGGATCACCTACCCGAGCCTGTTCGACCCGGACGGCAAGCTGATGCTCCGCTTCCCCAAGGGCACCCTCAACCCGCAGGCCATCCCCTCCACGATCGTCCTCGACAAGGAGGGCAGGATCGCCGCCCGCACCCTGGTCGCGATCAACGAGGAACAGCTGCGCTCGATGATCGACCCGGTCCTCGCGGAGCAGTGACCAGGTGACCCCCGAGCTCCTCCTCGCCGCCGGCACCACCGGCGTGAACCAGACCGTCCTCGGCGGGGCGCTGCTGCTGGCGCTGCCCATCGCGGTCCTCGCCGGACTGGTCTCGTTCTTCTCGCCGTGCGTCCTGCCGCTCGTCCCCGGCTACCTCTCCTACGTCACCGGGGTCAGCGGCGCCGATCTCGCCGAGGCCCGGCGCGGCCGGATGCTGGCGGGCGCGGGCCTGTTCGTCCTCGGCTTCACCGCCGTGTTCGTCTCCGGCGGGGCGCTCTTCGGCTACTTCGGGGACACCCTCCAGGAGAACCGGCGGATCATCTCGCAGGTCCTGGGCGGCCTGGTGATCCTGCTCGGGCTGTTCTTCATGGGGCTGATCCCGGGGCTGACGATGCGGGAGTTCCGCTTCCACAAGAAGCCCACGGCCGGGCTGGTGGGCGCGCCGGTGCTCGGGGTCCTCTTCGGCGTCGGCTGGACCCCCTGCATGGGGCCGACCCTCGCCGCCGTCTCCACGCTCTCCCTCAACGAGGCCAGCGCCGGCCGCGGCGCCCTGCTGACCACCGCGTACTGCCTGGGGCTGGGGCTGCCGTTCATCGTGGCCGCGCTCGCCTTCCGCAAGGCGCTGGGCGCGTTCGGCTGGGTGAAGAAGCACTACGCGTGGGTGATGCGGATCGGCGGCGGCATGCTGATCGTCACCGGTCTGCTGCTCGTCACAGGAACGTGGGACAGCATCGTCGAGGACATGCGCGGCTGGACCCAGGGCTTCACGGTGGGAATCTGAGGACATGAGTACGACGGACAAGACCGCCGGCACCGCGCCGGACGCCGGCACCGCGCCGGACGCCGCCACCGCGCCGGACGCCGGCACCGCGCCGGACGCGGACGCCAACGAGCCGGACGCCAACGAGCCGGCCGCCGGCGCCGCCGGGGCCCAGCTGTCCACGGCCCCCGCCGAGGACGCCGCCCCCGTCGGGATCGGCGTCCTCGGCTGGGCCCGCTGGTTCTGGCGGCAGCTGACCTCCATGCGGGTCGCGCTGATCCTGCTCTTCTTGCTGTCGCTGGGCTCCATCCCCGGCTCGCTGGTGCCGCAGACCCACATCGACCCGATGAAGGTCGCGGCGTGGAAGGACAAGCACGCCTTCTGGGTGCCGCTCGCCGAGAAGCTCCAGCTGTTCGACGTCTACAGCTCGGTGTGGTTCTCCGCGATCTACATCCTGCTGTTCGTCTCGCTCATCGGCTGCATCGTGCCCCGCACCTGGCAGTTCGTCGGCCAGCTGCGCGGCCGCCCGCCGGCCGCGCCCAGGCGGCTCGACCGGATGCCCGCGTACACGACCTGGCGTACGCGGACCGCCCCCGAGGAGGTCCTCGGCCACGCCCGGACCGTGCTCGCCGGGCGCCGCTTCCGTACGGAGACGCACACGGGCGCACCCGCCTCCGGGAACTCCGTCGCCGCCGAGAAGGGCTATCTGCGCGAGGCCGGCAACCTGGTCTTCCACATCGCGCTGATCGCGATCCTCGTCGCCTTCGCCGCCGGCAAGCTCTACAAGTCCGAGGGCGGCAAGCTCGTCCTGCGCGGCGGCGGCTTCGCGAACACGCTCACGCAGTACGACGACTTCCGCTCCGGCGCGCTCTTCGACACCGCCGACCTGCCGCCGTTCAGCTTCACCCTCGACCGCTTCGACGCGACGTTCGAGGAGGACGGCCCGCAGAAGGGCACCCCGCGCGACTTCAAGGCGTACGTCACCCTCACCAAGGGCGCGCACGGTACGCCGACCCCCGCCGAGATCGAGGTCAACGAGCCGCTGGAGGTCGACGGCTCCAAGGTCTTCCTGCTCGGCCACGGCTACGCGCCGATCATCTCGGTGACCGACCCGTCGGGCAAGGAGATCTACCGCGACGCGGTGCCGATGCTGCCGCAGGACGCGAACCTGACCTCCGCCGGCGCCATCAAGGTCACCGACGGCTACCGCAACAAGGACGGCGTCACGGAACAGCTGGGCTTCAGCGCCCGCTTCGTGCCGACCTTCGCGGGCAAGGGGCACGGCACGATGGCCTCGCAGTTCCCCGACGCCAAGTTCCCGGTCCTCGCGCTCAACGCCTTCCACGGCAGCCTGGGAGTGGACTCGGGCCTGCCGCAGAACGTGTACCAGCTGGACACGCGCAAGATGCAGCAGTTCAAGAAGGAGAACGGCGACCCGTTCGCGCAGATGCTGCTGCCGGGCGAGACGATGACCCTGCCCGGCGGCGCGGGCACCGTGAAGTTCGTGGGCCTGGAGCGGTGGGCCACCTTCCAGATCTCCCAGGCGCCGGGCAACGGGCTCGCGCTCGGCGGCGCGATCGCCGCCATCGCGGGCCTGGCCGCCTCGCTGTTCATCCAGCGCCGCCGGGTCTGGGTCCGCGCGGTGACCGGCCCGGACGGTGTGACCGTCGTCGAGATGGCGGGCCTGGGCCGCAGTGAGTCCGCCAGGCTCCCGGAGGAGCTGGCGGACCTGGCCGCCACCGTGAACCAGCAGGCGCCGACCGCGCCCGACCCCGACCCCGAGCCCGGGACCGAAGACCTCGAAGAGCCCGAAGCGTCCGAAGAAGGAGAGCGCGGATGACGCCGCTCGCTGCCGCAGCCCACGAGAACCTGGCTGAGATCAGCAACTACCTGATCTATTCGTCCATGGCGGTCTACACGCTGGCCTTCCTCGCGCACATCGCCGAGTGGGTCTTCGGCAGCCGCAGCAAGGTCGGCCGCACCGCCGCCGCGCTGACCGGCGCCGAGGCGGCGGCCGGGCCCGCCGTGCAGGTGCGCACCAAGGGCGGCGGGACGGCCGTCCTGGACAAGCCGAAGGTCGTCACCCGCTCCGGCGCCGGCACCCGCGACGTCCCCGACGGCCCGGGTGCGGCCGGCACCAGCGCGCAGGGAGACCTGTACGGGCGGATCGCGGTCTCGCTGACCGCGCTCGGCTTCCTGATCGAGGCGGGCGGCGTGGTCGCCCGCGCGCTGTCGGTCGAGCGGGCCCCCTGGGGCAACATGTACGAGTTCTCGATCACCTTCTCCACGGTGGCCGTCGGCGCGTACCTGGTGCTGCTGGCGCTGAAGAAGAACGTCCGCTGGCTCGGCCTGGTCCTGGTCACCACCGTCCTGCTGGACCTGGGCATCGCCACCAAGTGGCTGTACACCGAGAGCGACCAGCTGGTTCCGGCGCTGGACTCGTACTGGCTGTGGATCCACGTCTCGACCGCGATCTTCTGCGGCGCGGTGTTCTACATCGGCGCGGCCGGCACGGTCCTGTACCTCTTCCGCGACTCCTACGAGGCCAAGCTCGCCGGCGGCGGTAAGCCGGGCGCCTTCGCCACCTCGGTGATGGAGCGGCTGCCCTCGGCGGGCTCGCTCGACAAGTTCGCGTACCGGATCAACGCGGCCGTCTTCCCGCTGTGGACCTTCACGATCATCGCGGGCGCGATCTGGGCGGGCGACGCCTGGGGCCGGTACTGGGACTGGGACCCCAAGGAGGTCTGGTCCTTCGTGACGTGGGTGGCGTACGCCTGCTACCTGCATGCGCGGGCCACTGCGGGCTGGAAGGGCCGCAAGGCCGCCTACCTGGCGCTGTTCGCCTTCGCCTGCTGGATCTGGAACTACTACGGCGTGAACATCCTGCTCAACGGCAAGCACTCCTACGGCGGCGTGTAACCACACGCCCCCGACGTGCGGGGCCGCCCGCGGCGCGGGACGCTGGTGCCATGCCGACACCGCAAGGCACCAGCGAGCGCCGGGGCGGCGACCGCTTCCTGCTGCACTTCGAGCCGCACCTGCCGTTCGCCTACGAGACGGTCTGGCCGGCCCTGACCACGCCGGAGGGCCTGCGCGGCTGGCTCGCGGAGGCCGACGTACTGGAGCGGCACCTGGGCGGGGCGGTGACGCTGCGCTGGATCGACGAGGACGCGCCCGCGACCGGTGAGGTCACGGCGTGGGACGTCGAGCGCGTCGCGGAGTACACCGTCGACGACCACGACCGGATCCGCTTCCACCTGGAGCCGCTGGGCACGGACTCCACGCTGGTCCGCTTCACCGACGACCGGCACGGCTCGGAGCGCGAGTGCGCGCACTGCATGGAGCTGTGGCAGGCCCGCTTCGAGCGGCTGGAGTCGGCGCTGGCGCTCACCACACCGGGCGCAGGGCCGGCAGATCCCCGGGGCCGTTGAGGGTCCGTACGAGGCGGGCGAGCCCGGCGCGCAGGGCCGCCAGATCGGTGCCGGCGCCGATCTCGGCCTCCAGCTCGTGCAGGATCCGCCCGGCGGTCTCCAGGTGGGCGGTGGCCGCCGCGGTCAGGACGACGAGCTTGCGGCGGCCGCCCTCCGGATGCGGCTCGCGCCGTACGTAGCCGCGGGCCTCCAGGTCGTCGACGAGCTGTCCGGCGGCCTGTTTGGTCACGCCCAGGCGCTCGGCGAGCTCGCTGCTCGTGGCGCCGGGCCCCTTGAGGACCTGGAAGGCCATCCCGTGCTGGGGGCGCAGGTCGGCGTACCCGGCGGCGGCGACGCGCCGGGTGAACTCGGCGATCAGGAGCTGGAAGCCCATGCCGAGCAGGAAGGTGAGTTCGGGATCGTCGTCGTGTGCCACGGAAACAGGGTGACACAGGCGGGTCAAGCTGCTTTACTCGGCTCGTCGAGTAAAGCAGCTTGACTCACCTGTCCCGCCGGGAGGCCGCCGTGCACGTGATCAGCCCCACCTCCGAGAACATCACCGTCACCCCCAACGCCGCCATGACCGGGCTGGCCGCCCCCAGCCGCGGCAGCGCCGAGCTCTCCACCTGGCTGGTCGCCATGACCGCCGGGGCCACCGGCCCCGAGCACGCCGTCAGCCGCGAGCAGGTCTGGACGGTCACCGCCGGCAGCCTGGAGGTCACCTGCGACGGCCGCACCGAACGGATCGGCGCCGGCCGGACCCTGGTCCTGCCGCCCGGCGTACCGCGCCGGGTGCACGCCCCCGAGGCCGCCGAGGCGTACGTCGCCATGCGCGCCGACGGGGTGGCCTCGGTCCCCGGGACCGAGGGCACCCGCGTCCTGCCCTGGGCGCAGTGACCGGCGGCCGGTGACGGGCGGCTGCTGACGGGCGGCCCGCACCGCGTCGTCAGTCGAGGCGGTAGGTCATGACGGACCCCACCGGGACCCGCGCCAGACTGCCCGCCGTGACCTGGAGGATCGTCGTGTACGGCACCGCGCTGCCGTTGCGGGTGGGGTTCAGGGCGGAGCAGCCCGATGAGCAGGAGCCGGGATTGCGGACGAGCAGCAGGCGGCTGTCGGGCCCGACGAAGGCGTAGTCCAGGCTGCCCGAACTGCCGTTGACCCGGAAGGACGAGGTGGACGGCACGCGCATGTGGTAGCCGACCCCCTCGGCGCCGCGGGCCCGGATCTGGGTCCGCCCCACTCCGCTGAACTGGACCTCGTTCTTCGGGGTCTCCACCCAGACGACGCGGAACAGCGGCACGTTGTTGGCGTAGATCGTGGCCGTCGGGTAGGCGGAGAGGTCGGTGTCCCGCTTCCCCGTGGTCGCCGAGGCGCTCTTCACGGTCGTCGGGCGCGTGCTGGCGGGCCCGGGGAGGGGCTCGTCGTCGGCCGTGCCGAAGGGCGACGGCGACCGCGACGCCGACGCTGACGGGGTTGCGCTGGACGAGCCGGAGGAGATCGGGGACGGCGACCCGCCGTCCGGGGCGGCGCTCCGGTTGCCGCCCCCGTTGTCGTTGGCGCAGGTCGACATGTCGCCGCAGATGCTGTTGGGTCCCCCGTTCTGGTTGATCTGGGTCGAGCACCCGGCCGTGAACAGGACCGCGGCCGTGGCCACGGCGGTGGCGACGGGCGGCAGCCGCCGGCGCCTACCGGTTCGCGCAGTGGGAATTGTCCCCGCAGACAACATTGGTCCCTCCCCGCTGATCGATCGAGGGCTCCCCCTTCGAGCTGGAACAGGACGCCGTGACGACCGCGGCCAGGATCGCGCCCACCGTGGTGATCACAGCCGCGATCACCAGGCCCTTGCCCTCGCTCATCGCGACCCCCTCGCGCGGTGCCCGCAGCAGCTCCGTATGCCCCCTCCGCAGCATAGGCTTCCCCGTCCGGACGGGGGTGGAATCAGCCAACTCCGTTGGCGTGCGCGGGATATGGATCAGGGGCGGGAGTTACGCGCGCGGACCTCTGTCGCCCTTGTCGCCCTTGTCCCCGGACTCGCCCTCGTCGTCGGCGGCCGGGTCCTTCGCCGGACCCTCCGGCGCGCCCTTGTCGTCCTTCGGGGCGGACGGCTTCTCGTCACGCAGGGACCGCAGGAACTCCGGGTTGTCGTCGGGCGCCACCCACTGCGTACGACGCGCCCGGCCGCCGCCGGTTCCGTAGCCCCCGCCGCCCGGCACGCGCTGCTTGCCCGCGAACAGCCACACCACCGGACCGACGATCGAGAAGAGCAGGATGATGATCACCCAGATCACCTTGGGGAGGTGCTTGACCTCCTCCTCCGGCGTGTTCAGGCAGTCGATGAAGGCGTAGATGGTCAGCGCGATGATCAGCAGGAACGGCAGATAGCGCAGCACGGTGTGGGTCGTACCCCCTCGGCGGTGGCGGGCCCGTCACGGGCCCCGGTGACATCCCCAGAGTAGTTGGTGGCGGATACTTGACCGCATGGCTTACGACGATCTCCGCTCGCTGCTCCGGGCTCTGGAGCGGGAGGGCGACCTCAAGCGCATCAAGGCCGAAGTCGACCCGTACCTGGAGATCGGGGAGATCGTCGACAGAGTGAACAAGGCGGGCGGACCGGCCCTGCTGTTCGAGAACGTCAAGGGCTCCGACATGCCCCTGGCGATGAACGTCTTCGGCACCGACCGCCGGCTGCTCAAGGCCCTCGGCCTGAAGTCGTACGGCGAGATCAGCGACAAGATCGGCGGCCTGCTCAAGCCGGAGCTGCCGCAGGGCTTCATCGGGGTCCGCGAGGCCTTCGGCAAGCTGGGCTCGATGGTCCACGTGCCGCCGAAGAAGATCAAGGACGCGCCCGTCCAGGAGGTCGTCCTCACCGGCGACGACGTGGACCTCGACCGCCTGCCGGCCCTCTTCACCTGGCCCAAGGACGGCGGCTCCTTCTTCAACCTGGGCCTGACCCACACCAAGCACCCGGAGACGGGGGTGCGCAACCTCGGCCTCTACCGCCTCCAGCGCCACGACAAGCGCACCATCGGCATGCACTGGCAGATCCACAAGGACAGCCGCAACCACTACGCGGTGGCCGCCGCACGCGGCGAGCGGCTGCCCGTCGCCATCGCCTTCGGCTGCCCGCCGGCCGTCACGTACGCCTCGACCGCGCCGCTGCCCGGCGACATCGACGAGTACCTCTTCGCCGGGTTCGTCGCGGGCAAGCGGATCGAGATGGTCGACTGCAAGACCGTCCCGCTCCAGGTCCCCGCCAACGCCGAGGTCGTCATCGAGGGCTGGCTGGAGCCGGGGGAGATGCTGCCCGAGGGCCCGTTCGGCGACCACACCGGCTTCTACACGCCGCAGGAGCCGTTCCCCGCGCTGAAGATCGACTGCGTGACGATGCGGAAGCGGCCGCTGCTCCAGTCGATCGTGGTCGGCCGGCCGCCGACGGAGGACGGCCCGCTGGGCCGCGCGACGGAACGCTTCTTCCTGCCGCTGCTCAAGATCATCGTGCCGGACATCGTGGACTACCACCTGCCCGAGTCGGGCGGCTTCCACAACTGCGCGATCGTCTCGATCGACAAGAAGTACCCCAAGCACGCCCAGAAGGTGATGCACGCCATCTGGGGCGCGCACATGATGTCGCTGACCAAGCTGATCATCGTGGTCGACAAGGACTGCGACGTGCACGACCTGCACGAGGTCTCCTGGCGGGCGCTGGGCAACACCGACTACTCCCGCGACCTCACGGTCGTCGAGGGTCCGGTGGACCACCTCGACCACGCCTCGTACCAGCAGTTCTGGGGCGGCAAGGCGGGCATCGACGCCACGCGGAAACTCCCGGAGGAGGGTTACACGCGCGACGGCGGCTGGCCCGACATGGTGGAGTCCGACCCCGCGACGGCGGCCCTGGTGGACCGCCGCTGGAAGGAGTACGGCCTGTGAGCCCCATCGCCGTCGGCGGCCCGGAACTCAGCATCGGCACGGCCGGGGCCTACGTGGCCCTGGCGCGCCCGGAGATCGACCCCACCCAGCCCGGCGTGATCGCCGCCGCGGCGGACGCGGGCGTGAGCCCGGAGGAGTTCGCCGGGCCCGGCGACGTCTGGGCCCTGATGTACGACGTGGACGGGGAGGGCGACGGCTTCGAACTGCCCGGCGCGCGGGACGCGGAGGCGGACGCCTTCGCCGAGCAGTTCCAGCAGGCCCTGGCCGCGGCCGAGCCGTTCACCCTGGAGGCCGGGAACTTCCTGCGCCTCGACGCACGCCCCTCCGGCGCCGACTGGGTGGTCACCGCCCGGGTCACCCCGCCCGAGGACCCCGAGGACGACGAGGACGGCGCCGCCGGCCCCCGGACCCTGGAGCTCGGCGCGCTCCCGGCGGCGGAACTGCTCGCCGGCCTCGAAGACTTCCGGAGCGCACTCGCATGACGACGACCGCCGACGGGGTGATCGGGCCCGGGCCGGCACCGCAGCCGACCGGCAAGGTGAAGGCGTTCCTGCGGCTCGTGATGATCGAGCACTCGGTCTTCGCGCTGCCTTTCGCCTACATCGCGGCGCTGACGGCCATGTTCCAGGCGGACCGCACGGTCCACTGGCGGGAGCTGCTGCTGGTCACCGTGTGCATGGTGGGCCTGCGGACCTTCGCCATGGCCGCGAACCGGATCATCGACCGGGAGATCGACGCCCGCAACCCGCGCACCGCGGGGCGCGAGCTGGTCACGGGCGCGGTCTCGGTGCGGTCGGCGTGGACCGGGGCGGGCATCGCGGTGGCGGTCTTCCTCGGCTCCGCGGCCCTGCTGAACCCGCTGTGCCTGGCGCTCGCGCCGCTCGCGGTCGTCCCGATGGTGGTCTACCCGTACGGCAAGCGCTTCACGAACTACCCGCACGCGATCCTCGGCCTCGCCCAGGCCATCGGCCCGGTCGGCGCCTGGCTCGCGGTGACCGGCGCCTGGTCCTGGGACGCGGTGATCCTGGGCCTGGCCGTGGGCATCTGGATCGGCGGCTTCGACCTGATCTTCGCCTGCCAGGACGTGGCGGCGGACCGCGCGGAGGGCGTGAAGTCCGTCCCGGCCCGCTTCGGCGTCCCGGCCGCCCTGTGGGGCGCCCGCGGCTGCCACGCGGTGACGATGGGCCTGCTGGTCTGGTTCGCCGTGGCCACGGACGCGGGCGCGTTCTTCTGGGCGGGCCTGGGACTCGTCGCGGCGGCCTTCCTCTACGAACACACGATCGTTCGCCCCCACGACCTCTCCCGCCTGAACCGGGCGTTCTTCACGGTCAACGGCATCATCGGCATCTGCTTGTTCCTCGCCACGCTGGTCGACCTCTTCGCCCGCGGGCTGACGCTCTAGCCCGATCGTGTGACCGGCCCCCGAACCGGCCCCGCCCCACGCCCGACGCGGATTCGATGGGGCACATGCTCCCCACATCCGCGGGGGTGACCCGAGGGCGATGCCGATGAATCCGTTCACCGTCAACTGCTCCCCGCCGACGCGGGGATCCGCCCACAGGCCGTTCCACGCCGGCACCATCATGCCGGTGTGGAACGCCATCGAGGTGCAACTACAGCCGGAGTGGGACACCGTCAGCGGGGTCGGATTCTCCGTCGACGGCGACTTCGAGTGCTGCCCCGATCTGGCCGTGATTCCTGCCGCGGAGGCGGACAAGAGCCTCAGCGCCTACCCAGCCGCCCTGATCGAGCTGGTCGTGGAGGTGATCGACCCCGGCAGCGAGCGGGCCGACTACCAGATCAAGGACGGCGCCTACGCCCGCCGCGGCATCCCGCACTACCTGATCCTCGACCCGTACAAGGCGCACTGCGTGACCCTGTGGAACCCGGGCCCAGACGGCTACCAGGGCCGGGACATCATCCCCTACGGCAAGACGGTGACCGTCAGGACGGGCATCGGCGAGCTGGAGATCGACACCTCGGTGCTGCCCGTGGATCCCGGCACGGGCACCTGACCCGTCGTCGGTCCCGGGTGGCCGGATACCCTCGGAGCCATGACTGACGGCAAGCGCACCCCGTGGGTGGTCGGGGTGTCCGGGGCGTCCGGGACGCCGTACGCGGCGTCCGTGCTGCGCGGACTGCTGGCGGCCGGTGAGAGCGTGGACCTCGTGGTCAGCCGGGCCTCACGGCTGACCCTGCTCGACGAGACCGGCATCGCCTTCCGTGACGCGCACTGGCGGGAGGACCTGGAGCAGTGGCTGGGCCGCGGGGCCGACGGCAAACCGGGGACGTTCACCGGGCTGGACCTGGACGGCGTGCGGTACTGGGCGGCGGGGGACCTGGCCGCCGGGCCGTCGTCGGGTTCGTACCCCGTCAAGGGGATGCTGATCGTCCCGGCGTCGACGGCCTGCGTGGCCGGGGTCGCGCTCGGGCTGTCGAAGGACCTGCTCCAGCGGGTGGCGAGCGTGACGCTCAAGGAGCGGCGCCGGCTGGTGGTCGCGGTGCGGGAGACCCCGCTCAACGGTCAGACCCTGAAGCATCTGGTGGCGCTCGACGAGGCGGGCGCGGTCGTGCTGCCCGCCTCACCGGCGTTCTACGCGGGTGCGACGCACATCCAGGATCTCGTGGACTTCGTCGCGGGGCGGGTGCTCGACGCGGCAGGGGTGCCGCACCGGCTGTACCGCCGTTGGGAGGGTGAGCTTGGCAGCTCACGCCCTCGGGAGAGCTAGCGCTTCTTGCTGCTCAGCGGCTTGCGCGCCTTGTCGACGCGGTGGGCGGCGGCGGGCTGGTGGGCACGGGATCGGTTGGCCAGCTCCTGGAGCTGTCGCATATGCGCGTAGGCCATCTCGATCGTGTACACGGTGAACCACTCCTGAAGATCGTCATTGATCTGTTGAAAGATTCACAGGGTGTCGACCCTGTGCACCTTCGATTCTATACGTAAACTTGCGGGATCGCCGAATAATGGAAGGCTTCAGGCACATGGATGCGGTGGACAGGCAGCTCATTCAGGCACTGCGGGAGAACGGACGTGCCTCCTACGCGGAGCTGGGCCGCCTCGTCGGCCTCTCCGGCCCCAGCGTCACCGACCGGATCAACCGGCTGGAGACCGCCGGTGTGATCACCGGCTACCGCGCGACGGTCGACGCGGCCTCGCTCGGCCTCGGCGTCACCGCGCTGATCGGTATCTCGCTCTCCGACGCGGCCGACCACGAGGACGTGGCCCGCCGGCTGCGCGACCTCGCCGAGATCGAGGACTGCTGGTTCATCGCCGGCGACGACTCCTTCATGCTCAAGGTCCGCGCCAGCGACGTCGACGGCCTGGAGAAGATCATCCGCAAGCTGTCGGGCACCAAGGGCGTCTCGCGCACCCGTACCACCATCGTGCTGTCGACGAAGTGGGAGAACCGGGTCGGGGATCTGCCGGAAGAGCGCTGAGAGTACGGTGGGGTGGCCCCCGGGCGGAGCCCGGGGGAGCGTTGCACGACAGGGCAGTACGTACGACAGGAGGCGACCCGCGCATGGACGCTGGGCTCAAGCGCGAGCTGGAGGAGAAGGTCCGCTCCGGCGAGCGGCTGACGCGTGAGGACGGCATCGCCCTCTACGCGTCGGACGACCTGGCCTGGCTGGGAGGTCTCGCCCACGAGGTGCGCACGCGCAAGAACGGTGACGTCGTGCACTTCAACGTCAACCGCCACCTCAACATGACGAACGTGTGCACCGCGTCGTGCGCGTACTGCTCCTTCCAGCGCAAGCCGGGGGAGAAGGACGCGTACACGATGCGCATCGAGGAGGCCGTCCGCCTGGCCAAGGCCATGGAGAACGAGAACCTCACCGAGCTGCACATCGTCAACGGCCTGCACCCCAACCTGCCGTGGCGCTACTACCCGCGCTCGCTCTCGGAGCTGAAGAAGGCGCTGCCGGACGTCTCGCTGAAGGCGTTCACGGCGACCGAGATCCACCACTTCGAGACCATCTCGGGGCTGTCCGCCTCGGAGATCCTGGACGAGCTGATCGACGCCGGCCTGGAGTCGCTGACCGGCGGCGGCGCGGAGATCTTCGACTGGGAGGTCCGCCAGCACATCGTCGACCACCGGACCCACTGGGAGGACTGGTCGCGCATCCACCGCCTGGCGCACGAGAAGGGTCTCAAGACCCCCTCCACGATGCTCTACGGGCACATCGAGGAGCCGCGCCACCGGGTGGACCACGTGCTGCGGCTGCGCGAGCTCCAGGACGAGACCGGCGGCTTCCAGGTCTTCATCCCGCTGCGCTACCAGCACGACTTCGTGGACATGAAGGACGGCAAGATCCGCAACCGGCTCCAGGCGCGGACGACGATGGCGACGGGCGCGGAGGCGCTGAAGACCTTCGCGGTCTCGCGGCTCCTCTTCGACAACGTCCCGCACGTCAAGGTCTTCTGGGTGATGCACGGCGTGCAGACCGCCCAGCTCGCCCTCCAGCACGGCGCGGACGACATGGACGGCTCGGTCGTCGAGTACAAGATCACGCACGACGCCGACAACTACGGCACCCCCAACAAGCTCACCCGGGACGATCTCCTGGAGCTGATCCGCGAGGCCGGGTTCCGGCCCGTGGAGCGCAACACGCGCTACGAGGTGATCCGCGAGTACCCGGGCCCGGACGCCTCGCTGCGCGAGTCGCCGCAGCCGATGCGCCTCTGACGCGACGAGCGTCGAGGGTGAGGCCCTGCCCCGGGAGGGGGCGGGGCCTCACCCGTATCCGTTTCTGTTGCCCTGGCGTCGCCCTCAATGCCTTGTCCCGTTTACCCGGGTAATAGATAATCTGCTTCTATGCCCCTTACGTTCACGCTCGACCCCGTCGTCGACGCCGCCCTGACCGACGCCGTGGTCGAGCTCTGGGCCGAGGTCACCAACGCCGGCGGTTCCGTCGGCTTCGTACCGCCCGTCTCCACCGCGACGATCCGCCCCGAGATGGACAAGTACCTGCCCGCCCTGGCCGAGGGCCGTACCCGCCTGCTCGTCGGCCGCGACGAGGACGGCCGGCTCGCCGCCACCGCCTTCCTCAGCCTCAACAGCCACCGGCTGATGACGCACTGGGTCTGGGCCTACACGGTCATGGTCCACCCGCGCCACCAGGGCCGGGGCGCCGGCCGGGCGCTGATGGAGGCCGTCGCCGACGCGGCCCGCTCCATCGAGGGCATCGAGGCCGTACGCCTGGGCTGCCGCGGCGGCACGGGCCTGGAGCACTTCTACGGCTCCTGCGGCTACAAGGAGGTCGGGCGGGTCCCCGGCGCCATCCGCGTCGCCCCGGGCGACGACCGCGACGACATCACGATGCTGCTCCCGCTGTACTGACGGCCGGCCCGGCGTGCTTCACTGGACGGGCATCACCGGACGTACCGACAGACAAGGGGTCACCGTGTCCCAGAGGCCGAGCGCAACGATCCGCTACACCGCGATGCGGCTGGGCATCTTCGTCGGGTGCTTCTTCGCCGTCTGGGGGCTGGCCCGCGTCGGGCTCGTGCCCTCCAGCATCGGCGACGCCAACCTCGCCTGGGTCGCGCTGCTCGCGCTGGTGCTGTCCGCGCCGCTCTCCTTCGTCCTGCTGCGCAAGCAGCGCGACCAGATGTCCGAGCAGATCGTGGACCGGGTCGCCGGCGCCAAGGCGCGCCTGGCCGACAACCGCAGTCAGGAGGACGCGGCCGACGACGCCGCCCGCGCCGCGCAGTCGTAGCGCCCGCACTCCCGCGCGGCCGTAACCTTCCTCACACCCGCACGCCGCCCCGGTACAGGAACTGCCGTCCTGTACCGGGGCGGCGGCGTTTTTGCGGCGGCCTGGCTCAAAGGGTCCCTTTGAGATTCTCAAAGGATAAGTGTTAGCGTCCTCAGCATGTTGACTGCTGCCGCGCCTCCGACTGCCATGAGCGTTCCGCTCGTGGCGCGCCTGCACGTCGATCTCTGCCGCCGCGTGTCCGCGGCCTGTTGCTGTTCGTAAGTGCTCAGCAGCGGTCCCGGCCGGGCTCCTCCTGGCTGCCGCACCGCAACACCTCGCAGAAACGTCCCCCCGCTTTTTTGTGCGTCGCCACCGGAGTGTGCCCGTGTCCGCAACCGCCGAGGCTCCCAAGTCCTCGTTCAAATTCCCCTTCTGGGCCCAGATCGTCGCCGGCCTCGTGCTCGGTGTCCTGCTGGGCTGGCTCGCCCGCGGCCAGGACATCAGCTGGCTGAAGGAGACCCTCGAGCGCGTCGGCGACATCTTCGTCCAGCTGCTGAAGCTGGCCGTCGCCCCGCTCGTCTTCTTCGCGATCCTGGTGTCCATCACCAACCTGCGGAAGGTGAACAACGCCGCACGGCTCGCCTCCCGCACCCTGCTCTGGTTCATGATCACCTCGCTGATCGCGGTCGCCATCGGCATCACGATCGGCCTGCTGACCGACCCGGGCGCGGGCACCGGCCTCACCCCGGCCGACGGCAAGCTGCCCAAGCGCCAGGGCTCCTGGATCGACTTCCTGACCGGCATCGTGCCCACCGACGTCATCACGCCGTTCACCGAGCTGAACGTCCTGCAGATCGTCTTCATGGCCGCCGTCGCCGGTATCGCCGCCCTCCAGCTCGGCGAGAAGGCCCAGCCGATCCTCACCTTCTCCGAGTCCGTCCTCGCCCTGCTCCAGAAGGCCCTGTGGTGGGTCATCCGGCTCGCCCCGCTCGGCACCGTCGGCCTCATCGGCACCGCCATCGGCACCTACGGCTGGGACCTGATCGGCAAGTACGCCACCTTCACCGCCGACGTCTACATCGGCTGCGCGATCGTGCTGTTCGGCGTCTACCCGCTGCTGCTCGCCACCGTCGCCAAGGTCAGCCCGCTGCAGTTCTTCAAGGGCGCCTGGCCCGCCATCCAGCTGGCCTTCGTCTCCCGCTCCTCCGTCGGCACCATGCCGGTCACCCAGAAGGTCACCGAGCGCCTCGGCGTCCCGAAGGAGTACGCCTCCTTCGCCGTACCGTTCGGCGCGACCACCAAGATGGACGGCTGCGCCGCGATCTACCCGGCGCTCGCCGCGATCTTCATCGCCCAGATCTTCGACGTCCAGCTGGGCATCCGCGAGTACCTGCTCATCGCGTTCGTGTCGGTCGTCGGCTCCGCCGCCACCGCCGGCCTGACGGGCGCCACGGTCATGCTGACGCTGACCCTCTCCACCCTGGGCCTGCCGCTGGAGGGCGTCGGCCTGCTGCTGGCCATCGACCCGATCCTCGACATGATGCGTACCGCCACCAACGTGGCGGGCCAGGCGCTGGTCCCGGTCGTGGTCGCGGCCCGCGAGAACATCCTGGACAAGGAGGCCTACGCCACCGCGTCCGCCTCCCCGCTGGACGAGGACGCCCCCGTGGCGGAGCCCAAGGCCGCGGTCCCCGCGACCGCCTGACGCCCGAAGGTCGCCAGCACAGCCACAGCACAGCCACCGCGCCCCGCCGGGCCCCGCCCGGCGGGGCGCGGTGCTGTCCGCCCGCCGCCCGTCCGCCCGTCAGGCGGTCTTCGCGCGGACCACCGCGACCAGCGACAGCAGCAGCGGTACGGCGTACCACCAGCGGCCCAGGGTCCGGCGGAACGGCGGCAGGACCGTGATCAGCAGCGCGGTCAGGCTCACGAGCAGCACGGCGGTGGCACTCGCCTCGATGTCGAGGCGGGTGCGGTGGTCGTCCGGCCCGTCGGGCTGCATGACGAGGGTGGCGTAGCAGAAGAGCGCCGCCAGGGCGTGGACGAGCGCCAACGGCACGCCCAGCACCCACTGCAGGCACCCGCGGTCCTCGGGCAGATCGATGTCCTCGCGCCGAAAGATCATGGCCCCACGCTAGCCGGGGAGACCGGATCGCGGGAACGTGCGATCCGGTGCTGGGCAACGCGGCGGCCACCGACATCAACTGCTTTTGAAGAACCAGGGGAAAGAACCCGACCAAACCAAACCCCTCCCTGCCTCCCCGTGGCGCCGCGTCGCTCACACGGGTGAATCGTCCCAACCGGACTGGATTTCTGGCAGGTTGCCGGGCATATGCTCACGTCGACAGCCACAGGCATGAGACGGCCCCCGCCGGGACGGCAATCCCGGACGAGGGCCTGATCCAAGAGGAAGTAGCAGCTTCCACATGGTTTCCAGCACCCTAGCGCGCCCCGCGACGCCGCGCCCGCGTGTTCCCCGCAGGTCCCCCCGATTTGGTGTCCGCCACGTCAACGTCCGGCACACTGGCAACTTCGTGGTGATCGGCAATCACCTCGCCCAGCACGGCGACCTCTCGGCGACGGCGATCGGGCTGGCGGTCTACATCCAGTCGGTGCCGGACGGCACCGGCGTCGGCATCAAGGACCTGGCCGAGGTCTTCCCGGAGAGCGAGCAGCGGCTGGCGGGCGCCCTGCGCGAGCTGGAGGCGTACGGCTACCTGGAGCGCATCCGCGAGAAGCTGCCCACGGGCCGCCTGGTCACTCGCACCGTCTCGTACAACAGCCCTCGGGCCGCGCGGGAGGAGCCGGTTCCGGAGCCGGTCGAACCGCCCGCCGCTGTCGAGCCGGTCGTACCGCCCCCGTCACCCGAGGAGAAGTCCGTACCGGAGCAGGACCCGGCGCCGGAAGCGGACCCGGCGCCCGGCGCGGTGCCCGAGGGGGATCCGACCGCCGGAGCGGTGCCCGGGGAAGGAACCGCGGGGCGTGACTCGGCGCTGCGGCGGGCCGCTGCCGACCTGCTCGCAGGCCTGCGCGGCCTCGATGCGCGCTTGCTGCTGTCCGCACGGGACGTGGAACGCCTGACGCCAGGGCTCGCGGCCTGGCTGGAACGCGGCGTCGATGCCGACGCCGTACGCCGCAGCCTGACCGCGGACCTGCCGCCGTACCTGCGCAGTCCGGCCGCGTTCCTCGCCCACCGCCTCACCGCGCTGCTGCCACCCCGGATCCCGCTCGCCCCGCCCCGCCCGGCCTTCAGGCCCCCGGACCCGCTCCAGACCTGCGACGGCTGCGAACGGGCCTACCGCGCTCCCGTACCAGGTGGCCAATGCGGGGACTGCCGCCGGAACGGCCGGAGCCCGGCGGACCGGCCGGGCGACGGCTGATCGCGTACTGTGGAATGGTCACTCTGCGAAGTCACGCCATCACGTCACGTTAAGGAAGGCCGGCATGCTTTCGGACGACCTGAAGAGCCTCATCGACACCCCCGTCTTCGCGACCGTAGCCACGCTCCAGCCCGACGGCAGTGTGCAGCAGTCCGTCGTGTGGGTGACGCGCGACGGGGAAGACCTGCTGTTCTCCACGACCCTCGGCCGCCGCAAGGAGAAGAACCTCCGGCGCGACCCGCGCGTCAACGTCATGATCAACCCGGCCGACGCGCCCTACACCTACGCCGAGATCCGCGGCACGGCCCGGATGACGGAAGAGGGCGGCCAAGACCTGATCAACAAGCTGTCGCTCAAGTACACCGGCAAGGAGTACGCAGACTTCAACCCGGCGTCGAAGGACGACGCGCCGCGGGTGGTCGTCCGTATCACTCCCCGCAAGGTCGTCGGCAGCATCTGAGCTCCGTCCGCCGGGTCACGGGCGCGCCGCCGGAGCCGGCCGCGCCCGGGCCTGCGAGGCGGGCTGGACGGTGCCGCCGGGGAGCTTCGTTCCGTCCGCCATGATGACGGTGCACATCGGGTGCCGGAATCCGGCGTCCCAGTACGCCTCGTCCCACCACGTACTGACCGAGTGCCGGTCGTTCGCGTAGGCGGCTCCGAAGTCGTTCTCGCACATGGTGTAGGCCTCGGACCCGGGCTTGAGGTCCTTGTACTTGACGGTCGCCTGCGCGTGGGCGAAGCCCACGACCTGCTCCGTGTGCGGTGTGCTGCAGGTGACGAGGTAGAGCTCGAAGCTGCCGCCCCCTACGTCTTTCGTGTCGAAGCAGTCGCCGACCGAGGCGGTGCGCGGGGTGATCTCCTGCCCGAACGCACGGAAGCGGCCGACCGGCCCCTCTGTCGGTGCGCTGGTGTTGAAGAGCAGGCAGGGCATGGCCCGTACGCCGCGGCTCCAGCCCTCCTCGCTCGGCGCGACGGCGTACGCCCTGGCCTCCGCCATCTTGCCGGCCGTGTTCTTGACCAGGGCATCGCAGACGGTGCCGCCGCTGCGCCGGGCTTCCTCGACGGAGGCGGGCAGGTGCGTGTCGATCACCTGACCGGCCGGCGCTCCCTTGGTGCAGTGCACGATCTTGAGCCGGGGCTCGCCCGCGAACTTCGCGGCCGGCCACGTGGCCGCGACGCAGTCGCCCGGCTTGAGTTCCTTCGTCAGGTTCACGGCGGCGCCGTAGGGCATGAGCGGCCCGGTCGGGGAGGGAGGCGGCGGGGGCGCGTCGCCGCCACTGTCCAGCAGGGCCGATCCCGCCCACAGGCCCACGCCCAGGAGCACCACGGCGGACGCGGCGAGGGCGACGAGCAGGGGGCCCCGCCGCTTCTGGCGCGGTGGCTCGCCCATACCCGCACCCGCACCCGCACCCGTATCCGTACCGGCACCGGCGCCCGGATCGCCCGGCGGGACCGCCGTCGTCTGCGGATGCCGCACGTCCGCGACGGTGACCGGCTGGCCGCCGCCGTTGTCGGACGTCTCGTGCGCCCGGGGGCGGCTGTCGGTGGCGGCCACCTGGCCGAGGATCCGCGCCGCCTCCTCGGCGGTGATCCGCTCGGCCGGGTCCTTGGCCAGCAGTCCGTCGACGACCTGCGCCAGTTCCCTGGAGAGGTCGGCGGGCAGCTTCGCTTCCTCGATCAGCGGAGCCGTCAGCGCGGCGGCCGGGGTGTCCGTGTCGAAGGGGCCTTCGCCGACCGCCGCGAAGTACAGCGTGGCGCCGAGGGAGAAGAGGTCGGACTCCGGGGTCGGCTGCCCGCCGCGCACCCGTTCCGGCGCCAGATAGCCCGGGGTTCCGGCGATGCCCGAGATGCTGGTGAGCCGCGGCTCCTGGGACCCCGACTCGAGGGAGATCCCGTAGTCGGCGAGCGACACCCGGGTGTAGTCGCTGGGAAGAGGGGTCCGGGACGTGTGGCCGCCGGGCGCGAGCAGAATGTTGGCCGGCTTGACGTCCCGGTGCAGGATCCCCTGCCGGTGACCCTCCTCCAGCGCCTCCAGTACACCCAGCCCCACGCCCGCGACCTCGGCGGGCGCCAGCGCCCCGTGTTCCTGGACGAAGGCCTCCAGGTCCATGGCGCCCGGCACGTACTCCATGACGATCCACGGCAGACCGTCGTGCTCGACGACGTCATGGACCGTCACCACGTTCGGCTGGTTGCGGAGTTTGGCGGCGTGCCTGGCCTCGCCGCGGGCCCGCGCCACGCGGGCGCTCGCCTCGTGCGCGGGCAGGTCCGGCGGTACGTCGAGCTCCTTGATGGCGACGTCGCAGTCCAGGACGGGGTCGTGGGCCAGCCAGACCCGGCCCATTCCGCCCGTTCCGAGCTTGTGCAGCAGTTCGTAGCGCCCTGCGATCACCCGCGCCGCGTCACCATCGGCCTCCGTCATGATGCACAAAATATGAGATGTCAGTTTCCGGGCGAAGTGTGACATGCGGGGTGCCGCACATGATCGCTCGGCCGGTGGACGGCCGACCGGGGGTGGGGCCTTCCGCCCTGGTCGGGACGTGTGTCGGGGCGGGGGACCCGCGTGGAGGTGGTGGGGAGGTGGCGTGCGCGGGTCTGTTCAGCGTTCCTTACCAGTGCGTAAATTACCGGCGGTAACTCGTTCGTGACGAGGAGGTCGCCGTGGAGGTCCAGCCGCAGCTGGTGGAGCCCGTCAGAACCGTGGTCGACGGGGTGGTGCGCGAAGTGTCCGTCCCCGCGCTCGCCGTGCCGCCCGCGACCGGGTCGCTCGGGGACATCCCCTTCGACAACGCCGCCCAGGCGCCGGCCGACCCGGTCCTCGCCCGCAAGGACCGCGACGGCGCCTGGCAGGACGTATCGGCCGCAGAGTTCCGCGCCGAGGTGCTCGCCGTCGCCAAGGGCCTCATCGCCGAGGGGCTCCGGCCCGGCGACCGGCTCGCCATCATGGCGCGCACGACGTACGAATGGACCCTCCTCGACTTCGCCGGATGGGCCGCGGGCCTGGTCACCGTCCCCATCTACCCGACCTCCTCGGCCCTCCAGGCCCGCTGGATCATCCACGACTCCGGGGCCGTCGCCTGCGCCGTCGAGGACACCGTCCAGGCCCGCCTGATCAGCGGCGAACGGGCCCACCTGCCCGGCCTCGCGCACCTGTGGGAGTTCGACACCGGCGCCATCGCCCGCCTGATCCGTTCCGGTGAGCACATCCCCGACGCCCTCGTCCACGAGCGCCGCGCGCTCTGCTCGCCCGACACCGTCGCCACCGTCATCTACACCTCCGGCACCACCGGCCGGCCCAAGGGCTGCGTCCTGACCCACGGCAACTTCTTCGCCGAGGTCGACAACGCCGTCGAACTGCTCCACCCCGTCTTCAAGGCCGTCAGCACCGACCCCGCCTCCACCCTGCTCTTCCTGCCGCTCGCCCATGTCTTCGGCCGGATGGTCGCCGTCGGCTGCCTGCGCGCCCGCGTCCGCCTCGGGCACGCGCCCAGCATCCAGACCGAGGACCTGCTCGCCGACCTCGCCGGTTTCCGGCCCACGTTCCTGCTGGCCATCCCGTACGTCCTGGAGAAGGTCTACAACACCGCCCGTGCCACCGCCGAGAAGATGGGCCGCGCCGCCTCCTTCGACCGGGCCGCCAAGGTCGCCCGGAGCCTGGGCGAGGCGGTCGAGGGCCGCCGGCCGGGCCTGGGCCTGCGCGCCGCCCGCGCCCTGTACGACCCGCTGGTCTACCGCCGGATCCGCGAGGCCCTCGGCGGCCGCGTCCGCTACGTCATCAGCGGCGGCTCCCCCCTCGGCCGCCGCCTCGCCGCCTTCTACGGCGGCGCCGGCATCGAGGTCTACGAGGGCTACGGCCTCACCGAGACCACCGGCGCCAGCACCGTCACCCCGCCCCAGGCGCCGCGCCTGGGCACCGTCGGCCTGCCCATGCCCGGCACGGCCGTCCGCATAGCCGACGACGGCGAGGTGCTGCTGCGCGGCCGGCACGTCTTCGGCGGGTACTGGAACACCGGCTACGGCATCCAGCCCGGCGCCTGGTTCTCCACCGGCGACATCGGGGAACTCGACGCCGACGGCTACCTCACCATCACCGGCCGCAAGAAGGACCTGATCATCACCTCCGGCGGCAAGAACGTCGCCCCCGCGCCCCTGGAGGACTGGCTGCGGGCCCACCCGCTCGTCGGTCAGTGCATGGTCGTCGGCGACAACCGCCCGTACATCACCGCCCTGATCACCCTGGAGCCGGACGGGCTCGCGCACTGGCGCCAGATGCACAAGAAGCAGCGGGTCCCGCTGCCCGAGCTGGTGCGGGACGAGGACCTGCTCGCCGACCTCCAGAAGGCCGTGGACGAGGCGAACAAGCTGGTCTCGCGGGCCGAGTCGATCCGGCGGTTCGCGGTCCTGCCCGGCGAGTTCAGCGAGGCGCGCGGCCACCTCACCCCGTCGATGAAGCTCAGGCGGGGGGCGGTCGCACGGGACTACGAGCGGGAGATCGAAGGCCTCTACCGGCGGTAACGGGCGGGGGTGGGGCCTGCCGCCTAGGGTGGGACGGGTCAGGGTCGGGCCGTCGTGCGGGGGCCGCCGAGGAGGGTGCCGTGCACCGTTCCCGTGTCGCCGCCGCTGCCGCTGCCGGATGCCTCGTCCTGGTCGTCGCCGCCGGGGGCACGGCGTCCGCCGCGCCGACCCGGGGGACGGGGACGGACCCTGCGGCCACTTCCGCCCCTGCGGACACCCCCACCCCCGCCCCCACTCCCACCCCCGCCGGGATCCGCTGGGGCAGCTGCGAGCGTGTACGGCCCGACGCCCCGGCCGCCCTGCGCTGCGGCACCCTCACGGTCCCCCTCGACCACGCCGACCCCGCCCGGGGCACCCTCGACATCGCCGTCGCCCGGCTCCCGGCCACCGGCGGCAAGCGCCTCGGTTCGCTCGTCATGAACTTCGGCGGGCCCGGCGCCTCCGGCATCGAGAGCCTCACCACCGACCACCCGCTGTTCGCCGACCTCGGTGAGGCGTACGACCTGGTCGCCTTCGACCCGCGCGGCGTCGGCCACAGCCGCCCCGTCAGCTGCGGCCCGCGCCCCGACGACGGGGACGGCGGGGACGAGGGGGGCGAGGGCGACGCCGCGTCCCAGCTCGCCGCCCTGCGCGCGCAGGCCCAGCGGTGCGCGCGGCACTCGGGCCCCGTCCTGCCGTACATCGGTACCGTCCACGTCGCCCGTGACCTGGACCTGCTGCGCCGCGCCCTGGGCGAGGACAAGCTCGACTACCTCGGGTTCTCGTACGGCACCCGGCTCGGCGCCGTCTACGCCGCCCAGTACCCGCGCCGCGTCGGCCGGATGGTCCTCGACGGCGTCGACACCCTCACCGCACCGCTCAGCGAGCAGGCCCTCACCACCGCACAGAGCCAGCAGCGGGCCCTCGACCACTTCCTGACCTGGTGCGCCCACCGGCCGGCGTGCGTCTACGGCACCAACACCCGCACCGCGAAGGAGAAGGTGGCCGACCTGGTGGCGCGGCTGAACCGGAAGCCGCTGGTCGGCAACGGGACGTACCTGACGGGCATGGACCTCGTCGGCGTCATCGCGGACGCGCTCTACTCGCCCGAGGTGTGGCCCGCCCTCGCCGAGGGCCTGGCGCGCGCGGAACGGGACGACGACCCGACCGCCCTGATGGAGCTGGCCGAGCCCGAGCGGGACGACGGGACCGACGGTCCGCACGACGTGCCCCCGGACAACGCCGAGGCGGCGCTGGCGGCCGTGAACTGCGCCGACGATCCCGACCGGGGGGAGGAGAGGGCGCGTCCGGAGGTGGTGGCCCGGGAGGTCGAGGCACTGCGGCCGGAGTTCGAGAAGGCGTCGGAGATCTTCGGGCCGTACCAGCTGCGGACGGTGCTGTCCTGCTACGGCTGGCCCGCCGGGACCGACTACATCCGCCGTATCGACCGCCCCGCGGGCTTCCCGCGGCTGCTGCTGGTCGGTACCCGCGGCGACCCGGCCACCCCCTACCGCTGGACGGAGGAGACGGCCCGCCGGCTCGGGCCGGCCGCGGTGGTGCTGGACTACAAGGGCGACGGGCACGGCGCGTACTACCACGCGCGGTGCGTACGGGAGCGGGTCGACGCCTTCCTGACCGGCGGCCGGCTGCCCGGCGGGACGCTGTCCTGCCCCGCCGAACCTCCCGGGACCGGCTAGCGCCGTGCCACGGTGAACCCTTTCCCTTGAACCATCGGGCCGGGTGCCGCGTCATCCTGGTGTGCGGCTCGTGCAGGGTGCGGCTCGTGCCGGGCGGGGCTCGGCGAGGGAGGGCAGGGGACGGATGACGACAAGCGAAGTGATCGGTTTCGTGCTGGCCGTGTCGGCGAGTCTGCTGTGCCTGTGGGGCGGTGTGCGGGAGGCGCGGCTGCAGGTGCGGCTGCGTCGGTCCGGCGTGCACACCGAGGGGGTGGTGGTGGACCAGGTGACGCTCACGGGGGACGAGTTCCTGACGCCCGTCATCGAGTTCGCCGACCGGCAGGGACGGGCCGTCAGGTTCACGCCCGTGTCGAGGGGGACGGGGATGGGGATGGATCTCGGAACCCGCGTGCCGGTCGCCTATCTGCCCGACCAGCCCGAGAACGCACAGGTGTCCACCAGGAAGCACCGCCGGGCCTACGTCAGCTACTTCGCCGGAAGCGTGATCTTCTTCGGCGGCGCGGTGTGGGCGTGGCTGGCCCGCTGAACCCGTCCCCCTCCTCGGCCGTTGGCGGAGCATTGGTGGCACGTTGGCGCCCTCGCGCAGGCTGACGGCATGCTTCGAACCACGATGACCAACAAGATCAAGGCGACGCTGCTCGCGGCCGCCGCCGTCGCCGGCCTCGCCGCGACCGCCACCCCGGCCCAGGCCGCCACCTGCAAGCTGGGCGGCGGCCAGTACATCTGCGAGTACGGCGTCACGCACCACACCCTCCCCGACGGCCGCAAGCAGCAGTTCGTCATCGGCACCGACTCCCGCGTGTGGACGCGCTGGACCGACCGCGACGGCGACTGGGGCGGCTGGCAGTCCATGGGCGGCAACGGCCCCGCCGGCAGCAGGGTCTACATCCACGACGGCGTCCGCCCGGACGGCGACCCGTGGACGTTCTGGGTGCTCTACCACGGCACCGACGGCATGCCCCGGGAGAACGGCCGCGACCACAACGGCAACTGGAGCGGCTGGCGGTTCACCGACATCTGAGCCGGCGAGTGGCGGGTCACCCGCCGGACGCGATCCGGTACGCGGACCAGGTGGCGGCGCGCTACGAAGAGCGCTGACGACCCCCGACCGGTGACGGTGTAGGGTCCCCCTGACGCGGCTTGAACGCGTTCAAGATCCTCGGGGGCGGCCATGCAGCAGCGGAACGAGTCGGTGCGGCCGGCCCGGCGCTCCCGGCCGGCCGGGCACGGGCCCTCACGGTGGCCGGCGCCGGGGGCCGAGTTCGTGGCGATGGCGCAGATCGTCCTCCTGCTGGTCTTCGACGTCATCACGACTGGCATGCGCGACGACTACGGCGTGGGCCACGGCGGAACGTACCTGTTCTCCTTCCCGCTGCTCTTCTGCTTCCCGCCCCTCCTCGTCGGGCTCGGCTACCTGCACGCCCTCACCCTCACCGTCCCGGCCGTCACCCTGTCGCGGAGGCTGTCCCGCCGCTTCCCCGGCGTGCGCGTCTCCTGGCTCTGGCCGCCCGTGCTGCTGGCGGCCAGCGCGGCGGTGGTCGCGCTGCTGCCCACCGCCGTGGGAGCGACGTACGTCGCGGCCTGGGCCTGTCTCACGGCCAGCGGGCTGCTCCCGCTCGTGGCCGCCGAGTACGCACGCCGCCGCGGCCGCTCCCCGCGGTTCATGCTGCGGCGCACGGCCCTGGCGACGGGCGCGGTCCTGCTGGCGACACTGCTGGCGGCCCTCCTCGGCGCCGACGCGTGGAACTACCACCCGCCGCGGCTGCCGCGCGCGGAGTACGCCGGCCAGTGGACGGGCGACGCGGGCGCCCGCCTGGTGCTGCGCGACAACGGCGAGGCGGTGGCGGAGCACCTCCCGGTGGAGCAGTGGGGCCCGGGCGCCACGGAGGGCTGCTCCTCCGGCGCGGGCACGTGGGAGTTCACGCCGAACAGCGACCACTCGGTCTCCGGCCGCGACGCGGCCGAGGTCCGGATCGCGGGCTGCGCCCACCCGATGACCTGGGAGATCGCGGGAACCCGCGAGGCCCCGGAACTCTTCGCCCTGCTGGGCGACCCGGACACCGGCGACCTGCACATCCTGCGCAGGCGATAGGGACCGGGTATGGGTACGTACCCGTACCCATACCTGTCTATCCTGAGCCGGGTGGGAAGGAGCCCGACGATGCCCGATGCCAATGTCCGGATCCCCGAGGAAGCCCGCGACCGGCTCGCCGCCATCGCGGCCGCCGAGGGTCTGTCGCTGCGCGCCTACCTGGCCCGGCTGGCGGACACCCTGCTGACGCCCGGTGAGCGCGCCGAGCGCGCCGAGAAGGCGAAGGCCGAGCTGAGGGCGTGGAACGGGTACGCGCCCACGAAGGCCGAGCAGGACGACCTCGACAGCGAGCTGGACCGGAGGCTGGGGCAGGTGCAGCGGCCGTGAGCGATGCCGTGCACATCGTCCTGGACGAGACGGCCATGGCCGCGCTCGGCCAGGGGAACGTCCTCGCCTCCCGGCTCGTCCATCGCGCGCATGCCGAGGCGGGCTGGTTCCTGTACGCACCGGCGTGCGCGCTGGTCGAGGCGGACCGCGCCCGGCCGGGAACCGCCGAGCACCTGGCCGCGCTGCCGGGCATCACGGTGCTCGACCTGGACCTGCCCGCCGTGCTCGCGGTGGCCGGGCAGGACACGTGGGGCCCCGCGCACAGCCGTCACGCGGCCCAGCCCACCCCCGACCGCCCGGACGGCGCGGTCATCGCGACGACCACGCCCCACCGCTGGGCGGGCGAACCGGTCCGGGTCCTGGACCTCAGCCCCTGACCAGGGCGTGCAGGTGGCCGCCTGACACCGTCAGGCGCACTCGCTCATCGGGTTCACCGGGGTGAAGTCCGACGGGCCGACGCTGTTGACCGCCCGTACCTGGAAGCACTGCTTGCCCGTCGGCAGGCCGGTCCAGGTGAACGTCCTGGTGTTCGCGGCCAGGACCCTGGTCTGGTTGAGGGTGCTGTTGCGGAGCTCGATCCGGGTCTCGTCGGTCGCGTTGTCCTCCCACTCCAGGCGCACGGTCGTGGGGTTGTTGGGGTCTCTCGTCGGTACCAGGCTCGACGGCTCGGCCGGGCGGCCGATCCCGATTCCGGAGCCGCCGGTATGCGTCAACGTGAACCTCGTCGACGTGAGATCACCGGACAGGGCCTCGTCATTGGCAGCGAACATCGTCCAGTTCTGGGTCTGTCCGGACACGAAGCCCCGCGGGAAGGGGTCGTCTTTTCCGTCGAGGTCGTTGGAGGAGCAGCTCGATCCCTCGAAGAGCCGGAGCGTGGGGGAGACCGTGACCTGCTCGTTCGTCTTGAGCCGGAGGTGGACGGTCAACACGCCACGCGTCTCGCCGCCCACGCACGCCGTTATGTTCAGCGTCGTCTGCGTCCTGGCGTGGCTGAGCTGGGCTGTCCTGTCGATCGGGAAGTCCCTGGTGACCCGGCCCGAGCCGAGGCTGGGCCCGTCCGAGACCCTCAGACTTCCCGTCATCTTGATGGTGTGCGTGCTGACCGCGGCGGCGGGCGGAGACATCCACACGCACAGCAGCGGAATCGGCATGACTGCCGCGGCGGCGACGCGTCGCAGCCTCATCGCCCCACCTCGCAATCGCCTGGTTGAGGAGACCCCGAGCGGATGGCGGTGCGTCTTCATCATCCCGCCGTCGCCGGTGACGGGCCACTGCACGGTGGCTCCGGCGGGGCGGGGCGTTGGGCGGGGTGACCTTGTCTGCTGCCCGTTGGGCGTTGTGGGGGTTCCGGGGTCATCCCGTCAGTCCTTAACTGTCCTTCCGTGCCGTGCCGGCCTGTCAAGAGCGCTCCTTCGTCGCGTCGCTGCGCGATTCCGCTTCGCTCCACTCCTGACAGGCCGTCCCGTCCCGGAAAGACAAGGACTGTCGGGACACCCCCGAAAGAACGGGAGGTCGGCACTCCACCAAGACGAGGGGTTCCAAGGCCCGCCCAGCGGCCCGGCCAGTCCGTTCCCCGCACGCCAGGTGCGGAAGCCGGCCCCTGGCGAGCAGGCGCGCCCGATCGCTACGCGCTCCTTCGGTCTCAGCGGCCCCGAGCCGGCCGCGGCTGGGCATAGGCCGCCATCGCGATCGCTACGCGCTCCTGCGGATGGGCGGCTGCGGCCCGGTTTGGGGTCGGAAGCCTCTTCAGGGGCCACAGGGAGCCTGCCGGGGCCGGAAGTTGCGAGAGATGGGCACTGGCGGGAGGTCATCTGATCCACTCCGTGCGAGAGTCTCTCCAGAGCCCGCGGAATGCCTGGATTGCCCCACTATGGAGACCGCTCCCTGGCTCGCACTCCCACTGACTGCCCGCTGGGTATCACCAGACGGGGATCAGACGCCTGAGAGGGCAGCGAGCGGCCAGCTGAGGCGGCGTATGTCCGGCCACAGGCGGGCCGCAACCGCTATGCCGACAGGAGCGCGTAGCGATCGGGCGCGCCCCCCTCGCCAGGGTCGGCTTCCGCAGCCTGGGGGGAGGGGGACCAGGCGGCTGGGGTCAGGGCCAGACACCCGCCGGAGCCGCGCGTCGGCCCGTCGGACTTGGCCCTGTTCTCGTACCAGCTGGGTGATGAACGTGGTGGGGGAGACCTGGGCCCCGTGGCGATCGGGTGATTACGGGTCCCACGGCCGTGATCAACCCGGACCCGGCGCGTTCCCGAATGTGCACACGTCCCGCACGCGCAGGCCACCCGCCCTTCGCGGGCCGGACTGTGCCTCCCAGCGACCTACGAGCACCACAGGAGGACACCCGTCATGGCCATCCACCCATCGGGGCGGCGCTTCGCTTCCCTCGGCACCGTCCTGGGGCTGGGCATCGCGCTGCCGTTCGCCGTAGGGGTAACCCCCGCTTACGCGCAGCCGCAGTTGACCATCACGAAGACCCACGAGGGGGACTTCCCCCGCGGCGGACAGGGGGTCTACCGCATCACGGTCGCCAACACCGGCGATCAACCCACCTCCGCCCAGGGGACGCAGATGACGGACAACTATCCGGAAGGGCTCACCTTCGCGAACATCCGCTTCATCAACCGCCCCGCCGACGCCAGCTGCTTCTCGTCCTCTGACAGCAACACGACCTTCTGCACCACCGCAGGCCCGTTGCAGCCGGGTTCGAGCTACACGATCGAAGTCACCGTCGACGTGGCGGCCGACGCGCCCTGCACGGTCACCAACACCGCCAGTGTGCTGGACCGCGGTGCTCCCGGTGGCGACTTCGTCAACGACCGGACCAACATTCCCGGCCCCGACTGCCCCACCGCCGACGGGGACGGCGGTGACACGTCGATTCTCCCCGTCGACCTCAGCGGCCTGGTCCCGATCTACAACAACATCAACACGAACACCAACCTCAACAGCCCTGGCGCCAGCAACACCAACACCCAGACCTTCGGGGCCACCGCGCCCTGACAGAACGCACCGCAGAGAGCCCCTGTCCCAGCAACGGCCACATAGCGACGAGCCAGCCGCCGCCTGCAACACACGCCCCTTCCCCCGGCGACCGCACCAGGTCCCATCGACGCCGTCAGTACCGCCACTGGCCGGCAGCACTGACGGCACAGGGAGTGCGGCACTCCGCTCAACGGCACGACTACGCCCGACTGTCCGGCCGCACGCCCCTGATGGGGACCCGGTCGGACAGCCAACCCGCTACGAAGGGGCCACTCGGGCGAAAAGCGGCCCACAACCCATTGCCGGTCGACGGCGGCGGCGTTGGGGTCGGCGTGGCTCACAACACCTTCGCCCGCGCCGGGGCCGGTATGGCCCTGGCCGTCGTCCTCGCCTCCGTCTCTGTTCCTGCTGCTCAGGCCGCTCCTGCCACCGCACGCCAGGGCACCGACGCCCTGGCCCTCGAGAACCTGCTGTCGCTCAACTTCCTCGCCCCGACGGTCCGGGATGCGAAGCGCCAAGTCGGCGGTCTCGTTTCCGGGCTGTCGGCAGCTCCGGCCAATGCCTCTGGCCTGGGCCGCCTGCTGAAGTAGACGGGGTCTCTGCTCACGCATCCGTTCGAGGGCCCGCTAGGCGACGGCGAGTTCGTCGCGCTCAGCCCGCACCTCGGCCAGATGATCTACTCCGCAGACTGGCCCTATGGCCGGTGTGAGCACCCCGGCAGACCGGCGAGGCAGGGCCGTCCCCGTCGCAGCGGACTCGGATCAGAAGCTGGCCACAGCCTCCTTCTCGTCTTCGTAGACGTCGAAGATCGTGAGCTGCTGGGTCAGCTGCATAAGGTCGAAGACCTTCGGGGGCAGGTTGACCAGCTTGACCTTCCCGCCTCGGTTGGTGATGGTCGTATAGGTGGACATGAGCTCGCCGATCCCGGCGCTGTCGATCACGGTGACGCCCGCCACATTCATCAGGATGTTCTTCGCGCCGCTCTCAAGGGCCTCTTGAACGGCCTCGCGGAGCTGGACGTCCCCGACACCGATGGTGATCTTGCCCTTCAGGTCGAGTACGGTCACGCCGCTGACCTGGCGGGAGGTGCTCTGCATATCCGCATCCTTACTTGGTCATGTCGAGCGCCAGGACCACGTCGGTCCCTGGCGGGTCGTCTCGGTGCACGATGTCGTAGTCGTCGGTGACATGGCCGATCAGGACGAGCCCACGGCCAGAAGGCGTCAGATTGATCTCGCCGGTCGCAGCGGGCCGGTCGAAACCTTCCCCTTCGTCTCCGACGGTCACCTGCAGCCGGCTCCCACGCAGCTCCCAGCTGAGCCGGACATGTTTGGCCGGGTCACGGCGGTTGCCGTGGAGTACGGCGTTGGCGACGGCTTCCCTGACCGCCAGCCCAAGGCGGTACTGCCCGTCGTCACCCAGCCCACAGGCCACGCACACCTTCTCAGCCCACACCGCGGCAGCCTCAACAGTTGCTACCTCGGAGGGCAGCTCCACGGCGCCTGCCTCCATGCCACCTCGACCTCCGTGCACCACCACTGCCTTGCGCGAGCCTAGGCGGAACGAACGGCACCCAAGCGCATCATGCGGCCTTAATCCACCATTTAGGTGCAAATCAGGGTGATGGCGTCAGGCCCCAATGCGCAGCGAGCGGCCGGCTGAGGCGGCTTATGTCCGGCCGCCGGCGGGCCGCACCCGCTATACCGGCAGGAGCGCGTAGCGATCGGGCGCGCCCCCTCGCCAGGGTCGGCTTCCGCAGCCTGGGGGGAGGGGGACCTGCCTGCCCGGCCCTGGGTCGGCCCTTGGAACCCCCGGGCATGGGAAAGCTGAGACCTCCCGTTCCTTCGGGGGCTTCCCGACAGTCCTTGTCATTCCGGGGCGGCCTGGCCTGTCAGGAGTGGAGCGAAGCGGAATCGCGCAGCGACGCGACGAAGGAGCGCTCTTGACAGGTCAGGCCGCCCCGGAAGGACCGTGAGGACTGACGGGTAGCCCCCGTACCCGTCTGCTCCACTGGTCCGGCAAGGCCGAGGAAAGCGGACCAGGCGGCTGAGGTCAGGGCCCAACACCCGCCGGAGCCGCTCGGAAGACGACAGCGGTGCCCAGAGCGGTGTCGGCCGGTACGAACATGTCGCCCGATGGCGTCTCACGGACGGGGATCCCGTTGCGGCGCAGCAGGTCGCGGGTGAGGGCGAGGTCACGTACGACGACGGTGTAGCCGACGAATGCCGGGAGCGCGGGGGGCCGCTCGCCCGGCAGGGCGGTCGCCAGACCCGAGCTGGGCACGAGCTTCAGGGCGGCACCATCGAGGTCGAAGATGTGAGCGGGCCCTTCCTGCCGTGCCGGCTGGCCGAGGTACGCCTCGTACCGCCGACGAACCGCGGCCAGTTCCGGGTCGGCGACGCAGAGCATCGCCTCGACGAGGTCGACGGCGCCGTTGGGGTGGTCGAGGCGGCGGGCGCCTTGGACGTCCGGGTCCAGGTCGGCGACGAAGCCCACCCGCCCCTCTGCGACCGTGCCCGGCCTGGCATCGGGTCCCTCGCCGTCGATCTCCAGGTAACGGACCGTCTCCACCGGGACTTTCGCGCCCTCGGGTGCGGCTCGCCGCACTGTGTTGACCCCGCCGTGCCGTACGCCGACGGCCGTCAGTCGCTCGGCTGCCTCGTCGATGGCGGGCGACGAGAACATGAGGATGTGCACCCCCTGGAAGCGGTCCAGGCACGCGGCCAGGTTGGCGCTGGTCTCGCCGATCCGTTCCACGAGCAGGGGCAACACCTCAGCCGGCGCCTCCAGGGAAACGAGGTGCGTGTCGGCGGGCAGGCTTCCGGTGTCGCCTTCCTTCACCCATGTCGCGAGTTCGAGGAAGGAACTCGGGAAATCCGCATGGGTGTTGGCGGCGCCGAACGGTTCGGGCGCCGCGCCCTCCCGTCGGGACATCGCCGGACAGCTGGGCGGTGGCACGACGAACCCGAGCCGCTCGTACAGGCTGATCGCCTGAGCCATGTTCTCGACGATGTGGCCCACGTGGTGGATGCGGGCAGTGCCGTGTCCCATAGCCGTCACGGTAAGGAAGGGACGATCACCCGGCAAGGCCGAGGAAGGCGGACCAAGCGGCTGGGGTGAGGGCCAGCTGGGGTCCGGTCGGGTTCTTGGAGTCACGGACATGGATGGTCGAGGGGCACGCGGCCACCTCTACGCAGTTGCCGCCCTCACCGCTGCTGTAGCTGCTCTTGTACCAGGACAGTTCTGTCGTGTTCATCTCTCTCCCAGCATCTTCTCGATCAGAGCAATGGACTCGTGGGGCGTGAGTGCCTGTGCCCGGATGATCCCATAGCGCTCGCTGTAGACACGCACCTGTTCGGGGTCGGTGATCAAGTTGGCTTGCCCGTAGATCTCTGTGTAGGCCACCTCCTGGCGCCCCTTGGGGCGCAGCAGGGTGAACGGGGCGTCGAGGCTGGGGTGTTCCTCTGCGTTCAGCGGCATGATCTGGAGGTGCACCGTCCGGCGCGAGCCGACCTCGACGAGGCGGCGGAGCTGTTCGCGGTGGACCTCGCCGCCGCCGAGAGGGCGGTGCAGCATCGCCTCCTCCAGGACGAAGCTGAAGGTCGGAGCCGGCCAGCGGTCCAGGATCACTTGGCGGGCCAGGCGGTCCGCCACCCGCTTCTCGACGGTCTGCTCGTCCAGCATCGGCCGACGGTGGCGGAAGAGGGCCCGCGCGTAGGCCTCGGTCTGGAGCAGGCCCGGGATGGCCTGGACCTCGTAGTAGTGCAGTGCCACCGACTCGGCCTCGGCGGTGGCGAACCGGCGGAACCAGTCCGGATGCCGCGTCCGTGCCCTCCGCAGCGCCTCCTTCACGTCCGTGATCGCCGCCAGCAGCACCCCGTCCGCGCGCAGGACGACGTCCGCGCGTTCCAGGAAGTCCGGCTGCGGGATGCGGACGCCGCGTTCCATCGCGCTGATCAGGTCCTGGCCGACGTGGGTGAGGGCGGCCAGTTCCTTCTGCTGGAGGCCCGCGCGTTCGCGCAGGACTTTGATCATCTTGCCCAGGGCCCGGAAGAGGTAGGCGGTGCCGTCGACCTCCACGGGGCGCTCCGGCTGTTCTTCGCGGTCTGACAGGTCGCTCATCGGCTGAACCGTCCTCGTACGTACCGTGCGTACACGCGGCGGCGGGCAGCCGTACAGGTGCTCCGCGTAGCGGCGCCGCCTCTGGAAAGGGTACGGCGCTGCGGACACGCTCGGTGAGGTGACGACCGAAATCAGTGACATTGCATACGAGTTCAAGCAGCGCCTCAGCGCGACCCCGCGCGGGGCCCGGCTCGCCCGGCATCTGGTGGCCGTCGAGCTGATCGGCTGGGGCGTGCCGTACGCCGATGACGTGGAGCTCGTCGTCGGGGAGCTGGCCGCCAACGCCGTGCGGCACGGCCGGGTGCCGGGGCGGGACTTCGAGGTGCTGGTGCGCTACGACGGGCAGGACGTGCGTGTGGAAGTGGCCGATTCGCGCGGCGAGAGCGGGCCGGTACGGCGGGCCGTCGACCCCTGGTCAGCGGAGAGCGGGCGCGGGCTGCTGATCGTGGCGGCCCTGGCCGTGGCCTGGGGGGTGGGGCCGCGGTCCGGCGGCGGGCCGGGGAAGGCCGTGTGGGCGGAGCTGGGGCGGCCTAGCCGGAGATCTCGGTGACCGTGACGGTGATGACCACGTCCGAGGGGGCGGCGGAGGCGTCCTTGAGGATCTGGGCGGCCGGGAGGGTGGTGGCCCACAGGCTCCAGCCGGGCTTCTTGAGCTTGCGGATCGAGCCGTTCGGCTCGTCCTGCTGCCACTGGCGGGCGGTGAGGTCCGCGAGGCCGGCCGTGATGGCGGCCTCGGCCGCCTGCGGGGTCATGCCCTGCGGCGAGCGCAGGGCGATCAGGCCCGGGCGGGGGTGGGGGGCGTCGGTCAGCTCCGCCCCGTGCGCGCGCATGACCTCGACCACCTGGGCGGAGACGTCCGCCTGGGAGGGGGTGCCCGGGCGGTCCGACGGCGCGGCGGGGGCCTGGACTCGCGGAGAGGCCGTGGGCGTTGGGTCCTGCGGGGGCGGGGAGTCCGTACCGCAGGCCGTCAGTGCGGCGGTCAGCAGGAGGGGCGTCAGGCGTGCGGCGCCCTTGCGTACGGTCACTGCGGGTTCCACGCTCTTTCCTGGACGGTTGGTTGACCACGGGAGTGTGTCATATCGGGAGGGTGTGGGGCTCTCCGGGGTCTTCTCCGCGTATCGGGCGGGGATTTGTGGCGTTTGTTCAGCAGTGGGGAAGGACCGGTGAAGGCTAGACGAATGGTGCGTCACATATCAGAGGGGGGACGGCGAGTCGTCGCCGAATACCTGATAGACAGTGAATATTCACGGCTCGCCTTGGGGGGATCGCCGCACTGTGAAGCCTCTTCACCGCCACCTCGTCAACACGTCGCGCAAGGTGCTCTGCACCGCCGCGCTCGCGGCCAGTCTGACCACGGCCGCCGTCGTCACCAACACCCCGACCGCCGACGCGGGGGAGGCCGAGCCGACCCCCGACAGCCCGCAGGCCAATGACCGAGGCAACGCGCGGCTGGACCTGCCCGACCTGGTCTCCGACCCGCCGCCGGCCACCGGTGCCGGTGCGGCCGCGGGCGGTGCCGCCGACTCGGCCAGTGGCATACCCGGGACCGCCCTGGACGCGTACAAGCGCGCCGCGGTGTCCGTGGAGGCGGCGCTGCCCACGTGCAAGCTGCCCTGGGAGCTGCTCGCCGGCATCGGCCGGATCGAGTCCGTGCACGCCTCCGGTTACGGGCTCAAGGAGGACGGCTACACCGAGAAGCCGATCCGGGGCCCCCGCCTGGACGGCAACGGCTTCGCCAAGATCCTGGACACGGACAAGGGCGAGTTCGACGCGGACGCCGAGTACGACCGGGCCGTGGGCCCGATGCAGTTCATCCCCTCGACCTGGGCGACCTGGGGTGCCGACGGCAACGGCGACGGCAAGCGCGACCCGAACAACATCTACGACGCGGCGCTGGGCGCCGGCCTGTACCTGTGCGCCGGGGACCGGAACCTCTCGGACCCCGCCCAGCTCGACCGGGCGATCCTCAGCTACAACAACTCGCGCGAGTACGTGAACAGCGTCGTGGGCTTCATGCGGAAGTACCAGGAGGGCGTCTCCGGGGTCCCGAACCCGCCCGCCGGGAACTACCCGACCCAGCCGCCGGCCACGACCCCCACCCCGCCGGCCAAGACGCCGCCGTACACGCCGCCGGTGACCCAGCCGACGAACCCGACCAACCCGACCCAGCCGACGAACCCGACCACGCCGCCCGTCGAGCCGTCGAAGCCGACGCCGCCGCCCGCGACCGTGAACGGGCTCCAGATCGTCGGCGAGACCGCGCTGCGGGCCGAGGCCGGTGCGGTGATCCCGGGGAACGCGACGGTCAAGGCGCTCCTGAGCGACGGCAAGCCGGCCGCGAACCAGAACATCATCTTCGCGATCGAGGACGACACGACCGGCGGCACGGCCTTCGCCGGGGACGGCAAGGACCACTTCGTCGCGCGCACCGACGCCCAGGGCATCGCGGCCGCGCCGCAGCTGAAGGCGGGCGCGGGCGAGAAGGGCGGCACCTTCACCCTGCGGGCCACGCTCTACGGCACCCGCGAGTTCTCCGTGAAGTTCACGGGAACGGTCACCCCCAAGCCGGTACCGCGCGCCGACACGATCACCCGCCAGGGCGACAAGGCGCTGGAGGCGGCCGCGGGCGCCAGCTTCAAGGGCATCGAGCTGCTGGCCACGGCCCAGGGCAAGCCGGCCGCGGGCACGATCGTGACCGCCGAGAGCGTGGTGAAGAACGCCGAGGGCAAGTGGGTCGCCGACGGGACGGGCCCGTTCTTCAAGGACAAGGACGGCAAGGAGCAGCGCAGCCTGACGCTGGCCCCGACGGGTGCGGACGGCAAGATCGCCCTGCCCGAGCTGTTCGTCCCGGAGACGGCCGCCCCGGGGCCGTACCACCTGCGGGTGTGGACCAAGGACGGCGCCGAGCTGGTCCTGGTGCTCAACGTCACCAAGGCCGAGACCCCGGCCCCGACGACCCCGCCGGTCCCGGTCACCCCGCCGGTCCCGGTCACCCCGACCGCCCCGGCCGCCTCGGCCTCGGTCAAGCCCTGACCGTCCGGTAGCGCACAGCACAGCGGGCCGCCGCCCTGCCGTTCCGGCAGGGCGGCGGCCCGCTGCCGTGCGCTGTCGTGGCCCTTCGGGGCACACAAAAGGCAGGAGCCCCGTCTCCTCCGCCTGAGCGGGGGAGACAGGGCTCCTTGGGTACTGCTATCCAACCGCGATCCGGTTGGCCCGGGCGATTAGGCCGGGGTGACGTTCTCCGCCTGCGGGCCCTTCGGGCCCTGGGTGACGTCGAAGTTCACGGTCTGGTTCTCCTCGAGGGAGCGGAAGCCAGACGCGTTGATCGCGGAGTAGTGGACGAAGACATCCGGGCCGCCGCCGTCCTGGGCGATGAAGCCGAAGCCCTTTTCAGCGTTGAACCACTTCACGGTTCCGGTAGCCATGAGCCCTCCTATGGGCCAAAGGGTCGCCCTGCTCCAGAACCTGCTAAGAAGTCTGAAAACTACAAAAGCCCGCGGTTACATGCTCCGCAGGCTTCGTACTGCAAGGGAAACCAAACTGCAACTTGCGTCGAGAGTAGCACGCACAGTCCCCGGCAGACCAGAGGGAAAGATCACGTCACCCGGACGTTTGAGACCCCGCTGCGAGGCTGACGAGCGGCGGAGGGCTAGTCTCGCGATGTGGACGCCAATCGCAGCCGGCCGCGCGTCGGCCACATTCAGTTCCTGAACTGCCTCCCGCTCTACTGGGGCCTGGCCCGGACGGGCACGCTGCTGGATCTTGAGCTGACCAAGGACACCCCCGAGAAGCTCAGCGAGCGCCTGGTGGCCGGAGAGCTCGACATCGCCCCGATCACCCTCGTGGAGTTCCTGCGCAACGCGGACGAGCTGGTGGCGTTCCCCGATCTGGCGGTGGGCTGCGACGGGCCCGTCATGTCCTGCGTGATCGTTTCCCAGGTGCCCCTGGAGCGGCTCGACGGCGCCCGGGTCGCGCTCGGCTCCACCTCTCGTACGTCTGTTCGACTGGCGCAGCTGCTGCTCGCTGAGCAGTACGGCGTACGGCCCGACTACTACTCCTGCCCGCCCGACCTCGGCGTGATGATGCAGGAGGCCGACGCGGCCGTCCTGATCGGCGACGCGGCGCTGCGGGCCTCCCTCCACGACGCCCCGCGGCTCGGGCTCACCGTCCATGACCTGGGGCTCATGTGGAAGGAGTGGACCGGACTGCCGTTCGTCTTCGCCGTCTGGGCGGCCCGCAAGGACTACCTCGCCCGCGAGCCGGTCGTGGTCCGGCAGGTCCACGAGGCCTTCCTCGCCTCCCGCGACCTGTCCCTGGAGGAGGTCGCCAAGGTCGCCGAGCAGGCGGCCCGCTGGGAGGTCTTCGACGCCGACCTGCTGGAGCGCTACTTCACCACGCTCGACTTCCGCTTCGGTCCCGACCAGCTGGCCGGCGTACGGGAGTTCGCGCGCCGGACGGGCCCGTCGACCGGGTTCCCGGCGGACGTGGACGTGGAGCTGCTGGCCGCCGCGCCCACCCGCTGACGCCCGTCCGGGGGCCGTCCGGGGCCCGCCCGGCGGCTGCCTACGGGGTCGCGATGGGGGCCTGGAGCTGGTCGCTGAACCACTTCATGGCGCCCTCGTCCATGCCGCGCATGTAGCTCTTGGCGTCGTGCCCGCCGTCCTGGATCACCTGGAGGTGGGTCTTCACCGGACCCTTGCCGTAATTCTTGATGAAATTCTGGAGATTGGTCATTCCGCTTTCCGCGGTGCCGATCTGGAAGGCGACGTAGACGTCCGGTCCGCCCTTGGCGATCAGTTCCTGCGCGAGCTTCTCGGGATTGTTCGCCTGCATCTCCGCGGCGTACCCCTTCCACAGCGGGGAGTCGGGGCGGGTGTCGGGGCCCGAGGAGATCACGGCCTTGAATTGGTCGGGCTTCTGCAGGGCGAACTTCAGAGCGACGAAACCACCCGACGAGGAGCCCATCAGGCCCCATCCGTCACGGGACTTGAAGGTGCGGAAATTCGCCTTCACCAGATCGGGGACGTCCTCCGACAGCCAGGTTCCGATCCGGGGCCGGCCGGGTATGTCGCTGCCGTCCTGGTAGTACTCCTTGTCGGGGTTGAGGACCGGCATGACCACGATGAACGGCAGGCTCTTGCCCTCCTGCGACCACTTCGTGATGCCGCTGTGCAGCCCCAGGTTGGTACCGGCCCAGTAGTTCTTGGGGAAGCCCTTGCCGCCCGGGAGGGTGATCATCACCGGGAAGCCGGTCTGCGCGTACCGCGGTTCGAAGTACTGCTTGGGCACCCAGACCCACACCTGTCCGGTGAATCCCGACTTCTTGCCCGCCAGCGTCGTCACGCTGATGGTCGTGCCGCCCTCGACGTCGCTCTCCTTGGCGAACTCCGCGGGCGGTCCGGTCGGCAGCTGGGTCAGGTCCTGGGCGCGGCGCTCGGCCTCCGTCAGGGCGCGGGGCGAGGCGTCCTTGGCCGACTTGGCCGACTTCGCGGGGGCGTCGAAACTCATCCGGTCGCCCTGGGAGGAGCAGCCGGTGAGGAGGGCGGATATCAGGGCCGTGAGCAGGACGGCCGCCATGGCCGCCGGGGCGGTCTGGGGTCTCATGGGCATCACCGTGTCATGCATCTTTCCGGCCCGCGCAGCGGGGTGGCACTAGGGTGCATCCGGGCCGACCGGGTGAGTTTCCGGCCGGGTCGCGGGTGGACATGACCGTTCATCCCGCCGTTCGAAGCCGGTCACGGGCCGGTCGCCGTGTGGAGGGGGAGCCATGCAGCCGTTGGAGACCGGGGAGCCGCGGACCATCGGCCCGTACCGGCTGCTGGGACGCCTGGGCGCCGGCGGCATGGGCCGGGTCTACCTCGGGCGCAGCGAGGGCGGCCGGACCGTCGCCGTCAAGATCGTGCACCCGCACTTCGCCTCCGACGAGGAGTTCCGGGCCCGGTTCCGGCGCGAGGTCGAGGCGGCCCGGCGGGTCGGCGGCGAGTGGACCGCGCCGGTGCTCGACGCGGATCCGGACGCGGCGGTGCCGTGGGTCGCCACCGGGTACGTCGCCGGGCCCGCCCTGGGCCAGGCGCTGGCCTCGTTCGGGCCGCTGCCGGAGCCCGCCGTACGGGCCATCGGCGCGGGGCTCGCGCGGGCCCTGGTGGCCGTGCACGCGCTCGGCCTGGTCCACCGCGACGTCAAGCCCTCGAACGTGCTGCTGACCCTGGACGGGCCGCGGCTGATCGACTTCGGGATCGCCCGGGCCACGGACGGCACGGCGTCGCTGACCTCGACCGGGGTCTCGATCGGCTCGCCCGGCTACATGTCCCCCGAGCAGATCCTCGGCAAGGGGGTCACGGCGGCGGCGGACGTCTTCTCGCTGGGCGCGGTGCTGGCGTTCGCGGCGACGGGCCGGGCCCCGTTCAGCGGGGACAACTCGGCGACGCTGCTGTACAAGGTCGTCCACGAGGAGCCCGACCTCACCGGGGTGCCGGCCGCGCTGGTGCCGCTGGTGACGGCCTGCCTGGCCAAGGAGCCGGCCGCACGGCCGGCGCCACAGGCCCTCGCGCAGGCGCTCGGCGACGCGCTGGGCGTACCGGGCTGGCTGCCGGCGCCGCTGGTCGAGGAGGCCTCGCGGGCGGCGGTACGGCTGCTGGACCTGGACGCGAACGCGGAGCCGGGGCCCGGTGTGCCGGGCGCGGCCGCGGGCGCGGAGGCGGTGTCGGGCCCGGTGTCCGGTCCGGTGCCGTTCACCAGCCCCTCGTACGGCGGCCAGGCGGACACGGGAGCAGGCACGGGCACGGGTGGCTTCGGGCCGGCGGACCCTTCGTACGGCGCGCCGCTGGGCGCTCCGGCGGGTGCTCCGGCGAGCGCTCCGACAGGCGCTCCGACGGGTGCTTCGGCAGGTCACGCGGCGGGCCCGTACAGCATCCCGACCGAGACCGGCCCGCGCGGCCCCGTGGGCTCGGTGCCCGGCCCGCGCACGGCCCCCGGCGGGAGCGAGGGGCGCGAGGTCCGGATGACCGCGGCCGGGCGGCGCTACAGCTGCACCGTGGTGCTGGCCGCGGCCGCCGTACTGGCATTGACGGCGGGCGGGCTGTACAGCATGGGCCTGCTGCCCGGGAGCCCGTCCGGGAACAAGGAGCGGGACATGGCGAGCGAGGGCAGGACCCCGCAGCCGGCGGCCTCCTCGCCCGGTTCGGCGGTTCCCAGCCCGCGGCCGACGGGCGCCGCCCCGCGCGAGGACGTGCCCAAGGAGCTGACCGGCACCTGGAAGGGGACGGTCACCACCAACCTCGGGGCGCCGGTCCAGTTCGAGATCACCATCAAGGCCGGGAAGAAGGGCGAGGTGGTCGGCCGCGACAAGTCGGTGCTCGACCTCCTGGGTACGAAGTACGACTGCAGCGGGAACTGGAAGCTCACCTCCGCCACCGACCGCTCGCTGGTCCTGGACAGCGCCGGAAACACCAATCCGCACCCCGGGATCTGCGCGGGCGGCTCCGCCGACGAGCGGTTCACCCTCAACGACGGCGGCACGCTCCACTACCGTTCGGGCGACCGTGCGGCCGGGAACCCGGAGGGCGACCTCACCCGAAGCCCCTGAAATCGGCGGCGGGCCCCTGGCGTAGGCTGGATCGGTCCGGATCTCTTGACATTCGTCGACCCCGCCGAAAGGTGACGCACCGGTGACCGACCAGGCCGCTCTCCAGTCTGTCCTCGACCGTGCCGCCGCAGGGGGCCGGATCACCCCGGAGGAGGCGCTCGACCTCTACCGGTACGCGCCGCTGCACGCCCTCGGCTCCGCGGCCGACACCGTGCGCCGCCGCCGCTACGCGGGTACCGAGCACATCGCGACGTACATCATCGAGCGCAACATCAACTACACCAACGTGTGTGTGACCGCCTGCAAGTTCTGTGCCTTCTACGCGGCCCCGAAGGACAAGAAGAAGGGCTGGTCGCGCGATCTCGACGACATCCTGCGCCGCTGCGCGGAGACGGTCGAGCTGGGCGGCACCCAGGTGATGTTCCAGGGCGGGCACCACCCGGAGTACGGCGTGGAGTACTACGAGGAGCACTTCTCCGCGATCAAGAAGGCCTACCCGCAGCTGGTGATCCACTCGCTGGGCGCGTCCGAGGTCGAGCACATGGCCCGGATCTCCGGGGTCTCGGCGGAGGAGGCGATCCGCCGGATCCACGCGGCGGGCCTGGACTCGTTCGCGGGCGCGGGCGCCGAACTGCTGCCGGCGCGGCCGCGCAAGGCGATCGCGCCGCTGAAGGAGTCCGGCGAGCGGTGGCTGGAGATCATGGAGATCGCCCACAACCTGGGCGTGGAATCCACCTCCACGATGCTGATGGGCACCGGCGAGACGAACGCCGAGCGCATCGAGCACATGCGGATGATCCGGGACGTGCAGGACCGGACGGGCGGCTTCCGGGCGTTCATCCCGTACACGTACCAGCCCGAGAACAACCACCTCAAGGGCCGGACGCAGGCCACGATCTTCGAGTACCTGCGGATGATCGCGATCGCGCGGCTGTTCCTCGACAACGTCGCGCACATCCAGGGTTCGTGGCTGACCGTCGGCAAGGAGGCCGGGCAGCTGTCGCTGCACTACGGCGCGGACGACCTCGGCTCGGTGATGCTGGAGGAGAACGTGGTCTCCTCGGCGGGCGCGAAGCACCGCTCGAACCGGCTGGAACTGATCGACCTGATCCGCAAGGCGGGGCGGACGCCGGCGCAGCGGGCGACGACGTACGAGCACCTGCTCGTGCACGACGACCCGGCGAACGACCCGGTCGACGACCGCGTGGTGTCGCACATCTCGTCGACGGCGATCGAGGGCGGGACGGCGCACCCCGAGCTGAAGCTGATCCAGACGACGTGAGGACGACGTGACCGTCACGCTGCACGCGGCGGACGCGCTGCTGACGGGCCCGTCGTCGGGCGTCCTCCCCAACGGCGCGGTCCTGACGGCTGACAGCCGGGTGGTGGCCGTCGGCCCGTACGCGGACCTGGCGGCCGCCGATCCACGGGCGCGGGTGCGGCGGTGGCCCGGACTGCTGACGCCGGGCCTGGTCATGCCGGGCGCCGACGTGCTGCTGGAGGGCACGTACTTCCTGGACGCCCGGGAGGAGGCGCCGCCTCCCCCGCCGCTGACGGAGGTCCAGTGGGGTCAGAGCGCGCGGCGCGGTACGCAGCGGTTGCTGGCGCGCGGCGTGGTGGCGGTGGCCGGGCGCTTCACCGTGCCGGCGGTCCGGACGGCGGTGGTCCGCTCGGGCCTGACGATCGTCGGCCCACTGTCCGCCGGCGGCTTCCACCGCGAGCTGGTGGCCGGCGGGCCGGCCGACTTCGCGGTCTTCGCGACGACGGACGCCGACGCGGTCCTGGCGGGGGCCGACGGGGTGGCGTGCGTGGCGACGGTGGTCGCCGGCCGCCTCCTCCACCGCCGCCGCTGACCCCCGTACGTGCGCTCCGCGCCCGTGCGCTCAAACGCCGCGCGGGCTGGATTTGCCGCCGCCGGGCACCATCCCAGCCTCGCCGGCGTTTGAGGCGCGGGGTCCGGGGCGGAGCCCCGAAACCTGGCCGCCGGGCACCCAATCCAGCCCCGCCGGCGTTTGAGGCGCGGGGGGTGGGGGCGGCCCCCGGTGGTGGGGGCTGGGGCGCCTGCCAGAATGGGCCGGTATCGACCCGCCCGCCCGACCGAGCACCGAGGGGCCAACGCCAGTGACCCGCGCATCCCTGGACAAGCAGCCGCACGAAGTCGCCTCCATGTTCGACGGAGTCGCCGCGAACTACGACCTCACCAACGACGTGCTGTCCCTCGGCCAGGCCCGCCTCTGGCGCAGGGCCGTCGCCCGGGCCGTCGACGCCCGCCCCGGCCAGAAGGTGCTGGACCTCGCCGCCGGCACGGCCACCTCCTCGATGCCGTTCGCCGCCACCGGCGCGTACGTCGTCCCCTGCGACTTCTCCCTCGGGATGCTCCGCGAAGGCAAGAAGCGGCATCCCTGGCTGCCGCTCACCGCCGGCGACGCCACCCGGCTCCCGTTCAAGGACGACACCTTCGACAGCGTCACCATCTCCTTCGGCCTGCGCAACGTCCAGGACACCGACACCGCGCTGCGCGAGCTGTACCGGGTCACCAAGCCCGGCGGCAAGGTGGTCATCTGCGAGTTCTCGCAGCCCGTCTGGGGGCCCTTCCGTACCGTCTACACCGAGTACCTGATGCGCGCCCTGCCCCCGGTCGCCCGCGCCGTGTCCTCCAACCCCGACGCGTACGTCTACCTCGCCGAGTCCATCCGCGCCTGGCCCGACCAGCCCGCGCTCGCCGCGCTGCTGCGGAAGGCCGGCTGGGGCCGGGTGGCCTGGCGCGACCTGAGCGGCGGCATCGTCGCGCTGCACCGAGGCTTCAAGGACGCGTAGTGGACTACCAGGCGGTGCTGGAGCGGATCGCGGGCGACGTCGCCCCGCTCATCGGCAGCGGTACGCCGGCCGAGTACATCCCGGCGCTCGCCGGCGTCGACCCCCGCCAGTTCGGGATGGCGCTCGCCGATCTCGACGGCAACCTGTACGGCGTGGGCGACTGGCGCACGCCGTTCTCCGCCCAGTCGGTCACCAAGGTGTTCGCGCTCGCGCTCGCCCTCGCCGAGGGCGGCGACAGCCTGTGGGAGCGGGTCGGGCGGGAGCCGTCGGGCAACCCCTTCAACTCGCTGGTGCAGCTGGAGTACGAGAACGGCATTCCGCGCAACCCGTTCATCAACGCGGGCGCGCTCGTCGTCACCGACCGGCTGCAGACGCTCACCGGCGACGCCAGCAGCGAACTGCTGGAGTTCCTGCGCCAGGAGAGCGGCAACCCCGGCCTCGGCTTCGACGCCGACGTCGCCGCCTCCGAGCAGGCGCACGGCGACCGCAACGCCGCCGTCGCCCACTTCATGGCCGCGTACGGCAACATCGACAATCCGGTCCCGGCCCTGCTGGAGCACTACTTCTGGCAGTGCTCCATCGAGATGAGCTGTGCCGACCTCGCCCTCGCCGCCCGCTTCCTGGCCCGCCACGGGCTGCGGGCGGACGGCTCGCGGCTGCTGACGCGCAGTGAGGCCAAGCAGATCAACGCGGTCATGCTGACCTGCGGCACGTACGACGCGGCGGGCGAGTTCGCCTACCGCGTCGGGCTGCCCGGCAAGAGCGGGGTCGGCGGCGGGATCGTCGCCGTCGTGCCGGGCACGTGCACGCTCGCCGTGTGGAGCCCCGGACTGGACGCGCGCGGCAACTCCGTGGCGGGCGTGGCGGCCCTGGACCGGTTCACCACCCTGACCGGACTGTCCGTCTTCTAAGATCCATCCGGTCGATCATGCCGCTGGAGCGGCAGCACGCCGAGCACATGGCACATGGCGCGCGACCACCGACCTCAAGGGGTTTCACCATGGGCGTTCATCCCGATCTCGCCGTCCTGCTCGACCTCGTGCCGGCAGACTTCGCGGGCGGCGAGCAGATCGACTGGGCCGCGGCCGAGGCCGCGCTGGGCACCGGGCTGCCGGGTGACTACAAGGCGCTGCTGGACACGTACGGCGTGGGCAACATCGGCGACCTCGTCATCCTGCCCCCGCTCCCCAGTGACGTGCGCGGGTGGGGAGGGTGTCACATCGGAAGCATGACGGAAGGCCTGCGCCAGCTCTGGGAGGAGGACGCAGGAGTCCCGGGAGTGGCGCTGGGCGCCGACGCCGTCCTGCCGTGGGGTTCCGGAATGAACGCCAACGAGATGGCCTGGCTCATGAACGACCCGGATCCGGACAAGTGGCCCGTCGTGGCCTGGCGCCGGCACCACGAGTGGGGCGAGTCGCCGTGGGCCCTGTTCGACTGCACCATGGTCCAGTTCATCACCCGCATGATGCTGGGCCGGTTCGAGGCCTGCCCCCTCGGCGACGAGTCGCTCTGGAAGCGGACGGACACGTTCGTCAGCTGGCGCGAGCAGGACCGACGGCTGCGGGCCGGACTGGATCCCTCGACGGGCGAGCCGGATCCCTACGCCCACATGTACCCCGTCACCGAGGACAGGCCCTAGCCGTCCACGGCACTAGAGGTCCAGTTCGTAGCGGCGGGCCGGGTTGCCCGACGGGGTGGTGAACTCGGCGGCCAGGCGCATGCCGAGACGTTCCGCCACCGACACCGAGCGGGTGTTGCGGGCGTCGACCATCGCGCAGACCCGCTGGAGTCCGGCCGCCCGTACGCGGGCGACCGTCGCCTCGGCGGCCGCGGTCGCGTAGCCGCGGCCCCAGTACTCCCGCCCCAGGCGCCAGCCGATCTCGATCTCGCCGACCGGGCCCCACTCCTTCTCCTCCGGCCACGGCTGCGCGCCGGTGAAGCCGATGACCCGGCCCGCGTCGTCGAGCAGGGTCCACAGGCAGAAGCCGTGCCGGGCGTCGTGCAGCCGCTGGCGCGCGGTGAGTTCCTCGTACACCGACAGCTCGGCGAGGCCGCCGAGGAACTCCATGACGTCCCCGTCGGCGAAGACGCGGTGCCAGGAGTGGGCGTCCTCGTCGGTGGGGACGCGCAGCGATACGGCGGGGAGCGGCCGGATCGGCGAGACGGGCGTGTTGGTCATCGTGGCGGCCCTTCGGATTCGCGATCTCTCTCGCTGCATAGACTGCACATGTCCTGTGCCGGCCGGCACCCCCTTTGAGTCTTCGGGAGACCCCGCAGTGACCGAGCCCCTCTCCGAACACACCGCGGATGTGATCGTCGTCGGGGCCGGGCCCGCCGGTTCGACGACCGCGTACTACCTGGCCAAGGCCGGTCTGGACGTCCTGCTGCTGGAGAAGACGGCCTTCCCGCGCGAGAAGGTCTGCGGCGACGGACTCACCCCGCGCGCCACCAAGCAGCTCGTGGCGATGGGCATCGACATCTCCGAAGAGGCCGGCTGGCTGCGCAACAAGGGCCTGCGGATCATCGGCGGCGGGCAGCGGCTCCAGCTGGACTGGCCCGAGCTGGCCTCGTACCCGGACTACGGACTCGTCCGTAAGCGTGACGATTTCGACGAGACCCTGGCCCGGCAGGCGCAGAAGGCCGGCGCGCGGCTGTACGAGCGGTGCACCGTCGGCGAGCCGGTCCGGGATCCGCGTACGGGCCACATCACCGGCGTGCACGCGAAGCTGGGGGAGGAGAAGACCCCGGTCACCTTCAGCGCCCCGCTCGTGGTCGCCGCCGACGGCAACTCCTCCCGGCTGTCGCTGGCGATGGGACTGCACCGGCGCGAGGACCGCCCGATGGGCGTGGCCGTGCGGACGTACTTCACCTCGCCCCGGCACGACGACGACTACCTGGAGTCCTGGCTGGAGCTGTGGGACCGGCGCGGCCCGCAGGACCGGCTGCTGCCCGGGTACGGCTGGATCTTCGGCATGGGCGACGGCACGTCCAACGTGGGCCTGGGCATCCTCAACTCCTCCTCCGCGTTCCGGGAGCTGGACTGGCGCGAGGTCCTCAAGGCCTGGTGCGCGTCCATGCCCGAGGACTGGGGCTACACCCCCGAGAACATGACGCAGCCGATCCGCGGCGCGGCCCTGCCGATGGCCTTCAACCGCCAGCCGCACTACACCAAGGGCCTGCTGCTGGTGGGCGACGCGGGCGGGCTCGTCAACCCGTTCAACGGCGAGGGCATCGCGTACGCCATGGAGTCGGGCCAGATCGCGGCCGACGTCATCGTGCAGGCACACGCCCGGGCGACCCCGGCGCAGCGCGAACTGGCGCTGCACAGCTACCCGAAGGTGCTCAAGGAGACCTACGGCGGCTACTACACGCTGGGCCGCGCCTTCGTGAAGCTGATCGGCAACCCGGCCGTCATGAAGATCGCCACCCAGCGCGGTCTGACGCACCCGGTGCTGATGCGTTTCACGCTGAAGATGCTGGCCAACCTGACGGACCCGACGGGCGGCGACGCCATGGACCGCATCATCAACGGCCTCAGCAAGGTGGCTCCCAAGGCCTAGGGTTCGTTCGGTCAGCAGGGCGGGCGGTAGCCCTCGTCGGGGGTGCGCGGGCCGCCCGCCGTGACGATCGCGGCCTCCGGGCGGGGCAGGGGGGACCCGTCCGGCCGCAGCGGTACCGGGGGTTCGGTGACGGTGCCCACGTCGGCGGCGGGCCGGCCGGTGTTGCGGGCCGTGACCCGGTTCGTGGCCGGCGGTGAGAGGACCTGGGTCGCGCGGACGAAGGCGATGAAGCTCTCGTAGTCGCGCTGGTGCCGGTACGGCTCCCGGAAGCCCTCCAGCGCCGGGTAGCCGTCCTGGGCGAGGAACGTGTACGAGGGGGCCGCCAGCCGGTAGCTGCGGGCGGGGTCGAGCGGTACGCCGTCCACGAGGACGTCGGAGGGCTCCACGCGGTCCCCGGCGGGGCCCTGCGCGTCGAAGGAGTAGCGGACGTTCCGGGAGACCGCCAGGGGTGCGAAACGCAAGGCCCCGTCCTCCTCCCGCGTCCACTGCTGCTCCAGGGCGTCGTGGAGCTGCTGCCCGGTCACCCAGGCGCTGACGACCGGGTCCCCGAAGCCGACCGCCCGCCAGGCGCGGCCGAAGGTGACGGCGCCGCCGGAGGCCGTGTCGAGGGGCAGGTCCCCGGCGATGACGGCCTGCCCGAACCGGGGGGCGACGGCGACCAGGGCGAGCTGGGCGGGGACGTTGGGGTGGATGTTGGCGTCGTTCTCGGGATCCGTGGGCCGCTGCCCCGCCCACAGGGCCCAGTCGGCGACGAGGTCGCCCATGGTGGACTCGCCGGCCGTGTTCCGCGTACGGGAGAAGGCGCCGGTCTGGCGGCCGATCCGGGAGCGGTCGCGGGCGGTGGCCTGGCCCGCCCAGTAGTCGACGACGGCCTTCAGCTCCGGGTGGGGGTTGACGTCGCGGGTGTTGGGGTGGTTGGTGGAGACGGTCAGCTCGCGGACCACCGCGCCGGTGACCGGGTCGAGCCGCAGGCTGATCTCGTTGACGACCTGCCCGTAGCAGCCGGCCTCGACGAAGGGGCGGGGGCGGCCGTCCGGGTCGGGGACCATCATCGTGAACCGGGTGTGCCAGTGCCCGGTGACGATCGCGTCGATGGCGGGGGAGACGCGCAGCGCGAGGTCGAGGGCGGGGCCCGAGGGGTCGGTGCCGCTGTTGAAGTCACCCCCGGCCACGGCGCCGTCGTGCATGCTCAGCACGATCGCGTTGACGCCCCGGCCCCTGAGCAGCGCCGCGCAGGAGTTGGCGGTGGCGATCTCGTCGAGGGTCGCCAGGCCCGGCTGGAAGGAGCCGGGGAAGCGTTCGGTGCCCAGCGCGGTGAGGTGGATGAAACCGATCGGCAGGAGCCGGCCGTCGGGGGCGGTGACGTACTCGACGTGGTACGGCGGCAGCACCGGCAGGCCGTCGGTGGTGCGGACGACGTTGGCGCTGTAGTAGGAGAAGTCGGCGCCGTGGAAGGGCAGGCCGGAGGAGTCGGTGAAGGCGGTGTCCCGGCCCGCCACCGGGAACGGGATGCCCTGTTCCATATGCCTTTGCAGCATGGCGGGCGATTTGTCGAACTCGTGGTTGCCGGCGGTGGCGAAGTCGAGCCCCATGCGGTTCAGGGCCTCGATCGTCGGTTCGTCGGCGAAGGCGGCCGCGTCGAACTCCCAGCCGCAGAAGGCGTCGCCGGGCGTGAAGAAGAGCGAGTTGCGGCGGCCGTCGCGCAGCCGCGCCAGATGGGTGGCCATGGCGGCCACGCCCCCGACGGTGTAGGTGAGGCCGCCGTTGCCGGTGATGACGGAGTGTCCGCCGGGGGCGCCCTGGAGGTAGCCGTGCAGGTCGCTGATGCTCAGCAGCTGGACGTCGACGTACTCGTCGGCGCCGGCGGCGTCCCGGGCGGCGGGGGTGGCGTGGGCGGGGACCCCGGTGGCGAAGGTCGCCGCCGCCCCCAGGGCGGTCAGGAACGTACGCCGTCCCGGCTCGGGGGAACGGCGGTGCTGCGGCGTCGTGCCGGCGCGGGTGCTCACCTGCGGCATGGTCCCGCCCGGCGGGGCGTTCGTCACGGCGGCGTGCCGGAAGAGACGGCCTACCGGGGGTGCGTGGGCTGCGTGGGCTGCGTGGGGTCCGCGGGGTCCGTGGGGTCCGGGGTGCGGTGGACGGCGCGGACGCAGGCCAGGGTGAGGACCAGGCCGGAGGCGAGGGCGGCCAGGGACAGGCCCCAGCCCGTCAGGAGCAGGGTGAGGTCGACGGCGCGGTTCCACGGACGGGTGGTGTTGATCAGCCAGCCGCCCAGGGCGAACAGTCCGAGGCCGAAGGCGGCGAGGAGGCCGGGCCGGCCGTCGGGGTCCGGGACGCGCGGAGCCCGCGGTGTGTTCACGTCCCGCGGTGTGTTCATGCGACCACCCCTTCCGAAGGGATGGTAGAGGCAGGTGCCGCGGCGCACGAAGGCCGGTACTCCGCCCCCGAGCGGGGGAGTACCGGCCTTGGTGTGTGGCGTGGTCGCTGTCAGAGGACGCGGACGGCGCCCGACGGCTTGTCGTAGCTCAGGGAGCGCTCGACGATGCCCGTGCTGGGGTTCTGCGCGCCGACGAACTTGCCGCCGCCGACGTAGATGGCGACGTGGTAGGCGCTGCCCTTGCCGCCCCAGTAGAGGATGTCGCCCGGCTGCAGCGCGCTCAGCGAGACGGAGCGGCCGGCCAGGGACTGGTCCTGGGAGGTGCGGTCCAGCTTGATGCCCGCCGCGCGGTAGGCGGCCTGCACCAGGCCCGAGCAGTCGTACGCGGAGGAGCCGGTGGCGCCCATGACGTACGCCTTGCCGACCTGCGCGCGGGCGAAGTTCACGATGGTGGCGGCGTTGCCGGTCGCCGGGGCGCTCGGGGTGGAGACCGAGGAACCCGAGCCGGAGCCCGTGGAGGCGGACTTGGTGGAGAGGTCCGTGCGGTCGGTGCCGCGCGTGGCGCGCTCGGCGGCGGCCTTGCGCTCGGCCTCCTCCTTCGCCTTCTGCTCGGCCTTCTTCTGCGCCTGCTCCTTGGCCTGCTTGGCCTCGGCGGCGGCACCGGTGCGGGCGCTCTCCTCGAGCGAGCTCAGCTCGCCCTGGAGGGCCGCCGCACGCGTGTTGTCCGCGGCCTTGGCAACGGCGGTGGAGACCTCGGTGCTCAGGTCCATGTTGAGGACCGGCATCTCGAGCGTCTCGGTGACGGGCTCGGCGGCGGGGGACGCGCTCGCCGTGCCGGCCATCGCCAGGGTGCTGAGAACGCCACCGGCAACTCCGGCGCGAACCGCGAGCTTCGAGGCGCTGCGACGGGGCTTCCGGTGGCTGGGTATGTGAGCGGTGTGGGACATGAGAACAACCGGTATCAGGGGTGTGGGGGTCCCATCAAGAAACGTGGTCTGCACCACAGTTGCGCGCCGATGGCGCGAACCGGGCGCCCTGCATTCCTTATTGACGCCGTAACGGACGATTCGGACACCCCTCCGCAAGCCCGTGATCATGGGCTTTCCATATTTAGTCCGTTTTGACCGCCGTCTAGCACCCATCGCAACAGTTGGCCAAGCCCCCTTTCGGAGGGCCTTCTGTGGTGTGATGCAGGTCACAGGAATGTCTCGCCGTGAGGTGGCTGTGGCCGACCCGTGATCCGTCTGTGAGCTATCTGTCGCGGGCTCGTGAACGGATGCACGCGTCCACTCCCGGGCGCGGGCCCTCATCCGGCCGGGTGAGGCGGATTCCTATACCAGTTGGGCGACCGCTCTGCCAATTTGCCTGCACGGACCATCATTTGATAGTGCGGGACCCGCTCTACCTGCGGTAACGACTGCGGATGTCACCTTTGGTGATCACATGGATGCTTCGCGTATGAAGATCACCACTGTTCGGGCTTCATGATCCTTCGTCTGGTGGTGGAGATCACAAACTCGTTGTTGTTACCCGTGTCGCAGATCACAGACCGACAGGCATAGGATGCGCAGCAGTCCGGCTTGTGAACTGCCTCACATGCGACCTCGCACCATGGAGGGCGATCTTCGGGGCGGGGCTCCCTGGCCGGCCCACAGCGGTCCATCGGTCAAGGACGACTGGAAGGAGCGAGGAGCGTGAATGCCTACGCGCCCATCCTCGTGCTCGGCGCCCTCGGGGCAGGGTTTGCGATCTTCTCCGTGGTCATGGCCACGCTGATCGGCCCGAAACGCTACAACCGAGCGAAGCTTGAGGCATACGAGTGCGGCATCGAGCCGACCCCGGTGCCGGCCGGCGGCGGCCGCTTCCCCATCAAGTACTACCTGACGGCGATGCTCTTCATCGTCTTCGACATCGAGATCGTCTTCCTCTACCCCTGGGCCGTCACCTTCGACGCCCTGGGGATCTTCGGGCTCGTCGAGATGCTGCTCTTCGTGCTCACCGTCTTCGTCGCCTACGCGTACGTCTGGCGGCGCGGCGGTCTGGAATGGGACTGAGGGGCTGAATTTTCCATGGGACTGGAAGAGAAGCTGCCGAGCGGCTTTCTGCTGACCACCGTCGAACAGGCCGCGGGCTGGGTGCGCAAGGCATCCGTCTTCCCCGCCACCTTCGGCCTGGCCTGCTGCGCCATCGAGATGATGACGACGGGTGCGGGCCGCTACGACCTGGCCCGCTTCGGCATGGAGGTCTTCCGCGGCTCGCCCCGCCAGGCCGATCTGATGATCGTGGCGGGGCGGGTCAGCCAGAAGATGGCGCCGGTGCTGCGTCAGGTCTACGACCAGATGCCCGCTCCCAAGTGGGTCATCTCGATGGGCGTGTGCGCCTCCTCGGGCGGCATGTTCAACAACTACGCGATCGTCCAGGGCGTCGACCACATCGTCCCGGTCGACATCTACCTCCCCGGCTGCCCGCCGCGCCCCGAGATGCTGCTGGACGCCATCCTCAAGCTCCACCAGAAGATCCAGAGCTCCAAGCTCGGTGTGAACCAGGAGGAAGCGGCCCGCGAGGCGGAGGAGGCGGCCCTGAAGGCACTCCCCACCATCGAAATGAAGGGGCTGCTCCGATGAGCGAGACCCACGAGCCGCGGAACGGGAACGGCAGCGGCGACGGGAACGGCAACGGGAACGGGAACGGGAACGGCGTTCCGGCCCCGCGCGCCCAGGACGGGCCCGAGGTCATCGCCGTCCGCACCGGCATGTTCGGCGCCACCCGGGGCGGCGACACCAGCGGCTACGGCGGCCTGGTCCAAGCGGTCACCCTGCCCGGCGCCTCCCCGCGCCCCTACGGCTCCTATTTCGACGAGGTCGCCGACGAGCTGGAGGGCGCCCTGGAGGAACAGGGCCTCGTCCCCGAGAACGCCATCGACAAGACGGTCGTCGACCGCGGCGAGATCACCTTCCACATCGCCCGCGAACACCTCGTACAGGTGGCACGCACCCTGCGTGACGACCCGGCGCTGCGCTTCGAGCTGTGCACCGGCGTCTCCGGCGTGCACTTCCCCGGGGACAAGGGGCGGGAACTGCACGCGGTCTACCACCTGCGCTCGCTCACCCACGGCCGGCTGATCCGGCTGGAGGTCACGGCCCCCGACGCCGACCCGCACATCCCGTCGCTCGTCCCCGTCTACCCGACCAACGACTGGCACGAGCGCGAGGCGTACGACTTCTTCGGCCTGATCTTCGACGGGCACCCGGCCCTCACCCGGATCATGATGCCGGACGACTGGCAGGGCTTCCCGCAGCGCAAGGACTACCCGCTCGGCGGCATTCCCGTCGAGTACAAGGGCGCCCAGATCCCGGCTCCCGACCAGCGGAGGTCGTACAGCTGATGAACACCCGGAACGCATCGCACCACGCGTCCTCCCGCGAGACCACCGAGGGCACCGTCTACACCGTCACCGGCGGCGACTGGGACGAGATCGTCCAGTCCGCCGCCAAGGCCGACGACGAGCGGATCGTCGTCAACATGGGTCCCCAGCACCCGTCCACCCACGGAGTGCTCCGCCTGATCCTGGAGATCGACGGCGAGACGGTCACCGAGGCCCGCTGCGGCATCGGCTACCTGCACACCGGAATCGAGAAGAACCTCGAATTCCGCAACTGGACGCAGGGCACCACCTTCGTGACGCGCATGGACTACCTGACCCCGTTCTTCAACGAGGCCGCGTACTGCCTGGGCGTCGAGAAGCTGCTCGGCATCACCGACCAGATCCCCGACCGCGCCACCGTCATCCGCGTGCTGCTGATGGAGCTCAACCGGCTCTCCTCGCACCTGGTGTGCATCGCCACCGGCGGCATGGAGCTGGGCGCCACCACGATCATGATCTACGGGTTCCGTGATCGTGAACTCATTCTCGACATCTACGAGCTGATCACCGGCCTGCGCATGAACCACGCGTTCATCCGCCCCGGCGGACTCGCCCAGGACCTGCCCCCGGGCGCCGTCGACCAGCTCCGCGACTTCGTGAAGACCATGAAGAAGAACCTGCCGGAGTACGACAAGCTCGCCACCGGCAACCCGATCTTCAAGGCCCGTATGCAGGACGTCGGCCACCTCGACCTGACCGGCTGCCTCGCGCTCGGCGCCACCGGGCCGATCCTGCGCTCCGCCGGCCTGCCGCACGACCTGCGCAAGACCGACCCGTACTGCGGCTACGAGACCTACGACTTCGACGTCCCGACCACCGAGACCTGCGACTCCTACGGACGGTTCCTGATCCGCCTGGAGGAGATGCGCCAGTCGCTGCGCATCGTGGAGCAGTGCCTGGACCGGCTGGAGCCGGGCCCGGTCATGGTCGCCGACAAGAAGATCGCCTGGCCGGCGCAGCTGGCCATGGGCCCCGACGGGCTCGGCAACTCGCTCGACCACATCAAGAACATCATGGGCACCTCCATGGAGGCCCTCATCCACCACTTCAAGCTGGTGACCGAGGGCTTCCGGGTCCCGCCCGGCCAGGTGTACGCGGCCGTCGAGTCCCCCAAGGGCGAGCTCGGCGTCCACGTCGTCTCCGACGGCGGCACCCGCCCCTACCGGGTCCACTTCCGCGACCCGTCCTTCACCAACCTGCAGGCCATGGCCGCGATGTGCGAGGGCGGCCAGGTCGCCGACGTCATCGTCGCCGTCGCCTCCATCGACCCCGTGATGGGAGGCGTCGACCGATGACCGCCAGTCCTTCGAACAAAGGGGTCGCGCTGGGCATGCCCCAGCTGCCCGCCCCCGACTTCCCGGCGGACGTCCGCGCGCGGCTCGAATCCGACGCGGCGGACATCATCGCCCGCTACCCCGACAGCCGCTCCGCGCTGCTGCCGCTGCTGCACCTGACGCAGTCGCACGAGGGCTACGTCTCGCGCACCGGCATCCGCTTCTGCGCCGAGGTGCTGGGCCTGACCACCGCCGAGGTCACGGCGGTGGCGACCTTCTACACGATGTACCGGCGCAAGCCGTCGGGCGACTACCAGGTGGGCGTCTGTACGAACACCCTGTGCGCGGTGATGGGCGGCGACGCCATCTTCGACGAGCTCAAGGCGCACCTCGGCGTCGGCAACAACGAGACCACCGCCGACGGCAAGGTCACGCTGGAGCACATCGAGTGCAACGCGGCCTGCGACTTCGCCCCCGTGGTGATGGTCAACTGGGAGTTCTTCGACAACCAGACCCCCGAGTCCGCCAAGGCCCTGGTCGACGACCTGATCGCCGGCCGCGAGGTCGCGCCGACGCGCGGCGCGCCGCTGTGCACGTACAAGGAGACCGCCCGGATCCTGGCCGGGTTCCCCGACCAGCGCGAGGGCGCGGTCGAGGCCTCCGGCGGCGCCGGCCCCGCCTCCCTGATCGGTCTGCGCATCGCGCGCGGCGAGTCCCCGGAGCAACACAAGATCGTCCACCCGCGTGGTGAGACCGCGGCAGAAGGAGGGGAGTGATGTCGGTGTCGGCCAAGGAAAGTCAGGGGGGCACCTCCCAGCCGGAGGCGGGGGGAGGCAGCAGCCCGGACAAGCTGCTCGCCCCCGTGCTGTCGGCCTTCTGGGACGACCCCCGTTCGTGGACGCTGGAGACCTACCGGCGCCACGAGGGCTACGAGGGCCTGCGCAAGGCGCTCGCGATGTCGCCGGACGACCTGATCGCGTACGTGAAGGACTCGGGTCTGCGCGGACGCGGCGGCGCGGGCTTCCCCACCGGAATGAAATGGCAGTTCATTCCGCAGGGCGACGGCAAGCCGCACTACCTCGTCGTCAACGCCGACGAATCCGAGCCGGGAACCTGCAAGGACATCCCCCTCCTCTTCGCCAATCCGCACTCCCTCATCGAGGGCATCGTCATCGCCTGCTACGCGATCCGCTCGCAGCACGCCTTCATCTACCTGCGCGGCGAGGTCGTGCCGGTGCTGCGACGCCTGCACGAGGCGGTGCGCGAGGCGTACGAAGCCGGCTACCTCGGCCGCGACATCCTGGGCAGCGGTCTCGATCTCGAACTGACGGTGCACGCGGGCGCGGGCGCGTACATCTGCGGTGAGGAGACCGCTCTCCTCGACTCGCTCGAAGGCCGGCGCGGACAGCCCCGGCTGCGCCCCCCCTTCCCCGCGGTGGAAGGCCTCTACGCCTGCCCCACTGTCGTCAACAACGTCGAGTCGATCGCCTCGGTTCCCGCGATCCTCCACAAGGGCAAGGAGTGGTTCAAGGCGATGGGGACGGAGAAGTCCCCGGGCTTCACGCTCTACTCGCTCTCGGGCCACGTCGCCGGCCCCGGCCAGTACGAGGCCCCGCTCGGCATCACCCTGCGCCAGCTGCTCGACATGAGCGGCGGGATGCGGCCCGGGCACCGGCTGAAGTTCTGGACCCCGGGCGGCTCCTCCACGCCGATGTTCACCGACGAGCACCTCGACGTGCCGCTGGACTACGAGGGCGTCGGCGCGGCCGGCTCGATGCTGGGCACCAAGGCGCTCCAGTGCTTCGACGAGACGACCTGCGTGGTGCGGGCCGTCACCCGCTGGACGGAGTTCTACGCCCACGAGTCCTGCGGCAAGTGCACGCCGTGCCGCGAAGGCACGTACTGGCTGGTCCAGTTGCTGCGTGCCATCGAAAGCGGGGCCGGCACCCTTGCCGACCTCGACAAGCTGAACGACATCGCCGACAACATCAACGGCAAGTCCTTCTGCGCGCTCGGCGACGGCGCGGCCAGCCCGATCTTCTCCTCGCTGAAGTACTTCCGCGACGAGTACGAGCAGCACATCACGGGCAAGGGCTGCCCCTTCGACCCCAGGAAGTCGACCCTCTGGGCCGACACGGCCACGGAGGTGACCGCATGACCGCCCCGGCAGAGGACCAGGTCTCCCTGACGATCGACGGCGTCGAGCTGTCCGTGCCCAAGGGCACGCTGGTCATCCGGGCCGCCGAGCAGATCGGCGTGGAGATCCCCCGGTTCTGCGACCACCCGCTCCTCGACCCGGTCGGCGCCTGCCGGCAGTGCATCGTCGAGGTGGAGGGCCAGCGCAAGCCGATGGCGTCGTGCACCATCACCTGCACCGACGGCATGGTGGTCAAGACGCAGGCGACCTCCCCGGTCGCCGACAAGGCCCAGCGCGGCGTGATGGAGCTGCTGCTCATCAACCACCCGCTGGACTGCCCGGTCTGCGACAAGGGCGGCGAGTGCCCGCTGCAGAACCAGGCGATGTCGCACGGCAACGCCGACTCCCGCTTCGAGGGCCGCAAGCGCACGTACGAGAAGCCCGTGCCGATCTCCACCCAGGTGCTCCTGGACCGCGAGCGGTGCGTGCTGTGCGCGCGCTGCACCCGCTTCTCCAACCAGGTCGCCGGCGACCCGATGATCGAGCTCCTGGAGCGCGGCGCGCTCCAGCAGGTCGGCACCGGCGAGGGCGACCCGTTCGAGTCGTACTTCTCCGGCAACACCATCCAGATCTGCCCGGTCGGCGCGCTCACCTCGGCCGCCTACCGGTTCCGCTCCCGCCCCTTCGACCTCGTCTCCTCCCCGAGCGTGTGCGAGCAGTGCGCCGGCGGCTGCGCCACCCGCACCGACCACCGCCGGGGCAAGGTGCTGCGCCGCCTGGCCGCGGAGGACCCCGAGGTCAACGAGGAGTGGATCTGCGACAAGGGCCGCTTCGCGTTCCGCTACGCGCAGCGCCCGGACCGGCTGACGACCCCGCTGGTGCGGGACGCGGACGGGGTGCTGAAGGAGGCGAGCTGGCCGGACGCCCTGGCCGCGGCCGCGGCGGGCCTGACCGGCGCGCGCGGCCGGGCGGGCGTGCTCACCGGCGGCCGGCTCACCGTCGAGGACGCCTACGCGTACGCCAAGTTCGCGCGCGTCGTGCTCGACACCAACGACATCGACTTCCGGGCGCGCGTGCACAGCGCCGAGGAGGCCGACTTCCTGGCCGCGACTGTCGCCGGCCGCGGCGTGGACCTCGGCGGCGGGGGCGTCACGTACACGGAGCTGGAGGCGGCCCCGGCCGTCCTGCTCGTCGGCATCGAGGCGGAGGAGGAGGCCCCCGGGGTCTTCCTGCGGCTGCGCAAGGCCCACCGCAAGCACAGGCAGCAGACGTACGCGCTGGCGCCGTTCGCGACCCGCGGCCTGGAGAAGGCGGGCGGCCGGCTGCTGGCCGCCGCCCCCGGCACCGAGCCGGAGTGGCTGGCCGCGCTGGCCTCGCGCACCGGCCTGGAGCAGGGCGGGGCCGAGGCGGCCGAGGCGCTGCGCGCCCCCGGCGCTGTCATCGTCGTCGGCGAGCGGCTGGCGGGCGTGCCCGGCGGGCTGACCGCCGCCGTCGGGGCGGCCGCCGCGACCGGCGCCGCTCTGGTGTGGATCCCGCGCCGGGCCGGCGAACGGGCGGCGGTCGAGGCGGGCGCGCTGCCCTCCCTGCTGCCCGGTGCCCGGCCCGCGACCGACCCGCGGGCCCGCGACGAGGTGGCGGCCGTGTGGGGCCTGCCGGGCCTGCCGCACCGCTACGGCCGCGACACCGGCCAGATCGTCGAGGCCGCGGCCACCGGCGAACTCGGCGCACTGCTGGTCGGCGGTGTCGAGGTCACGGACCTGCCCGACCCGGAGCGGGCCCGGCAGGCGCTCAAGGAGGCCTTCGTGGTCTGCCTGGAACTGCGCCCGAGCGAGGTCACGGCCCACGCGGACGTGGTCCTGCCGGTCGCGGCCGTCGCCGAGAAGCCGGGCGCGTTCATCAACTGGGAAGGCCGGGTGCGCCCCTTCGAGGCCGCCCTCAAGCCCGACATGATGACCCGCCGGCTGGCCCCGTCCGACCTGCGGGTGCTGCACATGCTGGCCGACGCCGCCGACCACCCGCTCGCGCTGCCCGACGTGCACGCGGTGCGCCGCGAGCTCGACCGGCTCGGCCCGTGGACCGGCGACCGCGCCACCGAGGCCGCCGCGCAGACCCGGCCGCTGCCGCGCCCGGCCGCCGGCGAGGCGGTGCTGGCCGGCCACCGGCTGCTGCTGGACCTCGGCCGGCTCCAGGAGGGCGACGACGCGCTGGCCGGCACCCGGCACGCGGCCACCGCCCGCCTGTCGGCCGCCACGGCCGCCGAGACCGGTGTCAAGGACGGCGACTCGCTCGCCGTCACCGGCCCCTCGGGCACGGTCGTCCTCCCGCTCCAGATCACCGAGATGCCCGACCGCGTCGTCTGGCTCCCCCTGAACTCCCGGGGCCACGGCGTGCGCGCCGACACCGGCGCCCACGTCGGAACGCTGGTCCGGATCGGCCCCGCCGGCCCCGAGGGCCCGGCCGGCGCGGACGCGGAGGTGGCGTCGTGACCGCCGCCGCGCCCACGGCGGCCGCAGGCCCGCGGCCCCGTACCCACGTCCTTCGGCCGGGCACCGTCCCGGCCCCCGCACGGGAGGTGCGAGCGTGATCCACCTCGCCCAGTTCGCGGCGCAGCCGCACGTCCTCGCGGCCGAGGACCTGTCGCTGTTCGGCCGTGACCCCTGGTGGCTCGTGGTCGTCAAGGCCGTCTTCTGCTTCGCGTTCCTGATGGTCACCGTGCTCTTCTCCATCGTGTGGGAGCGCAAGGTGGTCGCCTGGATGCAGCTGCGCATCGGGCCCAACCGGCACGGCCCCTGGGGCTTCCTGCAGTCCCTCGCCGACGGCGTCAAGCTGATGCTGAAGGAAGACATCGTCGTCAAGCGGGCCGACAAGGTGGTCTACGTCCTGGCCCCGATCGTCGCCGCGATCCCGGCCTTCATGGCGATCGCCGTGATCCCCTTCGGGCCGCCCGGCGACGAGGTGTCGATCTTCGGGCAGCGCACCACCATGCAGCTGACCGACCTGCCGATCGCGATGCTCTACATCCTCGCGGTGGCCTCGGTCGGCGTCTACGGCATCGTGCTCGCCGGCTGGTCGTCCGGATCGACGTACCCGCTGCTCGGCGGGCTCCGCTCCTGCGCGCAGATGATCAGCTACGAGATCGCGATGGGCGCGGCCTTCGCGTCGGTGTTCCTCTACTCCGGCTCGATGTCCACCTCCGCGATCGTCGAGGCACAGGCCGACCGCTGGTTCATCGTGCTGCTGCCGGTCTCCTTCATCATCTACGTCGTCACGATGGTCGGTGAGACCAACCGCGCCCCCTTCGACATGCCGGAGTCCGAGGGCGACCTCGTCGGCGGCTTCAACACCGAGTACTCCTCGATCAAGTTCGCGATGTTCATGCTGGCCGAGTACGTCAACATGGTCACCGTCTCGGCGGTCTCGGTCACCCTCTTCCTCGGCGGCTGGCGGGCCCCGTACCCGATCAGTGCCTTCTGGGAGGGCGCCAACCACGGCTGGTGGCCGCTGCTCTGGTTCGTCATCAAGGTCCAGCTGCTGCTGTTCTTCTTCATCTGGCTGCGCGGCACGCTGCCGCGCGTCCGCTACGACCAGCTGATGAAGCTCGGCTGGAAGGTGCTGATCCCGGTCTCGGTGGTCTGGCTGATGCTGGTGGCGACCGTCCGGGCGCTGCGCAACGAGAGCTACGACTTCAGCGAGATCGTCCTGTACGTCGGCGGCGGTGTGGTCGCCGTCCTCCTGCTCTCCCTGGTCGTGGACCTCTTCCGCGACCGCAAGGAGAAGGCGGCCGCGGACCGGGCCGGCAAGGCCGCCGAGGCCGAGCCCTTCGACCCGATGGCGGGCGGCTTCCCGGTCCCGCCCAAGCCCGGCCAGCACCTGGCTCCCGTACCGCGCCGACGGCCCCGCTCCGAGCGGGAGCTGGTCGCCGGCGGGACGAATTCCGACAGTGACCGAGAGGAGGGTGCTGGACATGTCTGACGCTGACGAGAAGTGGCAGAACCCGGTGGCCGGCTTCGGCGTGACCTTCAAGGCCATGTTCAAGAAGCGGCTCACCGAGCAGTACCCGGAGGAGCACAAGACCACCGCTCCGCGCTTCCACGGACGGCACCAGCTCAACCGTCATCCGGACGGTCTGGAGAAGTGCATCGGGTGCGAGCTGTGCGCCTGGGCCTGTCCCGCCGACGCGATCTACGTGGAGGGCGCGGACAACACCGAGGAGGAGCGCTACTCCCCGGGCGAGCGCTACGGCCGCGTCTACCAGATCAACTACGCCCGCTGCATCCTGTGCGGGCTGTGCGTCGAGGCGTGCCCCACCCGGGCGCTGACCATGACGAACCAGTTCGAACTGGCCGACGCCAGCCGCGAGTCGCTCATCTACACCAAGGAGCAGCTGCTCGCCGGGCTGACGGAGGGCATGGTCGAGGCCCCGCACGCGATGTACCCGGGGACGGACGACCAGGACTACTACCGGGGTCTGGTCACGGGCGCGGCGCCGGGGACGACCCGGCAGGTGGCCGTCTCCAAGGGCGAGCAGGCCGACGCCGCGCAGAGCGACGCCGCGCAGAGCGACGCCGCGCAGAGCGACGCCGCGCAGAGCGACGCCGCGCAGAGCGATGCCGCGCAGAACGACGCCGTACGGGCCGGGTCGGGCAACGGGGAGGTGGGCGCGTGAACGGCGTGCTCGCCGCTGCCGCCTCGACCGGCGAGGCCGTGCAGTTCTGGGTGCTCGGCACGATCGCCGTCATCGGCGCGCTGTGCACGATCCTGATGAAGAAGGCCGTCCACAGCGCCCTGTGCCTGGCCGGAACGATGATCATCCTGGCGGTGTTCTACCTCGCCAACGGCGCCTACTTCCTGGGCGTCGTCCAGATCATCGTCTACACCGGCGCGATCATGATGCTCTTCCTCTTCGTGGTCATGCTCGTCGGTGTCACGGCCGCCGACTCCCTCAAGGAGACCCTCAAGGGGCAGCGCTGGCTCGCCCTGCTGTGCGCGCTCGGCTTCGGCGTCCTGCTGATCGCCGGTCTCGCCCAGGCCGGGCTCACCCAGTTCAACGGACTCGGCCGGATCAACTCCGCCGGGCACGTGGAGGGCCTGGCCGCACTGATCTTCACCAAGTACGTCTTCGCCTTCGAGATCACCGGCGCGCTGCTGATCACGGCCGCCGTCGGCGCGATGGTGCTCACCCACCGCGAGCGCACCGAGCGGGCCGCCACCCAGCGCGAGCTGGCCGAGCGGCGCGTGCGCGAGGGCGTCCAGCTCCCGCCGCTGCCCGCGCCCGGCGTGTACGCCCGGCACAACGCGGTGGACGTGCCCGGTCTGCTCCCCGACGGCACCCCGTCCGAGCTGACCGTCAACAAGACCCTGCGCGACCGCGGCCAGATCCGCGACGTCTCCGGCAAGGCGCTGGACGACCTGAAGGCCCTGGAGCAGGCCTCGGCCGAGCGCCTGGGCCGGGACGCGCGTGAGGAGGCCTCGCAGTGAATCCGGTCAACTACCTGTACCTGTCGGCCCTGCTGTTCACCATCGGCGCGGCCGGCGTGCTGATCCGGCGGAACGCGATCGTGCTGTTCATGTGCATCGAGCTGATGCTCAATGCCTGCAACCTCGCGTTCGTCACCTTCTCCCGGATGCACGGCAACCTCGACGGGCAGATCATCGCCTTCTTCACGATGGTCGTCGCCGCCGCGGAGGTCGTGGTGGGCCTGGCGATCATCGTGTCGCTGTTCCGTACCCGCCACTCGGCCTCGGTCGACGACGCCAGCCTGATGAAGCTGTAAGGGGCGTACACAGTGGAGAACTTGATTGCGCTGCTGGTGGCGGCGCCCCTGCTGGGAGCGGTGGTGCTGCTGTGCGGCGGCCGCCGCCTGGACCGCACCGGCCACTGGATCGGCACCGTGCTGGCCGCCGTCTCCTTCGTGATCGGTGCGGTGCTCTTCGCGGACATGCTGGGCCGCAGTGCCGACGACCGGACCCTGACGCAGAGCCTGTACACCTGGATCCCCGTCGAGGGCTTCCAGGCGGACGTCGCCTTCCAGCTCGACCAGCTGTCGATGACCTTCGTCCTGCTGATCTCGGGCGTGGGCTCGCTGATCCACGTGTACTCGATCGGGTACATGGAGCACGACGAGCGCCGGCGCCGCTTCTTCGGTTATCTGAACCTCTTCCTCGCGGCGATGCTGCTGCTGGTCCTCGCCGACAACTACCTGCTGCTGTACGTCGGCTGGGAGGGCGTGGGCCTCGCCTCGTACCTGCTCATCGGCTTCTGGCAGCACAAGCCCAGCGCGGCGACCGCCGCGAAGAAGGCCTTCCTGGTCAACCGGGTCGGCGACATGGGCCTGTCGATCGCGATCATGGTGATGTTCACGACGTTCGGGACCTTCGCCTTCGGCCCCGTGCTCTCCTCGGTCGGTGAGACGGGCGAGGGCACGCTGACCGCGATCGGCCTGATGCTGCTGCTGGCGGCTTGCGGAAAGTCCGCCCAGGTGCCGCTGCAGTCCTGGCTCGGTGACGCGATGGAGGGCCCGACCCCGGTCTCGGCCCTGATCCACGCGGCCACCATGGTGACCGCGGGCGTGTACCTGATCGTGCGCTCGGGCGCGATCTTCAACGCCGCTCCGGACGCGCAGCTGGTGGTGACCATCGTGGGCGCGGTGACGCTGCTCTTCGGTGCGATCGTCGGTTGTGCGAAGGACGACATCAAGAAGGCGCTCGCCGGCTCGACGATGTCGCAGATCGGCTACATGATCCTGGCCGCGGGCCTGGGTCCGATCGGCTACGTCTTCGCGATCATGCACCTGGTCACGCACGGCTTCTTCAAGGCCGGCCTCTTCCTCGGCGCGGGTTCCGTGATGCACGGGATGAACGACGAGGTGGACATGCGCAGGTACGGCGGCCTGCGCAGGTACATGCCGATCACCTTCGTCACGTTCGGCCTCGGCTACCTGGCGATCATCGGCTTCCCGGGCCTGTCGGGCTTCTTCTCCAAGGACAAGATCATCGAGGCGGCCTTCGCGAAGGGCGGCACCGAGGGCTGGATCCTGGGCGGTGTGGCCCTGCTGGGCGCGGCGATCACCGCGTTCTACATGACCCGCGTGATGCTGATGACGTTCTTCGGCGAGAAGCGCTGGCAGCCGGACGAGAACGGCCACGACCCGCACCCGCACGAGTCCCCGAAGTCCATGACCCTCCCGATGATCGTGCTGGCCTTCGGGTCGGTCTTCGCCGGCGGGTTCTTCGCGATCGGCGACCGGTTCCTGAACTGGCTGGAGCCCGTCACCGGCTACGAGCACGGCCACCCGCCGGTCAGCGCGGCCGTCGTCACCGGCGCCACCATGGTGACCCTGGTGATCGGCGTCGCCATCGCCTGGGCGATGTACGGCCGCAGGCCCGTCCCCGTCCTCGCCCCGCGCGGCTCGCTGCTGACCCGCGCCGCCCGGCGCGACCTGCTCCAGGACGACTTCAACCACGTCGTGCTGGTGCGCGGCGGCGAGCACCTGACCCGCTCCCTGGTCTACGTCGACCACAGCCTCGTCGACGGCGCGGTCAACGGGACGGCCGCCGGCGTCGGCGGACTCTCGGGCCGGCTGCGCAAGCTGCAGAACGGCTACGCCCGCTCGTACGCGGTCTCGATGTTCGGGGGCACGGCGATCCTCATCGCCGCGACCCTGCTGATGAGGGCGGTGTGACATGAACTTCCCGCTTCTGACGGCCACGGCCGCGCTGCCCGCGGTCGGCGCGATCCTCACGGCGGCCGTCCCGGCCGCCCGCCGGACCGCCGCCAAGTGGCTCGCGCTGCTCTTCTCGCTGGCGACGCTGGCCCTGGCCGTGCTCGTCGCGGTCCGCTTCGAACCGGGCGGTGCCCGCTACCAGCTCACCGAGTCGCACGCGTGGATCCCGGCCTTCGGGGTCCGCTACGAACTGGGCGTCGACGGCATCGGGGTGGCGCTGATCGCGCTGACCGCGCTGCTGATCCCGTTCGTGATCGGGGCCGGCTGGCACGACGCCGATCCTCTGGAAACCTCGTCCAAGCGGTGGCGGCCGACGCAGGGCTTCTTCGCCCTGATCCTGATGGTCGAGGCGATGGTCGTCATGTCCTTCGCCGCGACCGACGTCTTCCTCTTCTACATCTTCTTCGAAGCCATGCTCATCCCGATGTACTTCCTCATCGGTGGCTTCGGGGACCGCGCCCACCAGGGGTCCGACGAGAACGCCGCCGCGCAGCGCAGCTACGCGGCCGTGAAGTTCCTCCTCTACAACCTGGTCGGCGGCCTGATCATGCTGGCCGCGGTCATCGGCCTGTACGTGGTCGCCGGGAACTTCTCGCTCGTCGAGATCACCGACGCGCGCGCGGCCGGCAAGCTCGACATGGCCACCAACACCGAGCGGCTGCTCTTCCTCGGGTTCTTCTTCGCCTTCGCCGTCAAGGCCCCGCTGTGGCCGCTGCACACCTGGCTGCCCAACGCGATGGGGGAGGCCACCGCCCCGGTCGCCGTCCTGATCACCGCGGTGGTCGACAAGGTCGGCACCTTCGCGATGCTCCGCTTCTGCCTCGGGCTGTTCCCCGACGCCAGCCAGTGGGCGACGCCGGTCATCCTCGTCCTGGCCCTGATCAGCATCGTCTACGGCGCGCTGGTCGCGGTCGGGCAGCGGGACATCAAGCGGCTGGTCGCGTACGCCTCGATCTCGCACTTCGGCTTCATCATCCTCGGCATCTTCGCGATGACCTCCCAGGGGCAGTCCGGCGCGACGCTCTACATGGTCAACCACGGTCTGTCGACGGCGGCCCTGATGCTGGTCGCCGGCTTCCTGATCTCGCGGCGCGGCTCGCGGCTCATCGCCGACTACGGCGGTGTGCAGAAGGTGGCCCCGGTGCTGGCCGGCACCTTCCTGATCGGTGGCCTGGCCACCCTGTCGCTGCCGGGCCTGGCGCCCTTCGTCAGCGAATTCCTGGTCCTGGTCGGCACGTTCGCCCGGTACCCGGTCGTCGGCATCATCGCCACCTTCGGCATCGTGCTGGCCGCGCTGTACACGCTGGTGCTCTACCAGCGCACGATGACCGGCCCCGTGACGGAGGAGGTCCGCCCCATGAAGGACCTGCGCCTGCGGGAGATGCTCGTGGTCACACCGCTGATCGTGCTGCTGATCGGGCTGGGCGTGTACCCCAAGCCGCTGACGGACATCGTGAACCCGGCGGTGCAGTACACCCTGTCGGACGTGAAGCAGAAGGACCCTGCTCCTGAGGTGGAGGCGGCCAAGTGAGCACGACAGCAGTCCAGGGCGCGGCAGGGCTGTGGAGCCTGGCCGCCGCCGACCCGATCGACAAGATCCCTGCCCCGCACATCGAGTACGCCCAGCTCGCGCCCACGCTGATCGTGGTGGGCGCGGCGATCGTCGGCATCCTCGTCGAGGCGTTCGTCCCGCGCAGGTCCCGCTACTACGTCCAGGTCTTCCTGGCCTTCGCCGCACTGGCCTCGGCCTTCGCGGCGGTGGTGGCCCTCGCCGGGGCCGGCTACGGCTCGGGCAAGGCGCACGTCGCGGCGATGGGCGCGATCGCGGTGGACGGGCCGGCGCTGTTCCTCCAGGGCACGATCCTGCTGGCCTCGGTCGTCGCGGTCTTCACCTTCGCCGAACGGCGCCTGGACCCGAAGGCGCACGGCAACCGGGTCGACTCGTTCGCCGCGCAGGCGGCGTCCGTACCGGGCAGCGACAGCGAGAAGGCCGCCGTCCGGGCGGGCTTCACCACCACCGAGGTCTTCCCGCTGGCGCTGTTCGCGGTCGCCGGCATGCTGATCTTCCCGGCGGCCAACGACCTGCTGACGCTGTTCGTGGCCCTGGAGGTCTTCTCGCTGCCGCTGTACCTGCTCTGCGCCGTCGCCCGCCGCCAGCGGCTGATGTCGCAGGAGGCCGCGGTGAAGTACTTCCTGCTCGGCGCGTTCTCGTCGGCGTTCCTGCTCTTCGGCATCGCGCTCGTCTACGGCTACGCGGGCTCCGTCTCGTACGCCGCGATCGCCGACGTGGTGGACGGCACCGTCACCCAGATCGACCCGGCGCTGGCCGCGACCATGGGCAACGACGCGCTGCTGCTGATCGGCGGCGCGCTGATCCTGACGGGCCTGCTGTTCAAGGTGGGCGCGGTCCCCTTCCACATGTGGACCCCGGACGTCTACCAGGGCGCCCCCACGCCCGTCACCGGCTTCATGGCGGCGGCGACGAAGGTGGCCGCGTTCGGCGCGCTGCTGCGGCTGCTGTACGTGGTCCTGCCGGGCCTGCGCTGGGACTGGCGGCCGGTGATGTGGGGCGTCGCGATCGTCACGATGCTGGCGGGCGCGGTCATCGCGGTCACCCAGACCGATGTGAAGCGGCTGCTGGCGTACTCCTCGATCGCGCACGCGGGCTTCATCCTGGCCGGTGTGATCGCGACGTCGGAGGAGGGCGTCTCCTCGGTGCTGTTCTACCTGGTGGCGTACTCGTTCGTGACGATCGGAGCGTTCGCCGTGGTCACGCTGGTGCGCGACGCGGGCGGCGAGGCCACGCACCTGTCCAAGTGGGCGGGCCTGGGCCGGCGCTCGCCGCTGACGGCGGCGGTGTTCGCGGTGTTCCTGCTGGCCTTCGCCGGCATCCCGCTGACGTCGGGCTTCTCCGGCAAGTTCGCGGTGTTCTCGGCGGCGGCCGCGGGCGGGGCGGGCGTGCTGGTCGTGGTCGGTGTCATCTCGTCGGCGATCGCGGCGTTCTTCTACATCCGCGTGATCGTGCTGATGTTCTTCAGCGAGCCGAAGGCCGACGGCCCGACGGTGGCGGTCCCCTCCCCGCTGACGATGACGACGATCGCGGTGGGCGTGGCGGTGACGGTGGTGCTGGGCCTGTTCCCGCAGTACTTCCTGGACCTGGCGGGCCAGGCGAGCGTCTTCGTCCGCTGACTCGGTCCCGGTACGGCCAAGGGCCCGGCTCCCTCGGGGGAGCCGGGCCCTTGGCCGTGTGCGGGTCTACTCGGCGGTGCGGCGGCGCGGGGTGACCTTGGTGAGGTCGAGATCGATGGGGAAGGGCACGGACACCTTCAGGCGGTCGTGGAAGATCCCGGTGGCGACGTACTGCTCCGTAGCAGGGTCGACTTCGTAGACATAGACGACGGGATCGCACTCGCCCTTGTTCTCCACACGCCAGAAGTGGGGAATCCCGGCGCGGGCGTACTTGAGGGGCTTGGTCTCTCGGTCGCGGCCGACCGAATCGGGTGATACGACCTCGATCGCAAGCCGCACCGAGGCCGCAGGAAACCGTGTCTGGTCGCCGGTTTCCACCGCCTCCACCGAGACGACGACGATGTCCGGTTCTGGCCGGTTGCCGTCATCGATGTCGATGGTGAACTCGCGGAACACCTCCAGGTCGGCCGGCGCCAGCGACAACAACTGCCATTTCAGGAAGTCGATCGTGCGCTCGTGAAAGATGCTCTGCGGACTCACGAAGACCAGGCTCCCGTCGATCAGCTCCGTGTGCGGAGGCAGGTTCGGAAGCCGGTCCAGGTCGTCAGCGGTCCAGCCGCCCTCGGGGGGAATCGGCCAGCGGAGCTCGAGCTCCTGCTCGGGGATCTCGGGATCGACGCTCATCGGTAGTGCTCCCATACGGCGGATTCTCACGAGTGTGTCCAGCGTAGCGCCGGGGATCCGCGGAACACCGTCCTTATGGGTGAGTCATATGCGCATGACACTTGACTGCACCGGCGGGCCCGGACTAATGGGCGTGCCCCGGGGCCGGTGGGGTGGGGGCCTTCAGGGGGCAGGTCATCCCCGTGTTCCAGTTGTGGAAGCGGCCCGCCGGGTTCTCCTTGTACGCCCACATGTGCAGGTCGTAGTGCCTGGGCATGCCCTTCCAGTGGCCCGGCATGGGCCCGTCGAAGGGGAGCCCGAACATGCTCGGGCGGTCGTCGGCGGTCTTCAGGTCCTGGTCCCGGTCGGTGGCCATCCACTCCACGGTCTGGAGCTTGCGGCGGCCCCGGCTGTCCTTTTCGTAGCTGTAGAGGAGCGCGGTGGGCCTGCTGGGGTCCGTGGAGCCCCAGTTGGCCTGCTTGACGTAGTGGTAGCCCATGGCGCCCGCCCCGAACGGGTTGTTCATGCAGGCCTGGCCGTGCGGAACGTACCCGTCCTTGATCGCCAGCCGTTCGTCCGCGTACTTGGCCGTGGCCCGGATCGCCGTCGCCATGTCCCGCATGGCCTTGGCGTTGCGCGGGTCGGGCGCGGGCCCCTCGACCGCGGCGGCCGGGGCCACGGTGGGCAGGCCGAGTGAGACGGCGGCCGCGCAGGCCAGGGCGGTCCTGACGGTCTTCGGACGGCGTACGGGCATGGTGGCGGCTCCTCGCGATGGGGGTACGGGGTACGGGTTCCCGCTGTCCATTCGTCCGTCCACCATCCCGGCCCGGCCCGGCGGGGCGCACGCGGTACGCCGCCGAACGGGGGCGGGGCGGCGGTGTCGTCCGCCGCCCCGCCGCCCGCCGGGTGTCCTACGGGGCGCCCACGATGCGGCCGGTGACCTCGCCGAGGCCCACGCGGACGCCGTCGGGGCCGGGGGCCCAGGCGGTGAGGGTGACCTCGTCGCCGTCCTCCAGGAAGGTGCGCTTGCCGTCGGCGAGTTCGATGGCGTCGCGGCCGTTCCAGGTCAGCTCCAGCAGCGAGCCGCGCTGGCCGACCTCCGGGCCGCTGACCGTGCCGGAGCCGAAGACGTCGCCGGTGCGCAGCGAGGCGCCGTTGACGGTCATGTGGGCCAGCTGCTGGGCGGCGCTCCAGTACATGGTGGAGAACGGCGGCCGGGCCACCTCCTGCCCGTTGATCGACACCGTGATGTGCAGGTCGTAGCCGCCGGGCTCCTCGGCGCCGGAGTCGTCGAGGTAGGGCAGCAGCGGGAAGTCGCGGGCCGGGGTCGCGACGCGGGCCGCGTCGAGGGCCTCCAGCGGCGTCACCCAGGCCGAGACGGAGGTGGCGAAGGACTTGCCGAGGAACGGGCCGAGCGGCACGTACTCCCAGGCCTGGATGTCGCGCGCCGACCAGTCGTTGAGCAGGAACAGCCCGAAGACGTGGTCGCGGTACTCGCCCAGGGAGACGGGCCGGCCCTGCTCGGAGGGGGCGCCGACGACGAAGCCGACCTCGGCCTCGATGTCGAGCTTGACGGACGGCCCGAAGACGGGGGCGGCGTCGGCGGGGGCCTTGCGCTGGCCGGAGGGCCGTACGACATCGGTCCCGGAGACCACGATCGTGCCCGAGCGGCCGTGGTAACCGATGGGCAGGTGCTTCCAGTTGGGGGTCAGCGGGTCGCCGTCGGGCCGGAACATCCGGCCCACGTTGGTGGCGTGGTGCTCGCTGGCGTAGAAGTCGACGTAGTCGGCGACCTCGTACGGCAGGTGCAGGGTGACCTCGTCCAGCGGCAGCAGGTGCGCCTCGACCGTCTCGCGGTGACCGGGGTCGGTGACCCACGCGGTCAGCGCGCGGCGTACGTCGTGCCAGGTGGTGCGGCCGGCGGCCAGGAGCGGGTTGAGGCTGGGGTGCAGCAGCACGCCGGCGTAGGGGGAGCCGAGCGAGACGGCGACGGCCCCGGCGTCGAGCACGTGCCCGCCGATGCGCACGCCGATGCGGCGCCGCGGCTCGTCCGCGGTGCTGAAGACGCCGTAGGGGAGGTTGTGCGGCCCGAACGGGTCGCCCTCGGGGACATCGAGGGGGCTCTGCTGGGGCATGGGGTACTGCCTCGCTTCCGACGTGGTCCGGGGATGGCCCGGCGGCTTGGTCAACGGTGTCACAGTGTGGGACGACACGTTACGTGGCGGGTGGGGCGTGCGGGAGGCCGGATTGGGGCGCTATTTGTAGGACTTGTCCAACGGGGTCCGTATCCTTGGCCGGGTGACTTCCGCCCTCCCCTACACCTTGATCGCCACCGACCTGGACGGGACTCTGCTGCGCGCCGGTGACACGGTCTCGCCCCGCTCGTACGCGGCTCTCGCGACGGCGCGCGCCGCCGGCGCCCAGCACATCATCGTGACCGGACGCCCCGTTCCGCAGGTGCGGCACGTGCTCTACGGGCTGGGGTACCGGGGGCTCGTGGTGTGCGGGCAGGGCGCGCAGGTGTACGACGCGGCGCGCGGCCGTGTGCTGCACTCCGTCCCCCTGGACCGGGAGCTGGCGGAGGTGGCGCTCGGCAAGATCGAGGCCGAGATCGGCGAGGTGTACGTGGCCGTGAACCGGGAGGGGGTGGACGTGGAGATGCTCATGGGACCGGGGTACCGGATGCCGCGTCCGCACCTGGCGACGGTGCGGGTGCGGCAGCGCACGGACCTGTGGGCGGCGCCGATCAACAAGGTGCTGCTCCAGCATCCCGAGCTGGACGACGACGAGTTGACGCGGGTGGCGCGGTCGGTGGTCGGGCACCTGGTGAACGTGACGATGGCCGGGGAGCACACGGTCGAGCTCCAGCCGCCCGGCATCGACAAGGCGAGCGGTCTGGCGCGGGCGGCGGAGGTCCTCGGCGTCTCGGCGTCGGGGACGATCGCGTTCGGCGACATGCCCAACGACATCCCGATGTTCGCGTGGTCGGCGCACGGGGTGGCGATGGCGAACGCGCACCGCGAACTGCGGGCGGTGGCGGACGAGGTGACCCTGTCCAACGAGGAGGACGGCATCGCGGTGGTCCTGGAACGCCTCTACGGCTGACGCCGGGCCCCATCCAGCCGACGTGGGGCAGCCTTCCAGCGCCGCCGGGCACCAACCCAGCCCCGCCGGCGTTTGAGGCGCGGGGGCACGGGGGCGGAGCCCCCGAAACGTGGCCCACCGGGCACCGTTCGGCGCCGCCGGGGCGAGCGTCAGCCCGCGGCCCGCGGCAGCCGGCGTTCCCACGTGCGGTGGAAGACCACCTCGTCCCCGTCCCGGCACACCACCTCGTTCGACGTCAGGAAGCCCCCCGCATCGCACGTGATCTCCGAGCGGGTCTCGATCCGCGCGTCCCAGCCCCGCTCCGGCCGGTGCAGCCGGATCCGCCAGTCCGAGCGGGTCCGGGCCGACAGCGCGTCGTCCTCCTGGATCTCGTACACCTCCAGCGCGTCCTCGGTGAACTCCAGCCCGTCCGGGTAGACCCGCGTGCCGCCGTAGCGCGGGTCCACCTCCAGCCGCCAGGTGCCGCGCGCCACGTCCCGCACCACCAGCCGTTCCGGGCGCGGCTCGTCCAGGGTCTCCGGGACCACCACGCCCAGCGGTTCGGCCTGCTCGGGGGCCTCGAAGGCGACCGCGGCGTCCGCCTCCCGCGGCTCGCGCACCGGCAGGGTCAGCGCGCTGGAGGCCGGGTCCAGCGTCCAGCCCGCCTCCGAGCCGGCCCGCGGCCAGATCCACGGCCAGTACGCCGAGGACAGCGCCAGCCGGATCCGGTGGCCCGGCGGGAAGGCGTGCCCGATGCCGTTCAGCTCCAGGGCCACGTCCTCGTACGCGCCCGCCGGCCACGGCTCGGCCCGGTCCCGGCCGTGCCGGGCGGAGAGGTTGAGGGCGCCCCGCGTGACCAGGGTGGAGGAGCCGTCCGGGGCCACGTCGCACAGCCGGGCGATCACCTGCCCGTAGGGCACGTCCAGGCGCAGCCGCAGGGCCACGCGCGGGCGGCCCAGGATCTCCACCGGCCCCGCGGCCGGGACGGGGAACTCGAAGCACGCCGACTTCGCGTCCTCCTCGCGCTGGTCCGGCGGCAGGTCGGCGTCGTTGCCGAAGGGGAAGAACCGCCCCGCGTCCAGGCCCGTGTGCTGCGGGGAGGCGACCTGCACGGGGGCGCCCTGGAGGGCGTACGTCACGGGAGTCACCGCGGGGGAGGGCCAGGCGGGGTCCGCGACCCAGCGCCCCGGCAGCTCGGCGTACGTCGTCGCCGGGCGGTGCGACCGCGAGATCCACGACCGCAGCAGCGGCTCGTCCATGACGCCGTTGTCCACCCCCTTGAGCCAGTGGTCCCACCACCGCAGCGTCTCCTGGAGGAAGCCGATCGCCGGGCCCGGCGGCAGCCCGCGGTCCGGGTACTGGTGCGACCACGGCCCGATCAGCCCGCGCACCCGCCCCTCGGGCAGGTGCTCGACCAGCCGCAGCACCGTGTCCCGGTACGGGTCGTGCCAGCCGCCGACCGCCAGGACGGCCGCGCGCACCGCCCCGTAGTCCTCGCAGACGCTGCCGTGGCGCCAGTAGTCGTCGCGGGTCTGGTGCGCGAGCCAGGTGTGGACCGGCGGCTCCACCGACTCCAGCCGCGCCAGCCACGCGTCCCGCCAGCCCTCGCCCACGAACTCCGGGTCGGGCGGGCGGGAGGCGAAGGCCAGCATGGTCGCCGCCCACGCGTGCATGTCCACGGCCAGCACCGAGCCGCCCATGTAGTGCACGTCGTTGTCGTAGCGGTCGTCCGAGGAGCACACCGTGACGACCGCCTTCAGCGGTCCGGGCGCGAGCGCGGCGATCTGGAGGGAGTTGAAGCCGCCCCACGAGATCCCGAACATGCCGACCGACCCGGTGCACCACGGCTGCGCGGCCAGCCACTCCACGACCTCGACCCCGTCGGCGAGTTCACGGGCGTCGTACTCGTCGCCCACCCGGCCGCCGCTGTTGCCGTGCCCGCGCACGTCCACCCGGACCGAGGCGTAGCCGTGGCCGGCGTACCAGGGGTGGCGCTGGGCGTCGCGCGGCGCGGTCCAGTCGGTGAGCCGGTAGGGCAGGTACTCCAGCAGCGCCGGAACCGGCTCGTCCGTGACCGGCCGCCAGATCCGGGCGTAGAGCCGGGTCCCGTCGCGCAGCGGGATGCGGACGTCCTCGTGGGCCGTCGCGTGGGGGAACTCCTTGACGATGTTCATCGGCAGTCCGATCGGCCTCAGTGGACGGGGTGCATCGTGCGCCGCAGCCACGGCGCGAGCGCGATCACGGCCAGGCCGGCGGCCACCGCGACGGCGCCGTTCAGGCCGAAGTACACGGGGTCGGGGACCGTCCCGTAGATCTTGACGACCTGGGCCTGGATGCCGTTGGCGAGCGCCAGCGACAGGAACCACAGGGCCATCGTCTGGCTGCCGAACGCCTTGGGCGCGAGCTTGCTGGTCGCGGACATCCCGGAGGTCTCCAGCAGGACGTCGCCGAGGCCGAGCAGCAGGTACGAGCCGACGATCCACCAGGCGGCGATCGTGTACGTGTCGTCGGCGTGGCCGGAGGTGGGCACGACCATCAGCAGGAACGACAGGCCGCCCAGGATCACGCCGATCGCGATCTTGTTGGAGGCGTGCGGCTGCCGGTGCCCCATCCGGGCCCACAGGGCCGCCACCACCGGCGCCAGCGCCACCTCGAACGCGCCGAGCGCCGAGGCGTACCAGCCGGCCGGGAAGTCGAAGCCGAGGAGGGTGGTGCGGGCGTTGGTCGACGCGAGCAGCATCATCGTCGAGTACGCCTGGAAGAGGATGAAGTTGAAGGCGACCGAGGCCAGGAAGAGCACCCCGTACGGGCGCAGCCGGCCGCGCTCGGCGGGTGTCACCCGTGGGCTGCGGAACATCACCGTGAAGTAGACGACCGGGGCGATCACCGAGACGAGGGTGAGGACGTCGACGAACCGGGCCATGGTCAGCCATCCGGCGGCGGCCAGCAGCACGCAGAGCGCGGCCAGGGCGACCAGTCCGGTCACGATCAGCCGTACGGCGCGCCGCATGGCGTCCGGTGCGAGGGGGAACTCGGCGGAGTGCTTGCGCCCGGCCAGGTGGCGGCGGCCGAGCACGTACTGGACGAGGCCGGCGGTCATGCCGATCGCGGCGGCCGAGAACCCCCAGTGCCAGCCCCGGTGCTCGCCCAGCCAGCCGGTGACCAGCGGGCCGGCGAACGCGCCGATGTTGATGCCCATGTAGTAGAGGGCGAAGCCGGCGTCGCGGCGGTCGTCGTCCGTGCGGTAGAGCTTGCCGACCATGCTGGCGACGTTGGGCTTGAGCAGGCCGGTGCCCGCGCTGATCAGGCCGAGGCCGCCCCAGGTCGCCGCGGTGGCCGGGACGGCCATCAGGTAGTGGCCGCAGGCGATGAGGACGCCGCCCCACAGAACGGCCCGGTAGGAACCGAGGATCCGGTCGGCGAGCCATCCGCCGGCGACGGAGACGAGGTAGACCATGGTTGCGTACGCCGCCGAGACGGAGGCGGCGGTCGCCGGGCTCATCCCCAGGCCGCCGTCGGCCACGGAGTCCGCGAAGTAGAGGACGAGGATCGCCTGCATGCCCAGGAACGAGAAACGCTCCCAGACCTCCAGCCCGGACAGGGTGGCCAGCCCCCGGGGGTGGCCGAGGAAGGCATGGTCGTCGCGGGCCGGCGGAGTGTCGAACTCCGGGTCCACCGGCTCGTCTCGGTCAGGAACAGTTTTGGACAAAACACAATCTCCGGTCGTTATCGGCTCCACTCGAACATACCGGGGCCCTTCGGGCGGTGCGCGTGCGGAGACCGGACAGGCGCTCTCGGTGATCGAAAACGGACGGGATACGCTGGCTTGAGTGATGGCAGCGACACATCGACAATCCAGGTGATCGTCAGCGTGATCGTCAGCAGACAGGAGTACCCCTCGTGACCGTCGTCGGGCCGTTCGGACTGAGCGTGCGGGACCAGGCTCTCGAGACCGATGTCCAGGCGGGACTTGCCGCCGTCGAGGCGGGTCTGCTGGAGGCCACCAAGAGCGAAGTCCCCTTCATCACCGAGGCCGCGCAGCACCTGGTGCGGGCGGGCGGCAAGCGGTTCCGGCCGCTGCTGGTCATGCTCGCCTCGCGGTTCGGGGACCCGTACGCGCCCGGGATCGTCCCCTCCGCCGTGGTCGTGGAGCTGACCCACCTCGCCACCCTCTACCACGACGACGTCATGGACGAGGCGAACGTCCGGCGCGGGGTGGCCAGCGCCAACACCCGCTGGGGCAACTCCGTCGCCGTCCTGACGGGTGACTTCCTCTTCGCCCGCGCCTCGCACATCCTGGCCGACCTCGGCCCGGAGGCCGTACGCATCCAGGCCGAGGCCTTCGAACGGCTGGTCACCGGCCAGATCCTGGAGACGGCCGGCCCGCGCGACGGCCGCGACCCCGTCGCCCACTACCTCGACGTCATCGCCGGCAAGACCGGCTCGCTGATCGCCGTCTCCGGCCGCTTCGGCGCGCTGATGTCCGGCGCGGACGAGGCGACCGTCGACATCCTCACGCAGTACGGCGAGCGCCTGGGCACCGCCTTCCAGCTGGCGGACGACGTCCTGGACATCGCCTCCGACAGCCACGAGTCCGGCAAGACCCCCGGCACCGACCTGCGCGAGGGCATCCCCACGCTGCCGGTGCTGCTGCTGCGCGAGAAGGCCGCCCGCGAGGGCCTGGCGGAGGACCTGGACCTCGTCCGCCTCCTGGACGGCGACCTCACCGACGACGGCCGGCACGCCGAGGTCCTGGCCAGGCTGCGGGTCCACCCGGCGCTGGAGCAGGCCCGCCGCGACACCATCCGCTACGCGCAGGACGCGCGCGCCACGCTGGCGCCGCTGCCCGAGTGCTTCGCCAAGGCGGCACTGGAGGAGCTGTGCGACGCGGTGGTCCACCGCGCGGGCTGACGCCTTCCCGGGACCCCTCGCCGGGGCCCCCTTCCGGTTCGGCACGGGCCGTCCGACCCCTACGGGATGGGGGCGGGCGGCCCGTTCCGTGTCATCCCACGGTCGTACGCGCAGTTGGCTCCGGGGGCTGACGCCGCGAAGGCCCTCCCTTTGGTCATATGGATGTACGCCACCCACCGGATCGGGTGAGCGTGGCGACACGGGGATCGCCGCCGTAGACACAGAGGGCAGGTCACTGACATGGCAGGGAACACGAAGACGTCTCGCAAGGCCGCTCGGTACGCCGTGCCGGTCGCGGTGGCCGGCGTGGCCGCGGCGACGGTGGCGATGGTCCCGGCCTTCGCCAACGCCGGCGGCCCGGACCTGCCGAAGGTCACGGCGCAGCAGCTCATCGAGAAGATCGCCGGCTCGGAGGTGCAGCAGCTGTCCGGCACCGCGAAGATCAGCACCGACCTGGGCCTGCCGTCGCTGGCCTCCGGGCTGCTGGGCGGCGGCGGGGTCACCGGCGGCTCCGCCAGCCCGGAGGAGAAGATCACCCAGCTCGCCAGCGGCACGCACACCTTCCAGGTCGCCGCCGACGGCCCGGACAAGCAGAAGCTGACCTTCCTCGACGGCAAGGACGAGTACAGCCTCATCCACAACGGCGACGACCTGTGGGGCTACGACAGCAAGTCCAACGAGGTCTTCCACGAGAAGGGCCACGGCGCGCCGCAGGGCGAGGGCAAGGGCAAGGAGCGCAAGACGGCCGACCGGCTGCCCGCCACGCCCAAGGAGCTCGCCGAGGAGGCCCTGAAGGCTGCGGGCACCACCACCGACGTCAGCGTCGGCGACACCGCGCAGGTGGCCGGCCGGGACGCGTACCAGCTGGTCCTCAAGCCCAAGCAGGCCGGTTCGACGGTCGGCTCGATCCAGATCGCGGTCGACGCCAAGAACGGCGTGCCGCTGCGCTTCCAGCTGCTCTCCAGCCAGGGCGGCAAGCCGATCGTGGACGCGGGCTTCACCAAGGTGGAGTTCGCCGCCCCGGCCGCGAAGACCTTCGACTTCACCCCGCCCAAGGGCGCCAAGGTGAACGAGGGCGGCGGCCCGGAGCACCTCGGCAAGGACGGCAAGGGCTTCCACGGCAAGGACGGCATGGACGGCAAGGGCGCTCTCAAGGGCCTGGAGTCGCTGCCGGGCCTGGGCGGCCTGACCGGCGGCGCCGGCATGGACGGCAAGGGCGAGGTGAAGGTCCTCGGCGAGGGCTGGGCCACGGTCGCGCGGATCGACTCGGGCACCGGCAAGGGCCTGAAGGACATCGAGAACGACAAGAACGCGCCGAAGGAGGCCAAGCAGTTCCTGAACTCCCTCGGGGACAAGGTCTCCGGGAAGTTCGGCGAGGGCCGCGTCTTCTCGACCCGGCTGGTCAACGCCCTGATCACCGACGACGGCAAGGTCTACGTCGGCGCCGTCACCAAGGACGCGCTGGTGAAGACGGCCGACGCCAACAAGTAGCCGGCGGCCGGCCCGGCCGGGCCGGCTGTCTCACGAACGCCGAGGCGGGCCGGGACCATGTCCCGGCCCGCCTCGCGTGCCGTACCGTGAAGGGCATGTCGAGACACGTCACCATCCGCCTGGACGAAGAGTTCCATGAACGCCTCAAGGCGCGCGCGGCGGCGCTGGGCACGACGGTCACCGCGCTGATCACCGAGGTCACCGAACGCGAACTGGACGAGGACCGCAAGACGTTCCTCTCCGGCATCGAGGAGTTCGCCGACCACTGGGGCTACTTCCAGGAGCGGTTCGGCAATTGAAGATCACCATGGAGTGGGCCTGGACCGCTCTGGCCCACCATCTCCCGTCCGATCCCGCCGTGTGGGACCCCTCCGGAGTGGTCGCCGCCGTGGCCCGGCACCAGAACGACCTGGTGATGGTGCCCGAACAGCCCGCCCCGGACACCGCGTGGCGGGCGGCGGCGTTCCTGCACACGCTCGCGGTGTGCCCGGCGCTGGAATCGCCGATGAACGAGTTCTACGCGGCCGCCGCCACCCGCTCGTACCTGCGGGTGGCGGGGGCCAAGCAGCTGCCGTCGCCCGAGGTCCTCGGCGACCTGGTGGAGGCCGCGAAGCTGGGCCGCGCGGATGTCGCGGCGGTCGCCGAGGAACTGCGGGCGCAGATAAGGGAACCGGATCCGCTGGAGGAGGACCTTCAGCGAAGGCCCTCCTAGCGCGGGTCCTGCCGGTGGAGCGGCCTCCTAGAAGGTGATCTTCCAGGAGTTGATGTAGCCGATGTCCTGTGCGGCCGTGTCCCGCACCTGGAGCTTCCAGACGCCGTTCGCGACCTCGCTGGAGGCGTTGACCGTGTAGGACTGGACCAGGTTGTCCGCACTGCCGCCCGAGCGGTTGTGCAGGTTGTAGACGCTCCCGTCGGGGGCGACCAGGTCGACCACCAGGTCACCGCGGTAGGTGTGGACGATGTTCACGTCCACCTTGGTGGTGGCCGGGGCGTTGCCCGCGACACCCGAGACGGTGATCGGCGAGTTCACCGCGGCACCGGGGGAGTCGGGGATGTTCACGTCCGCGGTGTTCTCGAAGGACGGGCCCGGCGGGACCGGGGTGGACGCGCCCAGGTTCCAGACCGCGTAGGCGATGGCGTCGCTGTTGCGGTCCAGGGCCGTGTCGTTGATGTTCGCCGTGGTGTCGCACGAGGAGTGGTAGCAGCGGTCGAAGGACTGGCCCGCGGTGCCGCCCCACTTCTGCGCCTGGGCCGAGGACTTGGTGTTGCTGGCGCCCGTGAACAGGCCGCCGACCGGGATGCCCACGTTCTTGAAGGAGGCGTGGTCGGAGCGGCCGTCGCCCTCGGTCTCGATCTCCGTCGGGACGCCGATGCCCGCGAAGTACGTCTTGAAGGTCTGCTCGATCGTGGGGTCGTCGTCGTAGACGAAGTAGCCCGGGTTCGGCGAGCCGATCATGTCGAAGTTCAGGTAGCCGGAGATCTTCGAGCGCTCGGCGGCCGGCAGCTGGTTGACGTAGTACTTCGAGCCGATCAGGCCCAGCTCCTCCGCGCCCCACCAGCCGAACCGCAGGTGCTTGGTGGGCTGCAGGCCGGCCCGGGAGACGGCGAGCGCGGTCTCCAGGACCGCCGCCGAGCCGGAGCCGTTGTCGTTCATGCCGGGACCGGAGCTCACCGAGTCCAGGTGCGAGCCGGCCATCAGGACCGAGTTGGGGTCGCCGCCCGGCCAGTCGGCGATCAGGTTGTAGCCGGTGGCACCGCCGGAGGTGAAGGTCTGCACCGTGGTGGTGAACCCTGCGGCGTCCAGCTTGGCCTTCACGTAGTCGATCGAGGCCTTGTAGCCGGCCCGGCCGTGGGCGCGGTTGCCGCCGTTGTTCGTGGCGATCGTCTGGAGCTGGGACAGGTGCGCCTTGACGTTGGCGACCGGGATGTCCGGCGGCGTGGGCGCCGCGGCGACCGCGGCCGGCGCGGCGGACGCACCCGGGGCGGCGGAGGCGAAGAGGCCGGCGACCGCGAGCGCGGTGACGGCAGCAAGACGCCGGGGAACGGAGAGGCTCATGTGGGGGCTCCGTGATTCCGAACGGGGATGGGAACGGAACGTGCGAGGTTGGAGCGTCAGTGCGAGCCCGATGGTCAGTGATGATATGACTGTGCGTCAAGACCACAATTCGGTCAGGGGAGTTCGTATAACGGACGACCCCCGGTACGGATGTTCCGTACCGGGGGCCGAGGGGTAGGGGAGAAGGCCGCGCCCGCGCCTGCGCGGGTTCGCGCGCCGGGGTCCGCGCCTACGCGGGTTCGCGCGCCGGGGCCGCCGCGCCGGCGTCCGGCGCCGCAACCGGAAGCGGAACGCGGGAGCGGCGGGCGGCCCGCAGCGCGTCCCACGTGAGCAGCGCCAGCGCGGCCCAGACCAGCGAGAAGCCCGCCCAGCGCTCCGGCGGCATGGCCTCGTGGAAGTAGACGACGCCGAGCATGAACTGGAACACCGGCGCCAGGTACTGCAGCAGGCCGAGCGTGGAGAGCGGGACGCGGATCGCGGCCGCCCCGAAACAGACCAGCGGGATCGCGGTGACCAGGCCGGTCGCGGCCAGCAGGGCCGCGTGCCCGGCGCCCTCGGCGGCGAACGTGGACTCGCCGCGCGCACCCAGCAGGAGCAGGTAGGCCAGGGCCGGCAGGAACTGGACGGCGGTCTCGGCCGCCAGCGATTCCAGGCCGCCCATGTTGATCTTCTTCTTGATCAGTCCGTACGCGGCGAAGGAGAAGGCCAGTACCAGGGAGATCCACGGCGGCCGGCCGTACCCGATGGCCAGAACCAGCACGGCGAGGGCGCCGATACCGACCGCCGCCCACTGCGCGCGGCGCAGCCGCTCGCCGAGGACGAGCACCCCGATGGCGATCGTGACCAGCGGGTTGATGAAGTAGCCCAGGCTCGCCTCGACCACCGCGTCGTTGTTGACGGCCCAGATGTACACGCCCCAGTTCACCGTGATCACGGAGGCGGCGAGCGCGGTCAGGCCGAGCTTGCGCGGTGCGCGCAGCAGGTCGCGTATCCAGCCCCAGCGGCGCAGCGCGAGCAGGGCGACACCGACGACGGCCAGCGACCACACCATGCGGTGGGCGAGGATCTCGATGGCTCCGGAGGGCTTCAGGAGCGGCCAGAACAGGGGCACCAGCCCCCACATCGCGTACGCGCCGATTCCGTAGAGCAGACCCGCGCGCTGCTCCGACTCTGCCTTCACGGGCCCTCCTGGATTACTTCAAGCCAACCTCACGAAGGTAGCGCCGTACGGGACGGATGTCATGTCCGTTTACAGGTGACAGTCATGACAGTGCTGTGACCTGCGGGAAGACGGCCGAGGAACGGCACAAGGCCCGCGGCTCTGAGGAGCCGCGGGCCTTGGCCTGTTCCGGCACGGGAGGGCCGGCGGATCAGCCGACGACGGTCCAGGTGTCGTTGCCGGCGAGCAGCGCCGCCAGGTCGCCCTTGCCCTTCTGCTCGACCGCCGTCTCCAGCTGTTCGGCCATCTGCGTGTCGTAGACGGGCCGCTCGGTGCTGCGGAAGACGCCGATGGGGGTGCGGTGGAGGGTGTCGGGGTCGGCGAGGCGGGAGAGGGCGAAGGCGGTGGTCGGGGAGGTGGCGTGGGCGTCGTGGACCAGGATCCGGTCTTCGTTGTCGGGGGTGACGTCGACGACCTGGAGGTCTCCGGTGGTGTGGTCGCGGACGACGCCCTGGTGTCCGTCGGCGCCGAAGCGGATCGGTTGGCCGTGTTCGAGGCGGATGACGGCTTCCTGGGCCTGGTTCTGGTCCTTGAGGGCCTCGAAGGCGCCGTCGTTGAAGATGTTGCAGTTCTGGTAGATCTCGACGAGGGCGGTGCCGTTGTGGTCTGCGGCGGCGCGCAGGACCTCGGTGAGGTGTTTGCGGTCGGAGTCGATGGTGCGGGCGACGAAGGAGGCTTCGGCGCCCAGGGCGAGGGAGACGGGGTTGAAGGGGGCGTCGAGGGAGCCCATGGGGGTGGATTTGGTGATCTTGCCGATTTCGGAGGTGGGGGAGTACTGGCCCTTGGTGAGGCCGTAGATCCGGTTGTTGAAGAGGAGGATCTTGAGGTTGACGTTGCGGCGGAGGGCGTGGATGAGGTGGTTGCCGCCGATGGAGAGGGCGTCGCCGTCGCCTGTGATGACCCAGACGGAGAGGTCGCGGCGGGAGGTGGCGAGGCCGGTGGCGATGGCGGGGGCGCGGCCGTGGATGGAGTGCATCCCGTAGGTGTTCATGTAGTACGGGAAGCGGGAGGAGCAGCCGATGCCGGAGACGAAGACGATGTTCTCGCGGGCGAGGCCGAGTTCGGGCATGAAGCCCTGGACGGCGGCCAGGACGGCGTAGTCGCCGCAGCCGGGGCACCAGCGGACCTCCTGGTCCGACTTGAAGTCCTTCATCGACTGCCTGGCCGCCGTCTTCGGCACCAGCGAGAGCAGCGAGCGCGAGCCGCCCAGGTGCGCCGTCGTGCCGGCCGCCGCCTTTCCGGCCGCAGCCTTTCCGCCCGCCGCCTGCTCGGTTGCCGTCTTCTCGGTTGCCGTCGTGTCAGTCATTGATGGCCTCCTTGAGGACCGTCGCGAGCTGCTCCGCCTTGAACGGCATTCCGTTGACCTGGTTGTACGACTGGGCGTCGACCAGGTACTTCGCCCGGATCAGGGTGGCCAGCTGCCCGAGGTTCATCTCCGGCACCACGACCTTCCCGTAGTGGCCGAGCACGTCGCCCAGGTTCCGCGGGAAGGGGTTGAGGTGGCGCAGGTGGGCCTGCGCGATCGGGAGCCCGGCGGCCCGCAGCCGCCGTACCGCGGCGGTGATGGGGCCGTAGGTGGAGCCCCAGCCCAGGACGAGGGTGGTGGCGTGGTCGGGGTCGTCGACGTCGAGGTCGGGGACCTCGATCCCGTCGATCTTGGCCTGCCGGGTGCGGACCATGAAGTCGTGGTTGGCCGGGTCGTAGGAGATGTTGCCCGTGCCGTCCTGCTTCTCGATCCCGCCGATCCGGTGTTCCAGACCCGCCGTCCCCGGTACCGCCCACGGCCGTGCCAGGGTCCGCGGATCACGCTTGTACGGCCAGAACACCTCCGTGCCGTCCGCGAGGGTGTGGTTGGGGCCGTCGGCGAAGGGCACCCGCAGGTCGGGCAGCTCCTCGGGATCGGGGATCCGCCAGGGCTCGGAACCGTTGGCGAGGTAGCCGTCGGAGAGCAGGAACACCGGCGTGCGGTAGACCAGCGCGATCCGCGCCGCCTCCAGCGCCGCCTCGAAACAGTCCGCCGGGGTGCGCGGGGCCACCACCGGCACCGGCGCCTCACCGTTGCGCCCGTACATCGCCTGGAGCAGGTCGGCCTGCTCGGTCTTGGTCGGCAGCCCCGTCGAGGGGCCGCCGCGCTGGATGTCCACGACCAGCAGTGGCAGCTCCAGCGAGACCGCCAGCCCGATCGTCTCCGACTTCAGCGCCACGCCCGGCCCGGAGGTGGTGGTCACGGCAAGGGACCCGCCGAAGGCCGCGCCGAGCGCGGCACCGATCCCGGCGATCTCGTCCTCGGCCTGGAAGGTGCGTACGCCGAAGTTCTTGTGCCGGCTCAGCTCGTGCAGGATGTCGGAGGCCGGGGTGATGGGGTAGGAGCCCAGGTAGAGGGGCAGGTCGGCCTGGCGGCTCGCGGCGATCAGGCCGTAGGACAGGGCCAGGTTGCCGGAGATGTTGCGGTAGGTGCCGGTGGGGAAGGCCTGCGTGGCGGGGGCGACCTCGTAGGAGACCGCGAAGTCCTCGGTGGTCTCGCCGAAGTTCCAGCCCGCCCGGAACGCGGCCACGTTCGCCTCCGCGATGTCGGGCTTCTTCGCGAACTTCCGCCGCAGGAAACTCTCCGTGCCCTCCGTCGGCCGGTGGTACATCCACGACAGCAGGCCCAGCGCGAACATGTTCTTGCTCCGCTCGGCCTCCTTCCGCGACAACCCGAAATCCTTCAGCGCCTCCACGGTGAGCGTGGTCAGCGGCACCGGGTGGACGCTGTACGCCTCCAGCGAACCGTCCTCCAGCGGGGACGTCGTGTAGCCGACCTTGGCCATCGGCCGCTTGGTGAACTCGTCCGTGTTGACGATGATCTCCGCGCCGCGCGGTACGTCGGCGATGTTCGCCTTCAGCGCGGCCGGGTTCATGGCCACCAGGACGTTCGGGGCGTCACCCGGAGTGAGGATGTCGTGGTCGGCGAAGTGCAGCTGGAACGAGGACACGCCCGGCAGGGTGCCGGCGGGCGCCCGGATCTCGGCCGGGAAGTTCGGCAGCGTGGAGAGGTCGTTCCCGAAGGAAGCCGTCTCCGATGTGAACCGGTCACCGGTGAGCTGCATACCGTCACCGGAGTCACCCGCGAACCGGATGATCACACGGTCGAGACGGCGGATTTCCTTGCCCCCCGAGCCCTCGGGCGAGCGTTGTTCACCGACAACAGCCCCTCCCGCCCCGTCGGCCTGCTCGGCTGGGGTACTGACCTGGCTGGTCACTGAACTGGACCTCCTTCGAGGCGTCACGTTCCCAAAACCAACCCTACGTCGGTAGGGGTGGCCTTCCCCGGACCGCTCACATAGTGGACTGTCTTTTGAGACGGCCTGGTCAAAACCGGCTGTCTGACAGAGTGTCAGCTATTCATGAATTCAGATAGGTGAGCACCGCCAGGACGCGCCGGTGATCCCCATCACTGGGGGACAGCCCCAGCTTCATGAAGATATTGCTGACGTGCTTCTCGACCGCCCCGTCACTGACCACCAGCTGCTTCGCGATCGCCGAATTCGTCCGGCCCTCCGCCATCAGGCCCATCACCTCGCGCTCGCGCGGCGTCAGCCCCGCCAGCACGTCCTGCTTGCGGCTGCGGCCCAGCAACTGCGCCACGACCTCGGGATCCAGGGCCGTACCGCCCCGGGCCACCCGTACGACGGCGTCGAGGAACTCGCGCACCTCGGCCACCCGGTCCTTGAGCAGGTAGCCCACGCCGGTGCTGGAACCGGCCAGCAGTTCGGTGGCGTACCGCTCCTCCACGTACTGCGACAGGACCAGCACGCCTATGCCCGGATAGTCCTTGCGCAGCCGCACCGCCGCCCGGACCCCCTCGTCCGTGTGGGTCGGCGGCATCCGTACGTCGGCCACCACCACGTCCGGCAGCGCACCCTCGCCCGCCAGGTCCGACACCGTCTTCAGCAGGGCTTCCGCGTCCCCGACGCCGGCCACGACGTCATGCCCCCGGTCGGTCAGGAGCCGGGTCAGGCCCTCACGGAGCAGCACTGAATCCTCGGCGATGACCACCCGCACCCTGTCGTCCACGACTCACAAGCCCCCGTATCCACTCGCCATCACGGTGACGATCACTGTGATGCCGCAAGCATCCCAGGGATCGCCCGGATTTCGTCGTGGATCCGGGGGCATGACGTGTCCGGTGGCTCCGGGAGCGGCAGCCGGGCCTGCTCCCACCTACTCCCGCCTGCTCCCGCCTACTCCCGCCAGGGCAGCTCGGCGGTGACCGTGGTGCCGCCGCCGGCCGGCGACTCCACCACGAGCACCCCGTCGACGGCCCCGATCCGCTCGGCGAGCCCGGCGATCCCGGTACCGGGGCCGTGGCCCGTGCCGCTGCTCGCGCCCCCGAGCCCGTCGTCGACGACCTCGATGAGCAACCGGTCGCCCGACTTCCACACGTCGACGGAGGCGGAGCGGGCCCGCGCGTGCTTGCTGACGTTCTGCAGCAGCTCGGAGACGGTGAAGTAGGCGATGCCCTCGATCGCTGCGGCGGGCCGCGCGGGGAGGTCGACCCGCACCCGTACGGGTACCGCGCACCGCGAGGCCACCGACGACAGCGCGGCGTCCAGGCCGCGGTCGGTCAGGACCGCCGGGTGGATCCCGCGGGCCAGGTCACGCAGCTCCTGCAGGGCGACCTTCACCTCGCCGTGCGCCTCGTCGACCATGCGGGCGGCGGCCTGCGGGTCATGGGCGAGCTTCTCCTTGGCCAGCCCCAGATCCATGGCGAGCGCGACGAGCCGGGCCTGCGCCCCGTCGTGCAGGTCCCGCTCGATGCGCCGCAGATCGGCGGCCGCCGTGTCCACGACCACCCCGCGGTCGGACTCCAGCTCGGTGACGCGGCTGGCCAGCCGCGAGGGCCCGAGCAGCCCGGTCACCAGCGCCTTGTCGACGGCGGTGAGCCCGCGGATGACGGCCGGGGTGACCAGGGTCAGGGCCAGCCCGATGAGGGAGGTCAGGGCGATGTCGGCGGGCGAGTCGAGGTAGAGGGCGTAGTCGTCGTTCTGGAAGAGCTGCAGGCCGGGCTGGTCGGTGAAGGCCGGGAAGACCCAGAACCAGGCGGGGTACAGCAGGAAGCCCCAGCCGTACGCCCACAGGGAGAGCGAGACGACGAACGCGAACACGGACCACGGGAAGTGGATCACGCCGTACAGCACGTGCCGCCAGGCGCTGCCGTTCTTGAGCGTGGCCCCGATCAGGCCCATGGCTCCGGGCTTGGACGGGCGGACGGGCGCGGGGTCGGCGATCTCCAGGCCCAGCAGCGCCCGGGCCCGCGCCCGCTCCACGTGGCCGAAACCCCGGCACATGGCGAGCACCCCGGCGAGCAGCGGCACCCCGAGGAAGGTCACCAGCAGACCGGCGCCGAGGCTCAGGCCGGTGATCGTGAGCGCGAAGAAGACGGTGCTCAACGGCAGCCCGAGCAACAGATACCCGAACGCCCGCCACGTCCGCCGCGACACGGGCCCCTGCAACACGCGCACCATGTTCCCCACCCCATCCTCTCCACGACCAACCATGCCCCCACCCTCCCCGCCCCCACCCCCCACCCACCATGCAGCGGGTCGGCGTCCGCGACGGGGGGTTATCCCTACCGGGGGGCGGGGCCGGGCGTAAACGGGGGGTGCCCGGGGTGCGGGCTGGGCCGGTCGTCCGGGGTCGCGCGGGGGCGGGGCCCGGCGTCACCGGGGGGCGGTGGTCCGGCGTACGGGCGGGGGCTGGCCCGGTTGCCCGGGGTCGCGCGGGGCGGGGCCTGGGGTGCGGGCGTGAGGTAGGCCGGTTGTCCGAGGTCGCGCGGGGTGGGGCCTGGCGTACGGGCACGGGCTGGTTCGGTTGCCCGGAGTTGCGCGGGGGCGGGTGCCCGGGTACGCGCGGGGGCTGGCCGGGTTGCTCGGGGCGGCGCGGGGCGGGTGTCTGTGGTCGCGCGGGGACGGGGGCCGGCGTCACCGGGGGCGAGGGTCCGGCGTACGGGTGCGGGCTCGCCCGGTCGCCCGGCTGCGCCGGGGCGACGCCCGGGTACGGGCGCGGGCTGGCTGGGTCGCGCGGGGGGCCTGGCGTACGGGCACGGGCTAGCCGTGTCGCTCGGGGTGGCGCGGGGGCGGGTGTCCGGGGTACGGGTGCGGGCTGGCCCGGTTGCCCGGAGGCGGCGCGGGGGCGGGGCCGGCGTACGGGCACGGGCTGGCCCGGTTGCCCGGGGTCTACGGGGGGCGGGGGCCCGGGGTAACCGGGCAGGTCCGGGGTCGCGCGGGGGCGGGGCCCGGCTTGCGGGCGTGGGCTCGCCCGGTCGCCCGGGGCCGCGCCAGGGCGGGTGCCCGGGGTAAGCGAGGGACGGGGGCCCGGCAGAACCGGGGGAGTGGGGCCCGGCGTCACCGAGGGACGGGGGTCCGGCGTAACCAGGGGGCGGGGGTCCGGCGTAACCGGGGGGCCAGGGCCCGGGGCATGGGCGCGGGCTTGCCCGGTCGCTCGGGGCCACGCGGGGGCGGGTGTCCGGGTATGGGCGCGGGCTGGCCCGGTTGCCCGGGGCGGCGCGGGGGCGGGGCCCTGCGTCACAGGGGGCGGGGCCGGGCGTGACCCGGGACGGGGCCCGGCGTCACCCGGGGGGCGGGGCCCGGGGTACGGGCGCGGGCTTGCCCGGGCGCCCGGGGTCTGCGGGGGTGCCGGTGCCTCTGGGCCCTGCGGTCCGAGGGGGCGGGCCCTTCGGCGGGCGGGCCCAACCGGTGCGTGTGGCTGAGCACCGCGCGGGGCTCCTGGGGGCGGGTCGGGTGGCGCCCCAGGCCGAGGTGGCCTCCGGCTCCGGGCGGGCGGGGCCGGCTCGTGCGCGGCCGGGCCCGGCGATGCGGCGATGGTCCCGACCGGCCCATCCGTACCCGGCGGTGTGCCTCACGCCCCTGATCGCGGGAGGTAGGGGGCCCGCCGCCCTGGTCGCCCAGGGATCCGGCCCCGGCTCCGCAGGTCAGCCACGGTCGATCACTGCACCCATGGCCCGGTGCGGGCCACCCCCGAGTCCCGGCCGACGCCCGCGGCGCATCCGGGCACCGGTAGCCACGGCCTCCGAGCGCCCGGGTCACCAGGCCCTGCCGTCAAAGTCCCGCCTGGCCCGCGACGCTCCCCCAGCTACCACTGGGAGGTACCCCCAGGCACCGCACCTCGCCGCGCTGTCGGAGCACCCATGTACGTCCTCCGCCTTGCGATACCAGCGCCAGGCGCCGCGGGCCCTACCGGCGCTACCTGGACGACAGGGCCGGCCCTCGGCCCCGGGTCCCGGAACGGCCGGATCCGGTGACCGGTGTCGGCCACGTCCCGCGCACCCGGCCCCACACGGCCGCCCTGGCGGCACTCGCTGCTCGGCGCGCCGCAGGCGCACAGGCCCGCAGGCTGCGGTCGGCGACGGACCGGCCGACGTAGTGGCCCCAGGCGGGCTCGGCGGACGTACGGCCACGGGCGCGTTGGGCGGCGTACTGCCCACCGGCGCCGGCCGGTATGGGCCCCGGGCGGGGCGTGTCGGCCACGTCCCGCGCACCCGGCCCCACACGGCCGCCCCGGTGGCACTTGGTGCTCGGCGGGCGCCCAGCCCGCAGTTTGCGGTCGCCGACGCGCCGGCTGACGTAGTAGCCCCGGGCGGGCTCGGCGGGCGTACGGCCACGGGCGTGCCGGGCGGGCGTACGGCCACGGGCGCGTTGGGCGGCGTACTGCCCACCGGCGTCGGCCGGCGTATCGGGTCCGGGCGAGCGGCCGGCCGTACGGCCACCGACGTGCCGGGCGGGTGTACTGCCCACCGGGTCCGGGCGGCGTACCGGCCCGGGCGGGCTCGGCGGGCGTACGGCCACGGGCACGTCGGCTGGCTTGCCCACCGGCGTCGGCCGACGTAGCGGCCCCGGGCGGGCTGGGCGGCGTACTGCCCACCGGCGTCGGCCGGCCTGCCGGCCCCGGGTGTGCTGGGCGGGTGCGCCGCCGTCGGTGGGCCGGGCGGCGCGGATCGATTACCGGTCGGCGTACCGTCGACGCAGAGGCTGAAGGTCCGCGCGGCGGCGGCCGCGAGCCGGGGGGACCGTCAGCGGGGGAGCGGGCGGTCGCGCCAGGGGAGTTCCGCCGTCACCGTCGTGCCGGCGCCGTCCGGTGAATCCACGACGAACACCCCGTCCACCGCCCCCAGCCGTTCCGCCAGCCCCGCCATCCCCGTCCCGCGGTCCATCCGCGCCCCGCCCCGCCCGTCGTCCGACACCCGGATCAGCAGCCGCTCCCCCGACCGCCACACCTCGACCGCCGCGCTCCGCGCCGCCGCGTGCTTGCTGATGTTCTGCAGCAGCTCCGAGACCGTGAAGTACGCGATCCCCTCGATCGCCTCCGCCGGCCGCGCCGGCAGGTCCACCTCCACCCGCACCGGCACCACGCACCGCGACGCCACCGACGACAGCGCCGCGTCCAGCCCCCGGTCCGTCAGGACGGCCGGATGGATGCCGCGCGCCAGGTCCCGCAGTTCCTGCAGGGCCAGCTTGACCTCGCCGTGCGCCTCGTCGACCATCAGCGCCGCCGCGTCCGGGTCCTCCAGCAGCTTCTCCTTCGCCAGGCCCAGCCCCATCGCCAGCGCGACCAGCCGCGCCTGCGCACCGTCGTGCAGGTCCCGCTCGATCCGCCGCAGATCCGCCGCCGCCGTGTCGACCACGACCCCGCGGTCCGACTCCAGCTCCGCGATCCGCCGCTCCAGCTCGTCCGAGGGGACGAGCAGCCCGCGCACCATCGCCCGGTCCACGTTCGCCAGCGCACGCACCACCCACGGCAGCACCGGCCACAGCACGATCAGCCCCGTCAGCGTTACGGTGAAAGTCAGTACGCCCCACGGCAACCGCACCAGGCCGTACAGCGCGGTACGCCACGCCACCGGGTCCTTGAGCGACGTCCACAGCCACGGGAAGAAACCGCCCGAGCGCTTCGGCCCGGGTATCGGAGTCGGCTCCTCGATCCGTACCCCCAGCAGCACGCGCGCCCGCCACCGCTCCCACCGCCCCAGCTGCCGCGCCCCCCACAGCCCGCACGCGAGCAGCGGCAGTCCGACGACGGTCACGGACAGACCGGCGCCGAGCGAGACCATGACAACTGTGTAAACAAATCCGATGATCGATTCGGGAAGGTTGGTCAGGAGATGCGTGATCTCCTTCCACGTCGCCGCGCCGAAGGGCGCGCGCACCGGCGGAAGCCGGTCGTCGTCGGGGGCTGGCTTGATCGCGGTCATGGGCGACAGCCTGCCAACCCCGGCCCCGTCATGCCATGGGGTGCCCTTGTCTCAGTGAACGGGGGATAACCCCACCCTGCGTAACGCAGGGCCTAGACTCCCGTCCGTAACAGATCGCCGACAGCTGCCAAGGAGCGAGGAACGGACGTGCCCGACCCGACGGTATCGACCGCAACCGTGCTGGCGGCGGACTACTTCCGGAGCTATTCGGTCGTCGGTCTGCTCGCGGTCCTCGGTGTGCTCTTCGTGGCCGTGGCGTTCGGCGCGGGCCGCCTGCTCCGCCCCGTCGTGCCGACCCCCGAGAAGCTCCTGACGTACGAATGCGGCGTCGACCCGGTGGGCGAGGGCTGGGCGCACACCCAGGTCCGCTACTACGTCTACGCGTTCCTCTACGTCATCTTCGCCGTCGACTCGATCTTCCTCTTCCCGTGGGCGACGGTCTTCGCCGCAGCCGGCTACGGCGCCACGACCCTGGTCGAGATGTTCATCTTCCTGGGCTTCCTGGCCGTCGGCCTGCTCTACGCGTACAAGAAGGGCGTCCTCGAATGGACGTGACGACACCGGGCCCGGGCCCGGAACCGCAGCCCCTGCCGGACCCGCAGCTGCTCCCGGAGCCCAAGCGGCTGGGCGTGCTCTCCCGGCTGGCCCCGGAGCCGATGAAGGTGGTCCTGAACTGGGGCCGCCGCTACAGCCTGTGGGTGTTCAACTTCGGCCTCGCCTGCTGCGCGATCGAGTTCATCGCGGCGTCGATGGCCCGGCACGACTTCATCCGGCTCGGCGTGATTCCCTTCGCGCCGGGCCCGCGCCAGGCCGACCTGATGATCGTCTCCGGCACCGTGACGGACAAGATGGCCCCGGCCGTCAAGCGCCTCTACGAGCAGATGCCGGAGCCGAAGTACGTCATCTCCTTCGGCGCCTGCTCCAACTGCGGCGGTCCGTACTGGGACTCGTACTCGGTGACCAAGGGTGTGGACCAGATCATTCCGGTCGACGTGTACGTGCCGGGCTGCCCGCCGCGCCCGGAGGCGCTGCTGCAGGGCATCCTCAAGCTCCAGGAGAAGATCGCTCGCGAGTCGCTGGCGGAACGCTACGGGCACGCCGCACCCGCCTCGCCCACCGTTTCCCAGCTGACGAGCGGCCTGGTGCAGGCCCCTGAAAGCCCTCGGCACACGGGCGGTACGGCATGAGCGGCAACCTGTACGACACCCTGCCGGACGGCGCCGCGCAGATCTTCGGCGTGGAGGCCGTCGCCGAACTCTCCTACGACGTCCTCACCGTCGACGTTCCCGTCGGCTCGTGGATCCCGTCGCTGGAGATCGCCCGCGACAAGCTGGGCTGCACCTACTTCGACTGGCTGAGCGCCGTCGACGAGCCGGGCACCGGCTTCCGGGTGAGCGCGCACGTGGTGGCCCTGGAGGGCCACCGGGTCCGCCGCCTGCTGCTGCGTACGACGGTTCCGCACAGCGCGCCGTCCCTGCCGTCCGCCATCGCGGTGTACGCGGGCGCGGCGTGGCACGAGCGCGAGACGTACGAGATGTTCGGCGTGACCTTCACCGACCACCCGAACCTCGTCCCGCTGCTGTTGCCCGAGAACTTCGAGGGCCACCCGCTGCGCAAGGACTTCGTGCTGGCCGCGCGGGTCGCCAAGGCGTGGCCGGGCGCCAAGGAGCCGGGTGAGGGCGCCGAGGCCGGCGGCCCGAAGCGCCGCACCATGCTGCCTCCGGGCGTCCCGGACCCCAACGACTGGGGTCCCCTCAAGGGCCAGCTCCCGCCCGCTCCGGCCCGCCCGGCGCGCACCCCGCGCGCCGCCGGCGCCGCGGGCGCCCGTACCCCCCGCGAGGGCGCCCCGGCCCGCGCCCCGCGCGAGGGCGCCCCGGTGCGCCGCACCCGTTCGGTGACGGAAGGCTCCGCGAGCCAGGCCACCCCTCCGGCCGCGCCGAACGCGGACACCGCGCCGGCCGCGGCCGACTCCGCGGGGACGGCGGACGCCGCGTCGTCCGCCGCTCCGGCGTCCCGTCCGCCGCGCCGTACCCGCTCGGCCGCGGAGGGCTCGGCGAGCCAGGCCACCCCTCCGGCCGCGCCGAACGCGGACACCGCGCTGGCCGCGGCCGACTCCGCGGGGACGGCGGACGCCGCGTCGTCCGCCGCTCCGGCGTCCCGTCCGCCGCGCCGTTCCCGCTCGGCCGCGGAGGGCTCGGCGAGCCAGGCCACCCCGCCGGAGCAGCCGGCCGGCCGCCCGGCGCCCCGCAGCGCGGACGCGCCATGGCACAACCCGAAGCCCGCCTTCGCCGAGCCCACCCCGGCCACGGCGCCCCCGGCCCCCGAGCCCGTCCCCGGCGAGCCCGCGCGGCCGGCGCCGGGCGCCGAGGCGCCCCGGGAGGCCGGGCCCACGGCGGCGAAACCGGAGACCGGCGGCGAAGCCGGTTCCGAGACCGGTTCCGAGGCCGGTTCCGAGACCACCCCTGAGACTCACCCCGACACCCACCCCGATCCCGACCCCGGAGGCGACGCGTGAACGACGTCCTCGACGTCGCCCTGCGACTGATCGTCGTCTTCGCCGTCTTCCTCGTGCTGCCGCTCGTCGTCGGCCAGACGGAGCACAAGGTGATGGCGCACATGCAGGGCCGGCTCGGCCCCATGTACGCCGGCGGCTTCCACGGCTGGGCCCAGCTCGTCGCCGACGGCGTCAAGTTCGCCCAGAAGGAAGACGTCGTCCCGGCCAACGCCGACCGCCGCATCTTCCAGCTCGCGCCCGCCGTCGCCCTGCTGCCGTACCTCCTCGTCCTCGTCGCCATCCCCATCGGCCCCGGTGCGGGCGCGGTCGGCGAGGTCATCGACGCCGGCGTGTTCTTCGTGCTCGCCGTCATGGGCGTCGGAGTCCTCGGCAGCCTGATGGCCGGCTGGGCCTCCGCCAACAAGTTCTCCCTGCTCGGCGGCCTGCGTACCGCCGCCCAGCTGCTCGCCTACGAGCTGCCCATGCTGCTCGCCGCCGCCTCCGTCGCGATGGCCGCCGGGACCGTGTCCCTGCCCGGCATCCTCGACGCCTTCGAGTGGTGGTGGCTGCCCTGGCAGATCGTCGGCGCCCTCGTCTTCTTCATCGCCGGCCTCGCCGAACTCCAGCGGCCCCCCTTCGACATGCCCGTCGCCGACTCCGAGATCATCTTCGGCGCCTACACCGAGTACACCGGCCTGCGCTTCGCCTTGTTCCTCCTCGCCGAGTACGCCGGCATCGTCGTCCTGTGCGCCCTCACCACCGTCCTCTTCCTCGGCGGCTGGCACGGCCCCTTCGAGGACGGCTGGGCCTGGACCCTCCTCAAGACCGCGCTCCTCGCCTTCGTGGTCATCTGGCTGCGCGTGAGCTACCCGCGCCTGCGCGAGGACCAGCTCCAGAAGCTCGCCTGGACCACGCTCATCCCGCTCGCGCTCGCCCAGATCGCGCTCACCGGCATCGTGAAGGTGGCGATCCAGTAATGCCCATCCCCGGTTCCGGCCTGGCCAAGGGCCTCGCCGTCACGCTGCGCACGATGACGAAGCGTTCGCACACCGCCCAGTACCCCGACGTCCAGCCCGAGCTCCCGCCCCGCACCCGCGGGGTCATCGGCCTGTTCGAGGAGAACTGCACGGTCTGCATGCTCTGCGCGCGCGAGTGCCCCGACTGGTGCATCTACATCGACTCCCACAAGGAGACGATCCCCGCCGCCGCTCCCGGCGGCCGTGAGCGCAGCCGCAACGTCCTCGACCGGTTCGCCATCGACTTCTCCCTCTGCATGTACTGCGGTATCTGCATCGAGGTGTGCCCCTTCGACGCCCTCTTCTGGTCGCCGGAGTTCGAGTACGCGGAGACGGACATCCTCGAACTCACCCACGAGCGCGACAAGCTGCGCGAGTGGATGTGGACCGTGCCCGCTCCGCCCGCCCTCGACCCGGCCGCCGAGGAACCCAAGGAGATCGCCGCCGCCCGCAAGGCCGTCGAGAAGGCGGAGGCCGCCGCTGCCGCGGCCGCCGCCGCGGCAGCGGCCGACACGACGCCCGCCGACCCCGGACCTGACCCCGGACCCGGCCCCGGCACCCCGGAGACGCCGGCGGGAGGAACCGCCTGATGCTCAGCACCCCCCTGGCCGCCGCCGCCCAAGGCCCCGGCTTCCTCTCGCCCACCGGTGTCGAGATCGCGTTCCTCCTCGTCGGCCTCGTCACCCTCGGCGCGGCCGTCGTGACCGTCACGACCAAGCAGCTGGTGCACGCCGCCCTCTGGCTGGTCATGACGCTCGGCGGCATCGCCATCGAGTACCTCCTGCTCACCGCCGAGTTCCTGGCGTGGGTGCAGGTCCTGATCTACCTCGGTTCCGTGGTCGTCCTCCTCCTCTTCGGACTGATGCTGACCAAGGCGCCCATCGGCCGCTCCCCGGACGCCGACTCCGGCAACCGCTGGGTCGCCCTCGCCGTCGCCGTGGTGGCCGCCGCCACCCTCGTCTGGGTCGTCGTCGACGCCTTCCGGACCACGTGGATCGACCTCGACGGGCCGGTCCAGGGCTCCACACGGGTGTCCGGGGAGTTCCTCTTCCGGCACTGGGTACTGCCCTTCGAAGCGCTCTCCGTGCTGCTGCTGGCCGCCCTGATCGGAGCCATCGTGCTGTCCCGCAAGAACGGCGACACGAACAACGGTCGCACCGGCAACACCCCCGGGAAGGGCAAGCGCTGATGCACCTCGCCTACCCCGCCGTCCTCGCGGCGCTGCTCTTCTGCATCGGCCTGTACGGGGTGCTCGCCCGACGCAACGCCATCCTGGTCCTGATGTCCGTCGAGCTGATGCTCAACGCCGTCAACCTCAACCTGGTGGCCTTCGACGTCTGGCTGCGCGACACCCTGCACGCCGGCCAGGCCCTCACCCTCTTCACCATCGCCATCGCCGCCGCCGAGATCGGCATCGGCCTGGCCATCGTGCTGATGGTGTACCGCAACCGGGGCACCTCGGACGTCGACAAGCTGCGCGACACCGCCGAGGGCCACGAGCCCGCGCCCCGGCCCGACGACCAGCGCACCACCCGGCCGGAGGTCGCCGCGTGAGCACCACGACCCTCGCCGTCCTCGTCCCGCTGCTGCCGTTCCTCGGCGCGGTCGGCGGACTGCTGCTCGGCCGCACGGCCCCCGGATTCGTCCGGCCGCTGGCCCTGCTGCCCACCCTGGCCGCCGCGGTCCTGGCCGTCCTGGTCGCCGTACGGCAGGGCGGCGGCCCGGCGATCGACGCCGCCACCGAACTGACCCCGACCGGCTCGGTCCCCATCGAGCTGGCCCTGTACGTGGACGGCTTCGCCGCCCTGGTAGCCGGCCTCGTCGGTGTGGTCGCCACCTGCGTCCAGATCTACTCGACGGCCTACCTGCGCGAGGACCCGCGCTACCCGTCGTACGCCGCTCTGGTCTCACTGTTCACCTCCGCCATGCTGCTCGTCGTCTACTCCGGCGACCTGATGGTGCTGCTGGTCGGCTGGGAGATCATGGGCATCTGCTCGTACTTCCTGGTCGGCCACTACTGGGAGACCGAGGCCGCCCGGTCCGCCTCCCTCAAGGCCTTCCTCGTCACCAAGCTCGGCGACGTCCCCTTCCTCATCGGCCTGTTCGCGCTCGCCACCGACGCCGGGTCCTTCCAGATCACCAAGATCCTCGGCACCGTCGCCGCGGGCGGGCTCGACCACCCGACGCTGATCGCGCTGCTCCTGCTGGCGGGCGTCGCGGGCAAGTCCGCGCAGTTCCCGCTGCACACCTGGCTCCCCGACGCCATGGCGGGCCCCACCCCGGTCTCCGCGCTGATCCACGCCGCGACGATGGTCGCCGCCGGTGTCTACTTCATCGCCCGCCTCCTCCCGGTCTTCGCGGCCTCGCAGGCCGCGCTCATCGTGATGGCCGCCATGGCCGCGGTGACGATGACCGGCTCCGCGCTGGCCGCCCTCGCCCAGGACGACATCAAGCGCGTCCTCGCCTACTCCACCATCGGCCAGCTCGGCTACATGACCGGCGCCCTCGCCGTCGGCGACCGCGGGGCCGCCGTCTTCCACCTCCTGTCGCACGGTGCCTTCAAGGCGCTGCTCTTCCTCGGCGCGGGCGTGATCATCCACGCCGCCGGGACGAACTCCCTGGCCGCCATGTCCCGTATGGACGGCCTGGCCAAGCGCATCCCCGACGCCTTCTGGACGATGACGATCGCGCTCCTCGCGCTCGCCGCGATCCCGCCCTTCGCCGGCTTCTTCTCCAAGGAAGCCGTCCTCGTCGCCGCCGAGCACACCGCCGTCGGCGAGTCCGACTTCGCGCCCAGCGCCGCCGGCTGGCTCGTGCTGGTCTCCGGCCTGCTGACCGCACTGCTCACCGCCGCCTACGCCACCCGGCTGTGGCTGATGGCCTTCCGCGGCCGGGGCGCCGCCGCCCCCGACCACGGCAGGGAGCCGCTCGCCATGACCGGCGTGCTGTGGCTGCTGGCCATCCCCTCGGTCGCCTTCGGCCTCGCCGCCGGCGTGCTCCCCGACTGGTTCGACGGCCGCGGGCTGACCCCGACCGTTGTCACCTCCGTCCTCGGCACGGGCGCCGCGGTCATCGGTGTCGTCCTCACCTACGCCCTCTGGCAGCGCGCCGGCGCCGTCACGGCCCGGGCCGGCGCAGCCACCGGCGTGCCCGCCTCGGTCGCCGCGGCCGAATCCGCCGCCGAGACCCCCGAGGTCGCCGAGGTCACCCACGACCACCCCGCCGTCCCGGCCGCCCCCGCCGCCGACCCCGGTCGCGCACTGCTCGGCCCGCTGTACCGGCACGCCGCCGTCGGGTTCCACCTGGACGCCGTCTACACCGCGCTGTTCGTACGCCCCGTCCGGGCCGCCGCGAGCCTGGTCCGCTTCCTGGACCGCGAGGTCGTCGACACGTACGTCCGCGGTGCGGGCGGCGCACCCCGGCTGCTCGGCGCCCTCGTCCGCCGCGCCCAGACGGGCAACGTGCAGAGCTACCTGAGCGCCCTGCTCGCCGGTGCCGTGGTCCTGGCGATCGCCACCGCCGTCCTCGCCAACGTCAACGCCGGATCGTGAGCCGTGATTCAGCCGTGATTGATATCAGCCCGTCCGTGATGCAGTTCCTTCTGGCGTTCATCGTGGCCGCACCGCTCCTCGGTGCGCTCGCGGCCCTCCTGCCGGCCCCGCCCGGACTCAAGGGCCGTGGCCCCGAACAGGCCGTGCTGCGCCACGGCGTGACCATGACCGGTGTCATCCTCGCCGCGGCGATCGCCCTCACCCTGGGCTTCGACCACGACACCCCGTCCCGCTTCCAGGCGACGACGGACATCAGCTGGATCCCGGCGCTGGACGTCCGGATCCACCTCGGCATCGACGGCATCTCGCTCCCCCTCCTCCTGATGACGGCGCTGCTGTTCTTCCTGTGCGCGCTGTACAGCTACTTCAAGCTCCCCGCGGGCCCCTCCCCGAAGGCCTTCGTCGCGCTGCTCCTCGTCCTGGAATCCGGCACCCTCGCGACCTTCGCGGTCCTCGACCTGCTGCTGTTCTTCCTCGCGTTCGAGATGGTGCTCATCCCCATGTACTTCCTCATCGCCCGCTGGGGCGGTGACCAGCGGCAGTCGGCCGCCTGGAAGTTCATCCTCTTCACGCTGCTCGGATCCGTGGTCATGCTGCTCGGCCTGCTGCTGATCGGCATCAGCGCCGGCACATTCGACATGGTGGCACTCGCCACTGACAACGGCCGCGAACTCACCCGCACCACCCAGCTCCTGGCGGTCCTCGCCATCGGCCTCGGCCTCGCGGTGAAGACCCCGATGTGGCCGCTGCACAGCTGGCTCCCGGACGCCCACACCGCCGCGCCCACCGTGGGATCGGTGCTGCTGGCGGGCGTCCTGCTGAAGATGGGCACCTACGGGTTCGTCCGCATCCTGCTGCCGATCACCCCCGACGGCATGCTCACCGTCGCGCCCTACCTGGCCGCCTTCGCCGTCGTCGGCATCATCTACGGATCGCTGGCCTGCCTGGCACTGGCCAGGAAGGGCGCCAAGGGCGACCTCAAGCGGCTCATCGCGTACTCCTCCGTCGGCCACATGGGCTTCGTCCTGCTGGGCATCGCGACCATGACCCCCACCGGCGTCAACGGCGCGCTGTTCGCCAACATCGGCCACGGCCTGATCACCGGCCTGCTCTTCTTCCTGGTCGGCGCGCTCAAGGACCGCTACGGCAGCAGCGACCTCGACACCCTCGCCGGGGCCACCGGCGCCGCCCTCTACGGCCGCGCCCCCCGCTTCGGCGCCCTCCTCGCGTTCGCCGCCGTCGCCTCCCTCGGCCTGCCGGGCCTCGCCGGATTCTGGGGCGAGATGCTGGCCCTGTTCGGCGCGTTCGACCCGGCCGAGGGCCTGTCCCGGCCCGCCTTCCTCACCTTCATGGCGATCGGCGCCTTCGGCACCCTGCTGACGGCCGCATATCTTCTGATCGTCGTACGCAGGGTGTGCATGGGCGATCCGCAGGCCCGGCCCGAGGCCGCGCCCGCCGTCCTCGCGGACGTACGCGGCTACGAGTTCGCCGCCTGGACCCCGCTCGTCGCCCTCACCGTCCTCGCGGGCCTGTGGCCCGCGGTCCTCCTCGGCCTCACCGACCCGGCCGTCCAGAAGCTCCTCGCAGGAGGCAACGCATGACGGCGCAGCTCATGACCGCCGCCGCCGACACGGGCGCCGCCCTGGTCCAGACCGTCGACTGGCTCGCCATCGCGCCCGCGGCCCTGCCCGCCGCCGTCGCCCTCCTCGTCCTGGTCGCCGACCTGTTCGTACCCGAGGGCAGGAAGCCGGTCCTGGGCTGGATCTCGGTCGCGGGCCTGGCCGTCTCGACCGCGCTCCTGCTGCCCCTGCGCGCCGGCGACCGCAGCACCTTCTGCCTCACCGACGCGCCCACGGTCTGCAGCTACACCGCCGACCACTTCACGCTCGTCGTCCAGTTCCTGGTCCTGGGCGGCGCCCTGGTCACCGCCCTGCTGTCGCTCACCGCCGTGCGCGAGGGCCGGCTGCCCGCCGGCGAGTACTGGTTCCTGCTGCTCTCCTCCGCCGCCGGCGCCGCCCTGCTGCCCGCCTCCCGCGACCTCGCGACCCTGATCGTCGCCCTCGAAGTCGCCTCGCTGCCCGCCTTCGCCCTCGTCGGCCTGCGCCGCGGCGACCGGCTCTCCTCCGAGGCCGCCCTCAAGTTCTTCCTCTCCTCGGTCACCGCGACCGCCGTCTCCCTGCTCGGCGTCAGCTTCGTCTACGCCGCCACCGGCACCCTGCACCTCACCGAGGTCGCCGACCGCCTGGAGAGCGTCCCGGCGCAGCTCGACACCCTCGCCATGGCGGGCGTCGCGCTCACCCTCGTCGGCTTCGCCTTCAAGACCGCGGCCGTCCCCTTCCACTTCTGGGTCCCGGACACCTACGTCGGCGCGCCGCTGCCCATCGCCGGCTACCTGTCCGTCATCGGCAAGGCCGTCGGCTTCACCGGCCTGATCCTCGTCACGGTGATCGCCTTCCCGGCGTACTCCGACATCTGGGGCCCGGCCCTGGCCGTCCTCGCCGCGCTGACCATGACCCTCGGCAACGCCGCCGCGCTGCGCCAGTCCCCGGACCGCCCCCACAGCGCCGTACGGCTGCTCGCCTGGTCCTCGGTCGGGCAGGCCGGCTACCTGCTGGTCCCGATCGCCGCGGCCGCGTACTCCGAGCGGGACGAGATCGGCGCGACCGTCGCGTACGCGCTCATGTACGCCGTCGTGAACCTCGGTGCCTTCTCCGTCGCCGCCCTGGTCGCCCGTACCAAGCCGCTGCACCGCATCAGCGACTACCGCGGCCTGTACGCCGAGCGCCCGCTGACCGCGCTGTCCCTGGCCTTCTTCCTGCTCTGCCTGGCCGGCCTGCCGCCGGGCATCATCGGCCTCTTCGCCAAGGTCGTCGTCTTCCAGTCGGCGGTCGACGCGGGGCTGGGCTGGCTGGCCGTGCTCATGGCCGTCAACGTCGTCGTGGCCCTGTACTACTACCTCCAGTGGACGGCGCTCCTCTTCCGCGCGCCGGTGCCCGCGGCTGCGCCTGCGGCTGCGGTTGCGGGAGACGGTGCGGGTGAGGGCAAGGGCGTCGGTTCGCCGGGTCCGGCCGTGAAGGTGCCGTTCCCGGTCACGGTCGCCATCGCGCTGACGGCCGTCATCGCCGTCGTCGTGTCCGGGGCTCCGCAGACGGTGCTGCGCTTCGCCGCGACCAGCCTGTTCCCGCAGTGACCCTTACCCGTACGGCGTAACGCTCTCCCGGCTCCCCGCGCCCGCCCCTCCCGGCCGCGCCCGGGAACCCGGCACCCTCGCCTGGCGTTGACCAGGAAGGGAGGGTCCACTGGACCGTAGGCCCCGCGGACCCACGGCGGGGCCCCTGCCGCACCACTTGGAGGGCGTACCGTGCACCGCCGGCACAACGGGCTGAAGACCGCCGTACTCCTCGGCGGGATGTCCGCACTCATCATCGTCATCGGGAGCTTCTTCGGACGTGGCGGTCTGATCATCGCCGTCCTGGTCGCTCTCGGCACCAACGCGTACGCGTACTGGAACAGCGACAAGCTGGCTCTACGCGCGATGCGCGCCCGCCCGGTCAGCGAGTTCGAGGCACCCGAGCTGTACCGGATGGTGCGCGAGCTCTCCACGTCCGCACGCCAGCCGATGCCCCGCCTCTACATCTCGCCGACCGAGGCGCCGAACGCCTTCGCGACCGGCCGCAACCCGCGCAACGCGGCCGTGTGCTGCACCGAAGGCATCCTGCGCATCCTCGAAGAACGCGAGCTGCGCGGCGTCATCGGGCACGAGCTCAGCCACGTCTACAACCGCGACATCCTCATCTCGTCGGTTGCCGGAGCGCTGGCCTCCGTGATCATGTTCCTGGTGAATTTCGCCTGGCTGATCCCGATCGGCCGGTCCGACGACGACGAGGGCCCCGGCCTGCTCGGGATGCTGCTCATCATGATCCTGGGCCCGCTGGCCGCCTCGGTGATCCAGCTGGCCATCAGCCGCTCCCGCGAGTACGAGGCGGACGCCTCCGGGGCCCAGCTCACCGGCGACCCGCTCGCCCTGGCCAGCGCCCTGCGCAAGCTGGACGCCGGCACCAAGCAACTGCCGCTGCCGCCCGAACCGCGACTGGAGACCGCGAGCCACATGATGATCGCGAACCCCTTCCGTCCCGGTGCGGGGCTGACCAAGATGTTCTCGACCCACCCACCGATGGCCGAGCGGATCGCCCGGCTCGAACAGATGGCAGGACGTAGTCAGTGAAGACCATCCTCAATGTCATTTGGCTCGTGCTCAGCGGGTTCTGGCTGTTCCTGGGCTACTGCCTGGCGGGCCTGATCCTCTGCATCACGATCATCGGAATCCCGTTCGGTGTAGCCGCCTTCCGCATCGCCCTCTACGCGCTGTGGCCCTTCGGCTACACCACCGTCGAACGTCACGACGCCGGTGCCCCGTCCTGCGTGGGCAACGTCCTGTGGCTGATCCTGGCGGGCTGGTGGCTCGCCATCGGCCACGTCGTCACCGGCCTCGCCCTGTGCGTGACGATCATCGGCATCCCGTTCGGCATCGCCAACTTCAAGATGATCCCCATCTCCCTGCTCCCGCTGGGCCGCGAGATCGTCCCGACGGACGCACCGTTCGCCTCCCGGTGACGGCTGTGGGCGCTCTGCCGACAGGCGGAGCGCGGTTCTGAGGTCGTCCTCGACCGAGTTGTCCACAAGCCGGGCGGGCTGTCGGTGGGGTGGTCCACCATGAAGCCATGAACGAGACCGAGCAGTTGCTGGAGCAAGTCGCCGGGCACGTGCGCAACTCCCCTCCGGAGCAGGGACATCCCCTGCCGCCCGTCCTGGACAGCGCGGAACTGCCCCGCGCCGAAGCCATACTCGGCGCCGCCCTGCCGCCGCTGCTCACCGGCCTCCACACCCGCGTCGCGGACGGCGGCTTCGGACCGGGATACGGGCTGCTGCCCCTGCGCGAAGCCCTGAAGGAGTACGAGGAGATGCGCGCGTCGGGCTGGCGCTGGCCGGCCGGCGTGCTGCCGATAGCCCACTACGGCTGCGGGATGTACGCGTGCGTGGACTGCCACTCCGAGACCGCCCAAGTCCTGCTGTTCGAACCGAACCTGGGCGATCCCGACCTCGCCTGGTTCATCGACGCACGCGGCCTCGCCGACTGGCTGCGCGGCTGGCTCGACGGCACCGCCTGGCACTGCGAGGACTTCGACGAGGAGGAGGAAGACCTGGAGCTGACGCCCTGGGACGGCCTCAGATCCCGGCCCTGAACCGCCGCCGCACGCCGTAGACACACGCGCCCACCGCCAGCACCGCCGCGCCCGTAACCGCCGACGCGGCCGGCAGCGTGCAGGCCAGCAGGACACAGCCGGACAGCCCGACCGCTGCCACGGCCCGGCCCTTGACACCTGAATCGAGCGTCCACGCGGAGGCGTTCGCGATCGCGTAGTAGGCCAGCACTCCGAAGGAGGAGAAACCGATCGCGCCCCGCACGTCGACCGTGGCGGCCAGCACCGCCACCACCGCACCCACCGCGAGTTCCGCGTGGTGCGGCACCTGGAAGCGGGGGTGCACGGCGGCCAGCGCGCGCGGCAGATGGCCGTCCCGGGCCATCGCGAGCACCGTCCGGGACACCCCGAGCACCAGCGACAGCAGCGCGCCCAGCGCCGCCAGCGCGGCGCCCACCCGTACCGCGGGGGAGAGCCCGGGCGCCCCCGCCGCCCGTACCGCGTCGTCCAGCGGAGCCGTCGACGCGGCCAGCCCCTGCGCACCCAGCACCGACAGCGCCGCCACCGCCACCGCGGCGTACACCAGCAGGGTGATCCCCAGAGCGATCGGCACCGCCCGCGGGATCGTGCGCTGCGGATCACGCACCTCCTCACCCAGGGTGGTGATCCGGGCGTAGCCCGCGAAGGCGAAGAACAGCAGACCGGCCGCCTGGAGCAGCCCGCCCACGCCGTCGGCGGCACCGGACGTCAGCCGGTCGGCGTCCGCCGTGTCCGAGGACAGGCACACCACCACCACGGCGGCCAGCACCGCCAGCACCGCCGCCACGATCACCCGGGCGATCCGGGCGGACTTCTGCATGCCGCCGTAGTTCGCCGCGGTCAGCGCCACCACCGCCGCGACCGCCACGACATGCTCCTGGCCGGGCCAGAGGTACGCCCCGACCGTCAGGGCCATCGCCGCGCAGGAGGCCGTTTTGCCGATGACGAAGCCCCAGCCCGCCAGATATCCCCAGAAGGGCCCGAGCCGCTCGCGCCCATAGACGTAGGTGCCGCCCGAAGCCGGGTACCGGGCCGCCAGCCGCGCCGAAGAATGCGCGTTGCAGTAGGCCACGACCGCCGCCAGCGCCAGGGCACCCAGCAGCATGCTGCCCGCCGCCCCCGCCGCCCCCGCCGCCGGGGCGAGCGCGGCGAAGATCCCGGCGCCGACCATGGCGCCCAGCCCGACGACGACCGCGTCGGACACCCCCAGCGTGCGTCGCAATTCCCGCTCCATGGCGGGGAGACTAGCCGGGCTCGGTGGCGCCCTCCCGACCGGGCACCAGGCCGGCCCGCTGCCGCTCCCAGCCGTCGAGCGCGGTCAGGCAGGCATGGTCGAGATGCCGCAGGCCACTGAGGTCCAGCCGGACGGGCCGGTCCCCCGGCAGGGCGTCGAGGGCGTCCAGCAGCTTGGGCAGCCGCAGGAAGCTGGCGTTGCCCGCCACCCGCACCGCCAGCGTGCCGTCCTCCCACTCCTGGTCGATGTGCACGTGGGAGGTCTCCCAGGCCGCCTTGCCGACCGCCAGCGCCAGCCCGAGCAGCACACCCTCGAAGAGATTGGTGGCCACGATCGCGCCGGCCGTCGCCACCAGCACCACCGCCTCGCCTCGGTGCGTGCGCCACAGGGCGGCCACCGCACGGGCGGGCAGCAGCTTCCAGCCCGCGTGCAGCAGCACGCCCGCCAGCGCGGCGAGCGGCACCACCGTCAGGGCCCGCGGCAGGAGCACCGCGAAGAGCAGCAGCCATGCGCCGTGCATGACGCGAGCCGCCCGGGTCCGGGCCCCGGCCGCGACGTTGGCCGAACTCCGCACGATCACGGCCGTCATGGGCAGCGCGCCGAGCAGCCCGCAGAGGGTGTTGCCGACCCCTTGCGCCACCAGTTCTCGGTCGTAGTCGGTCCGCGGTCCGTCGTGCATCCGGTCCACGGCGGCCGCGCTGAAGAGGGTCTCGGCGGAAGCGATCAGCGCGAGCGCGATCACGGTCCCGACCGCCCCGACCGACATCAGGACGGCGAACCGCTCGCCCGCGGGCGGCGCGATGGCATCCAGTACGCCCGTGACCGTCACCTTCTCCACGGGCAGCCGCAGCAGGACCGCGACGGCGGTGGCGGCCGCCACCCCGACGAGGGCCCCCGGCACGATCCGGACGCGGGCGGGCAGGCGCTGCCAGGCCACCATGACGAGCACGGTCCCCAGCCCCAGCGCCACGGCGGCCCAGTCGGCCCGCGCGGTGAGCCGGACCAGGCCGGCGGCCTTCTCCAGGGTTCCCGCGGGCGCGTCGACGTCACCCACCGCGTAGAGCTGCCCGGCGATCAGCACGAGGCCGATACCGGCCAGCATTCCCTGCACCACGGCGACGGAGATCGCCCGGAACCACCGCCCGAGCCGCAGTACCCCCATGCCCAGCTGCAGCACCCCGGCGGCCAGCACCAGAACGCCGAGGGCGGGCAGGCCGTACGTCCGCACGGCCTCGTAGACGAGCACGGTGAGCCCGGCAGCGGGCCCGCTGACCTGCAACGAGCTGCCGCGGAACCAGCCCGTCACCAGTCCGCCCACCACCCCCGTGACGATCCCCAGCTCGGCCGGCACACCGGAGGCGACGGCCACCCCCACACAGAGCGGGAGGGCGACCAGCGCGACGACGACGGACGCCCCGAAGTCGTCGCGGAACGTGTCGGCCCCAGGCATGCGAGAACCCCCTGCCACGTGGTGATGGATGTCACCCAGCGTGGTGGGCGCATTCCGCCCACGCCAAGTGACCACAGGGGGTCCACGAAGGGGCGCGCGCCGCACGCGCGCCGCACGCGATCGGCGAGCGCCGACCTTTAGCGGTAGTTCACGAACTGGATCGCGAAGTCCAGGTCCTTGCCCTTGAGGAGCTGCTGCACGGCCTGCAGGTCGTCACGGCTCTTGGAGCTGACGCGCAGCTCGTCGCCCTGCACCTGGGCCTTGACGCCCTTGGGGCCCTCGTCCCGGATGATCTTGGCGACCTTCTTGGCGTTCTCCTGGGAGATGCCCTCCTGGATCGACGCGAAGATCTTGTACTCCTTGCCGGACAGCTGCGGCTCACCCGCGTCCAGCGCCTTGAGGGAGATCTGGCGCTTGACCAGCTTGGTCTCGAACACGTCGAGGACGGCCTTGACGCGCTCCTCGGAGTTCGCCTCCATGAGGATCTTGTCGCCGGACCAGGCGATCGAGGCCCCGGTCCCCTTGAAGTCATAGCGCTGCGAGAGCTCCTTGGCGGCCTGGTTGAGGGCGTTGTCGACCTCCTGCCGCTCGACCTTCGAGACGATGTCGAAACTGGAGTCGGCCATGTGCTGTGGCTCCTTGAAGTCGGCTGCGATTACTGAGGCCAAAGCCTAGCCACCGCACCCGGCCGAAGCGCTGATCAATCCGGTGGCGAAGCATCCCCGAGCATCGGGTATCGTTTACGTCGTTGCCACAGAGCACCGCAGAAACGCGGACCTCACGGGCGACATCCCATGGCGGTGTGCCCGAGTGGCCAATGGGAGCGGACTGTAAATCCGTCGGCTTAGCCTACCCAGGTTCGAATCCTGGCGCCGCCACGCGAAGAAAGCCCCTCTGATCTGCGGAAACGTAGACCAGAGGGGCTTCCTCGTTCTTTGCACGCGGAATGTCCGGCGACGTGCGCTGTCCCGCTGGCGAAAACGCACCCGTATGGCCGCCGTGGCGGGGGGCGGGGCGCATCGTGGGTGGGGGCGGATCGTTGATCACGCGTGACATGGACTACTGAGGCGCGCAGGAAGGCCGGCGGCGGGGTACTGCTCGCGCTGATCGGGGCAGGGATCCCGGCGTTGGTCGGGGCGCTGCACGGGAACGCCGGAGAGCAGTACAAGGAGACCCGGCTCTATTTCGGGACCCAGAAGGCGCACGGCGGCGAGGTGGGCGAGCAGGACTTCCTGCGCTTCCTCGACCGCGAGGTGACCCCCGCGTTCCCCGAGGGGCTGACCCTCCAGGAGGGGCGCGGGCAGTGGCGGGAGGCCGACGGCGACATCGTGCGCGAGCAGTCGTACGAACTCGTGCTGCTGTACCCGGAGAAGGACGCCGAGGAGCGCGGCGTGCGCATCGAGCGGATCCGCCGGGCTTACATGGAAACCTTCGACCAGGACTCCGTCGGGCGGTCGGACGACGAGGTGACGGTGGATTTCTAGGGCCGGAGGTTCGTTCCCGCGTCGGAGGTTCCCGCGTCGGGGTTCTCGGGCCGGGCTGCCGAGGGGCCCGGCCGGCGGGTGGGGCGGGGTGGGTCAGTTGCCCGCCACGTCCTTGACCGCCACCGGGATCGGGGTCGAGCCCGCGACCAGTTCCAGCGTCAGGCCCGCCGTCGCCGGGGTCTCGACCAGCTCGGCCAGCACCGCCGCCACGTCGTCGCGCGTGACACTGCCGCGCCCGGTACGGGCCTCCATGCGGACCAGGCCCGTGCCCGGCTCGTCCGTCAGCGCGCCCGGGCGCAGGACCGTCCACTCCAGGCCCAGCCGGGTGCGGACGTACTCGTCCGCCTCGCCCTTGGCGCGGAGGTACACGTCGAAGACCTCGTCGCCCGGGTGCCAGGGGTCCGCGCCCATCGAAGACACCATCAGGAAGCGCCGTACGCGCGCCCGTTCGGCCGCGTCCGCGAAGAGCACCGCCGCACCCCGGTCCACCGAGTCCTTGCGTGCGAGGCCGCTGCCCGGCCCGGCGCCTGCCGCGAACACCGCGACGTCCGCGCCCTGCAGCACGGCGGCCACCTGCTCCAGAGAGGCCGACTCCAGGTCGCACAGGACCGGTTCGGCCCCCGCCTCCCTCAGGTCGTCGCCCTGCCCGAGGTCGCGGATGATGCCCGCGACCTCGTAGCCGCGCACGCTGAGCAGCCGCTCCAGCCGCAGCGCGATCTGACCGTGTCCACCCGCGATGACGATGCGCATGTCCCGACCGTACGACGCCCGGCCCGCTCCCGCCCGGGAACGCTCAGGGACCTGGCTCCATACGGCCCTGCCGGGGCAGGTCGAGGGCCACGGCCACCGCCGAGTCGCAGTACTCGCGCACCGCGCTGGTCCGGGCCACCACCCGGCCCCGGTGGATCACGATCCGGCTGTAGGCCAGCGACAGCACCGCGCTGATCCGGTCGCCGCGCACCGCGAGCAGTTCCGCCGGGAAGCCCGCCTCGACCCGCACCTCCGGCAGCCCCATCGCCTCCCGCGCCGCCGCGCCCACGCACGCGTACGCCTCCGCCGCCCGCAGCCCGCCCTGCGAGGCCAGCAGGTAGGCCGCCTCCAGCGGATCGCCGCGCCCCACCGGGTTCCCGGCGTCCCGCAGCGCGCCGGAGCCGGCCGCCACCCGGACGCCGGCCGCGCGCAGCAGCCGTACCGGCGCCGTGCGCAGGCTCCGGCGCTCCAGCGCCGCGCAGTCGCCCTGGGGCAGGCAGGTCACCCGTACGCCGGCGGCGGCGAGCTGGTCGGCGGCCCGGGTCGCGACGTCCAGCGGCAGCCGGGCCAGGCCCCCGCAGGGCCCGATGGTCACCCCGGGCCGCAGTCCGCCGGCCATCGCGGCGAGCCGGGCCAGCCGGGCCGGATCGTCACCGTCGGTGTGCAGGTCGACGGGGCAGCCGTGCTCGGCGGCCAGTTCCAGTACGGCCTCCAGGAAGCCGGTGGGGTCGGGGTCCAGGTCGGGGCAGCCGCCGACGACCGCCGCGCCCATCTTCAGCGCGTCCCGCAGCATCGCGAGCCCGTCGGCGCCGGCCACCCCGGTCAGCAGCCGGGGCACGGCGACGGCCGTCAGGTCGGTCAGGCCGCGCAGCGAGCGCCGGGCCTGGAGCACCGCCTCCATCGGGCCGAGCCCGTGCACGTCGCCGATGCGGATGTGCGAGCGGACGGCCGTGGCGCCGTGGCCGAGTTGGAGCAGCGCCGCCTCGGTGGCCCTGCGCTGCACCTCGTCGGTCGTGTACGAGACGGGCCCCTCGCCGTCGGCGGTGAGCGCGGTGTCGCCGTGGGCGTGCGGCTCGGCCGGGGCGGGCAGCAGCAGGTAGCCGCTCAGGTCGACGCGGGAGGGGGCGGGGGCCTGGAGGCTGCCGGCGGTGCCGACGGCCTGGATCCGGCCCGCGCTCAGGCGGACGTCGACGGTCCGGCCGTCCGTGAGCCGGGCACCGGCGAGCAGCAGGGTCGTGGCGTCGGCGGCCGAACCGTGCGCGGCACCGTGTCCGTGTGCGTGACTGTCGGGCATCGCGCTCCCGCGGTGGCTCGGGCGCATCCCGGGCCCTGGCCGCAGCCACGGCCCAAGATCACGCAGCGTGCTCAGAGCCTAGGGCGCGCGACTGCCCGCTTCGCGGAAGAGCGCAATAGTCGTACCGGTGTGGTGCCCGGTCAGCGGAGTGGTCGGGGAGTGTTCGGTGAGCGGTCGGTGAGCGGTCGGGGGTGCGTGCTGGGGTGCCTGCTGGGGGGCGCGTCCGGGTCGGGCGGCGCCTGGGGAGGGCCGTTGGGAGGGCCTGCGGCAAAGGATTTGGGCGATCGGCCGGAGGCCGTGTAATGTCTTCCCTGCTCGCCCCAATAGCTCAGTCGGTAGAGCGTCTCCATGGTAAGGAGAAGGTCTACGGTTCGATTCCGTATTGGGGCTCTGGTGAGTGAAGTTCCCCGCTTCCGGGCGGGGAACGGATCACATCAAAGCGGCGTAGCTCAGTCGGTAGAGCAAGCGGCTCATAATCGCTGTGTCACCGGTTCAAGTCCGGTCGCCGCTACACACAGTAGCCGATTGTGGGGTCGGTCTCCCGATCGGCTACTCTTTTATGCGTTCATCCGTCCATCCGTCCGTCAAGGAGCACTCACGTGGCTGCCACCGACGTCCGCCCGAAGATCACGCTGGCCTGCGTGGAGTGCAAGGAGCGGAACTACATCACCAAGAAGAACCGGCGTAACAACCCGGACCGTCTTGAGATGAAGAAGCACTGCCCGCGCTGCAACTCGCACACCGCGCACCGCGAGACCCGCTGACCCTAGCGAGCCTTCGCACCACAGGCACAGTCATGAGGTCGTCCCCTTTACGGGGGGCGGCCTCATGTCGTTTCCGCAGTTATTACCAGGAGGTAAGTGAGGCATGGCGCTCGACCAGTCCTTCGTGGGGCGGACGTACCCGCCCACCGAGCCGTACGAGGTCGGCCGGGAGAAGATCCGCGAATTCGCGGAGGCGGTGGGCGATGCCAACCCCGCTTACACCGATCCGGACGCCGCCAAGGAGCTCGGCCACTCCGATGTGATCGCCCCTCCGACGTTCGTCTTCGCGATCACCTTCAAGGCCGCGGGCGCCGTCATCGAGGACCCGCAGCTGGGCCTGAACTACGACCGCGTCGTGCACGGCGACCAGAAGTTCGCGTACACGCGCCCGGTGCGCGCCGGTGACCGCCTGTCGGTCACCTCGACCATCGAGGCGATCAAGTCGCTCGCGGGGAACGACATCCTGGACATCCGGGGTGAGGTGCACGACGCGACCGGCGAACACGTGGTGACGGCCTGGACCAAGCTCGTGTCCCGCGCCGCCGAGGAGGGCTGAGGGATGACCGCCAGGATCAACTACGCGGACGTCGAGGTCGGCACCGAGCTGCCGGCCCAGTCCTTCCCCGTGACGCGCGACACCCTCGTGCGGTACGCGGGCGCCTCCGGCGACTTCAACCCGATCCACTGGAACGAGAAGTTCGCCAAGGAGGTCGGGCTGCCGGACGTCATCGCGCACGGCATGTTCACCATGGCCGAGGCGATCCGCGTCGTCACCGACTGGACCGGGGACCCGGGCGCGGTCGTCGAGTACGGCGTCCGCTTCACGCGGCCCGTCGTGGTGCCGAACGACGGTGTCGGCGCGCTGGTCGAGGTCAGCGCCAAGGTCGCCGCCAAGCTCGACGGCAACCGGGTGCGGGTCGACCTGACCGCGGTCAGCGAGGGGCAGAAGGTCCTGGGCATGTCCCGGGCCGTCGTCCAGCTCGGCTGAGCGGTCGCCGAGGCCGGCCACGTCACCGAGGCCGGTGAGGGGCATCCGGGGTGAGGGCCGCCGGGTGCCCCTTCTGCTGCATTGACCTAGTTAGTGATTGCGTACTAACTTAGCTCTCATGGTCAGGATGAGTGCGGAGGAGCGGCGCGAGAGCGTCATCCGGGCCGCCCTGCGCGAGTTCGCCCGGGGCGGGTACTACGGGACGTCCACCGAGGCGATCGCCAAGCGCGTCGGGGTCTCGCAGCCGTACCTCTTCCGCCTCTTCCCGAACAAGCAGGCCATCTTCCTCGCGGCCGCCGGCCGTTGCATGCAGGACACGTGCAAGGTGTTCACCTCCGCGGCGGAGGGGCTGCGGGGCGAGGACGCCGAGAAGGCCATGGCCGACGCGTACCTGCGGCTGATCGCCGAAGAGCCGCACATGCTGCAGATGCAGCTCCAGATGTACGTCGCCGTCGCCGCCGCCGAGGCGGCCGGTGACCGCGAGCTCGGCGAGCTCGTCCGTGCCGGCTGGATGGAACTGTGGGACACCGTCGCCGCGGCGCTCGGCGGCGGGGAGGGCGTCACCCCCTTCATGGCCCACGGCATGCTCCTCAACACGCTCGCCGCCATGGGCTTCACGCCCGGCCATCGGATCTGGGGCGACATCTACCCCGGCACCCACCACGAGAAGTGAGCGCCGCACGGCGAGCCTCACCTCACGCAGCAGCACCACCACCGCGCATGGGTATGCCCACGAAAGTTAGTCAGCAATAACTAACAGCCCTCAGGGGGAAATCGTGAACGAGCAAGACACCGCCCTCGCCCAGGACCCACGGGCCGCCCAGGACACCGGGCTCCGCGGGCCCGCCGTCTGGGCCCTGGTCCTCACCTCCGTCGCCGGCTTCATGGCGGCCCTGGACAACCTCGTCGTCACCACCGCCCTCCCCGCCCTGCGCGCCGACCTCGGCGGGAAGCTGGAGGACCTGGAGTGGACGGTGAACGCCTACACGCTCACCTTCGCCGTCCTCCTCATGTTCGGCTCCGCCCTCGGCGACCGCTTCGGCCGCCGCCGGCTCTTCGTCGCCGGCCTCGCCGTCTTCACCGGCGCCTCCGCCGCGGCCGCCCTCTCGCCCGGCATCGACGCCCTGATCGCCGCCCGCGCCGTCCAGGGCGTCGGCGCCGCGGTCATGATGCCGCTCACCCTCACCCTGCTCACCGCCGCCGTCCCGGCCGCCCGCCGCGGCACCGCCCTCGGGATCTACGGCGCCGTCACCGGCCTCGCCGTCGCCAGCGGCCCGCTCATCGGCGGCAGCCTCACCGAGCACATCTCCTGGCAGTGGATCTTCTGGCTGAACGTCCCCATAGGCCTCGCCCTCATCCCGCTCGCCCGGCTGCGCCTCGCCGAGTCCACCGCCCCCGGCGCCCGGCTCGACATCCCCGGCACCCTGCTGATCAGCGGCGGCCTCTTCGGGATCGTCTACGCGCTGGTCAGCGCCCACGGGGACGGCTGGACCAGCCCGCCCGTCCTCACCGGCCTGATCGCGGGCGGCGCACTCGTCGGCGGCTTCGTCCTCCACGGCGCGCGCAACGCCGACGCGATGCTCCCCATGCGCCTCTTCCGCAGCCCCGGCTTCTTCGGGATCAACATGGCCGGCCTGCTGATGTTCGTCGGCATGTTCGGCTCGATCTTCCTGCTCAGCCAGTTCCTCCAGGGGGTCGCCGGCTACTCGCCCACCGAGTCCGGCCTGCGCATGCTGCCCTGGACCGCCATGCCGATGGTCGTCGCGCCGCTGGCCGGCATCCTCTCCGACCGGATCGGCGGCCGCCCGGTCGTCGCCGCCGGCCTCGCCTTCCAGGCCGTGGGCCTCGCCTGGTTCGCGCTCGTCCTCGACCCCGGCGTGGGGTACGCGGCCCAGCTCCCGGCCCTGGTCCTCAGCGGCATCGGCATGGCCCTGTACTTCGCGCCCGCCGCCAACGTCCTCATGTCCACCGTCGCCCCGGCCGACCAGGGCCGGGCCGCCGGCACCAACAGCGCCATGCGCGAGGTCGGTGGGGCCCTCGGCGTCGCGGTCCTGGCCTCGGTCTTCTCCGCGCAGGGCGGCTACGAGTCCCCGCAGGCCTTCACCGACGGCACCGTCCCCGCCCTGTGGATCGGCGCCGGCGCGGTCGCCCTGGCGGCCCTGCTCGCCCTGCTGCTGCCGGGCAAGGACAAGGGCAAGGACATGGGCAAGGACAAGGGCATGGGCATGGGCATGGGCAAGGTCACAGGCAAGGGCACAGAGGTCACGGAAGCCGCAGGAGCCGCAGAGGCCACCGGCGTGACCAAGACCGGCGCCCCGGACACGGCCCGCGTCTGACAGAGCCGACGGTCCGTGGCCCCGCCGGGAAGCGGGTGCCGCGGACCGTACTCTTGTCCACGTGCAGGAACTCCACGACGCCCCCCTCGCCCCGCTGACCACCTTCCGCCTCGGCGGCCCCGCGGCCCGGCTGATCACCGCGACCACCGACGCCGAGGTCGTCGACGCCGTCCGCGCCGCCGACGCGGCCGGTACGCCGCTGCTGCTCATCGGCGGCGGCAGCAACCTGGTCATCGGCGACAACGGCTTCGAGGGCACCGCCCTGCGCATCGCCACCCGGGGCTTCGAGCTGCGCGGCACCACCCTGGAGCTCGCCGCCGGCGAGAACTGGTCCGACGCCGTCGCCCGCACCGTCGAAGCGGGCCTCGCGGGCATCGAGTGCCTCGCCGGAATCCCCGGCTCCGCCGGCGCGACGCCGATCCAGAACGTCGGCGCGTACGGCCAGGAGGTCCGCGACACGATCACCGAGGTGGTCGCCTACGACCGCCGCACCGGCGACACGGTCACCCTCACCAACGCCGAGTGCGCGTTCGCGTACCGGCACAGCACCTTCAAGGACCAGCCGGACCGGTACGTCGTCCTGTGCGTCCGCTTCCAGCTGGAGGACGCCGGCGGCCTGTCGGCGCCGGTCAAGTACCCCGAGACCGCCCGCGCCCTCGGCGTCGAGGCCGGCGACCGGGTCCCGGCCGCCACCGCCCGCGAGACCGTCCTGCGGCTGCGCGCCGGCAAGGGCATGGTGCTGGACCCCGCCGACCACGACACCTGGTCGGCCGGCTCCTTCTTCCAGAACCCGATCCTGACCGACGCCGACTACGCCGCCTTTCTCGTCCGCGCCCAGGACCGGCTCGGCCCCGACACCACGCCGCCCGCCTACCCGGCCGGCGAGGGCCGTACGAAGACCAGTGCCGCCTGGCTGATCGACAAGGCGGGCTTCACCAAGGGCTACGGCGACGGCCCCGCGCGGATCTCCACCAAGCACACCCTCGCCCTCACCAACCGCGGCGAGGCCACCACCGAGGACCTCCTCGCCCTGGCCCGCGAGGTCGTGGCCGGCGTGCACGCGGCCTTCGGGGTGACGCTCGTCAACGAGCCGGTCACCATCGGCGTCACCCTCTGAGCGATGCGGTGTCCCCTGCACGGGTCCGGTACGGACCCGTCCCGGCTGGTGGGGCGCACGATCGAACGGGTTGTCGCGTCCTGGCACGTCAGTGACGGCGAACGCTCCGAGGCACCGCTCGACATCTGGCTGATCGACAGCGACGGCGAGTCCACCCTCATCACCACCGGCTCCGACCGGTGCCTGATCGTGGAGTGCGCCGAGCCCGACGAGCCGTACGACATGGGGGAGTGGGGCCACGTCGAGGTCGGCGAGGACCTCGGCGACCACCCTTTCCTGCGGCACATAGGCGACACCGTCGCCACGGTCGAGGAGTTCGACCACCCCCGGACCGGCCGGATACGGCTGGAGATCGGCTTCGCCGACGGCGACCGGATCCGGGCCGACTGCTGGGCGGGCGACCTGCGCCTCACGCGTTAGGCCGTCGCCTCAGCCACCTCAGCCGTGCAGCCAGTGGTCGATGCCCGCGAGGAGCTTGGCCTGGTCCTCCTGGGGCGCCGCGGAGCCCCGTACGGACTGGCGGGCGAGCTCGGCCAGCTCGGCGTCGGTGAACCCGTGGTGGCGGCGGGCGATCTCGTACTGCGCCGCGAGGCGGGAGCCGAACAGCAGCGGGTCGTCGGCGCCCAGCGCCATCGGGACACCCGCGTCGAACAGGGTGCGCAGCGGCACGTCCTCGGGGCGCTCGTAGACGCCGAGCGCGACGTTCGACGCCGGGCAGACCTCACAGGTGATCCCGCGCTCGGCCAGCCGCCGCAGCAGCCGCGGGTCCTCCGCGGCCCGTACGCCGTGCCCGATGCGCGAGGCGTGCAGGTCGTCGAGGCAGTCGCGGACGGAGGCCGGCCCGGTCAGCTCGCCGCCGTGCGGCGCGGCCAGCAGACCGCCCTCGCGGGCGATGGCGAAGGCCCGGTCGAAGTCCCGGGCCAGGCCGCGGCGCTCGTCGTTGGAGAGCCCGAAACCGACGACGCCGCGGTCGGCGTAGCGGACGGCGAGGCGGGCGAGGGTACGGGCGTCGAGCGGGTGCTTCATGCGGTTGGCGGCGATCAGCACGCGGATCCCGAGACCGGTGTCCCGGGAGGCGGACTCCACGGCGTCGAGGATGATCTCGACGGCCGGGATCAGCCCGCCGAGCAGCGGGGCGTACGAGGTGGGGTCGACCTGGATCTCCAGCCAGCCGCTGCCGTCGCGGACGTCCTCCTCGGCGGCCTCGCGGACGAGACGGCGGATGTCGTCGGGCTCGCGCAGGCAGCTGCGGGCGGCGTCGTAGAGGCGCTGGAAGCGGAACCAGCCGCGCTCGTCGGTGGCGCGCAGCTTGGGCGGCTCACCGGCGGTGAGGGCGTCCGGAAGGCGGACGCCGTACTTGTCGGCGAGCTCCAGCAGCGTGGCGGGGCGCATGGACCCGGTGAAGTGCAGGTGGAGATGGGCCTTCGGGAGAAGCGTGAGGTCGCGTACGTGCTCCATCGGTTGATCCTGCCGCATCCGTCACTCGATTGGCAGCCGGATTGCCTGAACGGGGGCTTGCCCGTACGGAAATCCGAGGGGAGCGGGAGACAGGGAGGAGCGGGAAACAGTCGGGGGCGGCACCCGAACGGGTACCGCCCCCACCGCGCGCGAGGGTTACGCCTTGGCCTCCGCCAGGAGGTTCTGGATGCGGGTGACGCCCTCGACCAGGTCCTCGTCGCCCAGGGCGTACGACAGGCGCAGGTAGCCGGGGGTGCCGAAGGCCTCGCCCGGGACGACCGCGACCTCGGCCTCGTCCAGGATCAGCGCGGCCAGCTCGACGGAGGTCTGCGGGCGCTTGCCGCGGATCTCCTTGCCCAGGAGCTCCTTGACCGAGGGGTACGCGTAGAACGCGCCCTCCGGCGTCGGGCAGAAGACGCCGTCGATCTCGTTGAGCATCTTCACCATGGTCTGGCGGCGGCGGTCGAAGGCCTTGCGCATCTCCGCGACCGCGTCCAGGTCGCCCGAGACGGCGGCCAGCGCGGCGACCTGGGCCACGTTGGAGACGTTGGAGGTGGCGTGCGACTGGAGGTTGGTCGCGGCCTTGATCACGTCCTGCGGGGCGATGACCCAGCCCACGCGCCAGCCGGTCATCGCGTACGTCTTGGCCACGCCGTTGACGACGATGCACTTGTCGCGCAGGGCCGGGACCAGGACCGGCAGCGAGGTGAACGTCGCGTCGCCGTAGACCAGGTGCTCGTAGATCTCGTCCGTCAGGACCCACAGGCCGTGCTCCGCGGCCCACTCGCCGATCGCGCGGGCGTCGGCCTCGCTGTAGACCGCGCCGGTCGGGTTGGACGGGGAGACGAACAGGACGACCTTGGTGCGCTCGGTGCGGGCGGCCTCCAGCTGCTCGACGGACACGCGGTAGCCGGTGGTCTCGTCGGCGACGACCTCGACCGGGACACCGCCCGCGAGACGGATCGACTCCGGGTAGGTGGTCCAGTACGGGGCCGGGACGATGACCTCGTCACCCGGGTCCAGGACGGCGGCGAACGCCTCGTAGATCGCCTGCTTGCCGCCGTTGGTCACCAGGACCTGCGACGCGTCGACCTCGTAGCCCGAGTCGCGCAGCGTCTTCGCGGCGATGGCCTTCTTGAGCTCGGGCAGGCCGCCCGCCGGCGTGTAGCGGTGGAACTTCGGGTCGCGGCAGGCCGCGACCGCCGCCTCGACGATGTAGTCCGGGGTCGGGAAGTCGGGCTCGCCCGCGCCGAAGCCGATCACCGGGCGCCCGGCGGCCTTGAGGGCCTTGGCCTTGGCGTCCACGGCGAGCGTGGCGGACTCGGAAATGGCGCCGATACGGGCGGACACCCGGCGCTCGGAGGAAGGCGTTGCAGAGGTCATGCCGCCAATCGTCCCAGACCGTGCGGGACCTCGGGGCACCGTTCCAGGGACCGGACGGCGCTCGTCCGGATCATTCCTGTTCGACGTCACGCTCCGGAACACGTACACTCACCTGTCGTTGGACCTCACCAGCCGCTCCACATGGCGGGCACTTAGTGCACCCGCCCGGATGCGGTAGGTTGGGGGACGCAAAGGGTCGTAGCTCAATTGGTAGAGCACTGGTCTCCAAAACCAGCGGTTGGGGGTTCGAGTCCCTCCGGCCCTGCTCCACACTCCTTCGCCGGATGTGTGCGCAGGTACGTACTTCGATGCACCGCCGTGCGGCTCAACCGGGCGCGGCACGGCCATGACCCGGATTCAGGTGAGAGACGTGACGGACGCCCTGGGCTCCATCGACATGCCTGATGCCGAGGACGAGACCCGCGAGAAGAAGACCCGCAAGGGCGGCAAGCGCGGCAAGAAGGGCCCCTTCGGCCGTCTCGCGCTGTTCTACCGCCAGGTCGTGGCGGAGCTGCGCAAGGTCGTCTGGCCGACTCGCAGTCAGCTGACGACGTACACCACCGTGGTGATTGTCTTCGTGCTCGTCATGATCGGTCTGGTTACCGTGATTGACTATGGGTTCCAGGAAGCCATCAAGTTCGTCTTCGGCTGATCCCCGCGGAGGGCGGCGCCTTGATGGGTGCCGCCCGTTTTCGCATGTTCCACCACCTTTTGTATCCAGGAAGAAGCAGCCACCGTGTCTGACCCGAACCTGAACGTGAGCCACGACTCCGTCGAGTCCGTCGAGGACGAGCTCGGCATCGTCGAGGCGGCGGACGCTGTGGACCCTGACGAGGCCGGGATCGCCGACGCCGACGAGGCCGGCACCCCCGCCGAGGAAGCCGCGCTGCACGTCGAGGCCGACGTCGATGACGCCGACGAGGACGTCGAGGCCGACGCCGACGACGAGGCCGCGGCGGACGAGAACGTCGTCGCCGAGGCCGCCGAGGCCGAGGTCGAGGAGGCTCCGGAGGAGCCCGCCGAGCCCGTCGACCCGATCCAGGCCCTGCGCGACGAGCTGCGCCTGCTCCCCGGCGAGTGGTACGTGATCCACACCTACGCCGGCTACGAGAAGCGCGTGAAGGCGAACCTCGAGCAGCGCGCCGTCTCGCTGAACGTCGAGGAGTTCATCTACCAGGCCGAGGTGCCCGAGGAAGAGATCGTCCAGATCAAGAACGGCGAGCGCAAGAACGTCCGGCAGAACAAGCTGCCCGGCTACGTGCTCGTCCGCATGGATCTGACGAACGAGTCCTGGGGCGTCGTCCGCAACACCCCCGGTGTCACCGGCTTCGTGGGCAACGCGTACGACCCGTACCCGCTGACCCTGGACGAGATCGTCAAGATGCTCGCCCCGGAGGCCAAGGAGAAGGCCGAGAAGGCCGCCGCCGAGGCCGCCGGTCTGCCGGCGCCCGCCGTCAAGCGCACCATCGAGGTCCTGGACTTCGAGGTCGGCGACTCGGTCACCGTCACCGACGGCCCGTTCGCGACGCTGCAGGCGACCATCAACGAGATCAACCCCGACTCGAAGAAGGTCAAGGGCCTCGTCGAGATCTTCGGCCGCGAGACCCCGGTCGAGCTCAGCTTCGACCAGATCCAGAAGAACTGATCCAGATCTTCTAGACCTACAGTTTCCGGACAGGTCAGACAGCCCTCGCGGGCGGTCTGACCTGCTCGGTTTTCAGCCCCGCACCCATACCCGCTATCGTGGTGCGGTATGCCTCCATCCGGATGACCGGTTGGCGGCTGGAAAACTCTCACTAGGACCCGGAGAGAGCAATGCCTCCCAAGAAGAAGAAGGTCACGGGGCTTATCAAGCTCCAGATCAAGGCCGGTGCGGCCAACCCGGCCCCGCCGGTCGGCCCCGCGCTGGGTCAGCACGGCGTCAACATCATGGAGTTCTGCAAGGCCTACAACGCCGCGACCGAGTCGCAGCGTGGCATGGTCGTGCCGGTGGAGATCACGGTCTACGAGGACCGTTCCTTCACCTTCGTGACCAAGACTCCGCCGGCCGCGAAGCTGATCCTCAAGGCCGCAGGTGTGGACAAGGGCTCCGGCGAGCCGCACAAGACCAAGGTTGCCAAGCTCACCGGCGACCAGGTCCGCGAGATCGCCACCCTGAAGATGCCCGACCTGAACGCCAATGACCTCGACGCCGCGTCGAAGATCATCGCCGGCACCGCCCGTTCCATGGGCATCACGGTCGAGGGCTGATCAGCCCGGTCATCCGGTGGTAGCCGGAGAACCGGTTACCGCTCTCAGTGGTAGGACCACGCGCTGGTCCGCACCACGACTCCACACCTGAAGCACGTACACAGGAGCAGAAGTGAAGCGCAGCAAGAACCTCCGCGCTGCGGACGCCAAGGTCGACCGGGAGAAGCTGTACGCCCCGCTCGAGGCCGTCCGTCTCGCCAAGGAGACCTCCACCACCAAGTTCGACGCCACCGTCGAGGTTGCCTTCCGCCTGGGTGTCGACCCGCGCAAGGCCGACCAGATGGTCCGCGGCACCGTGAACCTTCCGCACGGCACCGGCAAGACCGCCCGGGTCCTGGTCTTCGCGACCGGTGACCGTGCTGCGGCCGCGGAGGCCGCCGGCGCCGACATCGTCGGCAACGACGAGCTGATCGACGAGATCGCCAAGGGCAACCGCCTGAACGAGTTCGACGCGGTCGTCGCCACCCCGGACCTCATGGGCAAGGTCGGCCGCCTCGGTCGCGTGCTCGGTCCCCGTGGCCTGATGCCCAACCCGAAGACGGGCACCGTCACCATGGACGTGGCGAAGGCTGTCACGGACATCAAGGGCGGCAAGATCGAGTTCCGCGTCGACAAGCACTCGAACCTGCACTTCATCATCGGCAAGGTTTCCTTCTCCGACGAGAAGCTGGTCGAGAACTACGGCGCGGCCCTGGACGAGATCCTTCGTCTGAAGCCGTCCGCCGCCAAGGGCCGGTACATCAAGAAGGCGTCCATCACCACCACGATGGGCCCCGGTATCGCGCTCGACTCGAACCGCACCCGGAACCTCCTCGTCGAGGAGGACCCGGCCGCGGTCTGAGCCCCACCGGCTCACTGAGTGGCTGAACGGGCCCTCACCCCTTCCCGGGGTGGGGGCCCGTTTCCGTTTCCGTTTCCGTACGTACCCCTCACACCCTGCCCGACAGGAACAAATGTGCGCAGCACACCTGTCCCGCGTAAGGTCGTCCAAGACCAACGATCAAGGGGGGGCTCAGTCATGAGCACGCAGATCCGGAGCAAGACCGTCGGCGCCGTCCTGGCCGCCGTACTCCTCGCGGGCGGGGCCACGGCGTGTGAGGACGGCAAGAAGGCCGAGGGCGCCAAGGCCGCCGGTACGGGCGCCTCCGCCGCGCCCTCGCAGAGCGCCGCGGCCAAGGGCGGAGCGGCCCAGGCCACCCCCGCCGCCTTCCTGGAGAAGGTCCGCAAGGGTTCCGAGGAGATCACCTCGCTGCGCTACTCCATGAGCGGCCAGTCCGAGGGCCAGGCCATGACGGGCGAGGCGGCCATGCGCATCAAGCCCGATCTCGCCATGAGCATGAAGATGGCCGACCCGGCCACGCCCACCGAGCAGGTCGAGATCGTCATGCTCGACGGCGCGATGTACCTCGGCTCCGAGGGCAAGTACCTCAAGTTCGACCTCAAGGCGCTGGGGGCCGACCCGAACGCCCTCAAGAAGCTGGACTCCGCCGGGGGCGGCTCCAAGGACGGCGAGAACCCGGGAGACCGCGCGAACGAGCTGCTCGGGGCCCAGGACCTCAAGACGGTCGGCGAGGAGACCATCGACGGGGTCAAGACCACGCACGTGACCGGCACCGTCACCCTGGAGCAGATGCGCGCCTCGCTGGCCACGGCCACCCCGGCCGCCCGCGAGCGCCAGGAGCGCCAGATCACCAAGCTGGAGGCCCAGGGCATCAAGAGCCTGGCCATGGACATGTGGATCGACGAGACCCACCACACCAAGCAGGTCCGCACCCGCGGCGACGCCAACAAGGGTCCGCTCGACATGACCATCAAGTTCCTCGACTACAACAAGCCGGTCGAGATCACCGCGCCGCCGGCCGACCAGGTCGTCGACCTCGCGGCGATGATGAAGGAAGGCGGCGCCGGGGCCTGACAGGCCCGGCCGCGCACGACGTTCCACGTATGGGGGAGAAGTACATGCACCAGGCTGTCTGGACGCGAGCCGGGGCCGCCGTCATCGGCGCCACCCTGCTCGTGGGCGGCCTCACGGCCTGCGGCGGCGACAAGGCCGGCGCGGGCAAGGCGGACGGGGGCGGCCGGGCATCGGCCGCCGCCGAGAAGCCCTCGGAGGCCGTCAAGGCCTCCTACCTGAAGACCGTCGGGGCGAAGTTCGCCAAGGCGGAGATCTCGACCACCGAGCCGGACGGCAAGGTCGTGACGCAGTCGGGCACCAAGGGGTGGTACCCCTCCAGCCACGACCTGGTCGTGAAGAGCGCCGGGAAGCCGGACTCCCGCTCGGTCATGATCTCCGACCTGGTCTGGACCCAGATGGAGAAGCCGGTCGGCGGCAAGCCCTGGATGAAGATGGACCTGTCCAGCGGGGGCAAGCCCGGCGTCCGGCTGAACGAGGACCCGGCCGAGTACCTGGCGATGCTGCTGGACCAGGACAACCTCGGCCACGTCGGCACCGAGAAGACCGAAGGCGTGGAAGCCGAGCACTACCGGGGCTCCTACACGCTGGACGAGCTGCTCAAGGCCGACCAGGTGAGCAAGGTCATGCCGGACGACCGGCGCAAGGCCCTCCAGGCCGCACTGGAGAAGGCCCAGGTCAAGACGTACGGCTTCGACGTGTGGATCGGCAAGGACGGCTACCCCGTCCGCGTCGACACGGCCCTGACCGACGAGAAGGGCACCGCGAAGACCACGGCGAAGTTCACCGGGTTCGGTACGCCGCCGGCCGTCCAGGCCCCGCCGGCGGACCAGGTGGCCGACTTCGACGAGGTCATGAAGGGCCTCGGCGGCTGACGCGCCCCGGCCCCGGCCGGCCGATTTGCTCGGCCGCGGCCGGTTCGCGTACGCTTCCCCGGAAGCCAAAGACCGCTGGTCGTTGCTGTGCCCCCCTCGGGCGCGGTGGCCGAAGGATCCGTTGACGACGGACGACCCGCGCAGGTGACTGTGGAAAGCTCCTGGATCTCACCATCCGGTCGAGCTACGCCCCGTGCGCCTGCGCCGGGGCGTTTCGTTCGTTCAGCCCCTTCTGAGCGGTCCTCATCACCCGGAAGGAGGCGAACGCACCATGCCGACGCCCAACAAGGCTGCATCGGTGGCCGAGCTCAAGGACGCGTTCCAGAGCTCCAACGCCGCCGTGCTGACCGAGTACCGGGGTCTCACCGTCGCGCAGCTCAAGACGCTGCGTCGCTCCCTCGGTGAGAACGCCCAGTACGCCGTGGTGAAGAACACGCTGACCAAGATCGCGGCCAATGAGGCCGGGATCACCGCGCTGGACGAGCACTTCGCTGGTCCGACCGCGGTCGCCTTCATCACCGGTGACCCGGTGGAGTCGGCGAAGGCTCTGCGTGACTTCGCCAAGGAGAACCCGAACCTCATCATCAAGGCCGGTGTCCTTGACGGTAAGGCTCTCTCCGCCGACGACATCAAGAAGCTTGCGGACCTCGAGTCCCGCGAGGTTCTGCTCAGCAAGCTGGCCGGCGCGTTCAAGGGCAAGCAGTCCCAGGCTGCCTCGCTCTTCCAGGCGCTGCCGTCGAAGTTCGTCCGCACCGCGGAAGCGCTTCGCGTCAAGCTCGCCGAGCAGGGCGGTGCCGAGTAATTCGGCTCGCGCATTGATCCGCGCCGCCTAGTGCGCGGGTCGCAGCGGGCCGTTACGCCCGCCTCTCTATACATCCGGCACCTGCCGAATTAGTGGAAGGATCGCCCATCATGGCGAAGCTCTCTCAGGAAGACCTCCTCGCCCAGTTCGAGGAGATGACCCTCATCGAGCTCTCCGAGTTCGTGAAGGCCTTCGAGGAGAAGTTCGACGTCACCGCCGCCGCGGCCGTCGCCGTTGCCGGCCCCGCCGCGGGTGGCCCGGCCGCCGAGCCCGAGGAGGAGAAGGACGAGTTCGACGTCATCCTCACCGGCGCCGGCGACAAGAAGATCCAGGTCATCAAGGTCGTGCGCGAGCTGACCTCCCTGGGTCTGAAGGAGGCCAAGGACCTCGTCGACGGCACCCCGAAGCCGGTCCTCGAGAAGGTCAACAAGGAGGCCGCTGAGAAGGCCGCCGAGTCCCTCAAGGCTGCCGGTGCGGCCGTCGAGGTCAAGTAACACCTCCGAGGCCGCCTGACGGCCTCTGACGAAGGGCGATCACCCGTAAGGGTGGTCGCCCTTCGGCGTCTCCGCAGTGCCTGGTTTGCCCTGCTCTCGTTGAGGAGTAGGGTGATCTTCATTGCCCCTGCGGGCGGTCCCGGTGATGATCCGCACGGAGCAGGGGGCCTTGACGAACGGCACGCGGCGCGCAATTCTCAGTCCCGTCGTGAGGTCGGGCGAGGTCGATCCGGATCCGAGGCATGGATCGACTACGAAGAGGGCAGTATCCATACGCGCTCCGTGTACGCGGGGCCGCAGCGTTGGAACGCAGGGTTGGTTTGAATAACAGTGGGGAAGGCCTGTTGCCGGACTCCGGAAACCTGGTCTGGACATCAGTGAGCCAAGTGGCTACACTGACCCTTTGCGCTGCCTGTTAGCTGCCCCCTGCCCGTCGCCAGGGGCATGCCCACGCTGAAGCACATTGGACCGAACGTCTCTGACCTGGCCTTTTAAGCCAGATCGGGACCGTCTGTCTCTGTGAATGGCTGGGACCGGTACGCGCGTAGTGAGTCCGAGCCCTCGGAAGGACCCCCTCTTGGCCGCCTCGCGCAACGCCTCGACCAATACGAACAACGGCGCCAGCACCGCCCCGCTGCGCATCTCCTTTGCAAAGATCAAGGAGCCCCTCGAGGTTCCGAACCTCCTGGCGCTGCAGACCGAGAGCTTTGACTGGCTGCTCGGCAATGCCGCCTGGAAGTCTCGCGTCGAGTCGGCGCTCGAGAGCGGACAGGACGTCCCCACCAAGTCCGGTCTGGAAGAGATCTTCGAGGAGATCTCGCCGATCGAGGACTTCTCCGGGTCGATGTCGCTGACCTTCCGCGACCACCGGTTCGAGCCGGCGAAGAACTCCGTCGACGAGTGCAAGGAGCGCGACTTCACGTTCGCGGCGCCGCTCTTCGTCACGGCCGAGTTCACGAACAACGAGACCGGTGAGATCAAGTCTCAGACGGTCTTCATGGGCGACTTCCCGCTCATGACCAACAAGGGCACCTTCGTGATCAACGGCACCGAGCGTGTCGTCGTGTCGCAGCTGGTGCGCTCCCCCGGTGTCTACTTCGACTCCTCCATCGACAAGACGTCCGACAAGGACATCTTCTCCGCCAAGATCATCCCGTCCCGGGGTGCCTGGCTGGAGATGGAGGTCGACAAGCGCGACATGGTCGGCGTCCGTATCGACCGCAAGCGCAAGCAGTCCGTCACCGTCCTCCTGAAGGCTCTCGGCTGGACCACCGAGCAGATCCTCGAGGAGTTCGGCGAGTACGAGTCCATGCGCGCCACCCTGGAGAAGGACCACACCCAGGGCCAGGACGACGCGCTGCTCGACATCTACCGCAAGCTGCGTCCGGGCGAGCCGCCGACCCGTGAGGCCGCGCAGACGCTGCTCGAGAACCTCTACTTCAACCCGAAGCGCTACGACCTCGCGAAGGTCGGCCGCTACAAGGTGAACAAGAAGCTCGGCGCCGACGAGCCGCTCGACGCCGGTGTGCTCACCACCGACGACGTCATCGCGACGATCAAGTACCTGGTCAAGCTGCACGCGGGCGAGACCGAGACGATCGGCGAGAACGGCAACCAGATCGTCGTCGAGACCGACGACATCGACCACTTCGGCAACCGTCGTCTGCGCAACGTCGGCGAGCTCATCCAGAACCAGGTCCGCACGGGTCTGGCTCGTATGGAGCGCGTCGTGCGCGAGCGCATGACCACGCAGGACGTCGAGGCGATCACGCCGCAGACCCTGATCAACATCCGGCCGGTCGTCGCCTCCATCAAGGAGTTCTTCGGCACCAGCCAGCTGTCGCAGTTCATGGACCAGAACAACCCGCTGTCGGGCCTGACCCACAAGCGCCGCCTGTCGGCGCTGGGCCCCGGCGGTCTGTCCCGTGAGCGGGCCGGCTTCGAGGTCCGTGACGTGCACCCGTCGCACTACGGCCGCATGTGCCCGATCGAGACCCCTGAAGGCCCGAACATCGGTCTGATCGGCTCGCTCGCCTCCTACGGCCGCGTCAACGCGTTCGGCTTCGTCGAGACGCCGTACCGCAAGGTCGTCGACGGCCAGGTCACCGACGAGGTCGACTACCTGACCGCGGACGAGGAAGACCGCTTCGTCATCGCCCAGGCCAACGCCGGCCTGTCCGAGGACCTGCGCTTCACCGAGAACCGCGTGCTGGTCCGCCGCCGTGGCGGCGAGATCGACTACATCGCCGGCGACGACGTCGACTACATGGACGTCTCCCCGCGCCAGATGGTGTCCGTCGCGACCGCGATGATCCCCTTCCTCGAGCACGACGACGCCAACCGTGCCCTCATGGGCGCGAACATGATGCGCCAGGCCGTTCCGCTCATCAAGGCGGAGGCCCCGCTCGTCGGCACCGGCATGGAGTACCGCTGCGCGGTCGACGCCGGTGACTCGATCAAGGCGGAGAAGGACGGTGTCGTCCAGGAGGTCTCGGCCGACTACATCACCGTCGCCAACGACGACGGCACGTACACCACGTACCGCGTCGCCAAGTTCTCCCGCTCCAACCAGGGCACCTCGGTCAACCAGAAGGTGATCGTCAACGAGGGCGACCGCATCGTCGAGTCGCAGGTCCTCGCCGACGGCCCGGCGACCGAAGAGGGCGAGATGGCCCTCGGCAAGAACCTGCTCGTGGCGTTCATGCCGTGGGAGGGCCACAACTACGAGGACGCGATCATCCTGTCGCAGCGCCTCGTGCAGGACGACGTCCTCTCCTCGATCCACATCGAGGAGCACGAGGTCGACGCCCGTGACACCAAGCTCGGCCCCGAGGAGATCACCCGGGACATCCCGAACGTCTCCGAGGAGGTCCTCGCCGACCTCGACGAGCGCGGCATCATCCGCATCGGTGCGGACGTCGTCGCCGGCGACATCCTGGTCGGCAAGGTCACCCCGAAGGGTGAGACCGAGCTGACCCCGGAGGAGCGCCTGCTCCGCGCGATCTTCGGTGAGAAGGCCCGCGAGGTGCGTGACACCTCGCTCAAGGTCCCCCACGGTGAGATCGGCAAGGTCATCGGCGTCCGCGTCTTCGACCGCGAGGAGGGCGACGAGCTTCCTCCGGGCGTGAACCAGCTGGTCCGCGTCTACGTCGCCCAGAAGCGCAAGATCACCGACGGTGACAAGCTCGCCGGCCGCCACGGCAACAAGGGTGTCATCTCCAAGATCCTTCCGATCGAGGACATGCCGTTCCTCGAGGACGGAACCCCGGTCGACATCATCCTCAACCCGCTGGGTGTCCCGTCCCGAATGAACCCGGGACAGGTCCTGGAGATCCACCTCGGCTGGCTCGCCAGCCGCGGCTGGGACGTCTCCGGCCTCGCGGACGAGTGGGCGCAGCGCCTCCAGGCGATCGGCGCCGACAAGGTCGAGCCCGGTACGAACGTCGCCACCCCGGTGTTCGACGGTGCCCGCGAGGACGAGCTGGCCGGTCTGCTCCAGCACACGATCCCGAACCGCGACGGCGAGCGCATGGTGCTCCCGACCGGTAAGGCGCGCCTGTTCGACGGCCGCTCCGGCGAGCCGTTCCCGGACCCGATCTCGGTCGGGTACATGTACATCCTCAAGCTGCACCACCTGGTCGACGACAAGCTCCACGCCCGTTCGACCGGTCCGTACTCGATGATCACGCAGCAGCCGCTGGGTGGTAAGGCGCAGTTCGGTGGTCAGCGCTTCGGTGAGATGGAGGTGTGGGCGCTCGAGGCGTACGGCGCCGCGTACGCCCTCCAGGAACTCCTGACGATCAAGTCCGACGACGTGACCGGCCGCGTGAAGGTCTACGAGGCCATCGTCAAGGGCGAGAACATCCCCGAGCCGGGCATTCCCGAGTCCTTCAAGGTGCTCATCAAGGAAATGCAGTCGCTCTGCCTCAACGTGGAGGTGCTGTCCTCGGACGGCATGTCCATCGAGATGCGCGACACCGACGAGGACGTCTTCCGCGCGGCGGAGGAGCTCGGTATCGACCTGTCCCGGCGCGAGCCGAGCAGCGTCGAAGAGGTCTGACGGGCCTGGCCGGGGGATCGCGGAGATCCCCCGGCCGCCCCGGGACCGTTCAGACCATGATTGAGACTCGACCCCGAAAGAGGGATTGACGCACAGTGCTCGACGTCAACTTCTTCGACGAGCTGCGGATCGGCCTTGCCACCGCGGACGACATCCGAACCTGGTCGCACGGCGAGGTCAAGAAGCCGGAGACCATCAACTACCGCACCCTGAAGCCCGAAAAGGACGGACTCTTCTGCGAGAAGATCTTCGGTCCGACCCGGGACTGGGAGTGCTACTGCGGCAAGTACAAGCGTGTCCGCTTCAAGGGCATCATCTGTGAGCGCTGTGGCGTCGAGGTCACGCGCGCCAAGGTGCGCCGTGAGCGGATGGGCCACATCGAGCTCGCCGCTCCCGTCACCCACATCTGGTACTTCAAGGGCGTCCCGTCGCGCCTGGGCTACCTGCTGGACCTCGCGCCGAAGGACCTCGAGAAGGTCATCTACTTCGCCGCGTACATGATCACGTTCGTCGACGACGAGCGCCGCCAGCGCGACCTGCCGTCGCTGGAGGCCCACGTCTCCGTCGAGCGCCAGCAGATCGAGAACCGCCGCGACGCCGACCTCGAGGGCCGTGCCAAGAAGCTCGAGAGCGACCTGGCCGAGCTCGAGGCCGAGGGTGCCAAGGCCGACGTGCGCCGCAAGGTGCGCGAGGGCGCCGAGCGCGAGATGAAGCAGCTGCGCGACCGCGCCCAGCGCGAGATCGACCGTCTCGACGAGGTGTGGAACCGCTTCAAGAACCTCAAGGTCCAGGACCTCGAGGGCGACGAGCTGCTCTACCGCGAGCTGCGCGACCGCTTCGGCACGTACTTCGACGGCTCGATGGGTGCCGCGGCGCTGCAGAAGCGCCTGGAGTCCTTCGACCTCGAGGAGGAGGCCGAGCGCCTCCGCGAGATCATCCGTACCGGCAAGGGCCAGAAGAAGACCCGTGCGCTCAAGCGCCTCAAGGTCGTCTCCGCGTTCCTGCAGACCAGCAACAGCCCCAAGGGCATGGTGCTCGACTGCGTGCCGGTCATCCCGCCGGACCTGCGTCCGATGGTGCAGCTGGACGGTGGCCGCTTCGCGACCTCCGACCTGAACGACCTGTACCGCCGTGTGATCAACCGCAACAACCGCCTGAAGCGCCTTCTCGACCTCGGTGCCCCCGAGATCATCGTGAACAACGAGAAGCGCATGCTCCAGGAGGCGGTCGACGCCCTCTTCGACAACGGCCGTCGTGGTCGCCCGGTGACGGGCCCCGGCAACCGTCCGCTGAAGTCCCTCAGCGACATGCTGAAGGGCAAGCAGGGTCGATTCCGTCAGAACCTTCTCGGTAAGCGTGTGGACTACTCCGCGCGTTCCGTGATCGTCGTCGGTCCGCAGCTGAAGCTGCACCAGTGCGGTCTGCCCAAGGCCATGGCGCTGGAGCTCTTCAAGCCGTTCGTGATGAAGCGCCTGGTCGACCTGAACCACGCGCAGAACATCAAGTCGGCCAAGCGCATGGTCGAGCGCGGCCGCACCGTCGTGTACGACGTCCTCGAAGAGGTCATCGCCGAGCACCCGGTGCTGCTGAACCGTGCGCCCACGCTGCACCGCCTCGGCATCCAGGCCTTCGAGCCGCAGCTGGTCGAGGGCAAGGCCATCCAGATCCACCCGCTCGTCTGCACCGCGTTCAACGCGGACTTCGACGGTGACCAGATGGCCGTCCACCTGCCGCTCTCCGCGGAGGCGCAGGCCGAGGCCCGCATCCTGATGCTGTCCTCGAACAACATCCTCAAGCCGGCCGACGGCCGTCCGGTCACGATGCCGACCCAGGACATGGTCCTCGGTCTGTTCTTCCTGACCACCGACGGTGAGCTGCGCGACACCAAGGGCGAGGGCCGGTTCTTCGGCTCCACCGCCGAGGCGATCATGGCGTTCGACGCCGGCGAGCTCGCGCTCCAGTCGTCGGTCGACATCCGCTTCCCCGTGGGCACCATTCCGCCGCGCGGCTGGGTCGCCCCGGTCGCCGAGGAGGGTGAGCAGGAGTTCCAGCCGGGCGACAGCTTCCGTCTGAAGACCACGCTGGGCCGTGCGCTCTTCAACGAGCTGCTTCCCGAGGACTACCCGTTCGTCGACTACTCGGTGGGCAAGAAGCAGCTCTCCGAGATCGTCAACGACCTGGCGGAGCGCTACCCCAAGGTCATCGTGGCGGCGACGCTCGACAACCTGAAGGCGGCCGGCTTCCACTGGGCGACCCGTTCCGGTGTCACCGTGGCCATCTCCGACGTCGTCGTGCCCGAGGCCAAGAAGGCCATCGTCGCGGGCTACGAGGCGCAGGACGAGAAGGTCCAGAAGCAGTACGAGCGCGGTCTGATCACCAAGGACGAGCGCACGCAGGAGCTCATCGCGATCTGGACCAAGGCGACCAACGAGGTTGCCGAGGCGATGAACGCGAACTTCCCCAAGACGAACCCCATCTTCATGATGGTTGACTCGGGTGCCCGAGGAAACATGATGCAGATGCGACAGATCGCCGGTATGCGTGGTCTGGTGTCGAACGCGAAGAACGAGACCATCCCGCGTCCGATCAAGGCGTCCTTCCGTGAGGGCCTCACCGTTCTGGAGTACTTCATCTCCACGCACGGTGCCCGTAAGGGTCTGGCGGACACCGCCCTGCGTACCGCCGACTCGGGTTACCTGACCCGTCGTCTGGTGGACGTCTCGCAGGACGTGATCATCCGCGAGGAGGACTGCGGCACCGAGCGCGGCCTGAAGCTGAAGATCGCCGTCCGCGGCGAGGACGGCGTCCTGCGCAAGGCCGACGACGTCGAGACCTCCGTGTACGCCCGCATGCTGGCCGAGGACGTCGTCATCGACGGCAAGGTCATCGCGCCGGCCAACGTGGACCTCGGTGACGTCCTGATCGACGCGCTGGTCGCCAACGGCGTCGAGGAGGTCAAGACCCGCTCGGTCCTGACCTGTGAGTCCGCGGTCGGCACCTGTGCCTTCTGCTACGGACGCTCGCTCGCCACCGGCAAGCTGGTCGACATCGGTGAGGCGGTCGGCATCATCGCCGCCCAGTCCATCGGTGAGCCCGGTACCCAGCTGACGATGCGTACCTTCCACACCGGTGGTGTGGCCGGTGACGACATCACCCAGGGTCTGCCCCGTGTCGTCGAGCTCTTCGAGGCCCGTACCCCGAAGGGTGTCGCCCCGATCTCCGAGGCCGCCGGCCGCGTGCGGATCGAGGAGACCGAGAAGACCAAGAAGATCGTCATCACCCCCGATGACGGTTCGGACGAGACCGCGTTCCCGATCTCGAAGCGTGCGCGCCTCGAGGTCGGCGAGGGTGACCACGTCGAGGTGGGCCAGAAGCTCACCGCGGGTGCCACCAACCCGCACGACGTGCTGCGCATCCTCGGCCAGCGCGCGGTCCAGGTCCACCTGGTCGGCGAAGTCCAGAAGGTCTACAACTCGCAGGGCGTGTCGATCCACGACAAGCACATCGAGATCATCATCCGGCAGATGCTGCGCCGCGTGACGATCATCGAGTCGGGCGACGCCGAGCTGCTCCCGGGCGAGCTCGTCGAGCGTTCGCGCTTCGAGTCCGAGAACCGTCGTGTGGTCACCGAGGGCGGTCACCCCGCCTCCGGCCGTCCGCAGCTGATGGGTATCACCAAGGCCTCGCTGGCGACCGAGTCGTGGCTGTCGGCGGCGTCCTTCCAGGAGACGACCAGGGTCCTGACCGACGCGGCGATCAACGCCAAGTCGGACTCCCTGATCGGCCTCAAGGAGAACGTCATCATCGGTAAGCTCATCCCGGCCGGTACGGGTCTGTCCCGCTACCGCAACATCCGGGTGGAGCCCACCGAGGAGGCCAAGGCCGCGATGTACTCGGCCGTCGGCTACGACGACATCGACTACTCGCCCTTCGGCACCGGCTCCGGCCAGGCTGTCCCGCTGGAGGACTACGACTACGGCCCGTACAACGGCTGAGGTCGGCAGTAGCTGAGACGCATACAGGGCGGTCACCCCTCACGGGGTGGCCGCCCTGTGGCGTTTCCGGGTGCCGCGGCCCGTCAGCGGGGCTGGAGGTACGGCTGGAGGTGGTGCAGCCGGGTCCGGTGGTCGGGGTGGGTGGAGAGCATCCGGGCGAGCGTGCCGGGCTCGTCGAAGGCCTTGCCCGTCTGGGCCATCAGCTGGCGCTTCTCCTCCTGCTCGGCGGCCATCAGGTCGTAGAGCATCTGGGAGAGCTCCGGTGCGAAGCCGAGACCGGCGGCGTTGGCGTCGGCGCGGAGCTCGGCGCGGCGGCCGACGGCGGCCATGAAGTACGGCATGACCAGCAGGAGCAGGGGCAGGCCGAACGTCGCGGTGATGGTCGCCAGGGTGATCGCGCCGACGGTGAGGATCAGGACGCCGGCCGCGAGGTAGGAGAAGAAGCTGGTGAAGCGGATCACGAAGACCGTCACGACCGTGATGATCCGCCAGGCGACCCGGCCGGGCAGCCCGTACCACCAGCCGAGCAGCCCGGACCAGGCGTGGCCGCCGGTGTGGTGCCCGAGCTCATGGGCGAGGACGGCGGCGAGCTGGCCCCGGGGGAGCTTGTCCAGGGCGAAGCGGGTGACACCGACGATGTGGCCGGCGGCGGCGTACGCGTTGACGTGCTCGCTGTCCTCGATCCACAGCTCGTAGCGGCGGCCGTCGATGCCGGCGCGGGCGGTCACCTCGTGCCAGATCGGCGTCAGCGCGGCGAGCTCCTGGGGGAGCGGGCGCTGGAGGCGCAGCAGGTGGCGGGCGAAGAAGTCCTCGCTGGGCCGGTGGAAGACGAGGGCGCCGGAGGCGATCCAGAGGAGGGCGGGCAGCCAGGCGGGGATGCCGGTGATCGCTTCCAGGATGGCGGCGGCGAGCAGCACGACGAACAGGCTCATCAGGAACCCGGGGATGTGCAGGGCGAGCTGCCCGAAGGCGGTGGCGTCGGTGCTGCGCTGCTGGGCCTTGTAGTGGACCCGGGTCCCGGGGGTGTGCTGGTAGTCGATGTCGTCGGCGGGGGCGGCGGCGTGCGGGTGCGGCTGCGCCGGGGCGCCGGTGGGAGGCGCGGCCGGGGGTGCCGTCTGGGGCGGGAGCTGGGGCGGGATGTGCGGGACCTGCGGGGGCTGTGAGGCGTACGGGGCCTGCACGGGGGCCTGTGGAGCCTGGTAGGCCTGCGGGGCCTGCGATGCCTGGGGGTACGCCGGTGGTGCGGCCGGGTAGGGATGCGGCTGCGCCGGGGGCGCCGCCGGGTACGCGGGCGGTGCCTGGGTGTGGGCGGGCTGGGCCGCGGTCGGGTATGCCGGTGGTGCCTGGGTGTGGGGTTGGGCCGGGTACGCGGGCGGTGCCTGGGTGTGGGGCTGGGTCGGGTACGCGGGCGGTGCCTGGGTGTGGGGTTGGGTCGGGTAAGCGGGCGGTGCCTGGGTGTGGGGTTGGGTCGGGTACGCGGGCGGTGCCTGGGTGTGGGGTTGGGTCGGGTACGCGGGCGGTGCCTGGGTGTGGGGCTGCGTCGGGTACGCGGGCGGTGCCTGCGGCTGCGGGGTGGCCGGGTACGCGGGCGGCTGCGGGGCGGCGTCGTACGCCTGCGGATCCGGCTGCTCCGGGTAGGACGGGGCCTGCGGGTACTCGGGCGGCTTGGGCGGCGCCTGGCGGGCCGGCGGCTGCGGGTGCTGCGGGTCGGGTTCGGGTGGCTGTTGCATGGTCATCCTTCTTGGTGGGGACGTCAGCCCAGGAGCAGGGCGGCGGGCAGCAGGGCCGCGCCGATGACGAAGGCCAGCAGGCCCGCACGGATCCACTGGTGCTTGCGGGTGGCGATCCGGCTGTTCTCCGCGAGTGCCGCCATGAGCGAGGCGGCCGGGTCGCGGTCGGTCGCGGCGAGCGCTTCCGCGAGGCGGCCCTGACGGACCGCGGACCGGATGTCGCCGAAGTAGGAGAGCGGGCTGCCCGGACGCCACTCGGCCGCGCGGTAGCGGGGCAGGACGGCGAGCAGGAGGGCGGGCAGGGCGAGCGTGAGCGCGGTGATCCCGGCCCACCACACGACGGTGCCGGGCGTGGAGAGCACCGCCGGCCGCCAGCCGCGGCCGGCGAGCAGGGCGCCGACGACCCCGGCGGTCATGCCGAGGGCGCCGACCAGCACGGAGGCCTTGCTGTCGGCGCGGGCTATCTCGGCGCGGAGGTCGGTGAGCAGCCGGGTGGCGGCGTCGGTCCCGGGGGCCGGGGCCGGGGCCGGAGTCGGCGGCTGGGCCGACGACGGTGGTTCGACCGTGGCCGGGGGCGCGGGGGCGGACTCGGTCACCGGTTCTCCTGCTGGGCCTCGGTGTCCTCGGCCCGGTCCGCGTCGTCCTGCGGCTCGGCGCCCTCCGGGCGTACGGGCGCCTGCCCGTACCCGGGCGGCGGCTGCCAGGCCGGGAACGTGGCGGGCGGCCCGGCGTGCGGCGGTGCCGGGGGAGTTCCCGGCCGCGGCGGGGCGGCCGCCGGGCCGCCGTACGGCTGACCCGCCGGTGGGGTGGCGTACGGCGCGGGGGCGCCGGGGTGAGCGGCGTACGGCTGCGCCGGACCGGCGGCCTGCGGGCCGCCGTAGGGGGCGGGTGCGGGTGGGCCGCCGTAGGGCCGGGCCGGGTCGGTGGCCTGCGGCGGGCCGTAGGACGGGGCGCCGCCCGGGGCCGCCGGCTGGCCGGGGGCCGGCGGGGCGCCGTACGGCTGGGGCTGGCCGGGGGCCGGCGGCGGGCCGTACGGCTGCGCCGGGTCGGCGGGGGCGGGCTGGCCAGGCGGCAGGCCGGCGTGCGGCTGCGACGGGTCGGGGGCGTACGGCTGCGACGGGTCCGGGGCGTGCGGCTGGGACGGGTCCAGCGCGAAGGGCTGGCCGGTGGTGACCCCCGGGAGGCGCTGGGTCAGGATGTCGTTCACCGCCTGGAGGGCCAGTGCCTTGGGGCCCTCCAGCTCGAAGTTCTCCGCGCCGTCCGCGCCCAGCAGCTGGCCGACCAGGCCCATCTGGGCCTGGATCAGCCGCAGCTGGTCCTCGCGCATGCTGTTCATGACCAGCGCCGAGTCCTCCGGGTGCGACGCCAGGTGCAGCGCCCACTGGTGCACCCCGCCCTGCTCCAGGTGGAACTGGTAGAACGCGATCTTCTGCGCCTCGATCTGCTGCCGCTCGATCTCGTACTTCCCGCGCAGCAGCGCCTGCTCCTGCTCCCAGTGCTGCCGCTGGAGCTCCAGCTCGTGCTGCTGGCGGCCGTACTCCATGCCCCGCCCGGCCATCAGCACGTCCTGCTGCCGGCCGCGCGCGTCCACCGAGACGTCCACGTCCGCGCCCCGCTGCTGCGTGAGGATCTCCTCGTCCGCCGCGTGGCCGATGGCCTGGAGGCGCCGCTGGTGGTCGATGTTGTCCTGGTCGCGGCGCAGCCGTACGGTCCACGCGACCTTCAGGCCCGCCGCCTCGCCCAGCGCCCCGCGGGCCCGTACCGCGTCGAGCAGGCCCGCCTCCGCCGCCGCGCTCTCCGCGATCGCGAAACCCCGGGTCACGGGCCGGGCCGCCTGCTCCAGCTCGCCCAGCAGCAGCCGCGGCACGTCCCGGCAGCCGCTGCGGACGAACTGCGCCGGGTCCGCCACCTGCCAGTCGAGTTCGAGGACGGCCTCGAACTCCAGCGCGTCGTTGTCACTGGGCAGCCGGATCTCCATGCGGACCGGGTGGATGCCCATGTCCACCTCGTACACGGCCGTGTAGCGCTTGGTGGAGCTCGGCCGGGCCGGCGGCAGGTACGCCTCGAAGGTGCCCTTGGGGGTCGTGTACACGGCGGCGTAGTCGATGCGCGTCGGCGCTCTGCGGGCCACCTCGAACCGGCCCAGCTGCCGGACGGTGATCACCGGGTCGATCAACGCGCTGTGGCGGTGAGCGTGTTGATCCCACTCGGGTGGGCGACGGAAGTCGGCCATGGTACGGATCTCCTTGGTGGTACTGAGGGGAGGGGCGGAGCGGGTTGTCGTGTCGTCAGTGCTGCGGGAGGACCGTCCGCAGCCGGGCCGCGACGGCCACCGGGGTGCCGTCGTCGGCCAGGAGGGTGCGCAGCAGGTAGTCCAGCCGCCGGTACTCCTCGGACGTGCCGACGAGCAGGGGCAGCAGCGCGGCCAGCGCCCACTCGGCCGCCGCGTCCCGGCCGGCGCTGAGCACCCAGCGGCGCAGCACCCGCTGGGCGTGCGGGGTCGTCGTGCGGTCGCCCAGCGCGTCGCGCCAGAGCCCGGCGATGCCGGCGGCGGCCTCCGACCGGTCGCCCGCGGCGCGCGCGTACCAGTCCAGGACCAGCGGACGCCCGTACTCCGTGTCCTTCTCGGTGCGTTCGCAGGCACCCAGGAAGCCGCTGACGGCCAGGGCGTGCACGGCGGGGTCGTCCTCCTTGGTGCGCGCGAGCTCCGCGAGGACGAGATCGCCGGCCTCGGAGAGCAGGAGCAGCCCGAACGCCATGGCGATCTCGGCCAGCAGCAGCGGGTTCGGCGGGTGGTCCGCCTCGTCCTGGGCGCGGACCGCGCCGCGCAGCGCGGCGATGGTCTCCACCGGGCGCTCCGGGCCGATCAGTCCCTGCGCGCGGATCGCGACCCAGCTGCGGCGGGCGTTCTCGCCGCGGCGGCACCAGTCGTCGATGATCCGCGGGATGTTGGCAACGCCGATGCCGTGCGCGAACCACAGGGCGCTGACGGCCACGAGCCGGTGGCGGTAGTTCTCCGACACCGCCCACGGCTCGATGACCAGCGCCATCGCGGACGGCAGGTCGGTGTACGCGAGGACGGCCACGGTGGACGCGGCCCGGGTGCGCACCAGCGGGCGGCCGTCGGCGGCGAGCACCTGGAGCCAGCCGATCAGGGCCGGCCGGGCGGAGGGGTGCTCGGTCCACACCACGCGCAGCAGGACCGACCAGGCGCGTTCGTCCTCGAAGGCGGCCATGACCTGGCTGACCGGGCCCCACTCGGAATGTTCCTCCACCTCCTCGTAGAGGCGGGCGCGGGCCAGTTGCAGCCGCTTGCCCATGTGCGTGCCGAACACGGGGACGGCGGGCGGCCGGTCCGGCTGGTCGGTGTGCAGCAGGAACCCGTACAGCAGGTCGCTGAGTTCGGCGGTCAGGGTGTACGGGCCGTCGTCGAAGGCGGCCAGCGCGATCAGGAACGCCTTCTCGCGCAGGTGCAGGGTGGCCTGGTCCTCCTCGAACCACTGCTGGACCTGGCGTTCGACGGTGTCGAGCGAGTACCGCTCGACATCCTCGGCGCCGGCCTGCCCGAGCTCGTGCCGCACGAGGAGGGCGGCGAAGCCGACCACCTCCCGCAGCTGGTGGGAGCGGCCCAGGAAATCGGCGACGGCGGGCAGCGCGGACAGCCGCCCGGCGGCGTCCTCGCCGGCCAGCGCGCGCAGCCGCTCGGCGAGGACGGCGCGGGCGGCGGGCGGGGTCCACGCGTGGGTGGGTACGTCGTCCAGGTGGGCGCCCGGTCCGACGGTGACGACCAGGTAGCCGTCCTCGCCGAGCCGCGCGCGCAGCGCGAGGACGTCCACGTCGCGCAGCGGACGGTCCCGGCGGGTGATCAGGTCGCAGACGACATGGCCGCGCACCCCCGCGGGCCTGCCGTCGGAGGTGGCGCCGACCTGTTCGACGAGTTCGGCGGGGGACGTGCCCCGGTCCAGGGCGTGGACGGGGGCGGCGCCGAGCCGGTGCAGCAGGGTGAGGGCGGCGGTGCGGCGGCCCGTGGAGGGGACGCCGGTGAGCACGAGCACGTGTTCGTTGCGCAACCGTTCCAGCAGCGCGTCGAAGGGGGTGCCGGCGGTGACGAAGCCGGCGGCCAGCCGCCGCAGGGTCTCCTCGGGGATCTCGCCGGTCACCTGGGCGCCGGTGCCCGAGCCCAGGTGGTAGTTGCTGACGTGGATGGCGCCGACGGTGCCCTGGTTGACGCCGAGTATCCCGCCGGAGACCCCGCCGGCCATCCGCATGACGCGGGGGCTGTGGTTGTTCAGGTCCTGGCGCAGCAGCCAGGCGTCCTGGCCGGGCTCGTCCTCGGGCGGGGTCTCCGCGTCGGCGCGCTCGCCCTCGGGCCGGGGCGCCGGCTCACCGGCGGCCCCGCCTCCCGCGCCGGCGGCCGCGGGTCCGGCTCCCGCCCCGGGGCCGGCACCCGCGGCCCCGGCCCCGGCGCCGCCCGCCGGGGCCGGGGACTGGTCCTCGCCGCTCACCGCTTCTCACCCGGAAGGGTGATGCCCGAGATGTTGCCGATGGACCCGATGGAGCCCTGGTTCACACCGATCACCCCACCGGTGACATTGCCGTGGACGGTCGCGCCGCTCTGCGCGGGCGCGGGCGCGGCGGCCGGCGCGGGTCCGGGCGGGGTGGTGCCGGTCGCGGCGGTGCCGGTCGCGGTGGCGGCCGCCGTGGTCGTCCCGGCGCCGGAGTCCCCCTCAGGCTCCGGCGCCGGGGCCCCCGTCGGCAGTGGTCCGTACAGCCAGGCGTGCAGCCGGCCGTTCTTGCTGGGAATGTCGACCGGGCAGAACTCCTCGGCCGGGATCCCCGGGTGGTTGTGGCGGACGATCCCGGCGTAGACCGGGTCGGAGACGCAGAGCGCGAAGTCGTCCGCGCGCTCGCGCAGCGCCGCTCGCAGTGGGCCGCCGTCCAGGAGCCGGCAGGCCGTGTTCAGATCGGATCCGACCCAGCCGTCGAACTCGTCGACGGCGACGAAACCGGTGGCCAGCACCGCGCGCAGGCGGATCTGGGCCGAGCTGGAGGCCAGCCGGTTCACGGCGCGCAGCTCGTGCGCGGCGTCGTGCAGCAGGGCCCGCAGCAGCGCCGGCAGCGGGGCGTTGGCGTCGATCATCACCAGGACGCCGTCGCCGCGATCGGCGCGCAGGTGCTGGGTCTGGTCGATGCCGGCCGTCCGCAGGAGGCTGTCGACGACGCCGTAGAGCATGCGCCGTAAGTAGCCCTGCTGGATGTCGTCGCGGTCGCTGAACCGCTCGATGTCGAACAGGAGCAGATTGCGGCTCACCGGGTCGGTCATGATCGCCTTTCGTGTGGGGCGTCGGCCGGGCCGGACGCGTGGGGTGCGGGAACAGCCTGCGCCCGGCAGGGGTCCGCGGTTAAGGACCGATGACGCACTCGGACTGTGACCGAGTGCACTGACGGGTCACCGCCGCACCGACGGGTCACTGCGCGCGGCCCGCGATGCGCAGCAGGATGTCCGGCCGTACGATCACCAGCGCCCGGCGCCCGGTGATCACGACCCCCCGGTCGCGCAGTTCCTTGAGCTTGCGCTGGACCATCTCGCGGGAGGCCCCGACGGCCCCCGCCAGCTCCTCCTTGGTCAGCGGAACCGTCAGCTCCACGCCCTCGTCGGTGCGTCTGCCGTGGGTGCGGGCCAGGTCGAGGAGGAGGACGGCGAGACGGGCGCGTACGTCCATGGAGGCGAACTCCAGCCGCCGCTGGTCGGCGGCACGGGTACGGTCGGCGGCCAGGCCGAGCAGGGTGAGGGAGACCCGCGGTGAGCGGGCCAGGAAGTCGCGGAAGCGCTCGTGCTCGACGGCGACGGCGCGTACGGGCTCCAGCGCGGTCACGGTGGCCGAGCGCGGCCGTCCGGTCAGGGCGGCGGACTCCCCGAGGATGTCGCCGGGCCCGCGCAGGGCCAGCAGGGCCTGGTAGCCGTTGGCGGCGGAGGCGGTGACCTTGGTCCAGCCGGTGAGGATCAGCAGGACGTGGCTGGAAGCGTCGTTCTGGTGGATCAGCGGAGCCCGGGGTGCGAACGTGAGCTCGCGGCCGAGCTCACGTAACGCCGTGCCGTCCTCGTGTTCGAGCCGGGCGAGGAACGGGACCCGGTCGTCCAGCCCGCCGTCGCCCGGGAGATGTGCTGCCGCAGCCATGCCGCCCCCCGTTCATCAGGCGGGTCAATGTACTGACCGAGGGGCGCGCGCGGTCACCGGAATACCGGAATTGGAACCGGCCCGTCACCCGGTGTGCACGGCGTGTTCGGTGCGCCGGCTCCGGCGGCGGCCCGCGACCGTCACCGACAGCAGCACCAGCGCCGCCAGGGCGCCGCCGGCCAGCCCCGCGCGCAGCCCCGGCGGCGCGAAGGTGCACGAGACCTTCCCGGTGCCGGGGGCCAGGTCGACGGCGACCAGCCCGTGGAAGGACCTCACGGGCGCGGAGCACGTCCAGCCCGGGACGTCGGTCATCGCGAACACGGCGGTGCCGGCCGCGCCCGCGGGCAGGGTGGCCTCGATGCCGTGGCCGCCGGCCCGTACGGAGGTGGCGCCGGTGGCGGTCAGCCGCCGCACGGCCGCGTCCAGCCGCGGCCGGTCCAGGCAGCCCACCGGGTGCGCGCCCGCGTCGCCCGCGCTTCCGGTGCGCACCGTGACGTCGACGCGCCCGGAGGCGGGAACGGTGCCGAGTGCGATCACGCCCGTCATCCGCTCCTCCAGGCGGTACTCCTTGCCGCCGGCCAGCGCGGTGCCCTCCAGGGCGGGGGAGAACCAGTACGCCTCGGAGCCGGGCGTGCACGCGGCGGCGTACGTCCGCTCGGTGCCGGAGCCGCCGCGGGTGACGGCCGGGACCTGGTACACCGCGCTGCCCAGGACGTTCTCCTGGCGGGCGTAGACGCTGTCGGCCGGCAGCGCCGAGGTGAAGGGCGCGCTGCGGACCGTGACCAGCGGGGGCGCGGGGAAGCGGGTGGCGGTCCAGGAGTCCGGGGCGGTGCCGGGCCGGACCCGGGCGCCGATGGCGAAGATGGCGTCCAGCACCGGGTTGTCGGCGCCGAAGAAGGTCCGGCCGTCGTTCTTGAAGCCGTAGCCCAGCGGCTCCAGGGTCCGGAAGGTCGCCTCCGGCAGGTAGCTGCTGTAGTACTGCGGGCCCTCGGCGCGCAGCGCCAGCGCGTCGTTGTACGAGGTCTGCGGGCTGCCCGAGTCGGTGCGGTACGCCGGCCAGCCCCCCGCCTCCCGGACCGCCGCGAGGTGGTGGGTGATGGAGGCGCTCGCGGTGACCGCGGTGCCCGCCCAGTTCTCGCGCGAACGCCTCGCGTCCGCGCCGGCCGCGGCCAGCGTGGACTCGGCGAGGACCACGCCGGTCATCAGCACGGCCGCCACCGGGAGCAGGGCGCGGCGGCGCCCGGACAGCGCGAGCAGGACCAGGGCCAGCAGCGAGAGGGCGCCGCCGCCCAGGACGGCGTACCAGGTGTGGCCGTCGAAGTCGTCGGTGTGCCGCAGTACGAAGGCCGCCACCACCAGCAGCGCGGCCGGGACCGCCACGTGCAGCGGGCGCGGGCGGTTCGCCAGCGCCAGCCAGGCCACGATCACCAGCAGCCCGCTGAAGACGAACGCCTCGCGGTAGGGATTGCCGTTCGGCACCGCCAGGCCGTGCCAGACGTACTGGGTCGCCGGGATCTGTAAGGAGGCCGCGACCGCCACGACCGCCGCCGCCCACACCAGCCGGGTCCGCGCCGCGATCGCGCTGTTCAGGACGAACGCCCCGGCCAGGATCAGACCGAGGGAGGCGACGTAGAGCCGGGGCCGGCCGCCCCACAGATGGGTGGCCGGGAGCATGCCGGTCAGGAAGGCATCCAGCCGGACCGGGTCGAAGGAGGCGGCCCTCGTCGGCTGCGCGGCGCCGCTGGCCAGGAACGACGGCAGGAGCAGCGGCAGGGTCAGGAGGATGCCGGTGCCCGTCGCCGTACCGGCCCGCCACAGGGCCCGCAGCCGCTGCCGCCCGGTCAGGTCCAGCACGGTCAGCCGGACGGCCAGCAGCACGGCCGCCGCCATCGTGGCCATCATCGCGGTGTAGAAGTTGCCGGACCAGGCGAGCGCGACGAGCGCGGCCGCGGCCGGCCAGCGCCGCTCCCGCAGGCACCACTCCACGGCGATCCCCAGCATCGGCAGCGCGGCCAGGCCCCACAGCCACATCGGGATGTACGAGGCGTCGCTCAGCGCCCACCCGCACAGCCCGTACGTCGCCCCGAGCACCCCCCGCTGCCACCACGGCCCGGGCACCAGCCGGCCCAGGTAGACCGTCATCAGCGCGGCCGCCAGGGCCATGGTCAGCGGGGTCAGCGCGAAGACGGCCAGGTCCACGTGGTGCCGGGGGACCAGGACGGTCAGCCAGGACAGCGGACTGCCGAGGTAGGTGGCGTAGTCCGCCAGGAACTGCTGGCCGAAGCCGCTCCGCCAGCTGAACAGCACGTCACCGGCGGCCTGCCCGTGCGCCAGGTCCCACAGCGCCCGGTGGAAGGGCACGTACTGGTTGGCCTGGTCGTTGATGGCCCGGCCGGTGGGGCCGAAGGGATAGGTGCCGCGCCAGGCCCAGGCCGCGCAGGACGCCGTCGCGGTGATCACCGCGGCGAGGAGGGGTCCGTACAGCCGGCGCGACCGTCTCCCGAGCCCCCGCGGGCGGCCGGGCGGCGTACCGCCGCGGCCCGTGGTCGCTGCACGGTCGGTGGGCGGGGTGCCGACGGCCGCCGACTCCGCTGCCACGGTCCCCAATGTCTGCTCCCTGCTGATCGGTTGCGCGGACCTGGTGCAACGGGCCAGTCTAGGTGGGGCGGAGTCGGGCGCCCGTTCGGCTTGCGCGTGGTGTGTTTTCGTGCTGGGCATTTGTTTTGACCTACCTCTGTGAGGTAGGTACGCTCAGACCTTGTGCCTGGGGTGTGCCTGGGCTCTCGTGCGTGTCCATCAACCGCAGGGGGGCCGGACCGGCCACCGCGATTCGTGTACGTCTCCCGCATCTCGCGGAGCCGACCGAGTCCGACACACCCGACCGCGTGGGTCGGAGAAGTTCCAGGTTAGTTTTACGAACGGCACACAGAAACCGGAGAAGTAGTGCCTACGATCCAGCAGCTGGTCCGTAAGGGCCGGCAGGACAAGGTCGAGAAGACGAAGACGCCCGCGCTCGAGGCTTCGCCCCAGCGCCGTGGCGTCTGCACGCGTGTGTTCACGACCACCCCGAAGAAGCCGAACTCGGCGCTCCGTAAGGTCGCGCGTGTGCGTCTGACCTCCGGCATCGAGGTCACCGCTTACATTCCGGGTGAGGGACACAACCTGCAGGAGCACTCGATCGTGCTCGTGCGTGGTGGCCGTGTGAAGGACCTGCCGGGTGTTCGTTACAAGATCATCCGCGGTGCGCTTGACACCCAGGCTGTCAAGAACCGCAAGCAGGCCCGCAGCCGCTACGGCGCCAAGAAGGAGAAGTAAGAATGCCTCGTAAGGGCCCCGCCCCGAAGCGCCCGGTCATCATCGACCCGGTCTACGCATCTCCTCTGGTGACCTCGCTCATCAACAAGATCCTCCTGGACGGCAAGCGCTCCACCGCCGAGCGCATCGTCTACGGCGCCATGGAGGGCCTCCGCGAGAAGACCGGCAACGACCCGGTCATCACGCTGAAGCGCGCGCTGGAGAACGTCAAGCCGTCCCTCGAGGTCAAGTCCCGCCGTGTCGGTGGCGCGACCTACCAGGTTCCGGTCGAGGTCAAGCCGGGTCGCCAGTCGACCCTGGCGCTGCGCTGGCTCGTGGGTTACTCCCGCGCCCGCCGCGAGAAGACCATGACCGAGCGCCTGATGAACGAGCTCCTCGACGCCTCGAACGGCCTCGGTGCGGCCGTCAAGAAGCGTGAGGACACGCACAAGATGGCCGAGTCTAACAAGGCCTTCGCGCACTACCGCTGGTAGTCGCAACCCACATCGAGACCGAGAGAAGACTGAGCCGACATGGCTACCACTTCGCTTGACCTTGCCAAGGTGCGCAACATCGGCATCATGGCGCACATCGACGCGGGCAAGACGACCACCACCGAGCGCATCCTGTTCTACACCGGCGTGTCGTACAAGATCGGTGAGGTCCACGACGGCGCCGCCACGATGGACTGGATGGAGCAGGAGCAGGAGCGCGGCATCACCATCACGTCCGCCGCGACGACCTGCCACTGGCCGCTCGAGGACGTCGACCACACCATCAACATCATCGACACCCCGGGGCACGTCGACTTCACGGTCGAGGTGGAGCGTTCGCTCCGCGTCCTCGACGGTGCCGTCACCGTGTTCGACGGTGTCGCCGGTGTGGAGCCGCAGTCCGAGACCGTTTGGCGTCAGGCGGACCGCTACGGCGTTCCGCGTATCTGCTTCGTCAACAAGCTCGACCGTACCGGCGCCGAGTTCATGCGCTGCGTCGACATGATCAAGGACCGCCTCGGTGCGGTTCCGATCGTGATGCAGCTGCCGATCGGTGCCGAGGCGGACTTCAAGGGCGTGGTCGACCTCGTCCGCATGAAGGCCCTCGTGTGGTCCGCCGAGGCCACCAAGGGCGAGATGTACGACATCGTCGACATCCCGGCCACGCACACCGAGCTGGCCGAGGAGTGGCGCGGCAAGCTCGTCGAGACCGTCGCCGAGAACGACGACGAGATCATGGAGCTGTACCTGGGCGGCGAGGAGCCGACCGAGGAGCAGCTGCACGCCGCCGTGCGCCGTATCATCCTCGGCTCCGGCAAGGGCAAGGGCGAGCCCACGATCACCGCGGTGTTCTGTGGCACGGCGTTCAAGAACAAGGGCGTCCAGCCCCTGCTCGACGCCGTCGTCCGCTACCTCCCGTCGCCGCTGGACATCGAGGCCATCGAGGGCCACGACGTCCGCGACGCCGAGGTGGTCGTGAAGCGCAAGCCGTCCGACGAGGAGCCCCTCGCCGCGCTCGCGTTCAAGATCATGAGCGACCCGCACCTCGGCAAGCTCACCTTCGTCCGGGTCTACTCGGGCCGCCTGGAGGCCGGCACCTCGGTGCTGAACTCCGTCAAGGGCAAGAAGGAGCGCATCGGCAAGATCTACCGCATGCACGCGAACAAGCGTGAGGAGATCGACGCGGTGGGCGCCGGCGACATCGTCGCCGTCATGGGCCTGAAGCAGACCACCACCGGTGAGACGCTGTGCGACGACAAGAGCCCCGTGATCCTGGAGTCCATGGACTTCCCGGCTCCGGTCATCCAGGTCGCCATCGAGCCCAAGTCCAAGGGTGACCAGGAGAAGCTGGGTGTCGCCATCCAGCGTCTCGCGGAGGAGGACCCCTCCTTCCACGTTCACTCGGACGAGGAGACGGGCCAGACCATCCTCGGCGGTATGGGCGAGCTGCACCTCGAGGTGCTGGTCGACCGTATGAAGCGCGAGTTCAAGGTCGAGGCCAACGTCGGCAAGCCGCAGGTCGCGTACCGCGAGACGATCCGCAAGGCCGTCGAGCGTCACGACTACACCCACAAGAAGCAGACCGGTGGTACCGGTCAGTTCGCCAAGGTGCAGATCGCGATCGAGCCGATCACGGACGCCGACGGTCCGGCGTACGAGTTCGTGAACAAGGTCACCGGTGGCCGCGTGCCGAAGGAGTACATCCCTTCGGTCGACGCCGGTGCGCAGGAGGCCATGCAGTTCGGCATCCTGGCCGGCTACGAGATGACGGGCGTCCGCGTCACGCTTCTCGACGGTGGCTACCACGAGGTCGACTCCTCCGAGCTCGCGTTCAAGATCGCCGGTTCGCAGGCCTTCAAGGAGGCCGCGCGCAAGGCTTCTCCCGTGCTCCTCGAGCCGATGATGGCCGTCGAGGTCACCACGCCGGAGGAGTCCATGGGTGACGTCATCGGTGACATCAACTCCCGCCGTGGCCAGATCCAGGCCATGGAGGACCGTCACGGAGCCAAGATCGTCAAGGGCCTCGTGCCGCTTTCGGAGATGTTCGGCTACGTCGGCGACCTCCGCAGCAAGACCTCGGGTCGCGCAAGCTACTCGATGCAGTTCGACTCCTACGCCGAGGTTCCCCGGAACGTCGCCGAGGAGATCATCGCGAAGGCCAAGGGCGAGTAACTCTTCCGAGTACACGCTTTAGGCTTGTCACCGGTGTCCCAGGGGCGGACGGGAACAACCGTTCTCTCCGCCCCCGGGGCCGGCATTCCAGCAAAGATCACCTGGCGCCGATGAGTAAGGCGTACAGAACCACTCCCCAGGAGGACCCCAGTGGCGAAGGCGAAGTTCGAGCGGACTAAGCCGCACGTCAACATCGGCACCATCGGTCACATTGACCACGGTAAGACGACCCTCACGGCCGCCATTACCAAGGTGCTGCACGACGCGTACCCGGACCTGAACGAGGCCTCGGCCTTCGACCAGATCGACAAGGCTCCTGAGGAGCGCCAGCGCGGTATCACCATCTCCATCGCGCACGTCGAGTACCAGACCGAGGCGCGTCACTACGCCCACGTCGACTGCCCGGGTCACGCGGACTACATCAAGAACATGATCACCGGTGCCGCGCAGATGGACGGCGCCATCCTCGTGGTCGCCGCCACCGACGGCCCGATGCCGCAGACCAAGGAGCACGTGCTCCTGGCCCGCCAGGTCGGCGTTCCGTACATCGTCGTCGCCCTGAACAAGGCCGACATGGTGGACGACGAGGAGATCCTGGAGCTCGTCGAGCTCGAGGTTCGTGAGCTCCTCTCCGAGTACGAGTTCCCGGGCGACGACGTTCCGGTCGTCCAGGTCTCCGCGCTCAAGGCGCTCGAGGGCGACAAGGAGTGGGGCGAGAAGCTCCTCGGCCTCATGGCCGCCGTCGACGAGGCGATCCCGACCCCGCCGCGTGACACCGAGAAGCCGTTCCTCATGCCCGTCGAGGACGTCTTCACGATCACCGGTCGTGGCACCGTCGTCACCGGTCGTATCGAGCGTGGTGTCCTGAAGGTCAACGAGACCGTTGACATCATCGGCATCAAGGAGCAGAAGACCACCACCACGGTCACCGGCATCGAGATGTTCCGCAAGCTGCTCGACGAGGGCCAGGCCGGTGAGAACGTCGGTCTGCTCCTCCGTGGCATCAAGCGCGAGGACGTCGAGCGCGGCCAGGTCATCATCAAGCCCGGTTCGGTCACGCCGCACACCGAGTTCGAGGCCCAGGCCTACATCCTGTCGAAGGACGAGGGTGGCCGTCACACCCCGTTCTTCAACAACTACCGCCCGCAGTTCTACTTCCGTACCACGGACGTGACCGGCGTCGTGACCCTCCCCGAGGGCACCGAGATGGTCATGCCGGGCGACAACACCGAGATGACGGTCGCGCTGATCCAGCCGGTCGCCATGGAGGAGGGCCTGAAGTTCGCCATCCGTGAGGGTGGTCGTACGGTCGGCGCCGGCCAGGTCACCAAGATCACGAAGTAAGTTCCGACTTCTTCGGGTCCGGCCTGGTGGCTCGCGCGAGCGAGCACCATGTTTGACCGAAGGGCCCCGTCCCACCGCTCACGCGGCGGGACGGGGCCCTTCGTCGTTGCCGGGCGGTGACTAGGCGTCGGGCTCGTCGCCGAACAGCTCCTCGGCGGTGGTCGCCGTGATGGCCCGGTCGAACCAGTGGTCGAGGACGTCGATGTCGGCGCACGCGGAGACGAGCACGCGGATGTCGAGGGAGACGGCGATCCCGCGACCGTCGAGCAGGCGGAGGATGTCCTCGGCCTTGCCCTGGGCGAGCCCGGCCGCCTGACCCTCGGCCTTGCCTTCGGCGAGTCCCTCGGCCTTGCCCGCGGCGAGTCCCTCGGCCTTGCCTTCGGCGAGCCCCGCGGCCTTGCCCGCGGCGAGTCCCTCGGCGAGCCCTTCGGCGAGTCCCTCGGCCTTGCCTTCGGCCATGCCCCTGGCCGCTCCTTCGAGCATGGCCTTCTCGATGAGGGTCCCTCGGCCGGGGAAGTAGCTGGTCACGCCCATCAGATTCCTCCAGGTGTCTCCGGCCGGCGAGTCGCCCAGGCCGATCTCCAGCATTTCCGCGTAGGAGAGGTGCGTTGCCGAGTCGGCACCCATGGCCATGTCCGAAAGGTAGGGCGGACTGAAGGTTCAGGAACGTTCCTCTGGCATATGACCACTCGTCCGGGTGGTCTGTTCAGTGGGATGTCGGTGGGGTGTGAGATCCTGCGCAGCGCATGGGGTGAATGAGCTACGTGGGGGACACCGTGGGTGGCAGTGGGGGGTCGTCGGTCAGTGATGACGACTGGGACAAGTTCTTGCGGCAGGCCGAGCTCGGGGCGGGGGCGGCGCCCAAGGAGCCGTCCGCGCGGGCGCGGATGGTGACCGAGCGGCTGCGGCGCGAGGACGAGGAGCGGGCGCGGGCCGCCGGGCGGACGTGGTTCGGGCGGAAGAACGAGCCGGAGCAGCCGCCGGGGTGGCGGACCGGGCCGGCGCCGAGGGAGAAGGGCGGCCGGCGGCTGAAGGCGGCCGTGGTCATCGTGCTGATCGCCGGGCTGGCGCTGATCGCCGTACGGCCGGAGCTGGTCATCGACCGGATCACCGGGAAGGCCGGGCAGGGGAGCGGCAGTCAGGGCCCGCTGCCCGCCGAGTCCGTACGGCCCACCGGGCCGCCCGAGCGGACGGATCCGGACCGGCCCACGCTGAAGGAACCTTTCCGCGGATCGCCCGCCGTGCAGTGGGCCGACGGCGCCGCCGGGATCGAGGTGCCCGAGGCGCAGGCCGCGGGCGGGGTGTCCAAGGAGCAGGTCGCGCAGGGGCTGACGCAGGTCAAGCAGTTCCTGGTGCTGTCCAACCTGGACCCGGCCACCCTGCGCGGGGACCGCCCCGAGGCCGTGCTGAAGATGATCGACCCGCGCCAGCGCGAGACCGTCGACCGCCTGGAGCGGGCACTGGACCGGCCGGCCAAGGAGACGGATCCGCTCCAGATGTTCACCCGGATCGATCCGGCCGAACTCAGGCTCGCCGGCGACGTGGTCAAGGTGCGCGGCCGGATGACGGTCAAGGACGGCCCGAAGCCCGGGCAGTTCGACGTGGCGGCGGACTACACGTTCGTCTACCCGCTCGTGCAGGTGAAGGCCGGCGCGAGCGAGGTCCGGCGCTCCATCGTGCGCCGCCAGATGACGTTCGCGTTCGCCGACCCGGCCCGCTGGCAGGTCACGGAGGGCACGATGCAGCTGGGTGACTACAGCTACGACGTCCTCAACTCGTCCTGCTCCGACTTCGACGGCTTCCTGCACCCCTCCTTCAGCGACAGCCCGAACACGGGTCCGCAGCCGTCGGGGCCGCCCGTGGACCCGTACGACCGCAGCAAGGACATCGCCCGCGACGGAACCGAGGAGGGGTGCGGGGCCCTGTCCCGGTCCTGAGGCCCGCGGGTCCCATGTGAGAAGGGCCGCACCCAGCCGGGTGCGGCCCTTCTCCTCGTACGGCGGCGGGTGTCAGACCGTCCGCAGGGACTCCGTGAACTCCTGGCAGGCCGCGTAGTCCGGCAGCAGGCCCGACGCGATCGCCTCGGCCAGGGACGGGGCGGCCTCGTCGCGGGCCGAGAGCTGCGGGACGTCCGCCGGCCACTCGATGCCGAGGTCGGGGTCCAGCGGGTGCACCGCGTGCTCGCCCGTCGGGTTGTACGTCTCCGAACAGAGGTAGGACAGCGTCGCGTCGTCGCTCAGCGCGCAGAAGCCGTGGCCCAGGCCCTCGGAGATGTAGACCGCGCGGCGGTCGACGTCGTCCAGCCGGACGCCCTCCCAGCGGCCGAAGGTCGGGGAGCCCACCCGCAGGTCGACGATGACGTCGAGCACGGCGCCGCGCACGCACGTCACGTACTTGGCCTGGCCGGGCGGGACGTCGGCGAAGTGGATGCCGCGGACCACACCGCGCGCGGACACCGAGAGGTTGGCCTGCGCCAGCTTCAGCGGGTGGCCGACGACCTCGGCCAGCTTGTCGTGCCGGTACCACTCGGTGAACAGGCCGCGCGGGTCCCCGTGCAGCTGCGGGGTGAGCTCGAAGGCACCGTCGATCGACAGGGGGCGGATCTTCATCGGGCGCTCTCCTCGTCCAGCAGACGCAGCAGGTAGTCGCCGTAACCGCTCTTCACCAGCGGCTCGGCGAGGGCGCGCAGCTGCGCGGAGTCGATCAGGCCGGCCCGCCAGGCCGCCTCCTCGATGCAGCCGATCTTGAAGCCCTGGCGCTCCTCGATCACGCGCACGAACTCCGAGGCCTGCACCATCGAGACGAACGTTCCGGTGTCGAGCCACGCGGTACCGCGGTCGAGGATGGTGACATTGAGCTCACCGGCCTGGAGGTAGGCGTCGTTGACGGCCGTGATCTCCAGCTCGCCGCGGGCGCTGGGCTTCAGGCCGCGCGCGATCTCCACGACCTGGTTGTCGTAGAAGTACAGACCCGGCACCGCGTAGCGGGACTTGGGCTTGGCCGGCTTCTCCTCGATGGAGATCGCCTGGCCCTTGTCGTCGAACTCGACGACGCCGTACGCCGTCGGGTCCGCCACCGGGTACGCGAAGACCCGGCCGCCCTTGGCGTCGGTGTGCTGGGCGAGCCGGGTGCCGAGCCCGCTGCCGTGGAAGATGTTGTCGCCGAGGATCAGGGCGACGTGCTCGTCGCCGATGAAGTCCGCGCCGAGGACGAACGCCTGGGCGATGCCCTCCGGGCGCTCCTGGACGGCGTACTCCAGCTTGAGGCCGAACTGCGAACCGTCGCCGAGCAGTCGCTCGAACTGGTCGCGGTCCTCGGGGGTGGTGATGATCAGGATTTCACTGATCCCGGCCATGACCAGGGTGGACAGCGGGTAGTAGATCATCGGCTTGTCGAAGACGGGCAGGAGCTGCTTCGAGACTGCCCGCGTCAGCGGCCAGAGTCGGGATCCGGTACCACCGGCCAAGAGAATTCCACGCATGGGAGAACCCTAAGCGAGGGGCGCGAGGGGGCGGGCCGGGGCCGGAGTGTGACGTTCAGCGGGCCGCTAGACTCTTCGTATTATGCGCATCCTCGTGACCGGCGGCGCCGGCTTCATCGGTTCAGAATTCGTCCGCCAGCAGCTCGGTGCCGACGCGTCCGCACGGATCACGGTCTTCGACAAGCTGACCTACTCCGGCGTGGAGGCCAACCTCGCGCCGGTCGCCGACCACCCCGGCTACCGCTTCGTCAAGGGCGACATCTGCGACGCCGAGGCCGTCGACCAGGTCATGCCCGGTCACGACGTCGTGGTGCACTTCGCCGCCGAGTCCCACGTGGACCGCTCGATCGCCGGCGCCGGTCCGTTCGTGATGACCAACGTCGTCGGCACCCAGGTGCTCCTCGACGCCGCCCGCAAGCACGGCGTCGGCCGCTTCGTCCACATCTCCACCGACGAGGTGTACGGCTCGATCAGCGAGGGCTCCTGGACCGAGGAGTGGCCGCTGGTCCCCAACTCGCCGTACTCCGCCTCCAAGGCGTCCTCGGACCTGCTGGCCCTGGCGTACGCGCGCACCCACGGCATGGACGTGGTGGTCACGCGCTGCTCCAACAACTACGGGCACTACCAGTTCCCGGAGAAGGTCATCCCGCTGTTCGTCTCCAACCTGATGGACGGCAGGAAGGTCCCGCTGTACGGCAACGGCGGCAACGTCCGCGACTGGCTGCACGTCTCCGACCACTGCCGCGGCATCGACCTGGCCATGCGCAAGGGCCGGGCCGGCGAGGTCTACAACATCGGCGGCGGCACCGAGCTCACCAACAAGGAGCTCACCGGCGTCCTGCTGGAGGCCGCCGGCCTCGGCTGGGACATGGTCGAGCACGTCGAGGACCGCAAGGGCCACGACCTGCGCTACTCCATCGACATCAGCAAGATCGGCGCCGAGCTGGGCTACGCCCCGCAGGTCACCTTCGAGGACGGCATCAAGGCCACCATCGACTGGTACCGCGAGAACCGCGCCTGGTGGGAGCCGCTGAAGGCGAAGGCGGCGCTGCAGAAGTGAGGACCAACTCGTCGGCCGGGCGCTGGCTCGTCACCGGCGCGGGCGGGATGCTCGGCCAGGACGTCCTGACCGTCCTGAAGCGCGCCGGGATCGAGGCCGTCGGCCTGAGCCGCGCCGACCTCGACATCACCGACCCGGCCGCCGTCCGGGCCGCGGTCGAGGGCGTCACCGTGGTCGTGAACTGCGCCGCCTGGACGGACGTCGACGGCGCCGAGACCGCCGAGGAGGCCGCCACCGCCGTCAACGGCACCGCCGTGCGCGTCCTCGCCGAGGCCTGCGCCGCCGCCCACGTGCGCCTGATCCACGTCTCCACCGACTACGTGCTGCCCGGCGACGCCACCGAGCCGTACCGCGAGGACGCCGAGACCGGCCCGGTCAACGCGTACGGGCGTTCCAAGCTCGTCGGCGAGCAGGCCGTCACCGCAACTCTGCCGCAGGACGGCTACGTCGTACGGACGGCCTGGCTGTACGGCGAGCACGGGCCGAACTTCGTCGCCACCATGCTGAAGCTGGCCGCCCAGCGCGACACCCTCGACGTGGTCGACGACCAGCACGGCCAGCCCACCTGGTCCTGCGCCCTGGCCCGCCACCTGGTCGAGCTCGGCCTGGCCGCCCTCGAGGGCCGGGCCATGGGCGGGATCTACCACGGCACCGCGAGCGGCCGGACCACCTGGATGGGACTGGCCCGTGAGACCTACCAGCTGAGCGGTCTGGACCCCGAGCGGATCCGGCCGACCACCTCCGAGGCGTTCGTCCGCCCCGCCGTCCGCCCCGCCTTCAGCGTGCTCGCGCACGACGGCTGGGCCGAGGCCGGCCTGGCTCCGCTGCCCGACTGGCGGGACCAGCTGGCCGAGGCGCTCGCCACCCCCGGCTTCGTCGCGCTCGCGAAAGCGGCCCGGAACGGCAGCACGGGATGAAGTCCCTGCTGACCAGGATCACCGCGGCGCTGCCGCCGGGCACCGTCGCGGTGGCCGGCGGCACCGTCGTGCTCGGCGCCGCCTCGTACGTCCACCTCGGTGTCGCCGGACACAGCCTCTCGACGGACGCCATGGCGAACGTCTCCGTGCTGTGGACCATCGTGATGTCGGTCGGCATCGGCCTCTTCTTCCCCATCGAGCAGGAGCTCACCCGGATCGTCGCCGCCCGCGTCGTCAACGGCCAGGGCGCCGCCCCCGTACTGCGCCGGGCCGCCCTGCTCACCACCGGGATCCTCGGCGCGACCCTGCTCGCCCTGGGCCTGGCCGCGGGCCCCGTCGCCGACCTGCTCTTCCACGGCGACCGCGGCCTGGTGGCCGCGCTCGGCGCCGCCTTCACCGGCATGGCCGTCTGCTACCTCACCCGCGGCGTCCTCGCCGGCCTCGGCCGCTTCGGCGCGTACGGCACCCAGCTCGCCGTCGACGGCGGCCTGCGCATCGTGCTCGCCTTCGGCTGCGCGCTGGCCGGGCTGCACTCGGCGCTCGCCTTCAGCCTGGTGCTCGCCGTCGCACCGGTCGTCTCGGTCCTCGTGACCCTGCCCGCGCTGCTGCGCGCCAGCGGACCCGGGGACGTGGCCGGCTGGCGCGAGCTGACCGGCGGGCTCGGCCTGCTGATCTGCTCGACCCTGCTGGCCCAGGTCGTCGTCAACGCGGCGGTGATGAGCACCAAGCTGCTCGCCCCCACCGACAGCGCGCTGATCGCGGCGCTGCTGAGCGCGCTGGTCCTGGCCCGGGTGCCGCTGTTCGTCTTCGGCTCGCTCCAGGCCTCGCTGCTGAGCGGGCTGAGCGCCGCGTTCGAGGCCGGCGACCGGGCGGCGTTCTGGTCGATGCTGCGCCGGATCGGCGTGGTCGTCGGACTGCTGGGGCTGGCCGGCGGGGTGCCCGCCACGGCGCTGGGCCCCTGGCTCATCGAGGTGCTCTTCGGCGCCCGTCCGGCGCTCGGATCCTTCGACTTCTTCCTGCTGTCCGCGGGCACCGTCGCGTACATGTTCGCGATGGTTCTCGGACAGGCGCTGATGGTATTCAGACGGCACAACCTGCAACTGCTGTGCTGGGCCATCGGTACCGTAGTACTGGTGTGCATCACCTTCGCGCCGGGCGACGTGGCCCTGCGGGTGATCCTCGCCTACGCTCTCGGCTCCCTCGCCACCGTCCTCGGTATGCTGACGGCGCTGAGGCTGAGCTTCCCCGGAGCGGCCGCGGCTGCCGCGCAGGGGGACGGGCACAGGGATGCCGCAAGCCCGCTGGGCGCCGGTGCGGTCGGCAGATGACCGAGCCGGCCCTTGATGCCACACCGATCACCGCGCACACGAACGTGCCGAATTCCGCTGGAGCTACCGTGACCCAATACGACGACGTCTGGCTGGTCATACCGGCCTATAACGAGGGTCAGGTGATCGCCGACGTCGTGGAGGGAGCACGCAAGACCTTCCCGAACATCGTCGTCGTCGACGACGGCAGCACGGACGACTCGGCCCAGCACATCGCCACCACCGGCGCCCACCTCGTCCGCCACCCCGTCAACCTCGGCCAGGGCGCCGCCCTGCAGACCGGCCTGACGTACGCGCTCGCCCAGCCCGGCGCGAAGTACTTCGCCACCTTCGACGCGGACGGCCAGCACCAGACCCACGACGTGGAGAAGATGGTCGAGGTGCTGCGCGGCGGCGAGGTCGACGTGGTGCTCGGCTCCCGCTTCATCGTGCAGAACGACCAGGTCCCGTGGATCAAGCGGGTCGTGCTGCGCACGGCCGCGGCCGTCAGCCCGACCGCGCGCAAGCTCAAGCTCACCGACGCGCACAACGGCCTGCGGGTGCTGGGCCGCGACGCGGCGGAGCAGCTGCGGATCACCATGAACGGCATGGCCCACGCCTCGGAGATCGTCGGCTTCCTGGCCGGCTCCGACCTGCGGGTGGCCGAGGTGCCGGTGGACATCCTCTACACCGAGTACTCGCGCGCCAAGGGCCAGTCCCTGATCAACGGCGTCAACATCATTTTCGACATCACGATGCGGGAGCGTGGCCGCTGATGAAGTACTTCTGGATCCAGCTGCTGCTCATCGCGGGCTCGGTGTCGATGGCCCTGGTCTTCATACGGACCTGGAGCCAGGCCAAGAACCGTGCCTGGAAGCGCATCGCGTTCTCGCTGTTCGTCGTCGTCAACGTGTACGCGGTGCTCCGCCCGACCGACGTCACCTGGGTCGCCCAGCAGCTCGGCGTCGGCCGCGGCACCGACCTCGTGCTGTACGTCATGGTGCTGGCGATGGGCTTCCTGACCCTCAACACCTTCCTGCGCTTCCGCTCGCTGGAGAAGAAGATCACCGACCTCGCGCGGACGGTGGCCATCAACGAGGGCCTGCGGCACAACGACGAGCGCCTCGGCGCGGAGGACGGCGCCGCCGTCCCGGCCCCGGCGAAGCCCTCCGACTCCGTGAAGGCCTGAGCGCCCGTGGTGACCTTCGACTTCATGCTCCCCTACTACGGGGACGTGGCGATGATGCAGGACGCCGTGCGCAGCGTGCTGGCGCAGACCGACCCCGACTTCCGGCTCGTCGTGATCGACGACGGCCGTGAGCCGGAGGTCCCCGGCTGGTTCGAGCAGCTCGGCGACGAACGGGTCCACTACACCCGCAACGAGCAGAACCTCGGCATCACCAAGAACTTCCAGAAGTGCGTCCAGCTCTCCGAGGCCGACTACGTCGTCATCATGGGCTGTGACGACCTGCTGCACCCGCACTACCTGGAGACCGTCCGCGCCCTCATCAAGGCCGACCCGGGCATCGGCATGGTCCAGCCCGGCGTCGAGGTGATCGACGGCGAGGGCAAGGTCACCTCCGGCCTCGCGGACAACGTCAAGCACTGGCTGTACGCCCCGCAGGTCAAGGGCCGCCGCGTGATGGGCGGCGAGGAACTCGCCACCAGCCTGCTGCGCGGCAACTGGCTGTACTTCCCCTCGATCAGCTGGCGCGGCGAGGCCCTGCGGGCCGTCAACTTCCGCGACGACTACTCGGTGATCCAGGACCTCGCCCTCGTGGTGGACCTGCTGGAGGCCGGCGAGCGGATGGTCGTCGACCAGACCACCACCGTCTTCCAGTACCGCCGCCACGCGGTCAGCGAGTCCTCGGTGCAGGCCTTCTCCGGCACCCGCTTCGCCGAGGCCGAGCGCTACTTCCACGCGGTCGCCGACCGGATGGACGCCCGCGGCTGGCGCAAGGCGGCCCGCGCCGCCCGGATCCACCACGGCTCCCGCTTCCACGCGATCACCATGCTGCCCGGCGCGCTCAAGCGCGGTCAGCGCGACGGCGTGAAGGTCCTGGCCCGCCACGCCTTCACCCCCGGCGCGCGCTGAGCCGTCGCGCCGCCGACACAGCGGAAAGGGGTGTGCCGCCGGTCCCGGGACCGGCGGCACACCCCTTTCGCGTCTGCGCTACCGGCGCTGCCCGGGAGACGACTCGTTCCCGCCCCGCACCGGCGGGATGTACACCGCGCAGTCGCCCTGGATCGCGCCCTTGACGGCGAACTCCGGACACGTCCCGTCGGGCTGCCGCACGTTGTGCGAGGTCCACGCCAGCTGCCCGGTGGAGTTCTCGGCGGGGGAGCGCGGCATGTACGCGTCGGCCGTGGCCGAACCCGCCGTACCGAAGAGCAGCCCCAGCGCGCACAGCGCGCCGATCACACCGGCCCGCCGCCGCGGGACGGCGGCACCGCGCCGGCCCAGGCCCGGCACCAGCGCCTCGTGGGTGCGCAGCCAGTCCCGGATCCGCCCGGCCCCCAGGTACACCGCCAGCCCGGTCAGCGCGATCAGGCAGTACACGATCTGCAGGCTGGTCCGCGGATAGAGCTGTACGGCCTGGTCGCGCGCCATGTGCGAGGCGTACCAGTAGCGCAGGGCGAACGCGCTGGCCGTGCAGGCCGCCAGCGTCAGCACGGCGGGCTGCCGCAGCCCCAGGGCCACCGCCACGCCCAGCCCCGCCACCAGCACGAGGGTGAAGAGCCCGACCCCGCCGAGCTCGCCGGGCGGCGGCCAGCCGATGCTGCGCAGCGGGCCCGGCATCGAGGCACCCCACATCGCGAAGTACGCCGGGTCGCTGAGGGTGTCGAAGTAGAAGAAGTTGTCCTTGGTCGAACCGCTCACGCCGAGCAACCGCGTCATGTAGCCCCCGGCCAGCACCAGGAACACACCCAGCGAGGACGCCAGCACCAGCAGCCCGTCCAGCAGCGCCCGCGCCCCGCCCGACCGCGCCAGCCCCACGAGCACCACCGCGAACAGCACGACCACGCCCACGGCGGACCACACGAACCAGCCCGCGTACAGCAGGAACAGCACGGCGAGCACCGCACCGAGCACGCCGCCCGTCACCATCGCCCGCCGCCGCCCCAGCCGGGCCGAGCGCTGCGTGGTGTCGACCAGCTTGGCGAAGACCGGGATCACGATCATCAGGACGAGCGGGGAGTACGGCTTGTAGGGCTCGACCAGCGGCAGCGAGGCCGTCACCCCGATGCCCAGGGCCCACAGCGGCGGCAGCAGCATCCGCCAGGCCAGGTAGGCGGCCGGCCCGCAGAGCGCCAGGAACCCGATCATCAGCCACTTCATGGCCTTGGCCACATCGCCGCCGAAGGCCAGCTCGGCGGTCCACGCCAGCAGGTACGGCAGGCCCGGCGGGTACGACGGGGGCAGCGCCACTCCGTCCATCACGTCGTACGCCCAGCCCTGCAGGGTCCCGGCGTCGCCCCAGTTCGCGTACATCGGCCACACCGTGCCGCGCAGGGCCACCACACTGCCGGCCGCCGTCACGCCCGTGGCCAGACCGGCCACCGCCGCCGCGCCCAGCCGGACGGCCACCCCCGGCATCCGCCGGGCCAGGGCCGCGTACAGCAGCACGGTCACCGTCAGCAGCGCCAGCAGCCGCAGCTGGATCGCCGCCAGGCCGCTGACCTGCCCGATCCGCTCCATCGGGTTCTCGCGCAGGCTCGTGCTCAGCCAGGTGAGCAGGAGGGCGGCGAAGACCGCCGTGCCCGCCTCGGCGAGGGTGACGGCGAAGGTACGGGTGGAACGGCTGCGGCCGCGGCGCGGGGCGGGGCGCGGGACCAGGCGTTCTGCGCCCGGTGCTGCCGGGGGCGCGGTGACTGTCATGTGCCCCGAGCCTACCGGCCGTATCCGGCCGTTCCGCGCCGAGCCCGGCACCCGGCCGCCCCGACGGCCGCCCCCGCCGGCCGCCGCCCCGGCGGGTCCGGGCGGGTCCCGGCCGGGGGGCGGCGGCACCCACCGTGCACGCACGGGCCGCCGGAGCGCCGCCGGCACTTGGTACGGTTGCCGCGGGGGGACGCCAAGGTCGTGCGCACACGTGCCACGGGGAGCCGCTTCCACGCGCCTCCCGGATGCACGTGCTCCATGCTGCGCCGGCGACCCCGTCGCGCGCGGCGCGCGGGCGCCGAGACCGCGCCCAGCCGCCCCAGCCGCCACCACGGCGGCCGTACCGGGGCGGCCAGCAGCAGACATACGGCCGCAGCACGCTGTTCGCGGTGACGTCGCGACGGAAATGGACTGAGATGACGAACCTGGCCCCCGAGGCGGTCGGAGAGGCCGCCACGGCGCAGCGCCGGCCCGGGAGCGCGGACGGCAGCCCCGCCGACTCCGCCCCGCGCGGCCGAGCGGCCTCGTGGATGTCCCGGCGCTGGGTGCGCGCCCTGGCCGAGATCCTGGTCAGCGTCGGCGCCGCCCTCGGCTACACGCTCCTGGCCCGGCACATCAGCGTGAACCCGATGAACCGCATCGGCCAGGTCAGCGGCCTCGCCAAGCTCCAGCAGTACGTGGCGATCCTCGCCCTGCCGCTGCTCGCGCTGCTGCTGTACACGGCCTACCGCGGCGCGCTGCGGCGCCACGAGACCGTCAAGCGCCTGGTCTGCGCCGCGCTGGCCGGCCTGTCCACCGGCGTGATCGCCGGCGGCATCGTCGTCGCGCTGCGCGGCACCCCCTGGCCGCTCGGCGGCCAGGAGGGCGACCCGAGCGTCCTGATCGCCATGGCCAACTCCTTCCTGCACGGCGAAGGCATGTCGGGCATCTACCCGCCCGGCTTCCCGGCCCTGATGGCCGCCTGGGCGAAGATCCGCTACGACGGCATCGGCAGCGCCGGCTTCGCCCTGCACGACATGCAGATCTTCTTCAGCGCCCTGGCCGGGCCGATGGCGTACCTGGCCTGGCGGCTGCTGCTGCGCCCCTTCTGGGCCCTGCTGATCGCGGTCCCCTCGGCCGTGCTCTTCCTCGACCCGATCCGCCCGTACAGCCACGTCGTCATGATCGTGCTGCTGCCGCTGCTCGCCTACTTCATGCGCGAGATCCGGCGGTCCGCCGGGCGCTCCGTGCGCGCGGCCCTGCTGCGCGGCGCGGGCCTGGGCCTGGTCTTCGGCATCCTCTTCCTCTGGTACTCCGGCTGGTACGTCTGGGCCGCTCCCGGCGTGTTCCTGCTGGCCCTGTTCGTCTTCCCCTGGCGCGGTGGCGCGGCCGCCCGCGGCCGGGCCGGCGCCTACCTCGGCGCCACCGTGGTCACGGCCGGCGTCGTCGGCGCCCCGCTGCTGTACCAGATGATCCGGCTGGGCTCCCAGACCCCGGACCGCTACGCCTACCTGTCGGTCTACGCCGACCCCGCGTACGTCATGGGCTGGGCCTCCGACCGCGCGGGCACGCTGACGTACGAGACCTGGCCGGTGGCGGGCGAGATGGCCGGCCAGAGCGCCTTCACGCTGCTCCTGCTGCTCGGCGTGGGCCTGGGCATCGGCCTGGGGCTGCGCAGCATCGTCGTGCGCACGACGGCGGCGGTCCTGGTCGGCGCGTGGCTGGCCCGCTTCTGGTTCGCCTCCCACATGGCGCACGAGAAGGCCGTCCAGCTCTACCCCCGGACCACCTGGATCATCATGTACTGCCTGATGATCCTGGCCGTGCTGGGCCTGATGATCACGGTTCGGCGCGGCTCCGGCTGGGCCGAGCGCACCCTGCGGCGCGGCGCCGACGCGGGCGCGGCCCCGGTCGTGCCGCGGCGGGTCGTCCAGCAGCTGGTGGCGGGCCTGATCTGCGTGACCGCGCTGTTCGCGACCATGGGCGCCTCCTGGTCGGTCAACCGCTACATGCCGGCGGCCGAGGCCGCGAACAACTCGCAGGACACGATGGGCATCGACGCCTGGCGCGCCCACACGATCAAGAAGCCGAACGGCACGTGCCCGCGCTTCTCCCCGGTCAAGAAGTGCGCCGAGCCGATCATCCAGGACTGGAAGCCCAGCGCCGACGACGGCCACATCTGGTGCGCGAACGTCGCCGCCAAGGACTGGCCGAAGGTCTGCGGCCGCCGGGCGCCGTTCGAGGACCCGAAGTAGCCGAGGCGGAGCGGCGGGGCGGGCGCGGTACGAACCGGGTCCCCCCCGCCGTTTCGGCCGCCGCGGCCCGTGTGGCGGAAGCCCCGCGGCCCTGCGTGGCGCGGTTTGACGTGTCCCCGCAGGCGGGTATTGTCTAGGGCCCCGATTGGCGCAGTACGTGTCTCGTATGGCAGACTGTCGGGGTTGCTCGGTTGAGTGCCGATGCTGCGCGCCTCCCGCCGGGAGGACCGGAAGCGAGTCCCACAGTACTCGTCGCCTTTACCTGCCCCTCGGGGCAGCAATGGGGCGGACGTACGGGAATCTTCCGGGAAGCGTGGGCGGGGTACTCGCCAGGCACTCGGTGGGTGTTTCTCCCCCGAACCGCGGACCGGGTCTGGACCGCATCCCCTCTGAGCAGGGAATTTCCGTATGGGAATTTTCTCTGGCGGGAGTGCGACACGCCCGACCGCGTGGGTCGGAGAGAAGCGGCGCGAGAGCGCAGCCGGCCGAGTACCAGAGCGTTTTCACTAGACAAAGGACTACTGAGTAGCCATGGCGGGACAGAAGATCCGCATCCGGCTCAAGGCCTACGACCACGAGGTCATCGACTCCTCGGCGAAGAAGATCGTCGAGACGGTGACCCGCACTGGTGCGTCGGTCGCGGGCCCGGTGCCGCTGCCCACTGAGAAGAACGTGTACTGCGTCATCAAGTCGCCGCACAAGTACAAGGACTCGCGCGAGCACTTCGAGATGCGCACGCACAAGCGCCTGATCGACATCCTCGACCCGACGCCCAAGACCGTTGACTCGCTGATGCGCCTGGACCTTCCGGCCGGCGTCGACATCGAGATCAAGCTCTGAGAGGCGTCGAGAAGATGGCAAAGCAGATCAAGGGCGTCCTGGGCGAGAAGCTCGGCATGACCCAGGTCTGGGACGAGAACAACCGTGTCGTCCCGGTGACCGTCGTCAAGGCCGGGCCCTGTGTCGTGACCCAGGTCCGTACCAACGACATCGACGGCTACGAGTCGGTTCAGATCGCCTTCGGCGAGATCGACCCGCGCAAGGTGAACAAGCCCCTCAAGGGCCACTTCGCCAAGGCCGACGTGACCCCGCGCCGCCACCTGGTGGAGCTCCGTACCTCCGACGCCAGCGAGTACACGCTCGGCCAGGAGATCACTGCCGAGGTGTTCGAGTCCGGCGTCAAGGTTGACGTCACGGGCAAGAGCAAGGGCAAGGGCTTCGCCGGTGTCATGAAGCGCCACAACTTCCGTGGTCTGGGTGCCGGTCACGGTACGCAGCGCAAGCACCGCTCTCCCGGTTCCATCGGTGGCTGCGCCACCCCGGGCCGTGTGTTCAAGGGCCTCCGCATGGCTGGCCGCATGGGCAACGAGCGGGTCACCACCCAGAACCTGACCGTTCACGCCGTTGACGCGGAGAAGGGCCTGCTGCTCATCAAGGGCGCGGTTCCTGGTCCGAACGGCGGCCTCGTCCTGGTCCGCACTGCGGCCAAGGGGGCCTGAGGACTATGAGCACCATTGACATTCTGTCGCCCGCAGGCGACAAGACCGGGACCGTCGAGCTCCCGGCCGAGATCTTCGACGCCAAGGTCAGCGTTCCGCTGATCCACCAGGTCGTCGTCGCGCAGCTGGCCGCTGCCCGTCAGGGTACGCACAAGGTCAAGACGCGTGGCGAGGTCCGTGGTGGTGGTAAGAAGCCGTACCGCCAGAAGGGCACCGGCCGCGCCCGTCAGGGTTCGACCCGTGCGCCGCAGTTCGCCGGCGGTGGCGTCGTCCACGGCCCCGTGCCGCGTGACTACTCGCAGCGGACCCCGAAGAAGATGAAGGCCGCCGCTCTGCGTGGCGCCCTCACCGACCGGGCCCGTCACTCCCGCATCCACGTCGTCTCCGGCGTGGTCGAGGGTGCCGCCTCCACCAAGGCCGCCAAGACGCTGTTCGGCAAGATCTCGGAGCGCAAGAACCTGCTCCTGGTCGTCGACCGCGCCGACGAGGCCGCGTGGCTGTCCGCCCGCAACCTGCCCCAGGTGCACATCCTGGAGCCGGGCCAGCTGAACACGTACGACGTGCTCGTCTCGGACGACGTGGTCTTCACCCAGGCCGCTCTCGAGTCCTTCGTGTCTGGCCCCAAGGCCGCTGAGACCGAAGGGAACGAGGGCTGATGTCTGAGGCCACGATCACCAGCAAGACCTTCACGGACCCGCGCGACCTGCTGATCAAGCCGGTCGTCTCCGAGAAGAGCTACGCGCTGCTGGACGAGAACAAGTACACGTTCGTCGTCGACCCGCGTGCGAACAAGACCCAGATCAGGCAGGCCGTCGAGGCGGTCTTCTCGGTCAAGGTCACCGGGGTCAACACGATCAACCGCCAGGGCAAGCGCAAGCGCACCAAGACGGGGTTCGGCAAGCGTGCCAACACCAAGCGCGCCATCGTGACCCTTGCCGAGGGCGACCGTATCGACATCTTCGGCCAGGCCTCCTAACGGAGCGCCCTGGTCCGAATATCGGACGAGGACTGAGAAATGGGTATCCGCAAGTACAAGCCGACGACTCCGGGCCGTCGTGGCTCCAGCGTCGCCGACTTTGTCGAGATCACGCGGTCCACGCCGGAGAAGTCGCTGGTCCGCCCCCTGCACAGCAAGGGCGGCCGTAACAACGCCGGTCGTGTGACCGTTCGCCACCAGGGTGGCGGACACAAGCGCGCCTACCGAGTGATCGACTTCCGTCGTCACGACAAGGACGGCGTGCCGGCCAAGGTCGCGCACATCGAGTACGACCCCAACCGCACCGCTCGCATCGCTCTTCTGCACTACGCGGACGGCGAGAAGCGCTACATCATCGCTCCGCGCGGCCTGAACCAGGGCGACCGGATCGAGAACGGCCCGACGGCCGACATCAAGCCCGGTAACAACCTGGCGCTCCGCAACATCCCGGTCGGTACCACGATCCACGCGATCGAGCTCCGTCCCGGTGGCGGTGCCAAGTTCGCCCGTTCCGCGGGCGCCTCCGTGCAGCTGCTGGCGAAGGAAGGTGCCATGGCGCACCTCCGTATGCCGTCCGGTGAGATCCGCCTGGTCGACGTGCGCTGCCGCGCCACCGTCGGCGAGGTCGGCAACGCCGAGCAGTCGAACATCAACTGGGGCAAGGCCGGCCGCATGCGCTGGAAGGGCGTCCGCCCGACCGTCCGCGGTGTCGCGATGAACCCGGTTGACCACCCGCACGGTGGTGGTGAGGGCAAGACCTCCGGTGGTCGCCACCCGGTCTCCCCGTGGGGTCAGAAGGAGGGTCGTACTCGCTCGCCGAAGAAGGCTTCGAGCAAGTACATCGTCCGCCGCCGCAAGACGAACAAGAAGCGCTAGGAGCGGGTTTAGATGCCGCGCAGTCTCAAGAAGGGGCCCTTCGTCGACGACCACCTCGTAAAGAAGGTGGACGCCCAGAACGAAGCCGGCACCAAGAACGTCATCAAGACCTGGTCCCGTCGCTCGATGATCATCCCCAGCATGCTGGGTCACACCATCGCGGTGCACAACGGCAAGACCCATGTCCCGGTGTTCGTCACCGAGTCCATGGTCGGCCACAAGCTCGGCGAGTTCTCGCCGACTCGCACCTTCCGCGGCCACGTCAAGGACGACCGGAAGTCGAAGCGCCGCTAATCGCGGGGTGGACTGACTAATGACTTACATCGAAGGGACAACCATGGAAGCCAGGGCCCAGGCGCGGTACATCCGCGTCACGCCCATGAAGGCCCGCCGTGTGGTGGACCTCATCCGTGGCATGGACGCCACGGAGGCCCAGGCGGTCCTGCGTTTCGCCCCGCAGGCCGCGTCTGTGCCGGTCGGCAAGGTGCTTGACAGCGCCATCGCCAACGCCGCGCACAACTACAACCACACGGACGCCTCCTCGCTGGTCATCAGCGAGGCGTTTGTTGACGAGGGTCCGACCCTGAAGCGGTTCCGTCCGCGCGCCCAGGGCCGTGCCTACCGGATCCGCAAGCGGACCTCCCACATCACCGTGGTCGTCAGCAGCAAGGAAGGAACCCGGTAATGGGCCAGAAGGTAAACCCGCACGGGTTCCGGCTCGGCATCACCACCGACTTCAAGTCGCGTTGGTACGCCGACAAGCTGTACAAGGACTACGTCAAGGAAGACGTCGCCATCCGTCGGATGATGACGTCCGGCATGGAGCGCGCCGGTATCTCGAAGGTTGAGATCGAGCGCACCCGTGACCGTGTCCGCGTGGACATCCACACCGCTCGCCCGGGCATCGTCATCGGCCGCCGCGGCGCCGAGGCCGACCGCATCCGCGGCGACCTGGAGAAGCTGACCGGCAAGCAGGTCCAGCTGAACATCCTCGAGGTCAAGAACCCCGAGGTCGACGCTCAGCTGGTGGCCCAGGCCGTCGCCGAGCAGCTGTCCTCCCGCGTCTCCTTCCGTCGGGCCATGCGCAAGAGCATGCAGTCCGCCATGAAGGCCGGCGCCAAGGGCATCAAGATCCAGTGTGGCGGCCGTCTCGGCGGCGCCGAGATGTCCCGCTCGGAGTTCTACCGCGAGGGTCGTGTGCCGCTGCACACGCTGCGCGCGAACGTCGAGTACGGCTTCTTCGAGGCCAAGACCACCTTCGGCCGCATCGGCGTGAAGGTCTGGATCTACAAGGGCGATGTCAAGAACATCGCCGAGGTTCGCGCCGAGAACGCTGCGGCCCGCGCGGGCAACCGCCCGGCCCGTGGTGGCGCCGACCGTCCGGCCGGTGGCCGTGGTGGTCGCGGTGGCGAGCGTGGCGGCCGTGGCGGCCGCAAGCCGCAGCAGGCTGCTGCTGCCGAGGCCCCCAAGGCCGAGGCCGCTGCCGCCGCTCCGGCTGAGAGCACCGGAACGGAGGCCTGACCGACATGCTGATCCCTCGTAGGGTCAAGCACCGCAAGCAGCACCACCCGAAGCGTCGCGGTATGGCGAAGGGTGGCACTGAGGTCGCATTCGGCGAGTACGGCATCCAGGCGGTGACCCCGGCCTACGTGACGAACCGCCAGATCGAGGCGGCTCGTATCGCGATGACCCGCCACATCAAGCGTGGCGGCAAGGTCTGGATCAACATCTACCCGGACCGTCCGCTGACGAAGAAGCCCGCCGAGACCCGCATGGGTTCCGGTAAGGGTTCCCCGGAGTGGTGGATCGCGAACGTGCACCCGGGCCGGGTCATGTTCGAACTGTCCTACCCGAACGAGAAGATTGCGCGTGAGGCTCTGACTCGTGCGGCCCACAAGCTGCCGATGAAGTGCCGGATCGTCAAGCGCGAGGCAGGTGAGTCGTGATGGCGGCCGGTACCAAGGCGTCGGAACTGCGCGAGCTCGGCAACGAGGAGCTCGTTGCCAAGCTGCGTGAGGCCAAGGAAGAGCTGTTCAAGCTCCGTTTCCAGGCGGCCACGGGTCAGCTGGAGAACAACGGCCGGCTCAAGGCCGTCCGCAAGGACATCGCCCGGATCTACACCCTGATGCACGAGCGCGAGCTCGGCATCGAGACGGTGGAGAGCGCCTGATGAGCGAGAACAACGTGACTGAGAACAAGACCGAGCGCGGTTTCCGCAAGACCCGTGAGGGTCTGGTCGTCAGCGACAAGATGGACAAGACCGTCGTCGTCGCCGTCGAGGACCGCGTCAAGCACGCGCTGTACGGCAAGGTCATCCGCCGTACGAACAAGCTCAAGGCGCACGACGAGCAGAACGCCGCCGGCATCGGCGACCGCGTCCTCCTGATGGAGACCCGGCCGCTGTCCGCCACCAAGCGGTGGCGCGTCGTCGAGATCCTCGAGAAGGCCAAGTAATTAGTCCGGGGGGTTTCCCCCGGATTCGTTCCGCCAGGCTCGGCCGGGGCTTCACCGAAGCCCCGGCCGGGAACCGGCAGACAAACAGGAGATAGACGTGATCCAGCAGGAGTCGCGACTGCGTGTCGCCGACAACACTGGTGCCAAGGAGATCCTTTGCATCCGTGTTCTCGGTGGTTCGGGTCGCCGCTACGCGGGCATCGGTGACGTCATCGTCGCCACCGTCAAGGACGCGATCCCCGGTGGCAACGTGAAGAAGGGTGACGTCGTCAAGGCGGTCATCGTTCGCACCGTCAAGGAGCGCCGCCGCCAGGACGGCTCGTACATCCGCTTCGACGAGAACGCCGCCGTCATTCTGAAGAACGACGGCGACCCTCGCGGCACCCGTATCTTCGGCCCCGTCGGCCGTGAGCTGCGCGAGAAGAAGTTCATGAAGATCATCTCGCTCGCGCCGGAGGTGCTGTAAGCATGAAGATCAAGAAGGGCGACCTGGTTCAGGTCATCACCGGCAAGGACAAGGGCAAGCAGGGCAAGGTCATCCAGGCCATGCCGACTGAGAACCGCGTCCTGGTCGAGGGTGTCAACCGGGTCAAGAAGCACACCAAGGCTGGTCAGACCGCTGGTGGTTCGCAGGCCGGTGGCATTGTGATCACCGAGGCCCCGATCCACGTCAGCAACGTTCAGCTGGTCGTGGAGAAGGACGGCAAGAAGGTCGTCACCCGCGTCGGTTACCGCTTCGACGACGAGGGCAACAAGATCCGCGTTGCCAAGCGCACGGGTGAGGACATCTGATGGCTACCACTCCGCGTCTGAAGACGAAGTACCGCGAGGAGATCGCGGGCAAGCTGCGTGAGGAGTTCTCCTACGAGAACGTCATGCAGGTTCCCGGCCTCGTGAAGATCGTGGTCAACATGGGTGTGGGCGACGCCGCCCGCGACTCCAAGCTGATCGACGGCGCCATTCGCGACCTCACCACGATCACCGGTCAGAAGCCGGCCGTCACCAAGGCCCGCAAGTCCATCGCGCAGTTCAAGCTGCGTGAGGGCCAGCCGATCGGTGCGCACGTCACCCTGCGTGGCGACCGCATGTGGGAGTTCCTGGACCGCACCCTGTCGCTCGCGCTGCCGCGCATCCGCGACTTCCGCGGCCTGTCGCCGAAGCAGTTCGACGGCCGTGGCAACTACACCTTCGGTCTCACGGAGCAGGTCATGTTCCACGAGATCGACCAGGACAAGATCGACCGCGTCCGGGGTATGGACATCACCGTGGTCACCACGGCGACCAACGACGCTGAGGGCCGCGCGCTCCTCCGTCACCTCGGCTTCCCCTTCAAGGAGGCGTAAGCGAGATGGCGAAGAAGGCTCTCATTGCCAAGGCTGCTCGTAAGCCCAAGTTCGGTGTGCGTGCGTACACCCGCTGCCAGCGCTGCGGCCGCCCGCACTCCGTGTACCGCAAGTTCGGCCTGTGCCGCGTGTGCCTTCGTGAGATGGCTCACCGTGGCGAGCTGCCGGGCGTGACCAAGAGCTCCTGGTAGTCCCTTCACCCTTTGGGTGTTGAGGCTTCCAGACGCTCTCGGTAAGCATCAGGTCGGCGGACCGCCCATCCCGCATGCCGTAGGCTTGTGGGGTTGGGCGTCCGCCGCCCTACCGACTTACTACGCCGTAGGTCCCCGCGCCGCACCCGTCCCGCCCCTGTGTGGGGAGAGGGATGGCGCATACAGGAAACCCCGGCGAGAGAGGCCGAAGGCCGATTCATGACCATGACTGACCCGATCGCAGACATGCTGACTCGTCTGCGTAACGCAAACTCGGCGTACCACGACCAGGTCGTGATGCCGCACAGCAAGATCAAGTCGCACATCGCGGAAATCCTCAAGCAGGAGGGTTTCATCACCGGCTGGAAGGTCGAGGACGCCGAGGTCGGTAAGAACCTCGTTCTCGAGCTGAAGTTCGGTCCGAACCGCGAGCGCTCGATCGCCGGCATCAAGCGCATCTCGAAGCCGGGTCTGCGCGTGTACGCGAAGTCCACCAACCTGCCGAAGGTTCTCGGTGGCCTGGGCGTGGCGATCATCTCCACGTCCCACGGTCTCCTGACCGGCCAGCAGGCGCAGAAGAAGGGCGTGGGTGGGGAAGTCCTCGCCTACGTCTGGTAGTCGGGAACGGAGGAAAAGCTATGTCTCGTATCGGCAAGCTCCCCATCCCGGTTCCCGCCGGCGTGGACGTCACCATCGATGGCCGCACGGTCACCGTCAAGGGCTCCAAGGGCTCCCTGACGCACACCGTTGCCGCCCCCATCGAGATCGTTAAGGGCGAGGACGGCGTTCTGAACGTCACCCGTCCGAACGACGAGCGTCAGAACAAGGCCCTCCACGGCCTGTCCCGCACGCTGGTGGCCAACATGATCACCGGTGTGACCACGGGATACACCAAGGCGCTCGAGATCAGCGGTGTCGGTTACCGCGTCGCCGCGAAGGGCTCCGACCTGGAGTTCCAGCTCGGCTACAGCCACCCGATCCTGGTGGAGGCCCCCGAGGGCATCTCCTTCAAGGTCGAGTCGCCGACCAAGTTCTCGGTCGAGGGCATCGACAAGCAGAAGGTCGGCGAGGTCGCGGCGAACATCCGCAAGCTGCGGAAGCCCGACCCGTACAAGGCCAAGGGCGTCAAGTACGCCGGCGAGGTCATCCGCCGCAAGGTCGGAAAGGCTGGTAAGTAAGCCATGGCATACGGTGTGAAGATCGCCAAGGGCGACGCTTACAAGCGTGCGGCCAAGGCTCGCCGCCACATCCGCATCCGCAAGAACGTGTCGGGTACGGCGGAGCGTCCGCGCCTCGTCGTGACGCGTTCCAACCGCAACATCGTCGCTCAGGTCATCGACGACCTCCAGGGTCACACCCTGGCGTCCGCGTCGACCCTGGACGTTTCGATCCGCGGTGGCGAGGGTGACAAGTCCGCGCAGGCCAAGCAGGTCGGTGCCCTGGTCGCTGAGCGCGCCAAGGCCGCCGGCGTCGAGGCCGTCGTGTTCGACCGTGGTGGCAACAGGTACGCCGGGCGCATTGCCGCTCTGGCTGACGCCGCCCGCGAAGCCGGGCTGAAGTTCTAAGCCCCGGTTCCGGGACTAACGGACGTAACAGAGAGAGGTAATCCAATGGCTGGACCCCAGCGCCGCGGCAGCGGTGCCGGTGGCGGCGAGCGGCGGGACCGGAAGGGTCGCGACGGTGGCGCTGCTGCCGCCGAGAAGACCGCGTACGTTGAGCGCGTTGTCGCGATCAACCGCGTCGCCAAGGTTGTCAAGGGTGGTCGTCGTTTCTCCTTCACCGCGCTCGTCGTGGTGGGTGACGGTGACGGCACCGTAGGTGTCGGTTACGGCAAGGCCAAGGAGGTGCCGGCCGCCATCGCCAAGGGTGTGGAGGAGGCCAAGAAGCACTTCTTCAAGGTCCCCCGTATCCAGGGCACCATCCCGCACCCCATCCAGGGTGAGAAGGCGGCGGGCGTCGTCCTGCTGAAGCCTGCTTCCCCCGGTACCGGTGTTATCGCCGGTGGCCCGGTGCGCGCCGTTCTGGAGTGCGCCGGCGTTCACGACATCCTGTCGAAGTCGCTCGGCTCCGACAACGCGATCAACATCGTGCACGCGACCGTGGAGGCCCTCAAGGGCCTGCAGCGTCCCGAGGAGATCGCGGCCCGCCGCGGTCTGCCGCTCGAGGACGTCGCCCCCGCGGCTCTCCTTCGTGCGCGTGCTGGGGCGGGTGCGTAATGGCTCGCCTCAAGATCACGCAGACGAAGTCGTACATCGGTAGCAAGCAGAACCACCGCGACACCCTGCGTTCGCTCGGGCTCAAGCGCCTGAACGACGTGGTCGTCAAGGAGGACCGCCCCGAGTTCCGCGGCATGGTGCACACCGTCCGCCACCTCGTGACGGTTGAGGAGGTCGACTGATCATGGCGGAGAACAACCCGCTCAAGATCCACAACCTCCGTCCCGCCCCGGGCGCCAAGACCGCGAAGACCCGTGTGGGTCGCGGTGAGGCGTCGAAGGGTAAGACGGCCGGTCGTGGTACCAAGGGCACCAAGGCCCGTTACCAGGTTCCGGAGCGCTTCGAGGGTGGGCAGATGCCCCTCCACATGCGCCTCCCGAAGCTGAAGGGCTTCAAGAACCCGTTCCGTACGGAGTACCAGGTCGTCAACCTGGCCAAGCTGGCCGAGCTCTACCCCGAGGGTGGAGAGGTCACCGTGGCCGGGCTGGTCGAGAAGGGCGCCGTTCGCAAGAACAGCCTCGTCAAGGTCCTGGGCCAGGGCGAGATCTCCGTGGCGCTGCAGGTTTCGGTTGACGCCGTTTCCGGCTCCGCCAAGGAGAAGATTGCCGCTGCGGGCGGCACCGTCACCGAGCTCGTCTGAGACGAGTTCAGTGGCTCATAGCGAATAAAACCGACCGGGGATGCCTCACAAATGGGGCATCCCCGGTTGGTCGTTCCACGGGGGGCGCAGTCGCCGGTAAGGTGGCCTGCACCTTTGCTTTGTCGTATACGTCGATTCCTTCAGACCGTCACCTCTGACGCAGTAGCGCGGGGGTCGCAGGAGGCACCGTGCTCACCGCGTTCGCCCGGGCGTTCAAGACGCCCGACCTGCGCAAGAAGCTGCTCTTCACGCTCGGCATCATCGTGCTGTTCCGGCTCGGGTCCCACATCCCGGTACCCGGCGTGAGCTACAAGAACGTCCAGATCTGCGTGGACCAGGCCGGCAGTTCCAACGGCCTGTTCGGTCTGGTGAACATGTTCAGCGGCGGTGCGCTGCTGCAGATCACGATCTTCGCGCTCGGCATCATGCCGTACATCACGGCGAGCATCATCCTGCAGCTGCTGACCGTGGTCATTCCCAAGCTGGAGAACCTGAAGAAGGAGGGGCAGGCCGGTACCGCGAAGATCACGCAGTACACGCGTTACCTGACGGTCGCCCTCGCCATCCTCCAGGGCACCGGCCTCGTCGCCACGGCCCGCTCCGGTGCGCTCTTCCAGGGCTGCCAGGTCGCCAGCCAGATCGTTCCCGACCGGACGATCTTCACCACCGTCGTCATGGTCATCACGATGACCGCCGGTACCTGTGTCGTCATGTGGCTCGGCGAGCTCATCACCGACCGCGGCATCGGCAACGGCATGTCGATCCTCATGTTCATCTCGATCGCCGCCGGCTTCATCGGCGCGCTGTGGCAGATCAAGCTCCAGGGCAAGATCGCCGACGGCTGGGTCGAGTTCGGCGTCGTCATGCTCGTCGGCCTCGCGATGGTCGGCCTGGTGGTCTTCGTCGAGCAGGCGCAGCGCCGCATCCCGGTCCAGTACGCGAAGCGCATGATCGGCCGTCGTGCCTACGGCGGCACGTCGACCTACATCCCGCTCAAGGTGAACCAGGCCGGCATCATTCCGGTCATCTTCGCCTCGTCGCTGCTGTACATCCCGGCGCTCATCGTGCAGTTCAGCGGTTCGACCGCCGGCTGGGCCACCTGGATCCAGAAGCACTTCGTCAAGGGCGACCACCCCTACTACATCGCCGTCTACTTCATCCTGATCGTTTTCTTCGCGTTCTTCTACGTGGCGATTTCGTTCAACCCCGAGGAAGTAGCGGACAACATGAAGAAGTATGGTGGCTTCATCCCGGGTATCCGGGCGGGCCGTCCTACTGCCGAGTACCTGAGCTACGTGCTCAACCGGATCACCTGGCCGGGGTCGCTGTACCTGGGTCTCATCGCTCTTGTGCCGACGATGGCGTTGGCGGGCTTCGGGGCGAACCAGAACTTCCCGTTCGGCGGGACGAGCATCCTGATCATCGTGGGTGTGGGTCTGGAAACCGTGAAGCAGATCGAGAGCCAGCTCCAGCAGCGCAATTACGAAGGGTTCCTCCGCTGATGCGTATCGTCCTCGTCGGGCCTCCCGGTGCGGGCAAGGGAACGCAGGCCGCGTTCCTTGCCAAGAACCTGAACATCCCGCACATCTCCACGGGCGACCTGTTCCGCGCGAACATCAGCCAGGGCACCGAGCTGGGCAAGCAGGCGAAGGCGTTCATGGACGCCGGCGACCTGGTCCCGGACACGGTGACCATCGGGATGGCGAAGGACCGCATGGAGCAGCCCGACGCCGTCGGCGGCTTCCTGCTGGACGGGTTCCCGCGCAACGTCTCCCAGGCGGAGGCGCTGGACGGCATGCTCCAGGCCGCCGGCATGAAGCTGGACGCCGTCCTCGACCTGGAGGTCGAGGAGGACGAGGTGGTCAAGCGGATCGCCGGTCGCCGGATCTGCCGCAACGACTCCGCGCACGTCTTCCACGTGACGTACGCCCCGCCGAAGACCGGGGGCGTCTGCGACGTCTGCGGCGGCGAGCTGTACCAGCGCGGCGACGACTCCGAGGAGACCGTCCGCACTCGGCTGGAGGTCTACCACACGCAGACCGAGCCGATCATCGACTACTACAAGGCCCAGGGCCTGCTCGTGACGATCGCCGCCCTCGGCGAGGTGCAGGACGTCACGAAGCGCGCCATGGAAGCGCTGAAGAAGTAGTTCCGCGCTGTAGCGCTGTACGGCCGCGGTGTCCACCGGACGCCGCGGCCGTACTGTTGATACGGCTCATCCCCGTTTACCCCGTACTCCGTACCCGGTACCCCGTACTCCCGAAGGTGGAAGGCACACGTCCATGGTCCAGCTGAAGACTCCCGAGCAGATCGCGAAGATGCGGGAGGCCGGTCTGGTCGTCGCCGCCATTCACGCGGCGACCCGGGAGGCGGCCGTGCCGGGCGCCACGACGCGGGATCTGGACATGGTCGCCCGCAAGGTGATCGCCGACCACGGGGCGAAGTCGAACTTCCTGGGGTACGGGGGCTTCCCCGCGACCATCTGCACCTCGGTGAACGAGGTCGTCGTGCACGGCATCCCGGACGACAAGACGGTCCTCAAGGACGGCGACATCATCTCGATCGACGCGGGCGCGATCGTGGAGGGCTGGCACGGCGACGCGGCGTACACGGCCTTCGTGGGCACCGGTCACGCCCCGGAGCTGATCGAGCTCTCCCGGGTGACCGAGGAGTCGATGTGGGCGGGCATCGCCGCGATGAAGGCCGGCAACCGCCTGGTCGACATCTCGCGGGCGATCGAGGCCTACATCAAGCGCCAGCCGCGGCCGGCGGCCGGCGACCACAGCCTCGGCAAGTTCGGGATCATCGAGGAGTACGGCGGCCACGGCATCGGCTCGGAGATGCACATGGACCCCCACCTGCTGAACTACGTCTCGCGCAAGCGCGGCAAGGGCATCAAGCTGGTCCCGGGCGTCTGCCTGGCCATCGAGCCGATGGTCTCCCTGGGCACGCCCCGTACCGAGGTCCTCGCGGACGACTGGACGGTCATCACCACCGACGGCACCTGGTCCTCCCACTGGGAGCACTCGGTCGCCCTGACGGAGGCCGGCCCGATCGTCCTGACGTCCCCGGACTGCGGGAAGGCCAAGCTCGCGGAGTACGGCGTGACGACGGCGCCCGACCCCCTGGGCTGAGCGGCCCCCGGCCCCGTCGACATGTCGGCGTAATGATCTAGACTCGTGGGCAAACTTTCCGGATTCGTCTTTCTGGGTGCCCTGACGTAGACTGACTCGTCGGCTCACGTGCATTCCCATGCCCGTCAGCCGATCAAGGTAGCCGATTCGAAAGGCGAAGCGTGGCCAAGAAGCAAGGTGCCATCGAGATCGAGGGCACCGTGATCGAGTCCCTCCCGAACGCCATGTTCAAGGTGGAACTCCAGAACGGTCACAAGGTCCTCGCGCACATCAGCGGCAAGATGCGGATGCACTACATCCGTATCCTCCCCGATGACCGGGTCGTGGTGGAGCTCTCTCCGTACGACCTGACGCGTGGCCGGATCGTCTACCGATACAAGTAGATCTTGCTTTCACTCCTGCCTGGGCATCGGTCCCGGTGCGGGTGGTGGCACTGACCCGGAGAACCTCACCAACATGAAGGTCAAGCCGAGCGTCAAGAAGATCTGCGACAAGTGCAAGGTGATCCGCCGTCACGGCCGGGTCATGGTCATCTGCGACAACCTGCGCCACAAGCAGCGCCAGGGCTGACGCACGCCGACCGACCTGCAACTTTCGCAGTTCTTCGCGCGACGCACGTAATACGTACATACGCAGAGCCCGCCCAGCCCGCAAGGGTCGGCGGCACCTCCGGCGGGGGCCGGAGACCCGACTGGTACCTCGTACGGCCTACCGGGAGCGGCTCTGCGGAAGACCCCCGAACACACAGGAGCCATTGAATGGCACGCGTTTCCGGTGTTGACATCCCGCGCGAAAAGCGTGTGGAGATCGCACTCACCTACGTCTTCGGTATCGGGCGCACCCGGTCCAAGGAGATCCTCGCCTCCACCGGCGTGAACCCGAACACCCGCGTTCGTGACCTGGCCGAAGAGGACCTCGTCAAGATCCGCGAGTACGTGGACGCCAACCTCCGCACCGAGGGTGACCTCCGCCGCGAGATCCAGGGCGACATCCGCCGCAAGATCGAGATCCAGTGCTACCAGGGCATCCGCCACCGTCGTGGCCTGCCGGTGCACGGTCAGCGCACCAGCACGAACGCGCGTACCCGCAAGGGCCCGCGTCGCGCGATCGCCGGTAAGAAGAAGCCGGGCAAGAAGTAGTCCTGTTCAGCGGTCTTGCGCTGTAGGACCGACCACCTCCCGTAGGAGATTTAGATGCCCCCCAAGGGTCGTCAGGGCGCTGCCAAGAAGGTGCGCCGCAAGGAAAAGAAGAACGTCGCTCACGGCCACGCGCACATCAAGAGCACGTTCAACAACACGATCGTCTCGATCACGGACCCGTCCGGCAACGTGATCTCCTGGGCCTCCGCCGGCCACGTCGGCTTCAAGGGCTCGCGCAAGTCCACCCCCTTCGCCGCGCAGATGGCCGCCGAGTCGGCCGCCCGCCGCGCGCAGGAGCACGGCATGCGCAAGGTCGACGTCTTCGTCAAGGGTCCCGGCTCCGGCCGTGAGACCGCGATCCGCTCCCTCCAGGCCACCGGCCTCGAGGTCGGCTCGATCCAGGACGTCACCCCCACCCCGCACAACGGCTGCCGTCCGCCGAAGCGCCGCCGCGTCTGACGCAGCGGACGCACCTGTGCGTCTTTGAGTGTCCGGGCGGTACGACCCCTTCGGGGGCCGTGCCGCCCGTACCCTTGCAGTACCCAGCAGTACATGTCGGGCGTCAAATAGTGGGCGTCCACGACTGAAGGAAAAGACATGCTTATCGCTCAGCGTCCTTCGCTGACCGAAGAGGTCGTCGACGAGTACCGCTCGCGGTTCGTGATCGAGCCGCTGGAGCCGGGCTTCGGCTACACCCTCGGCAACTCCCTGCGCCGTACCCTCCTGTCCTCCATCCCGGGTGCCGCTGTCACCAGCATCCGCGTGGACGGCGTCCTGCACGAGTTCACCACCGTGCCGGGCGTCAAGGAAGACGTCACGGACATGATCCTCAACATCAAGCAGCTGGTCGTCTCCTCGGAGCACGACGAGCCGGTCGTGATGTACCTGCGCAAGCAGGGCCCCGGCCTGGTCACCGCTGCCGACATCGCGCCCCCGGCCGGTGTCGAGGTGCACAACCCGGACCTCGTCCTCGCCACCCTGAACGGCAAGGGCAAGCTGGAGATGGAGCTGACCGTCGAGCGCGGTCGCGGCTACGTCTCCGCCGTCCAGAACAAGCAGGTGGGCCAGGAGATCGGCCGTATCCCGGTCGACTCCATCTACTCGCCCGTCCTCAAGGTCACCTACAAGGTCGAGGCGACCCGAGTCGAGCAGCGCACCGACTTCGACAAGCTGATCGTCGACGTCGAGACCAAGCAGGCCATGCGCCCGCGCGACGCCATGGCGTCCGCCGGCAAGACCCTGGTCGAGCTGTTCGGTCTGGCCCGCGAGCTCAACATCGACGCCGAGGGCATCGACATGGGCCCGTCCCCGACGGACGCCGCCCTGGCCGCCGACCTGGCGCTGCCGATCGAGGAGCTCGAGCTCACCGTTCGGTCGTACAACTGCCTCAAGCGCGAGGGCATCCACTCCGTGGGTGAGCTCGTCGCCCGCTCCGAGGCGGACCTGCTCGACATCCGCAACTTCGGTGCGAAGTCGATCGACGAGGTCAAGGCGAAGCTGGCCGGCATGGGCCTGGCCCTCAAGGACAGCCCGCCCGGATTCGACCCGACCGCTGCCGCCGACGCCTTCGGCGCCGACGACGACGCGGACGCCGGTTTCGTCGAGACCGAGCAGTACTGAGATAAGGCTTGCGGGGGCCCGGGCTCGCCCGGGCTCCCCGTACCCCCTCCGGCAAAAGTCGGCAGGGACTGACACCGGTACCTGACACGGCCGGTGCAGACACGAGGAGAATCACCATGCCGCGTCCCACCAAGGGCGCCCGCTTCGGCGGCTCCGCCGCGCACGAGAAGCTGCTGCTCGCGAACCTCGCGAAGGCGCTCTTCGAGCACGGCCGCATCACCACGACCGAGGCCAAGGCCCGCCGCCTGCGTCCGGTCGCCGAGCGTCTGATCACCAAGGCGAAGAAGGGCGACATCCACAACCGTCGCATCGTCCTGCAGACGATCACGGACAAGGGCATCGTCCACACGCTCTTCACCGAGATCGCCCCGCGGTACGAGAACCGCCCCGGTGGTTACACCCGCATCACCAAGATCGGCAACCGTCGTGGCGACAACGCCCCGATGGCGGTCATCGAGCTGGTCGAGGCCCTGACCGTGGCCCAGCAGGCCACCGGTGAGGCCGAGGCCGCCACCAAGCGTGCGGTGAAGGAGGCCGAGGCCAAGGCCGAGGCCACCGAGACCGAGGCTCCGGCCGAGGAGACCAAGGAGGCCTGAGCCCCCCTGGTGCCGTAAGGCCTGGAACGGGTCCGTCCCCTCACGGGGGCGGGCCCGTTCCGCTTTTTCCGCGCGACTTGAGAGGATCTGCGGGTGAGTGACGAGGTGGAGCCCGGCCGTGTCCGGGTGCGGCTGGACCTGTCGTACGACGGCAAGGACTTCTCCGGCTGGGCGAAGCAGAGCACGCGGCGGACCGTGCAGGGCGAGCTGGAGTCGGCCCTGCGGACCGTCATGCGGCTCGACGAGCCGGTGGAGCTGACGGTGGCCGGGCGGACGGACGCGGGCGTCCACGCCCGCGGCCAGGTGGCGCACGTGGACCTCGCCGAGGAGGTCTGGGCCGAGCACCACGACAAGCTCCTGCGGCGGCTCGCCGGGCGGCTGCCGCACGACGTACGCGTGTGGAGGGTCGCCGAGGCCCCCGCCGGGTTCAACGCCCGTTTCTCGGCCGTCTGGCGCCGCTACGCCTACCGGGTGGGGGACCACCGGGGCGGGGTGGACCCGCTGCGCCGCGGGCACGTGCTGTGGCACCAGTGGCCGCTGGACGTGGCCGCCATGAACGAGGCCTCGAAGGCGCTGCTCGGCGAGCACGACTTCGCCGCGTACTGCAGGAAGCGCGAGGGCGCCACCACCATCCGCACCCTCCAGCAGCTCAGCTGGGAGCGGGCGGAGGACGGCGTGATCACCGCGACCGTCCGGGCGGACGCCTTCTGCCACAACATGGTCCGCTCGCTCGTCGGCGCCCTGCTGCACGTCGGCGACGGCCACCGGCCCGTCGACTGGCCCGGCAAGGTGCTGGCCGCCGCCGTACGGGACTCCTCCGTGCACGTCGTACGGCCGCACGGGCTGACCCTGGAGGAGGTCGGCTACCCGGCCGACGAACTGCTGGCCGAGCGCAGCCGGCAGGCGCGCAACCTGCGGACCCTGCCCGGCGGCGCGCAGACCCCCGGCTGCTGCTGAGCCCGCCCGGTCCCCTAATCCGTTTGGGCGCACGCCCGCCGACCGGGACAATGCGGCGCATGGGACATCTCGAAGCCGGCCACCTGGAGTACTACCTTCCGGACGGGCGGGTCCTGCTGCCCGACGTCTCCTTCCGGGTCGGCGAGGGCGCGGTCGTCGCCCTGGTCGGCGCGAACGGCGCCGGCAAGACCACCCTGCTGAAGCTGATCAGCGGCGAGCTCCAGCCGCACGGCGGCTCCGTCACCGTCAGCGGCGGGCTCGGCGTGATGTCGCAGTTCGTGGGCTCCGTCCGGGACGAGACGACCATCCGCGACCTGCTGGTCTCCGTGGCGCAGCCGCGGATCCGCGAGGCCGCCCGGGCCGTGGACCGCGCCGAGCACCTGATCATGACGGTGGACGACGAGGCCGCGCAGATGGCCTACGCGCAGGCGCTCAGCGACTGGGCCGACGTGCGGGGCTACGAGGCGGAGACCTTGTGGGACGTGTGCACCATGGCCGCGCTGGGCGTGCCGTACGAGCGGGCGCAGTTCCGCGAGGTGCGCACGCTCTCCGGCGGTGAGCAGAAGCGCCTGGTCCTGGAGGCGCTGCTGCGCGGGCCCGACGAGGTGCTGCTGCTCGACGAGCCGGACAACTACCTCGACGTCCCGGGCAAGCGGTGGCTGGAGGAGCAGCTGAAGGCCACGCGCAAGACCGTGCTCTTCGTCAGCCACGACCGTGAGCTGCTGTCCCGGGCCGCCGAGAAGATCGTCAGCCTGGAGCCGAGCCCGATGGGCACCGACGTGTGGGTGCACGGCGCGGGCTTCGCGACGTACCACGACGCCCGCAAGGAGCGTTTCGCGCGCTTCGAGGAGCTCAAGCGGCGCTGGGACGAGGAGCACGCGCGGCTGAAGGCGCTGGTGCTGCGGCTGCGCAACCAGGCCGCGATCAGCCCCGACATGGCCTCGCGGTACCGGGCGATGCAGACCCGGTTCCAGAAGTTCGAGGAGGCGGGGCCGCCGCCGGAGCCGCCGCGCGAGCAGGACATCCGGATGCGGCTCAAGGGCGGGCGCACCGGCGTGCGGGCGCTGACCTGCGAGAACCTTGAGCTGACCGGGCTGATGAAGCCGTTCGACCTGGAGGTCTTCTACGGCGAACGGGTCGCGGTGCTCGGCTCGAACGGCTCGGGCAAGTCGCACTTCCTGCGGCTGCTGGCGGGCGACACGTCGAACCCGGTCGCCCACACCGGCAACTGGAAGCTGGGGGCGCGCGTGGTGCCCGGTCACTTCGCGCAGACGCACGCGCACCCGGAGCTTTTCGGCCGCACGCTGGTGGACATCCTGTGGACGGAACACGCCAAGGACCGGGGCGCGGCGATGAGCGTGCTGCGCCGCTACGAGCTGGAGCGCCAGGGCGACCAGCCGTTCGAGAAGCTCTCGGGCGGCCAGCAGGCGCGCCTGCAGATCCTGCTCCTGGAGCTGGCGGGCACCACGGCGCTGCTGCTGGACGAGCCGACGGACAACCTCGACCTCGAATCGGCGGAGGCCCTCCAGGACGGTCTGGAGTCGTACGAGGGGACTGTGCTGTGCGTCACGCACGACCGGTGGTTCGCGCGCTCTTTTGACCGCTATCTGGTCTTCGGTTCGGACGGTGTTGTGCGAGAGACTCAAGCGCCCGTCTGGGACGAACGTAGGGTCGAGCGCAAGCGCTAGGGGGTTCCGGTTCCCCTCAGCGAGTCGAGGGGGAGGCGTCGTGGGGCTGCGCCCTAGCATCTGGCTCATGAAGTGGGAGAAGCGCACCTCGGGGACCCGTCTGCTGGCCTGGCTGCTGCGCCCGGCACCCCGCTCTGTGCAGGCGGTCTCCCTCGTGATCGTGCTCTCCGTCGCGGTCTCGACGAGCCTGCGGCAGAACTGGGGCTCGGACAACGCCTTCGTGGTCAAGGCCGCGGACACGCTCCTCGCGGGCGGCTCGCCGTACGAGGACAAGCGCTTCCTCTACCTGCCGAGCGCGGTGCTGATGGCGGTGCCCGAGGCGCTGCTGCCCACGCAGGTGCTGCGCTGGGTGCTGCCGATGGGGATGACCGGGCTGCTGGCCGTGGGCTGGTGGGCGGCCATGCGGCTGTTCTCGGTGCCGGTGCGCTCCCGCTTCGCGGTCGGCGGCCTCGGCCTCTTCGCGCTGGCCTACAAGCCGTACCTCAACCTCGTCCTGATCGGGAACTGGACCTCGATCTCGGCGGCCGCCCTGCCGCTGGCGCTGCTGCTGGCCCACCGGCGCTACTGGGGGGCGGCCGGTCTCGTCGTGGGGCTGGCCATCGCCTGCAAGCCGATGCTGGTGCCGGTGGGGCTGGTGTTCCTGCTGGCGCGGCAGTGGCGGGGGCTGGCCGTGGCGGTCCTGGTGCCGGTGGGGATGTCGCTGGCCGGCGCGATGCTGATGCCGAGCCCGACGCTGTTCTTCACCAAGACGCTGCCCTTCCTGCTCCAGGGCCAGGACTCGTACGCGCTGCCCTGGGACGCCTCGCCGATCGCCGTCGGGCCCCGGCTGGGGATCCCGGAGCCGGTCGCGGTGCTGTGCGCCGGGGTGGGCGCGCTGGCCGGACTGTGGGCGGCCTGGCAGCGCTGGCGGCGCGAGGACGACACGGACGCGGGGGAGCAGCGGCTGGTTGAGACGGCCTGCATGGTGATGCTCGCCGCATTCCTGGTGTCCCGGCCGTCCTTCGACCACTACCTGCTGGTGGTGCTGCCGCTGCTGCTGGCCTCGGCGGTGCGCGAGGGTTCGGCGCCGCGCTCGCCGTGGTTCTGGGTGGCCATGGGGCCGCAGATCGCGGGCGTGCCGTGGCCGCGGGCGCTGGAGGGGGAGCGGCGGGCCTTCAAGGACTGTTTCACGCTCTGTGTGCTGGCCCTCACCCTGCTGCGCAGGTGCCTGGGTCCGGCCCGGGTTAACCTGGAGGACGTGACGACGGCAGGTGCCGTGCGGCGCGCCGGCGAGCCGGCCGAAGCGGGATCCCGCTCGGCGTTTTGACCCGTCCGGGGCAGCCCGGGTATCCTGCTGGTTCGTTATGCGTATTGGCTTGCTCATTCTCACGTGAAAGGGCCTTACGCCGGTCCACCGGGCCGATGACCAGCGGTACACACGGGTTGCGTCCCCGGAGTGCACCAGGGCTGTCGTGATCGTCCGTGGTGACCCTTGTCAGGACCCGTCCCCTCGGGCTAACGCCCTGGGGATGACCCACCACTGAAGAAGCGAAGGCATACGCGTGCGTACGTTCAGCCCCAAGCCCGGCGACATCTCGCGCCAGTGGCTCGTCATTGACGCCCAGGACGTTGTCCTCGGCCGTCTGGCGACCCAGGCCGCTGCCCTCCTGCGGGGCAAGCACAAGCCGACTTACGCCCCCCACATGGACATGGGCGACTTCGTCATCATCGTCAACGCCGACAAGGTCCACCTGTCCGGCAACAAGGCGTCCCAGAAGATGGCGTACCGCCACTCCGGCTACCCGGGCGGTCTCCGCGCGGTGCGCTACGACGACCTCCTGGCGAACAACCCGGAGAAGGCCGTCGAGAAGGCCATCAAGGGCATGCTCCCCAAGAACTCCCTGGGCCGTCAGATGCTCTCGAAGCTGAAGGTCTACTCGGGCGACCAGCACCCCCACGCTGCCCAGCAGCCGGTGCCGTTCGAGATCACCCAGGTCGCGCAGTAGTTCCGGCCACCCCCTAAGACGTAAAGAATTCTGAGGAGAATCGTGGCCGAGACCACCGTCGAGACCCCCATCGAGGGCGACGAGACCTACGACGCTGTCACCACTTTCGAGTCCGAGGCGCCGGAGGGTGACTACACCTCCGAGTCCCTCGCCGGCCGCTTCGGCGACCCGCAGCCGGCCGCCGGCCTGGGCCGTCGCAAGAACGCCATCGCCCGCGTCCGGATCGTTCCGGGCACCGGCAAGTGGAAGATCAACGGTCGTACCCTCGAGGACTACTTCCCGAACAAGGTGCACCAGCAGGAAGTCAACGAGCCCTTCAAGGTGCTCGAGCTTGACGGCCGCTACGACGTCATCGCCCGCATCGCGGGTGGCGGCGTCTCCGGCCAGGCCGGCGCCCTGCGCCTCGGCGTGGCCCGTGCGCTGAACGAGGCGGACGTGGACAACAACCGCCCGGCGCTGAAGAAGGCCGGCTTCCTCTCCCGCGACGACCGTGCGGTCGAGCGCAAGAAGGCCGGTCTCAAGAAGGCCCGCAAGGCTCCGCAGTACAGCAAGCGCTAATCACGCCCGCTGTTCTGCACGAATCCGCCCCGGCGGCACACTCTGTGCTGTCCGGGGCGGTTCGTTTACCGCCCGGGGCGGGACATACCTGTCACACGCGGTTACGTACAACGATGTACCCAGCGCGAACTCGGAGGACAACTGTGGGACGACTCTTCGGAACGGACGGCGTACGCGGCGTCGCCAACGCGGATCTGACGGCCGAACTGGCCCTCGGTCTGTCCGTCGCGGCCGCCCATGTGCTCGCCGAGGCGGGCACCTTCGAGGGACACCGGCCGACCGCCGTGGTCGGCCGCGACCCGCGGGCCTCGGGCGAGTTCCTGGAGGCCGCGGTCGTCGCGGGCCTCGCCAGCGCCGGCGTGGACGTCCTGCGCGTCGGTGTGCTGCCCACCCCGGCGGTGGCGTATCTCACCGGTGCGCTGGGCGCCGACCTCGGCGTGATGCTGTCGGCCAGTCACAACGCCATGCCCGACAACGGCATCAAGTTCTTCGCGCGCGGCGGCCACAAGCTCGCCGACGAGCTGGAGGACCAGATCGAGGCCGTCTACGAGCAGCACCGCACCGGCGCCCCCTGGGACCGCCCGACGGGCGCGGGCGTGGGCCGGGTCTCCGACTACGACGAGGGCTTCGACAAGTACGTCGCCCACCTCATCGCCGTCCTGCCGCACCGCCTCGACGGCGTGAAGATCGTCCTGGACGAGGCGCACGGCGCGGCCGCCCGTGTCTCGCCCGAGGCCTTCGCGCGCGCCGGCGCCGAGATCGTCACGATCGGCGCCGAGCCGGACGGCCTCAACATCAACGAGGGCTGCGGCTCCACCCACCTGGACCTGCTCAAGGCGGCCGTGATCGAACACGGCGCCGACCTCGGCATCGCGCACGACGGCGACGCCGACCGCTGCCTGGCCGTGGACGCCTCCGGCGCCGAGGTCGACGGCGACCAGATCCTCGCGGTGCTGGCGCTGGACATGCGCGAGCGCGGGCAGCTGCGCGGCGACACCGTCGTCGGCACCGTCATGTCGAACCTGGGCTTCAAGCTGGCCATGGAGCGCGAGGGCATCGAACTCGTCCAGACCGGCGTCGGCGACCGCTACGTGCTGGAGTCGATGAAGGAGAACGGCTACGCGCTGGGCGGCGAGCAGTCCGGCCACGTGATCATCCTCGACCACGCGACCACCGGTGACGGCACGCTGACCGGCCTGATGCTGGCGGCCCGGGTGGCCTCCACCGGCCGCTCCCTGGCCGACCTCGCGGGTGTCATGCAGCGCCTGCCGCAGGTCCTGATCAACGTTCCGGACGTCGACAAGTCCCGCGTGTCCACCTCCGCCGAGCTGGCGACGGCGGTCGCCGACGCCGAGCGGGAGCTGGGCAGCACCGGGCGGGTGCTGCTCCGTCCGTCCGGTACGGAGCCGCTCGTCCGGGTGATGGTGGAGGCCGCCGACATCGAGCAGGCGCGCGCTGTCGCCGGGCGCCTCGCGGACGCGGTGAAGTCGGCGCTGGGCTAGGGCCTCTCGTCACAGGAGTGCGGGCGGGCGCCGACGGGCGCCCGCCGGACCGGCCGTACGGGCGCTGCCCGTACGGCTGTCGGCCGTTGTGCCGCCGGTCAGCGCCGGGGCAGGGTCCGCTTCCACCGGCCCCGCTGGGTGTTCCACAGGGCCTTCCACGCGATCAGCGTGACCACCCCGGCGAGCACGATCCCGCCCAGGTTCACCAGCAGCTGCGCCGCCGAGCCCCACATCTGCGCGTACTCCCCGTAGCTGAGCGCCACGGCGGCGTTCGCGGCGGCCGGGACGGTGGTCACCGAGATGGCGACGCCGACCAGCGCGCCGGCCTTCGCCGAGGTCAGCGACAGCATGCCGGCCGTTCCCGCGAGCACGGCGACCACGAACGAGAACGGGTCCGGCTGCCAGATGAAGCTGGTGTTCGGCCGCTCGTTGTCCAGCATGTGCGGCCCGAACAGCCCGAGCGCGTCCATCACCAGACTGAACACGGTGGTCGCCACGATGGCCGCGGCGAACCCGATCAGCAGGGCCGCCAGCGAGCGCCCGGCCAGCCCGCGCCGGCGCTGCACCAGACCGGTGCACACCCCGGCCAGCGGGCCGAACTCCGGTCCGACCGCCATCGCGCCCACGATCAGGACCGCGTTGTCGAGCACCACACCGCAGGCCGCGATCATCGTCGCGAGGATCATGAACGCGGCGTAGGTGATGGTGAGCGTGGACTCCTCGTGGGTGGCCTCGGCGAGCTGCTCCCAGATCACGGCGTCCGCCGGTTCGCCGGGTGCCTCCCGTTCGGCCTCCTCGGCGCGCTTGGAGAGCGACAGGTCGATGTCCTCGACGGCGATGGAGCCGTCCTGGTCGATGCCCAGCTGCCGCAGTTCGTGCAGCAGCTGGTCACCGGCCTCACGGGCGACGTCGCACAGGACGAGGTCCCCCTGCGGGTCCCGGGCGGCGCCGGGCAGCACCACGAGATGGGTGGTGCCGACGGTCGCCTCGATGACCTCGGTCACCGCCTCCGTACGTTCGGTCGGTGTGATCAGCCTCAGGTGCAGCATCCTCAGAGCTTACGGAGGCTCAGGCGCTGGACCTTGTGGTCGGGGCCCTTGCGGATGATGAGGTTGGCGCGGCCGCGGGTGGGCGCCACGTTCTCCAGCAGGTTGGGCCGGTTGATGGTCCGCCAGGTGGTGCGGGCGTACTCCATGGCCTCCTCCTCCGACACCTGGGTGTACTTGCGGAAGTAGGAGAAAGGATTCTGGAACGCGGTCTCGCGGAGCTTGCGGAAGCGGTTGAGGTACCAGCGCTCGATGTCCTCGGCGCGGGCGTCGACGTAGACGGAGAAGTCGAAGAAGTCCGCGAGCCCCACCCGGGTACGGCCGTCCTTGCCGGGCAGGGCCGGCTGCAGGACGTTGAGGCCCTCCACGATCAGGATGTCCGGGCGGCGTACGACGAGCCGCTCACCGGGCACGATGTCGTAGATCAGGTGCGAGTAGACCGGGGCGCTGACCTCCTCCTTGCCCGCCTTGATGTCGGCGACGAACCGGGTCAGCGCGCGCCGGTCGTACGACTCCGGGAAGCCCTTGCGCGAGGTCAGGCCGCGGGCGCGGAGCTCGTCCATCGGGTAGAGGAACCCGTCGGTGGTGACCAGCTCCACGCGCGGGTGCTCGGGCCAGCGGGCGAGCAGGGCCTGGAGGAGGCGGGCCACGGTGGACTTGCCGACGGCGACGGACCCCGCGACGCCTATGACGAAGGGGGTGCCGCTCTGGGCGCCGTGGCCGTTGCCCGCGTCGCCCAGGAAGGTGTTGAGCGCCCCGCGCAGGTTGCTGGTCGCCCCGACGTAGAGGTTCAGCAGCCGCGACAGCGGCAGGTAGACGTCGCGGACCTCGTCGAGGTCGATGACGTCCCCCAGTCCGCGCAGCCGCTCCACCTCCTGCGCGGTCAGCGGCAGCGGGGTGCGCTCGCGCAGCGCGCTCCACTCGGCGCGGGTGAGGTCCACGTACGGCGAACCTTCGGCCCGGCGGTGCGGGCGCTCGGCGGCGCGGGCCAGGAGGCGGTCCGTGGGCGTGCTTCGTGGCGGCGAAGTGATCACACCGTCATTGTCGGCGTTCCGGCTCGGATGTGGGTGGTGGGCTCGGTCACGTGGGGTACGGCCCGGTGACATAGGGGTCTCGCCTGGATCACGATGCGGAGGTGGCGCACGTATTCGGTGATCTTCTGTCGGTGCGGCCCGGTAGATTTCACTGCGACATCGCCATCCGTGGGGGGACTTTCACCGTGCGTAACACCATCGTCCGTCGTTCTGTCATGACCGCGTCCGCCGTGTCGCTGGCCCTGCTGGTCACCGCGTGCGGCTCGGACAAGCCGGCCGACAAGAAGGACGAGCCGAAGGCCGCCGGGTCGTCGTCGGCCGCGGCCGCCGCGCCCGCGGCGAAGGGCAAGACCGACGCCGAGCTGGCCCCGGTCCTGATCGTCCAGGCCGACCTGCCCGACCACGTCTTCAAGGCGGCCACGCCGCAGGAGGCCGCCGCCGGGGCCACGGCCACCACCGACAAGGCCGAGTGCAAGCCGCTGGTCCAGGCCCAGTCGTTCTCCGCCATCGGCACCGCGACCGGCACCGCCCGCACCAAGGTCGCCGCCAAGCCGAAGGAGCCCGCCGCGGACGCCTCCCCCGAGGACAAGCTGAAGGCCGCCCTCGGCACCACCGCCACCGCGGTCACCGTCGCCTCGTACGACGGCAAGGGCGCCCAGGACGCCTTCGCGGCCGTCAAGGCGGCGGGCGCGGCCTGCGCCGGCGGCTACACGGCCACCCAGGGCACCGAGTCCGGCAAGATCAGCAAGGTCGCGGCCGGCGAGGCCGTCACCGCCGGTGACGAGGCCGTCGCCTACGCCATCGACACCGACGCCGACGGCGAGAAGATCACGACGCAGCTGGTGGTCGTCCGCAAGGGCAACACCCTCGCCACGTTCTCCTCGCTCAGCCTGAGCGGCGCGGCCGAGCAGCCGAAGGCCGCCGTCGCCGCGCAGGCGAAGAAGCTCGGCTGACCCTCGCCGACGAACCGTCAACCCCGCTCCGGTGGTGTCCACCGGGCGGGGTTTTCGTCTGGTTCAGGTACCGGGCGGGCGGCCGACTTCGGCGTACGCTGCCGCGTATGTGCGGAATTGTGGGTTACGTGGGAGCGCAGTCGGCGCTCGATGTGGTCATCGCCGGACTCAAGCGGCTGGAGTACCGCGGCTACGACTCGGCCGGGGTCGCCGTCCTCGCGGACGGCGGGCTCGCCGCCGCCAAGAAGGCCGGGAAGCTCGTCAACCTGGAGAAGGAACTGGTCGCCCACCCGTTGCCGAGCGGGGCGACGGGCATCGGGCACACCCGCTGGGCCACCCACGGCGGGCCGACGGACACCAACGCCCATCCGCATCTGGACAACTCCGGTCGCGTGGCGGTCGTCCACAACGGCATCATCGAGAACTTCGCCGCGCTGCGGGCGGAACTCGCCGAGCGCGGCCACCGGCTGGAGTCCGAGACCGACACCGAGGTCGTCGCCCACCTGCTCGCCGAGGCCTTCTCCTCCACCGGCGACCTCGCCGAGTCGATGCGCCAGGTCTGCCGCCGGCTGGAGGGCGCCTTCACCCTCGTCGCCGTGCACGCCGACGAGCCCGACGTGGTGGTCGGCGCGCGCCGCAACTCCCCGCTCGTGGTCGGGGTCGGCGAGGGCGAGAACTTCCTCGCCTCCGACGTCGCCGCCTTCATCGCGCACACCCGCTCCGCCATCGAACTCGGCCAGGACCAGGTCGTGGAGGTGCGCCGGGACGGGGTCACGGTGACGGACTTCGCGGGCGGCCCGGCCGACGTACGGGCCTACAACGTCGACTGGGACGCCTCGGCCGCCGAGAAGGGCGGCTACGACTACTTCATGCTCAAGGAGATCGCCGAGCAGCCCAAGGCGGTCGCCGACACCCTGCTGGGCCGGATCGACGCGGGCGGTTCGCTGACCCTGGACGAGGTGCGGATCCCGGCGTCCGTGCTGCGCGAGGTCGACAAGGTCGTCATCGTCGCGTGCGGGACGGCGTACCACGCGGGGATGATCGCGAAGCTGGCGATCGAGCACTGGACGCGGATCCCCTGCGAGACCGAGCTGGCCAGCGAGTTCCGCTACCGGGACCCGATCCTGGGCCGGCGCACGCTGGTGATCGCGATCTCGCAGTCCGGCGAGACCATGGACACCCTGATGGCACTGCGGCACGCCCGCGAGCAGGGCGCCAAGGTGCTCGCCATCTGCAACACCAACGGCTCCACCATCCCCCGCGAGTCGGACGCGGTGCTGTACACGCACGCGGGGCCCGAGGTCGCGGTGGCCTCGACGAAGGCCTTCCTGACCCAGTTGGTGGCCTGCTACCTGGTCGCGCTGTACCTGGGGCAGGTGCGGGGCACCAAGTGGGGCGACGAGATCCGGGCGGTCGTCCGGGAACTGTCGGAGATCGCGGGCGCGGTGGACGCGGTCCTGGAGACCATGGAGCCGGTACGGCGGCTGGCGCGCTCGCTGGCGGACAAGGACACCGTGCTGTTCCTGGGCCGGCACGTGGGCTACCCGGTCGCGCTGGAGGGCGCGCTCAAGCTCAAGGAGCTGGCGTACATGCACGCGGAGGGCTTCGCGGCGGGCGAGCTCAAGCACGGGCCGATCGCGCTCATCGAGGACGACCTGCCGGTGGTGGTCGTGGTGCCGTCGCCGCGCGGCCGCTCGGTGCTGCACGACAAGATCGTGTCGAACATCCAGGAGATCCGGGCCCGGGGCGCCCGGACCATCGTGATCGCGGAGGAGGGGGACGAGACGGTCGTGCCGTACGCCGACCACCTGATCCGGATCCCGGCCACACCGACGCTGCTCCAGCCGCTCGTGGCGACGGTGCCGCTGCAGGTGTTCGCCTGCGAGCTGGCGACCGCGCGCGGCAACGAGGTGGACCAGCCGCGTAACTTGGCGAAGTCGGTCACGGTGGAGTAGCCGTGGAACAACGGTGGAGTAGGGGCGCGTAGTCGTGATTGTCGGCGTGGGCATCGATGTGGCCGAGATCGACCGGTTCGAGGCGGCGATGCAGCGCACACCGCACCTGGCGGAGCGGCTGTTCCTGGAGGCGGAGCTGTACCTGCCCAGCGGCGAGCGGCGCGGGATCGCGTCGCTCGCGGCACGGTTCGCCGCGAAGGAGGCGCTGGCCAAGGCACTGGGCGCACCCGCCGGACTGCTGTGGACGGACGCCGAGGTGTACGTCGAGGACGGCGGGCGGCCGCGGCTGCGGGTGTCCGGGACGGTCGCGGCGCGGGCGGCGGAACTGGGCGTGGCCTCCTGGCACATCTCGCTCAGCCACGACGCGGGAGTGGCGTCGGCGGTGGTGATCGCGGAAGGCTGACCTGGAAGGCTGACCCCATGCGGACTGCTTACGTCGTGGAGACGGTACGGGCGGCCGAGCGCGAGCTGATGGCGCGGCTGCCGGAGGACGCGCTGATGCAGCGCGCCGCGGCGGGCCTCGCGGCCACCTGCGCGGGGCTGCTGGGACGGGTGTCGGGGGCGCGCGTGGCGCTGCTCGTGGGCACCGGGGACAACGGGGGCGACGCCCTGTACGCGGGGGCGCGGCTCGCGCGCCGGGGAGCGGCCGTCCGGGCGGTCCTGCTGGACGCCGAACGGGTGCATCCCGGCGGTCTGGCGGCGCTGCGCGCGGCGGGCGGGCGGGTGGCCGAGCGGGTCCCGGACCGGGTGGACCTCGTCATGGACGGGCTGCTGGGCATCGGCGGGCGGGGCGGGCTGCGGCCGACGGCGGCCGCGCTGGCCGCGCAGGCGGCCGCCGCGCGGGAGGCGGGCGCGCTGGTGGTCGCGGTCGACCTGCCCAGCGGGGTGGACGCGGACACCGGGGAGGTCGTGGGGCCGGCGGTGACGGCGGACGCGACGGTGACGTTCGGCGCGTACAAGCCGGGGCTGCTGGTGGATCCCGGCGCGGAGCGGGCGGGCGCGCTGCGGCTGGTGGAGATCGGGCTGACGCTGCCGGAGCGGGCGGACGCCGAGGCCCTCCAGCACGCCGACGTGGCCGCCCTGCTGCCCGTACCGGGTGCGGAGAGCGACAAGTACCGGCGGGGCGTGGTGGGTGTGCTGGCCGGGTCCGCGCAGTACCCGGGCGCGGCGGTGCTGGCGGTCGCGGGCGCGCTGCGGGGCGGGGCGGGGGCCGTCCGGTACGTCGGGCCGGCGGCGGAGGCTGTGCTGGCGCGGTACCCGGAGACGCTGATCGGGCCGGGGCGGGTGCAGGCGTGGGTGGCCGGGCCGGGGCTGGGCGAGGCGCGGCTGGCCGAGGTGGCGGGGGTGCTGGAGTCGGACGTGCCGGTGCTGGTGGACGCGGACGGTCTGCGCGCCGTGCGCGGTCTGCAGGACGCGGGGGGCCGGGGGCTGCGGGGGCGGTCCGCACCGACCCTGCTGACGCCCCACGCGGGCGAGGCGGCGGCGCTGCTGGGGGTGGACCGGGCGACGGTGGAGGCCGAACGGCTGGAGTCGGCGCGGGAGCTGGCGGCGCGGTACGGGGCGACGGTGCTGCTGAAGGGCTCGACGACGGTGGTGTGCGATCCGGACGGCGGCCGGGCCCCCGTCCGGGTGAACCCGACGGGTACGTCGTGGCTGGCGACGGCGGGGAGCGGTGACGTGCTGTCCGGGCTGGCGGGGTCGTTGCTGGCGGGCGGGCTGGGGGCGCTGGACGCGGGGTCGGTGGCGGCGTACCTCCATGGGCTGGCGGGGCGCCGTGCGGCCGCGGGGGCGCCGCTGCTGGCCCAGCAGATCGCGGACGCCCTGCCGGCCGCCTGGCGCTCGGTCTCCCCACCGTAGGCCCACCCCGGGGCCCTTGCCGGTGGCTCCTGCCGGGGCCGGCGGAGCCGCCGCCGCCCGGGGCTCCGCGCCCGGGTTCCTGGTGCCGTGGGGGTCCGCCGGCGTGGGGTCCGCTGCGCGGGGCTCCTTCCCCACCCCGCCCCTTCCCGAACCGGGGCTCCGCCCCGGGCCCTCCCCCAGACTCCGTCCGGGGGACCCCCACGCCTCAAGCGCCGACGGGGCTGGAGGGTGCCGGGGCTCCGCCCCGGGCCTCGTGCCTCAAGCGCCGGCGGGGCTGGTGGGTGCCGGGCTGCGCCCCGGGCCTCGTGCCTCAAGCGCCGGCGGGGCTGGTGGGTGCCGGGGCTCCGCCCCGGGCCCTCCCCCAGACTCCGTCCGGGGGGACCCCCACGCCTCAAACGCCGGCGGGGCTGGAGGGTTGGGCCCCGCGCCTCAAGTGCTGGCCGGGCTGGTGGGTGGCGGGGTTCCGCACCTCACATGCCGGTGGGGTGGGTGCCGCGGCGACGGGGCCGGTGGGTGTTCGGCGAGGCCGGGTGGCAGCCTGGGGCGTCGTGGGTCGGGGCCCGCCGGGGTGAGGTGTGCGCCGGGGGTGGTGGGTGGTTCTGAGAGACTGGGCGGCGATGAACGAGACACCGCCGCGCGTACACGCCGAGATCGATCTTGACGCCGTACGGGGGAACGTGCGCGCACTGCGCGACCGGGCACCCCGGGCCGGGCTGATGGCCGTCGTCAAGGCGGACGCCTATGGCCACGGCGCGGTCGCCTGTGCCCGCGCCGCCCAGCAGGCCGGCGCGACCTGGCTCGGCACGGCCACGCCCCAGGAGGCCCTCGCCCTGCGCGCGGCGGGCCTCGACGGGCGGATCATGTGCTGGCTGTGGACCCCCGGCGGACCCTGGCGCGAGGCCGTCGAGGCCGATATCGACGTGTCCGTGAGCGGGATGTGGGCCCTGGACGAGGTGCGCGCCGCCGCCCGCGCGGCCGGCCGGACCGCGCGGATCCAGCTCAAGGCCGACACCGGCCTCGGCCGCAACGGCTGTCAGCCCGCCGACTGGGCCGCCCTCGTCACGGCGGCCGTCGCCGCCCAGGCCGAGGGCACCGTCCGGGTCACCGGCATCTGGTCGCACTTCGCCTGCGCCGACGAGCCCGGCCACCCCTCCATCCAGCCGCAGCTCACCGCCTTCCGGGAGATGCTCGCGTACGCCGAGAAGGAGGGCGTCGAGCCCGAGGTCCGGCACATCGCCAACTCCCCGGCGACGCTCACCCTCCCCGAGAGCCACTTCGACCTCGTACGGACCGGCCTCGCGGTCTACGGCGTGTCGCCCGCCCCCGAGCTCGGCACCGCCCAGCAGCTCGGCCTGCGGCCCGCCATGACGCTGAAGGCCTCCGTCGCGCTGGTCAAGGACGTGCCCGCCGGCCACGGCGTCAGCTACGGCCACCACTACGTCACGCCCGGCGCGACCCGGCTCGCGCTGATCCCCGCCGGGTACGCCGACGGCATCCCGCGGCACGCCTCCGGGCGCGGGCCGGTCCTGGTCGGCGGCTCCGTCCGGACGGTCGCCGGGCGGGTCGCGATGGACCAGTTCGTCGTCGACCTCGGCGACGACGCCGCCGTACGCCCCGGCGACGAGGTCGTGATCTTCGGCCCCGGTGACCACGGCGAGCCCACCGCCGAGGACTGGGCCCAGGCCGCCGGGACGATCGCCTACGAGATCGTCACGCGCATCGGGGGCCGCGTGCCCCGGGTCCACCTCCATGTCTGACCCGACGGGGCTGGGGAACCCCGGTGCCGCCGGGAACTGGCGGCGGGCCGGCTGGGCCGGCGCCGCCATCGGCGTGCTGGCCGCCGGCGCGGCGGCCGGCGTCGCGGTCGAGCGGCTCACCGTCGGCCGCGGCATGCGGATGAGGGCCCGCCTGGCCCTCGACGCCGCCGGCCCGTTCGGCTCCCTGCGCGGCCGCGAGGGCACCTGCCGGGCCGAGGACGGGACCGCGCTCCACTACGAGGTCGACGAGATCGGCGAGGAGGGCACCCCCAAGCGCCGCCGGCTGCGCCGCAAGGCCGCCCCGCCCGCCACCGTCGTGTTCTGCCACGGCTACTGCCTGGCCCAGGACGCCTGGCACTTCCAGCGGGCCGCGCTGCGCGGCCTGGTCCGCGCCGTCTACTGGGACCAGCGCAGCCACGGCCGCTCCGACCGGGGCCTGGCCCAGGCCGACGGCGAGCCCGTCACCATCGACCAGCTCGGCCGCGACCTCAAGGCGGTCATCGACGCCGCCGCCCCCGAGGGCCCGCTGATCCTCGTCGGGCACTCCATGGGCGGCATGACGATCATGGCGCTCGCCGAGCGGTTCCCCGAGCTGGTGCGCGACCGCGTCGTCGGCGTCGCCCTCATCGGGACCTCCAGCGGCCGCATGGACGAGGTCACGTTCGGGCTGCCGGCCGCCGGGGTGAGCGCGGTGCGCCGGGTGCTGCCGGGCGTGCTGAAGGCGCTGGGCTCGCAGGCGGAGCTGGTGGAGCGGGGCCGGCGGGCCACCGCCGACCTGTTCGCCGGGACCGTCAAGCGGTACTCGTTCGCCTCGCGCGACGTGGACCCGGCCGTCGCCCGGTTCGCGGAGCGCCTGATCGAGGCCACCCCGATCGACGTGGTCGCGGAGTTCTACCCGGCCTTCCAGACCCACGACAAGACCGCCGCCCTCCAGCGGTTCGCGGACATCCCGGTCACCGTGATCGCCGGGGACCACGACATGATCACCCCGCCCGGGCACAGCGTGGCCATCAAGGCCGAACTCCCGGCCGCCGAGCTGACGGTGCTGGAGAGCGCCGGACACCTGATGATGCTGGAGCACCCCGAGACCGTCACCGGGCTGCTGACCGACCTGCTGGCCCGCACGGGCGCGGTGCCCGCAGCGGCTAACGTTGGCGCGTATGGAAGCACCGCACGCAGCGCACCCCCGCACCACCGTGGCCGGGACTGAGGCCTCGGCCGTCATCACCGTCGATTCGCCCGAGCGGATGCAGGACCTGGGCCGGCGGATCGCCGCCCTGCTGCGCCCCGGCGACCTCGTCCTGCTGACCGGCGAGCTCGGCGCGGGCAAGACCACCCTGACCCGGGGCCTGGGCGAGGGCCTGGGCGTGCGCGGGGCCGTGACCTCGCCGACCTTCGTGATCGCCCGGGTGCACCCCTCGCTGGTGGACGGCCCGCCGCTGGTCCACGTGGACGCGTACCGGCTGGGCGGCGGCCTGGACGAGATGGAGGACCTGGACCTCGACGTCTCGCTGCCCGAGTCCGTGGTCGTCGTGGAGTGGGGCGACGGCAAGGTGGAGGAGCTCTCGGACGACCGGCTGCACGTGGTGATCGCGCGGGCGGTGGGCCACGAGGAGGTCCTCGACGACGTGCGCGAGGTGTCGGTGACGGGCATCGGCGGCCGCTGGGACGCGGCCGAGCTGGCGAAGCTCGCGTAAACGTACCGACAACCCGTCGGGAAGATATTGCGCCCACGGTGGGGTGCGTGATGACATGGTACCGAGAGTCGGTTAGGTCTACCTAAGTCAGGCCTCGGTCCGGCGTCCCGGGTCCTCAGGAGGGCAGCCATGTCGGCAGCAGAGCGCGAAGACGCACCCCGTCGCCCCTACGCCGTGCCGTCGTCCGGGCCGTCCATGCAGGCGCTGCTCGCCTCGTGCGCGGCCGCGACCGCCGTCTCCACCCCGCCGCGCCGCGAGCCGGCGCGGGACCGGGAGCAGGGGCCGGGGCACGGGCTGGGACAGGGCCCGGCGCGCGGGCCGGCCGCCGTACGCGGACAGGCCGCTCCGGAGTCCGAGGCGGCCTGAGTCCAGCGTCCGGAGCGGCCTGAGTCCACGCCGCGCCGCGGCGGCGGCTGACCCGTTCGGGTGACTACGGGACGACGACCACCTTCGTGTTGATCGTCGCGAAGTTCCACATCGCGTCGCCGTCCGCGCGCGACATGCGGATGCCGCCGGTCTTCTTCTTCGGGTCCGGCTCCGGCAGCGCGCCGTCCAGCCGGGCGCTGAAGCCGACCACCACACCGTCCGACGTGGCGAACCGCACCACGTGCTCGACCGGCACGCCGTCCGAGCCGGTCACCGCGCCCGAGCGCGAGTTGACCACGTAGTTGCCCGCCTTGGGCTGCACGGTGCTCGGCATCACGGCGAAGGTGCGCGGCTCGGGCTTGCCCGGCTCACCCACCAGCCACACCCGCTTCTGGCCCACCGAGTAGACCACCCGGGTTCCGGTCCCGGAGTCAGCCGGCAGCGGCCCCGGCTTGGCGGGGCCGCCCTGCGGCGCGGCGGGCTGCTGGGGCTGGCTGGCGGCCGGCGACGGCTCGGCCTTCGCCCCGGCGGCGGGACGGGCGGGCGCGGTCGCGGACGCCTGGTACGCGAGGAACCCGACCATGGCGAGTGCCGCGGCGGTGAGCCCGGCCACGATTCCCGAGCTGCTGCGTGCCACCTTGCGCCGCCTTCCCCGGGCTTCCCCCGGCTCCTGACCCTGGATACGTGATCGAAGGTAGCAGCCGGGGCGGTGACGATCGGTCCGCACCGGGCCCGGTGCCAGGAGTCGTAGGCTGTTCGCGTGCTCTTGCTCGCTGTAGATACCGCCACGCCCGCCGTCACCGTCGCCCTGCACGACGGCGACTCCGTCGTCGCCGAGTCCCACCAGGTCGACGCCCGCCGCCACGGGGAGCTGCTGCTGCCCTCGGTGGACAAGGTGCTCGCCGAGGCGGGGCTCCGGCTCGACGCCGTGACCGGCATCGTCGTGGGCGTCGGCCCCGGCCCGTACACCGGACTGCGCGTCGGCCTCGTGACCGCCTCCACCTTCGCCGCCGTCCTCGGTGTCCCGGTGCACGGCCTGTGCACCCTCGACGGCCTCGCGTACGCCGCCGGGACCGCCGGGATCGAGGGCCCCTTCGTGGTCGCCACCGACGCGCGCCGCAAGGAGGTCTACTGGGCCCGCTACGAGGACCCGCGCACGCGGGCCGGCGAGCCGGCCGTGGACCGGCCGGCCGACATCGCCGACCAGGTCGCGGGACTGCCCGCGGTGGGCGCCGGCGCGCTGCTCTACCCCGAGGTCTTCCCCGGCGCCCGCGGCCCCGAGCACCAGTCGGCGGCGGCCCTGGCCTCCCTGGCGGCGGAACGGCTGGCGGCGGGGGCGGAGTTCCTGCCTCCGACACCGCTGTACCTGCGCCGCCCCGACGCGCAGGTCCCCAAGAACTACAAGGTGGTCACTCCGAAGTGACGACGGCCGTCTTGCGCGACATGCGCTGGTGGGACATCGAGCCCGTGCTGGAACTGGAGCACGAGCTGTTCCCCGAGGACGCCTGGTCCGCCGGCATGTTCTGGTCCGAGCTCGCCCACGCGCGCGGCCCGCACGCCACCCGCCGCTACATCGTGGCGGAGGACCCCGGCAGCGGCCGGGTCGTGGGCTACGCGGGCCTGGCCGCCGCCGGCGACCTGGGCGACGTACAGACCATCGCGGCCGCCCGCGACCAGTGGGGCACCGGGCTCGGTGCCCGGCTGCTCACCGACCTGCTGAGCGCCGCTACCGCGTTCGAGTGCGCCGAGGTGCTGCTGGAGGTACGGGTGGACAACACCCGCGCCCAGAAGCTCTACGAGCGCTTCGGCTTCGAGCCCATCGGCTTCCGGCGCGGCTACTACCAGCCCGGCAACGTCGACGCGCTCGTCATGCGCCTTTCCGACCCCGCACGCTCCGTACAAGGATCTGACACCCATGGCTGACGAACCCCTCGTCCTCGGCATCGAGACCTCCTGCGACGAGACCGGCGTCGGCGTCGTCCGCGGCACCACGCTGCTCGCGGACGCGGTCGCCTCCAGCGTCGACGAGCACGCGCGCTTCGGCGGCGTCGTGCCCGAGGTGGCCTCCCGCGCCCATCTGGAGGCGATGGTCCCCACCATCGAGCGGGCCCTGAAGGAGGCCGGCGTCAGCGCCAAGGACCTCGACGGCATCGCGGTCACCGCCGGGCCCGGCCTGGCCGGCGCCCTGCTGGTCGGCGTATCGGCGGCGAAGGCGTACGCGTACGCGCTCGGCAAGCCGCTCTACGGCGTGAACCACCTGGCCTCGCACATCTGCGTGGACCAGCTCGAGCACGGGCCGCTGCCGGAGCCGACCATGGCGCTGCTGGTGTCCGGCGGGCACTCCTCGCTCCTGCTCGCCCCCGACATCACCTCCGACGTCCGGCCGCTGGGCGCGACCATCGACGACGCGGCGGGCGAGGCCTTCGACAAGATCGCGCGGGTGCTGCACCTGGGCTTCCCGGGCGGCCCGGTGATCGACCGGCTCGCCAAGGAGGGCGACCCGACGGCGATCCACTTCCCGCGCGGGCTGACCGGGCCGCGTGACCCGGCGTACGACTTCTCCTTCTCCGGGCTCAAGACCGCCGTGGCGCGCTGGATCGAGGCGAAGCGGAACGCGGGGGAGGAGGTGCCGGTGCGCGACGTGGCCGCGTCCTTCCAGGAGGCCGTGGTCGACGTGCTCACCCGCAAGGCGATCCGCGCGTGCAAGGACGAGGGCGTCGACCACCTGATGATCGGCGGCGGCGTGGCCGCCAACTCCCGGCTGCGGGCGCTGGCGCAGGAGCGCTGCGACGACGCGGGGATCATCCTGCGGGTGCCGCGGCCGAAGCTGTGCACCGACAACGGCGCGATGGTGGCGGCGCTGGGCGCGGAGATGGTCAAGCGGAACCGGGCGGCCTCGGACTGGGACCTGTCGGCGGACTCCTCGCTGCCGGTGACGGACCCGCACGTGCCGGGCGCCGGTCACGAGCACGAGCACGGCGAGGGGCACGGCCACGGGAACGGCGGTGGACACGGCCACGGCCACGCGCACGACCACGACCACGTGCACGAGCTCAGCAAGGACAACCTCTACTCATGAGCCTCACCGTCGCGTTGATGTGGGAGGCGCGGGCGACCGCCGGGCGGGGGGACGAGCTCCTGGAGTGGGCCCGTTCGCAGGTCCTCGCCCACGAGCCGGTGCACCGCGAGGTGTTGCGCGCCCCGCAGGACCGCGTGCTCGTCATCACCTGGTGGCACGCCCCGGCCCTCTCGGCCGATCTGCCCGAACTCCCCGAGCCCGCAGCCGATCTGATCACCCGTCCGGTACACCGCTGGCGTTTCGAGTCGGTCGAGGGCGCGGCCGGGGGAACGCTCCGGGGAACAGTCGGGAAACCCTAGCGACGGCCCCGGGGCGGGCGGTCGGGGTCGCCCGGCTGGCGCTATCGTCATGGCCATGCCTCGTCGCGACCTGCCGCCCCTGCCGCCGCCCGCGCACCTGCGCGCCTGGCTCGACGACAGCGTCGTACGGGCCGACCGCGCCCGGTTCCTGGCGGACCTCGGGCGGCGCAGCCTGGGCCCGGGGCGGTTGCTGCTGCTCTGGGCCATCGCGGCCGTCTTCGCGTTCGGCTGGTCGTTCGTCGGCATGGCCCTGATGTCCTTCGAGCAGGACCGGGCCCTGGAGGACCTCTTCGGCGCCGTGTACGCGGCCCTGGGCGCCGGTGTGCTGGTGCCCGCCGGATTCTGGCTGGCGTGGGGCGCCCGGCGGGACCGGCAGGTACGTCAACTGCTGTACGCATGGGTCGAGTTCGAACCGGACCCGGTGGCCGACGCCCGGCTGCGGGCGCCCGGGCTGAGCCTGGGCTGGCTATTGCCCTCGCTGGGGCTGTGCGCGCTGGGTCTGTGGGTGACCTTCGGTGCGGCGGCGACGGCCCGGCCGGGCAGCGAGACGTACGGCGAGGTCGCGTACTACATGGGCCTGGGCATGATCCTGTGGATCACGGGGCTGCTGGGCGTCGGCAAGGCCGCCGCCCACTACCGCTGGGCGCTGCGCGTGCTCACGGCGCCGGGGCGGCCGGCGGGACGGCAGCCGGGCCGGTAGCCGGGGCGGGCGCCGGGGCGGGGAAGCCGATCAGCATCGACGGGGCTCCCGCCACACGGGTGAGGAAGACGGTCGCCGCGTTCTTCCCCTGCGGCTTCACCTTCTTGCGCAGTTCCTCCGGCTCGATCGCCGAACCCCGCTTCTTGACCGTCAGCACGCCCACCTCGCGCTCGCGCAGCAGCGCCTTGAGCTTCTTCAGGCCGAAGGGCAGCACGTCGGTGATCTCGTACGCCGTGGCGTACGGCGTCGCGCGCAGCTCGTCGGCCGTGACGTACGCGATGGTCGGGTCGATCAGCCGGCCGCCGAGGTCGGCCGCGACCTCGGCCACCAGGTGCGCGCGGATCACCGCGCCGTCGGGCTCGTAGAGGTAGCGCCCCACCGGGCCGGTCCCGGGGTCGGGCAGCGGATCGGTGGTCCGCAGGGAGTGCGGCCCGGGCAGCAGGGTGGCGCGCACGGCGCCGGGGGTGACGGCGGGGGTGGTGGCGGTGGCGGTGCCGGCGCCGGGGGCCGGTTCCGGTGCGGCGGCGAACCACAGCACCGCCTCCTTCACGTCGCCGGCGTCCGAGATCCACTCGGCCTCGGCCTCGGCGGGGACCGCCTCGTGCGGGATACCCGGGGCGATCTTGATGGCGGCGTACCGCGCCGCCCGGGCGGTCTCCACGGCCCAGGACAGCGGCGGCGAATAGGCCTCGGGGTCGAAGATCCGCCCCCGGCCGCCCCGGCGGGCGGGGTCCAGGAACACGGCGTCGTACCCGCTCGTGTCCACCTCCGTCACGTCCGCCTCACGGACCTCGATCAGCTCCGACAGCCCCAGCGCCTCGGCGTTGGCCCGCGCCACGGCCGCGGTCAGCGGGTCCCGGTCCACCGCCAGGACGCGGATGCCGGCGCGGGCGAGCGCGATCGCGTCGCCACCGATGCCGCAGCACAGGTCGGCCAGGCTGCGGACGCCGAGCGCGGCGATCCGCTCGGCGCGGTACGCCGCCACCGAGGCGCGGGTGGCCATTTCGCCGCCGCCCGGCGTGAAGTACATCCGGTACGCGTCCCGCTCGCCGAACTTCGCCACCGCGCGCCCGCGCAGCCGGGCCTGGCCGAGGGCGGCGGAGACCAGCGCGGCCGGGTGCTCGCGGCGCAGCCGGGTGGCGGTGGCGAGTTCCCTGGCGGGGTCGTAGTCGCGCAGGCCGGCGAGCAGGGCCTGGCCCTCGGGGGTCAGGAGGGCGGCGAAGTCGTCGTGGTTCACCGGTTCATTGTCGGCCAGTGTGGGCCACTCGGTGGAAGTGGACCGTCCGGTCGCGGTGTCGGCGTAGCGGCGCGGCTTCCGCCTGCCACCATCCGCAACTATGAAGCTAGTAGGACAATCAGGAAAAACTGCCCGCCCTCCCGCACGCACGCGCGGCCGGTACGGGGTGGCGCTGGCCGCGCTCATGGTCGCCGCCCTCGGCACCGCCTGCGGCTCGGGCGAGGGCGGAAGGCCCGCCACCAAGCCCGAGAAACCCAAGACCGGCAGCGGCGCCCAGGGCGGCGCCCCCGCCCTGACCCCCCAGCAGCAGCGGCAGGCCCTCGTCGCCGCCACCAAGAAGTGGCGCCTGGCCAAGGTGCCGCTCACCGCGCCCGCCGCACCCACGGCCAAGCCGGAGATCACCACCCGCGACGGCTTCGAGGTGGAGGACCACGAGGAGCTGGGCCTGCCCCCGGTCTTCACGACCATTCCGACCGAGGAGAAGGTCGTCTTCCTCACCATCGACGACGGTGCGGAGAAGGATCCCGAGTTCCTGAAGATGATGAAGGAGCTGAAGATCCCGTACACGGCGTTCGTCAGCGACTACGTCATCCGCGACAACTACGCGTACTTCAAGGAGATGCAGGCCTCCGGCGTCACCATCAACAACCACACCCTCAACCACCGGTACATGCCGGCCCTGTCGTACGAGAAACAGCGCCAGGAGATCTGCGGCCAGCAGAACACCATCCACAAGGAGTTCGGCAAGGCGCCGACCGTCTTCCGGCCGCCGTACGGCAACTACAACGAGGACACCCTGAAGGCGGCGAAGTCCTGCGGCATCAAGTACGCCCCGCTCTGGAACGCCGAAGCCTTCCCGGACAAGATGGACTACCGGGAGTGGGACCGCGACCTGCACCCCGGGGACATCATCCTGACCCACTTCCGGGGCCGGGAGGACTGGAAGGGAACCATGCCTGACATGATCCGTCAGGTCATGAAGACCGTCACGGACAAGGGATACGCCGTGGCCCGCTTGGAGGACTACCTGTGAGGTACGCGCGCCGGTCGGTGGCCGGAACGCTGGCGGCCGGCGCGCTCGCGCTCTCCCTGGCGGGGTGCGGGGAGAGCGTCGAACCCATCGAACGGCTGGGCCGCAAGACGACCCAGGAGGTCCAGGACGAGGCGTCCGGAGCGCCGGGGCCGGGCGCCTCGGCGGCTCCCTCGGCCCCGGCCTCGCCCCCGCCCTCGGGCGGCGCGTCCGACGAGGCGTACCGCAAGTGGGGGCTGAGCCGCCCCCTGGAGTTCGCCCCGAAGCCGGCGGAGAAGCCCAAACTGCCGGCCGCACCCGCGGGCAAGGTCGCGGTGGTGGACCGAATACCCGTGCCGGCCGGCGAGAAGGTCGTCTTCCTGACCTTCGACGACGGCGCAGAGAAGGACCCCGAGTTCCTGAAGATGGCGGCCGACCTCAAACTGCCGATCAGCATGTTCCTCACGGACAACATCGCGTCGGCGGACTACGGCTACTTCCAGAAGCTGCGTGACATGGGCAACGGCAGTGTGATCAACAACCACACGCTGTCCCACCCCAACCTGCGGACCCTGCCGTACGCCGCGCAGAAGCGCGAGATCTGCGGCCAGCAGGACCACCTCCAGCAGCGCTTCGGCGAGCGCCCCCGCCTGTTCCGCCCGCCGTACGGCAACTACAACGACGACACCCTGCGCGCGGCGTCCGAATGCGGCGTCTCGTCGCTGGTCCTGTGGCGGGTGTCGATGCAGATCAACAACTTCCAGTACGCCGAGGGCAACGCCCTCAAGCCGGGCGACATCATCCTGGCCCACTTCCGGGGCCGCTCCGAACTCAAGGGTTCGACGGAGATCCAGATGACGACGCGCATGCTCCGGCACATCCAGGACCAGGGCTTCCGGATAGGCCGCCTGGAGGACTACGTGTAAGCCCCCGCCGCCGACCCGCCCGGACCGGCGGGCCGGCGGGAGACCGCGAGGATCAGGTCGCGGAGTTGTTCCACGTACAGGCGCATGTTCTTGTACGCGACGTCCGTGTCCGGGTAGCGGCTGGCCAGTTGGAGGCCCTCGTCGAGGCGGTTGATCCAGACGCAGACCTGGTCGCCGTAGGAGACCCTCAGCAGGCCGTACGCCTTCTGGGCGGTCCAGTCGGCGGAGCCCGGCACGACGCGGGCGTCGACGAACGAGACGATCGAGTACAGGTCCGGCGACGTCGGGCGGAAGTCCGCGCCGAGCAGGCGCAGGACCCGGGCGATGGGCATGCGGGCCAGCGACCGGTTGGCGCGCAGCGCGGCGCGCACCATCTCCAGCACGCTGCGGAAGTCGGGCGCCTGCGCCGTGTGGATCTCGATCGGCGCGCCGCCGACGTACCAGCCCACGGAGTCCCGCCACTGGGACTTCACCCGGGTGTGGAAGGGCACGACCGTGCGGTAGACGGGCTGCCCGCCCAGCTCGTGCACGATCAGGCTCGTCGCCGCGAGGATGCCGGTCATGCTCCCGCCGAAGGGACGGCAGTACGCCTCGAACGCGGCCGCATCCTCGGGACCGACCAGCATCTCCTGCATGAGCTTCTGGGGCGGCAGCCCCTCGCCGCCCCCCAGGCCCAGATCGACGGGGAAGCCGGGCAGCCGGCCGTCGCAGCGCCGGATGAACTCCCGCCAGCGGCCGATGATCTCGTGTGTCCCGTCGATCCCGTCCGCCTCCGCGCGCTCGATCCCGCAGAAGTCGACGTAGCTGCTCACCGCCGGGGCATCGAGGACGCGGCCCTCGATGCCCGCCGCGTACAGCTCGTGGATCTCGGCGGGGATGCGCTGCACGGAGTACGCGTCGACGTTGCTGTGGTCGAAGGCCATGTACACGCTCGTGCAGTCGTCCCGAACGACGGCCGTGTACAGGAAGTTCGGCCAGCACAGCGCGTCGGCCACGACGTCGAAGCGGTCCTGGAGGTGCTCCACCAGCTCCGCCGCGTCGGGGAACTCACCGATCACGTCGCGCCGCAGCGCCACGTCCCCGGCGTCGAGCGTGAACCGGCGCATCTCGTCGCCGTCCCAGCGGAAGCCGCTGCGCAGCGTCTCGTGCCGGAGCGTCCAGCTGCGCAGGACGTCCTGCAGGACGTCGAGATCGACCGGGCCCGGCAGGTCGAAGGCCGCGCCGACCCAGGTCGGGACGAACAGCCCGTCCTGGCGCACGGTCCGCGCCGTACGGATGTGCGCCTCCTGGACGTACGCCGGCGGCCGGGAGTCCTCCGGCAGGCCGCGCGCCGCCGCGACGGTCGCCGGGTCGAGCGCCCACTCGACGAGCAGCCCCGGCCGGATCTCGCAGCGCTGGATATCGGTGATTCGCACAGAGACGTCTCCGTTCACACATGGGGCAAACGGGAATCCACTCCCAGCGCATGCCCGCTCTCCTGCCCCCTGGCCCCCCGGCCCCACTGGAGGGCCTAACGAAGCGGCCGACGCCGAAGAAACGGCCACACCGGCCCCGTCACACCCCCGCTCTCACCCCCACCGCCGTCGGTGGGGGCTCCGCCGGGTCCCGCGCGTCCGCCTCCCGTTGGCGTTCCGCGCTGTCGCTGATGCGCAGGAGGAGGGCGATCATGATCCAGTTGGCCAGGAGGGACGAGCCGCCCTTGGCCAGGAAGGGCAGGGCCTTGCCGGTCAGCGGGATCAGGCCCGTGACGCCGCCCGCCACCACGAAGACCTGGAGCGCCAGCGCCGTGGCGAGGCCCACGGCCAGGAGCTTGCCGAAGGGGTCGCGGGCGCCCAGGGCCATGCGCAGGCCGCGCTGGACCAGGAGGGCGTAGATCACCAGGACGGCCATGACCCCGGCGAGGCCGAGCTCCTCGCCGACCGTCGTCAGGATGAAGTCGGACCGGCCCGCGAACTTGATCAGCTCCGGGTGCCCCAGTCCCAGCCCCGTGCCCGACATCCCGCCGGTGCCGAAGCTGAACAGGGCCTGCGCCGACTGTTCGGACGTCAGCCCCTTGGGCCGGGTCTCCTCCGGCCAGTAGATGGCCATCGGGTTCAGCCACGCCTGGACCCGGTTCTTCACGTGCGGCTGGGTCGAGCCGACGGCGAACGCCCCGACCGCCGCCATGGCCAGGCCGCACACGATCCACGACGTCCGCTCCGTGGCGACGTACAGCAGGACCACGAACACACCGAAGAAGATCAGCGACGTGCCGAGGTCGCGCTCGAAGATCAGCACCAGCATCGCCAGGATCCACACCGTGATGATCGGACCGAGCTGGCGCATCGGCGGCAGCCGCATCCCGAGGAACCTGCGTCCCGTCAGGGCCAGCGAGTCGCGGTGCTGGACCAGGTAGCCGGCGAAGAAGATCGCGATCATGATCTTCACGAACTCGCCGGGCTGCACCGAGAACGGGCCGATGTAGATCCAGCGCTTCGCGCCGTACGTGTCGGCGGGCATGAACGCCGGCGCGATCAGCAGCACCAGCGCGACGGCCATCGTCAGGTACATGAACCGCTGCAGATAGCGGTGGTCCCGCAGCAGCGCGACCGTCAGGACGCACGCCGCCACGCCGATGACCGTCCACAGCAGCTGCCCGGGCGCGTTCGCCTCCGAGCCGTACCGCTCGATGTACCCCTGGTCCAGCCGGTGCAGCAGCACCAGCCCCAGGCCGGTCAGCAGCATCGCCAGCGGCAGGACCAGCGGGTCCGCGTACGCGGCGAAGCGGCGTACGCCCAGGTGGGCCACCAGCGACAGCAGCGTCATGCTGATCGTGAAGCCGGTGAGGTCGGTCGGCAGCTCGCCGTTCATCGCCAGGCTCGCGCTCGCGTGCCCGAAGACGGTGATCGCGACGACGAAGAGGAGCAGCAGTGCTTCCGTACGGCGGCGGGCGCCCGCCGCCGTCAGGGGCCTCAGTCCACGCACGGGATACCGCCACCGTCGATGGCGGTTCCGCTGTTGCTCCGGTGGGGGGAGGCGGGGGGTGAGGGCGGGGGTGACGCGGGAGATGACGGTGATGCGGGGGATGAGGGTGCGGCGCCCGGTGCGGTGGGGGTCGCAGCGGCTTCGGGTCCGATCTGCTCGGCAATGAGGCGCTTTATCTTCATATCATCTACGACGTTGATGTCCTCCCCATGGTTCCTTCCGAACCGCTCCACCGGCAGGGTCGTGAACTCCACCTTGCCGCCCGACAGGTTCCTGGCCTGCTTGACGAACGACAGCAGGTCCCACCCCTCGTCCGTCACCACGTCCTGCTTCGCCGCGTCGATCAGCCGCAGCAGCTTGACCGGATCGGTGAAGGTCCCGGCCTGGTTCAGCTTGTACGTCGCCCCCGCCAGGAACGCCTGCTGCCGCTTCGTCCGGTCCAGGTCCCCCATCTCCAGCCCGTTCCGCTGCCGCACGAACGCCAGCGACTGCTGCCCGTCGAGCGTCTGCCGCCCGGCCGGGAAGTCGGCGCCCGAGTTCTTGTCCTTCACCGGCTTGTTCAGGCACACCGGTACGCCGCCCAGCGCGTCGGCCAGGTGGTAGAAACCGGCCAGGTTCAGCTCGGCGAAGTGGTCGATCGGCACGCCGAGGAAGGCGCGGACGGTCTCGATCTCCGCCTTGCGGCCCGCCTCCCGCCCCTCCCGCTCCAGCTCCCGCTTGTCCTCGACGCCCCGCGCGGACAGCTCCTCCTCGCGCCGCGCCTTCGCCAGCCCGTACGCCTTCTTGATCTTGTCCTTGCCGGAGAAGCCGGGGACGCCCTTCAGTTCCACGAAGTCGTCGCGCGGCACCGAGAACGCCCGCGCCTTGCCGCCGTCGCCGGGTACGTGGAGCAGGATCAGCGTGTTGGTGTTGTAGCCGCCGATGTCGGAGCTGCCGGCGTGCAGCTTGTCCAGGACCTCCTCGGGCAGCGGCTCGCCGTTCTGGTCGCGGCGGCTGTCCAGCCCCATCAGCAGGATGTTGAGGTCGCCGTGCCGCGACTTCTCGCCGCCGCGCAGCGCCTTCGAGCTGCCGATGCTGGAGGCCAGGTCGTCGTACACGTACCAGGCGGTGCCACCCACGAGTACGGTCAGCACGCAGCCCGTGGCCAGCAGCGTGCGGCCGAGCCGCTGCCGCCTGGTCGGCGGTGCGGACCGCCGCCCGGACCGGGGCCGGCGCCGGTTGCTCGTCGTCTTCCTCCGGTGCGCGCTCATGGCAGTCGATGCTGGGCCGCGGCCGCTGAGGGAAACCTGAAGATCCTGAAAGCCCCTTCAGCGGGGGATGCTCTTGCGCCGTCCTACGCCACCGGCAGGTGCAGCACGAAGCGGGCGCCGCCGCCCTCGGCCGCCCCCGCCGCCTGCGCCGTCACCTCGCCCCCGTGCGCCCGCGCGATCTCGCGGGCGATCGCCAGGCCCAGCCCGGTGCCGCCGCTCGCGCGGCCGCGGCCGGCGTCCAGCCGTACGAACCGTTCGAAGACCCGGTCGCGGTCGGCCGCCGGGATCCCGGGGCCGTCGTCCGTGACCACGAGCACCGCCCGCCCCGGCTGCGCGTACGCCCGGACGGCGACCTCGGTGCGGGCGTGCCGCAGGGCGTTGTCGACCAGGTTCGCCAGCGCCCGCTCCAGGCCGGCCGGATCCCCGGCGGCCGGGACCGGCGCGGGCGCCGCCACGCGCAGCCGCACCCGCGGCGCCCGCCGCCGCGCCGCGTCCTCGGCGGCCAGCAGCGCGAGGTCGACCGGCTCGGCGCGCGGCGGCGCCGGCCGGCCGTCGAGGCGGGCCAGGAGCAGCAGGTCGGCCGCGATCCGCTGGAGCCGTTCGGTGTCGGCGAGCGCGGCCGCGACCGAGGCGCGGTCGGGGCGGTCCAGGGCCACCTCCAGCCGGGAGCGGACGGTGGCCAGCGGATTGCGCAGCTCGTGCGAGGCGTCCGCGGTGAACCGGCGCTGCCGGGCGTCGGCGGCCTCCAGCCGGTCGAGGGTCGCGTTGACGGTCCGGGCGAGCCGGGCGATCTCGTCGGCGCCGCCCGGGTCGGGAACCCGCCGGTCCAGTGCGCTGGCGGTGACCGCCGCCAGCGCGGTACGGATCGCGGTGACCGGGCGCAGCGCCTGCCCGGTCACCCACCACGCCAGTACCGCCGCGAAGGCGATCAGCGGGGGCGCGCCGGCGAGCAGGCCGACCGCGACGGCACGGGTGGCGTCGTCGACGTCACCGAGCACCGTCATGGCGTACACGGTGTGCGGATCGTGGGCCTCCGGCGGGCCCGGCGCCGCCACGGCCACCACCAGGCGCCGCTCGCCGCCGGGGCGGGCCGGCGGCAGCACGGCCGAGCGGGCGTCGCCGCCCGCCGGCTCCGGCAGCGTCGCCCCGCCCGCCCCGTCTCCGTTTCCGCTCCCGTTCCCGTCCTCGTTCCCGGCCCCGCTCGTCGCCACCGTCCTGCCCCGCGCGTCGCGTACGAGGACCAGGTCGACCCCGCCCTCCGGCGCGGGCAGCCGGCCGCCCGGCGGCAGGGCGTGCCCGTCGATCTGCGCGGCGACCTTGCGGGCGGCGAGTTCGGCGCGGCCGCCTGTGTTCTCCAGCAGGTTGGCGCGCAGCAGGGTGTGCAGCCAGAGCCCCCCGGCGGCCAGGACGGCCGTCATGGCGAGGGCGCCGGCGACCGCCGCCCGCGCGCGCAGGGTGCTCGCCACCGCCGTCACCCGCCGTCCGGGGCCAGCCGGTAGCCGGCGCCGTGCACGGTGACGATGGACCGGCGGCCGAAGGGGGTGTCGATCTTCCTGCGCAGCGAGGAGACGTAGACCTCGACGATGTTGGGATCGACGGCGTCGGGGGAGTCCCACACCTCGTCGAGGATGTCCCGCTTGGCGACCGCCCGGCCCGGCTGCTCCATCAGGCAGGCGAGCACGCCCACCTCGCGGGCGGTGAGCTCGACCTCCCGCTCGCCGCGCCGGCAGCGCCGGGCGCCGGGGTCCAGGGTGAGGTCGCCGGCCTGGAGCGTGCTCGGCCGGGCGGCGGTGCCGGCGCGGCGGGCGAGCGCGCGCAGCCGGGCGCCGAGCACGACGAACGAGAAGGGCTTCGTCAGATAGTCGTCGGCGCCGGAGTCCAGGCCGTCGGCCTCGTCGTACTCGCCGTCCTTGGCGGTGAGCATCAGGACCGGGGTGGGGTCGCCGTGGGCGCGCATCCTTCGGCAGATCTCGTGCCCGCCCGGGCCGGGGAGCATCAGGTCGAGCAGGACGGCGTCGTACGGGCCGCCGCTGAGCGCGAGCTCCAGGCCGCGGTGGCCGTCGTACGCGGTCTCGACCCAGTGGCCCTGCGCCGACAGGCCCCGCCGGAGGGACTCGGCGAGGCCTTCTTCGTCTTCGACCACGAGGATGCGCACCGCTCAACTGTCACATACCGGCCACAATCACCCACCGGCCCGCCGCCGCGGGCCCTCACCCGCCGCTGCATGAGCTGTCCATGATCGGGAACTTATCGGCGCCCAACACCCCGCCCGGCACCATGCATCAGACGCGACCGGGCGTGAATTGGCACTCCGCTTGACCGAGTGCTAATCGCCGGAATAGTCTCGGGCCTGGCACTCGCCGCTGGTGAGTGCCAACACAGCGACGGGCAGGTCCGGCACCCGCGACGACGGATCGACCTGGTCGCCACACTCAGACAGTTAACCCCGTGAGATCTCCGAAGGGGGAGGTCGGATCGTGACGACCGCCAGCTCCAAGGTTGCCATCAAGCCGCTCGAGGACCGCATCGTGGTCCAGCCGCTCGACGCCGAGCAGACCACGGCTTCCGGCCTGGTCATCCCGGACACCGCGAAGGAGAAGCCCCAGGAGGGCGTCGTCCTCGCCGTGGGCCCGGGTCGCTTCGAGGACGGCCAGCGTCTCCCGCTGGACGTCCAGGTCGGCGACATCGTGCTGTACAGCAAGTACGGCGGCACCGAGGTGAAGTACAGCGGCGAGGAGTACCTCGTCCTCTCGGCTCGCGACGTGCTCGCGATCGTCGAGAAGTAATCACCTCTGAAGTTTTGCTTTTGAGCTGCGCCCCTGGTCACCCCGCTGATTGCCGGGCGGCGAGGGGCGCGGTTCGTTGAACCCGAGTTTCCGAGAGGGCTGAACCGCTCCCATGGCGAAGATCCTGAAGTTCGACGAGGACGCCCGTCGCGCCCTCGAGCGCGGCGTCAACAAGCTTGCCGACACGGTCAAGGTGACGATCGGCCCCAAGGGCCGCAACGTCGTCATCGACAAGAAGTTCGGTGCGCCCACCATCACCAACGACGGTGTCACGATCGCCCGTGAGGTCGAGATCGACGACCCGTACGAGAACCTGGGCGCCCAGCTCGTGAAGGAGGTGGCGACCAAGACCAACGACATCGCGGGTGACGGCACCACCACCGCCACCGTGCTGGCCCAGGCGCTGGTCCGCGAGGGCCTGCGCAACGTCGCCGCCGGCGCCTCCCCGGCCTCCCTGAAGAAGGGCATCGACGCCGCGGTCAAGGCCGTGTCCGACGAGCTCCTGGCGACCGCCCGCCCGATCGAGGACAAGTCCGACATCGCCGCCGTGGCCGCGCTCTCCGCGCAGGACCAGCAGGTCGGCGAGCTCATCGCCGAGGCGATGGACAAGGTCGGCAAGGACGGTGTCATCACCGTCGAGGAGTCCAACGCCTTCGGCCTGGAGCTGGAGTTCACCGAGGGCATGGCCTTCGACAAGGGCTACCTCTCGCCGTACATGGTCTCCGACCAGGAGCGCATGGAGGCCGTCCTCGACGACCCGTACATCCTGATCAACCAGGGCAAGATCTCCTCCATCCAGGACCTCCTGCCGCTGCTGGAGAAGGTCATCCAGGCGGGTGGCTCCAAGCCGCTGCTGATCATCGCCGAGGACGTCGAGGGCGAGGCCCTCTCCACCCTCGTCGTCAACAAGATCCGCGGCACCTTCAACGCGGTCGCCGTCAAGGCCCCGGGCTTCGGTGACCGTCGCAAGGCGATGCTCCAGGACATGGCCACCCTCACCGGTGCCACCGTCATCTCCGAGGAGGTCGGCCTCAAGCTCGACCAGGCTGGTCTGGACGTGCTGGGCACCGCCCGCCGCGTGACCGTCTCCAAGGACGACACCACGATCGTGGACGGCGCCGGCTCCTCCGAGGACGTCCTCGGCCGCGTCAACCAGATCAAGGCCGAGATCGAGGCCACGGACTCCGACTGGGACCGCGAGAAGCTCCAGGAGCGCCTCGCGAAGCTCGCCGGCGGCGTGTGCGTGATCAAGGTCGGCGCCGCCACCGAGGTGGAGCTGAAGGAGAAGAAGCACCGTCTGGAGGACGCCATCTCCGCGACCCGCGCCGCGGTCGAGGAGGGCATCGTCTCCGGTGGTGGCTCCGCTCTGGTCCACGCCGCCAAGGTGCTCGAGGGCAACCTCGGCAAGGAGGGCGACGAGGCCACCGGTGTCGCGGTCGTCCGCCGCGCCGTCGTCGAGCCGCTGCGCTGGATCGCCGAGAACGCCGGCCTCGAGGGCTACGTCATCACCTCGAAGGTCGCCGAGCTCGACAAGGGCCAGGGCTTCAACGCCGCCACCGGCGAGTACGGCGACCTGGTCAAGGCCGGCGTCATCGACCCGGTGAAGGTCACCCGTTCCGCCCTGGAGAACGCCGCCTCCATCGCCTCCCTGCTGCTCACGACCGAGACCCTGGTCGTCGAGAAGCCGGCCGAGGAGGAGGCCGACGCCCACGGTCACGGCCACGGTCACGGCCACAGCCACTGACCCGTAGCGCCACGGATCGCCCCCGGCGTTCGGAAGGCCCCGTTCCGCAGCTGCGGAACGGGGCCTTCCCGTGTCGTAGGGGCCGGATCACGACTCGTACGGCGAGCCGGTGACGCCCATCTGGCGTTGCAGCTCACCGATGTTGTAGTGCCACCAGCCCTCGGTGATCTCACCGTTCTCGCAGCGGAACGTGGTGGTGCCCGACATCTCGTACGTCTTGCCGGTCGGGGCCGCGCCCATGAACTGGCCCGTGTGCTTGCCGTGCCACTTCCACACCGTGGTGACGAAGTCGCCCTCGGCGATCTGGGCCATCGGCTCGAAGGTCATGTCGAAGCCGCCGCGCCAGCCCTCGATGTCGGAGCGCATGCTCTCGCGCCCGATGACGGTGGACTCCACCTTGCTGGCGTCGTGGTCGATGTAGTTCGTCGCGACGCACTCCTCGAGGACGGCCATGTTGCCGTTCATGATGACGTCCTCGAACACCCGGTTCACCAGGTGCTTGTTGAGCTGCTCGTCCCGGACCACGTCCAGGTTGGTGAACTTCGGCATCCCGTCGCAGAGGGCCATCATCTCCTGGAACATCTTGTCCGTCTCCGGGAGATTGGAGTTGCGCATGGCGTCTTCGTACGACGGGAACTCGACGACGTCGACGTAGTGGTCCGCGTCGTCGCGGTCCTTTCCGATCAGGCTGTGGACGACGGTCCTGCGGCCCTGGCTCTGGGCGACGTACCGGTCCATGAGGTCGGACAGGTCGTCGTACCGGCGAGTCTTGTAATCGATTATCTGTACGAATGTCATGGCGGTCCTCCCGGATGGATGAGACGTGCCCAGTTTATTCCGGAATGTCCGCTACTGGGGTCCGTACTTCCGCCCCGTGCGGGACGACACCCCGCCCAGCAGGCCGCGCGGCGTCAGCTTCACGACGCCCATCAGCGCCTTGTACCGCGGGTCCGGGATCGAGACCGTCCTGCCCCGCCCGAGGTCGGCGAGGGCCGCGGCGACCAGCTTGTCGGCGTCCAGCCACATCCAGTTGGGGATGTTGTCGGTGCCCATGCCGGCCCGCTCGTGGAACTCCGTCCGCACGAAGCCGGGGCACAGCGCCATCAGCCGGACGCCCGAGTCCGCCAGGTCCTTCGCCGCGCCCTGCGTGAACTGCACGACCCAGGCCTTGCTCGCCCCGTACGTCCCGCGCGGCAGGAACGCGGCCACCGACGCCACGTTGATCACGCCGCCCCGGCCGCGCGAGCGCATGGACTCCGTGGCCGCCGAGGTCAGCCGCAGCACGGCCTCGATGTGCACCTTGAGCATGGTCAGCTCGTCGGCCATCGGGACGTCCAGGTAGCGGCCCTTGTTGCCGAAGCCCGCGTTGTTGACCAGCAGGTCCACCGGGTGCGTACGGTCGCTCAGGCGCTGCTCGACGGCACCGATGCCCTCGTCGGTCGACAGGTCCGCCGTCAGCACCTCGGCCTCGATGCCGTGCCGGTCGTGGAGCTCGGTGGCCTGTTCGCCGAGCCGCTTGGTGTCGCGGGCCACCAGCACCAGGTTGTGTCCCTGGGCGGCCAGCCGCCGGGCGAAGGCGGCGCCGATGCCCGCCGTGGATCCTGTGATCAGCGCAGTCGTCATGTGCGCAACCTAATGCCCCGGGGCGTCGCCGTACTTGGCGGTGTACGCGCGGGCCACCCCCAGCAGGTCCGACTCCATCCAGTCGGCCGCCGCCAGCGTGCGCGGCAGCAGCCCGCGCTCCAGCGTGGCGGCCCGGAACAGCAGCGAGACGCTGATGTCGTGGCCGGGGCGGTGTTCGACGGTGACCGCGTCCCCGGCCGCGAAGGCGCCCGGCTCGATCACCCGCAGCAGCGCGCCCGACGCGCCCCGCTGCGTGAACCGGCGCACCCAGGACGGCTCGCCGACCGCGCCGGCGAAGGTCCGGCACGGGATCCGGCAGCCGGTGACCTCCAGCAGCGCGCCGCCCACCCGCCAGCGCTCGCCGACCAGCGCGCCCTCCACGTCCAGCCCGAGGGTGGTGAGGTTCTCCCCGAACAGGCCGTTGGCCAGCGGCCGGTCCAGCACGCGCTCCCAGTGGTCGAGCTCCTCGCGCGCGTACGCGTAGACGGCCCGGTCGGGGCCGCCGTGGAAGCGCAGGTCGCAGATCGCGTCGCCCTCGACGCCGCCGCCCGCGGTGCCCTTGGGGCCGGGGACGGAGACCTGGACCGGGCCGGTCACGGGCCGCTTGCCGATGCCCGTCATGCCGCCCTCGCTGTCGGTGTACGGCACGGCCGTCGCACGGCCGACGTTGACGGAGAGGACCTTGCCGGTGCGGATGCTCATACGGCCACGCTAACCCGCGGGGCCCCAAAGGATCCCGGCGATATTGGCGCGATCGTCAAAGTCGCCCTTATGATCATAGGGTGATCGAGGCACGTCATCTCCGGGTCCTGCGCGCCGTGGCCGGCACCGGGTCTTTCTCCGCCGCCGCCCGCGAACTGGGCTGCACCCAGCCGGCCGTCTCCCAGCAGATGAAGGCGCTGGAGCAGTCCGCCGGTACCCCGCTGCTCATCCGCACCGGCCGCGAGATGCGGCTGACCCAGGCGGGTGAGGCCCTGGTGCGCCATGCCGCCGGGATCCTGGCGGGGCTGACGGCCGCCGAGGAGGAGGTCGCCGCCATCGCGGGCCTGCGGGCCGGCCGGGTCCGGCTGGTCTCCTTCCCCAGCGGCAGTTCCACGCTCGTGCCCACCGCGCTCGCCGCGCTGCGCGCCGCCCATCCCGGTACCCGCGTCTCGCTGGTCGAGGCGGAGCCGCCGCGCTCGGTGGAGATGCTGCGCGAGGGCGACTGCGACGTGGCGCTCGCCTTCCGCTACGCCGGGCCCCCGTCCGCCGGCGCGGAGGGGGAGGGCTGGGAGGACTTCGTCGTACGCCCGCTGCTCACCGACCGGCTCGTCGGGCTGGTCCCCGAGGGGCACCGGCTGGCCGGCGCCGCCGAGGTGGGCATGGCGGAGCTGGCCGGCGAGCCGTGGATCGCGGGCTGCCCGCGCTGCCGCCGCCATCTGGTCGAGGTGTGCGAGCGCGCCGGGTTCACCCCGCGCATCGACTTCGCGACGGACGACTACCCGGCCGTGGTCGGGCTGGTCGGGGCGGGCCTGGGGGTGGCGGTGCTGCCCGAGCTCGCGGTGGAGTCCGTACGGGCCAAGGGCGTGAGCACGCTGGCGGTCCGGCCCGCCGTGGAGCGCGAGGTCGTGGCGCTGACCCTGCCGGACCTGGCGCGCGTACCGGCGGTGGCCGCCACGCTGGCGCAGCTGGAGCGGGCCGCCGCGCGCTGACCCCCGCGCGCCGGCCCTCCGCCCGGGTGGCGGCGGGCCGGTCGCGCCGGATTCGAGGAAACGTTCCTTCTGTCGGTGGGGCGGTCAGTTCTCGGGTGGATCGGTGGGTGGATCGGCGGGTGGAGCGGTCGGCCGGTGGAGCGGCCGGCCGGTGGGGGTCACTCGTTCCTGCTCACACTGGTCGCCGGGATCAGGCGGTGGCGGGCGCGGCCCATGAGCTCCTCGCGTTCGTCCTCGGTGAGGCCTCCCCATACGCCGTAGGGCTCACGGACGGCGAGAGCGTGCGCGGCGCACTCCGCGCGCACCGGGCATCGCATGCAGACCTCTTTAGCCGAGGCCTCGCGCGCGCTCCGGGCCGCGCCCCGCTCGCCCTCCGGGTGGAAGAAGAGGGAGCTGTCGACCCCGCGGCAGGCGGCGAGGAGCTGCCAGTCCCAGAGGTCGGCGTTCGGTCCGGGGAGGCGGGAGAAATCTGCCATTGCTAGTCCTCGTTCAGCCGGTACTGAGGCGGATACGGTCCATGCGGCCACATCTACGATCAGATCAGACGTAAATATGACTGATGTGAATCTAGCCTCAGACACATGGCAAACGGAAGGAAAGCCGCCAAATAGGGCATAGCTCCAGATGGAGGACATGTGGCTTGTGTTGCCCACGCCGTGACGGCTTCCTCACGTAGAGTGCCGAAGGTGTCCGTCCGACCCGTAACTCTTTCGAGTGACCATCGTTGAGAGTGCGAAGGCGGTTGAACGAAGAAGTTCCCGGACAGATGTCCGAGAGCATCGACCGCACAGGTGACGATACGTACCAGCCTGGAGGCTCAAGGTGACGCGCATCAGCAGCTGCGGAGGGCGGTCATGACTTCCGTCCTCGTCTGCGACGACTCCCCGCTTGCCCGAGAGGCGCTCCGCCGCGCGGTGGCCACCGTGCCCGGCGTCGAGCGTGTGACGACGGCTGCCAACGGCGAGGAAGTCCTCCGCCGCTGGGGTGCCGACCGCTCCGACCTGATTCTGATGGATGTACGGATGCCGGGTCTGGGGGGTGTCGAGACCGTCCGCCGGCTGCTCTCGGCCGACCCCGGCGCCCGCATCATCATGCTGACGGTCGCCGAGGACCTGGACGGGGTGGCCCTCGCGGTCGCCGCCGGGGCCCGGGGCTATCTGCACAAGGACGCCTCGCGCGCCGAACTGCGGGCCACGGTCACCCAGGCCCTGGCCGACCCGACCTGGCGCCTGGCCCCGCGCCGGCTCCGCTCGGCCGAGATGGGCGCCGCGCCCACCCTCACCGCGCGCGAGATCCAGGTGCTGGAGGGCATGAGCCACGGCCGCTCCAACGCGGAGATCGGGCGCGAGCTCTTCCTCTCCGAGGACACGGTCAAGACGCACGCGCGCCGGCTGTTCAAGAAGCTGGGCGCCTCCGACCGGGCGCACGCCGTGGCCCTCGGGTTCCGCTGGGGCCTGGTCCGCTGACGGCGGACCGCCCGTCGCCCGGGCAGGTGGCCGTGCGACGGGGCCGGGCGGCTGGTCCGGACGGGTGACGTGGGCGGTCCGGCCGGGGCGGTCCCGTCCGGACGCGACGGACGGGGCGGCGGTGCGGCCGCCCGCCCACCGGTGGACGCGCACTCGGGTTCCGCTGTACCCGCCGTACCCGGTGCGCACCGGGGGGTTGGCGGGGCACAATCCGGGGGACGTGTCGCTTCGTGCGCGATGCCGCATCCTTGAGGTGTGCCGCATTCTTGGAGATGTGGGTTCCTCGGGGACCATCCGGCGAGCGGGAGGGGAGGGCGCAGATGATGGGTTCCGGCGCGCCCGCTCATAACGCTTCGATGCACAACACCGGCCACGATGCCGCGAACGCTCCGGCGGCGAGGCACCATGGATTGATGCGCGACGACGAAGCCCTGGGGTCCCCCGCGGCCGCAGGCACCACCGGCGCCGCCAAGAGCGGCTCCGCCGGCGGCGTCGGCGCGCTCGTCCGCCGCGCGGTGGAGGGCGACGAGCAGGCCACCCACGACCTGCTCGCCCATGTGCACCCGCTGGCCCTGCGCTACTGCCGCACCCGGCTCTCCCGGCTGCCCGGCGACGCCCGGCACTTCGTCGAGGACCTCGCGCAGGAAGTCTGCGTCGCCGTCCTGATGGCCCTGCCCCGCTACCGCGACACCGGCCGGCCCTTCGAGGCCTTCGTCTTCGCCATCGCCGCGCACAAGGTCGCCGATCTCCAGCGGGCCGCGATGCGGCACCCCGGCAGTACGGCCGTACCGTCCGACGAGATGCCGGAGCGGCCGGACGACTCCCTCGGCCCCGAGGAGCGGGCGCTGCTCAGCAGTGACGCCGAATGGGCCAAGAAGCTGCTGGCCAACCTGCCGGAGAACCAGCGGGAGCTGCTCGTGCTCCGCGTGGCCGTCGGCCTGACGGCGGAGGAGACCGGACAGATGCTCGGCATGTCGCCGGGAGCGGTCCGGGTCGCCCAGCACCGGGCGCTCAGCCGGTTGCGGGCCCTCGCCGAGCAGTGAGGAGACCGGCTCGTCCGTTCGTAGGAAGAGACGAAAATTTCCATCGATCTTGGTCGTGGAATGAGACGCCTCGCGATCCCGTTAGCATGGACATCCGCGCTGAGCAAGACCATCTGGGAAGGTGTCATGACTGTCAACGGTGACGGAGTGCCCGACAAATTCGCCACGCTCGGGCTGACCTACGACGATGTCCTGCTCCTGCCGGGCTCGTCCGACATGGCGCCGGACGAGATCGACACCTCTTCCCTCATCTCCAAGAACGTCCGGGTGAACGTGCCGCTGCTGTCGGCCGCCATGGACAAGGTCACCGAGGCGCGCATGGCCATCGCCATGGCCCGCCAGGGCGGCGTCGGTGTCCTGCACCGCAACCTCTCCATCGCCGACCAGGCCAACCAGGTGGACCTGGTCAAGCGCTCCGAGTCCGGCATGGTCACCGACCCGATCACCGTGCACCCGGACGCGACGCTGCGCGAGGCCGACGAGCTGTGCGCGAAGTTCCGCATCTCCGGCGTCCCGGTCACCGACCCCGCCGGCAAGCTGCTCGGCATCGTCACCAACCGCGACATGGCCTTCGAGTCGGACCGCAGCCGCCAGGTGCGCGAGGTCATGACCCCGATGCCGCTGGTCACCGGCAAGGTCGGCATCTCGGGCGTGGACGCCATGGAGCTGCTGCGCCGCCACAAGATCGAGAAGCTGCCGCTGGTCGACGACGCGGGCATCCTCAAGGGCCTCATCACGGTCAAGGACTTCGTCAAGGCCGAGAAGTACCCGAACGCCGCCAAGGACAAGGACGGCCGGCTGCTGGTCGGCGCCGCCGTCGGCGTCGCCGGTGACGCGTACGAGCGCGCCCAGGCGCTCATCGAGGCCGGCGCGGACTTCATCGTCGTCGACACCGCCCACGGCCACTCCCGCCTGGTCGGCGACATGGTCGCCAAGATCAAGTCGAACTCCTCCGTCGACGTCGTCGGCGGCAACGTCGCCACCCGCGACGGCGCCCAGGCACTCATCGACTCGGGTGTCGACGGCATCAAGGTCGGTGTCGGCCCCGGCTCCATCTGCACCACCCGCGTCGTCGCCGGCATCGGCGTCCCGCAGGTCACCGCCATCTACGAGGCCTCGCTGGCCGCCAAGGCCGCGGGCGTCCCGGTCATCGGCGACGGCGGCCTGCAGTACTCCGGCGACATCGCCAAGGCCCTGGTCGCGGGCGCCGACACGGTGATGCTCGGCTCGCTGCTCGCGGGCTGCGAGGAGTCCCCGGGCGAGCTGCTCTTCATCAACGGCAAGCAGTTCAAGTCGTACCGCGGCATGGGCTCGCTCGGCGCGATGCAGTCCCGCGGCGACCGCAAGTCCTTCTCCAAGGACCGCTACTTCCAGGAGGGCGTGGGCGGCGACGACAAGCTCATCCCCGAGGGCATCGAGGGCCAGGTGCCCTACCGCGGCCCGCTCGCCGCGGTCGTCCACCAGCTGGTCGGCGGCCTGCGCCAGTCGATGTTCTACGTCGGCGGCCGCACGGTGCCCGAGCTCCAGGACCGCGGCCGGTTCGTCCGGATCACCTCGGCGGGCCTGAAGGAGAGCCACCCGCACGACATCCAGATGACGGTCGAGGCGCCGAACTACTCCCGCCAGGGCTGAGCGACGTGAGGTGAGGCGAAGGGGCGGACCCGTAACGACGGGTCCGCCCCTTCGCCGTGTGTCCGTACAGCCGTACAGCCGTGCGTCCGTACAGCGGTCACGGGAACGCGACCCTCCGGCGTTCGGGGATACTGGACGGGCAGACCAAGAGGGAAAGGCCACCACACGTGACTGAGATCGAGATCGGGCGCGGCAAGCGCGGCCGCAGGGCGTACGCGTTCGACGACATCGCCATCGTCCCGAGCCGGCGTACGCGGGACCCGAAGGAGGTCTCGATCGCCTGGCAGATCGACGCCTACCGCTTCGAGCTCCCCTTCCTGGCCGCCCCCATGGACTCGGTCGTCTCCCCGCAGACCGCGATCCGCATCGGCGAGCTCGGCGGCCTCGGCGTGCTGAACCTCGAGGGCCTGTGGACCCGCTACGAGGACCCGCAGCCGCTGCTCGACGAGATCACCGGGCTCCCCGAGGAGGCCGCGACCCGCCGCCTCCAGGAGATCTACGCCGCCCCGATCCAGGCCGACCTGATCGGGCAGCGCATCAAGGAGGTGCGCGACTCCGGTGTCGTCACCGCCGCCGCGCTCTCCCCGCAGCGCACCGCGCAGTTCTCCAAGGCCGTCGTGGACGCGGGCGTCGACATCTTCGTCATCCGCGGTACGACCGTCTCCGCCGAGCACGTCTCCGGTGCCGCCGAGCCGCTGAACCTCAAGCAGTTCATCTACGAGCTCGACGTCCCGGTCATCGTCGGCGGCTGCGCCACGTACACCGCCGCCCTGCACCTGATGCGCACCGGCGCCGCGGGCGTCCTGGTCGGCTTCGGCGGCGGCGCCGCGCACACCACCCGCAACGTGCTGGGCATCCAGGTCCCGATGGCCACCGCCGTCGCCGACGTGGCCGCGGCCCGCCGCGACTACATGGACGAGTCCGGCGGCCGCTACGTGCACGTCATCGCCGACGGCGGCGTGGGCTGGTCCGGCGACCTGCCCAAGGCCATCGCCTGCGGCGCCGACGCCGTGATGATGGGCTCCCCGCTGGCCCGTGCCACCGACGCGCCCGGCAAGGGCCACCACTGGGGCATGGAGGCCGTCCACGAGGACGTGCCGCGCGGCAAGAAGGTGGACCTGGGCACGGTCGGCACCACCGAGGAGATCCTCACCGGCCCGTCCCACACCCCCGACGGCTCGATGAACCTCTTCGGCGCGCTGCGCCGCTCGATGGCCACCACCGGCTACAGCGAGCTCAAGGAGTTCCAGCGGGTCGAGGTCACCGTCGCGGACTCCCAGCACCGCCGCTGACCCCACCCGGGCAGTACCACCGAGGGCCGGCTCCCGTCAGCGGGGGCCGGCCCTCCGGCGTACGCGGGGCCCGTGGGCGGCGGTCAGCCCCGGCCCCGGGCGCGCCGGCTCAGGCAGATGCCCCACGGCACCGCGAAGCACGCCGTCAGGAACCAGAAGGCGCCGAGTTCGCTCCATACCGGCCCCTCCGGCGAGATCGACGTGTCGAACTCGGCGAAGGTGAGGATCACCGTGAGCATGCCCATGCCTGCGGTGAGGACACCGAGGATCCACAGCACCGCCGTCAGGGCGCCGCTGCGCGGTGCCCGCGGGCGGGCGCCGGGGGCCGTGGGGCGTTCGGCCGCGGCGGCGCCCGGCCGCGGGATACGGGCCGGGTCGCGCGGGGGCATGCGGACGACCGCGGTCGGCGGGACGCCGGCGTCCAGCGGGGCCAGTTCGGCGGCCGTGATCCCGTGCAGGGCCGGCTCGACGGCCAGGGTGAACCCGTCGTGGCCGATCAGGTGCCGGCCGCCGTCCGGGTAGACGTTCATCAGGGAGCACTCGGCGTAGCGCACCGTGATCCGGCTGTCGCCGGGGCCCGTGAGGCTGACCCCGTCCGAGCCGACCAGCAGCGCGACCTCGCGGTCCTCCAGGGAGGTGTAGCGGCGCCCGGTGACGATGTCGGCGGACTCCTGGGGCGCGGCGGCCACGCCCGCCCACTCCACGCCCTGGCCGGGCACCTGGAGCAGCGCGTTCGCCCACAGCTCGCGGGCGACCTGGCGCAGGTCGGCGACGGTGACCGCCGCGATCTCGGCCCGGGCCTGCTCCACGGTCAGGTTGCGGTGGCCCAGGAGCAGGTTCATCGCGTGGGAGGGCAGCATCGCCGCGGCCAGGTCCGGGGCGTCGAGGTGGCTGAGGGCGCTCGCCCGTACGGCGTCCAGGTCGGCCTGCTCGATCCGGCCGGCCCGCAGCTTGGCCAGGACGTCGATGAACGCCCCGACCACGGCGCCCTGCTTCTCGGGGAGCGCGTCGGCGTACGCGAGGACGGTCGCGTGGTCGGCGTCGCGGACGCAGTAGTCGGCCGCCGCGGTGTACGAGTAGCCGCCCTTCTGGCGCAGCTCGCGGAACAGTTCCTTGCCCAGCACCTCGGTGAACAGGTTCACCCGGGTGGAGCGGGGCAGCACCGAGGACAGCACGACGCCGCCGTCGTCGCCGTGGAAGTACGCGGGGGTCTGCGGCAGTGCCGAGGTGGGCGCGGGGGCGGGGCGCCAGGTGCCCGAGGGCAGGGTGAGGTCCAGGCCCTCGGGCAGGGTGTCGGTGGTCATCCACAGGACGGCGTTCTCGCGGGTGAACCGTTCCTGTGCCCAGGCGCGCACGGCGTGGCCGGTGAGCCGGTGCAGGCCGGTCTCGCCGTAGCTGGTGAGGCCGTAGGAGCGGGAGCCGTAGCGCCACAGCGGCAGGGCGTGGCCCGGGCCGCGGCCGCGGCCGGCGCCCTCGGTGCGCAGGATCTCCTTCTCGGTCTCCAGGCGCTCCATGGGCAGGTCGCGCAGGGCCGCGCAGACGCCGTTCAGGTATTCGACGACGTCGGCGGGGGTGCCGGTGACGTGGAAGTGGGTGTAGGCGGCGGCGGTGGCCCCGTTGTAGTGCAGGTCGCTCAGGCCGTGGCGGTGCAGGGCGAGGTGCTCGACCAGGTGGGTGACCCCGCTGGTGGCGAGGGTCTCGTCGGCGCGGCCGACCCGGAAGAGCAGGCCGGCGGTGACGGGCCCGGGCCGGTGGGCGAGGACGGTGCGGACGCCGTCGACGGTGGTCTCGGTGATCATGCTCGTGTTCCTCAGCCCTTGGCCAGGGCGGTCTTTCGGTGGCGGACGAAGGCGGCCTCGTGGTCGCCGTTGCCGACGTATCCCCACGGGAACTCACTGGCGTGGTCGCCCAGGGCGCGGAAGTGCGGGGCGGCGTCCGCGGGGCGGCCTGCCACCGAGTGGGCGGCGGCGAAGGCGCTGTGGGCGCCGACCGCCTGGTGGCTGTCGGGGCGGAAGGCGGGGTGCAGGACGGAGCGGCGGGCGGCGTCGACCAGGCGGGCGTGCTCGCCGGGGTCGCGCAGGTGGCGTTCGGCGGCCTGCTTGCTCTCCTTCTCCGTCAGCTCCAGGTAGCGCTCCATCTGGAGGACGGCGACCAGCGCGCCGTTCGGGCTCCCCTCCGGCGCCTTCGCGACGGCGTCCCGGACGAAGGCGTCGGCTGCCTCCCAGGTGCCGCCCCACTTGGGGCACAGCTGCTGGAGCAGCTGGAGCTGGCCGGAGTAGTGGTGCGGGTGGTGCTCGGCGAGGCGGTCGTGGCGGCGCCGGGTCTCGCTCTGGCCGAGCTCCAGACCGCGCCCGGTGATGATGCGCACGTACCAGGCCAGGCCGTACGCCGGGTACTCGGCGCAGACGTCGATGAGCAGCTGCTCGGCCTGCCGCAGGTGGGCGAAGAACGCGTCGAACTGGCGGCGCGAGACGTGCTCGGCCCGGGCCGCGGTACGGACGTCCCAGCCCGCCTGGACGAGCCGCTGGGCCAGCAGGGTGCGCGGCAGCGGGTCGCCGGGGCGCTGGTCGGCGACCTGGCGCAGGAACGTTTCCGCGCCCGGGGTCTCGGCCACGGTCCGACAGGCCTGGACGCGGTCGTCCTCGTCGGGCAGGGCCTCGAAGGCGGCGGCGACGGCGTCCCATCGGCGGTCGGTGACGGCGGAGCGGAGTGCGGCGAGGGCCGGGACGCGTTCGGTGGGTTCGAAGACGGGCCGGCCGGTGGAGGGAAGTGCGGACACGCGCGGATCATATGGCCGCTGCCGTTCCCGGCAACAGGGTTTTCGCAGTTCAGCGGTGGTCTACCGGGCTGCCGGTGATGTGGCGGAGCCGGCGGACGGTCCGGGTCCCGTGCGCCGCGCCCCCTCGCGGGGGCGGGGACGGGACCCGGCGCGGCGCGGTGGGTCAGGCGGCGGTCTTGCGGGCCGTCTGGAACGCGACGACGGCGCCGATCGCGAAGAAGGCCAGCGAGATCGGGCTGGTCTCCTCCGTCCAGGCCTCCTGCACCAGGGCGAAGTGCTGGGTGAGCAGCTCGAACGCGCCGACCGGGGCGACCTTCGCGCCGATGATGGCGGTGCCCAGCAGCTGGCCGCCGTAGACGGCGCCGAGGGAGAGCAGCGCGCTCACGACCGGCAGGACCGGGTTGGAGCCGCCGATCTTGCCCGAGGCCAGGCCGATCAGGAAGCCGACGCCGAGCGCGGCGTAGCCGATCTCGTACTCGGTGGCGCCGATGATGCCGCCGTACGCGCCGGCCGCGATGAGGGCGGCGACGACGGCGGCCACGATGCCGAGGCCGACGTTGCCGCGGCGGGCCGGCGCGACCGGGGCGCCGAAGCCGGCCGGGGTCTGGGAGTCGGGCGCCGGAGGCTGGAACTGCTGGCTCATGGAGAAATCCCCCCCAAGGGATCGGACGCGCATGCGCTCCTACGAATGTATGCGCGAGATAAGTGACGCCGCAGGCTAGCAGCAGCCACCGACATCCGGTGGGGGATTTCCCCGGCTGCGGGGCGGGGGGAGGGGTCGGTCAGAGTCGGTGCGCCGCGCCCACCGGACTGGCGCCGCGGGTGTCCAGGAGCAACTGGGCCTTCACCGCGAGACCTTGGAGGTCGTACGTGCGGTGCTGCTGGAGCAGGATCGTCAGGTCGGCGTTGGCCGCGGCCTCGTACAAGGATTCGGCACGGGGGACGGGGTGGTCGCGCACCCGCCACCCCGCGATGTACGGGTCGTGGTAGCTGATCAGCGCGCCGAGGTCGAGCAGGCGGCTGGCGATCTCGCGGGCCGGGGCGCCCTCCTGGTCGGCGAGGTCGGGCTTGTAGGTGACGCCGAGGAGCAGGACGCGGGCGCCGCGCGCGGACTTGCCGTGCTCGTTGAGCAGGGCGGCGCTGCGCTGGATGACGTACTGGGGCATCCGGCCGTTGATCTCCTGGGCCAGGCCCACCATGCGCAGGGGGTGGCCGGGGGTGCGGGTGGTGTGGGGGAGGTAGTTGGGGTCGAGGGGGACGCCGTGCCCGCCGACGCCGGGGCCGGGGCGGAAGGCCTGGAAGCCGTAGGGCTTGGTCTCTGCGCAGCGGACGACGTCCCACAGGTCCACGCCGAGGTCGTGGCAGAGCACCGCCATCTCGTTCATGAGGGCGATGTTGACGTGCCGGTAGTTGGTCTCCAGCAGCTGGACCGTCTCGGCCTCGCGCAGGCCGCGGGCCCGGACCACCTTGTCGGTCAGGCGGGCGTAGAAGGCGGCCGCCGACTCGGTGCAGGCGGGGGTGAGGCCCCCGATCACCTTCGGGGTGTTGGTGAAGGTGTGCGTCCGGTTGCCGGGGTCGAAGCGGCTGGGGGAGTAGGCCAGGTGGAAGTCCCGGCCGGCCCGCAGCCGCGAGCCCTCTTCGAGGATCGGGCGCAGGAAGTCCTCGGTGACGCCCGGGTGGACGGCCGATTCCAGGATCACGGTGGTGTGCGGGCGCAGCCGGCCGGCCAGCGCCCGGGCCGCCTCGCCGACGGCCCCGAGGTCGAGGGCGCGGTCCGGGCCGAGGCGGGTGGGTGCGCAGATGACGGCCGTGCGGACCCGGCCGAGTTCGGCGGCGTTGGTGGTGACCCGGAAGCCGCCCGCCGACATCCGGCGGATCTCGGCGGCGGTGAGGGGGGTGTCGGTGGCCGGTCCGGCCGCGTAGCCGACGGTCGCGATGCCGGCGGCGACGGCGGCCTGGGCGAGTGGGAGGCCGAGATGGCCCAGTCCGATGACGGCGAGATCTGCGGGCATGGGGTGCCGTCCCTTTCCCTGACATGAGAGGGCTGAACGCGCAAGTCCTGTGGAGAGAGGGAGTTGGCGCTATGTCAGACTAGGCGTATATATGACCGATCTGCGGCATTGTGGACTGGTGGCGATCATTGTGTTGTCCACAGGCGGTGGCTGATGTCGGGGCGTCCCGTCAGAATCATGGCCAAGGGGGATGTGAGCGGGATCACCCGCACCAACGGGAGGCAGCGGTGAGGACAGCGACACTGGGACCCGCGCAGCGCGCCGAGGCGCTCGCCCGAATGGCGGAACGCGAGGTCGACGTGCTGGTGGTGGGTGCGGGCGTGGTGGGCGCCGGCACCGCGCTCGACGCGGCGACCAGAGGCCTCTCGACGGGGCTGGTCGAGGCCCGGGACTGGGCCTCGGGCACGTCCAGCCGGTCGAGCAAGCTCATCCACGGCGGCCTGCGCTACCTGGAGATGCTCGACTTCGCGCTGGTGCGCGAGGCCCTCAAGGAGCGGGGGCTGCTGCTGGAGCGGCTCGCCCCGCACCTGGTCAAACCCGTGCCGTTCCTCTATCCGCTCCAGCACCGGGGCTGGGAGCGCATCTACGCGGGCTCCGGCGTCGCGCTGTACGACGCGATGTCGGTCTCCAGCGGCCACGGCCGGGGCCTGCCGGTCCACCGGCACCTCTCGCGCGGGCGCGCCCTGCGGGTGGCGCCGTGCCTGCGCAAGGACGCGCTGGTGGGCGCTCTGCAGTACTACGACGCCCAGATGGACGACGCGCGCTACGTGGCCACGCTGGTCCGCACCGCGGCGGCGTACGGGGCGCACTGCGCCAACCGGGCGAGGGTGATCGGATTCCTCCGTGAGGGCGAACGGGTGGTCGGCGCGCGCGTCCAGGACGTGGAGGGCGGCGGGGAGTACGAGATCCGCGCGAAGCAGGTCGTGAACGCGACGGGGGTGTGGACGGACGACACGCAGGCGCTGATCGCGGAGCGCGGGCAGTTCCACGTCCGGGCCTCCAAGGGCATCCACCTGGTCGTCCCCAAGGACCGCATCCACTCCGCGACCGGCCTGATCCTGCGCACGGAGAAGTCCGTCCTCTTCGTCATCCCGTGGGGCCGGCACTGGATCGTGGGCACCACCGACACCGACTGGGACCTGGACAAGGCGCACCCGGCCGCGTCCAGCGCGGACATCGACTACCTGCTGGACCACGTGAACTCCGTCCTCGCCGTGCCGCTGACCCGGGACGACGTGCAGGGGGTGTACGCGGGCCTGCGGCCCCTGCTGGCCGGCGAGTCGGACGCCACGAGCAAACTGTCGCGCGAGCACACGGTGGCGCACCCGGTGCCGGGGCTGGTGGTCGTGGCCGGCGGCAAGTACACGACGTACCGGGTGATGGCCAAGGACGCGGTCGACGAGGCGGTGCACGGGCTCGACCAGAGGGTCGCGGAGTGCGTCACCGAGGACATCCCGCTGGTGGGCGCGGAGGGCTACCGCGCGCTGTGGAACGCGCGGGCCCGGATCGCCGCGCGCAGCGGACTCCATGTGGTGCGCGTGGAGCACCTGTTGAACCGGTACGGCGCGCTGACGGAGGAACTGCTGGATCTGATCGCGGCGGACCCGAGCCTGGGGGAGGCGCTCACCGGGGCGGAGGACTACCTGCGGGCCGAGGTCGTCTACGCGGCCTCCCACGAGGGTGCGCGGCACCTCGACGACGTCCTGACCCGGCGGACGCGGATCTCGATCGAGACCTTCGACCGCGGGACGCGGTCGGCGCGGGAGTGCGCGGAGTTGATGGCGCCGGTCCTGGGCTGGGACAAGCAGCAGATCGAGAAGGAGGTGGAGCACTACGAGAAGCGGGTCCAGGCGGAACGCGAGTCGCAGCGGCAGCCGGACGACCAGACGGCGGACGCGGCACGCCTGGGCGCTCCGGACATCGTCCCGATCTGACCGGGGAACCGGACACCCGTGGCACCCGTCCGTTGCGGAGTGAGGAACAATGAGGGTTCGGCCAAGGCTGGTTACGCCCGGGCCCAGACGGCTGGCGGGCCGGCCGGACACGGTGCCACGATTGCGGAGGGGACGCATGTCGAAACCGGAGCACACACGTACGCCGGGAGACTCCGTCGCTTCCGCAGCTGACGCCCCGGAACAGGAGCCCACGACGACACCGTCGGCGGACAAGGTGCCGCTGGTGAAGCAGCGTTCCGGGGACGGTGGCGGGACGGCCGACGGCGCGACGTCACCGGCCCCCGAGGGCGGTGCGGACGCCGTCGCGACGACGGAACCGGAATCCGGGACGGCCGGTGCCGTGCCGCTGGTGAAGCAGCGTTCCGCCGATGACGGCAAGGCCGCCGCGACGTCCAGGCCTTCGGATGCTCCCGCCGCCGACGACGAAGAGCTCGAAGACCTCACCGATGCCGTCCCGCCGCTGGTGAAGCAGCGCTCCGGCGCGCGCGACGCCGACCGCAAGGACGGCGTCCCGGCCGCCCCCGCGACCGCCGCGACCGCCGCGGCCGCCGCGCCCAAGGACGCCCGCCCCGCCGACGCGGCAGGCCGCAAGGACGGCAGGGCCGGTGACGGGGCGACAGGCGTCAAGGGCGTCACCAAGGACACCGGCGAGGACGAGGGCCGGCTGCTCGCGCGCCGGTACCGGCTGGTGTCCGTGCTCGGCAAGGGCGGCATGGGCACCGTCTGGCGTGCCGTCGACGAGACGCTCGGCCGTACCGTCGCCGTCAAGGAACTGCGCTTCGGCAACGGCGTCGACGAGGACGAGAAGCGCCGCCTGATCACGCGCACCCTGCGCGAGGCCAAGGCCATCGCCCGGATCCGCAGCGCCGGCGCGGTCACCGTCTACGACGTCGTCGACGAGGACGCCCGCCCCTGGATCGTCATGGAGCTCATCGAGGGCCCCTCGCTCGCCGAGTACATCCGCGAGCGCGGCACCCTCACGCCCCGGCGCGCCGCCGAGGTCGGCCTCGCCGTGCTCGACGTGCTCAAGGACGCCCACGGCGAAGGCATCCTGCACCGCGACGTGAAGCCCTCCAACGTCCTCATAGCGGACAGCGGACGCGTGGTCCTCACCGACTTCGGCATCGCCCAGGTCGAGGGCGACCCCTCGGTCACCTCCACCGGCATGCTCGTCGGCGCCCCCTCGTACATCGCGCCGGAGCGCGCCCGCGGCCAGAAGCCCGGCCCGCCCGCCGACATGTGGTCCCTCGGCGGCCTGCTCTACGCCGCCGTCGAGGGCTCCCCGCCGTACGACAAGGGCTCCGCCCTCGCCACCCTCACCGCGGTGATGACCGAGCAGGTCGACCCGCCGAGGAACGCGGGTCCGCTCACCGAGGTCATCTACGGCCTGCTCGCCAAGGATCCCGCCCAGCGCCTCGACGACGCCGGTGCCCGCGCTCTGCTGACCGCCGTCATCGACGCGCCCGAGGCGGAGCCGGTCCCGGCGGTCGAGGAGACCCGGCAGATCTCGCTCGCCGAGGCCAAGGAGGCCGCCGAGAAGGCCGCGGCCCTCAAGGCGGCCGAACGGGCGGCGGAGAAGGCGGCCAAGGAGGCCGAGAAGGCGGCCAAGGAGGCGGATCGGGCGGAGCGCAAGGAGCGCGAGCGCCGCGAGCGCGAGCAGCGCGACCGGGCCCGCGCCGCGCTGAAGGCGGCCCGCAAGGCCGCCGAGGAGGCCAAGGCCGCCGCCGTCGCCACCGCCTCGGCCGCCGAGGCCCCGGCCGACCCGGCGGCGCCGACCGTCGGCGCCGGCCTGGGCCGACGTCAGGCACCGGTCGCCGCCCCGCTCACCGACGTGATGCCGCGCCGCACCATCGCGCTGGCGATCGCCGCGGTGGTGGTCGTGCTGGCCGTGGTCGGCGGGCTCATCGTGTACGCCTTCAGCGGGGACGACAAGGACAAGGGCAAGGGTGCCAAGGGCGGCGGAGCGACCGCGTCCGGCAACCCGTCCCCGGGCGCCAGCGCGGGCAACGGCGCCGGCAACGGCAAGGGCGGGGGATCCTCCCCGGCCCCGGACGGCGCCGCCACCCAGGGCCAGGGCCAGGGAGAGGGCCAGAGCCAGGGCCAGGGCCAGGGCCAGGGTCAGGGCCAGGGTCAGGGCCAGGGGCAGACGCCCGGTCAGGACGCGGGCATCGGCGTCCCGGGCGGCGGCACCCCGCCGCCCGGCCCCGGCACGGGCGGCGGTGCGCCTGCGGGCTACGTCCAGATCACCTCCACCAAGTTCCACTTCTCGATGTACATGCCGGAGGGCTTCCACCAGACCGGCATAGCCGGGGACAACTCCGGCGCCATACACAGCCGCGACGGCGGCTTCCCGCGGATCCAGGTGGACTACACCAACAGCCCGAAGAACGACGCCAAGCTGGCCTGGGAGCTGGGCGAGCGGTCGACCGGCAGGACCAGCAGCGGGTACCGCCTGCTCGGCATCCGGGCCACGACGTACCGGGACTACCCGACCGTCGCGGACTGGGAGTTCGAGCGGGAGCACAACGGGATCAAGGTGCGCGTCCTCAACCGCGGCTTCAAGGTGGACGCGACGCACGGCTACGCGATCATGATCAGCTGCGCCGCGGACCAGTGGGACGGCGCCGAGTGCACCCAGATCCGGAACACGGCGTTCGAGACCTTCCAGATCGTGGACTGAGCGGTCACCCCGACGGGGCGGACTGAGGCAGGCCCGGGACGCGGGCGGCCCCGGCGACGTATCGTGTCGGCGGGGCATGGGGGGACACCGCACTCGGGGGAGGCGAAGTGGACGACTACGCGGGCCGGATCCTGGCCGGACGCTACCGTCTGCCGGTGCCGCCGTCCGACGACCAGGAGCTCGTCGAGACCCGCGCCTTCGACACCCGCAGCGGGCAGGAAGTGCTGGTCCGGCAGGTGCCGTTACCCGAGGTCGTCGACGCGGAGCTGCTCGACGGGCACCGGGCGCCCGAGGTGGTCTCCCCGGGGGACCTGCCGGCCGTCCGGCGGGCCATCGAGGCCGCGCAGGCCGCGGCCCGGATCCCCGACCACCCGCGCCTGGACCAGGTGTTCGACGTGTTCGCCGAGGGCGGCTCGCTGTGGATAGTGAGCGAACTCGTCCCCGCGCGCCCGCTGGCCGCGCTCGTCGCCGACCAGCCGCTGAGCCCGTACCGGGCGGCGGAGGTCGCCTCGGACGTCCTGACCGCGCTGCGGGTCCTGCACGCGCACGGCTGGACGCACCGCAACATCACCGTCCGCACGGTCCTGGTCTGCGACGACGGCCGTGTGGTCCTGACCGGCCTGGCGGCGGGCGCCGCCGAGGAGGCCCTCTGCGGCTACGACCCGGTCCCCGCGTCGGCCGGCTGGGGCAGCGCGGCGGGCTACGGCGACCCGGACCACGCCGACTTCGGCGCCCCGCCGTCCTTCGGTTCCGGCCACGGTGGTTCCGGCTACGACGGTCCCGCATACGGCGGTCCCGGCTACGACGGTCCCGCATACGGCGGTCCCGGCTATGACGACCCCGCCCACGACGACCCCGCCCACGACGACCCCGCCCACGGCGGTCCCGGCCACGGTGCCCCGGACCACGCGGACGACGCCGGGTCCCCCCGGCCCGGCGGCGGGAACACCGGCCCCGGATACGCCCCGTTGGTGGCACCCGGGTACGACACCGCGCCGCTGCCCCGGCAGGTGACCGGGCCGCTGTACGCCGACCAGATCGTCCCGGAGCGGGAGCCGGACCCCGCTCCCGGCCCGGAGCAGCGGCCCCTGCCGCTCCCGGAAGGGGCCGGGTCGCCCCCGGACCCCGGCCCGGCGGCAGGTCCCCGGCCGGAGAACGGCGGTCCCGCGCGCCCCGACCCGCGGGCCGCCCGCTCCGGTGGCGCCATCGCCGCCTACCGGGCCGGTGCCCAGGCCGCCGCCCGCCGTGAGCTGCGGCCCGAGCCGCGCCCCGAGGGCTCCAACCTGCCGCGGGGGTATTCGTATCCGTACGGCGCGCCGGACGAGACGCGGCCGCCGTTGCCGGCCGTACCCTCCGGGCCGCGCGCTCCCCTCGCCCTCCCGCAGGGCTACCACCAGGCGGACCCCGACCCGGCCCCGGACCCGGCCCCCGCGCCCCTGCCGGCCTCCGCCCCCGCGCCCGCACCCGCCCCCGTGCCCGTCCCCCTCCCGCCTCGTGGCGGCTGGGACGCCGAGGGACCCCGCGCCCGTACCGGTCCCGCGACCGCGCTGGCCGCCGAGCGGGCCCGGCAGACCCGGATGGCCGTCGTCGGTCCCGTCACCGAGCGGTGGGCGCCCGAACAGGCCGGCCCCGTCCACGGGAACTGGCAGCTGGCCGCACCCGTCGGGCCCGCCACCGACCTGTGGGCCCTGGGTGCCCTGCTCTACCGGGCCGTCCAGGGCCACGCCCCCTACCCCGAGGACAGCACCGCCGAACTCGTCGAGATGGTCTGTGCCGAGCCGCCCGCCTTCGCGGAGGAGTGCGGTCCGCTGCGGCCGGTCGTGGAGTCCCTGCTGCGCCAGGACCCCACCGAGCGGCCCGACTTCGAGGAGCTGCGCGGCTGGCTGCGCAGTCTCGTACGGTCGGCGCCCGAACCCGAGGGCGCCACGGACGTGATAGCGCTCCCGGCGCCCGACCCGGCCCGGCTGCCCGTCGTACGCCGGCGCGCCGACCTCTCCCACGGCCGCCACCGCGGCGCCCCCCAGCCGCGCCGCCGCGGGCCCCGTGCGCTCGGCCGGACCCTGCTGGTGTCCATCCTGCTGGCGCTCGCCGGGGCGGTGGCCTACGCGATGGTGTTCATGCCCAAGGCCGGCCCGACCGACCCGGTCGCCGACCGCGGCCCGGCCCCGGTACGCACCACGCCGCAGGCGTCCCAGCCGCCCCCCTCGGCCCCCGCCGGCGGCACGGGCAGCACGGGCGGCACGGGCGGTACGCCGTCGGCGGCGCCCGAGTCCAAGCCGGCCCCCCAGACGGCCCCGCCCGGATTCACCACCGCCCAGGACCCCGAGGGCTTCCAGATCGTCGTCCCCGAGGGCTGGGACCGGCGGCCGATCAACGACATGGGACAGGTCCGCTACACCAACGGGGACCACCACCTGATCGTGGTCCCCGGGCGCGACGCCGTCGAGGGCAAGCCCGACCCGGCCGCGTACCAGAAGGACAAAGAACGCGAATTGGAGCCGTTCCGGTCCTCCACCTGGGTCACCTCGCGGGGCATCCGGACGACCACGGTCGGCCAGCAGCTCATCGCCGAGGGCCAGTACACCTGGATCGACGGCAACGGACGCAGCGTCTACGCCCGCAACTACGTCGTCGCGCTCGGCGGCCGCTACCACGTCGTCATGGTGACGGGGCCGCAGGACGGGGAGTCCAAGGTCACCGAGGTCTTCGAAAAGGCCACGGGGAGTTACAAGCCCGGCCGCTGACGGAGAGTCACTACGGCAATTGCGTCACAGTGCTGTCTCACCGCGCCCGTCCGGTTCCAGCATCGCCCGACCGCTCCGTAATCTGGCCGGGAGTGCACAACAGTGGCGGGGTTTCGTGGAAAACAGGACAGGTGCGGGCGCCGTGCTCGTGAGCCGGTACCGGCTCGTCGAGTCCATCGGCAGAGGCGGCATGGGCAGGGTCTGGCGCGCGCACGACGAGCTGCTGAACCGGACGGTCGCCGTCAAGGAGCTGACGGCGGGTCTGTACGTCGCCGAGGCCGAGCGGGCGGTGCTGCACGCCCGTGCGCAGAAGGAGGCGCGGGCCGCGGCCCGGATCGCGGATCCGGCCGTCGTCACCCTGCACGACGTCTTCGAGCACGACGACCGGCCGTGGATCGTCATGGAGTACATCGACGGCCCCTCGCTCGCGGACGCCGCCAAGGAGGCCGGCCGGATCGAGCCGCGGGAGGCGGCCCGGATCGGACTGCACGTCCTGGGCGCGCTGCGCGCCGCGCACAAGGTGGGCGTGCTGCACCGGGACGTCAAGCCCGGCAACGTGCTGCTGGCCAGGGACGGCCGGGTGCTCCTCACCGACTTCGGCATCGCCGCGATCGAGGGCGACTCCTCCATCACGCGCACCGGCGAACTCGTCGGTTCCATCGACTACCTGGCCCCCGAGCGGGTCACCGGCGGAGCCCCCGACCCGGCGTCCGACCTGTGGTCGCTGGGCGCCACCCTCTACACGGCCGTCGAGGGCCGCTCGCCGTTCCGCCGTACCTCGCCCATCTCCAGCCTGGCGGCCGTGGTCAACGACGAACCGCCCGCCCCGCGGCAGGCGGGGGCGCTCGGCCCGGTGATCACCGCGCTGCTGCGCAAGGACCCGGCCGAGCGGCCGTCGGCGGCCGAGGCCGAGCGGATGCTGATCGAGGCGATGGAGGGCCGCGAGCCGAAGGCCGCCCAGGCGTACGTCCCGACCCGCACGATCGGCCCGGAGGAACGCGCCGGTGACCGGCCGGCCGCGGCCGCCGGGAGCACCCGGAGCGCCGTGGAGCCGCCGGCGTCCGGCGCTGCCGCGGGCGTGTCCGGCACCCGGGGCGTGGCCACCGCGCGGATCGAGGACTCCGGCGGGGCCGCGGTCCCGCCGGTGCGCGGCGGCGGCGCGGGCCGGGTGCGCCGGGCCGCACTGGTCGCCCTGGTGGCGGCGGTGCTCGGCGGCGCCGGGGTGTTCGGCGTGCTCAAGATGACCGAGACGGGTGCCGACGGGGGCAGCGGCGGCGGTACGACGGCCGGCGCGTCCACCGACGGCAAGGCCGCCGAGGGCAAGGCCTCCGAGAGCGGGGCCCCGGTCCCGGCCGGCTGGCAGCGGGTGAAGGACCCGGAGGGGTTCACGCTGTTCGTGCCCGACGGCTGGCGGCGGCAGACGGACGGGGACCAGATCGACTACACCCCCGACAACGGCAAGCACAAGATCCGCATCGGCGTCGACAAGACGCCCGACCACGTCAATCCGTACGCGCACCTCCTGGACCTGGAGCGGCAGGTCAAGGAACGGACGGACTACCAGCGCAAGTGGCTGAACCAGAACACCTTCCGCGGCCAGGAGAAGTCCGCGCTGTGGGAGTTCACCTGGACCGAGAAGCAGGGGCACCCCGGCCCGCGGCGGCTGATCGAGCAGATGTACTACGCGCCGGACGGCACCGAGTACGGCATCTACATGGCCGGCCCGGCGTCGGACTGGACCACGATGCGGGAGCAGTTCGACATCGTCCTGCGGGGCTGGGAGCCCGCCGGAGGGTCCGCTTCACCCTGATCGGGTCATTTCTGCCAGCGATCACTGGCGGAAACGTAAATTCGGGTTACCGGCGGGTACCCAAAGGCTCGCCGTCGGCATACGCTCACCGCCATGACGGTCTCGCAGGCGCCTGCCTTCACCAATCCCTCGGCCCCCACCCCGGCGGGTGTCCGCACCGCCGCCGACGTCGTGACCCCTGAGCTGGTCACCCGGCTGACCCGCGGAGTCATCGGCTCCGGCCGCACCGCCAACCACACCCCCTTCACCGGGGACAAGCTGGCGGACCTGCCCGAGGCCACGCCCGAGGACGTGGCCGCCGCCTTCGACCGGGCCCGCGCCGCGCAGGGTGCCTGGGCCGCCGTCCCCGTACGGCAGCGGGCGGCGGTCCTGCTGCGCTTCCACGACCTGGTCCTCGCCCGCCAGGCCGAGGTCCTCGACCTGATCCAGCTGGAGACCGGCAAGGCGCGCCTGCACGCCCACGAAGAGGTCCAGGCCGTCGCCGTCGCCGCCCGCCACTACGGCCGCAAGGCCCCCGCCTACCTGCGCCCCAAGCACCACACCGGCGCCATGCCGACCCTGACCAAGGTCACCGAGCTGCGCCAGCCCCGCGGGGTCGTCGGCCAGATCGCCCCCTGGAACTACCCCCTGGAGCTGTCGGTCGGCGACGCGCTGCCCGCGTTCGTCTCCGGCAACGCGGTCGTCATGAAGCCCGACACCGAGACCGCGCTGACCGCCCTGTGGGCCCGTGAGCTGCTCATCGAGGCCGGACTGCCGGCCGAGGTGTTCCAGATCGTGATCGGCGAGGGCCCGGTCGTCGGCCCCGAGGTGGTCCGGCACGCCGACTACGTCTCCTTCACCGGCTCCACCCGTACCGGCCGCGAGGTCGCGCAGGGCGCCGCCGCCCGCCTGGTCGGCGTATCGCTGGAGCTCGGCGGCAAGAACGCCATGCTCGTGCTGCACGACGCCGACATCGAGAAGGCCGCCGCCGGAGCCGTGCGCGCGTGCTTCTCCTCCGCCGGCCAGCTGTGCATCTCCATCGAGCGGCTCTACGTCCACGCCTCCGTCGCCGACGCCTTCGTCGAGCGGTTCGCGGCCCGGACCAGGGCCATGCGCCTGGGCAGCGCCCTCGCGTACGGGGCGGACATGGGCTCCCTCGTCGGCGAGCGCCAGCTGGAGACCGTCCGGCGCCACGTCGAGGAGGCCGTGGAGAAGGGCGCCAAGCTCGTGGCCGGCGGTGTCGCCCGCCCGGACCTCGGCCCGCTCTTCTACGAGCCGACCATCCTCGACGGCGTCGAGGCGCCGATGGCGGTGTGCGCCGAGGAGACCTTCGGCCCGGTCGTCGCCATCTACCGGTTCACCGACGAGGACGAGGCCATCGCCCAGGCCAACGCCACGGCGTACGGGCTCAACTCCAGCGTGTGGACCAAGGACGCCCGCCGCGGCCACGCCGTCGCGGCCCGGCTGCGCACGGGCACCGTCAACATCAACGAGGGCTACGCCCCGGCGTACGGCAGCGCCCAGGCGCCGATGGGCGGCATGAAGGACTCCGGTCTCGGCCGCCGGCACGGCTCCGAGGGAATCCTCAAGTACACCGAGGCCCAGACCGTCGCCCACCAGCGGCTGCTGCCGATGGCGCCCTCGCTGGGCATGACCGACGACAAGTACGCCGCCTTCATGACCCGCAGTCTGCGCGTCATGAAGGCGCTCCGACTGCGATAGAGGACGGGAACCGGTGGACGACCACGGGTACGACTACGACGTCATCGTCATCGGATCCGGCTTCGGCGGCTCGGTGTCGGCCCTGCGGCTGACCGAGAAGGGCTACCGGGTCGGCGTCCTGGAGGCCGGCCGCCGCTTCGCGCGCGCGGACCTGCCCAAGAACTCCTGGGACCTGCGCAACTACCTGTGGGCCCCGGCCCTCGGGCTGTTCGGGATCCAGCGCATCCACCTGCTCGGCAATGTGATGGTGCTCGCGGGCGCCGGGGTCGGCGGCGGCTCGCTCAACTACGCCAACACCCTGTACGTGCCGCCCGCCGCCTTCTTCCAGGACCGGCAGTGGGCGGGCATAACCGACTGGCAGGAGGAGCTGGCCCCGTACTACGACCAGGCCCAGCGCATGCTGGGGGTCCGGCTCAACCCCACCATGACCCCCTCCGACGAGCACCTGCTGGCCGCCGCCGAGAAGATGGGCGTCGGCGACACCTTCCACATGGCCCCGGTCGGCGTCTTCTTCGGCGACGGCAAGGATGCCAGGGACGCCAGGGATGCCAAGGACGCCGGCGACACCACGGGCGCCGAGGACACCGGGGAGGCGGCCGGCACGGGTGCCGGCGGCGCGGCCGCGCGCCGGGTCCGGCCCGGTGAGGAGGTCCCCGACCCGTACTTCGGCGGTGCCGGACCGGCCCGGCGGGCCTGCACCGAGTGCGGCGAGTGCATGACCGGCTGCCGGCACGGGGCGAAGAACACCCTCAACGAGAACTACCTGCACCTGGCGGAGCGGGCCGGCGCGGTCATCCACCCGATGACCACCGTCACCGCGCTCTCCGAGCACCCCGACGGCGGCTACCGGGTCCGCACCGTGCCCACCGACCACCGCCGCAAGGGCCGGGCCAAGGTGCTGCGCTCCCGGTACGTGGTCGTCGCCGCCGGTACGTACGGCACCCAGACGCTGCTGCACACGATGAAGGACCGGGGCGAGCTGCCGCGGATCTCGGGCCGCCTGGGCGATCTGACCCGGACCAACTCCGAGGGGATCGTCGGCGCGCAGACCGACGACCGCCGCTACCGCAAGCGGCACGGCGGCACCGGCCGCGCCGACTTCACGCGGGGCGTGGCCATCACCTCCTCCGTCCACCCCAACGCCGACACCCACATCGAGCCGGTGCGCTACGGCAAGGGCTCGAACGCGATGGGGTTCATGACGGTCCTCCAGGTGCCGTACGGCAAGCACCGGGTGCTGGCCTGGCTGGCCAGGACCGCGACCCACCCGGTCCAGCTGATGCGTTCGCTGTCCAACCGGCGCTGGTCGGAGCGGACCATCATCGGCCTGGTCATGCAGTCCCTGGACAACTCGCTGACCACCTACCGCAAGCCGCGGGGCCTGGGCAAGGGGCTGCTGACGGCCCGGCAGGGCCACGGAGCGCCCAACCCGACCCAGATCGAGGAGGCCACCCGGGCGGCGACCCTGCTGGCCGAGGAGATCAACGGCTTCCCCGGCAGCAACGTCGGCGAGCTGGTGGGCACCCCGCTGACCGCGCACTTCCTGGGCGGCTGCCCCATCGGCGCGAGCGCCGAGGAGGGCGTGGTCGACCCGTACCACCGCCTCCACGGCCACCCGGGCATCTCCGTGGTGGACGGCTCGGCGGTCTCGGCGAACCTCGGCGTCAACCCGTCGCTGACGATCACGGCCCAGGCGGAGCGCGCGATGGCGTTCTGGCCGAACAAGGGCGAGGCGGATCCGCGGCCCGCGCAGGGGGCGGCGTACGAGCGGCTCGTGGCGGTGGAGCCGGTCGCTCCGGCGGTTCCGAAGGACGCGTTCGGGGCGCTGCGGCTGCCTTTGCTGCTGCCCGTGCCCGAGGTGCCGAAGAGGACGTGACACGTGTCGCGGCGACGGGTTCTGCGCTCCCCCTCCGAGGGCAGAACCCGCCGCTGCGTACATAAGTGACAGGTGATCAGTCCGGATGGTTGCATGTGATGCCCGTCACGTCGCAAAGTGTGCAACTGTGACCCGCCTTCAGCAGTCTCGACGTTCATGGACAAGCGCATCTCCCTGCTGGCCGCTACAGGGTTGACCGCCCTGAGCGTCGGCCTGACCGCACCGGCGCACGCCGCGGACCGCGTCTTCCCGCTGAGCGGCCCCGCCAACGCCGTGCTCCAGCCCCACCCGGAGACGGGGGCTCCGAAGGAGAAGAGCCTTCGCTACAACCTGGACTACGTCGGCGTCGGCAACAGCTTCGCCGGTGAATTCACCATCACGTTCGACCTCAGCAAGGTCGCCGGGGTGGCCTCGGTCCGGCTCGACCCGGCCAAGCCCAACCCCAAGTGCGCCCCGAGCGGCGCCACGATCGTCTGCAAGCAGCAGGACCTGTCGATCGGGGGCGACGCGAAGAGCAGCCGCTTCGACCTGCTGGTCGCCGCCGCCCAGGGCAGCAGGAACGGCGCGAGCGGCGACATCGCCGTCACCGGCAAGGTGGCCGGCGCGACCATCACGCCCGTCACCACCAAGGTGACCGTCGGCGGCCCCGACCTGGTCGTGGACGAGCTGAAGCTCACCTCCGAGGTGAAGGCGGGCGACCGCCAGGCCCTCCCGCTGGCGTTCGCCAACCGCGGCACGCTGCCCGCGAAGTCGATCGCGCTGGAGCTGGACACCTCGTACGGCCTGGAGCTGGCGGAGGTGTACGACAACTGCCGCAGCGAGGAGCGCGGTGCCCCGGTGGACACCCGCACGGTCTGCCTCGTCGAGGGCGAGTTCCTGCCCGGCGAGTCCTACCAGCTCTCCCCCGACTCCCCGCTGCACCTCAAGGTGACCGAGAAGGCGTACAAGGACCGGCTGCGGTACGGCGTCGTCCCGGACCCCGCGCCGGTCAAGGACCAGGACAAGACCCCGGGCAAGCAGCCGGCCACCGGCAAGAAGCTCATGGCCGTCAAGGCCCAGGCCCCCGTCCAGGCGAAGTCGGCCGGCGAGGACCGCCGGTTCTTCGGCGCGGCCGAGCAGACCGACCTGAACCCGGTCGACAACGAGCGGACCTTCGACTTCACCGCCAAGGCCAACAAGGCCGACTTCGAGGCGATCGCGTTCTCCCAGTCCGGCAAGGCGGGCGACACGATCGCGGCCGAGCTCGGCTTCCGCAACAAGGGCCCGGCCTGGATCAGCTACCTGAGCTCCGGCGAGAGCGTGGCCCGTACCGACATCGTGGTCCCGGACGGCATCAAGATCACCGAGGTGCCGCCGAACTGCCGCGCGGTCAACGCCGACGGCAGCGACCGCAGGGAGCAGCCCGGCGCGCCGCGCTACTTCTGCGACGCCGGACTCGTGGCGTCGGCGAACGGCAAGTACGACTGGCGCTTCGTGATGAAGATCGAGAAGGCCGTCGCGAACGCCAAGGGCTCCGTGACCGTCGGCGAGCCGACGGCGACGGGCACCAAGCCGCACGTCTTCGACCCGGTCACGGTCAACAACACGACCCCGTTCGTGGTCGAGGTCAAGGACGGCGCGAGCCCGAGCCCGAGCGCCTCGGCCTCCGCTTCGGCCTCCCCGTCCCCGTCCGCCTCGGCGTCGGCGTCGGCCTCGGCCTCCCCGGTCGTGGCCTCCGGCCCGTCCGCCGCCGGTGGCGCGGGCGGCAACCTGGCCTCCACCGGCAGCTCCGTCGGCCCGGTCGCGCTGGGCGCGGCGGCTGCGGTGATCGTCGGCGGTGCGCTGTACGTGGGGGTGCGCCGCCGGTCCGCCGGGCGCGCGTGAGCACGTACCGGTGTCGTAGGCAGACGCAGAGGTGAAGAGAACGGCCGGCCCGGGCGTCCCCGGGCCGGCCGTCCTCGTGAGGTGACCGGGCTGCTGTCCCCTGCCGTCCGGTCACGCGCCGCAGCGAGGTCCCACGACGCACGCTCCATGAACGGCGTCTCATCGCTGCGGCGGAGCCACGCGTGACAACCTCACCAACGAAGGGCCCCGGGGCCGGTCACGGTCCGGAAGGGTGACGAACGCCAAGCGGACGAACGCGCGGCTGACGGACGCGGGCCGGCTCGCGGGATGCCGGGCTCACCCGACCCCGGCTCGCGGGGCGCCCGCGCCTCATACGCGGCCGCGGCACAGCTCCAGCAGGGTCATCGCCAGCGTGGTGCCCGGCTTGCCCAGGGCGTCGCTCCAATGCGCGAGCACCTCCATCTCGCGCGACAGGTGCACCCGGCGGCCGCCGGAGGCGATCCGGGCCTCCTGGATGACCGCCGAGACGGCCATCCGCTCCTGGATCAGGCCGATGATCCGGTCGTCGAGGGCGTCGATGCGCTCGCGGGAGCTGGCGATCAGCTGCTCGGGGGTGGTGGCGACGGTGCTCATGATCTCTCCTGAAGGGTGTGGGCCCGGTGCCGCCAGGAGACGGGAACGCGCGAGCGCCCCGGTCCTGTCGGACCGGGGCGCTCGGGGAAGTCAGTGGCTCAAGCGAGCATCACAAGGACCCATGGCGACCGGACCGACCGGTGCCATAGGTAAAGAGGAAGCTCAGCTGCTTGCGCATGGAACGGATTATTACCTTCCGTCCCCCTCCCGGCCAACCCGGTTCGGATGGTGAGACGAAGCCGGGGGTGCGCCCCCCGTTAGAATCGACAACACACAACCCTCTTTCCGCCGGAAGGCCGCCCCGTGCCAGTAGCACCCACCGCCGCACCGGACGTCGTCCTCGTTGTCGACTTCGGCGCGCAGTATGCCCAGCTCATCGCCCGCCGCGTCCGTGAGGCCCGGGTCTACAGCGAGATCGTGCCCAGCACGATGCCCGTGGCCGAGATGCTGGCCAAGAACCCCAAGGCGATCATCCTCTCCGGCGGCCCGTCCTCCGTGTACGAGGAGGGCGCCCCGCAGCTGGACCGCTCCCTCTTCGAGGCCGGGATCCCCGTCTTCGGCATGTGCTACGGCTTCCAGCTGATGGCCACCACCCTCGGCGGCACCGTCGACAACACCGGCGCCCGCGAGTACGGCCGTACCCCGCTGAGCGTCTCCAAGTCGGGCTCCACCCTGTTCGAGGGCACCCCCGAGCACCAGTCGGTGTGGATGTCGCACGGCGACGCCTGCTCCGCCGCCCCCGAGGGCTTCACCGTCACCGCCTCGACGAACGTCGTGCCGGTCGCGGCCTTCGAGAACGACGAGAAGCGGCTGTACGGCGTCCAGTACCACCCCGAGGTCATGCACTCCACGCACGGCCAGCAGGTCCTGGAGCACTTCCTCTACCGCGGGGCCGGCCTGGAGCCCACCTGGACCACCGGCAACATCGTCGAGGAGCAGATCGCGGCCATCCGCGAGCAGGTCGGCGACAAGCGCGCCATCTGCGGCCTGTCCGGCGGCGTGGACTCCGCGGTCGCCGCGGCCCTGGTGCAGAAGGCCATCGGATCCCAGCTGACCTGCGTCTACGTCGACCACGGCCTGATGCGCAAGGGCGAGACCGAGCAGGTCGAGAAGGACTTCGTCGCCGCGACCGGTGTCCAGCTGAAGGTCGTCGACGCGCAGGAGCGATTCCTCACCGCGCTCAAGGGTGTCTCGGACCCCGAGGAGAAGCGGAAGATCATCGGCCGCGAGTTCATCCGCGTCTTCGAGCAGGCCCAGGCCGAGATCATCGCCGAGGCCCCCGACGAGACCCCGGTCGAGTTCCTGGTCCAGGGCACCCTGTACCCGGACGTCGTCGAGTCCGGCGGCGGCACCGGCACCGCGAACATCAAGTCCCACCACAACGTCGGCGGCCTGCCCGAGGACCTGGAGTTCCAGCTCGTCGAGCCGCTGCGCCAGCTGTTCAAGGACGAGGTCCGCATGGTCGGCCAGGAGCTCGGCCTGCCGGACGAGATCGTCCAGCGCCAGCCCTTCCCCGGCCCGGGCCTGGGCATCCGGATCGTCGGCGAGGTCACCAAGGAGCGCCTGGACCTGCTGCGCGAGGCCGACGCCATCGCGCGCGCCGAGCTCACCGCGGCCGGCCTGGACCGCGAGATCTGGCAGTGCCCGGTCGTCCTGCTCGCTGACGTCCGCAGCGTCGGCGTCCAGGGCGACGGCCGCACCTACGGCCACCCCGTGGTGCTGCGCCCGGTCTCGTCCGAGGACGCGATGACCGCCGACTGGACGCGCATGCCGTACGAGGTGCTCGCCCGGATCTCGACCCGCATCACCAACGAGGTCCCGGACGTGAACCGTGTGGTCCTGGACTGCACCTCCAAGCCCCCGGGCACCATCGAGTGGGAGTAGGCCCCGGGGCCCCGCGACAGGGCCCTCCCCGCCTTCCGACCGCGGCCGTGCCGCCGTCCCGTGACCCACGGGGCGGCGGCACGGCCGTTCGGCGTCCGCGCGGCTCTGTTCTCCTCGGGCGGGCCGAAGTACGGTGCGCGCCGACGACGCCGTGGGGCGGGGGAGGGGCGGGCCATGACCGACGAGAGGGCCGGGAGCACGGCACCGGGCGGGGCACCGGATACGGCACCGGATGCGGCGGGCGGGGCACCGGGCGCGCCGGGCGGGCGGCCGGCGCCGGCGCCGGCGCCGGTACCGGTGGAGCGGCTCGCCCTGGACCTGCCGCCCCGCTTCGAGAGCCCCGCGCAGGAGCGCGCCCACCTGAAGGAACGATTGGCCGCAGCGCTGCGGCTGTTCGCGGAGCTCGGGTACGAGGAGGGTGTGGCGGGCCACCTCACCGCGAGGGACCCGGAGTATAGCGACTGTTACTGGGTCAATCCGTTCGGCCGCTCTTTCACCCGTATGACGGCCGGGGACCTCGTCCTGGTCGACGGGGACGGCCGCGTGGTGCGGGGCGGACGCCGCGTGAACCAGCTCGCGTTCGCCGTCCACGCCGCCGTCCACCGGGCCCGGCCCGCCGTCGTGGCCGTCGCCCACAGCCCCACTCCGTACGGCACGGCGCTCGCCGCCCTCGGCGATCCGCTCGCCCCGCTCAGCGAGGACGCCTGCGCCTTCTACGAGGACCACGCGGTGCTCCCGGGCTACGCAGACACGGCCGACGCGGCCCGGATCGCCCGTGCGCTGGGACCGCGCAAGGCCCTCGTCCTGCCCGGCCGCGGCCTGCTGACCGTGGGGGATTCCGTCGACGCCGCCGCCTGGTGGCTGATCGCGATGGAGCGCGCCGCCCGGGTCCAGCTGATCGCGCGGGCGGCCGGGAAACCGGCCGCGATGGACCACCACGAGGCCGTGGCCGTCCGCGAAAGGTTCGGCACGGACCTGGCCGCCTGGGTCAACTGCCAGCCGCTCCTGCAGCGCGTGACGTCAACATCATGAACCGCTAATCACCTGCTCTGACATCGTGCGCAAACCGGAGCACTGCCGCAGTGGTGCACAATTCGCGGCATTGCCCGGTACTTGCACGGTAGTAGCACGGTAGTGAGAGAGGCGGCACGCACGTGGCTGTCCAAGAGATCCACCGAAGTACGCACGGCGGCGGCTGCACCTGCGACGACTGCCCGCACGGCGCCCGCGAGGGCCACCGGCGCGCCGTCACCGCCTTCCTGGAACGGCGCGACGCACTCGCCGCCGGCCAGGGCCTGCCCGCCGCCGTGGCCCGCTCGGCCGGCGCCTCCCGGCAGTGGGTCTCCGACGAACTGACCGTCTCCGCCCGCACCGTCGCCGACCGCGGCCGCGAGGCCGGCCACTCCTGGCTGCACGTCCTGTCACGGCGGGCCGTCCTCGCCGTGTGGATCGCCGCCGGGGTGCTGCTGCTGGTCCAGGTCGGCACCGCCCTCGGCACCGGCTGGAGCGCCGCCCGGACCGCCGGCCTGCTCGCCGCCGTGGTCCTGGCGGGCCTGCTCACCGTCGCCGCCCGGGCCCAGACCGTCCGGGGCGGGCTGCTCGCGCCGCTGGTCGGCGAGGACAACCGGCTCTCCACCTCCAAGGCGGTGGCCGGCGCCTGGCTGCTGCTGACCGCGTTCGCGGCGCTGCTGCCCGCCGTCCGGCTGGCCGCCTCCACACCCGGCACGGACCGGACCGCCCTGTTCGCGGGCCTGGACCTGTGGCGGGCGGTGCCGCTGCTCACCGTCGTCGCGCTGACCTCCGGGGTCGCGGTGCTCGTACGGCGCGTGGTGTCCGTACGGATCATGGGCCAGCGGCTGCAGAAGCTGCCCGCCGACCGGCCGCGCGGCGCCGACCTGCTCACCGACGACGCCGGGCGCGGCAGCTTCTCCGACGCCCAGTACGTGCTGGTCTCCACCGTGGTGCTGGCCTTCGCGGTCGTGTCGCTGGCCCGCTTCCCCGACCGGCTGCCGCGGCTGCCGTGGGCGCTGGCACTGCTGGTGGCCCTGTCGGCGGCGGTCTACCTCGCGGCCAAGTACGCCGAGGGCAGCCGTCCGCTGGTGCTGTCGGTGGTCCGTACCCGCGAGCCCGGTGACCTGGACGCGGCCATCCGCACCGGCGACGACATCGAGATCCGGGGCGTCGGCTTCCTGCCGCCCGGCGCGGGCACCCCGGAGATGCTGGCCCGCCTCGTGGTGCGGATCGGCGCGGTGCACGTGCACGTGCCGCTGGTGCCGGTGGCGGGGGGCTTCAGCAACCCGTCCGACACGGTGCTGACCGTGCCGGTACCGGTCGATGTGGAACCCGGCCGGGTCGACATCCAGGTCGTCACGGCGGCCGGGGTGGAATCCAACCGCTGCACCATCGACGTCGGTGAGTGACCGGGGTAGACATGGGACGTGAATCTCACTGATCTCAGGGACCGCGCGACCCGGCACGCGCTGCTGCCGCTGCGCCTCTTCCTCGGCGTGACCTTCGTCTACGCGGGTCTGGACAAGCTGACCGACTCCGCGTTCCTCTCCGCCTCGGGCACCGGCTCGATCGGCGAGACCATGCAGGGGGTGCGGGACAGCTCAGCCGTTCCGGCCCTGGTCGACCTGGCCCTGCAGGCCCCCGCCGGCTTCGGCGCGGCGATCGCCGTCGGGGAACTCCTGGTGGGGCTCGCCACCCTGCTGGGACTGTTCGCCCGGGTGGCGGCCGCCGGCGGTGCGCTGATCTCGCTGAGCCTGTGGCTCACCGTGAGCTGGCAGGTCACGCCCTACTACTACGGCAACGATCTGATCTATCTGATGGCCTGGCTGCCGTTGATCATGGCGGGGGCGGCCGCCCCCTCCCTGGATGCCATGCTTCAGGACGGATCGCTCCCGTGGCTGGACCGGCTGATCCCGTCGCGCCGGTCGCGCCGTACGGCGTAGGTGACGATGCCCAGCAGGGTGGCGAGCGAGAGCCCGCCCATCGTCATCGGGATCACCACGAACCACGGCACGTCCGCCTCGCCGCCCGCGTCGAGCAGATAGAGCACGCCCGCCGTCAGCAGGACCAGCCCCGCCAGCAGCCGTCCCGGCTGGAACTCATGACGCCGCACGGGCCACCTCCACCTGTCCCACGCCCGTCTTCAGGCGCAACTCGATCGTCCCGCCGGCCTCGGTGCCGGCAGCGGGCTTCAGGGTCGTGTGCTGACTGTGCCTGCCCAGGTGCTCGAGCCGGTCCGCACGCTCACCGGGCAGCTGTACGTCGCCCACTCGTATCTCGATGCCGGCCCGGGCCGTGACCTCGCGCGGCACGATCACCTTGAGCTTGCCCGCGTCGAGCGAGGCGCCGACCGCGACGGTGGTGCCCCGGGGGACGTCGAGGCGGCTGAGGTCCAAGATCGCGTACCCGTTGGACGCGTCGTAGCTCGGGCGCAGCTCGGCCACGGACGCCGGGCGCCAGGTCACCTCGCGCCATTCGGTGCCGATGTCCCGCGGCAGCGCGGCCGCCCCCGCCAGCAGGCCGGCGGTGACCACCGACAGCACGACGGTGCCGAACCCGGTGCGGCCCGTGAACGAACTGACGGCCAGTCCGAGACCGAACACCGCCAGGGCGGCCGCCAGTCCCACCTGGAGGGCGTGGCCCAGCGGCTGGCCGTGCCACACGGAGGCCGTGGCGGCCGCCCCGGCGAGGACGGCGAGCACGAAGACCCGGCCGCCGATCCCGCCGCCCCGCGCCCGGTACGGCCGCGGCTGCGGACTCCGCCCGGCGCCGGCGCCGTGCCGGTCCGCCGTACCGGCCTCCTCCGGACCCCACAGGTAGCCCGTGGGGGAGTGACCGGTGGTGCCGTCCTTGACCAACGGGTCCCGCCACCACGAAGGGCTGCCCGGCACGGGTGGCGCCTGGGTCTCCGGCGGCGCCTCGGCCGCCCGTATGTGCGCGGCGTCCGGCTCGCTCTCGGCGGCCGGGCGCCGGCCGCCGCGGCGCCGCTGCGCCCAGTGGACCGCGGCGCCGACGGCGACCACCGACAGCACGGTGAAACCGGACGTCGCGCCGTTGTTCAGCAGCGACAGGAACAGCGCGCAGCCCACCAGCGAGGCCAGCAGCGCGGCCAGCGTGCCGCCTTCCACCCGGCCGGTCAGCAGCTTCTTCGCCTCGTTCTCCTCCTCGCCCTCCAGCGGCACCAGCAGCCAGGCGAAGCCGTAGAAGATCAGACCGACGCCCCCCGTCACCGTCAGCACCGCGAGCACGATCCGGAATATGACCGGGTCGAGGTCGAAGTGCCGCCCCAGGCCGCCGCACACGCCCGCGACGACGGTGTTGCGCCTGCTGCGGCGCAGCGTCGGACGGTCGAGCGGCGGCGCGGGGTCCGCCGGCGGGGAGGCGTGCAGATCGGTCATGGCTCCATGGTGACCGGCCGCCACGTGCTAAGGAATCCGGCTCTACCCTGGCGCAACCCTGATATCCCCCCGGAAGAACTGGGGGGATGCCCTGATGTCCCCGGCGCCCCCGCGTGTGACCCTGGGGTCATGTCCGCAGTCGCCGCACCCCGTATCCCGCACGCCCCCGAGTCCGAGGAACCCGCGCCGCGCAAGCTCTACCGCAGCGCCGAGGGCCGGATGCTCGGCGGAGTCGCGCGCGGCCTGGCCGGGCACCTCGGGGTGCCGGTGATCTGGGTCCGGCTCGCCTTCCTGGGCATGTTCATGTTCGGCGACGGCCTCGGGGTGCTGCTCTACGCCGCGTTCTGGGTGTTCGTACCGCTCGGCCAGGGCGGCCGCACCACCGAGCGGTCCTTCTTCGAGACGCTCGCCGACGGCACGCGCAGGCTGCGCAAACCCGAGCGCGGCCAGGTCGTCGCCCTGGTCGTGCTGTTCGTCGGCGTCGGCATCTGGATCTCGCGCATCCAGCTCGGCGGCGAGACCGGTCGCTACGTGTGGCCCACCCTGCTCGTCGGCGCCGGCGTGGTCCTGGTGTGGCGGCAGGCCGACAACGCCCGCCGGGCGCACTGGACGGCGGCCGCGGGCCGGCACGGCCGGCTGTTCCAGGTGGCCCGCGCCCTCGCCGGCGTCGCCCTCGTCGGCGTGGGCCTGACCGTCTTCATCGTCGTCCGCGGCTCCGCCGCCCAGCTCGGCAACATGCTCACCGCCACCCTCGCCGTCCTCGTCGGCGTCGCGCTGCTGGCCGGACCCTGGCTGATCCGGATGACCCAGGACCTCTCCGAGGAGCGCCTCATGCGCATCCGCGCCCAGGAGCGCGCCGAGGTCGCCGCCCACGTCCACGACTCCGTGCTGCACACGCTCACCCTGATCCAGCGCAACGCCGAGGACGTCGGCGAGGTGCGGCGGTTGGCCCGCGCGCAGGAGCGGGAGCTGCGCAACTGGCTGTACAAGCCCGAGGGCACCGGCAAGGAGGAGGCGGAGGAGCCCGCCACCCTCGCCGAGGCCGTCAAGAAGGCCGCCGCCGAGGTCGAGGACCACCACGGCGTCCCGATCGAGATCGTCGTCGTCGGCGACTGCCCCCTCGACGAGAAGCTGACCGCACAGGTCCAGGCCGCGCGCGAGGCGATGGTCAACGCCGCCAAGTACGGTGGCGAGGGGGGACCGGTACAGGTCTACGCCGAGGTGGAGGGGCGGACGGTGTTCGTGTCCGTACGGGACCGGGGGCCGGGCTTCGACATCGACGCGGTACCCGACGACCGCATGGGCGTACGAGAATCGATCATCGGCCGGATGCAGCGCAACGGCGGGACCGCGCGACTGCGGTCGGCGCCCGACGGTGGCACGGAAGTCGAGCTGGAGATGGAGAGGGCGAGCGGAACATGAGCGAAGAGGCTGCACACCAGGACGTGACCGGGGCCGGGGGCGGCCGGCGGGTCCGCGTGGTCCTCGTCGACGACCACCGCATGTTCCGTACGGGCGTCCAGGCCGAGATCGGCGAGACCGCGCGGACCGGCGTCGAGGTGGTCGGCGAGGCCGCCGACGTGGACCAGGCGGTCACCGTCATCACCGCCACCCGCCCCGAGGTGGTCCTGCTCGACGTGCACCTGCCCGGCGGCGGCGGGGTCGAGGTGCTGCGGCGCTGCGCCCCGCTGATGGCGGCGGCCGAGGACCCGGTGCGGTTCCTGGCCCTGTCGGTGTCGGACGCCGCCGAGGACGTCATCGGGGTCATCCGGGGCGGCGCGCGCGGGTACGTCACCAAGACGATCACGGGCACGGACCTGGTCGATTCGGTCTTCCGGGTGCAGGACGGGGACGCGGTCTTCTCCCCGCGGCTGGCGGGCTTCGTGCTGGACGCGTTCGCCTCGACCGACGCGCCGCCGGTCGACGAGGACCTCGACCGGCTCACGCAGCGCGAGCGGGAAGTGCTCCGGCTGATCGCGCGCGGCTACGCGTACAAGGAGATCGCCAAGCAGCTCTTCATCTCCGTCAAGACGGTCGAGTCGCACGTCTCGGCGGTGCTGCGCAAGCTCCAGCTGTCCAACCGGCACGAGCTGACGCGCTGGGCGACCGCGCGTCGGCTGGTCTGAGGTCTCCGCGACCGGGTCCGGGCCGGTCGGGTCCGGGCCGGGTCGTGCCGGTCCGCCCCGGTCCGGTAGCGGCGTTGTGACGCACGTCGCGGAAAACCGGGGCAACCCGGGCGGTCGGCGCACCCTCTAGGGGTGCGTGATGAGCTTGACCGGGACTCCTGTGTTCGTGGCGGCGGCCGCGCTGGCCGCGGCCGCCGTCGTCCTGCCGCTCGTGCTGTGGAGCAGGGTGCGCGGCCCGGCCGTCGTCCGCGGCGTGACCCGCTGCCTGATGGTCGTCTTCGCGCAGGCCACGGCGATCGCCCTGGTCTTCATCGGGATCAACCGGACCGAGAACTTCTACGCCTCCTGGGACGACCTGATGGGCACCGGTGACTACGTCACCGCCGCCAACGACCTCGGCCCCGACGGGCTCGGCGGCCGAAAGATCGACGCGCAGCCCAAGGTCCGGCAGGAGTTCACGCCCGTCGCCGAACTGGGCGGACGGGTCCAGCGGACCGAGCTGGACGGCAAGATCTCCGGGGTCAAGGGCGAGGTCTTCGTCTGGCTGCCGCCGCAGTACGACGACCCGGCCTGGAAGGACAAGAAGTTCCCCGTCGTCGAGCTGATCCCGGGCATGCCGGGCACGGGGAAGTCCTGGTTCCAGGGGCTCAAGGTGCACGAGACCCTGGAACCGCTGATGAAGAGCGGACGGATCCAGCCGTTCGTGCTCGTCTCGCCCCGCACCATGCTGCTGGGCAACACCGACACCGGCTGCGCCAACATCCCCGGCAAGGTCAACGCCGACAGCTGGCTCAGCGTGGACGTCCGCAAGATGGTCACCGACAACTTCCGGGTCGCGGGCGAGGCCCGGTCCTGGGCCGTCGCGGGCTACTCCGCCGGCGCCTACTGCTCCGCCAAGCTGGCGATCGCCCACCCCGACCGCTACACCGCCGCCCTCTCCCTCTCCGGCTACAACGACCCCGGCCAGGAGCCGGCCTCGCTGGTCGCCCAGGACCCCGAACTGCGCCGCACCCACAACCTGGTCGCACTCCTGAAGGACGCGCCCACGCCGCCCCCGGTCTCCCTGTGGATCTCCGGGGCCCAGGCCGACGGCTACACCGCGGGGCAGGAGCTCCAGCAGGCGGCGAAGCAGCCGACCCTGGTGCACGCCGAGAAGGTCACGGGCGGCCACAACATCGAGACCTGGGTCCGCCAGCTCCCGCAGACCTTCACCTGGCTGAGCGCCCAGCTCAAGACGGGCTAGGCGGGCCAGGGGGCTAGAGGACCAGAGGGCTGGGGGGCCGGACCTACGCGGGGCGGCTGGCGCCCGCCCAGGGCATGGAGTCGATCGGGGCGATGCGGACCGTCGAGCCGGGGCGCGGGGCGTGGATCATCTGCCCGTTGCCGATGTAGAGGCCGACGTGGGTCACGCCGGAGTAGAAGAAGACCAGGTCACCGGGGGCCAGCTGGCTCCTGGCGACCCGGCGGCCGGCGTTGATCTGGGTGTAGGTGGTGCGCGGCAGGGACACCCCGGCCGAGCGCCAGGCCGCCTGGGTCAGCCCCGAGCAGTCGAAGGAGCCCGGCCCCGTCGCGCCCCATACGTACGGCTTGCCGATCGCCCCGTGCGCGAACGCCACCGCGCGGGCCGCGCGCGAGCCGTCGGCGGGCGGCGGGGCCTGGCTCGGACGGGCGCCGGCGGAGCCGGAGACGGGGGCGCCGGGGGCGGCGGCCGGAACGGCGGGGCCCGCGTCGGGGTCCTCGGCCTCGTACCGGGCCCGCTCCTCGGCGGTGAGCCGGGCCAGCACCCGCCGGGCGGCCTCCAGCTTGCCCTCGATCACCGACTTGTGGCGGGCGAGCTCGTCCTGCCGGGCGCGCAGCTCGGCGAGCCGGCCGGACGCCTGGTCGCGCAGCCCCCTGACCTCCTCCAGGCCCCGGCGCACGGAGGCCAGCCCGGCGGTGCTGCGGTCGCCGGCCCGGGACATCAGGGCCGCGCCGGCGAGGTACTCCTGCGGGTCGTCGGCGAGCGCGAGCCGGACCGCGGGGCCCAGGCCCCCCGAGCGGTACTGCGAGGCGGCGAGCGAACCGAGTGCGGCGCGGGCGGTGTTGAGGCGGTCGGTCCTGCGAGCAGCCTGGTCCTGCAGGTCGGTCAGCGCGCGCTGGGCCTCGTCGGCCTTCTCCTTCGCCCCGTTGTAGCGCTCGGTGGCCTCTTCGGCCTCCCCGTACAGCCGGTCCACCTCCGCCTTGACCTGCGACGGCGTCGGGCGGGGGTCGGCCTGGGAGGCGCCTTCGAACGCGGTGGCGGATGCAGCGCCCGCGAGGGCGAGGGTGGCGGCGGTGCGGACCGTGCCGCCGGAGAGCGGGCGCTGCCTGGGCTTTCGATGACTGGCCACGCGGGCCTCACGTCCTTCCCCTGGTCGCTGATCGACTCGCCGGTCGACTCGCTGGTCGCCGGGTCCTGGGGGAGGACGCTAAACCCGAAGGTAACGGGATCCGGCCGGGATGATCCGAAGTGACCGGATCTGACCGGTCAGCGCCAGAGAACGGCGATGAAGATGTTGGCGATGGTCAGTCCGCCGACCGCGCCGAACAGGGCCTTGTCGACCCGCTCGTCGTCGCGCTTGACGTAGACGAGCGCCAGGATCACGAAGAGCACGGCCAGCTTCACGCCGATCTTGACGTGGTTGAGGGTGCCGCCGTCCATCTCACGCAGGCCCACCAGGACCACGCCCGTCACCAGCATGGTCAGGGCGCCGTGCAGCATGCCGGGGGTGAAGCGGGCCTGACCTGCGCCCATCGCCTTCATCTGGCCGAGGAAGCCCCCGAGCAGGGCGGCGATGCCGATGATGTGCAGACCGACGAAGAGAGGGATGAGAACGCTCATGCGAGCGAGCGTACGGGGTGGCTCCGGACGCCGATTTCCCGGGGGCGGGGCCGCCTGATTCCGGGGGCGGGGCCGCCAGTTTTCCAGGGGCGGGGCTGCCTGTCGGTCCGGCCCCCTAGACTCGGAAGGCGATGAGCAGCCTCTTTGACGACAGTTTCCTGGCGGACCTCACTCCCTCCGACGAGGAGCCCCCGCCGCCGCCCGAGGAGTACGCCCCGGAAGCCGGCGCGGACGACCTCTTCGAGGGGCACTTCGACGCGCCCATGAGCGGTGACGCGTACTACCGCGACGGTTCCGCCCGGCCCGTCATCGACCCGGCGGCCCTGCTCGACGGGCTGAACGAGCAGCAGCGCGCCGCGGTCGTGCACGCCGGCTCGCCGCTGCTCATCGTGGCCGGCGCCGGCTCGGGCAAGACCCGCGTGCTCACCCACCGGATCGGCCACCTCCTGGCCGCCCGGGGCGTCCACCCCGGCCAGATCCTCGCGATCACCTTCACCAACAAGGCCGCCGGTGAGATGAAGGAGCGCGTCGAGGGCCTGGTCGGCCCGCGCGCGGGCGCCATGTGGGTGTCCACCTTCCACAGCGCGTGCGTGCGCATCCTGCGCCGCGAGTCCAAGCGGCTCGGCTTCACCTCGTCCTTCTCGATCTACGACGCGGCCGACTCCAAGCGGCTCATGGCGCTGGTCTGCCGCGACCTGGACCTCGACCCCAAGAAGTTCCCGCCGAAGTCCTTCAACGCCAAGATCTCCAACCTCAAGAACGAGCTGATCGACGAGGACGCCTTCGCCGGCCAGGCCGCCGACGGCTTTGAGAAGACCCTGGCCCAGGCGTACGCGATGTACCAGGCGCGGCTGCGCGAGGCCAACGCGCTGGACTTCGACGACATCATCATGACCACGGTGCACCTGCTCCAGGCCTTCCCGGACGTCGCCGAGCACTACCGGCGCCGCTTCCGGCACGTCCTGGTCGACGAGTACCAGGACACCAACCACGCGCAGTACACGCTCGTACGCGAACTGGTCGGGCCCGGGTACGACGACCTGCCCCCCGCCGAGCTGTGCGTGGTCGGTGACGCGGACCAGTCGATCTACGCCTTCCGCGGCGCGACGATCCGCAACATCCTCCAGTTCGAGGAGGACTACAAGGACGCGACGACGATCCTGCTGGAGCAGAACTACCGCTCCACCCAGACGATCCTGTCCGCGGCCAACGCCGTCATCGAGCGCAACGAGAACCGCCGCGCCAAGAACCTGTGGACCGACGCCGGCACCGGCACCGTGATCACCGGGTACGTGGCCGACACCGAGCACGACGAGGCCCAGTTCGTCGCCGACGAGATCGACCGGCTGACGGACGCGGGCGACGCGAAGGCCGGCGACGTGGCGATCTTCTACCGGACGAACGCGCAGTCGCGCGTCTTCGAGGAGATCTTCATCCGCGTCGGCCTGCCCTACAAGGTCGTCGGCGGGGTCCGTTTCTACGAGCGCAAGGAGGTCCGGGACGTCCTGGCCTACCTGCGGGTGCTGGCCAACCCCGAGGACAACGTTCCGCTGCGCCGGATCCTGAACGTGCCCAAGCGCGGCATCGGCGAGCGCGCGGAGGCGATGATCGACGCCCTCGCGCTGCGCGAGAAGATCACCTTCCCGCAGGCCCTGCGGCGCGTCGACGAGGCGTACGGGATGGCCGCACGCTCCACCAACGCCGTCAAGCGGTTCAACGTGCTGATGGAGGAGCTGCGGACGATCGTCGATTCGGGCGCGGGCCCGGCGGTGGTGCTGGAGGCCGTACTGGAGCGGACGGGCTACCTGGCCGAGCTCCAGGCCTCCACCGACCCGCAGGACGAGACGCGGATCGAGAACCTCCAGGAACTGGCCGCCGTGGCCCTGGAGTTCGAGCAGGCGCGCAGCGAGGACACCGGGACGTCACCGGCCGCCGCCGCGGGCGGCACCCTGGCCGAATTCCTGGAGCAGGTCGCGCTCGTCGCCGACTCCGACCAGATCCCGGACGAGGACACCGACGGCTCGGGCGTCATCACGCTGATGACCCTGCACACCGCCAAGGGCCTGGAGTTCCCGGTGGTCTTCCTGACCGGCATGGAGGACGGGGTCTTCCCGCACATGCGGGCGCTGGGGCAGACCAAGGAGCTGGAGGAGGAACGCCGGCTGGCGTACGTCGGCATCACGCGCGCCCGGGAGCGGCTGTACCTGACGCGCTCGGCGATGCGCAGCGCGTGGGGGACGCCCTCCTACAATCCGCCGTCGCGGTTCCTGGAGGAGATCCCGGACCAGTACCTGCGGTGGAAGCGCACGGGCGCGCAGAAGCCAGCGGGTCCCGTCTCGGGCGGGCGCGGCTTCGGGCCGGGCTCCCGGTCGGGCTCCGGTTCCGGTTCCGGTTCCGGGAAGTCGTCGTTCGGTACGTCGCCCGAGGCGTTCCTGTCGTCGTCGCGTACGAAGGCCGGGCCGTCCGGGTTCGCCACGCGGCGGGCCGCCGACAAGCCGGTCGTCGCGCTGGCGGTCGGGGACCGGGTCACGCACGACCAGTTCGGGCTGGGCACGGTGACCGAGGTCAAGGGGTCGGGTGCGGACGCGCAGGCCACGATCGACTTCGGGGACGCCAAGCCCAAGCGGCTGCTGCTGCGGTACGCGCCGGTGCAGAAGCTGTAGGGACGGGCAGGAGCGGTGGCGCCGGCCGGAGTGCCGGCGCCGCTGTGGTGCGGCCGGCTCAGTTGGGGTTCAGGCCCTTGCTGCGCAGCCACGCGGACGGATCGATCGGGGACCCGCCGCCGGGCCGCACCTCGAAGTGGAGGTGGGGGCCGGTGGAGTTGCCCGAGTTGCCGGAGTAGGCGATGACTTCGCCCGCCTTGACCTTGCCGGACCGGATCTTGGAGCTGCTCAGGTGGCAGTACCAGGTCTCGGTGCCGTCGGGGGCGGTGAGGATCACCATGTTGCCGTAGGCGCTGTTCCACTGGGTGCGCACGGTGCCGTCGGTGGCGGCCATGACCGGCGTGCCGTAGCCGACGGGGAAGTCGATACCGGTGTGCACCGACATCCACATGCCGCCGGACTGCCCGTAGCCGGCGCTGAGTCCGTGCTGGGCGACCGGGACGGCGAACTTGGGGCGGGCGGCCTCCTTGGCGGCCGCCTCCTCCGCACGCTTCTTCTTCTCTTCTTCCTGGCGGACGCGCAGGTCGATGCGCTCCTGCGTACGGCTGGCGCGGTCCGCGAAGTCGCCCGCGTCGGCGCTGAGCGCGGCGAGCTGGGTGTCGAGCTTGCTGTTGGCGGCGGCCGGCTGGACCGAGGCCGGGTCGGGCGCGGCCAGCGTGGTGGTGTCCTCGGTGGTCTTCTCCGCGCCACCGGTCAGGCCGCCTACGGAGGCGGCGGCGACGCCCGCGACGCCCATGACGCAGACGGAGGGGACGGCCACGGTCAGCAGGGCGGAACGCTTCGCCGGGGTGCGCCGGCGGCTGGCGGCACGGCCGGTGCCACCGGTGCCGCCGCCCGGGCCGGTGCCGGTGGTCGCGGAGCCGGTCTGGGCGGTTGCGTTCCTGGCCGCGGCGCCCTTGGCCGCCGCGTTCTTGGCGGCGGCGCGGCGCGCGGCGCGCGACACCGCGGTCGCCTCGAAGGCGGCGGAGGCCGCGGCGACATCGGCCGCGGACATGGTCTGCGTCTCGGCGGCGTGCACGGCGGCGGCCGCCTCGTCGGGGGATTCCGCTTCGGTGTCCTCGAGGGCCGGCACGGCGTCGAAGGTGGCGGTCGGCGCCGCGTCGAAGGCGGCGGCCGGTACGGCGTCGAAGGTGGCCGTCGGCGTGGCCTCGAAGGCGGCGGTCCCGGCCATCGCCACGTACTCGGCCGGGGACTCGTAGGCGTGCGCCGGCGCGGCGTACTCGGAGGTGTACTCGCCGCCCGCGCCGTACTCGTACGAGGACTCGTTCTCGTAGCCGTAGGAGGCCTCGGGCCGCAGCTGCTGCGGGAGCTCCTCCTGCACCACGGAGTTCCACGCGGTCGCGTCGTACGCGCCGGTCTCGGCCGCGGTCGTGCCGAAGCCGGGCATCGCCCAGTGGCCGCTCTGCTCGCCGGAGGTGTCGTAGCCGAAGGCGGCGGCGGGCTGCTGGTAGTCGGTGTGCGCGGACCAGGCGCTCGCGTCCCACTGGCCGGTGCCGTCCTCGGGGAGCGACTGGGCGGGGATGCTGGTCAGGTAGCTGTCCTGCGCGGCCGGCGTGGCCCAGGCGGTGGCGTCGTAACTGCCCGTCGCGTTCGCGTCGTACGCGGCGTAGGAGGAGTAGTCGTACCCCTGCCCCTGCGTTTCAAAGGAACCGTAGGACACATCGCCAGCGAAAGTGGTGGTGGCAAGGCCGTCGTACCCGGGATCCGGGTACTGGCCCGACGTGGGGCGGTCGTTCACCAACTTCTCTTTCGCCTCGGCGGTGGGGGGCCTGGGTGGCCGGGGAATGGGAGGTTCCCCGGAGGAGAGCAGTGGCGTGACTGTACCCGGCGGTCACAGGCGTCGACAATCTTCCGGGGGTTCCGGTTCCTCAGGAACCGGGCATTCGGCTGTCTTTCGGTCGCCGCAAGGCAGAGCCTTGGCCTTGAGTTCGAAATCCGTTCGACAAAAGGCCGGTTGTCGGTCACGCCACGGAGGCGGCTCCGGGGGCCTCGGGGACGGCCTGCACCGGCCCGTCCAGGGCCCGCCGGACGGCGGCGATGACGGCCGGGTGCGCAGGCAGCGCGAGGTGCCCGATCCCGGTGACCTGCACGTTCACCGCCATCAGGTCGGGATGTTCGAGGCGGGCGGTGCCGGCCGGGCTCATCACCGTGTCGAACTCGGCCCAGAACGCCACGCACCGGGTGCGGCAGCCGGGCGCCGGCGCGTTCAGTTCCGCCATCACCTCGGAGTCCGGCCGCATCTGCCGGACCAGCGGGTGCGCGTCCATGAAGGGCGCGGCGCGGGTGCCCGCGTGCGGGGTGCCGAGCGTGACCAGCGTGCGCACGCGCGCGTCGCCGCCGAGCCGCTGGACGTAGTAGCGGCAGACCAGCCCGCCCAGGCTGTGCCCGACCACGTCCACCCGCTCCTGCCCGGTGCGCTCGCACAGCTCCTCGACGCGCGCGGCGAGCAGCCGGGAGGTGGCCCGCAGGTCGCGGGTGAAGGGGGAGTAGTTGTACGCCTCGACCCGGCGCAGACCGTCGGCGCCGAGCGCCCGGCGCAGCAGCACGAACACCGACCGGTTGTCGCTGAACCCGTGGAGGAGGAGGACGGGCGGCCGGGTCTGGCCCTGGGCGAGGGGCCGGATCCTCTCCTGTGCCACACCGGTCGGATAGAGGGCGAGATGTCCGGCGAGCACGGCCACCTCCAGGGCGGCGGCGCGCAGCGCGGCACCGGATCGCGGCACGGCGAACGTGAACGACAGCCCCATCGACGGCCCCCCCTGTGGCTCCGGCTGCCGATCCGTGCCGTTCTGCGGCGATGTGCCGCGCCACCGTGCCGTGCGGCTGACGGCGCGGTGGCGCGGCGACTCGTTGCGGCTCTCCTTGCGACCGGTGCGTGTGAATCAATGGCGTCCCACGTGTGATTTCCCCCTCGTGCTTGACCGCGAAACGACGCGGTGCGCGATGCTGTACTTAACGTTCGTTCACTCGGGAGGCAGTGCGATGGGTGTGACCGGTCCGATCCGTGTGGTGGTGGCCAAGCCGGGTCTCGACGGCCACGACCGCGGTGCCAAGGTCATCGCGCGGGCCCTGCGCGACGCGGGCATGGAGGTCATCTACACGGGCCTGCACCAGACCCCCGAGCAGATCGTCGACACCGCGATCCAGGAGGACGCCGACGCGATCGGGCTGTCGATCCTCTCCGGCGCGCACAACACGCTGTTCGCGCGGGTGCTGGACCTGCTGAAGGAACGCGACGCGGAGGACATCAAGGTCTTCGGCGGCGGCATCATCCCGGAGGACGACATCGCCCCGCTGAAGGCGAAGGGCGTCGCCGAGATCTTCACGCCGGGCGCCACCACCACCGCGATCGTGGACTGGGTCCGCGCCCACGTCCGCCCCGCCGTCTGACGGCCGCCCGAGCCGGCCGCCGGCGCTTGCCGGGTCAGGCGGCTGCCGGTCAGGCGGGTGGCGGCGTCAGTTCGGCCAGCATCGCCGCGCGCAGCCGCAGGGTCGCCACCAGCCGCTGGAACGCCTCCGCCCAGTAGCCCCCGGCGCCGGGCGAGGCGTCCGGGGGATCGTCGTACGCGGCGGTCAGCGCCTCGAGGTGGCCGGCCTCGGCGGGGTCCAGGCAGCGTTCCGCCAGGCCCATGACCCCGCTGAAGCTCCACGGGTAGCTCCCCGCCTCCCGGGCTATGTCGAGCGCGTCCACGACCGCCCGCCCCAGCTGCGCCGACCACGGCACCGCGCACACACCCAGCAGCTGGAACGCCTCCGACAGCCCGTGGGCCCGCACGAACTCCGCGACCCACTCGGCCCGTTCCTCCCGCGGCAGCGTTTGCAGCAGCTTGGCCCGCTCCGCCAGCGACGCCGTCGCCGGCCCGGCCGCGGGCGGTGCCGCCGCCGACCCCAGCAGGGCCCGCGACCACTGCGGATCCCGCTGCCGCACCGCGGCCCGGCACCAGGCCGCGTGCAGCTCCTCCCGCCACTCCTCGGCCATCGGCAGCGCCAGGATCGCCGCCGGGTCCAGCCCTCCGAACCGCTCGCGCCAGCAGGCCAGCGGCGCCGCCTCCACCAGCTGCCCCAGCCACCACGCCCGCTCCCCCCGGCCCGCGGGCGGACGCTTGACCACCCCGTCACGCTGCATCCCCGCGTCGCACTCCGCCGGCGGCACCACTCCCTCGGGGCCCACGCAGGCCAGCGCCCGCCCCGCCTGCCGGGCCGCCAGCGCGGAGGTGGGCAGCGCCGACAGCAGCTCGGCGGCCGTCGCGCGCACGTTGCGGCTGCGGTCGCCCAGCGCCGCCTCCAGGAACGGCTCGTCCCGCTCCGACAGTCCCGCCCGCAGCGAGTCGAGGAACATCAGCCGGTCCTCGGCCCGTTCGGTGGCCCAGGTGCCCGCCAGCAGCTGGGTCGCCGCCGCCGGATCGTGCGCCCGGACCGCCCCCAGCAGCGCCACCCGCTCTGCGAACAGTCCCTCCTGCCACAGCCGTTCCACGCCTGCCCCGTCCCCGGGATCCGGCAGCTCCCCGCCGCCCGCGCCGCTGCGCAGCGCGAACCGCCACTCCGGATTCAGCCGGGCCAGCCACAGCCCCCGTGCCCCGGCCAGGGCCAGCGCCTGCGGGCGCAGATCCGTACGGGCCCTGGCGGCGTCCAGCACCGCCGGCACGAGCGCGGCCGGTGCCCGGTACCCCCACCGCGACGCGGCGGCCAGCCACTGCGGCAGCAGCTCCATCAGATCCGGAGCCGCCCCGCGCCGCCCGCTGCCGCCCGCACCGCCCCGGCCGGCCAGCAGCTGCGCCAGCCGGCGGCGCGCGGCCTCCGGCGGGGCCGGCCGCGGATCCTCGGCCACCGGATCGGGCCGGGCCCCCGCCTCGGCCGGCCGCAGCCCCGCCCGCCGCCGCACCGCCAGGACCGCGGCCGCGTCGAGCAGGGCCCCCGGCGTCCCGCCGCGTCTGCGGTCGGTACCCAGCGTCGCCGCCCCGACCAGCTCCTCCCAGCCCCCGGCCGGCTCCTCCCCGTGCCCGGCCGGCTCCCAGCCCCCGGCCGGCTCCTCCCGGTCCCCGGCCCGCTGTCCGTCCATCCGCCCGGTCATCTCCCCGTCCCGCCGCCGCTCCCGAACCCCGCTCATCGAAACCCCTCCCTCGCCTGTGGTGCGCGCCCCGGTCCCGCCCCCTCCGCGGGACCGGGGCAGCTCGTGCCGGTGTGTGTCAGGTCGCGTGGTTGTCGTTCACAAGCCCCCCAGTCGTCCTTCGGTTCAGCCCAGGGCCACCGGCTCCGCCGTGTCCGGCGCCCAGGCCGTCAGCGGGGTGAACCCGCGGTGGCCGCACTCGCCGAACACCGTCACCGGGCCCCCGCCCGACAGCGCGGCCAGCTGCCACAGCCCGGACCGGGTGCGCGCCCCGGAGGGCGGCACCGGCAGGGCGGACTTCCCCTCCACGTCCGCCAGTTGCCAGCCGTGCTCGCCCGGTATCGGCACCACCTGGCCCAGCACCACCGGCCAGGCGTCCAGCCACGGGTCCTCGCGCAGCGCCGCCCCGTACGCGTCCAGCGCCTCGCCCGTCGAGACGCCGGCCGGTGCGTGCGGGAACGGGGCCGGCGCGGCGAACCGCTCGCCGAGCTCCGCCCGCAGCCCCGCCCCGCCCGGCCGGAACCGGGCCTGCGCGTCGAGCACCAGGCCCACCGGCAGCGCGAGCTGCGGCGGCCGGCCGGGCGGCCCGAAGTCCAGCACGAGGGCCGGGCGGCCGCTCTCCAGACCGCGCAGCCAGATCCGGCGGGTGGTGAGCCGCCCGTCCGGCGAGACGGTGTCGTGCTGCGCCAGGACCAGCCAGTGGTCCCGCACCGCCGCCCCCGCCACCGCTCCCGGCAGACCCACCCGGGCCCGGACCGTCGCGGCCAGCGGCTCGGGCAGGCCGGCCACCCCCAGCCAGGCCCGGTCCAGCAGGTGCAGCAGCGCGCACTCCTCCAGCATCCGGCCGGGCCAGCCCGCGCCGGAGCTCGGTATCGTGCCCAGCTCCCGCACCCGCGCGGCCAGTCCCGGCGCCTGTGCGTCGACCATCCGGGCCGCCGTCTCCTCCCACTGCGCGTACCCGGCCGCCTCCTGCCCGGCCAGACCGCCGCGCACCAGGTCGGCCAACCGCTGCTCCAGCTCGCTCACCCCCGCCCCGATCCGCGCGGCCCGCCGCTCGGCCCGCCTGCGGGCCGCCTCCGGGTCGGCCGGCGCTCCGGCCGACCCGGAAGCGGCGGCCGGACGCGCCGCCCTCGCGGCCCGCTCGGCCAGCCATTCCCCGGCCCAGTCCGGTGCCTCGGCCGCTTCCCCCAGCCCCTCGGCCGCCCAGAGCAGCAGCAGCCCCAGCGCGTGCTTGCACGGGAACTTCCGGCTCGGGCAGGAGCACTGGTACGCCGGTCCCGTCAGGTCCACGACCGTCCGGTACGGCGTACTGCCGCTGCCCTTGCACAACCCCCACACCGAACCGGAAGCGGAACCTCCGGTCCGGGACCACGGACCCGCCGAGCCGAGCTTGCCCCCCGCCTTGCGCGACGCCTCGTCAGGAGCCAGAGCCAGTACCTGTTCCGCCGTCCAGCGGACCTGCTGCTCAGTCATGGAAACCACCGTAGGCACTCCCACTGACAATGCGTCTGACCTGCAACAACGGTAGGAACAGGGGGCGTTGTCAGTGGGGTGGTGCACCGTGGGTACAGCAGTCGCCGAGCGGCTGCCGAGCCTGGAGGGGGAGCATCACCATGTCCGAGAAGACCGCGAACGCCGAGGCGCTGCGACCGCACGCCGAGGACGCCTACGCCCACGAACTGAAAGCCCTGGCCGCCGCCGACGACCGGCCCCGTCCGGCCCGCTGGAAGCTCTCACCGTGGGCCGTCGCCACCTACCTGCTCGGCGGCACCCTCGGCGACGGCACGGTCATCACGCCCAAGTACGTGGGCCCGCGCCGGATCGTCGAGGTCGCCGTCACCACGCTCGCCACCGACCGGGCCCTGCTCCTGCTCGGCGTCCCCGGCACCGCCAAGACCTGGGTCTCCGAGCACCTGGCCGCCGCCGTCAGCGGCGACTCCACCCTGCTCGTCCAGGGCACCGCCGGCACCCCGGAGGAGGCGATCCGGTACGGCTGGAACTACGCCCGCCTCCTCGCCCACGGCCCCAGCCGCGACGCCCTCGTCCCCAGCCCCGTCATGCGCGCCATGGCCGAGGGCATGACCGCGCGCGTCGAGGAACTCACCCGTATCCCGGCCGACGTCCAGGACACGCTCATCACCGTGCTGTCCGAGAAGACCCTGCCCATACCCGAACTCGGCGAGGAGGTGCAGGCCGTGCGCGGCTTCAACCTCATCGCCACCGCCAACGACCGCGACCGCGGGGTCAACGAACTCTCCAGCGCGCTGCGCCGCCGCTTCAACACCGTGGTGCTGCCGCTGCCCGCGACGGCCGACGCCGAGGTCGACATCGTCGCCCGCCGCGTCGACCAGATGGGCCGCGCCCTGGACCTGCCGGCCGTTCCCGAGGGCCTGGACGAGATCCGCCGCGTCGTGACCGTCTTCCGCGAGCTGCGCGAGGGCGTCACCGACGACGGCCGGACGAAGGTGAAGTCGCCCAGCGGCACCCTGTCCACGGCCGAGGCCATCTCGGTGGTCACCGGCGGCCTCGCGCTCGCCGCCCACTTCGGCGACGGCGTGCTGCGCCCCTCCGACGTGGCCGCCGGGATCCTCGGCGCCGTCGTGCGCGACCCGGCCGCCGACAAGGTGGTCTGGCAGGAGTACCTGGAGGCCGTCGTGCGCGAGCGGGACGGCTGGAAGGACTTCTACCGCGCCTGCCGGGAGGTGACGGCGTGAGCGGCGGGACCGCGGGGCCGCTGCTGCTGGGCGTACGGCACCACGGGCCCGGCTCCGCACGCGCGGTGCGGGCGGCCCTGGACGCGGCCCGGCCGGCGGCCGTCCTGATCGAGGGCCCGCCGGAGGGGGACGCGCTGCTGCCGCTGGCCGCCGACCCCGCCATGCGGCCGCCCGTCGCGCTGCTCGCGCACGCGGCCGACGACCCGGGCCGGGCGGCGTTCTGGCCGCTGGCCGAGTTCTCGCCCGAATGGGTGGCGGTGCGCTGGGCCCTGGCCGAGCGGGTCCCGGTCCGCTTCATCGACCTCCCGGCCGCCCACACGCTGGCGGAACGGGACGAGGAGAAGGAGAGGGGGAAGGAGGGGGAGACGGCAGCAGGGCAGGAGCCGGGGGCCGGCGGGTCCGACGCGGTACGGCTGGACCCGCTCGCGGTGCTGGCGGAGACCGCCGGGTACGACGACCCGGAACGCTGGTGGGAGGACGTCGTCGAGCACCGGGGCGCCGGCCCCGCCGACCCGGTCGCCGCCTTCGAGGCCCTCGGCGACGCCATGGCCGCCCTGCGCGAGACCTACGGGGCCGGCGGCCACGCCCGCGACCTGGTCCGCGAGGCCCACATGCGGCAGCGGATGCGGGCCGCCCGCCGCGAGTTCGGGGACGCCTGCGCGGTGGTGTGCGGGGCCTGGCACGTGCCGGCGCTGCGCGCGAGGACCACGGTGGCCGCGGACCGGGCCCTGCTCGCCGGGCTGCCCAGAGTCAAGGTGGAGACCACCTGGGTGCCCTGGACCCACCGGCGCCTGGCCCGGGCCGGGGGCTACGGGGCGGGCATCACCTCGCCCGGCTGGTACGGACACCTGTTCGCCGCGCCCGACCGGCCCGTCGAACGCTGGCTGACCAAGGTCGCCGGCCTGCTGCGGGAGGAGGACCGCCAGGTCTCCTCGGCCCACGTCATCGAGGCGGTCCGGCTCGCCGACACCCTGGCCGCCGTGCGCGGGCGCCCGCTGGCGGGCCTGACCGAGACCCTGGAGGCGGTCCGGGCGGTGATGTGCGACGGCTCCGACGTGCCGCTCGCGCTCATCGAGGACCGGCTCGTCGTCGGGGACGCGCTGGGCGAAGTGCCCGACGCCGCGCCCGTCGTGCCCCTCCAGCGGGACCTGACGCGCCAGCAGCGCTCGCTGCGGCTCAAGGCGCAGGCGCAGGAGCGCGAACTGGAGCTCGATCTGCGCAAGGACTCCGACGCCGCCAAGAGCCTGCTCCTGCACCGGCTGCGGCTGCTCGGCATCGACTGGGGCATACCGGCCGCCTCCCGGGGCAGCACCGGCACGTTCCGCGAGACCTGGCGGCTGCGCTGGGAGCCGGAGCTGTCGGTGCGGGTCGCCGAGGCCGGCATCTGGGGCACCACCGTCCTCGCCGCGGCCACCGGCCGCGCCGAGGCGGACGCGGCCGCCGCGGGCGAGCTCGGCGAGGTGACCTCGCTGGCCGAACGCTGCCTGCTGGCCGGTCTGCCCGAGGCGCTCCCGGCGGTCCTGCGGGCCCTGGCCGACCGGGCCGCCCTGGACACCGACGTGGCCCGGCTCGCCAAGGCGCTGCCGGCCCTGGCCCGGTCCCTGCGCTACGGGGACGTCCGGGGCACCGACACGGCGGCGCTGGGCACGGTCGCGGCCGGGCTCGCCGACCGTATCTGCGTCGCGCTGCCGCCGGCCTGCGCCGGGCTGGACGCGGACGGCGCCGCGGAGCTGCGCGGCCACGTGGACGCGGTGCACGGCGCGGTGGGCCTGCTGGAGGACGAGGGGCTGCGCGAGCGCTGGTCGGCGGGCTTGCGGACGCTGGCCGGCCGGGACACCGTGCCGGGCGTCATCCGCGGCCGGGCCGTGCGGCTCCTGCTCGACGAGGGCCGGCTGGCGGCGGCGGACACCGCCCGCCTGATGGGTCTCGCGCTCTCCCCGGCGGCCGCGCCCGCCGACGCGGCCGGCTGGATCGAGGGCTTCGCGGGCGGCGCGGCCGGCGGCGGCACCCTGCTGGTCCACGACGACCGGCTGCTCGCCCTGATCGACGCCTGGCTGACCGGCATACCGGCGGGCGCGTTCACGGACGTCCTGCCGCTGCTGCGGCGCACGTTCGGCGCGTACGAACCGGGCGTCCGGCGGACCCTGGGCGAACTGGTGCGCCGCGGGCCGGGTGCCTCGCGCCCCGCGGCCGGGGCACGGGGCGCGGCACCCGCGGGTTTCGCCCCCGAGCTGGACCCGGAGCGCGCGGACGCGGTGGTTCCGCTGGTGCGGATGCTGCTGGCGGCCGCGGGCTGACCCGCGACCCACGACGACGCCGCACGCCCGCGCCGTCACGACGACAGCGCTCGGCGCATCACGCGGTGCATCACGCGGCGCGTCACTCGACGCATCACTCGGCGAACCGAGACCAACCGACCGGAGGGGACGGACACATGACCGGAACGGACACCGCGCAGCCGGGCGCGACGGGTACGGCTGACGTGGCGGGCACAGCGGCAGCGGCGGCGGACGCGGCGGGGGAGCGGCTGCGGCGGTGGCGGCTGGTCCTCGGCGGGGGCGAGGCCGACGGCACCGGCTGTGCCCTCCGCGGGCGGGACGCGGGCATGGACGCGGCACTCGGCGCGCTGTACGGGGGCACCGCCGGGGCCGGGAACCGGAAGCCGGCCGGGGAGCGGTCGGCCGGGCTCGGCGGGTCCGCGCCGAACGTGGCGCGCTGGCTCGGCGACATCCGCACGTACTTCCCCAGCTCCGTCGTCCAGGTCATGCAGCGCGACGCGATCGAGCGGCTCGGGCTGTCCGCCCTGCTGCTGGAGCCGGAGATGCTGGAGGCCGTCGAGCCCGACGTCCACCTGGTCGGCACCCTGCTCTCGCTCAACAAGGCGATGCCCGACACCACCCGGGAGACCGCCCGCGCGGTCGTCCGCAAGGTCGTCGAGCAGCTGGAGAAGAAGATCGCCACGCGCACCCGGGCCACGCTCACCGGCGCCCTCGACCGGTCCGCGCGGATCAGCCGTCCCCGCCACCACGAGATCGACTGGAACCGCACCATTCGGGCCAATCTCAAGAACTACCTGCCCGAGTACCGCACCGTGGTGCCCGAGCGCCTCGTCGGCCACGGCCGCGCCGGCCAGTCGGTGAAGAAGGAGGTGATCCTCTGCATCGATCAGTCCGGTTCGATGGCCGCCTCCGTCGTCTACGCCTCCGTCTTCGGAGCCGTCCTCGCCTCCATGCGCTCGCTGGCGACCCGCCTGGTCGTGTTCGACACCGCCGTCGTGGACCTGACCGAGGAGCTCGACGACCCGGTGGACGTCCTCTTCGGCACCCAGCTCGGCGGCGGTACCGACATCAACCGGGCGCTCGCCTACTGCCAGTCGAAGATCACCCGTCCCGCCGACACCGTCGTGGTCCTGATCAGCGATCTTTACGAGGGCGGGATCCGCAACGAGATGCTGGGGCGGGTCGCGGCGATGCAGGCGGCGGGGGTCCGGTTCGTCACGCTCCTGGCCCTCTCCGACGAGGGCGCCCCGGCCTACGACCGCGAGCACGCGGCGGCGCTGGCCGCCCTCGGCTCCCCGGCCTTCGCCTGCACCCCCGACCTCTTCCCCGACGTGATGGCCGCGGCGATCGAGAAGCGGCCCCTTCCGGTTCCGGAGGGGTGAGCCGCGACCGCGTGAAATCGTGAGATCACACGAATATCCAGCTCACACGTGAGGGGATCTGTGACAGGTATCACCGCTCAGGTGTGATCCCTGATTTAGGGACGCAAGCCCCACGGGGATAACCTGCCGGACGGACATGCCGCGTCCACGGTCACCGTGTGCGCTCCCCTTGTGACAGCGCCGTCACGTTGCCCTCGCGGCACGCCCACGCAGACAACCGCGAACACTGCGAATCTTTGAAGACAAGGGACGGACGCGCGTGGACCTGTTCGAGTACCAGGCGAGGGACCTCTTCGCCAAGCACGGTGTACCGGTGCTGGCCGGTGAAGTCATCGACACGCCTGAGGCGGCGCGCGAGGCCACCGAGCGGCTGGGCGGCAAGTCGGTCGTCAAGGCGCAGGTGAAGGTCGGCGGCCGCGGCAAGGCCGGTGGCGTCAAGCTGGCCGCCACCCCGGACGAGGCCGTCGCCCGCGCGACGGACATCCTGGGCATGGACATCAAGGGCCACACGGTCCACAAGGTGATGATCGCGGAGACCGCTCCGGAGATCCTCGAGGAGTACTACGTCTCCTACCTCCTCGACCGCACCAACCGCACCTTCCTGGCCATGGCCTCGGTCGCGGGCGGCATGGACATCGAGCAGGTCGCCGAGGAGACCCCGGAGAAGCTCGCCAAGGTCCCGGTGAACGCCAACGAGGGCGTGACCATCGAGAAGGCCCGCGAGATCGTCGCCCTGGCGCAGTTCCCGGCCGAGGTCGCCGAGAAGGTGGCCGAGGTCCTGGTGACCCTGTGGGCGACCTTCATCGCCGAGGACGCGCTCCTCGTCGAGGTCAACCCGCTCGCGAAGGTCGCCTCCGGCGACGTCATCGCGCTCGACGGCAAGGTCTCGCTCGACGAGAACGCCGAGTTCCGCCAGCCGGGCCACGAGGAGTTCGTGGACCACGCGGCCACGAACCCGCTCGAGGCCGCCGCCAAGGCCAAGAACCTCAACTACGTCAAGCTCGACGGCGAGGTCGGCATCATCGGCAACGGCGCGGGTCTCGTCATGAGCACCCTGGACGTCGTCGCCTACGCCGGTGAGAACCACGGTGGCGTCAAGCCCGCCAACTTCCTGGACATCGGCGGTGGCGCCTCCGCCGCCGTCATGGCCAACGGTCTCGAGATCATCCTCGGAGACCCGGACGTCAAGTCCGTCTTCGTCAACGTCTTCGGCGGCATCACCGCGTGCGACGAGGTCGCCAACGGCATCGTCCAGGCCCTCCAGCTGCTCAAGGACAAGGGCGAAGAGGTCACCAAGCCGCTCGTCGTCCGCCTCGACGGCAACAACGCCGAGCTGGGTCGCAAGATCCTCTCGGACGCCAACCACCCGCTGGTGCAGCGCGTGGACACCATGGACGGCGCGGCCGACAAGGCCGCCGAGCTCGCTGCGGCTGCGAAGTAAAGGGACGAGGTCACAGACTCACCATGGCTATCTTCCTCAACAAGGACAGCAAGGTCATCGTCCAGGGCATGACCGGTGCCACGGGCATGAAGCACACCAAGCTGATGCTGGCTGACGGCACGAACATCGTCGGCGGCGTGAACCCGCGCAAGGCCGGCACGACCGTCGACTTCGACGGCACCGAGGTCCCGGTCTTCGGCTCGGTCGCCGAGGCGATGGAGAAGACGGGCGCCAACGTCTCCGTCCTCTTCGTCCCGCCGGCCTTCGCCAAGGCCGCCGTCGTCGAGGCCATCGACGCCGAGATCCCGCTGGCCGTCGTCATCACCGAGGGCATCGCGGTGCACGACTCCGCCGCCTTCTGGGCGTACGCGACCGCCAAGGGCAACAAGACCCGGATCATCGGCCCGAACTGCCCCGGCCTGATCACCCCCGGCCAGTCCAACGCCGGCATCATCCCGGGCGACATCACCAAGCCCGGCAAGATCGGTCTCGTGTCCAAGTCCGGCACGCTGACCTACCAGATGATGTACGAGCTGCGCGACATCGGCTTCACCTCGGCCGTCGGCATCGGTGGCGACCCGGTCATCGGCACCACGCACATCGACGCCCTGGAGGCCTTCGAGGCCGACCCGGAGACCGAGCTCATCGTCATGATCGGCGAGATCGGCGGCGACGCCGAGGAGCGCGCGGCGGACTTCATCGCGAAGAACGTCACCAAGCCGGTCGTCGGCTACGTCGCGGGCTTCACCGCCCCCGAGGGCAAGACCATGGGCCACGCCGGCGCCATCGTCTCCGGCTCCTCCGGCACCGCGCAGGCCAAGAAGGAGGCCCTCGAGGCCGCCGGCGTCAAGGTCGGCAAGACGCCGACCGAGACCGCCAAGCTGGCGCGCGAGATCCTGAACGGCGCGGGCGCCTGATCGCCGCCTGACGCCGCGAGTACGGGCGTGGGCCCCCCCCCCGGGGGGGGGGGGGGGGCCCCCCCCGTTGCGCCAGGGTACGGAACCCGACGGGGGCCCCCACCCCGGGCCGCCGCCGGGGCGGCCCCGGCCGCCCGTGCCGCCGCCCGGGTTGCC